>NZ_JBICTY010000003.1:885534-1145372 GCF_043197895.1 Cryptosporangium sp. NPDC048952 | reverse complement strand
AGGCGCCCAGCCATCCGGCGCCCAGCCATCCGGCGCCCAGCCATCCGGCGCCCAGCCATCCGGCGCCCAGCCATCCGGCGCCCAGCCATCCGGCGCCCAGCCATCCGGCGCGCAACCATCCGGCGCCCAGCCATCCGGCCCCCCATCCGGCGGGCGGCCATCGGGTGTGGGCGGTCGGCGTCGGGAGAGCCGGCGGTGGGGGGTGAGCAGGGGCAGCCCGGGGTGCGGTTGGTGGGTTGGTACGCGCCGGAGACGGGGCAGCCGACCGCGTTTCCGACGCAGCCGGAATGGCAGCCGATCTCGATGTCGAGCGCCACGGACGGCAGCGTCTGGGCGTCGGGCGGCAACAATCAGATCGCGGTGTGGACCGGGACGTGGCGCGGTGCCCGCCCCGCGCTGCCTCCGCCGCCGCGGACGTTCATCCAGGTCGCGGCGACCGATCGGAACACCGCGTACCTGCTGGTGTTCGGTGTCGACGACGAGAGCCTGCTGCGGCCGAGCGGAGTGTCCCTGACCACCGACGGTGGTCGCACCTGGAAACTGCGGTCGCTGCGCGGATCGACGCTCCGCGGCAGCCGGGACGCCGCGACGGTGGGCAACCGGCTCGTGGTGGTGGATTCGTCCGGGGGCGTGCAGGTCATTGATCCGACACCGAGCGCACCACGAAAGGTGGCCGGAACACCCAGTTTGTGGTCCCTCGATTCGACCGGAAGTCGCCTGGTGGGGACCGGGGTACAGGACGGGCGCTACTACGCCACCACGGACGGCGAGAAGTGGACTGAGCTGCAGCTCCCGGGATGATTGGGCCTCGACCGTTGAGGGTTCAATAGGGGCATGGACAACGTGCTGCTCGTCGCGTTAGCGATCGCTGTCATCGGACTCGGCCTGATCGCCGCGGCGCTCGCCGGACGCGACCGGCGGGACCACCGCACCGCGCGGCAACTCGCGTCCGTCGAGCGGAAACTCGACGCGGTTCTGGGTCACCTCGGTATCGACGTGGCCGAGTTGTCCTACCCCGAGGTGGAGCGGCTGATCGCCGCCGGCAAGAAGGTCCACGCGGTCAAGGAGTACCGCAAACTCACGGGCGCCGGCCTCGCCGAAGCCAAAGCCGAGATAGACCGCCTCTCCACCCGCCCCACCACCCCCGCCCCGGCCCCCGCCGGGACGGCCGGTACCGGGACGGCCGGTACCGGAGCAGCCGGTACCGGGACGGCCGGCGCTGAGCCCGCGGCGCCCGCGGCGCCCGCGGCGCCCGCGGCGCCCGCGGCGCCCGCTGAGCCCGCTGAGCCCGCGGCGCCCGCGGGACCTGCCGCGACGGACGCGCGGTCGACGACGGTCGAGGGTGTGCAGGAGGGCGCCGAGGTGTCGACCTCCGAGAAGGCCGCGCGGCTCGACGCGGCCGAAGACGCACCGGGGGCGGTCGCGGCCAGCGCACCGGTGGCACCTGCGCAGCGGGCCGCAGCCGAGGACGCCGCAGCGCCGGCCGCAGACGCACCCGCCGGTCCGGCAGAGAGCACCCCGGACGCCACCCGCGCCTGAGCCGCAATCACAGCGGCATCGCCGCCTCACGCGGCAACCCACGCCTCCCGCGGCTTCCTGCGGCCACGCGCCACCGCCGCCGCCTCCCGCGGCCAGCCGCGCCACCGCCGCCTCCCGCGGCACCCGCCGCAGGCGATGGTTGTCCGGTTATCCGTGCCATGGCACGGATAACCGGACAACCATCGGCACGCGTGGGCGTCAGGCCAGGCCTGGGGCGTAGATCCAAGTGGTGGGAGGGTCGAGCGCGGGGCTTTGCATGGTGATGTCGAAGTCGTCAATGCGAAAACCCGAGGCGAGGAGGAGTCGCAGCGCCGGGTGCGGACCGGGCAGGCACAGCGCGACATGGTCGCACCCCAGCGCCGCCACTGCCGCATACAGTGCACCCGCCGCCGACCGCGGATCGGAACACGTGAGGTGCTGGAGCACACCGGGTACACCGGGCCTCCCAGCCCCCACCGCAACCACCCGCTCCCCATCCCGAACCACGAACGCCACTCCAACCCCCCGAGCCCAATACCGATAAACCTCCCCCCGCCCCGAAGCACCACCGCCCACCGCGCCCACCGCGCCCACCGCGGCCACCGCGCCCACTGCGGCCACTGCGGCCACTGCGGCCACTGCGGCCACTGCGGCCACTGCGCCCGGTGCGGCCGGTGCGGCCGGTGCGGCCGGTGCGGCCGGCGCGGTCGGCGCGGACCCCGCCACCGCCCCCGCCGGCGCGGACCCCGCGGCCGACGCGAACGGCACGGCTCGCACGGGTCGCGGGGCGGGGACGAGGGCGGGGAGCAGGGCCGCTTCCGCGGTGGCCGCGCTCTCAGCGTCGACGAAGTGGGTTTGGAGGGCGCCGCGGGGCAGGCGGGACACCGGACCGCTGACGTAGAGCAGGGGCCAGGACGGAACGAGACCGGCGCGGATGTACAGCGGCATCGCCGCGGGATGCTTGGAACTGAACGTGAACCCCAGCGGCGGGAGCCCGCGAAGAAGCGCGGTCCCCACCCCACGCCCGTGCACGGCCGGATCGACGAACAGGTCGGTGAGCAGAACACCGAGCGGCGTCGGCACCACAGCACCCCACCCGAGCACCACACCACCCTCCACCGCCACCACCGCGCTGCCCTCAGCACGAACGAGCGCCACGTACGCGGGATCCGCCCCGGTGTCCTCCGATGGCTGCCCGACAGAAACGGCCCGAATACCGGGCAGATCATCCGATCTCACCGCACGGATCTCCACCCGCATAGTGTGGCCCCATGGACGATCCCTACCGCCTCGGCCGATTCGTCAGCGCCCAGGACAGCGGCTACGGCTACGACTCGGTGCTCGACGAACTCCGCGCGGGCCAGAAGGTCAGCCACTGGATGTGGTACGTCTTCCCGCAGATCAGCGGTCTGGGCAGCAGTTCGATGGCCCAGCAGTACGCGATCGGCTCGCTCGACGAGGCGCGCGCCTACCTCGCCCACCCCACGCTCAGCAAACGCCTGCACGACGCCATCGACGCGCTCCTCGCCGTCGACGATCGCAGCATCACCCGGATCCTCGGCTCGATCGACGCGATGAAACTGCGCTCCTCGGTCACCCTGTTCGCCGCCGCCGACCCGGACGACCCCGTCTACGAGCGGATCCTCGCCAAGTACTTCGACGGCCGCTCCGACGATCGGACCCTGGAACTCCTGGGACGCACCGTGTGAGGATCGGCGGGTACCACCACCGGCGAAGGGGCCCGCATGAGTACCGACGTTTCGAAAGCCCGGCAGCACTCGCTCGGTGACCTCCCCCGCCGCTCGGCCCGCCGCTTCGGCACCAAGACCGCGATCATCAACGGCGACACGCGCTTCACGTACGCCGAGCTCGACGCCGTCGTCGACCGCACCGCCGCGGCCCTGGACGCCGCCGGCTTGGCCAAGGGCGACCGGCTCGCGCTCCTCTCGCACAACTCCTGGCAGTTCGCGGTGCTGTCGTTCGCCACCGCGCGCCGCGGAATCGTGCTGGTGCCGGTGAACTTCATGCTCAACCCCGAGGAGATCGCGTACGTCCTCGACCACAGCGGGGCTGTCGCGTTCGTCGTCGAGGACGCGCTGACCGCGACCGCGGAGAAAGCGATCGCCGCGTCCGCCGGTGCGGTGAACCTGCGGTTCGTGATCGGCACTGAGCAGGCGGGCTGGCGGAACTTCACCGAGTTGACGTCCTTCGACGGCCCGCCGCCCGCCGACGTTCACATCGCGGACGACGACCCGATCCGGCTGATGTACACCAGCGGCACCGAATCCCGCCCGAAGGGTGCGATCCTCACCAGCCGCGCGCTGCTCTGGCAGTACGCCAGCTGCGCGATCGACGGCGAGATGACGTTCGACGACATCGAGGTCCACTCGCTACCGCTCTACCACTGCGCGCAGCTCGACTGCTTCCTCAACGTCGACGTCTACACCGGCGCGACCAGCATCATCCTGCCCGCGCCACAGCCCGCCGCGATCCTGCGCGCGATCGAAGAGCACAAGGCCACCAAATTCTTCGCGCCGCCGACGGTCTGGATCGCGCTGCTGCGCTCGCCGGAGTTCGACACCACCGACCTGTCGAGCCTGCGCAAGGGCTACTACGGGGCCTCGCCGATGCCGGTGGAGATCCTGCAGGAGCTGTCCCGGCGCCTGCCTGACGTGCGGTTCTGGAACTTCTACGGTCAGACCGAGATGGCCCCGCTCGCGACGATCCTGCGGCCCGACGAGCAGCTGCCGCACGCCGGCAGCGCGGGACGGCCCTCGATCAACGTCGAGACGATCGTGGTGGACGACAACGACGAACCGGTGCCGCCGGGAACGGTCGGGGAAATCGTGCACCGGAGTCCGCATGCCACTCTCGGTTACTACCGGGACGACGAGAAGACCACCGAGGCGTTCCGCAACGGCTGGTTCCACTCCGGTGACCTCGGGGTGCTCGACGAGGACGGGTATCTGCGGGTCGTCGATCGCAAGAAGGACATGATCAAGACGGGCGGGGAGAACGTCGCCAGCCGCGAGGTGGAAGAGGCGTTGTACCAGCACGCCGGTGTCGCCGAGGTGGCCGTGTTCGGCATCGACCACCCGTACTGGGTGGAGGCGGTGACCGCGGTGGTGGTGCCGAAGGAGCCTGGTCTGGACACGGACGAGGTGATCGCGTTCGGCAAGACCGTGTTGGCGGGGTTCAAGGCACCGAAGTACGTGGTGGTCACCGACGCGCTGCCGAAGAACCCGAGCGGCAAGATCCTGAAGCGCGAACTGCGCGACCGCTTCGGGCACCTAGCCCGCGAGTAGGACGAACGCCAGCGCGACCGCCGCGGGCAGGGCCTGGACGAACAGGATGCGGCGGTTCGCGGTGACGGTGCCGTAGATCCCGGCGACGATCACGCAGATCAGGAAGAACACCTGGAACGCGAAGTCGTCGGTGATCAGGCCCCAGGCGAGGCCGGCCGCGAGGAACCCGTTGTAGAGCCCCTGGTTCGCGGCGAGCGGCGCGCTGGCCTCGGCGAACTCCTCGGTGGTGCCGAACGTCGCGCGCGTGCGCGGGGTGCGCCAGAGGAACATCTCCAGCACCAGGATGTAGACGTGGATGACGGCTACCAGGCCGACGAGAATCTGCGCGATCAGCGACACGCGCAGCAGCGTAACCAGTCCCTTTCGCGCTGCTCGCGCCGGGAGCAGCGTTGAGCGCTGCACACTCTGTGACCGTAGAGGGGCACGAAACGTGCAGCGCCTAGGGTTTAGCGGTGGCTTTCGGGGCCCGGCGGCGGCGTGGCGCCGGCGCCACCGGCGGCGGGGCCGGGGGCAGGGGCTGGAACGGGAGTTCGCCGTCGTAGCCCACGGCCAGCGCCAACTGCCGCCCGGCCAGGGCGCGGGCCCGGGCGGTGGTCAGCTTCGGGTCCCCGGCGGACAGCCGGGTCGCGAGCCCCCCGAGCAGCGCCAACGCCACCGTCGCGACGTCGTCCGGATCACCGTGGGTGAACAGACCCTCCTCCCGCCCGACGGCGACGGCGGCGGCCAGCGGCTGCAGTAGCCGGTCGTTCAACGCGGCCAGGGCGCTGGCCAGCTCCGGCGCGCCGGGCGCACGGTGTTCCAGCTCGGCCCAGAGGCGCCACTCGAGGGCATCGTCGGCGGTCAGCGGGAGGCCGAAGTCGATCAGGTCGGCGAGCCGCTCGTCGGCACGGTCACGGCCGCCCCGGCGTTCCAACCGCCTCTCGGCGACGCTCAGCGACTGGGCGAGCGCATCGGTGAGCAGCCGCGCGCGCGAGTCGTAGTGGTAGTGGACGAGCCCGGTGGACACTCCGGCGCGTTCGGCGATGTCCGCGATCCGCACACCGTCGAACCCGTCGCGGGCGATCAGCTCCAGCGCCGCCCGCAGGATCCGCTCCCGTGCCTCTGCCCTGCTCACGTCCCAGAGCTTCCCACGAACCCCGATCGGTCGTACGCTGCCCGAAACTGATTTTAAAGTCAGCAAGGAGAATCGGTGCCCCGCTACGGATCGATGTTCGGCCCCGACGTCACGTTCCTCGGCGTCGACCGCTGTGCTCTCGACGACCCGGAGTCCTTCGTGGACGCCGACGTCGTGATCGTCGGCGCGCCGTTCGACGGCGGTGTCAGCCACCGGCCCGGTGCCCGCTTCGGCCCGCAGGCCATCCGCACCACGGACTACAACCCCCACGACGGTTCCCGTCCGTCGTTGGCTCTCCGCGTCGATCCCCTCCGGGAACTGCGCGTTCTCGACGCCGGGGACGTGGAAACCTACGCCGGGGACATCGAGGGAAGCCTCAAGGCGGTCGAGGCGGCGGTGACCACTGTCGCGTCGTCCGGAGCGGTGCCTGTCGTTCTCGGCGGAGACCACACGATCGCGTTACCCGACATCACCGGTGTGGCGCACCACCACGGGTTCGGCCGGGTGTCGGTTCTTCACTTCGACGCGCACGCCGACACGGGGGACGTCGAGTTCGGACACCTGCACGGGCACGGTCAGCCGATGCGCCGGCTGCTCGAGTCGGGGGCGGTGCGGGGTGACCGGTTCATCCAGATGGGGCTGCGCGGGTACTGGCCGGGGCCGGACACGTTGGACTGGATGGCCGACCAGTACATGCGCTCGTACGAGATGAGCGAGATCGTCGCGCGGGGGCTGGACGTGTGCCTGGCGGAGGCGTCCGCGTTGGCGCTGGACGACTGCGACGCGGTGTTCCTGTCGGTGGACGTGGACGTCGTGGACCCGGGGATGGCGCCCGGCACGGGGACGCCGGAGCCGGGTGGATTGACGTCACGGCAACTCCTGGACGCCGTGCGTCGCCTGTGCCTGGAGTTGCCGATCGCGGGGCTGGACATCGTCGAGGTCTCACCACCGTACGACCACGCGGACGTGACGGCGTTCCTGGGGAATCGGATCGTGCTGGAGGCGTTGTCGGGGATCGCTGCCCGGCGGCGGGGCATCACGTGGGATCCTTCCCGCCCTCTGCTCGACGGCCGGGGCACCCGGGTGGCCCGCCAAAATTTGTAGATCGAGCCGCCGCGAATCTACAAGTTTTGGCGCGCGGGCCCTATGACGCCAACCGGCGGTAGGCCGAGCGGTGGAAGACGAGGGGCTCGGCGTTGGCGTCGATGTCGAGGTCGTGGACGCGCAGCAGCACGATGTAGTGGTCGCCGGCCGGGATCTCCTGCTCCAGCGAGCAGTCGAGCCACGCCGCGGCACCTTCGAGGAACAGCGCCCGGTCGTCGGAGCGGCGCCAGCGCGACCCGCCGAACCGGTCGCCCTCCTTGGCGGAGAGCTGACGGCTCGCCTCGGCGTGCCCGTCGGCCAGCACACTCACCCCGATCCGGGTCGCGAGACGCAGCGCCGGCCAGGTGCGGGAGGTCTGCGCGACGCAGACCGACACCAGCGGCGGGTCCAGCGACACCGACGTGAACGACGAAGCCGCCATCCCGACCGGGAAGCCCTCGGGCTCCGCGGCGAGCGCGGTCACGCCGGTCGGGAACGCGGCGAACACCCGCCGGAGACGCGCGGGGTCGGTGGTTCCGATGTGGGTGACGCTCATGCCTGGTACTCCGATCGTTCCGGCCATGCGGGGTCGGGGATGGCGCGCCGCAGCTCCGGGGCGATCGCCGACTGGAAGAGCTCGAGGGATTCGCGGTGCTGGGCGTCGGTGAGCCCGCTCGCGTCCGCGTGCACGTGCATCACCGAGTGCCCGAGTTGCTCGTGGTAGCGGTGGACCTTGTCGATCACCTGCTCCGGGCTGCCGATCAACGCGGAGCTGCGCTCCACGTAGTCCTCAAACGTGGTGAACACCGGTTGCATACCCAAAGATTTCTGGAATCCGAGGTTCGCTTCGAAGATCGGCCGGTAGACGCGGTACGCGTCCTGCGAGCGGGGTGTGGAGTAGTAGCCGGCGGTGCCCGCGCCGACGATCGCGGTGGCCGGGTCGTGGCCGTGGTGGGCCAGCCGTTCGCGGTAGTAGCGCACCAGCTCGGCGTACGGCTCGACCGGGTTCGTCACGTTCGCGGAGAACAGCGGCTCACCGTAGCGGGCGGCGACGTCGACGGACTCGCGGCTGGTCGCGCTGCCGTGCCACACCCGGATCGGTCGCTGTAACGGCTCGGGCCAGACCTCGGCGTTCTCCAGCGGGGGCCGGAACCGGCCGGACCAGGTGATCTTGTCTTCGCGCCAGAGCCGGCGGAACAGCTCGTAGGACTCGATGTTCCGGTCCCACTGATCGTCGGTAGTCACCGAGAACAACTCACGCTGAGCGGCGCCGTTACCCTTGCCGATGATGAGTTCCAGGCGGCCGTCGGAGAGGTTGTCGAGCGTCGCGTAGTCCTCGTAGGCGCGGACCGGGTCGAGCAGGCTCAGCGTCGTGACCGCGGTGAACAGGCGGATGTTCGCCGTGCGGGCCGCGAGGTGGCTCAGCACGACCGGCGGCGCCGACGAGATGAACGGCCGCTCGTGCCGCTCACCGACGCCGAACGCGTCGAATCCCAGTTCCTCGGCGAGCTGCGCGTTCGCGATCACCTGCTGGAACCGGTCATAGGTGGACACTTTGTGCTGAGTCAGCGGATCGGGCGCATGCACGATGAGCGTGATCGCGATGAACTTCACCCGGCACCCCCTCTGGTTGCTTTCCCCAGTAAACCAGTCTGGATTGTAGGCAGCATGCATCAGAGGAGAAAAGTCACTTCTTGATGCTTGACCTTCATCCGTGGGTGAAGCCCTACGTTCCCCGGCATGCGCGCACGAGAGGTACGTCTGGCCCGCCGGCCGGTGGGAGCCCATGCGGATCGGAGAGCTGGCCGCGGCGACCGGGGCGACACCGCGCGTTGCGGCTCTACGAGGCCGAGGGGCTGCTCGCCAGCGAGCGGGCGCCGAACGGGTACCGGGAGTTTTCACCCCGTGCGGTGGTACGGGTCCGCAACATACGTGAGCTGCTCGGACTCGGTTTCACGATCAGTGACGTGCGGACGTTCGTGCCGCACCTCGACCACGAACTACCGCCGGTGTTCGGGGACACGGCGCCGTGTGCGACGTCGATGCGGGTGGGGCGCGAGCGCCTGGCGACGCTCCGGGAACGCATCGACGCCCTCACCGCGCTGCACGATCGGATCGCGTCTCGGCTCGGGGCGTGAAGCACCCCGGTCACCGCCGGTAGGCGTCACCGAGCGTCGTGGGTGAGCCGGATGCGTCGTAGAGGGACGTCCCGCCGTTGCCCGGCGAGAAGATGAACCAGGAGTAGCGCTCCACGTAGGACAGCGCGTCCATCATGCCCGTCGACGCGGTGACGAACGCCGCCTGCTGCTCCGGTGACGGGTAGCGCGGTGTCCCCCCGGCGAAGTCGATCAGCGCGTACTCGGTGAGCCAGATCGGCTTGTGCCAGCGGTCGTGCACGGCCTGCAGGTAGCTCTTGAGCTGGCTCACCGCGTTCGCGGTGGTGAAGTCCCCGCCGTACCAGTGCAGCGCGATGAAGTCGACGCGGTAGCCCTTGTCGTCGGCGCCCTGCATGAACTGGTCGAACCAGCTCCCGGCAGTGGCGGCGCCGAACGCCGGTGCGGGGCTGCCGAGGCGCATGCCGGTCGCTTGCAGCGACGGCCAGAGTTCGAGTGCGCGCGTCGGGGAGATGTTGGACTGGCTCGCGAAGTCGGGTTCGTTGAAGCCGAGCAGGGTGTCGCCGCGCTGCTTCACTGCGGCGAGCGTCTTGTCGTTGACGGAGTCCGCGCCCCAGATCATCGGGGTGAACGTCACGCCGGGCGGTGCCGACACCGAGTCGGCGCCCCAGTCGTAGTACCAGCTCACACCGGAGTCGGCCAGCGCCGACCGCACCGCCCCGAACGCATTGAGCGCCGCTCCCCGCTTGGACGAAACCCGCGCCGCCGCCCGCGCCGGCGAAGGGCTCGATCCCACGCCCGCCGGGCCCAGCGACACCGAGTCCCGCGGACCCCCCGAAGGAGGCGCGTCAGCCGCGGTAGGCGACCCACCCGACGACAAGCGATCCGACGGCACGCCGGCCGATCGCGCGTCGTCAGCCCTCTGCGCGTCGGCCGAGGGCGACGCGCCGTCGACCACGGCGGCAACCGGCGCGGCCGCACCACCGGAACCCCGGGCCGACCATCCCCCGACCGCCGCCACGACCACACCCAGACACACAGCAAGAACCACGAGCGCACGTCGAGACACCCCACCACCCTTCCGCATCCGGACACCCAGCCGATCCGAACACAAGGCAGCCATAAGAGACACGCAAGGTCTGGCACAAAGTGGGGATCAAACGATTACCCCCGGGATGACACGGTGCTCCGGTGAGACTTGACGATGCGGACGAGCTTCACCGACTCCGGACCGCGGCACCGTCCGCCGAAGAAGAGATCAGCAACGACCCGGCCGGCTGGCCGTGGTGGGCCGACGCGTTACCCCGCGTCCTCGACGTGGCCACTCGCACGCTCGAGGAGGACGAGAGATCCGACGACGACCACCGCGCCGCGGTCTGGCTGCTGCTCCAGGCGAGCGGCTACCTGATCGAACGCGAACGTTTCGACGAGGCCGTCGCCGCGGCCGAAACAGCAGCCACCGCCGACGAGAACCACCTCGGCCCCACCCACCCCGACACGCTCACCAGCCGGGAAGCCCTCGCGGGGGCGCTGTCCGAGACCGACCGACTCGATGAGGCGCGGGAGCTCATCGAGTCGGTCGTCGCGGACCGCACCACCGTGCTCGGCCCCCACCACCGCGACACACTCCGGGCCGCGGACACCGCCGCCCTGGCCGCCCTCGACCTCGGTGAGACCGACGACGCGATCGCCCGGCTCACCACGGTGCTCGCCGACCGGCGCGCGACCCTCGGCGACGAGCACCGCGACACCCTCGTCACCCTGCACAACCTCGCCTACGCCTACGTGGAGGACGACCGCCCGGCCGACGCCATCCCGATCTACACCGACGTGTACGACGCCTCGGCACGCATCCTCGGCCCCGACCACCCCGAGACGCTGTTCACGCTCAAGGCCCTCGCCGACGCCCACACCGACGCCGACCAGGCTCCCGAAGCCGTCGAACGCTTCGAGCAGGCCTACGAGGCGCGCCGCCGCGTCTTCGGCGAGGACCACCCGGAAACCCTTGTCACCCGCCACGGCCTCGCCGACGCCTACGTCGGTGTCGAGCGCACCGACGAAGCCACCGCGCACCTGGAGGACGTCGTCGCCCGCTGGCGTGCCCGCGGCAACCGCGACGACGCACGCCTGCTCAACGCGGTGCACGACCTCGGCTGCCTCTACTACCTCACCGACCGCGACGACGAGGCAGCCACGATGTTCGAGGAGTTCCTGCCCGAGTTCCGCACGGTGCTCGGCGAGGACTCGCCGCGCACGATCTACGCCGCGGCCGGCGTCGCCAGCTCCTACGTCGACAGCGGCCGGAAGGCCGAGGCGCTTTCGCTCTACGAACGGACGCTCGCCGCCTGCGACCGGACCTACGGCCCGGAACACCAGCGTTCCCTGCAGGTCCGCTACGAGGTTGCTGTTCTCTCTGCCGACGCCGGACGCGACGACGAAGCGATCGCCCTGTTCGAGCAGGTGCTGGACGGCGAGCGGGAGCTGTACGGCGTCGGTCACGAGGACACCGAGCTGACCCGGGTGGACCTGCTCCGGGCCTACCAGCGCACGGGCCGTCACGCCGACGCGGTGCGGCTGCTGGAGCGGACGCTGAGCGAACGCACCGACGCCGACGAGCCCGCGACGCTGCAGATCGCACACCAGCTCGCGGACGCGCTGGAGGACGCCGACCGGCCCGAGGAGGCGATCCTCCGCTACGAGCCGACGCTGGCCGCGCGCCGCCGCGTCCTCGGGGACACCGACCCGGCGACGATGCTCACCGCCGCCAACCTGGCGTACACCTACCGCAAGGTGGGCAGGCACGACGAGGCGGTCGCGCTGTACCGCGAGGTGCTCGCCACCGCCCGGCAGCGGCACGGCGACGAGCACCCCGACACGCTCGGTGACGTCCACCTGCTGGCGGACGCGTACCTCGAAGCCCAGCGCTACGACGAGGCGATCCCGCTGTTCGAGCAGGCGGTCAGCGGCCGCACGGACCTGCTCGGCGCCGACCACCGCGCGACGCTGTTCAGCGCCGAAGGGCTGGCGTACGCGTTACGCGAGTCCGGACGCGCCGAGGAGGCCGTCGTCGCGTTCGAGCGGGTCGTCGACGGCTACCGACGGAGCGTGGGCACCGACGAACCGGAGACGCTGTACGCGGCCCGTTCGCTGGCGCGCGCCTACGAACGCGCCGGTCAGTCCCACCGCGCCGTGACGACGTTCGAGGAGCTGGTCGCCCGGCAGCGGACGGTCTTCGGCGAACGCCACGAGGAGACGCTCGACACGCTGCACGAGCTGGCCGACACCTGTCTGCGCGCGGAGCGCCCCGACGACAGCGTGTTCTGGTACGAGTGGGCGATCCGGGGCTACCGGGACACGCTCGGCGACGACGACCCGGTCACGCACGACGTCTGGTGTGGCCTGGCGGACGCGTACCTCGCGGCCGAGCGGCCGGAGGACGCGATCGGCGTCTACACGCGGGTGCTCACGTCCCGGCGGCTGCTGTGGGGTGAGGAGTACACGGAGACGCTGGTCACCGCCCACAACCTCGCCCACGCGCACCAGAGCGCCGGGCGGGTGGCCGAGGCGATCACGCTCTACGAGGGTGTGCTCGACGACCGGCGGCGCGTGCAGGGTGAGGAGCACGAGGGCACGTTGATCACCGCCCACAACCTGGCGACCGCGTACCTGTCGGTCGGGCAGGTCGAGCGGGCGATCGAGTTACACGAGCACGTGCGCACCACCGCGGCCCGGGTGCTCGGCGCGGCGCACCCGCTCGCGCTGGAAGCGGGCCTCTTCCTGGACGAGGCCCGCGGAGGCACGGACGACTAGAGGTCGGCCACAGGTATCGACTCGTCGCGGAGCCGGTCGAGTGCGACGACCGGCCGCCGGTGCGATCGGCATCTGTCATGAGGTTGGCCCCCCGCGGTTCGCCTTGTCGATACATAGTGGAGGCGGAGAATCACGATTCGTGGGGGGCGTTCGATGAGCTTGTCCGGCGAGCCTCGCGGGTTCCGGTCTCCGAACCGAGGGCTGTGGACGCTGCTGATCGTCATGCTGATCGTGCTCGCGGTGTCCTGCTGCGCGGGTCTGCTGATTTCCACCGCGCGGAACGGCGGTGGCGGCGATCCCAGCCCGTCGGAATCGCCACGGGCCGAGAACACTGCCGCATCCGGTCGGCTGACCGTTCCGAACCTGGTCGGCAGCAGCCTTCCCAGCGCCGACGAGAAGCTGAAGTCGCTCGGCTTCGAGACACCCCGCACCGAGGACGCCACGGGCCGGAACCGCCCGGTGCTCACCCGCGCCAACTGGGTCGTACGCGGCCAGGACCCGAAGGCGGGTGCGCAGGTGGCCGATTCGACGAAGGTCACGCTGCGCGTCAGCAAACCCACCGACAACGCGGCCACCGAGGCGCCGTCGGAGGGCGTCATCCCGGACGTCGTCTGCCGCGATCTGCAGGCGGCCCAGGACGCCCTGCAGGCCGCGGGGTTCTTCGTACTCGACTCGGTCGACGGGAGCGGCGAGGGGCGGCGGCAGTTCGTCGACCGGAATTGGATCGTCGTGAAGCAGTCGGTGGCGGCGGGCACCCGGCCGGTGCGGTCGACCCGGGTACTGCTCACCGTCGTCAAGATCGGGGAACCGGCCAACTCGTGCGCTAGCTGAACGCGAACGCGGCTACCTGGGTCGTCAGCAGCCAGTTGAAGTTGTCGTCGGACACCAGGAGCACGGTGCGGCGGCCGTCGGGCAGGTCCGGGCCGAGCGTCGCTCCCTCGAAGTTGCCCACGCGCAGTCCAGGAGCGTCGTCCAGATCGAGCAGTAGCTTCTTGGTCATGGCGGTCGCGCCCCGCAGGGAGCCGCGGCTGAGCACGTCGGTGGCTTTCGTGGCTTCGGCCAGGTAGATGCGGACCTTGATCTGGTAGCGGTCGACGACAGCGGCCCGCTCCATCATCAGGAAGCGGCCGCCGCCGAGCGCGACGAGGTCCGAGAGGCCGTTCGTATCCGCCGAGTCGGCCTCGCGCGGCTCGGCGAACAGCGGCTCGAGCGGATACGCGTACTGGGCGACCGGCCGTCCGGTCGCCGGGTCGTACTCGGTGACGCGGGTGAGCGCGCCGGCCGTGGCGGTCGGGTTCGGGCCGTCCTGGCGCAGCGGGTCTTCCATGCCGACGTAGAAGCGCTTGCCGTCGGGGGTGAACGAGATCCCCTCCAGCGCCTGGTTGCGGCGCGGGCCCGTGCCCGACGCGATGCGGAGCTCGTCAGGGATCGGCAGCTTCCGGACGTACGCGCCGGACGGTTTCGCGATCCGGACCGCGGGGTTCAGCAGATTGTCGCTGCGCTCGCCCTCGTCGACCCAGTAGAGGTTCCCGTTCGCCGGGTTGACCGCGATGCCCTCGGGGTCGGGGGGCACGGCGCCCGAGGCGAGCGACGGGAACGTCGAGCCGTCGTCGCGCCGCAGTGGTGCGGTGCCGGTCAGCTTCGCGGTGACCGTGCGCTCCGACACGTCGATGTCGGCGGTGTAGAAGCGGGCCGGGTCGCGTTCGGAGCGGTCGTCGCTGATCAGGTAGTAGCGGCCGGAGCGCCGGTCGAAGCTGATGCCGGACAGGCCGCCGACGGTGGTGCCCTCGAACTCGGAGGAGCGCGGGATCGTCGTGTCGCCGAGGAACTCCAGCTCCGGCGGTGCGGCTTTCGTCGACTCGGCGGTTTTCGGCTCTGCCGCTCGGCAGCCAGCCAGTACGAACACCAACACGAGGAGAACTCCCACCGACCGCACGGGAATGAGAGTAAGTGCTTTCGCAATTCGTACTAGGGAAGCTTCCGTGTCGTCGTAGGGAGAGCGCCATGACCGTCGCCGCTGACACCTTCGTCCAGGAATGGGAAGACTGGTATGCCGGTCACCAGCGCATTCTCGGCGACCCGCACGGCTTCCTGGCGATCACCAGCCTCAACTGGCTCGACGAGAATCCGCAGCGGTTCCCCGACGCCCCCGGCGCGTGGTCCACCGGCCCCGACGGCGTCGTCGTGGAGCTCGATCCGGGCGAGTCGCTGGAGGTGGACGGCGAGACCGTCACCGGGCGGCACAGCTTCGGCGTCATCGCCGAGCGCGCGAGCCTGTACCCGAAGGCCGGGGACGCCGTGATCGAGGTCGCCAAGCGGGGCGGGAACGACATCATCCGACCGCGTCACCCGGAGAACCCGCTGCGCGTGGCGTTCGACGGCACGCCGGCGTACGCGCCCGACCAGCGCTGGGTCGCCACCGGCCGGTACACCGCGTTCGACGAGCCGCGGCCGACGACGGTCGGCGCCGCGGTCGAGGGGTTGCAGCACGTGTACGACGCGCCGGGCGAGATCCGGTTCACGCTCGAAGGCCGGGAGCTGACGCTCACCGCGTTCAACGGGTACCAGCCTGGCACGCTCTCCGTCCTCTTCACCGACGCCACCTCCGGCGTGACGACGTACGCGGCGAACCGGTCGCTGTCGGTGGACGCACCGGCCGAGGACGGCACGGTGACGCTCGACTTCAACCGTGCGTCGAACCTGCCGTGCGCCTACACGGACCTGGCCACGTGCCCGCTGCCCCCGGCCGAGAACCGCCTCCCGATCGCCATCGAAGCCGGCGAAAAAATCCCTACCGAACGCTCCTGAGCGAGGCCCGGGGCCGCTCGGAACACGGGCGGCCCCGGACCCCGACTACATCGCCCCCCGCCGACGCTCGATCGACGTGGCGACGCCGGGTAGCCCCGACAGCGCCTCGCTGACCGCGCCGAGGACGTGGTCGGCGTCGTTCCGGTCGGCGAGCCCGTCCGGCGCGCCGACCGCGTGCTCCAGGTACGTCACGAGCGCGGTCAGCGCCTGCGCGGCATACGCCGTCCGTACCGGGCTGTGTGGACCCACCAACGGCCAGTGACCTGCGACGACGGAGTACCCGTCGATGTCGGTCCCGATTTGATCCTCCACTTTCCTCACCATCCGCACTCGTACCGGGAGCGCCCCCGCCGTGTGCCTTTACCCGGTGATGTCAGCTCCACGCCTCTTCGGAGAAGCGGACGTCCTCGTCGGCCAGCACGTCGTCGACCAGGTCGGCGCGGTGCTCCGCCTCCCCCGGCGCAATGTCGACGAGTTCGAACCCGCAGCTCTCGTACGTCGCCCGGTACATCTCCTCGAGCCGCTTGGCCTCCGCGTCGGTCGGCCCGAACAGCGCGACGAAAAACGCCAGCGGCTGGTAGATCCCGCTCTGCACCACCCGGTTGACCTCGGTGCGCAGCGCCCGGGTGACCGGTAAGCCGGAGTGGCGGGCCAGCGCGAGCGTGCAGATCGGCGACCGGTCGTAGACCTGCACGCCGCCGCTGTCGATCGGGATCTGCTGCTGCCGCTCGTGCTGCAGCCGGATCACGGCGTCGACGAAACCCGGGTCGTCGGGCGACTGCTGCGCGATCACGTCGGCGGCGGCTTCCTCGACCACGGAATAGCCGCGCTCCGCCAGGGCGCGAAGAATCGTCGTCTTTCCGCATCCGGGCGCTCCGGTCAGGATGTACCGACGCACACCACCATTCACCCAGTCATCGGCGACAGAAGCAAGCCGCTGTCAGTTAGCTTCGTCCTGTGACCGGAGACCGTGCTGTTCACGAAGTGATCGCGCTCGCGAGTGCATTGATCCGGATCGACACCACCAACCTCGGCGATCCGCACTCCGTCGGTACGGAGCGCACCGCGGCCGAGTACGTCGCCGAGCAGCTCACCGACGCCGGCTACGAGCCCACGTACGTCGAATCCGGCGCCCCCGGCCGGGGCAACGTCGTCGCCCGGCTCCCCGGTGCGGACCCGGGGAAAGGCGCACTGCTGATCCACGGCCATCTCGACGTCGTGCCGGCCGACCCCGCCGAGTGGACGGTCCACCCGTTCTCCGGCGAGGTGCGCGACGGCTACCTCTGGGGCCGCGGCGCCGTCGACATGAAGGGCATGGTCGCGATGGCGCTCGCGGTCGCGCGCCAGTTCCGCCGCGACGGCACGGTGCCCGGTCGCGACCTGGTCTTCGCGTTCCTCGCCGACGAGGAGGCCGGCGGCCGGGTCGGGTCGCAGTGGCTCGTCGACCACCGTCCCGAGCTGTTCGAGGGCGTCACCGAGGCGATCGGCGAGGTCGGCGGCTACTCGGTGACCCTCGGTGGCGAGCGCGCCTACCTGGTCCAGGTCGCCGAGAAGATGTCGTTCGCCCTCAGCCTGTCCGCCCACGGACGCGCCGCGCACGGCTCGATGCTGCACGAGGACAACCCCGTGGCTCGGCTCGCCGATGCGGTGGCCCGCCTCGACCGGCATCGGTTTCCGGTGCTTCTCACCGATCCCGTCCGCGCGTTCCTCACCGGTGCGGCAGACATGCTCCAGATCGACGACGAGCCGAAGGCGACGGTGCGGCACCTCGGCCCGCTCGCCCGCCTGATCGGGGCGACACTCTCCGACACCGCGAACGTCACGATGTTCAACGCCGGTGTGAAGTCCAACGTGGTGCCCTCGGTGGCCCGCGCCGAAGTCGACTGCCGGGTGCTACCCGGGCGCCTGAAGGCGTTCGAACGCGAGATCGTCGAGGTCCTGGGGCCCGGTATCGAGGCGACGTGGCGTCATCTCCCGGCGTGGGAGACGACGTTCGACGGGCCGCTCGTCGAGGCGATGGGCCGCGCGGTCACGGCCGAGGACCCCGGCGCCCGCCTGCTGCCGTACCTGCTGCCGGCCGCCACCGACGCGAAGGCGTTCCAGCGCCTCGGCATCCGGACGTTCGGCTTCACGCCGCTGCGGCTCCCGCCCGACCTGGACTTCTCCGCGCTGTTCCACGGCGTCGACGAGCGGGTGCCCGTCGACGCACTGGAGTTCGGCGTCCGCGTGTTGGAGAAGTTCCTACTCGACGCCTAGGCGGGCGTCGGCGTTCGCGAGGACGTCGGTGAACTCGGCGAGGAACGCAGCCACGTCGACGTCCAGCACGACCTTCGTCATCGGGGCGTCGACCAGCGGGAACGCCGGCAACTCCAGCTCCGCGGTGCGCATCAGGCGGGCGCGGACCGCGTAGCCGTCGTCGCGGACGTTCACCGGGCCGTCGGCCGTGCGCGTGGCCCACTCCGGGTGCAGCAGGATCCCGGCGGCCAGCGGGTCGTGCGCCGAGCAGATCCGCCGGCCCCACTTCTCCTGGTAGAAGTCCAGGTAGTAGCCGAGGATCGCGGAGCAGAACGACGTCACGGGGCCCGGCCGCTCGGCGAGCGTCGCCATGAACTTCTCGTCGAGGATCGCCGGCGTCGTCACGTTGACGCCGACCATCACGATCTCGCTTCGCTCGGCGGCGTAGACCACGGCGGCGGCCTGCGGGTCCGCGTCGACGTTCGCGTCGACCTCGAGGATCGTGCCGGCGGGCTGGTACGGGCCCGAGCCGCCCATGACGACGATCGAGCGGTACCGGGTGAGCACCAGCGGGTCGATCGCGATCGCGTCCGCGAGGTTGGTCATCGCGCCGAGCACCAGCAGGTCGATCTCGCCCGGCCGCTCCTGGCCGATCCGCACCAGCGCGTCCGCGGCCGACTCCTCGGACGGCGTGCTCGGGATCCGCTCGATGCCCAGGTCACCGAGGCCGTCGTAGCCGTGCACGTGGTGGGAGTAGCGCGGCTCCCTACCGGAGATCGGGCCGGGCCGGCCCAGGTGGATCGGCACCCCCTCGACACCGCACAGGCCCAGCACGTGGCCCACGTTGACCGCCGAGTCAGCGGTCGAGCAGTTACCGTGGGTGGCGGTGATCGCGACGAGGTCGACGCCGCCGACCGCGGCGAGGTACACCAGCGTGAGCGCGTCGTCGATACCGGTGTCGGTGTCGACGACCACGGCGCGGCGGGACGTCATCGGGATCCTCCAGTGGCTTCGACGGCAGTGGGTTCGGGCAGCGGATCGGGGCTTCTGCGCTTCCAGCGGGCGGACGTGAGGATCAACGCGATCAGCGTGATGACGTAGGGCGCGGCGTCGGTGGCCTGCTGCGGCAGACCCAGGCCCTGCAGCCGGAACCCGAACGCCTCGGCCGCGCCGAACACGACGCTGGCGGCCAGCACGAGACCTGGGCGCCCGCGTCCGAGCATCACCGCGACGACCGCGACCCACCCCCGGCCCGCGGTCATCTGCTCGCTGAACAGCTGCACGTTGCCGAGGGCGAGCTGAGCGCCGGCCAGGCCGCAGAGCGCGCCCGCGACGAGCACCGCGGTCTGCTGATATCCGTTCACGTTGACGCCGAGGCTACGGGCGGCGTCGGGGTTCTCGCCGATGCCACGCAGGCGTAACCCCGCCGGGTGCCGGGCCAGGAAGAACCCGAGCGCGGGGACCAGCAGGAGGCTGAGCACCACGACCCAGCTGCTGCTCGCGAAGACGTCGCCCAGAATCGGGACGCTGCCGACCCAGGTGTCGCCGAGCCGGCCGAGCCCGGACAGGTCGGGGCTGCTGTAGGTGCCGCTCGTGCCGAGCACGGAGCGCAGCAGGAAGCCGGTGAGGCCCACGGCCAGCAGATTCGTGCCGATCGCGAGCACGATCGGGTCGGCGCGCAGACGGATCGACCCGACGCTCAGGATCGACGCGGTGAGCACACCAGCGCCCACCGCGGCGACGACACCGAGCAGCGCGCTACCGGTCTTGGCGCTGACCGCGACCGCGGTGAAGCAACCGAGCAGCATCTGGCCTTCGAGGCCGATGTTGAACACACCGACGCGGGCGCAGAGCGCACCACCGAGCGCGGCGAGCAGCACCGGGGCGAGCGCGATCAGGACGGCGGCGACGAACCCGAGGTTGAAGACGTTCACCGGGCACCCGCCTTCGTCTTCGCGCGGTAGGCCTGCACCGCGACGATCAGCACGAACGTGATGACGACGCTCGCCTGGATGATCGCCGTCAACTGTCGGGGGATGCCGACGTCGCGTTCCATGCCGGTGCCGCCGACCTGCAGTGCGGTGAACAGCATCGCTCCGGCGAGCAGGCCCGTGGGTCGGCCGGACGCGATCAGCGCGACGGTGACGCCGGTGAACGTGTAGCCGGGGGCGACGAGAGCACCGTCGATGAAGCGGTACGGCGGGCCCGCGACGATCAGCGCGCCGGTGAGGCCCGCGATCGCGCCGCTCGCGGCCAGCGCACCGCTCGTTCGCCGGTTGAGGTTGATGCCGACGTACTCGCCGAAGCGGAGGTTCGCGCCGAGCGTGCGCAGGTCGAGGCCGGTGGCCGTGCGGGCGTCGACGATCCAGTACGCGGCGAACAGGATCACTGCCACGACCAGGCCGATGTTGACGTAGGCGCTGGCCGGCAGGCTGGGCAGGTGCATGGCGTCGGGCAGGCGCGGGGTCTGCGGGATGCCGGTGCCCTTGTCGGTGAGGGGGTAGCGGGCCAGGTACGACGCGAAGCTCACGGCGGGGAATCCGAGGAGCAGCGTCGAGATGATGACCGGGACGCGGCCGAATCTCGCCAGGGGTACCGCGAGGTAGGCCCAGAGCGCGGCGGCTGCTGCGCCCGCGAGGGCGGCGAGGGCGTAGCCGGCCAGGCCCGCGTTCGGGATCGCCATCGCCACGGCGGCGGCCGTGATGCCGCCGAGGACGAGTTGGCCGTCGCCGCCGAGGTTGAACTCCCCCATGCGCAGGGGGATCGCGAAGCTCACGGCCATGCCGAGGATCGGCGCGAACGCCGCCGCCAGATACGGCAGGTTCGTGTCGAGCACGATCCCCCGAAACAAGGCCTCGTACCCGGTGAGCGGATTGGTCCCCGCACTCACCAACACCAGCGCCCCAACCAGGAAGCTCGCCACGAGCGCCGGCAGCGCAGCGCCCGTGGCGGCGCGGCGCGCCACGCTCCTGGCGGTGTCCGCCGCCGTCCGCCGCTCCGGCGCGAGCGTCGCCATCACGGTCGTCCTTCCGTGCCGGCAGAGTCGTCGGCCTCGCCGAGGCCGTCCGGCCTCCCAGGCGCCGCAGGCGCGGCAGGCGCGGCGGGATCGGCCGCGGGCGGTGGGGTCAGCGCGGTCGCTTCCGCGCTCGTGGCGTTGGTCATGGCTTCGCCCAGGCGTTGTTCGGTGAGGTCGGCTCGGTCGACAGCGGCGACGAAGCGGCCGTCGACCATCACGTGCACGCGGTCGGCGAGCGCGATCAGCTCGCTCAGCTCGTTCGAGACCAGCAGGACACCGTGCCCGGCGGCCCGGTAGTCCAGCAACTCCCGGTGGATGTACTCAATCGCACCGATGTCCACGCCCTGCGTCGGGTTCTCCGCCACCAGCAGCGGCGCCCGGTGCTCCAACTCCCGCGCGAGCACGACCTTCTGCGCGTTCCCCCCGGACAGCGACGACACCGTGGCGTCCGGCCCGGCCCCCCGCACGTCGTGCTTCCGCATGAGATCGGCCGCGAACTCCCGCAGCTTCGCCGGTTTCAACCAGCCCTTGCGGTAGTGCCCGACCGCCAAATTCTCGGTGATGCTCAACGACCGCGCCGACCCGACCGCACCCCGGTCCTCCGGCACGTACGCCAGCCCCGCGTCCCGCCGCCGACGAACGTCCGCTCGAGTCACGTCGACCGACGCAATGCGAACGGTGCCGGTCGCGGACCGGAGCCCGACCACGGCCTGCACCAACTCGCTCTGGCCGTTGCCGGCGACGCCGGCGATCCCGACGATCTCCCCGGCCCGCACGGTGAGCCGCTCGACGTGGACCGGCGCCGCGCGCAGATCGGTCACCTCGAGTACGGCCTCCCCCGGCTCGTGAGGAGCGTCGTTCGTCGCGGCCTCGATGTCCCGGCCGGTCATCAGGTGCGCGAGCTTCGCGGGAGTGGTGGCCGACGTGGCGAGCGACTCCACGACCGCGCCCCGGCGCAACACCGTGACCCGGTCGCTGACCTGCATGACCTCGTCGAGCTTGTGCGTCACGAGCGCGATCGCGGTGCCCCGCTCGGTCAACCGCCGCACCGACGTGAACAGCAACGCGGTCTCGGCGGGCGTGAGTACCGCGGTCGGCTCGTCGAGGATCAGCACGTCGGCGCCCCGGTACAGCGCCTTCATGATCTCGACCTGCTGACGCAGCCCCATTGGCAGCGACGAGACGATCGCGGCCGGGTCGAGCGTCGACCCGTACTCCTCGACCAGCGTCGCCACCCGGGCACGTGCGGCGCGCCGGTCGAGGAGCCCCCGCCGGGTCGGCTCGGCGCCGTAGATCACGTTGTCGGTGACCGACAGGCTCTCGAACAGCTGGAAATGCTGGTGGACCATGCCGATCCCGGCGGCGATGGCCGCTTTCGGGGAGTCGAACGTGACTTCCGCGCCCCGGGCCAGGATCTGCCCGGAGTCGGGGCGGACGCTGCCGTAGAGCACGGACATCAGCGTCGACTTGCCGGCGCCGTTCTCACCGACGATCGCGTGCACCTCGCCGGCGCGGAGTTCGAGGTCGACGTCGTCATTCGCGACGACCGGGCCGAACCGCTTGGTGATCCCGGCGAGGCGCACACGATGTTCGGTCATGCCGCTGCGGGGTCCTTGATCACGAGCGAGCCGGAGACGATCTGGTCGCGGACTTCCTTGACCTTGGTGAGCACGTCCTGGTGCTGGGCGATGACGCAGCCGGAGCTCGCCACGTCGGCCTCGAGACCGGTCAGGCCGACGCCGTCCTCCTTGAGGCCGTACTCGGTGACGCCGCCGGGCTTGCCGTCGAAGATCGTCTTCACCGCGTTCTCGATCGCGACGTCGACCCGCTTGATCGCGTTGTCGACGACGACACCCGGCTCCGCGCCGCACTCGTTGACGTCGACGCCGAACGCGTAGAAGCCACCGGCCTTGGCCGCCTGGAAGACACCGGTGTTACCGCCGGAGGAGGCGGCCATCACGTAGTCGACGCCCTTCTGGGCGAGCGTGCCGGCCTGCGCGTTGGCGCGCGCCGGGTCGCTGAACGGGTTGTTGCCCCCGACGAAGAGCGGGGTGAACGTGGCCTTCGGGTTCACCGACTTGGCGCCCTCGCCGAACGGGTCGGTCCAGCGGTGGATGAACGGCGAGTCGAGCGCGGCGACCGCACCGAGCGCGTTCTTCTTGGTGAGCAGACCGGCCTCGACACCGGCGAGGTAGACGGCCTCGTACTCCTTGAACCGGGCGCAGGTGAGGTTCTTCGCGGGGTTCTCGGGGCAGGAGTCGACCTGCAGGAACTGCTGGTCGGGGTTGTCGACCGGTGCGGTCTTCATGAGGTCGTCGAAGTTGAAGCCGATCGCGACGATCAAGTTCGGCTTCGCGTCGATAGCGGCCTGGAGGTTCTGCGAGATGCTCGTGGGGTCCGTGCTCTCGTAGACCTTGACGCTCGCGTTCTGGTCCTTCGCGGCCTTCTGCGAGCCCTCGACGGAGAGCTTCAGGAACGCGTCGACGCCGACGGGGTTCGGGGTGATGACGACGATCGACTTCTTGGCACCATCGGCGCTCGAGCTCGACGACTCGGCGCTGCACCCGGTAGCGCCGACCGCCACGACGGCTGCGCCCAACGTAAGGGCCAATAACTTGGCGTGACGACGTGACCGCATCCTGAGTTCTCCTACCAGCACTGTGGGGTATGCTCCCGGCAGCATACGGGAGTTGATCAGTGATTGAACAACTTCCACGGATGGCTAGGCTAACGCGCGTACGGTTACAACTGGCTGGAGTGTGATCATCACCAGACGTCCGGTGCGCACCGCCGCACTGCCCGAGGTGGTCGCAGCGTCGTTACGGGAGCGCATCGGGGTCGAGTGGTCGACCGGTGACCAGTTGCCCAGCGAGGCGGAACTCGCCGCGGAGTACGCGGTCAGTCGGCACACGATGCGGGCGTCGTTGTTGGCGCTGCAGCGGGCCGGGCTGGTGGAGACGCGGCACGGCGCCGGCACGTTCGTGACGCGGTACAACTCGTCGATCCGGGCCGGGTTGCAGGAGCTGCGCTCGTTGCACGACCTGATCGCGTCGCAGGGACACGAACCCGGCGCTCTGTACCGGTTGCGGGTGCGGCGGGTGATCACCCCCGACGAGGCCTCGCGGCTCGAGCGCAGCCTCGTGTCCGAGGTCTACGAGATCGAGCGCGAGATCACGTCGGACGGGCTGACGGTGGCGTTCGACTACTCGGTGGTTGCCGCGGATGCCTTGCCGGGGGACGTCGAATTGTCGGGGTCCATCTTCGAGCAATACGCCCGCGTGAACGCGCTCCCCGAGCGGGCAGTGGCGCGGGTGCGTGCGGTGCTGGAGCCTTCCGTGGGTTGGGGTGCCGGGCGGAACCCCGACGGCTTGTACCTGCTGCTCGACCAGACGCAGTACCTACCGGGTGGGCGCCCGCTCTCGTGGTCCCGCATCTACTTCCTCGACGAGGGCTTCGAATTCCTCATCGTCCGCAACTGACGACCCGCTCCGGCTACGGTTTCCGCGATGACTGACGACGACGGTTACTTCGGCGCGGCCATAGCCGCAACCTACGACGACCCCACCAGCGACGACTTCCACCCCGACGTGATCGCCGCGATCGCCGACACCCTGGCCGACCTGGCCGGCAACGGCCGGGCGCTGGAGTTCGCGGTGGGCACCGGCCGGATCGCGCTACCGCTGGCAGAA
Source organism: Cryptosporangium sp. NPDC048952 (assembly GCF_043197895.1). Classification (NCBI taxonomy): domain Bacteria; kingdom Bacillati; phylum Actinomycetota; class Actinomycetes; order Cryptosporangiales; family Cryptosporangiaceae; genus Cryptosporangium; species Cryptosporangium sp. NPDC048952. Next base: position 1,120,680 of record NZ_JBICTY010000003.1, on the reverse strand, counting down.
CGTGGCATCCACGTGGACGGCATCGAACTCTCCCGCGCCATGGTGGACAAGCTGCGCGCCAAGCCCGGCGCCGCCTCGATCGGCGTCACGGTCGGCGACATGACCACGACCCGCGTCGACGGCAGGTACGACCTCGTCTACCTGGTCTTCAACACGATCATGAACCTCACCACCCAGGACGCCCAGGTCGCGTGCTTCCGCAACGCGGCCGCGCACCTGAACCCCGGCGGGTACTTCCTGATCGAGGTGATGGTCCCGGAACTCCGGCGCCTCCCACCCGGCCAGACGATGGTGCCCTGGCTGGACGAGACCGACCGCTGGGCGTTCGACCGCTACGACACCGCCACCCAGGCAATGAGCTCGAACTACATCGAGCCGGGCGAGTTCCGCTCGATCCCGTTCCGCTACGCCTGGCCGGCCGAACTCGACCTCATGGCCCTACTGGCCGGCCTCCGCTTCCACGCCCGCTGGGAGAACTGGCACCGTTCCCCCTTCACCCACGAGAGCGGAAAGCACGTCAGCATCTGGCAGAAGCCCTAGGCCGACGCGGCGGCCTTCGACGACCCCTCCGGCGACGGCGACACGGGAACCGACCCGTCCTCGGCCGCGGTCACCGCGTCCACCGACTCCTGCGCCTTGTCCGCGAAGTACCGCTTGAACGACCAGGCGATCGCCGCCGCCCACACCAGATAGATCACCGCGTAGAACGCGTACCGCACACCGTCGGACGCGTCGATCCAGTCGCTCTTCAGCAGCGACCGGGTGTTCGTCAGCACGATGACGCCACCGACCAGCGACCCCAACACCCGCGGCGGGATGTGGCGCACCAGCCAGGCCGCGATCGGTGCCGCGATCACACCGCCGAGCAGCAGCGCGGCCACCCAACCGAAGTTGATGACCTCCGAACCCAGCCCGATGAAGAACCCGATGCTCGCCGCCACCGACACGAGGAACTCGCTGGTGTCGATCGATCCGACCACCTTGCGGGGCTGCATCCGGCCGCTGGCCAGGATCGCCGGCGTGCCCACCGGGCCCCAGCCGCCACCGCCCGTGGCGTCGATGAAGCCGGCGAAAATGCCGAGCGGAGCGAGGAACCGCTTGCGCAGCGGGTGGCCGAGCCGGTCCTTGCGGATGCCGAACAGCGTGAAGCGACTCAGCACGTACAGGCCCAGCACGAGCAGGATGATCGCCATCACCGGCGCCGCGACTTCGGTGTCCAGCGACGACAGGAACGTCGCACCCGCGAACGCACCGACCGCGCCGGGGACACCGATCTTCAGGACGACGCCCCAGTCGACGTTCCCGAACCGCCAGTGCGAGGCGCCCGACACGAGCGTCGTGCCGATCTCGGCGAGGTGCACGGTCGCCGAGGCTGCGGCGGCGTTCGTGCCGATCGCGAGCAGCAGTGTCGTCGAGGTGACGCCGTACGCCATCCCGAGGCTGCCGTCGACGAGTTGAGCGCCGAGCCCGACGAGGGCCAGCAGTAGCAGCTTCCGCATGGACGCCTCCGTCGTATCCCTATCGGGCACATAGGTTCGAGCAAGTCTCCGTGCCCTAGTCCATATCGTCAAGGAGCCGTCCGTTGACACAGAGAGTTCGGCATGTGACCGTCAGCACGGTTTCACCGTCGAGACCGGAGGGCCGCCCGATGACCGACGTTCCCGAGATGACCGAATTACTCCGCGACGCCCCGTCCAACTGGGGCCGGTGGGGTGACGACGACGAAGTCGGCGCCCTCAACCACCTCACCGCAGCGGAAGTCCTGCGCGGCGCCGCCCACATCCGCTCCGGCGCCGTCTTCACGCTCCAGCGCCTGATCGGCGACCCGAAGGGCGATCCGGTCTGGCCCGGCCGCGAGCCCGCGAAACGCACGATGATCCTCGACGAGTCGACCTGGGACGGCGACACAGCCCCACAGTTCCCCGGCGGCCTCCACTACGCCGACGACAAGATCGACGCGTTCCTCCAGGGCTCGACGCAGTACGACGCGCTCGGCCACGTCTGGTACGGCGGCAAGATCTGGAACGGCTACGACGCGCGCACCACCGTCGGCGGCCTCGAGAAGGCCAGCGTCCAGCCGATCGCCGACCGCGGTGTCGTCGGCCGGGGCGTTCTGCTCGACCTGGCCCGTTTCCGCGGCAAGGAAAACCTCGACAAGGCCGAGACGTTCACGCACGAGGACCTGGAGGCCTGCGCGAAGGCCCAGGGCCACACGATCGAACCGCACGACATCCTCATCATCCGCACGAACTTCCTGCGGCTGTTCTTCGAGCAGGGCCCGGCGTTCTACGAGGGCTTCTGCGAGCCGGGCCTGACTTACTCCCCCGAACTCGTGCAGTGGTTCCAGGACAAGGAGATCCCGAACCTCGTCACCGACACGATCGCGAACGAGGTCACCGTCGACCCGGTGTCGGGCGTCGCATTGCCGCTGCACTGCGCGTTGATGCGCAACCTCGGCGTCACGCTCACCGAGATCTGTGATCTCGAGAAGCTCGCAAACAGCTGCGCGGAGGACAAGCAGTACACGTTCCTCTACGTCGCCGCCCCGCTGAAAGTCGCCCGGGCGAGCGGCTCACCGGTGAACCCCGTCGCGATCAAATGAGCGCCAAACCGTGGCTCGCGCACTACGGCGAGGGCCGGCCCGCCGAACTCACCCCCGACCACGAGACGATGCTCGACCTGTTCCGCGCTTCACTGGCCCGTGGCCCGTCCACCGAGATCATTCGGTACTTCGACGGCGTCCTCACGATGGCCGAACTCGATCGCACGTCGGACGCTCTGGCGTCGGCATTGCTGGACCGCGGCTTCACCGCGGGCGACCGGCTCGCGCTCTTCGTGCAGAACAACCCGGCGTTCGTGATCGGCCTGGTGGCGGCCTGGAAGGCCGGCGGCGTCGCGGTCGCGATCAACCCGATGAACAAACGCCGGGAACTGACGTACTTGCTCGCCGATTCCGGCGCCTCCGCTCTCCTGTGCCTCGACGACCTCTATATCGACGTCGGGCGAGCGGTCGTCGCGTCCGGCGAGACGGACGTCCGGATCGTGATCACCGCCTCGGCGCTCGACCGGCAACGCCGTATCGACCCGCGGCTGTTCGCCCACGTCACCAAGCCGGTCGTCGAGGACGCGAGCGACCTGGAGACCCTGCTCGAGCAGTACCACGGGCGCACACCGCCACCGGCCGACCCCTCCCCCGACGACGTCGCGATCCTCACCTACACCTCGGGCACGACCGGCGTCCCGAAGGGCGCGCTGAACACGCACCGGAACCTGGCGTTCAACGCGCAGACCTACCGGGACTGGATGGCGCTCACCCCCGACGACCGGATCCTCGGCGTCGCGCCGCTGTTCCACATCACGGGGCTGGTGGGGCACGTCGGGGTCGCGTTGCTGCTGCCGGCGCCGCTGATCCTCGCCCACCGCTTCCACCCGGGCGTCGTCCTGGACGCGATCCGCGAGCACCGGCCCACGTTCACCGTCGCGGCGATCACGGTGTTCATCAGCCTCGCCGACCAGCCCGACGCCACGAAGGACGACTTCGCGTCGCTGACGATCGCCTACTCGGGCGGTGCGCCGATCGCCCCGGCGGTGCGTGACCGGATCGCCGTCGCGACCGGGCTGAACATCCACAACATCTACGGGCTCACCGAGACGAACTCACCCTCCCACGGCGTGCCCTACGGCGCGACGACGCCGGTCGACCCCACGTCCGGCGCGCTCTCGGTCGGGGTGCCGGTGTTCAACACGGTGGTCCGCGTGCTCGGTGAGGACGGCGAGGAGGTGCCGGTCGGCGAGATCGGGGAGTTCGCGATCCGCGGCCCGCAGGTCGTGCCGGGGTACTGGAACAAACCCGACGCCACCGCCGAGTCGATCCCCGGCGGAGAGCTCCGTACCGGCGACGTCGGTTTCATGGACGAGGACGGCTGGTTCTACCTGGTCGACCGCAAGAAGGACATGATCAACGCGGCCGGGTACAAGGTGTGGCCGCGCGAGGTCGAGGACGTGCTCTACGCGCACCCGGCCGTGCGCGAGGCCGCGGTGGTCGGCGTCCCCGACGAGTACCGCGGCGAGACCGTCAAAGCGTTCGTGTCGCTGCTCCCCGGCGCCGCGGCGACGCCGGAGGAACTCGTCGCCTACTGCAAGGCGAACATGGCCGCCTACAAGTACCCCCGCACCGTCGAACTCGTCGACGACCTGCCCAAGACGACCACCGGAAAGATCCTCCGGCGCGAACTCCGACCTTCCCGGTCGGATTAGCATGCTTGCATGACCATCGGTTTGCCCGAGGTCGCGGTCGGCACCTCCGCGATTCCGATCTTCGGCAGGCACCCCTACCTGGCGGGTCCGAAGACGCTCGCGGAGGAGATCGTCCCGACGATCACCGCAGCGGCGCAGCGCGCCGGCCGCCCCGCGCCGCCCCGTCCTACCAGCGGGTCGTCGCCCGCGAAGGGGCTCAGCAAGGCCGCCGAACTGGCCGTACTCGGCGACGAGAAGACCGTCGAGGACGCCATCCGGCGCTACCACGACGCCGGGGCCACCGACGTGGTCGTCACGCAGACGCACTTCGGTGGCCCCGCCGATCAGCAGCGCACGTACGAACTCCTCGGGAGCCTCACCTGACCTCGAACTCGCCGAGTTCGCTCCAGTCGGTGCCGGGGACCGTGGTGTTCACGATCTTCGGCGTCGCCTGCAAGTACTGCGGCAGTTCCCGCTGCGCGGCCTTGAAGTGCTCCGCGGTCACGTGGGCGACGCCGGCGTCCTGATCCCGGAACGCCTCGTTGATCACGTACTCGCACGCGTTCTCGACGCTGCGCGACCAGTCGAACCAGAGGTTGCCCGGCTCGGCCCGGGTGGCCTCGGTGAACGCCTTGCTGATCTCCGGCCAGGAGTCGGCGTGCTCGGGCTTGATCAGAAACTTCGCGGTGATGAAGATCAAAGCTCCCCCTACGGGATCAGGATGGCGCGGCCGCGCACTCGCCCGTTGTCCAAGTCGTCGATCGCCGATTGGAAATCCTCGAGCGCGTACTTCGCGGTGTGCAGCGTGACCTTGCCCGCCGCGGCGAGCGCCATCAGCGCGACCAGGTCGTTGTACGAACCCACGAGGTTGCCCACGATGTTCACCTCGGTCGAGATGAGGTCGATCGTCGGCACGTTGATGTTCTCGCCGTAGCCGACCACGTGGTAGTCCCCGGCGCGCCGGGTCATCCGCAGGCCCTCGGACGTGGAGCCGCCCTCGCCGACGAAGTCGATGACCTGCTCGGCCCCGTTCCCCCCGGTCAGCTCCAGCACTTCCTCGACGTGATCGCCGCCTGCGACGACACCGTGCTGCGCGCCGAGCTCGAGCGCCAGCTTGAGCGCGTCCGGATTGCGGTCCACGACGATGATCTCGGCCGGTGACAGCGCGGCCATCACCTGGATGCCGATGTGACCGAGGCCGCCGGCGCCGATCAGGACGACGCGGTCACCCGCCCGCAGGCGGCGCGACGACTTCGCCACGGCGTGGTACGCGGTCAGACCGGCGTCCGCCAGCGCGGCGACATCCGACGGCTCCAGCCGGTCGTCGATCTTGACGACGCTGCGCGCGGACGTCTTGAGGTACTCCGCGTATCCGCCGTCGGTGTCGATACCGGGGAACGCGTTGTTCTCGCAGTGGACGTCGTCGCCGTCCCGGCACGCGCGGCAGAGTCCGCACGTCACCAGCGGGTGCAGGATCACCTTGTCGCCCTCGGCGACGTTGGTGACCGCACTCCCGATGGCTTCGACCCAGCCCGCGTTCTCGTGCCCGATCGTGTACGGCAGCGCGACCTGCGACTTCTCGGCCCACTGGCCTTCGAGGATGTGCAGGTCGGTGCGGCACACACCGGCGCCACCGATCTTCACGACGACGTCGTGCGGGCCGGTGACCTCCGGCTTCGGCACCTCGTCGATCCGCAGCGGCTGGTGGTAACCGACGACACGGACGGCCTTCATCGGGGTGTCTCCTCTGGGTAGCGGGTAGCCAGCAGGCCCCGGCAGAAGTGGGCGTTTCCGTCGATGGAGATGCGGACCGAGCGGGCGCGCCGGAGCATGAATTCGGCCTTCTCCGGCGCGGGCCGAGTGCCGTCCGCTTCGACGAGCACGGGCGCCCCGTCGTCGAGTGGGAGGCCGATCGTCGCGCGGCGCCGGCGCAAGGCCTCCGTCGTGCTGTCGTCCGGGAGGTCGCCGAGCGTCAGCGCGTGGACGTCGGTGGCGGGGGCCGCTCGCAGCAGTGCGGTGACGGCTCGTTCCATCGCCGCGGTGTGGGCCTTGCGCTGGAACGTCACGCGCAGTTCGTCCAGCGAGTCCTCGGCTTCGTGCCGGAACGTGCCGCGGTACCCGGCCGATGCGGCCAGGCCCGCGTTGATCAGGTCCGAGTCGTGGTGATCGTCGAGTTCGACGACCACCCGCTCGACGCCGGGGACCGCCGAGACCGCCTCGTACGCGTCCGACGCCATGAGCCACGCGAAGTTCGGCGCGCAGAACGACGTCGGCAGGCGCAGGTGTATTTCGACGGCGGAGCCGTCCACCGCGACCGACCGCACGAACCCCAACTCCGTGATCGCCTCGTCCAGTTCCGGATCGACAACCGTCCCCAGCGCCCGAATCACCGCCGCATCGCTCAGATCGGCTGCGCCCGTGCGCGCCGGGCTCCGACCGGCCGCGGCCGCTCCTGGCGGCCTTCGCAGGGCCGCCTCCGGCGCGGCCGTCATGAGGCCGTGCCGGCCAGGTCGGCAGCGGCCGGCTCGCGCGGGCCCGTCTCCGGCTCGTCGGCCTCGGGCAGGCGCAGCTCCGTGGGCACGTCGAGGTCGTAGAGGCGGGCGGCGTTGAGGCCCAGGACCTTCTTCTTCTGCGCGGTCGTCAGCGGCGCGTACTCGCTCATGTCCTGCGGGATCTGGAAGTCCACGAACGCTTCGACCAGCCACTTCGGCGTCCAGAGCGCGTAGTCGCTGGAGAACAGGATCCGGTCCTCGCCGATCCAGTACAGCAACTCGCCGATGATCTGCGCGAAGTACCGCGGCCGCGTGTGGATGAACGGCATCGCGACCGCGAGGCCCGCGTACACGTTCGGCTCCTGCGTGGCGATCCAGCAGAAGTCCTCTAAACGAGGCAGCCCGCAGTGCTCCACGATGAAGTTCAGGTCCGTGAAGTCCGTGGCCACGTGGTCGATGTCCGCGACGTCGAACGCGTCCCGGTCCAACGGCCGGATCGTGGGCCCCTTGTGCACGTGGATGTTCTTGATGCCCAGCTCCTGGGCCGCCTCGAGGTACTTGTACGCCCACGGGTCGGTGAGCTTGTAGCCCCGGGACTCACCCTGCCACTCGGCGGTGTACAGCTTCACGCCCTTGAGCCCGAACCGGGCGGCGTCCTCACGCAGTTGCTCGAGCCCGGTCTCGCCGAAGCGCGGGTCGAAGCAGTGGTTGTAGGTCAGCTTGTCCGGGTGCTGCTGGGTCAGTGCCCACGCCTCTTCGGTCTGCCCGAACCCGTTGTTGTAGAACTCGCCGAGCAACGCGGGCTGGAAGATCGCGTGGTCGGCGTAGCCCAGCTCGAAGATGTCCCGCATCAGCCGCTCGCCGCCCTGGTACAGGTACTCCTCGTACGGCCAGGTCTCGGACTCGGGGCTGAGGTTGCGGTGGTAGTCGTAGAAGCAGTCGATGAACTGCTTGCCGTGGATGTTGCGCAGGTTCTCCGGGCGTGCGTCCCAGAGCGCGATGTGCGCATCGACGACGTAGTAGTTCTCAGCATCTTTGCTGTACATGCTGGGCCTCCGAGGGGTGGGATGCCTTCAGGGGGACGCTAAGCAGAGCCTCCTACCCCTTCAAGAGCGGCGCTGTCTCACTCTGAGACGTAGGCTGGATCCCCACCCTCTCCGGGGAGGTGACCGTGGACGACGCTCTGGCCGGCCGCTCCGCACCGGGCCGATTACGTGCCTCCTGGCGCCGCAGCGAGCGCTACGGTGTCTCCCCCGACGTCGTCAGTCCGGTGTTCGCCGAGTCGATCGACACCGATTCGCTGCTCTACGACTGCGCCGGTGAGGTGCTGAGCGGTCTGCAGTCGACGATCGCCAACGAGCCGGTCGGGCTGATGGTCGCCGACCGGAACGGGCTCGTACTCGCGCGGCTCTGCAACGATCCGGAGATCCGCCGCTCGCTCGACCGCGTCTACCTGGCCCCCGGCTTCTCCTATGCCGAGCGCGACGCCGGCACGAACGGGCTCGGCCTCTCCCTCGCCGATCGCGCCCCCACGCTCGTGCGCGCCGCCGAGCACTACACCACCGAACTGCGCAAATACACGTGCGCCGCGGTGCCGGTCGTCGATCCGGTCTCCGGCGACCTGGCCGGAAGCATCAACCTGACGACGTGGTCGGAGTCGTCGTCGGAGCTGTTGCTGGCGCTCGCACAGGCGGCGGCCGGCGCGACCAGCGCGCTGATGCTGGTGCGCGCGACCGGCCGTGGTGCGGTGCGCCCGGCGCCGCGCGGCGAGGTCTTTTCCCTGGCCGGCGGGGCTTCCGACAGTGATCCGTGCACCTCCCCCGGCTGGCGCACCGCTTCTGCCGACGCGGTGAGCGCGCTCGCCGCCGGTCGGGTCACCGCTGTCATCGGCGAGCCGGGCGCCGGTAAGGCCGTCCTGGCGGCACGGGCCCGGCGGGCGCTCTCACCGCCGGCGCGGATCCTGCACGCGCGGGCGCCCGAGGCCGACCACGTCCCGGCCTGGCTGGAGCTGTGGACGCCGGAGCTGCACAAGCCCGATACCTTCGTGATCGTCTCCGGCGTGCACACGCTGCCCGCGTGGGCCGCCGGTGAGCTCGCCCGGCTGTTCGCGGACGTCGTGCCGCCGGGTCCGGTGCCGCCGCCGTTCGCCCTCACCGCGCCGGAGTTCAGGCTGCTGCCGGACGAGATCTCGGTGCTGGTCGACGCGCTGGTCGAGGTACCACCGCTCCGGCGGCGCCCGGACGACGTGCTGCCGCTCGCGAGGCACGTCGCCCGCTCGGCGCGGCGCCGCGAGGTGACGTTCACGGCCCGGGCCGAGGCGGCGCTCACGGCGTACCACTGGCCGGGCAACGCGGCCCAGCTACGCCGGATCGTCCGCGACGCGGTCTCGCGCGCAACCGTCATGGACCTGCACCACCTCGCGCCCGAGGTGCTCGATCGGGGAGCCCGTCCGCTGACCCGGCTGGAGAAGCTCGAGCGGGACGAGATCGTGCGCTGCCTCGTCGAGCCGAACCAGACGATGACCCGGGCGGCCGAGCAACTCGGCATCGGCCGCGCCACCCTCTACCGCAAGATCGCGCACTACCGAATCGCCCTTCCGTAACCCTCGCGAGGGCTGGTCCGGAGCGCGTAGTAGCCGGCAGCGACAGTGCAGACGCAGAGCGCGGCGGCGCTCAGCCCGAGTGCCCAGTGGATCCCGACCACCGCACCGAACAGCCCCACGGTGACGCCGCTGCCGAACCGCAGCCCCATCGACGCCGTGCCGTAGACGCCCAGCACGCGGCCACGGTCGGGCGCCGGTGCCAGCAGCTGGACGACGGTCTGCCCGATCGACATCGCGGCGAGGTTCGCGACCCCGCCGAGCACGAGCATGCCGAGCGCCAGCGGATAGTTCGTCGTCACCGCGAAGATCAGCGTCGTGACGCCGTAGATCAACGTGCTGACCACCGCCGCTCTGACGTTCGGTTTCACCCAGCCGGTGGCCTCCAGCACGATGCCGCCGACCACACCTCCGACGCCGTTCGCGAACAGCAGCACGCCGTACGCGGTGCCCTCGCTGCCCGCGCCGAGGTCGTTGGCGAAGATCGGCATCGCCGACTGCAGCGAGGCGCCGATGAACAGCGACCCGATGCCGCCGAGGACGATCATGCTGATCAGCGTGGGATTGGTCCTGATGTCTTTCAGGACGCGGATCGAGTCCACGAGCCCCACCCGTTTGGCGGTGAAGCCTTCCCTCGTGTGCCCGGTGAACTTCGTCCGGAACAGGAAGAACGTCAACGGCAGGTAGAACAGCACGTTGACGAAGATCCCGGCGGTCGAGCCGATGCCGAGCAACAGCGCCGACCCGACGACCGGGCCGAACAGGACGCCGAGGCTGCGGAACGTCGCGTTCAGCCGCACCGCGCTCGGCAGTTCGTCGTCGCCGACGAAGTCGTGCAGCATGAGCTGCTCGCCGGGCCCCCAGAGCGCACCGGCCAGCCCGTGCAGGACCAGTAGCAGGCAGGCGTTCCAGATCTGGAGCGTGTCGGTGAGGAACAGCACGCCCCAGGCCACCGACACGAGCATGAACAGGGCCTGCGCGGCCTGGATCACGCGGCGGCAGTCGAACCGGTCGGCCAACCCGCCGAAGTACACCGAGAACAGCAGGAACGGCAGCCAGTGGCTGATCACCTCGAACCCCGCGAGCGCCGGGGAGTGGAACTTCTCCCACAGCACCCAGTAGGTCAGGACGTGTTCGATGTTGTCGGCCATCATCGCCAGCGCCGCACCGAAGAGGTAGGGCCGACAATCCCGGTTCCTCAGCGCGGCGAACCGGGCAGGAGCTTCTGTCACGTCTGCCAAGGCTAAGCTTCGCGGAATGGCACGGTTCATCGACGTCCACCCGATCAATCCTCAGCCGCGGGCGATCAACCAGATCGTGACGCTGATCCGCGGCGGCGGACTGATCGCGTACCCGACGGACTCCTGCTACGCGCTCGGCTGCCAGATCGGCAACCGCGAGGGGCTGGACCGGATCAAGGCGATCCGCAAGCTCGACGACCGGCACCACTTCACGCTCGTCTGCAGCGACTTCGCGCAGCTGGGCCAGTTCGTGCAGATCAGCAACGCGGTGTTCCGGTCGGTGAAGGCCTCGACGCCGGGACCGTACACGTTCATCCTGCCGGCTACCCGCGAGGTGCCGAAGCGCCTGCTGCACGCCAAGAAGAAGACGGTCGGCGTGCGGATTCCCGAGCACGTCGTCACCCAGGCGATCCTCGCCGAGCTGGGCGAACCGCTTCTGTCGACGACGCTGACGCTGCCGGGCGACGACGAGCCGCTCACCCAGGCGTGGGAGATCCAGGACCGGCTCGATCACCAGATCGACGCGGTGGTGGACGCCGGGGAGTGCGGCACGGAGCTGACCACCGTCGTCGACCTCTCCGGCGACGAGCCGGAGATCCTGCGTCACGGCGCCGGGGACACGTCCCGCTTCGAGTGAGGCGTGAACGCTGTGGTGGGCTATGGGCCACCACAGTGTTCAGCCCTCGAGGATTCGCCGGAGCAGGGTCACGAACTGCTCGCGTTCCTTCGCGGTGAGCGGTGCCAGGATCTCGTCCTGGGCGGCGGTTACCCGCACGTCCAGGACGGCTAGTCGCTCGCGCCCGGTCACGGTGATCGTGACGACGTTGCGGCGCTTGTCGGCGGGGTCGGGGCTGCGCGCCACATAGCCGTCGGCCTCGAGCTCGTTGAGCGCCGCCACGACGTCGCTCACGTGGATCCCGCTGCGCCGGCCGAGCTCGGCCTGGCTCGACGGGCCGGCCTCGGCGAGCGTACCGAGCAGCCGGTAGTGGTAACCGCGCGCACCTTCCGCGGCGAACCCGTCGGCCACCAGCCGTCCCGCGTGCAGCGACGTCTGCGACAGCAACCAGCTCGGGAGCGCCGGTAGCCGGGAGAACGCGGGTTCCATGCCCGAACGTTAGTTGACCTAACGGTCTTGCCTCAAATACCGTTAGCGCTCCAAACGTTAGGAGCACTAATGAAATCGTTCCGCATCGCGGTCCCGGACGCCGACCTCGAGGACCTGGCCGCCCGCCTCGACGCCACCCGCTGGCCGACCGCGCTCCCCGACGAGCACGGTTACCCGCTCGCCGACCTGCAGGCACTGGCCACCTACTGGCGCACCACCTACGACTGGCGCGCGGCCGAAGCCGAACTCAACACGTACCCGCAGTTCACGATCGACCTCGACGGCACCACCGTCCACTTCCTCCACGTTCGCTCGGCGCGGGCGGACGCCTTACCGCTCGTGCTGACCCACGGCTGGCCGGGCTCCATCGTCGAATTCCTGGACCTCGTCCCCTTGCTCTCCGACTTCCACCTCGTCGTCCCGTCGATCCCGGGGTTCGGTTTCTCCCAGTCGACGCGAGGCTGGGACGTCCCCCGCGTCGCCGCAGCATGGCTCGAACTGATGGACCGGCTGGGTTACGAGCGCTTCGGCGCGCACGGCGGTGACTGGGGCTCGGCGATCTCGCGGGTCCTCGGCGCGCTGGCGCCCGACCGGGTGGTCGGCGTCCACCTCAACTACCTGCCGACGCCGCCCGCGGACGGTAACTTCTCGCCGGACGACCAGGCGCGCCTCGAGCAGGCCAGACAGTACCTGGCGAACCAGCCCGGGGTGCGCGTACTCAACGCGCAGACTCCCCAGACCGTGGCCTACGCGCTCACCGACTCCCCCGTCGGGCAGCTCGCGTGGATCGCCGAGCGGTTCGCCGAGTGGGGCACACCGATCCCCACGGATCGGCTCCTCACGAACGTGATGCTCTACTGGCTCACGCGCACGGCCGGGACGTCGGCGCGGCTGCACCGCGAGACCGCTGCCGGACCGCTCCCGTGCCCGGTGCCGATCGGCGTCGCCGTGTTCCCGCACGACATCACCCGGCCGGTGCGCGCGCTGGCCGAGCGCGTCTACGACATCCGGCACTGGAGCGAGTTCGACAACGGCGGCCACTTCGCGGCCCTGGAGGCTCCCGACGTGTTGGCCACCGACATCCGCACGTTCTTCTCAGTGCTGCACTGACCACGCCCGGACGTCGCCGACGTTCATCGTGATGTCAGAACATCGCGTGGACGCGGATCGTGCCGTCGTCAAAAGCGACGGCGACGCGGGTGGCGTCGGAGTTGAGCGTGGCGCTCGTGGCGCCGTTGCCCAGGATCAGGGGTTCGCCCACGGTGGCGCCGGTAGTGGGTTCCCAGCGGGTGATCGTGGTGCCCACCGCGGTGACGAGCTGGTCTCCGCGGTCGTTGAACGCGATGGCGCTGTTGCTCGACAGGATGCCGACGGACAGGTCGGGGCCCACCGGGTGGCCGGTGCCGACGTCCCAGGCGCGGACCGTGTTCTTCCCGGACGCGGCGGCCAGGTGGGTTCCGTCCACGCTGAACGCGACCGGGCTGTTGCCGGTCGCGCCGGTGAGCCGGGTGCGCAGCGCCCCGGTTTCGACGTCCCACAGTTGGACGCCGCCGGGGCCCGCGGATGCCAGGAGCTTGCCGTCCGGGCTGAAGGCCAGACCCCGCGCGGTGACCTGGACTCCCGGCGCCATCGCCACGAAGGTTCCGTTCCGGGAAATGCGTATTCCGGTTGCGTCGGCGACCGCGAGGTAGCCGCCCTGGCCGGTTTCCGCTAGCGCTGTCGGGTTCGGGCCCAGGCCCGGGAGCGCGGCGCCGACCTGTTTGCCGGTGTCGGCGGACCAGACCCGTACCGTTCCGTCGGTTCCGGTGGTGACCACGCTGCCGTCGGTGTCGTCGAAACGCACGTCGCCGAACGTGCCGGGGGCGCGGATCGGGCCGACCGCGTCCGCCTTGCCGGGCGCCCAGACCTGGTTCGGCGTCCAGACGTAGAGCGAGCCGGTCGCATCGACGAACGCGACGCGGTCCGTGGACGGCGCGTACGCCAGCCGGGTCGGGGTGCCCGGCGCGCCGTGGTGAACAGCGAGCGCACCCGCTTCCTCCGGCATGGCCAGCGCCACCGCCGGTGCCGGGGCCTGGCTCGGCGCACCCAGAACGACGACGCCCGTGCCTACCGCACCGAGGCCCAGCGCCACCACGGCCGCCACCGCCACCCACGCCCGCCGCGCACCCACCGCGCCGCGCGCAGGCCCCGACACCACAACGGCCCCACTAGGCCCCGCCATCACAGCCACCCCGCCGGACCCCGCCGCCCCGGCCGCAGCCGGCAGCCCCGCCGCTCCGGCGGCAGCAAGCTTTCCCGCCGCTCCGGCGGCAGCAGGCTTTCCCGCCGCTCCGGCGGCGTGCGGCCCCGCCGACGTGGCCACAGCGGGCGGTGCCGCCGATCCGCCGCTTCGGGCGGGGACCCCGAGCCAGCCGAACCCCGGCAGGCGGGGCTGGGCGCGGGCAGCCTCGGCCCCCGTCGCCGCGGCGACCCGCAACGGCACGGCCGAGCGCCACGGCCAGTCCGGGCCGAGGTCCCGGGCCGCCGCGGCGGCGAGTTCGGCCACGCACTCTCCCGCCGAGGGCCGCTCGAGCGGGTCGTCGTCGAGCATTCGCAACAGCAGCGCCGCGACGTGCGGCATGGGCTGCGCGTCGGCCGGAAGCAGGTCGTGGAGCACGACCGCGAGCGAGTAGATGTCCCCGGGCGCGTCCGGCGCGGCACCGAGCACCCGCTCCGGAGCCACGTACCGCGCGGTCGGCTCGTGTGCGACCGGCGCGACCGGCGACCCGTGCGCACCCGCATCGAGCACGGCGAACCCGAAGTCGCCCACCTTCAGCGCGCGTTCAGCGTCAAGAAGAAGGTTTGTCGGTTTGATACCGCCGTGCACCACACCCACGCGGTGCGCAGCCTCCAACGCCGACGCGGCGGCGAGGCCCCACGCACACACGGTCTCGGGTGCGGAGTTCCCGCGGTCGGTCAGCGAGCCACCGGACACGAACTCGCTCACCACCAGCCCCAGACCGTCCCGAGCGGCGCTCGCCACGACCCGCACGACGTGCGGATGGTCGGGCGCAGCCAGAAACGCACCAGACTCGGGAGCGGTCAACACCTTCACCGCACACACCACACCAGACTTTCGGTGGCGCGCAGCCAGAACCACCCCATGTGGACCCGAACCGATCGGCTCCCCGAACTCGTAGTCCGGTAACGCCGCCGCGATCAGCCCCCGATCGACGATCACCGACGCAGGATATCCCGGCCTAGCGAAGAATGTTGGCGAGCGCGTGGGACGCGGTCGCGCCCCCGTCGACGACGAACTCGCTCCCGGTGCAGTACGAGCTCTCGTCCGAGGCCAGGAACAGCACCATGTTCGCGATGTCGTCCGCGCTGGCCACTCGCTTGAGCGCCACCCGCTTCCCGATCGGCGCGACGTCCACCGGCATCCCACCGAGCGCGTTGGACACCATCGGGGTGTCGACGGCACCGGGGTGCACCGAGTTCACCCGGATGCCGTACTCCCCCAGCTCCATCGCGGCGACCTTTGTCATGCCGCGGATCGCGAACTTGCTGGACGCGTAGGCCACCAAGAGCGGCATCCCGCCCAGTCCCTCGATCGACGAGACGTTGACGATCGACCCACCGCGGTCACGCATCAGCGGCACCGCGGTGCGCATGCCGAGGAACGTGCCGAACTGGTTGACCCGGATCACGCGCTCGTAGTCGGCGAGCGTGGTGTCGGCCAGTGCGGAGAAGTGCAGCATGCCGGCGTTGTTGACGAGCACGTCGAGGCGGCCGAACCGCTCCCGCAGCACCCCGGCCGCGGTGGCCCACGCGTTCTCGTCGCTGACGTCCAACGGCACGAACGTGGCCGCGTCACCGAGTTCGGCGGCCAGCTTCGCGCCGTCTTCCTCGAGGACGTCGGTGAGGAGCACCTGCGCACCCTCGGCCACGAACCGCCGGGCCGCCGCGGCGCCCTGCCCCCGCGCTGCGCCGGTGATCAACGCGACCAAACCATCCAGTCGACCTAGCCCGTCCAGCCGCATGGTCACGCCCTCCGCTCGAGTAGAGAAATCTCCCGACCGGTGAACACCTGGTCAGGGGTGTGGTCAGCGAAATGGGAGCCGAGGGCCTTGGCCAGCTCCGCGGACTCCCACGTGTCACCGGCCGCATCGAACCGGGCCGCGACCGTCGGCGGCGCCAGTACCGCGACGAGACCGCCGTGCACGAAGAACACCTGGCCGTTGATCTGCTCCGCGGCCGGCGACGCCAGATACGTGACGAGCGGCGTGACGTGCTCGACGCCGAGCGGGTCGGGGCCGTCGTCCGGTGCCGGCCCGTACACGGGTGACGTCATCGCCGTGCGCGCCCGCGGACAGATCGCGTTCGCCCGGACCCCGTAGCGCGACAATCCCCGCGCGGCCGCCACGGTCAGCGCCGTGATGCCACCCTTTGCCGCCGCGTAGTTCGGCTGCGCCACCGCACCCAGGAACCACGCCTCCGACGTGGTGTTGATCAGCCGCCCGTACACCGGTTGGCCCGTCTTCTTCGACAGATCGCGCCAGTACGCCCCCGCGTTCCGGCACAGCAGGAAATGCCCCCGCAGGTGCACCCGGACGACGAGATCCCATTCCTCGTCCGACATCGAGAACAACATCCGGTCACGCACGACGCCGGCGTTGTTGACGACGACGTCGAGCCGCCCGAACCGCCGTACCGCCGTATCGACCAGCTCACGAGCCACTTCGGAATCGCTGACGTCGCCCTGCACACCCACCGCCCCCGGGGGCAGCTCAGCCACGTCGTTCACCACGACGGACGCCCCGGCCTCCTCGAGCGCCAGCGCCTCCGCCCGGCCCAGCCCGGACCCCGCCCCGGTCACGATCGCCACCCGCCCGGACAAAGAAACGGATAAAGACATAGAACCCGTTCTCCGATGCTCGGAAGTCAGCCACGCCGATCACTCGCCAACAATCTAGAACACGTTCTACGCTACTGGAAACCGTTCGACCGAGGAGGGGCGGATGGAGCTGCGCTACACGCGGGAGCAACAGGCCTTGGCAGCCGAGTTGCGCGCCTACTTCGAAGGGTTGATGACGCCGGAGCGGCGTGAGGCCCTCGAGACCGGCGACGACGACTACGGCGAGGGCAACGCGTACCGCGAGGTCGTCCGGCAGCTCGGAAAGGACGGCTGGCTGGTGCTCGGCTGGCCCACCGAGTACGGCGGCCAGGGCCGCTCGCAGCTCGACCAGCTGATCTTCTTGGACGAAGCCGCGATCGCGGGGGTCCCGATCCCGTTCCTCACGCTGAACACGGTCGGGCCGACGATCATGCGGCACGGCACCGAGGAGCAGAAACGCGACTACCTGCCCCGCATCGCCGGCGGTGAACTGCACTTCGCGATCGGCTACTCCGAGCCCGGCGCGGGCACCGACCTGGCGTCGCTGCGTACGAAGGCGGTCCGCGACGGCGACGAGTACGTCGTCAACGGCCAGAAGATGTGGACGAGTCTCGTCGGCTACGCCGACTACGTCTGGCTGGCCTGCCGCACCGATCCGGAGGCCGTGCGCCACCGCGGTCTCTCGGTGCTGGTCGTACCGACCGACACGAACGGCTTCTCGTGGACGCCGGTCCACACGATGGCCGGGGTCACCACCAGCGCGACGTACTACGAGAACGTCCGAGTGCCGGTCGACGCCCGCATCGGCGGCGAGAACGAGGGCTGGGCGCTGATCACCAACCAGCTCAACCACGAACGCGTCGCGCTGACCTCGGCCGCGCCCTTACGCAAAGCGCTGGCTGACGTCCGGGAGTGGGCTGCCCACACCCCGGGGCGCAACGGCAAGCGACTGCTCGACGCCGAGTGGGTGCAGGTCCACCTCGCGCGGGTGCACGCCCACACCGAAGTACTCCGCCTGATGAACCTGCGCACGGCCTGGGAACCCGACCTCACCCCGGCGGCGGCCTCGGCCACGAAGGTGTACGGCACCGAGCTCGCCACCGAGGCGTACCGCCTGCTCATGGAGGTGCTCGGCCCGTCCGCCACGCTTCGCGCGGGGGCGCTGAGGGGCCGGATCGAGCGCGCTCACCGCGGCGCGCTCATCCTCACGTTCGGCGGCGGTACGAACGAGATCCAGCGGGACATCATCGCAGCCGCGGGTCTCCGGCTGCCGGTCGGACGGCGGTAGACGATGGACTTCTCCCTCACCGAAACCCAGGTCGAGCTCGCGGGCCTCACCCGCCGCATCGTCTCCGACCAGGTCACCGCGGAACGGCTCGTCGCCGCCGAAGAAGCGGGCTCCCGCTTCGATCGGGCCCTGTGGGACGTGCTCGCCGAGACCGGCATCCTCGGCGCCGACGACCTGCTCGACCAGTGCTCCGTCCTGATCGAACTCGGGCGCGGCCTCGCGCCGGTGCCCTACCTCTCCACGATCGCGGTCGCCGCTCCGGCGTTGGCCCGCTTCGGCTCCGCCGAGCTCCGTCTGCGGTGGCTGGCGCCCGCCGTCGCCGGACAGGTCGTCCTCGCGTCCGCTCTTGCTCATCCCGACGTCAGGCCGCCCGCCGCCGCAGGTAAGGCCGGTGGCGGCTGGGCGCTGACGGGTGAAGTGAGCGCGGTCGCGGCTGCCCCGATCGCGGACGCCCTGCTGGTCGAGACCGTGGCCGGGGTGTTCGTGGTGACCCCGGACGACCCGGGCGTGACGATCGAGCGCCAGGCCTCCACCGACTTCGACGACGCCGGCCGGCTCCGCCTCGACAACGTCGAACTCCCCGACGACCGTCGGCTGGACGGAGACGACATAGCGGGCTGGCTCCGCGCCCGCGCGGCCGTGGCCCGCGCGGCCCACCAACTCGGCGTCCTGCAGGCGGCGCTGGACCTCACCGCCGAACACGCCCGCACCCGGGTGCAGTTCGGCAAACCGGTCGGCGCGTTCCAGGCAGTGAGCCAGCGGGTCGCGAACGCGTACGTCGACGTCCAGGCGCTCGAGCTGACGCTCTGGGCCGCGGCGTGCGCGTTCACCGACGGCGGCGACGTGGCGACGGCGGTGGCGACGGCCGAGTTCTGGACCGCGGAGGCCGGGCACCGGGTCGCGCACACGCTCGTGCACATCCACGGTGGCACCGGCATCGACGTCTCGCACCCGGCGCACCGGTACTTCCTGGCCGCCAAGCGCGCCGAGTTCGAGGGCGGTGGTGCCACCGCGGCGCTCCTGGATCTGGGGGCGGTCATCGCCACGGAGTAACCTGCTGCCCCATGCGACTGGGGCTGTTCGGTATCAACACCGACCTCTGCGCGCTGGACCCGCGGGCCGCGATCGACGTCGCCGTCGCGGCCGAAGAGGCCGGCTGGGAGAGCGTCTGGACGGGTGAGCACTACGCGCTGCCCGACCCGCCGGTGCCCGCGTCGCCCGCCCGGCCCGACACGCCGTTCCTCGACCCGTTCGTCGCACTGGGCCACCTCGCCGGTGCCACCAGCACGCTGCTGCTGGGCACCGGCGTCACGGTGGTGCCCGTGCACCAGCCGGTGATCCTCGCCAAGCAGGTGGTGAGCGTGGATCGGCTGTCCGGTGGGCGGTTCCTGTTCGGCGTCGGGGTGGGGTATCTGGAGCCGGAGTTCCGGGCGCTCGGGGTCTCGCTCGCCGACCGGGGGGTGCGGACCGACGACTACTTGGACGCGCTCCAGGCGCTGTGGACGTCGTCGTCCGTGCACGTCGTGGGGCCGCGGGTGTCGATCAGCGGGGTCACCGCGGAGCCGCGGCCGGTGCGCCCCGGGGGGCCGCCGTTGCACGTCGGCGGGGTGGCGCCGGGGGCGTTACGCCGGACCGTGCTGCGGGCGCACGGCTGGTACGGCTGGGCGGTGACGCCGGAGGAGACCGCGGCGATCGTCACCCAGCTGGCGGAGCTCGCCGACAACCTGGACCGGCCGGCGGCGCTCGGCACGCTGGAGATCTCCGCGACGCCCCCGCCGCGGACACCCCTGGACGCCACCCTCGTCTCCGCCTACGCCGAAGCCGGCGTGGACCGCCTCATCATCTCCCCTCCCGGCCGCGTCCGCCGCGACCGTGAAGCGCTGCTGCGCTTCGTGAGAGACACCCCGGCAGCGCTGCTGCGCTGAGCGCGCCGCCGCAGCGCCGCCGCGGCGCCGGCGGCAGTCGCGGCGCCGGCGGCAGTCGCAGCGCCGGCGGCAGTCGCAGCGCCGGCGGCAGTCGCAGCGCCGGCGGCAGTCGCAGCGCCGGCGGCAGTCGCAGCGCCGGCGGCAGTCGCGGCGCCGGTCTGCGCGGCCGCGCAGACCGGCCGCGCCGGGCGCGCTATGTGGCGAGACGCGCGCGCGTCTCTTCCGCTTCCTTGACGATGTCGGCGATGACGTCGGCGACCGCGCGGAGGGTGTCGAACCGGCCGATGATCTGCCCGGCCGGCATCGCCACGACCTCCGGGTCGTCGGCGGCGGAGATGCGCCGGTGCGCCTCACCGACCAGCAGGTTCTGCAGCGGCATCGGCAACGGATCCGGCGCACCGGGCGCCGCCCACGCTTCGGTCCACTTGCTCTTCACGAGCCGCGCCATCTTCCCCGAGTAGATCCGCGCCCGCACCGTGTCCGACGACGACGCCTTGAGCAACGCTTGGCTCACCGCTGTCTGCCCCGGCAACCCTTCCGCGTACTCGGACGTCAACAGCCACGTGGACCCCATCCACACCCCGGAAGCCCCGAGCGCCAACGCGGCGGTCACCTGCCGCCCGGACCCGATCCCCCCGGCCGCGAGCACCGGCACCTGCTCCCCGACCGCGTCGACGATCTCCGGCACCAGCACCATCGTGCCGACCTCACCGGTGTGCCCACCGGCCTCCGACCCCTGCGCCACCACGATGTCGACGCCGTCGGCGACCTGGCGACGGGCGTGGTCGACCCGGCCGGCGAGCGCCGCGACGAGGATGCCGCGGTCGTGGGCCTGGCCGATCACGTCGGCGGGCGGGGACCCCAGCGCGTTGGCGATCAACGCCGGGCGGTGCTCCAACGCGATCTCGACGTGGGCTCGCGCCACCGAATGCAGCCAGCCGAGGACCCCTTGATCGTTCTCCTCCGCCGGCAGCGGCGGAACACCCAACTCCTGCAGCGTCTTCTCGACGAAATCCCGGTGCGCCGGCGGCACCAGCGCGTTCAGGTCACCGAACGAGCCCTCGGTGGGCGCTTTCATCGGCATCACGACGTCGACGCCGTACGGCCGCCCGTCGGTGTTGGCGTCCATCCAGTCCAACGCGGCCGCCAGGTCCGCCGGGTCGTTGTAGCGGACGGCGCCCAGCACTCCGAGCCCACCGGCCCGGCTGACTGCCGCCGCCACGTGCTCCGACGGCGTGAACCCGAAGATCGGGTGTTCGATGCCGAGACGGTCGCAAAGTTCGGTACGCAAGCTGCATGTCTCCTTAGTGGCGCGCCAGTTCCTGCGACGGCGGGTTCTGTTCGGTGTGACGCCGGGCGCCGGTGTAGTCGGCCTTGCCGGTCGCGAGCCGCGGCATCTGGTCGACCCACCAGTAGGAGCGCGGCATCTTGTAACCGGAGATCTCCGCGCGGCCGGTGGCGTCCAGCTCCGCGACGTCCGGCTCGTGGCCCTCGCGCCACTGGACGATCGCTCCGACGCGCCAGCCGAGCCGCTCGTCCGGGACTCCGACGACCAGCGCGTCGTAGACCCCGGGGTGCGCCTTGAGCACGCCCTCGACCTCTTCCGGGAAGACCTTCTCCCCGCCGGTGTTGATGCACGTGTTGCCCCGCCCGAGCAGCAGGAACGTGCCGTCGGCCTCGGGGATCGCGAAGTCGCCGGGCACCGTGTAGCGCTTGCCCTCGACCTCGACGAACAGCGCGGCGGTCTTCTCCGGGTCCTTGTAGTAGCCCTGCGGCAGGTAGCCGCCGCGGGCGAGCCGCCCCACCTGCCCGGAGCCGGGCTCGATCGGCTTGTTGTACTCGTCGATGACGATCGTCTCCCGGCTGGAGTTCACCCGGGGACCGCGCGGCTCGATGTTGTCCTTGCTGATCGCGCCGATGCCGCTGAAGCCGGTCTCCGACGAGCCGACCGCCTCGGTGAGGAAGCTGTTCGGGAACGTCTCCAGGTACTCCCGTTTCACCGACGGGGACATGAGCGCAGCGGTGCTCGAAATCGCGATCAGCGAGGACGCGTCGTACGCGCCGCCGTCCGGCGGCCCTTCGCGGTACGCCTCAAGCAGTGGCCTGGCCATCGCGTCACCGACGATCGCGATCACGTTGACCCGCTCGTCGGTGATCGCCCGCCACACCTCGTGGGCGTCGAAGCGTGGCATCAGCACGATCGTGCTGCCGGTGAACAGGCCGCCGAAGAGCGTCCACTGGGCGGCGCCGTGGATCAGCGGTGCGGCGACCAGGCGCACCAGCCCGGAGTCGACGCCGCTGCGGGCCTGCACCCACTCGTCCTGGAGCGGCTCGCCGGTCATGAAGTCGACGCCTCCGCCGAGCACGCGCCAGATGTCCTGCTGGCGCCACATCACGCCTTTGGGACGCCCGGTCGTGCCACCGGTGTAGATGATGAACAGGTCGTGCGGGTCACGCTCGGGGAAGTCGCGCTCCGGCGACTCGGCGGCGAGCGCGTCCTCGTACTCGGTGCCCGAATCGCCGAACTCGAGCACGTGCTTCAGATCGGGACAGTCGTTCCGGACGGCGGCCACGTCGGCGGCCAGCCCGCGCTGCGAAACGACCGCCACGGCGTCGGAGTCACGGAGAACGTATCGTAACTCGTTCTCGGTGCTCCGGAAGTTGACGTTGATGGTCGCGGCGCGCAGTTTGCACACCGCGAACATCGTCTCCGCGGCCTCCATCGCGTTGGCGGAGTGGAGGGCCACGTGGTCACCCGGCTTGACACCGTGTCGGGCCAGGTGGTGGGCCAATTGGTTGGCCCGTGCTTCGAACTGGGCGTAGGTCGCGCGGCGGCCCCCGAAGACCAGGGCGTCGCGGTCGGGCATGAGATCGACGGCGTGTTCTACGAGGTCTGCCACGGTGAGGACCATGGAGTCAAATTAGAACACGTTATTGTTCGACACAATGGCGAATCAGTTACCGTGAGGGCGCTCCGATCTCGGCGACAGCGAGGTGGCCGGCATGACCGAGCCCATACAAGCGGCACAGTTCCGCGTAGCTGATCTCACCCGACGACATGCCGCGGAACGCGGCGACAGCCCGGCGCTGACCCAGGGCGATCGCACCCTCACCTACTCCGAACTGGAAGAACGCGCTCGACGCATCGCGAACGCGTTACGCGCCGACGGCGTCGGCGAAGGTGACCGCGTCGCGGTGCTCGACAAGAACTCGATCGAGACGATCGAGATCCTCGTCGGCGCCTGGAAGATCGGCGCCGTCCTCATCCCGCTCAACTGGCGCCTCACGGCCGCGGAGCTCGCTCCGGTCGCGGAGGACGCCGACGCGGTGATCCTGTTCGCCGGGCCCGAGTTCGCCGACACCGCGGAGCGCGTCGCGGTCGAGGTCGGCTCGATCGTCAAGACCGTGCAACTGGGCGCCGACTACGAGAAGTGGCTGGGCGCCGCCTCCGCCGACGACACCGACTTCCGCGGCGATCTGGATACCGTCGCGTTCCAGCTCTACACGTCCGGCACCACCGGGCGCCCGAAAGGCGTCCTGACGACGAACCGGACGCTGAGCGTCGGCGAAGAGGGCGCGGCCCGGTCCTGGGGCATCGACGGGGACTCGGTCACGCTGGTCGCGATGCCGATGTTCCACATCGGTGGGCTCGGCTTCGGGTTGGTGGGGCTCGTGTTCGGCTCCCACGGCGTGATCATCCGCGAACTCGTGCCGCAGGAGTTGCTCGACCTGATCGTCGAGCAGCGGGTGACGAACACGTTCCTCGTGCCGTCGGTGATCGGCATGCTGGTCGCGCTGCCGGGTGCGGCCGAACGCGACTACTCGGCGCTGCGGTCGATCGCCTACGGCGCCTCGCCGATCACTCCGGCGCTCCTCCGCAAAGCACTGGCGACGTTCGGGCGTCCGCTGTTCCAGCTGTACGGGCTCACCGAGACGCAGGGTGCGATCGTGCAGCTCGACGCCGACGACCACGATCCGGGCGGGCCCCGGGAGCACCTGCTGCGGGCGGCTGGGAAGCCGTACCCGTGGGTCTCGCTCCGCATCGTGGATCCGGTGGACGGTTCGGATGTGCCGGCCGGGACGCCGGGCGAGATTCTCGTCAAGAGCGTGGTGAACACGCCCGGGTACCACAACCAGCCCGAGACGACCGCGGCGCTGCTCGACGCGGACGGCTGGCTGCACACCGGTGACATCGGCAGTCTGGACGCCGAGGGTTACCTGACGATCTCCGATCGTCTGAAGGACATGATCATCACCGGTGGTGAGAACGTGTTCCCCGCCGAGGTGGAGGCCGTTCTTGCCGATCATCCCGACGTTCTGGGCGTGGCCGTCGTGGGTCGGCCCGATCCGCGGTGGGGCGAGGCGGTGGTCGCGGTCGTCGTCCCCGCGCCGGGCACCACCCCGGACGCGGCCGCCCTGATCGCGTTCGCCCGCGAACGCCTGGCCGGCTACAAGTTGCCGAAGTACGTCGACTACGTCGAAGCCCTCCCCCTGGGTCCGACGGGCAAGGTGTTGAAGCGCGAGTTGCGCCGCTCGTACGACGCCTGACAGCGCGCCCGACGGGTTTCCGGGGTCTCGACAGGTTGTCGGGCCTACGTCGGCCGGTCGTAGGCCCGCGAACTCGTCGTGACCCCGAGAAATCGTCGCCCGCCGCCGCTGCGGCTAGCTCAGGGCGTCGGCTGGGAGAAGGGCACCCAGTGCGCGGACCTCGGCCACCGAGCGGCAGCCGGTGAGAAGCATCGTGACGCCCGCCGCCTCGCGGCGGGCGATCTCACGACGGACGTGGTCCGCGTCGCCGACGATCGAGATCTCGTCGACCATCTCGTCGGGCACCGCCGCGACCGCCTCGGCCCGTTTGCCGGCCGCGAACAGCGACGTGATGTCGTCGACGGCTTCCTGGAAGCCGGCGCGGATGAACAGGTCGGCGTGGAAGTTCATGCCGGGCGCCCCCATCCCACCGATGTAGTGCGCAAGCGCGGGCTTCTGCGCGTCCAGACCCGGCCGCCGGTCGTCGGTCACGACGATCTGGCAGTTCGCGACGACCTCGAACTCGTCGCGGGTACGCCGGGCCCCGGGCCGGGCCAGACCCTCACCGAGCCACTCCTCGTACACCCCGCCGAGCCGCGGCGAGTAGAACACCGCGATCCACCCGTCGGCGATCTCGCCGGTCAGCGCGACGTTCTTCGGCCCCTCCGACCCGAGCAGGATCGGCACGTCGGCCCGGAGCGGGTGGGTGATCGGCTTGAGCGGCTTGCCGAGCCCGAGCGCACCGGGCCCGCTGTACGGCAGCGGGTAGTGCGGCCCGTCGCTCGTGACGGGAGCCTCGCGGGCGAGCACGTCCCGCACGATGCGGACGTACTCCCGCGTGCGGGCCAGCGGCTTCGCGAACGGCTGCCCGTACCAGCCTTCGACGACCTGCGGCCCGGACACCCCGAGCCCGAGCGAGAACCGTCCCCTGGACAGGTGGTCGAGCGTGAGCGCGTGCATCGCACAGGCGGCCGGCGTCCGCGCCGAGATCTGCACGACCGCCGTCCCCAGCGTCACCCGCGAGGTGGAAGCCCCCCACCAAGCCAACGGCGTGAACGCATCCGACCCCCACGCCTCCGCCGTGTAGACCGCGTCGAACCCAGCTTCCTCCGCCGCACCGACCAGCGCAGGAGCGTCAACCGGCGGCGCAGCCCCCCAGTACCCCAGCTGCAACCCGAGCCGCATCACAGACCTCCGGTCGCCGCGCCGCTAGGCGCAGGCGTATCGAGCGCCCCCAGGCGCGAGTGCTTGAACCTGGAGCCCGCCCAGGGCGGCGCTGGCAGTCGAGCGCGAATCCGCCGCGTAGAGGTGCGTACTCAAGGGTTCGCGCTCGCCTGTCAGCGTCATCCTGGGCGGGCCGCCCACTACGCGTAGCGGACGGGGAGATGTTTTATGCCGTTGATCCAGCCTGAGCGCAGACGCGCGGGCTCGGCGGCTTTTTGGATGTTCGGCATGTGGTCGGCGATCGCGTTGAAGATCAGGTCGATCTCCAGACGGGCGAGGTTCGCGCCGATGCAGTAGTGCGTACCGCTCCCCCCGAACCCGAGGTGCGGGTTGGGGCTGCGCAGAATGTCGAACTTCTCCGGCTGATCGAACACGTCGGTGTCGTTGTTCGCCGAGCTGTAGAACATCGCGACCCGCTGACCCTTCTTGATCTGCTGGCCCCCGAGCTCGGTGTCCTGCGTCGCGGTGCGCTGGAACGCGATGATCGGCGTCGCCCACCGCACGATCTCGTCGGGCGCGGTGCGCGGCCGCTCCTTCTTGTACAGCTCCCACTGATCGGGGTGGTCCAGGAACGCGTTCATCCCGTGGGTGATCGCGTTCCGCGTCGTCTCGTTCCCCGCCACCGCCAGGATGAGCACGAAGAACCCGAACTCGTCGTCGGAGAGCCCGCTCTCGCCCTCCTGCGCGTTGATCAGCGTGGTGACCAGGTCGTTCGCGGGGCACTTGCGCCGCTCCTCGGCCATCCCCATCGCGTAGCCGAGCATGTTCGCCGACGCCAAGTTCGACGCCTCCGTGGCCAGCTCGGAGTCCTCGGACCCGATCATCTGGTTCGACCACTCGAAGACCTTGTGCCGGTCCTCCTGCGACACGCCGAGCAGCCCGGCGATCGCCTGCAGCGGCAACTCGACCGCCACGTCGTTGACGAAGTCGCCCTCGCCTTTCGCGGACGCCTCGTCGACGATCGTCCGGGCCCGCGTGGCGAGCTCGTCACGCAGGCTGTTCACCGCGCGGGGCGTGAACATCCGGGACACGATCGAGCGCTGCGCGGTGTGCTTCGGCGGATCCATGTTCAGCAGGATCAGCGACTGCATGTCGATGGCGTCCCGCGTCATGTCGGGCCCGAACCGCACGATCGCGGTGTTGGTGGTGCTGGAGAACACCGCCGGGTTCCGCGAGATGTCCACGATGTCGGCGTGCCGGGTGACCACCCAGTACCCGTCGTCCTCGAAGCCCGCGATGCCGTGCGGCTGCGCGTTCCACCAGACCGGCGCGGTGCGCCGCAGCTCGGCGAACTTCTCCAGCGGGATGCCCTCCTGCATGTACAGGTCGGGATCGGTGAAGTCGATACCGGCGGGAATGTCGGGAGCGGTCATGACGACGACCTCCGCTATGAGGTGTTCGAGTACCCAGACGCTACATCATCAAATGGAACCTGTTCTAGTATTGGGGCCGCCGCCGAGTGAAGGAGCACGTATGGGAACCCCGGTCATCGTGTCGGCCGTGCGGACGCCGATCGGGCGTCGCCGCGGTCAGCTCTCGGGCCTCTTTCCCGCCGAGCTGCTCGGTGTCGCCCAGCGCGCCGCCGTCGAACGCTCCGGCCTACCCGCAGCGTGCGTCGAGCAGGTGATCGGCGGTTGCGTCACGCAGGCCGGTGAGCAGGCGGGCAACATCACCCGCGTCGCCTGGCTGCACGCCGGTCTGCCCGAGGCCACGGGGGCGACGACGATCGACGCGCAGTGCGGGTCGGCACAGCAGGCCACGCACCTGATCGCGGCACTGATCGCGGCCGACGCGATCACGGCGGGCATCGGGTGCGGCGTGGAGGCGATGTCCCGGCAGCCGCTGGGCAGCAACATCTCCGAGGACAAGAAGCCGAAGCCCGACACCTGGAACATCGACCTGCCCAACCAGTACGGCGCCGCCGAGCGCATCGCGGTCCGCCGGGGCATCACCCGTGCCGACACCGACGCGTTCGGCGTCCGCTCGCAGACGTTCGCCGCGGCGGCGTGGGCGGAAGGGCGGTTCGATCGCGAGATCGTGCCGGTGGAGTTGCCCGACGGCACGGTGGTCCGCCGCGACGGAGGGCTCCGCGACACCACGCTGGAGGGGCTGGGCGGGCTGAAGCCGGTGCTCGACGGGGGTGTGCACACCGCGGGTACGTCGTCCCAGATCTCCGACGGTGCCGCCGCGCTGCTGCTGATGGACGCCGCAGCCGCCACCGAACGCGGGCTGAAGCCGCGGGCCCGCATCGTGGCGCAGGCGCTCGTCGGCGCCGAGACGTACTACCACCTCGACGGGCCGGTGCAGGCCACCGCGAAGGTGCTGGCCACCGCCGGGATGAAGATCGGCGACATCGACGTGTTCGAGGTCAACGAGGCGTTCGCGTCGATTCCGCTGTCGTGGATGTCGGTGCACGAGCCGGCCGTCGACCGGGTCAACGTCAACGGCGGGGCGATCGCGCTCGGTCACCCCGTCGGGTCGACGGGGGCGCGCCTGCTCACCACCGCGCTCCATGAGCTCGAACGCCGCGACGCCGAGACCGCCCTGGTCACCATGTGCGCAGGAGGCGCGCTGGCCACCGCCACCATCCTCACCCGCGGCTGACCGGCTCGCCCACCCCGCGTCCAGCGTGGCCGGCGCGGCCCTCGGCCGATCGCGCGCCCCGCTACGGCCGCGTCGTGAGTCGTGCTCGCGTGTACCCCGCCAGCACCAGGGCGATCCACGCCAGCGCGTGGATGCTCAGCAGCAGGACGTCGACGAAGGCGTTGTTGTTGGCCGCGCGGACGGACGAGGTCAGACGGGGCACCAGCCACCCGAGCGGGTCGACCGACCCCGAGCCCAACGCGAGCACGAGCACGACGCCGATCACCAGCGTGAGCGTGGCGCGCCCGAGGTCGGGGCTGGTCGCACGGGACGCCCAGGCGCCGATCGCGAGGCCGGTCAGCGCGCTGAGCAGGTGGATCCAGAGTCCGAACAGCAGCCCCGACAGGGCGTGCCCACTTTGGATCGCACCGATGACCCACGGCAGCACGAGCGCGACGACGATCGTCAGCACCGCGGGGAGCAGCGCCGCCACCAGCCCCGCGATCACCTCGCGTCCCGGCCCACCCACCACCGTGCTGGAGAGCAGCCGCTGGTCGTCGGGCTCGGCGTCCAGCACGAGTTTGGCCTGCCAGGCCAGCACCGGCAGCAGCACCAGCGCGGACGTGCCGTACGCCTCGACGCCCGGCGCGGCGCCACCGGCGTGCAGGATCGCGAGCAGGACCAGCGTGGCGATGAGCGGCGCCAGCGCACGCCGGGTGCGCGCGTACCCGTTCACCCGGCTCCAGGCGAGCGCGCCGACGCGCGAAGCAGTCCCGACGCTCACCGCGCGGCCTCCACCGATCGCACCACGTGCCCACCCGCGCGGAGCCACGCCACTACGGCGGCGACCTCCTCCGCGTCGACCACGACTTCGATCACCTGGGCCTCCCGGGAGGCCTCCCGCACCGTCAGTCGACCGTCGGACAGGTGCCACTCGGCGTCCGGGCGCAGCCCGGCGAGCTCACCGCGGTGATCGGAGACCACGACCACCCCGCCGGTCGCGGTGACCTCACGCACGAGCGCGGGCAACTCGGTGCGCGTCGCCGCGTCGAGGCCTTCCCACGGCTCGTCCAGCACCAGCAGGCCGGGCGGGACGAGGAGCGCCTGCACGAGGCCGACTTTCTGCGCGGTGCCCTTGGAGAGTTCGGACAGGCGCGTGCCGAGGAAGGGGGTGAGGTGGAGGCGCTCGGCCCAGCCGTCGATCACGGTGGTGCTGAGCGTGCGGCCGCGCACCCGCCCTACGGTGTTCAGATACTGTCGCGTCGTCCAGGTCTGCTCCGCCGGAAACCGTTCGGGCACCCAGCCGACGACCGCCGGTCGCCCCATCACCGCACCGCGGCTCGGCGGCAGCACGCCGGCGAGCACGCGCAGCAGCGTGGTCTTGCCCGCGCCGTTGCGTCCGGTCACCGCCGTCACGGTGCCACGCGGCAGAACGCCGTTGACGCCGGTGAGCACCCAGGGGTCGCGCCGTCCGAACCGGACGGAGACGTTCTGCAGCGCGAGACCGGTCACGTTGAGCGATCGTACGTACCGCGCGCTAGCTACGGGCACCCGCGTGGCCGGCGGTGCAACTGTCTCCAATCAGTGCTCTGAGATCGCACGTGCCGGGTGCGGCTGGCTCCGGCGGCCCCGCCGGCCTCCCCGGTCGCTGCAGGCGGCGCTCTGGGACGGCAAGGTTCCCGGCCTGCCGGTGATCACACGCTCAGATCCAATCGTCCGGTTCCGGCCACGCGAACCACGGCTCCGGATCGGACGTCGCGGTGTACCGCCCGCGGTGGAACAGCAGCGGCGCGTGGCCGGCCCCGGGCGCTTCCAGGGCATCGACCCTGCCGACGACGATCTGGTGATCACCGCCCGGATACACCGCTTCCACGCGGCAGTCGACCCACGCCAGCGCACCGCGCAGGACCGGCGACCCGGACGGCGCCGCGCTCCACTCCACCACGTCGAACTTGTCGGTGCGCCGGGCGCCGAACACCGCGCTGACCTCCGCCTGGTCGGCTCCGAGCACGTTGACGCAGAACGTGCCGGCGCGGGCGATCACCGGCCAGCTACGTGACGTCGCGCTCGGGCAGAACACCACCAACGGCGGGTCCAGCGACAACGCGGAGAACGACTGGCAGGCGAAGCCGACCGGCTCCCCGTCGAGGCTCGCGGTCACCACGGTGACGCCCGTGCAGAACTGCCCGAGGACGGAGCGGAACGTGGCCGAGCTAGGAGGCGCCGACACCGAAGTCATGCCCCCAGAGGCTCACCGCGGTGCTCTCGCGCGCGATCCAGTCGTCGTCCTCGACCTGCCTGCCACCCGTACCGAACTCGACGTCGAAGCCGCCCGGCGTCTTCATGTAGAACGAGAGCATCAGGTCGTTGACGTGCCGCCCGAGCGTCGCCGACATCGGCACCCTGTGCCGCCGCGCCCGGTCGAGCGCGAGCCCCACGTCGTCGGTGTCCTCCACCTCCACCATCAGGTGGACGATGCCCGACGGCGTCGGCATCGGCAGGAACGCCAGGCTGTGGTGCCGCGGGTTGCAGCCGAAGAACCGCAGCCACGCGGGCGGCCCGTCCGCCGGGCGACCCACAGCGATCGCCGGTAGCCGCATCGAGTCACGCAGCTTGAACCCCAGCACGTCCCGGTAGAAGTGCAGCGCTTCGGCGTCGTCGCGGGTCGAGAGCACGACGTGCCCGAGCCCCTGCTCGCCGGTCACGAACCGGTGCCCGTACGGGCTCACGACGCGGCGGTGCTGCAGCGCGACCCCGCTGAACACCTCCTGCGTGTTGCCCGACGGGTCCTCGAACAGCACCAGGCCGGTCACCTTGCGCGAATCCAGCTGCTCCGGCGTGCCCTCTTTCCACGGCACGCCGGCGGCGTCCAGCCGAGCGGTGACGTCGCGCAGACCCTCCTCGTTCGCCGCCTCCCAGCCGGTGGCCGACAACCGGTCGGCCTCGCCCTGGATGATCACCAGCCGGGCGGGGAAGTCGTCCATCCGCAGGTGCAGCTCGCCGTCGGGGGCGTCGCGGCCCTCGACCATGCCCAGCACCTTGAGCCCGTACGTGCGCCAGGCCTCGAGGTCGGTGCACTCGATGCGCAGGTATCCCAGCGACTTGATCATCGGAGAAACTCCTCGGTCAGTCGGTTGAACTCGTCGAACTTCTCGAGCTGCGCCCAGTGACCGCACCTACTGAAAACATGCAGTTGGACGTCCGGCAGCTGCTTGAGTGCCACCAGTGCCCCGTCGAGCGGGTTCACCCGATCCTCGCGACCCCAGATCAGCAGTGTCGGGGCGGTCAAACGATGGGCCTCACGCCAGAGCTGACCCTCTTCGGGGTGCGCGAAAAACGAGACGCCTAGGGCGGTCATGGCCTGCAGCGATTCGGGGTCGCTCGCGGCTGCGAAGCGCTCGGCGACGAGCTCGTCGGTGATCAGTTTCTGGTCGTACACGAGCGTGCGCAGGAACGCCGTGAGCTTCTCGGGGGTGGGGCCGGGCGGTGCCCCGAAGCGCCCGAGCCGTTGGACCCCCTCGGTCGGGTCGGGGGCCAGCACGTTCAGGCCCAGGCCGCCGGGCGCCATGAGGACGAGCCGCCGCGCCCGCTCGGGGTGCGTGAGTGCGAAGCGGGTGGCCACTCCCCCGCCGAGCGAGTTGCCGACGAGGTCGACTTCCTGGATGTCGAGCTGGTCGAGCAACTCCGCGAGAACACCGGCGGCGTACGTGAAGTACTGGGGGTGCTCGGCGCGTTTGCCCGAACGCCCGAAGCCGGGCATGTCGACGGCCAGCACCCGCGTCGACTTGGAGAAAACCTCGAAGTTGCGGCCGAAGTTGCTCCAGGCGCTCGCGCCGGGGCCGCCTCCGTGCAACAGCACGAGCGGCGGCCTGTCGGCCGGCTCACTCCCGGAGTCGTAGTAGTGCACGTCCAGCCCGGACGCGACGGTCAGCGTGTGCTCGCCCATCAGAACATCCCGTCGGTGACGGGGAGGCCGAGCTCGGAGCGCCCGTACATCACCAGGGCCCGCTCGACGTCGTTCGCGGCGTGCACGCGTGCGGCGTGGGCGTCGCGCCAGAACCGGGAAATCACCGAGGGCGCGTTGATCGCCTTGCCGCCGGCGCTCTCGTACAGGCTGTCGGTGGCGTCGATCGCCCGTGCGCTGCCGAGCACCTGATCGCGGCGGGCGCGTAACCGCATCTCGATCGGGATGCGCGTGTTCTCGACAGCGAGCGCGTACTCCTCGTTGACGTCACGCTCCAGCTGCAGCCAGGCGGCGTCGATCTCGGCTGCGGCGCGGGCCACGCGCACCTGCGCGAACGGATCGTCCTTGGCCTTCTCCCCCAGGTACGACGCGCGGACCCGGGCCTTCGTGTGGCCGGCGTAGGCCTCGTACGCCCCGTCGGCCATGCCGATCAGCGGCGCGGTGATCGCGAACGGGTGGATCGTGCCATACGGCATCCGGAACAGCGGGCCGTCGTTGAGCTCCTGGCCAGGGCACCTGACCTTGGCGGTGTTCTGGAACGACAGCGTGCGGTACTCCGGCACGAACGCGTCCTCGACGACCACGTCGTTGCTACCGGTTCCGCGCAGCCCGACGGTGTCCCACACGTCGTCGACCCGGTAGTCGGTGCGGGGAACCAGGAACGTACGGAAGTCGGTCGGGCGCCCGTCGTCGCCGATCACCAGGCCGCCGACCAGCACCCACGTGGCGTGGTCGGACCCCGACGAGAAGCTCCAGCGCCCGCTGAACCGGAAGCCGCCGTCGACAGCCGTGGCCTTGCCCTGCGGCGCGTACGACGACGAGATCCGGGTGTCGAGGTCGTCCGCCCAGACCTCGCGCTGAGCGTCGTCCGCGAACAGACCGACGTGCCACGGGTGCACGCCGAGCACCGACGTGACCCAGCCGGTGGCGCCGCAGGCGCTCGCGATGAGCCGGACGGCCTGGTAGAAGACGATCGGGTGCGCCTCGTGGCCGCCGTAGCGCTGCGGCTGCAGCAGGCGCAGCACACCGGTCTCCTGCAGAGCCTGGATCGATGCCGCCGGGATCCGACGCCCCGCCTCGGTCTCCGCCCCCCGCTCGCGGAGTACCGGAAGGAGGTCGCGCACCGCGTCCAGCACCTTTTCGTCGACGGTCTCCATCGCTGGGCTCTCTCCGTCCATCGGTCTGCGGTCCCTCGTCTGCGGGTCCTCGTCTGCGGGTCCTCGTCAAGTACCCTAGAACACGTTCTAAACTATAACCTGTTCTACACTAGGGCCCCGACAGATCGGGAGGTTCAGCATGACGCTGACGAGCTCCGACGGTGAGGTACGGACGATCGACGCGGGCGCTCCGCAGGCTCGTTACGCACGCGGGTGGCACTGCCTGGGGCTGGCCGAGGCGTTCCGGGACGGTCAGCCGCACGCGGTGCAGGCGTTCGGCACCAAGCTCGTCGTGTTCGCCGACACGACCGGCGCCATCCACGTGCTCGACGGCTACTGCCGGCACATGGGCGGCGACCTCACCCAGGGCACGATCAAGGGTGACGAGATCGCGTGCCCGTTCCACGACTGGCGCTGGTCGGGCAACGGACGCTGCGCGGCGATCCCGTACGCCCGCCGCGTGCCGCCGCGGGCACGGACCCGCTCGTGGCTGACGCTCGAGCGCAACGACCAGCTCTTCGTCTACAACGACCCGGAGGGCAATCCCCCGCCGCCGGGCGTCGACATCCCGGAGATCGCCGACCGCGAGACGTACAGCTCCTGGACCTGGGACAGCGTGCTCGTCGAAGGCTCCAACTGCCGGGAAATCATCGACAACATGGTCGACATGGCCCACTTCTTCTACATCCACCACGCGTTCCCGGTGTATTTCAAGAACGTGTTCGAGGGCCACGTCGCCAGCCAGTACCTGCACTCGAAGGCACGGCCCGACACCGGCCTCGGCGCCGACAGCGACCCGGGCGACCTGCTGCGCTCCGACGCGTCGTACTACGGGCCGTCCTACATGATCGACTACCTGTGGAACGAGATGGCCAACGGTTTCACGCTCGAGACCGTGCTCATCAACTGCCACTACCCCGTCTCTCCGACGTCGTTCGTGCTGCAGTGGGGCGTCATGGTCAAGAAGATCGACGGGGTCGACGACGTGACGTCGGACAAGATCGCGCGGAAGCTCTCCAAGGGCTACGCCGTCGGTTTCCTGCAGGACGTCGAGATCTGGCGCAACAAGACGCCGATCGACAACCCGCTGCTCTGCGAGGAGGACGGGCCGGTCTACCAGCTGCGCCGCTGGTACGAGCAGTTCTACGTGGACGCCGCCGAGGTCAGCGGCGACATGGTGGCCCGGTACGAGTTCGAGGTCGACACCGCCCGCGCCGTCGAGACGTGGGAGGCCGAAGTGGCCGAGAACCTGGCCCGAGCGGCCTCGGAGGCGGGTGACTCGTGACCCGGGCCCTGCCGCGGGACGCGCGCGGGAAACAACAGCCGCGGGACGACCACCGGGAGGAGCAGCTGCACGGCGGCTACCGCCCGGTGGCGTGCGGCGCGTGCACCACCATCGTGCTGGTGCGGCACGCGAGCGCGAAGCAGACGTCGATCCAGTGGCCGGCCGATGCGGCCTGCCCCGAGCTGCTCGACCGGGGGGCCGACGGCGCCCCCGTGCGGGCGTGCACACGGCTCGGAGCGGCGATCCAGGCAGCGGAGCGTCCGTGACCTCGTACCACGTGCGGGTGGCCGAGGTAATTCCGGAAACCGACGACGCCCGGTCGTTCGTCCTCGACGTGCCGCCGCACCTCACCGAGGTCTTCGCCCACAAGCCCGGCCAGTTCCTCACCGTACGGGTGCCGGTCGAACCGTCGGTGGCACGGTGCTACTCGCTCTGCAACGCACCCGGCGACCCGCTGACGATCACCGTGAAGCGCACTGCCGACGGGTACGGCTCGGTGTGGCTGCACGGCAACGTGGCCGCTGGGGATTCGTTGGAAGTGTTACCGCCCGCCGGGCGGTTCCATCCGCGCTCGCTGGACGGCTCGTTCCTGCTGGTCGCGGCCGGGAGCGGCATCACACCCGTGCTCGGCATCCTGCGTACGGTGCTGACGTCCGGCGAGGGGCGGGTGACGCTCTTCTATGCCAACCGCGACGAGAACTCGGTGATCTTCGCCGGCGCGCTCCGGAAACTGGCCGAGAAGTACCCCGACCGGCTCACCGTGGTGCACTGGCTGGAGTCGGTGAGCGGTCTGCCGACGCCGGCTTCCCTGGGGCCCCTGCTCGCGCCGTGGGCCACGGGGGCCGAGGTGTTCCTGTGCGGCCCGGCGGCGTTCATGGCCGCGGCCGACGTGGCGCTGCGCGGTCTCGACGTGGCGCGCATCCACGTCGAAAAATTCCAGTCGTTGGCGGAGGACCCGTTCGCCGACGTGGTGTTCACCCCGGAAGTGGCCGAGGGTGAGCCGCTCGAGGTGGAGATCGACGGGGCGTCGCACACCCTGGCGTGGCCGGAGGGGCGGCGGATGCTCGACGTGCTGGTGGAGCACGGGCTGGCGGCGCCGTCGTCGTGCCGCGAGGGGCGTTGCGGTGCGTGCACGTGCCTGCTGACCGACGGTGAGGTGGAGATGGTCAACAACGAGGTGCTGGACGCCACCGACCTGGCGGACGGGTACGTGCTGGCGTGCCAGTCGATGCCGAAGGCCGGCCCGTTCCGGATCTCCTACGACTCGTGAACCCGCCGCCTCGGCCGAAGGGCCTCGATTCGCCGCTGCTGCCGACGATCTTCCGGTACGCGTCGCGGGCGCAGGTGTGGGTGTACCGCCGCACCCGCGGACGCGTCGGCGGGAAGTGGCGGATCGGTGCCGGGTTCCGCAAGCCGGTGCCGACGCTTCTTCTGGAGCACCGGGGCCGCAAGTCCGGGCGCGTGTTCACGGTGCCGCTGCTGTACTTCGCCGACGGGGACGACCTGGCGGTCGTCGCGTCGCAGGGTGGGCTCGCGGCACATCCGCAGTGGTACCTGAACCTGTGCGCCTCGCCGGAGACGGTCGTCCACGTGCGGGGCGAGCGCCGGGCGGTTCGTGCGCGGGTGGTGTCCGGGGACGAGCGGGCGCGGCTGTGGAAGGCCGCGGTGGGGGTATACGCCGACTTCGACTCCTACCAGTCCTGGACCGAACGCGAGATCCCAGTACTCGTCCTGTCGCCGTGCGCCAGGAAAGTTCCCTAGGGGATTCGGCGGCCGACCGCTCCGTAGCAGCTCGCCTCGATCGCCGGCACGGACGAACCGGGATTCCGCCACTCGCTCACCGGCACGATCCCCGGCTCGAGCACCTCGAAGCCCTCGAAGAACCGGGCGATCTCGGCCTGGGACCGCACCTGCGACGGGTTGGCGGTGCGCGCATCCGCCGCCGCCACCTTCGCGCGCACCTCCTCCGGAACGAAGTCGGCAGTCCCGTGCGAGATGACCAGGTAACTCCCGGGCGCCAACGCCTCGACCAGCGCGGCGACGTGCTCGTACGGCGACTCCTCGTCGCGCACGAGGTGCAGCAGCGCGATCAGCATCACCGCGACCGGCTTCTCGAAATCGAGCGTGGCCGCGGCCTGGGCGAGGATCGTGGCGGGCTGGCGGAAATCCGCCTCCAAGTACGCGGTTCCGCCGCCCCGCAGCAGCGCGCGGGCGTGCGTCAACACGATCGGATCATTACAAGTCGGGTTGTGAGCACGCGCGGCAACGGCGGCCCCTTGTGCCAGCGTGAACGCGACGGCTAGCCGCGCACCTCAAGTGCCCTAGTCGGTCACCATCGGAGGCTCGCCCCCCGTTCAGCCCCGCGCAGATGAGTTAAGGGGTCACCAACCAAGCGGGAAGCTGCCGTTAGCGGCATCCGCGCCCGTTTGATTCCAAGAAAAGCGCTTGCGCTCGAACGCTCATTACACGGCTACTACCAGCGAAACGCCATACACTAATGCGATGCCGAACAACTCCGTCTTTGGCGAGCCGGTCGCGCCCCGCTCTGGACCTTTCACCGACCTAGCCACGTGGCTCAGAAGGTCGACGCAGGCGCAGGCTACCCGCACAGCTATCAACGGTTGGTACTCCAATTTCCCTGATCGTGATGGGATGGTGCTGAGCAGACTTCGCGGAGACAGCGAAGTCGGAATCTATCAAGCGATTGACGAGCTATATGCCCACCATCTGCTAGCACAGTCAAATGAAGTCCGATACGAAGAAGACGCTCATAGTCCTGATTTTCGCGTCTACCGCGACTCGAATCAGGTGGCGAGTATTGAGGCTGTCAGCCTCTTCCCGGAGAAGTCCTTCGAGAAAGAGTTGAGGCGCAACACGGATCTAGTCGCCGAGATTAACCGGCAAGTTTCATCAACAAACTGGTTCGCTGGAATTGACTCCATACAGTGGCGTTCTCAGCCTAAGATCTCGCAGGTATCAAGATGGCTCAAGGAGCAGATAGCTAGCTTGCCGAACCAAATACCGGACTTTAGTCAAGCAGAATACCCAGCGGCAACCTATAGGTCAGACGAGCTCATTCTTGAATTTTCATTCATACCAAAAGGGCAGGCATCCCAAGGAAGTGTAGAACGTGAAGGCGTAATAGCGATCGGCCCTGCCACCGTCGGATGGACAAAGACTGTCACCAGACTGCGAAATCGGATTAGCCAGAAGGTCGGCAGTAAGTACGATCATAAAGGAATGCCGTTCGCCCTGCTGGTAACTATGCGCGACTCGTGCGACGAGGAAGATCTTATCAATGCATTCTACGGCGACTCTGGAATTACGATAAACATCCACGATCTGAACGATA
The DNA here is from genome assembly GCF_043197895.1 of Cryptosporangium sp. NPDC048952. NCBI lineage: Bacteria > Bacillati > Actinomycetota > Actinomycetes > Cryptosporangiales > Cryptosporangiaceae > Cryptosporangium > Cryptosporangium sp. NPDC048952. Next base: position 1,082,826 of record NZ_JBICTY010000003.1, on the reverse strand, counting down.
TCAAGCCGATTCGTAAGCGCAATGGAGTATTCGGTCTAACTGAACAGTCCCCAAAAGGACGCAACCGACGGCTGAGTTGTGTATTCGTGCTATCGCCAGGAATTCATCCTGGGTCGAACAACGAACCGACGCGCTATCAGTTCAACAATCCTTTTGCGGAACTCGAGTTTCCAGACGATTTGCTGACGGTTGACCACCGGTTTGTAAGCAGACGTGAGGGTGCCACTGTCTATATCGAACGCGAACTCAAATAGGGCAGGATCTTCAAGTACTAATGCAATGCGCGCTCTACTGCCGAAAGGGTCATCCACCGTGAACAGCATCTATGGAATTCCCTGGAGCGTCACCTCGGAAGGCGTGCGAACAACGGCAACCGTTGCGGCGGTGCTGATAGCGCTCACCTCCTTGCTCATCTCCTGGAAGTCGTACCGTCGCGCCGCCGCCCGCCCTGTAGTTTCGCAGTGGAAGGCGGTCTCAGTGAATGTGGGTGGCCATCCCAGCGTCGAGAAGCTATTCCACGTAGTAGTGCAAAACCAAGGCGGGGCGGCAATCACTGTGCGCGACGTCGGATTGGTAGAACACGATGGTAACCGCCGTATGTCTGCCCGATCCGAGGAAGCGGTGGGGCGTCAGATCCAAGGGCCGCCATTGCCGTATCGCCTTGAGAGCAATGATCTCGCCGAATGGGGACTCACCGCGACCCCGCACCCAGATTTCTCTGAGGTTGCGTTGGTTAAGGGATACGTCGAGGTTGGTAAGAAAGGCAGGATTCACCGCCGGGGCGCTTCAATTTTTCGCGAGATCGTCGCTCCAACGCCTGAACAAAACGCAGGATGATTCCCTCTTTACCCGGAACTGCAATAGTCGTTACGCGCCGCCATCACGGGCATGATGAGGACGTCGTAGCCATCAGGAAGCGCTTGGATCGATCGACAGCGTAGGCTTCCGTCTACAGTCGCGGGTGCTGAATCAGTAGATCTGACCATTCCAAATTGGGTTGTGAACACACGAATATTAACGGGAGTTCGCCTTCGGTATGGCTGCGCAGCTCAGCGCCGATTTGTTTAGTCACCTTCCGACACATCACCCGGCTGGGAGCGCGAGCGCTCCCAGCCGGGCGTAATTGTTCAAACTTCTGCAAACCGAGCGCCGACGCAGTCGGAACTGGGCTCTGACGAGCCTCGTCTAGACCGTCGCGGGCGTCTGGAATCATAGCCGCGTATGCCCTGCCGGATTCCAACGGTCAGACGTACGGCGTCATTCTCCCAAGTCACAATCGGCAAGAGTGGATCTGGGTGGCGAGGATGGCGCGGGCGCCTGCGGCAGACAACTCATCCATGATCCCTTGGGTGTCGGCGGTCGGGACCATCGCGCGCACCGCGAACCAGCCGTCGCGGCGGAGTGGCGAGACGGTCGGTGATTCGAGACCAGGTGTGAGCGCGATGGCGCGGTCCAGGCTGGCCGATGGGACGTCGTAGTCCATCATGACGTAGCTCCGCGCGACGAGGACACTTTCCAGGCGGCGGAGGAACCGCTGTGCGGCCGGGTCATCGTGGTGGGCGTCGGCGGGCCGGATGACGACGCCTTCAGATTCCATGATCGGGTCGCCGATCACCGTCAAACCGAGGTGGGCCAGGGTGCGGCCGGTCTCCACGACGTCGGCGATGACCTGGGCGACACCGAGCCGTAGCGCGGTCTCCACCGCGCCATCGAGGCGCACGATCTGTCCGGGCTCCACTCCCCGGTCGGCGAGATGCTTGGCCACCACGCCAGGGTAGGAAGTGGCGATCGACATACCAGCGAGGCCTTCGACGCTCGTGGCGCCGCCTGGATAGCCGGCGAACCGGAAGGTCGAGCGGGCGAAGCCGAGGGTCAGCTCTTCGCGCGCGGCGGCGGCGGAGTCGATCAGGAGGTCGCGGCCGGTGATGCCGATGTCGAGCTGTCCGGAGCCGACGTAGACGGCGATGTCACGTGGTCGGAGGTAGAAGAATTCGACGTCGTTGGTCTCGTCGCTGACCACCAGTTCTTTGGGGTCGCTGCGCTGGTGGTACCCGGCTTCTTCCAGCATGGCCGTGGCGGGGCCGGTAAGGGAGCCTTTGTTCGGGACAGCGACGCGAAGCATCCGATGAGCCGTTCGTGTGGTGGTCTGATGGGCGTTTTCGAGGGGAACCGTATTGTCTCAGAGCCGTGCGGGCCGAGCGGTTTCCCGGCGCGCCAGTGTCTGATGGGCGGTGATGGCTTCTGCTTCGGTCAGCGATGCGAGGTGGTCCACGACCGCTCGGATGCGCTCGGGCTCGGTAGTCGCCGTGTTCCAGGCTGCCGCTGAGATGGGTTCGAGTGCCTGTGGGGCGGCGGCTAGGAGGGCGGCGGCTAGTTCGGTGAGCAGTTCCGTTTGTCGAGTGCGGCGTGCTCTGCGGGCGGGGTCGCGGTGGACGTGGTGCAGGACGACGGCGTGGAGCCAGGCGACTTCGCCTCGGGTGTGATCGGAAACGATGAGGTCGCCGGTGTATCGGGGCATCGGTCGCAGGCCGGAGTGGTCGTAGGTGGTAGCGACCGCAGCCCCGAGGAACCGGTCGTGGAGCTGATGGGCCGTGCGGCTAGCGACGCGGGCAGTTGTGGGGCTGTCGTCGTGCGAGCGGACCAGTTCAGCCATGAACGGGCTGTTCATGAGTCCATCGGCGGCTTCCAGAACGGCAGCGGCCGGTTGGGTGGTGATCTTCTCGGCGGCGAGGTCGGCGATCATGGTTCGGTGCTGCCGGTCAGTGAGCACGGCCAGCGGGATGAGGCCTGATCGGATTCCGTCTTCCAGGTCGGCTACGGCGTTCGCGATGTCGTCGGCCCAGTCCATGATTTGTGCTTCCATACAGGGCCGTTCGCCGGGCGCACCTGCGCGGACCCACTCGAACGCGGGCAGGTCGTCGGAGTACACGCCGAACTTCTGTTGACCTGCTCGGCGTGGCCACGGGTATTTGCAGGTGGTGTCGAGGGCAGCGCGGGTGAGGTTGAGACCACCGCCTTCGACCGAGCCGCCGGGTTCGAGGCGAGTGAGCAGCCGGAATGTCTGCGCGTTGGCCTCGAATCCACCCGCGGCGGCGGCAAGGTCATTGAGAACTGCTTCGCCGTGGTGCCCGAATGGCGGATGACCGAGGTCGTGCGCGAGGCCGGCGATGTCGAGTAGGACGGGGTCTGCGCCCAGCCACGCGCCGAGGCGACGGCCCAGGTCGGCGACTTCGAGTGAATGCGTCAGACGGGTACGCGGAACGTGAGTTTCATGCGGGTCCAGGCTTTGGGTCTTTCCGCCGAGCGCCCGCAACGCTGTGCTGGTGAGAACCCGGGTGCGGTCGGTGACGAGCGGGTCGAACTGCCAGGGCGTGGCGAGATCCGGCTCCACTGCCCATCGCTGCAGTTCCGATGAGCGGTTGGTCCTTCCAGTAGACCCGTTGCCCGGCGCCTGGGTCATATCGTCTCACCCCGGCCGATGCTGCGCGCGAACAGCTCATCAATGTCCGTGACGTGCAGGGACCGGCGGTAGAGCCAGTCGTCGCGCAGCTCGGACCGGCCGCGGCCCAGGAACGCTGATTCGAGATACATCAGGCGCCGCAGAAAGCGAGCGTGGATCCAGCGTCGTTCAATGTCCAGCCGCGCACCGGGCGGTAGCTGGCGCAGGGCTCGGGTGCTGATAAGCCGGTTGGTGTCCAGAAGGCGAAGATTCCCGGCGGTGTCTACCGCCAGGTTCTGGAATCGGTCGTCGATGATGTCGGGCAGCAAGGTGACCTGCGGGCTGGCCAGCAGGTTCCGGGTGATACCGAGGAAGGTCACCATCTGCCGCATAGCGCCTGGTGCGAGGTGCGCGGCGCTGATCCGTCCGAGGGGTTTGCTGGTGTCGACCTCGACCCACCGTTTCACCAGCAGCGTCTCGCTGATGTGCGCGTCGGACCGAGGCACGAACAGGCGTTGTTCGGGGATGAGTCCGGGCACCGGGGCGTAGACCACGGTGAGGTAGGTGTATTCGCGACGGACCTTGTCCGGCGTGAGTTCGGCACAGTCGGGCCGGAATTGCTGGACGCAGTAGCGGCTGCCGGGCCTGCGGTAGACCCAGCTGTGTTCCCCGTCGCCGATCCGCCGGTAGCCGGTGCGGCGAGCCTGCTGGGTGGCGGTCACGATCCCGTATCCGATCGTAGTTTCGATGGTGGGCCGAGTTGAACGAGGACGTCGTCGATGATCACGGTGGGTGCCCCGAGCCGCCGCGCGCAGGCCACGGCTTGCGTGGCGGTGTCGACCAGCGGCTCGCCCGGCCCGTTGAAGCTGGTGTTGAGCAGCACGGGCGGATACCCCTGGTCGGCCAGGCCATCGAGAAGGGCGTGGACGAACTCCTCGTCGCCGGCGCGCAGCAGTTGCGGGCGGGTGGTGCCGTCAGCATGCTGCACCGCAGGTAGCAGAGCCGCGCCGTACTCGGTGAGTGTGGCGGCGCCGAGCATGTACCGGTCGAGGTCCCCGATCGGTGACCACCACGCGGCCGGGTCGGTGTGGGTGACCGGTCCGAAGGGGCGCCATTGCTCGCGGCGTTTGAGGCCGTTCATACGTTCGCGCATCTGCTTTGCGACCGGGAGTGCCAGGAAGCTGCGGTGGCAGAGAGCGCGCGGCCCGACCTCGCTGCGGCCCCGGCAGACACCGATGATCTGCCCTGCCACGAGCAGGTCGACGACCTGATCGACGTCGAGGTCGGCGAGGGTCGCGTCGGGCAGGTCCGCCGGGAGCGGGCGGGGATGGGCGCCGGTGTAGGCGGAGAACACCGTCGGGCGGCGGGGCGCGGCCAGCGACCAGGCTGCCCCGAGGGCCACTCCGGCGTCGTGCGGGATCGGCGGCACATACACCGGGCCGGGAAGCCGTCCATTCGCGGCGCAGTTCAGCCCGACGCCTCCGGCCAGGCACAGCTCTTGGATGCCGGTGGCTTTGCGTGCCTGGTCGGCCAGCCAGCCCACAACGGTTTGCGCGGTTGCTTGTGCGGCGGCGGCGACGCGGACCGCGAGCGGGTCGGCGGAGAGGGTGGCCGGCGGCTGGGCGGGGCGGTCGGCTCCGGCGAAGGCCGCGATGCGGCTGAGCCAGCGGCCGCGGGTCGACTCGTAGTCCTCGCCGGGATCACTGCCCAGCACCGAGATCAGCCCGTGCGGGCCGACGGTCAGCCAGCCCGGATCCGGTGCGTCCTCGACGTTCCCGTAGGCGGCCAGGCCCATCGTCTTGCCTGCTGCGCGTTTGCCCAGTCCGAGCCAGGTGCTCGCGGCCTCGTACAGGTGCCCGAGGCTGTGGATGCGTGGCCAGGCCGCGACCCGGACCAGCGGTTGCCCGTGTCCAGCGCGCCAGATCGAGATCGACTCGTCCTCACCGTTGCCATCGACGACCAGCACCGCCGCGCGGTCGTAGCCGCTGGCGTGAAACGCCGACGCCGCATGTGCCCGGTGGTGCGGCACGAAGTGCACGTCGGGTGTGCGCCGGGCGGTCAGACCGAGGTTCGCGGTGAAGTCGCGGGCGCTGTCAAAGCCCCAGTGCTGCCCGGCGCGGGCGCTCATCCGGGGCTCGTCCCAGCCGACCGCCACCACGTCCACCTCGGCCGCGTCCAGGCCCGCGATGTCGAGGCATTGGGCGACGGCTAGCGCCGGAGATTTGACTCCCGGGGCGTGCCGGACGCGGGTGAGCCGTTCCTCTTCCACGAATGCCAGCACCGTGCCGTGTTCGTCGGTCAGGCAGGCGCTCGGGTCATGGAATGTGGCGTGGCCTGCGTTGACTCCCAGGATCACCGTCATCGGGCACCGATCCTCTCCGAACGGGCAGCGGACGGGTGGGCGGCGGCAGAACGGGCGAGGACGTCGGCGTAGGCGCCGACCATCGCGTCGAGGGTGAAGCGCAGCGCACTCCGGCGGCCGGCCGGGGCGACCGAGGCGTGCAGCTTCCGGTCGGTTAGTAATTGCTCGAGGACGGCGGCGATCGCGGCGGGGTCGCGGGGCGGCACGAGGAACCCTGAGACTCCGTCTTCGATGTAGGACAGCGGCCCGCCGTGCGCGGTCGCCACGACCGGCACGTTGGCGAGCATGGCTTCCAGGTTCGCGTAACCCCAGGGCTCGGGCTCGGTGCTGGCGAGCACGGCAACATCCGCGGCGACGTAACAGGAGGCGACTTCGGCCGGGGTCAGCTCGTCGAGCAGGAACACCGAGCCGGAGAGCCCGAGTTCCTCGATGAGCTGGGCGAGGTGATCGCCGTAGCCGGGTGCGCGGCTGTCGAGCATCGCGGCCCCGTTGAACACCACCGCCACGTCGCCGAGTTGGTCACGGTCGGCGAGTAGCCGGGCGGCGCGCACCACGTCCTCGTGGCCTTTCCACGGCACTCGTCGCGCGGAGACCAATACGACCCGCCGCCGAGCGGGGATGCCGTTGCGGGAGGCAACTCGCGCGAACACGTCGCCGGCCGCAGCCTCCCGCAGCCGCGCATCGAACACCTCGGCGTCCATCCCGTTGGGGATCGTGCGCACCGCCGGACCCGGGACACCAGCGGCGACCAAAGCCGCGCGCACGGCGTCGGACACCGCGATCAGGTCGAGCCGCATGTCGGTGTGCGTGATTCGCTGCGCCAGATACCCGAACCGGTCCGCCATCTCGGCCGCGTCGTGCAACACACCGGTGATCCGCCAGGTGCCAGCATCCGACAGCAGGCCGAATTCCTCGGCCTTCAGCAGGCTGACCAGCGGGTTGATGTTCTGGGCGAGCACGTCCCGGAAGCCCGCCGCGTACACCGCGCTGGCGTACTGCGCAGCCAGCGACGCCCACACCGGGTTCGCGGAGTCGCCGACCGTGTCCTCGTAAAAGTGCCGCACCCGCGCCTCGCTTTTCACGACGCTGCCCGGCTCCCGGAGCAGGTGAGGAAAGTGCGTGGCGACTTCACGTAGCCCGACGACCAGGCCTTCCGGGATGCGCAACCGAGCGGCCTGGCCGGGAGGGCCGCCGCCGGAGCGGGTCACATCCAGGCGGATGTCCGGGAACCGGCGGACGAGCCCCGACAGCAGGTGATGCGTGTGAGCGACCAGGCCCGTTTCGCGCACGGGTTTGACCAGACCTGTTTCCGGATCCGTGCCTCGTACGTCGTACGTGCAGATGTGCAGTGAGGCCGGGAAACGCTCTTTCTCCTGGGTCACGGCGCTACCCCATTCCTTCGGGTCGGCAGGGACACTCGGGCGTTCTGTGACGCGTTCGGGCTTCCGGCACCTCGCGCGGTGCCGCTATCCGGCGATGCGGGCGACGGCTGCCCAGGCGGCGGCTTCGGCCAGCGGCACCGGCTTCAGGTCGTCGGTGGGGTCGCGGCGCCACTCGCTGGTGGGGACGATGCCGGGCTCGATGACGTGCAAGCCGGTGAGAAGCTCGGCGACATCGGCCCGGCTACGGGGATGAAACGCGCCCAGTTGCTCGGCGGGTAGCTGCTCCAAGCCGCGATTGACCACAGCGGGTTGGTCGTCGAGGGTCGCGTGGCTGAACACCAGATACGAACCGGTGGGCAACGCATCGAGATAGGCGCGCAGCACGGCGCGCGGATCGTCGTCCTCGGACAGGAAGTGCCAGACCGCGACGGCCAGCACCGCGATCGGCTCGGTGCAGTCGAGGGTGTCCACGGCGGCGGCGAGGACACGACCGGGGTCGCGGATATCGGCGTCGAGGTAGGACGTGCGGCCGGAGGGGGCGCTGGTGAGCAGCGCGCGCGCATGCGCGAGAACCATGGGGTCGTTGTCGACATACAGCACGTGCGCCTCGGGCTGAATGGCCTGAGCGACCTCGTGCGTGTTCGGACTGGTGGGGATGCCTGTGCCGAGGTCGATGTACTGCGTGACGCCGGCCTGTGCGAGCTGGGTGATGGCGCGGCGGAGGAAGTGCCGGTTCTCCCGCACGGCGGTGAGGATCTCGGGGAACGCGGCAGCGATCGCATCCCCGGACGCGCGGTCGACAGCGAAGTTGTCTTTGCCGCCGAGCCAGTAGTCGTAGCGTCGTGCGGGATGCGCGATGGACGTGTTGATCGCGGTCGTGCCGGTGGGGGCTTCGTTGCTCATCATATTTTCCTCGGCGGGTCGGCTGACGGGGACGAAAGGTGCGGCGGCGGCACGCATCCAGCCGTTTCATGGGGAGCCGACGGTAAAGCCGTGCATCTGGACGAATTGGTCGGCGAGTCGGTCGAGGAGCAGGTCGCGCACGATCAGGGCATGACCGTGGGGATCGCTGCCACGGTGGCCCAGGGTGTGGGCGATGGTGGCGTTGATGGCCAGCTGAGCGTCGATCGCGTCCGGGGGCGTCGCGTCGAGTTCGGCCAGGGCGTTGAGGATCACGCTTCTGGTTAGGTCTCCGGCCATGCGGGCATGGGCGGCGTCCGTGCGTCCCTGAAGAACTCGTGCCAGTGATTCAGGGTGGAGACCGGGATGTGTGGTCGGGTCGCGCTGGTCCGGCTTCACCTCTCGGGCAGCGGGTTCACTCTCGGCGCCGTCGGGGCGCGTTGCCCGGTAGGAGCCGGTGGTGGGTTGGTGACGTCGTGAGGTGTCACCGTGCCGGGCGGCGGGGCTGGAGGGTGTCATGGAGGGGGCCTCGGTGGGTCGACGGGTGGAGTCAGTAGGCGGGCAGGGATGGCGCGGGCGGTGGTTGCGCGGGCGGCGGCAGGACGCGGTGATACACGGCGCGGCCGACTGGGCGCCTCAGGCCGGGACTGTCGGCCCGGCCCGAGGCATCGCCTGGTTGCTTGTTTCCTGCCGGGGGTGTCAGGAGGCCGTCGGGGTGGTGCGCGGGTTCCTCCACATGGGCCATAGGTCGGGGCTGGTGTTGCCGGGCAGGGTGAGTGGTTCGTCGAGATGCGCGTAGCCGTGCCGCTGGTAGAGGCGGGCACTGTCGGGGCTGGCCGCTTCGAGGTAGCCGGGGAGGCCGGCGTCGTCGAGTTCCCTGTGGTGGTGGGCGAGCAGCTTCGAGCCGTAGCCCTGGTCTTGGTAGGCGGGGTGGACGGCGAGCAGCAGCAGGTGATGGTGCTGGAGACCGCCGGGGTGGGCGTCGTCCATAACGGCATCGAGGGTGCGGAAGCGGTCGATGTGGGTTCGGCTGACGGCCCGCTGGAGTTGCTGGTCGTAATCCGGGGCCGGGGCGGCGTGGGGGTTGGTGAACCACACCGCTACGGCGAGGGGCAGGTCGCTGCTGTCGGGGCCGTCGATGACGTCGACATGTCCACGCGTGAGGGCATCGGCGATGTGGAGTTCAGCCCAGCGGCCGAAGATCTCCGACCGGTGTGCGCGTGGGCCGGGTACGAGCCAGCGGACGGCGGAGAGGTCGGCGAAGGCGGTGGCGATTAGGGCACCGAGTGCGCGGAGGTCGCCGTAGTGGTCGAGGGCGGCGCGGTGGATTGCGGCGGTGTCGACAGGGCTGCCGTTGTTGAGGGTGGATGCGGGCTGGGTGGTCACACTGTCTCCCTGGGCGGGTTGGTGGTGCGGTCGGTGATGGCGTCGGGGCCTAAGCCGATGGCGGCGTAGGTGTGGGGTCGGGTGGATCGCAGGGTCTGTGCCCAGACGAGGCCCACGGCGGCGAGCACGGTGAACGCGGCGGGCAGTGCCCAGCGCAGCGGCGAGCTGGGGTCGACGCCGAGGAGAACGTCGAAGTTCGCCAGTACCAGCAGGAGCATCACGGTGAGGGCGGCGGTGGCCAGGGCGGGGGCGATCTGGCGCTGCCATCGGGTGACGGTGGCCGCCTCGGCGGGGTGGCGGGCGAAGTAGAAGACGACGGCCACCGAGGTCAGGAGCAGCAGGACCAGGACACCGAAGCCCCCGAGCCCGGCCCACACGTAGAAGAGCTGCACGACGGGGTCGGCGTCGGTGATCGCGTAGACGGCGATGACGGCGAGGCTGAGCACGGTCATGACGTGCGAGGCGGTGACCGGGGCGCTGGTGCGGGGGCTGGTGCGCCCGAAAGCGGCGGGAAGCACGCCCTCGCGTCCGAGAGAAAACCCGTAGCGGTCGCACATGGAGCGGAACGACACCAAGGCGGCGAACATGGAGGTGACGAAGAACAGCAGCCCCAGGTCGATCAGCGGCTTGGGCAGGTAGGTCGCGGCGAGGGTGAAGATGGTTTCGGTGCCACCGGCGGCGCTGAGCGCGACGATCTTGTCCGCGCCGACCGTGACGGGCAGCGCCCAGGCCATGAGTGTGTAGATGGTGGTGGCCACGGCCAGTGAGATATAGATGGCCCGCCCGACCGTCCGCTGGCTGCGGGACTCCTCACTGAATACGGCCCCACCTTCGACACCGGCGAACGAGGTGATGGCTAGTGCCCATGCGGCGCCCATCCCAGGGTCGGCCAGGTGCACTGGGGACAGGGCACTGAAGGTGACGGTGCCGCCGTCGGCTGGGTGCAGCAGGAACGCGACCGCGTACACCACGGCGATGAGGATCTCGCCGAGAAGCAGGTAGCCCAGGATGCGGCTGGCGATCGACACCTGCGCTAAACCCAGCGCCGACGCGAGCACGGAGGCGCCCAGCGCCCACACCCACCACGGCGCGGAGACTCCGGCCCAGTCGCGGGCCAAGGCACCGGCGCTGGCGCCGATCGAGCCGAGCAGCGCGAACGCGAAACACGAGTAGGTGCCCCAGGCGACGAACGCCGCGCCGACCCCGATGCGCCTGCTCAGGCCGTGCGCGACCAGGGCGTAGATCGCTCCAGCGTTGGGAACCAGCCGGACCATCGCGGTGTACCCGACGGCCCACACCGCCAGCACGGCCCCGGCCACCGGAAAGACGACCGCGAGCCCGACCAGGCCGGTGACCGCGAACGCCACCGGCACCACCCCGCCGGATACCGTCAGCGGCGCCACCGCAGACAAGCTGAACGAGGCCACCCGGGAGGTCCCGAGCTTCGACCGGGCCAGCGACGCGGACACCCCGCTACGGCGCGGGGGCATGACTGTCGACACGACAAAACTCCTGTCTAAAGTGGACTATCGAGGGTGGGAAGGGCCCGTGCGAAAAGACGCGCGAACGGCCCGGTGCTACGTGGGGATGGTGACGGCTCGGGCGGCTGCTGCTGCGACCTCACCCACCAGCGCCCGCAGCGGTGGGGGCAGCCCTCGCGTGCACCACTCCACGTACTCGGCAGGGCTCTGGTGGTGGCCGGCGAAGATCCGCCGAGTCAAGCCCGTCGCGCCGACCAGGGCCACCAGCAGCAGATCTTGGAAGGGCGGAGCCGTGCGCTGGGTGGCCTGGTACCGCAGGCGGACGACCGGCCAGTCCGCCCGCGCGTCGACCGGGACATACCGCACGCTGCGGCGCACCCATCCCCGGTGTACCTGCGGTGCGAGGATTCCCAAGCGGGTCAGCCGCTGGGCCACGGCCACCCGCTGCGAGGCCTCCTCCGGTTCCCGCCGCGCCAGGTATTCCAGCCAGGTCCGTACCTCCCGCTCGTCCGGATCAGCCAGCAGCTCCGCTAACACCTGCCGCCGGAGCACCTCCGGCGGCGGCGCACTGTCGGTCACCCACAGCTGACCGGCCTCCACGCCCAGGCGTTGGTCGACGACGAGCTCTGCCAGCAGCGCGCCCGCCAGCCCCAAGCCCAACACCCGCGGCGCCAGCGATGGCGAGTGATCGGCGCGGTCGTGCGCGACGAGGAACAGGTCATCAGCCAGATCGGGAACAGCCCGAGCCGCAAACGGCTCGATGCGTCCCGCTAACGGCTCGCTGTGTCGGTGATTCATCGGATTGGGTCGGGGAGGCGGGCCACGCCGCCGTAGACGGTGCGGGTCTCGATAACCGATTCGAGTGGGTCCGGGCGCCAGTCCGACACCGGCACCACTGCGGCGAGTTCGCCATCCGCAGGCGGGACGAGGTCGTAGCCGGTGAACAGTGCCGCAATCCGTGTCGGGGTCCGCAACGTGAGCGGCGTGTCGGTGTCTTCGTACACGCCCGCAGCACCCGTCTTCTGTTCGCATTCGAGAGAATGGCCGGTCGCGTGCGAGATCACGAGGTGGCTGCCGGGGACCAGCGCGTCGCGGTAGGCGTCCAGAATCGCGGCCGGATCGTCGTGGTCGGAGACGAAGTGCAGCACCGCGACCGCCAGCAGCCCGACGGGGTGGCTGAAGTCAAGCAGGTCGAGAACCTCCGGGCTGTCGAGGACATGGGTGACGTCCCGCAGGTCGGCCTCCACGACCGCTACGCCGTGCAGGCCGTCCAGCAGCTGGTCGGCATGCGTGACGGCGACCGGGTCGCAGTCCACGTAGACCACGCGGGCGGCCGGATTCATGCGCTGAGCCAGCTCATGGACATTGCCGACGGTCGGCAGCCCGGAACCGAGATCGAGGAACTGGGTCACGCCCTGGTCGAGCAGATGAGCCACGGCGCGGCGCAGGAACGCCCGGTTGGCCCACACATCGCTCTGCGCCGACGGAATAGCGTGCAGCAGTGCGGTGGCGGCTTCCCGGTCAGGCCGGAAGTTCGTGGAACCACCGAGGAAATAGTCGTAAACGCGGGCCGCGCTCACCGGAGTGCTCGCGGACCCACGCAAGCGGCGCGGTATCCGGGCAGCAGGCATTCGGGGTCTCCAATCAAGGTCAGGCCGCGCACGCCTGGCCCTTCGCTAAAGGCTGATGAGGCAGTTCAGGGCGTCACGGTGAGTGAGGTAGTCCCGGCACGGCCAGGACTGCTGACACCGGCCGCAGACCCCGGGATCCCCGTCGCCAGGGACGTGGAGATCGGTCGCAGCGCACGCCGCACCCACGTACTCGGCCTCGGTCGCGTGCATAGCGCCGTCGCGCCCGGTGCAGTCCCTCACCGAGAACTCACCGGACGGAGGACCGGGCCTTCAGCGAGCTGACCACGGCGCGCGGCCAGCCGCACCCGGGTCGCCCACTGAACACATGGACACGGATACGCGACCGTACCCACGTGCGGACCCGCGCACGCCAGCGGATCACCCCGGCGCATGACGTGCTCGCACTCCAGACGCCGAGACGTCTCCAGATCCCCGGCGTAGTAAGGCCCCCGCGGACGGCGGTACCAGGGATTGACTCCCGTCCCGCGGGCGCGGAGGCGGCGCACCCGGAAAAGGCCGCCACCTCCGCACCCTGATCTCCCACCGAAGCGCGGGCCAGGCCGGTGGGAGTGCTCGGACGGAACAGCGGAGCCGAAGGGGAAGAGGTTCACGGTTGCGCTCCTATCCGATCAAGGGAAGGGAAAGGCGGATCAAGAAATGTGTCTGGCGCGGGGAAAACTTACGGATCGTCTAGTTCTGTGGGCTTCGTGCCGCGGATCCGTGTCCGACAAATCTGCGGCTCTGAGCCGGTCGGGTTCACCGAAGACATACAGGACGCCGGGGTCAGTGCGCTCAGCAGCGAAGCGAATCGCTGCATTGTCGTGTCGTCCAACTGGCGTAGACAGAGGAGGGTCATGAGATGTCCCGACCATCGCAGCCACTGCTCGTCGGTGGGGGTGAAGGGCTGACCATGCGCGGCGTCCAGATCGGTGATCGAGCCTGCGCTGGCGCTGCCCAGCATCGGCGCGAACATCAGCGTCAAGCGTTCGACTAGAACCTCTGCGTCTACCGAGTCGTAGAAGCATACGAGTTCCTCGTCTGCGGCCAGACGTTCGACCAGTTGCTGCATACATTGTCGCAGCCCAGCCTCGCCACCGATCGCGTGGTAAGGGCTGCCCTCAGCACACATGGCAACAGGCTCCTTCAGTCTGATCAGGGGGAAGCGCTACCGCCTCCGCCATGCAGTTCAATGACAGTGGTGATCAGCTATTGAAGGGAATGGCCAACGGCCGCCGTTGACTCGCACGCACCCTGACCAAAACGCTCACGAGGATTCCCACGAGCGGGCGGCGCTCCGCTGCTGCGCCGGTTTAGCGTGATCGCAACCAGGCGGAGGGAGCAGGCATGGGACACGCCCGCAACGCTCGTCTCGCTGCCCGCATGGCCGAGCTGGGCTTCACTCGACTGGGCCTCGCCGAGGAGGTCAACCGCGTCCTTAAGGCGCGCTCGCGGGCTGGTGCGCAGGGGCTGTCGTACGCGACTGCCACCGAGAGGTGGGTCTACCGTCTCCTGGCCGGCCAGACGCTCTGGCCACGGGCGAACTACCGTGGCGCGCTGGAAGAGATATTCGGCTGTTCCGCTCTGGAGCTGGGATTCCTTCCGCCCTTCGGGTATCGGGGACCGCGAAGTAGGCTGAAGATCGCCGATGCGGAGGGTGACATGGATCGACGACGTTTCCTGCTCATCACCGGCACTCTGGGCGCGGTTACAGTCGCGATTCCCGACCTCGGTGACTCGACTAGGATTGGCCTGTCAGACCTGGAACGACTGCGCCAACCGCTCAAAGAGCTGCGCGTTCTTGACCAGCGGCAGGGTGGCGCGCGGCTAGCACCTGCGGCGGCGGAGGTCGTCGCCGAACTGGGCCGGATTCTCGACAACGCGACGATGTCAGCGAAGGTCCGACGGGCCGCCTACGCGCTACAAGGCGAATATCTCGCTTCGGCGGGCTGGTTCGCCATCGACGCTGCCGACGGCGAAGCCGCAGGCAGATATCTCGACCGCGCACTGACGGTGGCTGCCATGGCCCGCGATCCGCTGTTGCAGGCACAGATCTGGAACGTTTTGGCCTGGCGGGCCAGCGAAGCCGGAAAATGGGGCGAGGTACTCACCATCGCTCAGGCGGGTATGGCCGGAGCAGGCGCACGGCGCGAGCCCCGGATAGCTGCCGCCATGCACGGGTGGGCCGCGGAGGGGTACGCCGTTCAAGGACACCAGGGCTCCGCTACTCGGTCGATCGGACGCGCCCATGACGCACTGGAGAAGGTCACCAGTAGTGACCCGCCCGCGCTGTGGTTGAACTTCGTTGACCACTCGGAGATCGACGCATTCGGTAGCAACGCCGCGCGAAGCCTCGGCCGCTATCAGGTCGCGAATGAGCTGGCGGAGCGCGCGATGCTCAGCACCCCCGAAGGCCGGGAACGAAACCGCGTCAGCCGGGGACTGATGCTCACGCAGGCTCGTCTTGGTCTCCGCGAAGTCGAGGCCGCGGTTGAGGCCGCTGAAGAGCCCCTGTCCAGAATGACCGCCGTCCATTCGGGCCGCGTCATTCGCCGAGCTCGGGAAATCCGGGACGAGATCGCCCAGTGGCCCGAGGTACCGGCTGCCCGGGACTGGGTCGCCCGATTCGACGCCGTGGCCTCCGCCTGACATGACCGGTCCCGTCGAGCTACGTCACTACATCGACCCGGCACAAGTCACCGACACCATTCTCGAGGTGTATGCCGAGGTCTACTCGGACCGACTTCACGAGCCATTCCGCACCCCGAACGCGTATAGCGAACGGCTGTCCGGCCATATCAAGGCGCCCAGGTGGGAATGCGTTGTCGGGTATCAGGCCGACGAGCCAATCGGTTTCGTCTACGGTGCGGGTCTCCGCCCGACCACGACCTGGTGGCAAGACATCGAGCCCGCGCCCGACGTCGATCTGGTCCAGGAAGACGGTCACCGGACACTAGGGATCTTCGAGTTGATGGTCCGCCGGCCATGGCGGAAGCAAGGACTAGCGCTCGCCATCCACGAAGAACTCATCCTCCACCGCCCCGAACAACGGGTGTCTCTCGCGGTGGCCCACGATCACCCACGCGTCCGCGCCATGTACGAGCGCTGGGGATATCAGTTCGTCGGCGTACACCGCCCGCCCGGCCCCGCCGCGCCACTGCTCGACATCATGCTCCGCGACCTCCCGTGACTCTGGCTGCGGCGCGACACGACTGCATGCCCGGTTTCACGTTCACCCGTCCCGGCCATGTCGACCCAGTCAGGCATCGACAACAGGGTTAGGGATTGACGCCCCGCGCTTCTCCGTGAAGCGACTTGACTGACCCTGACGTTGCCGACGAACGACCCCGTGTGCTGTGGGCGGCTCTCCAGCGCTCCCTCGGTCGTACTGTCGCGCCCTTACCAGCGCGCGATATCAGCTACCGTCCGTAAATCTCCGCACTTCCGTGCACGCAACTGGCTCCAGCGCCAGAAACAAATCGCTTGGCTTGCGAAATGCGTATCTGATGAAGTTCTGAGTAGACACTCCGATACGCCCGCTCTTTCACGAACACGTACTGCCTCTTGCCCGGCGATGACAGTTGTCGGTTTTTGCGCACGATCTTGTGTGTTTCCGAGGGCTTTCGTTGGCCTATTTTCGTAACGCTTCGGGTTGTCGTAGTGGCACTGTGGAGGCAGGCGGAGGCGGGGCGTCTGCGTCGCACGGGAAGGCATGGCTGGTGGAGACAGCAGTAACTCAATGGAGTCACAGGTCACGGTGCGCGGCTCAGCGAGCGTCATCTACGCCGCTTCGCCGAACGGCTGCTGTCGGCGTCGTCACGCTTCTGCTACTCGCGGCGGGATGCGATACCGGACAACCAAGCCGTGAACCGTCGGCGTCGTCGAGCGGCAGTCCGGCGGTCTCCCCAGCGGATGCGCAGCGAGACGCGCTCGCTGCATACGATGCCTACTCGACGGCCTTCTACAGAGCTGTGCAGTCCGAGACGCACGACACATCCGAGCTCGCGACATACGCAGCTGATCCGCTGCTATCGCAGGCAGTCAAAGGCATAAAGGACATCGCGGAGTACGGCGTGGTCTATCGCGGCAAGTCCACCTGGACCGCGCACGTCACGTCGTTGAGGTTGGACGCAAAGCCGCCGACGGCCGCTCTCGACGTATGCCTCGACGTAACGCAGTCGAATCCGGTGCGCATTTCTACCGGCGAAAGCGTGAAGGCACCTGGACAACTGGCCAAATACCGTCTAGCGGCGGAGGTGCGCCTGATCGACGGCCAGTGGCTCGTCATCAAGAACGATCCGCTCCGGAAAACGGCATGCTGACCGCCGCTGTCCAACGGGCGGCAGCCGGCGTCGTCCTACTCGTCACCTCGTTATGGATACCGATCGCAGCCTACGGAGCGGACGATCCGCCGGTTACTTGCCCGCTCCCGGACACCTGTGTGGTCGACGTGGAGAAGCCTGGCGATCCGCCGAAGCCACCGGCACCGGATCCTGCGCCGTCGACGGTCCCGGCCCCGCGTGAATGCAACATCGAGCCGCTCTGCGGCGACGATCCTGCGACAGCCGAGGAGGTCGCGGAGCGCGCCGTCGCGTTGCTTCCGCTCTCGGGTCCGGAAATCGGTATTGCTCCTGCGCCCGGGGGCAGCGGACTCGTGGGGTTGCCGGTGTGGTTGTGGACGGCACAGACCCCCGAGGCCTGGGGACCGATCACTCGGACAGCGACAGTCACGGGTCTGGCGGTGACAGCGACAGCGAACGCGGTGTCGGTGTCGTGGGAGATGGGTGATGGCGGGGTCGTGGAGTGCGACGGGCCGGGCACCCCATACACCCCAGACGCAGGACTGAAGGCGTCGCCGGACTGCGGCTACGTCTATGCCCGGTCGAGTCGCAGCCAGCCTGGTGGGGTGTGGACGGTGCTTGGGACCACGACGTGGGAAGTCGCGTGGCAGACGGTGGGTGGTGGGCCGTCGGGGGTGGTCGAGACGACGGCGTCGACGGAGACGACGGTGCGGATTGATGAGTTGCAGGTGGTGACCCAGTGACCCGGCCGGGAACGGAGTTGCCTTCGGTGGGAGCGTCGCCGCGTACGGAGCCGGTGGCTGCGCCGAAGGGCCGGGGTCCGCGGCAGGTCTCGCGGCGGCTGCTTCTGGTCGCGGTATTAATGGTCGCCGGAGGCGGTCTGCTGGCCGGGGTGGCGTTCGTTGCGGTGACCAGCACCGACAGCTATCTGACGGTGCGGCGTGACATTGCGGCTGGGGAGGCGGTGCAGGCCGCCGATTTGCAGGTCGTGCAGCTGTCCGGTGAGGTTCCCGCCGTTCGTGCTGCGGACCGGGGTGCGGTGGTCGGCAAGCGCGCCAGGGCCTCGTTGTGGAAGGGCCAGCTGGTGCCGCCGGGTGGGGTGACCGGCGAGCCGTTGTTGGTGAAGGGGCAGCGGCAGGTGGGGATCGCGTTGGAGCCGGGCCGGATGCCCGCTGATCGGCTCCGCCCCGGGGACAAGCTGTTGCTGGTCGAGACGCCGGACCCGAAGCTGTCGGCGGCGAAGGCGGCCGAGGCCGAGGCGGCAGCGCTGGGGCCGTGGGATGCCACAGTGGTCGGGGGCGGAAGTCACCGGGAGACCGACGGCGATCTGGTCGTGTATGTGGCGGTGGCCGATGCTGATGCCGAGCGCATCGGCAAGCTCGCCGCCGCCGGCCGTCTGGTCGTGCTCCTGCAAGGCGCTCGCTGATGGGGTTGCTGTCGCTGGTCTCCGCGCGCGGCTCGCCCGGCGTCACCACGACCGCCCTCGCCATGACCTTGACATGGGGCGCGCAGCGCATGGTGCTGGCCGAGTGCGATCCGGCCGGAGGCACCGTCCGGGCCGGGTATCTGCGCGGCGAGATGGAAGGCGAACTCGGGCTCACACCGCTAGCGCTGTCGATGCTGCGCGCCGGACCCACCCACCCGGGTCCTCCGGCCAGGCCGGGCCAGCCCCCGGCGTCGAGGCCGTTGTCGGAGATGGTGTGGGGCCAGCTGGTCGACCTGGACGCGCCGCACCGCGAGCGGCTCGTGCTGCCCGGTCTGGCCGATCCGGCGCAGTCAGCAATGGTCGCTCCGCTCTGGCCGCAGCTGACCACGGTGTTCGAGCAACTCGGCCAGCGACAACCGGGATATGACGTGGTCGCTGACTGCGGGCGGCTGCACGCCACCGCCAACATTCCGTGGCCAGTGCTGACGGCCTCGCAGCTGGTACTACTGGTGGTCCGGTCGGAGCTGACCTCGGTGAGCGCCGCGATGTCCGCGGTAGGCCTGCTCCAGCGGCAACTACGAGAGCGTTCCGGCAACGATCAGACGCTCGGGGTGCTACTGATCGGCGAGCGCCCCTACAGCGCGGCGTCGGTGGCCGAGCACCTCGGCGTACCGGTGATCACCGTCTTGCCGTACGACGTGAAAACCGCGACGGCGCTGAGCCGAGGCGGCCCGTACCGGCTGCGGTCGCCGTTGATCCGCGCGGCGCTCGGCGCCGAACGGGACATCCGCCGGGCCATGCGCGCCCGCGAGACGCCGCGCGCGGTCACGGCGGCGCCCCGGCCGGGCGGCATGCTCCCACCCGGCGCGAGCGGGCAACCGGGCCAGGTGGCGCGCCGTGGCTGACCATCGGACCCGGCTGAACGGCTCGGGGGCCGCGCGGCAGGCTGGGCACCCGTTCGCGATCCGCCCCGTGGCCGATCCTCGCCCCGGACCGGTCCGGCGGGTGCTGCTCGGACTCGGCGGGTTGCTGGCGACGCTCGCGCTGCTGGTCGCGACACCGCTCCTGCTCTTGCGGTATGTGCCGCTCGGTCTGCCCGACGAGATGCCGTCCTGGTCGTCGGTCTGGGAGTCGCTGGTCAGTCCTGACGACGGGAGTGTCTTCTTCGGCGTCTTGGCGGTGGTGTGCTGGCTCGCGTGGGCCGGCCTGGCCGCGAGCCTGCTGGTGGAGATGACCGCAGCGCTCGTCCGTCGACCGGCGCCGCGGATTCCGCTGCTCGGCCCGCAGCAGTGGCTGGCCGCCGCGCTCGTCAGCGCCATCGCGCTGCTCGGATCGGCCGGGAGCTATCAGGCTGCCGTCGCGCATCCGGTCACCGCCACCACCACGACGAACACCTCCGGCGCCGACAACGACCGCGCAGCGTCCGGGGTGGTGTACGTGGTCGCCGATGGAGACCAGCTCGGCGCGATCGCCGAGCGGTTCCTCGGCGACCCGAACGCCTATCCCCGGCTGGCCGCCGAGAACACCCGCGCCGACCCGGACTTCTTATTGCCCGGGGAGCGCATTCTCCTGCCGACGACCGCGGTGGACCACGGGCCACAGCGGCATGCCACCGGGCGTCTTGGGGCCGAGGCCGCCGTGTACGTGGTGGCCGACGGGGACCGGCTCTCCGCTGTCGCCGACCGGTTCCTCGGCGACGCGACCCGTTACCCGGAGCTGCGCCGCTTCGGTGGCGTTCCGGATCCGGACGTGATCCGGCCGGGGCAACGCCTGGTGCTGCCCGCCGACGCCCGCGACCGAGGCGCCCGACCGCACGCCACCGGCACCACCCAGCCCATCCGGCCGACCGCGCCCACCCCCGCACGACCGGCACCCACCCCACCGGAACCCCCCGCACCGGCGACCCCGGCACCCACCGCGCCAGCGACCCCGGCCCCGGTGACGCCCGGTCCGACCAGCCCGGCGACCCCGCGCACACCGGCGACGCCGCCTAGCATGGGTAGCCCGTCGCGTCCGGCGACGCCGCCACCGGCCGAAGCGCCGACTCCGCATCCGGGCGATGACGGCGTGGCACCGGCGCGGCCGAGTGCGCCGTCGGCTGCGGGCTCGAGCGCGCCTGCGCCGGCGCCCGGAGCGGTCCCGGCCCCTTCCGCGTCGTCAGCCCCGTCGCCATCCCCGTCGCCATCGTCATCGTCATCGGCTCCTGCTGAGGCTGAACGGGAGGACGGTGTGGTGTTGCCCTCCGGGGTGTGGGTCGCTACCGGCGTCGCGGCAGCCGTGTCGTCTCTGCTGCTGGCGTTACGGCTGCACCGGCGACGCGGCTACAAGCCTCGCTGGCCCATCCCGGACGACCCCGCCGACGTCGAGCCGACACCCGTGTCGATCACCGTGGCCGCGCTGGAGACCGCCGCCCGCAGCGCCGCACGCACCGACACCGAGCCGCCCGCCCGCGCCGAGGAACCGCCGAAGAAACTCACGGTGCGCGTCGGCGAACGACCACAGCGGGCCGCCGACGAAGACGACGACGACTGGACACCGACGGGTCCGGCGGACGCGAGCGTGGCCGCTGCGTCCGGTGGTGGGCCGGTCAGCCTTAAAACGCTCAGCGCGATCGGCGCGGCCCTGCACGGCCCCGGAGCCATCCCGGCCGGTCGCGCGATCCTCGCCGCCGCGCTGACCGGCAACGCCACCGCCGCGCAAGAAACCCACCGCTACACGATCATCACCACGACCGCGACCCTCACCGCGCTCCTGCCTCACGGCCGGGCGCTCCCGACCCTGCTTCCGGTTCACGTCAGCGAGACTCTGACCGAGGCGATCGAGTACTGGGGCGCCCAGCTCGCGTCGCGCCGCGCGCTGCTCGACCCGGTCCGCGCCGACCTAACCGGCCCGCCCGGAACGCCAACCCCGCCGCCAGAAGACCTGGCTGAACCCGACCCGCCACCGCTGCTACTGCTGGTGGCCGGACTCGGCGAAGCACACGTCCGTATCATTCGCCAGGCCCTGCGGACCGGGCACCGCTATCAAGTCGGCGCGATCCTCCTGAACACCACCGCGCCCGCACCCGCCTACCTGGTCACCGCTGACGGCACGGCCCTCAACGGCTCGACCCGCGCAACCACCACCGCGCACCCCGCCCTGTCCGGCATCTACAGCCCGGCTCACCCCATTCGATCCGCACGGTCGGGAGCCCGGTTCTCCACCCTCACCGAGGACGACTTAGCCGCCGTCCTCGACCTGCTCACCACCACGCCACCCGCCGTCATCCAGTTCGGGCCGCCGGAACCTGAGCTGTTCTCCGCGTTCCGCGCGCAACCTGCTGACACGAGCACTACGACGCAACCAGCCCCACCAGATCCCGAGCCCACACCCACCAGCACGACCTCCACCGCACCGCGGCAGAACGAACCCTTCCGCGAGGCGACCCCGCCGGCCCCCGCCGACTCCACACCCACCCGTGAAGAGGCGACCAACGCGCCGATCGAGCTGCGACTATTCGGCCGTCCCCGCTTCATCATTGCCGCGACCGGAGACACGATCAGCGGGATCCGGTCGGCCTCCTACGTCCTGGCCGCCACGCTCACCGTCCACCCCGACGGACGCACCCTCGACCAACTCTCCACCGTCCTGGCACCCGACGGCGACCCCACCGCCATCAAGGCCCGGGTCCGGACCGGCATCACCAGCCTGCGCAGCCGTCTGCGCACCGCCGTCCCCGATGGCGGAGACCAACCTGCGTTCGTCATCCACGCCAACGGGATCTACCGCCTCGACCCCGCCGTGATCACCGTCGACGTATGGAACTTCCACACCGCGCTGAAGAACGCCACGACGGTCGACGAGGACACCGGCCGCATGGGCGCGCTGCGCCGAGCCTTCGGCCTCTACCGAGGTGAGTTCGCCGAGGGCGTCGACCAGCTGTGGCTAGACCCGTACCGGGAGGAGTATCGCAGCCGCGCGATCGACGCCGCTGTGCGCCTCGCGCATCTGCTCGAACCCGGCCACCCCGACACGGCCCTGGATGTCCTCGATGAGGCCATCGCCCACGACCCACTCAACGAATACCTCTACCGCGAAGCCATGCGCATCCAAGCGGGCCAGAAGCGGCCCGATGCAGTGCGCAACACGCTGCGTCATCTGGAACACCGGCTCTTTGACTCCCTGGCCGCCGAGGTGTCGGCCGAGACCCGTAACGCCGCGAACCAGTACCTGCACTCTTCCTAACCCGCGTCGTCGAGGACGCCTGCCGTCCTCGCAGTCCCGTCCGAGCGCACCGCCCACGGTCACTGTCCGTGGTTCGAGAGACACCGAACGCGCGGGATGTGCTTCCCGCTGGAAAGGTCACCGTGGAACCGAGGAAGGACGTTGCGGTCATTGCGCGCCCCGCGCGGGCCGGAAGGGGGCCGCAGCATCGGCGCGTCCCGCTGGCCGAGGCCGCCGAGGAATACCTGTCGGCAGGGTGGTCCGTCACCCCGGGGGCCTACTGGAATCCGCAGAGCCGCACCTACCGGTGCGGACGGCCGCACTGCGACCTGAAGGGACCGCACCCGGTCGACGCGACCGCGCCGGGCCGGTGCCGACCGGAGGCAGGCGTGCGCGCCGCCCATCCGGCGCAGGTCACCGGATGGTGGCATGCGCATGGATATGCCGTGATGATGCCGACCGGTGCCCTGTCGGCGACGGTACTCGCGGGGCCGCCGGAGGTGATCGACGTGCTCGCCGGTCATCTGGAGGCCAGCGGTCACCCCGCCCCGGTCCTGGCCTACCCGTCCGGAGAGCACCAGTTGTTCAGCGCGCCGCTGGTGATCGACGAAGCCCTGTGGCTCGGAACGGCCGTCGGCCGAATTGTCCTGCACGGAGCGGGGTCCTGGGTGACGCTCCCGCCGTCCACCGTGAGCGCGGGGCGCCTGGCCTGGCTCCGACCGCCGTGGGAGACCGGGTGGCGGCTGCCGCCCTCTGCCGAGGTGCTGGCAGCGCTGCGCACGACAGCGCGCCGAGACGATGCGGAGGCGTGAATCGTCGAACGTGATGCCGCCGCAGTGCTGGGCTCGAACAGCCAGCCTGGCCCATCCGCCACACATGACCGTTCATCGAACATGCGTTCGTCATAATGCGGAGATGAGTGACTACGAAGGCGGGCTCCGGCCCTACCTCGTGTGGGTGCGCATCGACGGCGCTGTCCGGCGTCTCTGCCTTGATGCCCGCTCCGCCGAGGACGCCCTGACGCGCCCTGGGCGCGATCTGCACAACGGGCAGCCCCGGACCTACCCGACCGTTGAGGGGGGTGAGGCCGGGGAGATCACCGTCGTGTGGCTGAACGTCGCGACGCTCGAAGTCGGCGAAGCGAGGCCCGCTGACCTGCCGACCGCGCGGCCTGCCGGGCGTCAGGCCTCGTCATGAGGCCGGGAGGCCAGTGAACAACACTGGCCTCCCGGGCTCGGGGACGGCGTATCGCGTAGCGGGGTGGATCACGCGTCGGAGTCAGACCCCCTGTCGGCAAACCTGGCGAGTAGGGATCTCAGGGGCGGCGGGCATCGCGGAGCCGCCGGGGCGGCTGGCTCGCACCAGCGCGGCGCATGTGCGGTGTGTAGAGCGCGAGCCTGCGGTGCGGCTCGCGTTTGGCGGCATACAGGGCGAGGTCGGCGTGGTGGAGGGTGTCGGTCCAGGAGTGGCCGTTGCGCCGGGCGAGTCCGGCCGAGAGCGCCGGACGGATGTCCACGATGAGCTCACCCACCATCAACCCGGTGGCGGTGGTGAGGGTGTCGAGGATCGCCTCGACGTCGGAGGCGGGAGTGGCCGGCGGGAGGGCGAGGAGGAATTCGTCTCCGCCGAGGCGCGCGGCGAGTCCCCGAGTGCTGGTGGCGGCGCGGGCGAGGCGTTGTCCGAGGACGGTCAGGAGGGCGTCTCCGGCGCGGTGGCCGTGGGTGTCGTTGAGTGGCTTGAACTCATCCAGGTCGATGAGCACGACGGTGCCGAGCTGGCCGTCGTGTTCGTCGAGGTGCCGGTTGAGGCCTGCGCGGTTGAGCAGGCCGGTGAGGGGGTCGTGGTGGGCGCGCCATTCCCAGTGCCGGAGGTCGCGCTGGTGGCGGCGGTTGTCGTTCTGGAGGCGCCGGAGTCGCGGGCGGGTCAGGGCCAGGCCGGTGAGGAGTCCGGCGCCGAGCGCGAGCCCGACGCTCGCTGTGAGGCGAGCGCCGGGCCATCGCGAGTGGGTTCCGGTCACGGCTGGGTGTTCCGGAGGGCGGCACGGGCTGCCCGGTCGGCCTCTTCGAGGCGTAGCTGCAGCCAGATGCGTTCCCGGGGCCACGCCACGATCTCCTCGGCGCCGAGGACCCGCCAGGCATCGAACAGCGTGAGGTTGTGGCGCGGATCGCCGTCGAGGAGTTCGCCCAGGAGGATCAGGCCAGGTCGGACGGGCATGCGGGCGGCCACATCGCGGACCGAGGGGTGTGCGGCGTCGAGCAGGATCAGCGGAGCGGTCTGCCAGCCGCGGACGTCGAGTGCGTGCGGTGTCACGACGTCGAGGGGGACGCCTGCGGCGCGGGCGTAGGTGGCGATGGCGCGGGCGTCGCCGAGCGAGTCAGCGTCGGCGATCAGGAGGCTGGGTGCGGGCGCATCGACCGCCTCGGGTCGCCGCGCGGTGAGTTGCGCGGTGAGTTGTGCGGCGTCGGCCGCGCGGACGGCGCGGGCTTCGGGTTCGATGCCGTTGAGCGCTAGCGCGAGTCCGCGCAGGGCCTCGACGGCGGGTTGGAGCGGGGTGGTGGGTGCGGCGATTCCTGCCCAGGGCGGGGAGCCGGGAGTGTGGTCGACGGCGAGGACGTGTCCGGTGCGGTCGGCCGCCCGCAGGTGCTGGCCGTTGCTGTGCAGCAGCGCGTACCCACGGATGTGGCAGAACGGCCAGGGGTCGGCTGCGATGCGGTGTTCGAGGTCGGCGAGCACGCCGGGGACACCGCTGCGGCGCCACCGGTCGGGCTCGATGTCGGCGCGCCGCAGGTGCAGGCCGCCGGTGGCTGTGGGAGAGATTTCGACGAGCAGCGGTGTGTTGTCCGCCGGGGCGGCGGGGCGGAGGGCGACCAGCGAGGTACGCCAGTCCCAAACCTCCGGTTCAGCAATACGCGCGGGGTGCATGACAGTGTGGCTCCTTCGCCATCGATTCAATCGATGCCACGAAACGCGCGCATTCGGAGCCTAATGACCTCGGACTCGCCCGAAATGGCTAACTGTCGGCATCAATCGAAATAGCGGGTGATGCCACAATTCATTCAGAATGAATCGGAGCGATCAAGCAACGAATTACTTGCCAAGTCGAATAAAACACTTTCGGCTGGCAATTTCTATTGTCCGCATTAGTGCAATTCTGGAGAGGCCGACTAGAGCATTTGAACACTCTCGGTTCATGGCCTGACCTGTGTGTTCAATGCATCGAAAATGCGGCGTTCCGCTCGCGCTATAGCGCTGTACGAACCGGCGCGGAGATTCGTTCCTACTCGGCGCCGCTGTGGTCGCGCCGTGTGCGCGGGCGACCGGCTCCCGTTCCGCGACCCGGTCGCGTGCCTTGATGCGCGGCGAGAGTCCGCCGGAACCAGTAGCGGCGTACCTGGATGCGGCCTCGGGCGCTCACGGTCTCTTCCTGCTCGTCGGGTGGCGGGAGAAGGGGGCGGCCGGTCTTTTCGCCGGTCCAATACGGTCGGCTGTGCCGGATGTAGGAGCGGAGAGTCCCGGTGGTCAGATGCAGCGCTGTGGCCGCTCCGGCGGAGTCCAGGAGTTCGTCCGGATCGCCGGCCTCGGCGGCGGGTGGCTTCTTGCGCCGGGCGCGCTCGGCCAGGACGGCGAGGTAGGTCTCGACGTCGGGCAGCCGGTACCAGTAGGCGCCACCGGCCCGACGCGGAAGCGCGCGAGGAAACGCCGGATCGGTGCCCGCGCGGACGTGCGCGGACCAGCCCTCCGGCCATCCGGCGAGCCGGGCGATACCGGCCCGGGTCGTGCACGGGACGCCGTCGATCTCCCGCAACGGAACATCAGAAGGCACCGGGCGGCCAAGGACGGTTGCCACGGGCTCTCCCTCCTCGTCCCGGCCGCTCCGGCGCGGGCCGGTCGGTCCGGGCGCGATCACGCATCCGGAGCTCATCATGCCGAGGCCCGTGAGGGCGCAGACGCCCTCCTCGCGAAACGAGGCCCTAAGCAAATGGCTGAGAGGCAAAAGGCGCCGGCCGCACCCGTGCTGCGGAGGCGGCGCGCGGCCAGGGCCGCACTCGGAATCGCACCGGCAGTCGGTTCCCGCAAAGGCAGAGACGGTCCGGGCTCCCGCGAGGATCTCCGGTGCGCCGGTGGCCCGCCACCGGACGCAAAGTGCGGATCGGCGCCCGCGGTGCCGCTCCGGATCGGAAGCGGCACCACGAGCGCCGTGAAAAGGGGTTACCGGGTGTCAGGTGCAGAGAACGGCGCCGAAGAGCGCGATCTCCAGGACGGCGAGGGCGTCGACGATGTCGAGTTGCCCGGCGTCGTCGCGGCGCGCGGCGAGGAGGATTTTGTGCCGCTGCCCGTGGGAGATGTAGAGCGGTTCGCCGGTGTCGCGGTGGTGGTAGATGGGGTGGTCGGGTGGAGTGGGGACGTCGGGCAGACGCCCGGTGGCGCGCCGGATGATCGCGAGCCCCTTGTCCATCACTCGCGGGTCGATGCGGGTGCGGCGCAGGTCGCTGTCCGGAGCATCGATCACGGCGTAGGTCCCTTCCGGATCGTCCTGCGGGCACTGGAAGTCGGTCACCGTGAACCAGCCGTAGCCGCCGTGCTCGACGGCGGTGACGACCAGTGCGGCGAGGAACTCCTCCGACGGGCGGCGGCTCACCGCCCGTCACCGTCGCCGAGGTCGGTAACGTCGCCGGTCTCGGCTTCTTCCCGGGGCTGGGTGAGGATGTCGGCCAGCGCGACAGTGATAGCGGCGAGCGCGTCGGGGTCCGCAGCGCTCGCATCCGGGGCCACGTGCAGCGCGCGAGTGTCGTGATCGGCGACTGCGAGATTTCGGGGGTAACTCTCGCCGAGGTGCTGCGGGTCCGCGGGCCAGTCGAAGGTGTAGCCCTCGCGCTCGATCTGGATTACGAGGCTGGCCCAGATGGTCTCGCCCGGCTCCGTGGTCGTCACCGCCGCGCGCGAGGCCTGGCAGTACGCGCAGTCGCACTCGGCCATACACGGCTGGTCGGCGGGCGCTGCGCAGTGGACGCACGGGGCCGGGTTCTCCGGGTCCTCGGTGCCGATGTGCGGCAGGTCGCCGGTTTGGGAGAGGTCGAAGCGCGGCGACATCCGGAACCGGGGACGACGCGCCCCCTCCTCGGTTCCGTCGGACCCTCCGCTACTGGCGGCGGACTCGCCCGCGTCCCCGCCGGAGGTCTCGCCGTCCTGTCCCTTGGGGTCGCTGGTGGGCTGGGTGAGGTAGAGGGCGCGTTCGCCGGGGAGGATGTGGCGTCCCCGGGTCCTCCAGCCCTTGCCGGTGTCGACTTCGGTCAGGTCGATGCCGCGTTCCTCGGCTTGCTGGGTGAGCAGGATTAGGTTGCGCAGCGAGTAGTGCAGCAGCGATCCGGTAGAGCCCGTCGCGAGGACGGTCCGGAGCCGGTCGGCGACCTCGGCGGGGTCGTGCAGGGCTTCCTCGGCGTGGTCGAGGAGCTGTTCGTTGCGTTCGCGGATCGCGGCGAGTTCCTCGTCGGTGAGTTCGCGGCGTCCGCGTCGTTTGCGGGTGGGAGGCATTCCCTTACTCCTTAAAATTCTGACACGCATGGTGCCCGGAGGGAGGCCCCCGGGCCGGTCGGTGTGGTGCCCCGGGTGGCCGGGGTGCCACATCTGATGCTGTCGGCCCGGATGAAGGGGTCAAGCCCGCCGGTAGCGCCCCCTTGACCGGCCAGAACACCGCTCGACCCGCGCGGGAGACAGGGCACGACTCCAACCCCAGGCCGGCGGCCGGAGGGCGGCCGAGTCCGATCCGGAGTCCGATCGCGAGGGAGTACGCGAAACGCATTCTGCGGACCGGGATTCGCCGGTGTGGCCTGGTGTCGCGGGCGGCCGGATTCGCGCGTCAGCAGACCGCTCAGCACCGGTACGCGGCGGGGCACCCGGTGCCGACGGGCCGGTTTCACCGGTCGCTCACCGACGCCCGTGCGCCGTGTCATGTCACGGCGCCCGTGCGCCGTGTCATGTCACGGACGGGGGCCGTCGTGCGGCACCACCGGGGCACCCGCACCCGGCGGGAACCGTCGCAGCGTCGGTGTGCGGCCCCGGCGGGTTGTGATGGCGCGCGCCCCGGTCGGCACCCACAGACCGGGCCGCCCCGGGGGTGCGCACCGGTCCGCGACACCGCCCACCGGGACGGCGGGCGGGAACGCACCCCCGACCCCGACTCCGACCCCCGACCCGGGTCGGGGTCTGCCGGACGGCCGGGCGCGCACGACGACGCCCCGCACAGGCCGGTGAGGGCCTGTGCGGGGCGTCGGGCGGTGCGGGCTATTCGGTGGTGCCGTCCGCCGAGTCGGTGTCGGCCGAGTCGCTGTCGGTGGCGGGGTCGGCGTCGGGCTGCGGCAGTGCCGTGACGATTTTGCCCTCGGTGTCGACCATGGCCACGAGTCCGTCCCGGATGAGGCGGCCGAAGTTGTTGCCGATGGCGCCGGACGAGCGGTTCATCTCCTTAGCCATCATTCCGGCCGTCCATTCGACGTCGGGGTTTTCGTTGACCATGGCGAGCACCATCCGTGTCAACTCACCGGGGGCCAGTGCCCGCTGTCCGTCGCCGTTGGTGCCGGGCGTGGCCGAACGGGTGCGCGTGGCGGTGTTCGGGCCGCCGCCCCGGCGGTGGCGGTGTCCACATTTGCACTCGCACATGATCGGGCCGTCCTGCACCACGACGGTGGCCGGGTCGGCCTCGCCGAGCTGCCACAGGTCCTCCTGTCCGTTCTGGCCCTGGCCGGTGGTGCGCACAGCGGCCCCGGCCAGTTCCATCGACGCGAGAATAACTTTCGCCACGGCGGCTTTCAGACCGGTTTTCTGCGTGACGTAGTCAGTGGAAATTGGGCGCTTGGCCGCGCGCCTGCGGAGGAAATCGGCCACCAGCAGCACCCGCATGTCCGGCTCGTCGTCGTCCTCCTGGTCCCCCTCGTTGTCGGGGGCCGGGTCACCGTCCGCCGGGTCGCCGTCCGTGCCACCGTCGGCGGTGTCGGCCGAGTCGGTGTCCGGGGTCGTGTCGGACGCCGGTGCGGTGTCGTCGGCGGTGGGGGTGTCGTCGGCGGTGGGGGTGTCGTCGGCGGTGGGGGTGTCGTCGGCGGTGGGGGTGTCGTCGGCGGTGGGGGTGTCGTCGGGTGCGGGGGTATCGGCCGGGTCGGTGCCGGGCTCGTCCACGGTGGGCGTCCACCGGTCGGGCAGTTTCTTACCGCTGTCATCCGTGCCGCCGGTGGTGCGGGTGACGACATCGACGGCAGCCAGTTCTTTCAGTGCGGTGCTGACAGCCCGGGTGGACAGGCGCAGCTGGTCGGCCAGCTCGCCGACGGTGGCCCCGTCGGGCCGGTCGTTCAGTTCGGCAGCAACGGCCACGGCGTTGCCGGTGAGTTCGATGGACATGACATACCTCCGGACGGAAACGAATTCCACGGGTGCCCGCGATGACATTTCCCGCGACCGGGGAATGTGGCGCGAATTGGTGCGGGCGGGGGGTCGGTGTTTCGCGCTACGTCCATGGACGCTCCGCACCGGCGGGGTGTCAATAGCAATTCCGGAATTCGTCCGTAACAATTTTTCCCAACTCGATTCGTGTGTGATCGGGCTCGCGCGTGATGCCGTTTCCGGCCGCTGTGCGGGCCGCTACGCCACGGAAACCGCCCACCGCTAGGGCGGTCACTGAACAGGTAATTTGTGCCCCGACGTGATGCGGGAACGCCTCCGGTGGCTCGCGCCTAATTGCCGGAGGGCGCCATCGCGGAACGGCTCGGCGCTCGAATCTAGCCGGACGTCAAGCCCTGGCGCGGGTGCTCAATATCTCTTCATTGCCGATGTGCGGAATTGGCCTATAGGGTGACGCTGTGCGCGGCCATGAATGCCGCCGGATCGGTGGCATTGGCGGTGTCGGCGGGATAGCTCGTGTGGGTTTCGAAATGCAAATGCGAGCCGGATGAATTGCCCGACGTACCGACTCTGCCGATCGGGTCACCGGCGCTCACCGTCTGCCCGACGTGCACCGCCGGGTGTTCGACGAGGTGGCAGTAGCGCGTCACGACCCCGCTGGGATGCCGCAGTTCGGCATACCAGCCGCACCCGAGGACGTCCGGTGAGCCGTCCCGGTCGCACGAGTACGGCGTGCCGTCGCGGCGGTGGGCGTTGCAGACCACCGTGACCACGGTCCCGGCCGACGCCGCCCGCACGACGGTATACCGGGGGGTGATCAGGTCGACGCCGTCGTGTCCGGGCCGGTCGGCGGTGCGGAACCCGGAGCCGACCCGGCCGGGCACCGGGCGTACCCATCCGGCGGAGCTGACCGCTCCGGCCGGGGCGTCGGTGCCTCCGGCCGGTGCCGGGCCGGTACTCGTGACGGTGACGAGCGCGGCACCGGCCAGCGAGGTCAGTCCGATCAGCAGCACGACGACAGCGGCCACGGCGAGCAGGACGGCCTTCACGCGACAAGCTCCAGGAGCCGGCGAGCGATAAGGGCTCGGTTGTGTGCTTGTAAGAGCAGCGGGTGACGACCGGCAGGGTTGGTAGGTACTACCAGTCGGGTCCGCTCGACCGGGCGCGTGTCCTGGGCGTGAGCTGGGTGTTTCTGGGTGGGTGTGGGCGAGAGTTGACCCGGCTGGTCATGGCTCGTGGAGCGTCCGCGAGAGTTCTCGTGAGAGTTCTCGCGAGAGCACCGGCCCGGTAGATCGCGATGAGCACCACTCGCGGTGGCCTCACGAATGCCGCAGCAGGGAACTCGTCGGCGCATCAGCCGACGGAGGCCCTGCCGGGATGCCCCACATCGGACAGACGTAGCCGGGGCGCCTCGGCGGGCCGGGGCCAGGTCCGCCAGACCGGCCCTGCGGGTCCGGCCGCTGCGGTGCTGCGCGGTGCGGTGGGGTCGGGCGTGGTGGGCGGGGTGTGGGTAGTGGCGACGGTGAGCCCGTCGGGGATGCCGGTGGCGTTCCACGCGGCGTGCAGGTGCTGTTCGCGGGCGGCGGCGGGCAGCACGAACAGCACCGGGTAGCAGACCGGGGTTCCGGCGAGTTGGGCGTAGCCGGTGGTGAGTTTGGTGGTCAGCTGTCCGAGGGTTTCGGTGCCGGTGTCGTACTCGAGCCAGAACGGTGTCTGGGTCTGTCCGTGGGTCCAGAGGCCGTGGCCGTCGGGGCGGACGAGTCCTCCGGCGTGCCGGGTGGCCTGAGTCTCGTTCCACCAGCGGCCCAGGCTCGTGGTTCCGGTCGCGTCCTGGCGGGCGGCGGCGTGCAGGGCGGTGAAGACGCCGTTGGCTCCCAGCAGGTGCGGGAGCCGGCCGGACGCAGACAGCCGGAGCGTCTCCTGCCGCACGGTCGCGGGCCTCGGCAGGGTGCGGCCCGCCGCGGCGGCGAGAACTCCGGCGCCGAGGGGGCCGAGGGTCCACCGCCAGGACTGCGACCCGGGCCGCTGGTAGTGGCGGAACCGGTCGAGGATTTGCCGCTGGTAGAGCTGTCCGAGGCGGTTCAAGGCGCGGGGGCGGGAGTCGAACGCGCACTGCGCGATGTGCTCGGTGGTGAGGACGCGGTGGTCGTGGAGCAGGTCGAGCAGCCACCGGTCCCGGTCGGTCAGGCGCCGCAGCTCGTTGGCCACGGCGCTATAGCCGAGTGCCCGGCCGCTGGTGTCTAGAGGCTGGTGTTCCATGGCGTCTCCTGTTCGTCAGGCGTTGTGGTCGGTTCGTCGGATAGGTCGCGGGAGGGGTGGCTGGCCCAGGGCGGGTACGGCGAGGACGACCGCCGGTGCGCAACGGGGAAGCCGGTTCGGGGCGGGGCACCGGGCAGACCGGCCGCCTCGGTGGGTACGTCCGACAGCGGACGGCGGGCGGAGGCATCGGGGTGGGTGGCCGAGAAGAATTCGGCAGCGGGAAACGGTCGCTCGGAGGGGAACGGCTGGCGCGCGCCGGTGTGCGCGGGCCGGGCCGGGGCGTCGAGGTGCCCGACGCGTAGCGCCCGCCGGGTGGTCTGGTCGAGTCCGGTGTGGGTGCGTGCGGCGGCCCGCAGCGCCTCAGCGCGTCCGGAGATCGGCGGCGGGGGTGGAAGAGTGGTGGCGGTTGCCGGGGGCAGAAGCCGCCCGTCAGCGAGCGGCCTGAGCACGATCTCGAACGCGCCGAGCCCGCTCAGGTCGCTCTCGTCCAGATAGGGCGCGAGGTGGCGGGCCTGATCCCGGGCATCCCGGGGCGCGAGCGCGAAGTACGCCTTGGTGCGGGCGTTGGCGTCGATCGCGCGCGCCATCGTGTCGGACAGCTGCCCCAGGTACTGGTGCGCGAGGGTGAAGGAGACGT
This sequence comes from Cryptosporangium sp. NPDC048952, assembly GCF_043197895.1. Classification (NCBI taxonomy): domain Bacteria; kingdom Bacillati; phylum Actinomycetota; class Actinomycetes; order Cryptosporangiales; family Cryptosporangiaceae; genus Cryptosporangium; species Cryptosporangium sp. NPDC048952. Next base: position 1,050,033 of record NZ_JBICTY010000003.1, on the reverse strand, counting down.
GCAGGCCGCGGGCCTCGGCGAGGGCGTCGTCGATGCCGATCGGCAGATGAAGGACGTGCTGGGCCTCGTCGATGATCACCGAGGCGTCCCGCCGGCGGTTCTCCGGGAGCGCGGCGCGAGCGGTGACGGCCTGCCACACCGCCGCTAGCAGCAGCGAGCCGATCAGCCGGGCGCCGTCTTCGCCGATCAGCCCGCGCGGCAGCCGCACCAGAAGGACGCCGCCGTCGAGGACGTCGGCCAGCGACACGGTGGTGGCCGGGGTACCGAACAACGCGACCGCGAACGGGTGCGAGAGCACGAGCCGCAGCCGGGAGAGCAGCGGCGCGACCAGCGCCGCCCGCCCGCCGGTGGAGAGCTCGTCGAGCCCGGCCCAGAATTCCGCGAGCGTCGTGGACTCCCAATCGGGCAGCCGGGCGGCGAGCGCGCCGACCCGCCGGGCGCGCCAGGCCCGGTCGGACAGCAGCCGGGGCAGCTGCGCGAGGGTCGCGCCGGGTGTGTGGGCGAGGGTGAGTAGTCCGTGGTGGGCGATGTCGGCTGTGCGGGAGCCCCACCAGCGGGACCAGACCCGCCCCATCACCTCACTGAGCCGCGCCGCCACCAGATGCGGCCCGCCCGCGCCGCCGGTCGCGTCGAGCACGTTCGTCTCGGCGACACCCGGCCCGGACGGGGACGGGGCGGCCGGGCGGCGGGTGTGCAGGCGCGGATCGAGCAGGTTCAGCGACGGCGGCGCGTCCTGCTCGGCGGGGTCGATGACCACCAGCCGGTTCCCGCACGCGGCGGGCAGCCGGTCGAGCAGATCGGTGACCAGGTCGCCTTTCGCCGACAGGTCGAACACGACCAGACCGCGCCCGGCTTCGGCGTCCTGCAACGCCAGGCGCACCAGCAGCGACGTCTTGCCGGTGCCGGTCGGGCCGAGCACGTGCAGGTGATGGCGGGCGTCCTCGGTGGAGACTCCGATCGGGCGGCGGGGGCCGGCGTTGGTCACTCCCAGCACGCGCCCGCCGAGCCCACCGAGCCCGCCCGGCTCCTCGGCGGCCCGGCGCGCACCCGGTACGCCGCGCGCTCGGCGCGGGTGGTCGGGGCCGGTCATGGCCGACCCCCCACCGGCGGGCCGCTCGGCGGCCTGGGCGGGGTCCAGGTCCCGGTGCTGCTCGCGCGGCGCCGCGCCCCTGCCGCCGCCAGGCCGTGCAGGGCCGGGTCAGCAGGCAGCCCGGCCAGCGCTGCCGTCTCGGCGGGGGTCGTCAGGACCCGTTCACCCAGGCGCACCCAGCGGGCCGGGGCGTGTGTGGTGTGCTTCGGCCAGGGGCGGCGGGTCAGCCGCGCGGAGAGCAGCCCGAATCCGGCGAGGATTTCGGCGGCTGCCGCGTGCGCCGCTTCTGGTGTGGGTCCGGAGGTGAGGACCCGTACGGTGGTGAGCAGGTGCGGGCCGCCATGTGCCTTGACCCGCGCGGCCCGCACCCGCTCGGGTTCCCACGCCTGCCGTTCTTCGCGGCGCCGGTGTCGTGGCGGCGCGAGGATTTCCAGGACCAGCCCGAGGGCGGCAGCCGCGGCCACGGCCACGCTCGCGGCCGCCCGGCCGGTCAGAGCGGCGTCGGTCAGGGTCCGGCGGTGACGCCGGGAGGCGGCGCAGCGGCGCGCGGCACCGACGCGGGCGAACGGCGCGCGACCGACGACGATTTGCAGCAGGGCGGGGCCGGTGCGCCCGGCGGACGCGAGCCCGCCGTAGACCGCCCGTAGCGGATCCTCCGACCTGGCAGGGCGGTCGCGGAGACTTCCGGCGGCGTCGGTCAGGCCAGGGTGCAGCAGCGGCAGGCCGTCCGGGACGATCGCGCCCAGCCATCCCCCGGCCACCGCCCGCATTTCCGGCACCGCCCGAGGCGCGGCGGGTGGGCGGGCCTCGGTGAGGCGGGCACCCGGCCAGGCCCGGTCGATCGCGCGGCGCACCGCGACCAGCGAATGCCCGGCCGGAACCCACACCCCGACCCGCAGCTGTTCTCCGGCGGCGTGGACTTCCCACACCAGCCGGGCCGGGCGCCGGGTGAACCAGGTGTCGGTGGGTAGTTGCGCTGCCAGCAGCCGCCACAGGGCCTCGGCCGATCCGGCGCTCACCTGCGCCGGAGGGGTGATGCCCAGCCAGCGGGCACCGGACGCCGCGCGCTGCCAGGCGGTCCGGCGCTGATGCTGCCACCACACGCAACCCGCCGCGACGAGAACGCAACAGACCAGCCCCACGACCGTCAGCGCGACGAGGAACGCGATCGGGGCTGGCGATACTTCGGGCATGAGCAACCTCCCGGTAGACGTCGGCAGACCAGCTCCCCGGGGACGTCAGCGAGCCGGAACCGCAGGCACAAGGGCCGGACGGCGGGGTGGGTCAGGGTTGATCGGTCGTTCCGGCCAGCAACAGGGCATGTTCGCGCTCGTCGGCCAGCGCACGGAACGCGACCCGGCGCGCCCCGGCGGCCAGCAGCGCGTCTCCGCGCTGCGCGGCCAGCAGCCACCCCACCTCTGCCGGGGACAGGTCGAACGCGGCGGCGAGCGCGTCGATGGTTTGCGGGGCCTGGCGCAGCAGAATCGGCGTGGCCGCGTTAGTGACGGTCGCGCGGCCGAGTTCGGTGGACAGGACGTCGTCGACGTCTTGGGAGATGACCGTCAGGCCGGCGCGATGCTTGCGGCTGGCCTTGGCGGCGCGAAACAAGAAGCGCGCCCCGGCGGGGTTCTGCAGGAGCTGCCACGCCTCATCGACCACGGCGAGTTTGCGGAGTCCGCGGGCGCGGGGGTCGGTGAGCCGCCGCCACACCGCATCCAGGGTGAGCAGCATCCCCGCTCCGGTTAGCTCGTCGGGCAGCGCCGAGAGCGCGTACACCGCGAGCGGACACGCCGGATGCACCCGGGCGGTTGTGGCTCCGGCGAACAGACCGCTCGCCGAGCCGGTCACGTACGGGTCGAGCTGGCCCGCGAGTGCGGCGGCGTCCTCGCCCGGGATGGCGGCGAGCGCCGCCACGGCATCGGCGAGCAGCGGCGCCGGACGCCGCCACGACCCGGGATCGTCCTCGACGAACCCGGCGACCCGGTAGGCCATCCGCACCGCCTGATCCCAGGCTCCGCGCTGGCCCGGTGACAGCGCCACACCGAGCAGCACCTCCACCAGCGACACCGCGAACAGCGCGCGCCGAGCGATCGCGTCCGGGTAGAGGTCGGGCAGGTCGAGGGGATTGAGATGCACGCCGGGTGCGCCGAGGGCGACCAGCTGTCCGCCGGTGGCGGCGGCGAGTTCGCCGTACTCGCCGTCCGGGTCGATCACCGATGCGCTCACCCCGCTGTAGAGGTTGCGCAGCAGATCGAGCTTGGCGAGGTAGGACTTTCCCGCGCCGGACGCGGCGAGGATCACCGCATTGTGGTTGGGCTGGCTCCACCGGTCCCACACCACCGGTCCGGGCGAGTGCGCGTTGAAGCCCCAGAACACCCCGCCCGCCCCCTGCCGGGCGGCGGGTAGCGGAAGGTCGGGCGTGCCGAACGGGAACGTGGAGACGAGGGCGTCGGTGTCGAGGATCCGGCGGATCCCGAGCCGATCCACTCCCAGCGGCAGCGAACTCGTGAAGCCTTGGAGCTGGCGCCAGGTGACCGGCACGACGGTCAGCAGCATCCCCGCACAGATCCCGCGCACCTCGGCGACCGCGGCCGCGAGATCCTCGGCGGCAGCGACGCGGACGGTGAGGTAGACCCCGACCGAGAACAACCGCCCGTCACCGCGCGCCACGCGGGCGGCGAGGATGGCGGCGTCGTCGGCAGCAGCGTCAACCCGCGGATCGGTCAGGCGCCCAGTCTCGGCGTCATGGCGCCGGGAGGCCTCCAGCCGCGAGCGGGACCGGCGCAGCCGATCGGCAGCGGCCTGCGTCCCGATGGGGTCGATGTGGATGGCCAGGTCGAGGCGGCCAGGCCAGGTCAGCAGCGTCGCCCACCAGCCCGGGGTGACTTCCGCCGGATACCCGGTCACCGCGAAAGTCGCCACGAGTTCCTGGCCGCCGGCCCCAGCGAGCGCCGGGTCGCCAAGCGCGACCCAGCCGGGGGTGACCTCGGCCGCCTCCGGACCGGGCACGGCAGTCCGCGGGACCGACGAGCGCCGTTCTGCGGCGGGGACGAGTGTGGCCCGGCGAGGGATGAGCTTCACCAGCGGTCTCCTTCATCGGGCGGCGGTGTGCGCCTGGGTGCGGGTGCGGCCAGGGGCCAGCCGCCGCGTGTGGACGGTCCGGCTGCGGGCGGAGGTGGCGCTGGTGGTGCCGGTGCGACCGGTGGGGCAGGCTGCTCGGTGACGATTGCCGGGTTCAGGGAGTCGGCCAGCAGCCCGAGGGCCTCATCGGCCATGACAGCGGTGGCCGGGACTCCGGCGGCGGTCAGGTCCGCAGCCGTCTGCACCGCGCGGCGCGCGGCCCCGCTCGGAGTGCGATCGCGGACGGCGACGAACGCCTCGCGCGTGAGCAGTTCGTACTCGGCGCCGAGCCCGGCCAGCCACGCGGCGTGTGCGCGGGCGGCGTCGGTCAGCTGCCGGGTAGCCAGGTGGGGCGCACCGGTGGCGAGGTGATCGGCGTGCGGGCGCAGATCGACCGGTGCCGCACGCAGCAGGATCTGGATCGGTGCGTCCAAGCCGTGCAGGCAGCGCGCGAACCCGCCGAGCAACGCGTACTGCACCCCGGGTTGCGCGAGCCCGAAGGTCACCGTGGACGCGGCGAGTACCGCCGTGGTGCCGTCCGGGCCGAGGTCGATCAACCCGTCGGCGTTGATGCCGCGCGCGGGAGAGCGCCACGGCCCCGGCGGACGCCGCCACCCCCGCCGCCCGGTGGCACGCAGCCACCGGGGCGGTTCCGGCAGCGACCGGGAGTCGGCGGGCTCCGGCCAGGCCATGCGGCGCGGTGCTCGCCGGAAAGCCACGGCGGCCCGCAGCCACACCGCGAGGGGTACGCCGTCGCGGCGGCCGAGCACCACAATCGCCACCGCGAGCAGCACCGGCACGCAGACGGCGAGATACATAGCCGGTGGACAGACACTGTGGACGATGCCCCAACCGCCCCAGGCGAGCAGGCCCGCAACGGCGAAGGCGGCGACCTGCGCGGCCGTCAGACCGAGCAGCAGCCGGTCTTGGCGCGTGACGTCGGCGGGTACCGCAACGCTGGCGAGCCCGTTCACGAGCGACCTCCTGTTTCTCCGTTACTGAATCGGGGTGGCGCGGGTGGCCGGGGTCGGCGGATCCGGGGCGGCGCGGGCGGCAGCCACTCGGCGCGTCCCCGCGGTGGTGTCGCGGTGCCGGTGGCTTCGGCCCAGGTCGTCCGGTGGGGCTGCCGGGATCGGCGGCGCGGAGCCGCGCCGCCCGGTGCCGCTGGGTGCTCGCGCGGCGGGACCGTCGCGTCACTGAACGCAGGCCGTTCCGCCGGGGCGGCTCCGGCACGGCGCCGTGCGCTCGCGCCGTGGGGCGGGGCGGACGGTGCGCCGCTGTACGCCGGTGGCGTCGCCGGAGTGACGTCGGTGCGGGGCCGTGGACTCGCGCTGCCGCGCTGGGCCGACGCGGGGTCGCTGAAGGTGGGTGGCGTCGCCGGGACGGCTCCGGCCCGGCCTCGCGTGTTCGGGGTTGCCCGCTGGACGGCTGGTGCGTGGCTGAACGTGGGCGGCGCAGCGGAGGCGGCTGCGGTGCTGCCTCGCGCACTCGCGTTGCTGCGCTGGGTCGCCGGGGCGCTGCTGAAGGTGGGCGGCTGGGCGGGGGCGCGGCGTGGTGCGCTCGCGCCGCCGCTTCGGGCGGGGCCTGCGCTGCGGGAGCTGCGGCGTGGGCCGTTGCCGGCGTTACCCGAGGCCGGACGTGTACCTCGCCCGGCTGCGGCGGATCGGCTCGCACCGGCGCCCTTAGTGCCGACGAGGCTGCCGACGGTGCGCCACAGGAAGTACGCGCGGACGACCTGCGAAACCAGACCCCGGCCACCGTTGCCGGAGAACACGAGCTGCCGCGCGTAGAACGGCACCCGGATCATCAGCCAGAGCACCACGATCAACAGGAGCTGCTGTAGCCACCCGTCGGGGGTGAGCGGGACGCCGAGCAGCCGGGGCCCGGTGGGAGTCAGCAGCAACCCGACCGCGAACAGCAACACCACCGCGTGGACGATCTGCACCCCGAGGCAGGCCAGAAACGCCCGCCACCACAACGCGGCCAGCCGCTCGGTCTGCGGCAACGCATGACACAACAGCATCAGCGGGGCCAGCACGAGCAACACCAGCAGCACACCCACCCGCACGACGTAGGTGGCGACCAGAACGATCAACAGGACCAGCGCGACGAGGCCGAACAACGCGCCGAGCAGGTCCGGGCCGTTGCCACCGATCGCGGCGTGGATACTTTCGGCCGCCGCGTCCTCGTCGACGCCTTGACCGAGCACACCTGACGAGATGGCGTTGGTCAGCGCGATCGCTTCGCGGGCGATGATCAGGCTGCAGTTGACCAGGACAGCGGCCAGCACCACGCGCGGCGCGATCTCGCGCAACCCGGTCTGGGTTTGCAGGGTTTCCTGGGAGGCGACGACGAAGCCTCCGGCGACCACGAACAACACGAGCAGGCTGTTGGCCAACACCGCGTTGCCGCCCCAGAGACCGCGCACCAGCGCGGAGTCCGTCACGCTCGGCGTGGCCACGAGGAGCGTGGCGACGACCCGCAAGACGGGGTTCACCGCGGATGCCTCCAGGTCGGCGAGTATGTCCAGCACGACCCCGAGCACCAGGTTCCGGAGCACTCCGCCGCCGGTGTCCGACGGGTTGCTCGGTGGCGGGGCACCCGGCGCGATCGGCGACGGCTGAGCCGGTGACGGCGCAGTCGGTGACGGCTCTGTCGGCGAGGAGGGCGCCGGTGCCGACGGCTCGGGGGTGGCGCTGGGAGCCGACGGGGACCGAGTGCCCGGCGACGGTGCGGGCGCCGGTGCGGGGGCGGGGGCGGGGCTCGGTGGAGGAGCTGCCCGAGCAGACGCGGCCGGCGTGACGACTCCCGCCCCGATCAAGAGGCCAAGCATCAGCGCTGCCGCAGCGGCGAGGCGCCGTGGCTGTGCACGCGAGGCGTCCCCGCCGGTGACGGCTTCGCCGTAGGCGCGACGTTCGCGGCGGCGCATCAGAGGAACACCTTCGCGATTTCCGCGACCAGCATCGGGGCCAAGATCCCAAGGGCCAGACCGATCAGCGCGCCGCGCATCGTCCGGTTGGCCCGGTCGATCTCGCCGGGGTCACCGTCCGCGCCGATCCGGCGGACCGCACCCCACGCGAGCATCAGCCCGGCATAACCGACGAGCAGCCCGGTCAGCAGCACCCACAGCCGGTTGATCACATCGTCGAGGTCGGCGGTGGACGTGGTCGGCGGTGCCACCGCTGACGGGCTCTCGGCGCCCATCGCCGCATCAGCGAACCCCACCAGGACCACCAGAAGGACACCTGCGACGGTCACGACGACGGCAGCGAGCACCCGCCCGCGACAAGAGCGGTTCCAGAACAGGGGGCGGCGGTGATGGCCCCGCCGCCAGTACTTCGCGATCAGCACAACAACACCTCCGGAACGAGGTCCGACGTGATCCGGCGCCGCAAAGGCGCGCAGGAAAAGACAGGCCGGGCCAAACGAGAACGGGACACGAGAAGGCCGGAAGCAGCGCCGCGTGAGCGGAAATGCTCGGGAGCCGCAGTGGTGGTGTCCGGCCCGGCCGAGGCCGTCCTCCTTCAGGGGACAGAGGGCCAGGACGAGGTGTCAGCGCCGTCCGGGGCGCCGAGCCGGACACCACCACCGCCGACTCGCGGTGCGGGTGCTTCCACTCATCAGATGGCAGAAGACGACCGGATCTTGGAATCGCCCTGGTCCCGAGCCCCGATGTGGACGGAGCATCTGCGGCGGCGGGCTGCCGCTCGGGTGGGCGGGGTGTTCATGGTTGGGCGGTGCCGGTGGCTTCGGCGATGACCTGCGCGTTCAAGTCGTCGAGGTCGCCCGCGTTCAAGGCGGCCACCAGCCGTGCCTCGGCGGCGGTGCGCCGCTTGTAGACCGCCCATTCGGTGAGTCCGAGCCGTGCGGCGTACTCCCGCACCGGTATGCCTTCGAGGCGGATCGCGCCGATCAGGTCCGCATCGGCGACGTTGAGGACACCGGCCCGGACAGCGCGGGCGAGCACGAAATCCGGATGACCTCCCACCGTCACGACTCCCGGTGCCGCGCCCGCCGCCTCCGTCAGTGACGCCTCCGCCGGGCCGGCATGGTTCGAGCGCAGCGCGGCGCGGGCCGCGCTCTGCGCGGAGTTGCACAACCGCGGGCACACCTTCGGCGTGGAGAGGTCGAGGGTGCGCAGCGCCGCCAGGAACCCGGCGAGCACCTCGGCCTGGACGTCCGGGTCACCGGGGCGGCCGAGTCGACCGGCGACCGCCCGCAGGCCGGGCAACGCGACGCCGGTCGCGCCGACCACCCACGCGGGACCGTCGGTGCGGGAGCGGGTGACCAGTAGCCGCCACACCGCGTCGCGCGCCGGGAAGCTGGCCGAGGGGTGCATCAGGATCGCGGCCAGCTCGGTCAGCCGGATCGGACGGCGCGGAAGGCCGTGACCGAGAGCCCGGCCGGACACCGCGAGGGGCGAGGGGCCTTCGCACAGCAGCCGCAGCGCGGTCTCCGCGATATCGAACGGCGGGCCGGGCTCAGCGGTCGGTGGCCGCACGGGGCACGGCGCCGCGACGGTGCGTCGCGAGGTCGCCGCCGTGACCGAGACCGGCGGACGGGAACGTGAGGAACGGGCACTGCGAACCATGAGGACATCTCCGGGGAACGAGCCGGTGGGAGTGCTCCACCGGCCGACTCCGGCCGGGGAACGCCACCGATTCACCCGGCCCCCGTGAACGCAACTTGGTCACCACCGCCGACCCTCCGCGTTGGACGCGGCGCGTTCAGCCGGGAGCGTGGGGCTCGAACAGGGACGGCGCTATCCCCGGCTGCACACCGCCGTTCAGGGCAGTCACCAGCGCGTTCACGTCGCGTGGCTCACTTCCACGGAGCGACCAACAGGGTGTTCTGCGGGCGGCAAGATTTGTGCTGTGGGTCACATCGATCCTCGCTCGGTCAAGTCGGCGGCGACGAGGACCCCTGCCCGCAGCGGTTCCTCCGACGAGCCAACGCCGCAGCTTAGTCAACCCACAGGGGCGGCGGGAGTGACCGACACCTCGGACGGACCGAAGGCAGCCCAGCGCCCGCTGCGACTCCTTTCGATCAACGCCCTCGACCTCTGTGGCAACCCGGTGGACGGCGAGCGGTTCGCATGGGTCGAGCAGCTCATGTTGCGGGACCGGCGCGGTGCATCGGCGCTGGTGACGCAGAACTAACCTGGCGCGATGGACACGGGAGAGTGGATTGACCTCGGCGCCGCTGTCGGTGCGGTGCTAGTCGGACTCGTCAGCGCGGGCATCGCACGCAACGCGGCGATCTGGGCGAAAGCTGCGGCGAAGAGCGCCGACAAACTCGCCGAGCTGGAGCAGGCACGCGACAACGAGCGAGCCGAAGCTGCGTCCCGCGAGCAGGCGGCCAAGATAACTGCGTGGTTCAAAATCACGCCAGTTGCTTCGGAGGGCATGGGCCGCCATCTACCGAGGCGAGGGGCCGAGGTCCGCAACGGCTCCGACGCTCCGACCTGGGATGTCCAGGTTCATGTGCGCCAGCGGCGGAGCGGTCCGGCCGGCTCGCCGCCTGAGTTCACCGGTCCTTTCGTCAGGCTGCGGGTTGATGACCTGACACTTCCGCCGGGCGAGCACATCAATCCCTACGACGACAGCAACGCGCTCTACAACGAAGGCGAAGAATGGGGCGCGTTCGTGCAGTTCCGGGACGCGAACGACAAGGTCTGGCACCGAGATGGGCTCCTTCGTCCAGGTCCGCTCGACCTGGAGGTGTAAGACGCCGGATCGCGCGCTCCTGGCGAGGCCTCGCACGAGCGACAAGCGAGACTTGTCGGTTCCCGTCACTACGCTGCCGACGTATGACAGTTGCCGCGTTCATCGTTGGCGTGTTGGGCCTGGTGCTCGGCGTCCTCAACTTCACCTGGAACATCGCCAACTACCTGCTGACCGGCGGTCGGGTCAAAGTTCAGTTGCAAGTGGGTGCGCGCGGTGCGGGGGGTGCGGTGATAACCGGCTCTCAGCGCATGGACGACCCGCAACTCAAGAAGCTGGCGGAGCAGGGCTTCCCGGAGCCGGTCGTGATCGTGTCCGCGACCAACGTTGGTCGTCAGCCCGTCACGGTCGTGAAGTGGTCCCTGCGCAGCGGGAAGGTGTCCTTCCAGCCTGTGGGCGATGCGATCGGCCCGAGCCTGCCCAAGAGGCTGGACGCAGGAGAACAGGCAACGTGGGCACTTCCCGCCATCCGGGCGCATGGCCTGATGTACGCAACCAGTGAAACGCTGGGATCTCGTTATCGTGCCCACGCCGAGGTGTTCCTTGCCGACCAACGTGTCATTCGGAGCTCCGAGGAGATCTCGTAGTGGTCATGCGGTGGCTCGACAGCGAGACTTGTTAGTGCCGGGATTACCCAGGTTGTGATGGCGGGTTGGTGGCGCTTGTCCCGCGGATTGGCATGCTTCTGCGTGGACTGGGGACGTCGAGCTGCTGCTTGATGCCGCTGTCGATCCTGAGTTGATCAGGAGTTCCGTTGAAGGCGCGGACGGCTCCTAGAAGCGCTCGGTCGCGCCGGCCTGTGAGCTTTGGCGCGATGAGGTCGAGAAGCTCAGTCCACTTGGAGCGGGCTAGATCGTGCTGGAGCCGAATAGCGATTTTGTTGTCGGCGAAGGATCGGAGGGCGGTCGCTGCTTGCCCGCCGTTGAACTTGCCGATCAGGTTCTTGTAGATGGGGTCGGCGCTCCATGCGACGCCGTTGCCGTTGGTGAGGAACACGTAAACGATCTCGCGCACGTACTTCGGGCTGAGGCGGTCAGGGACTTGGCCGTGCGTGCCGACGAGGTTCAGCAGACGTTGGGCGACCGGCGGTTCCTGATAGAAGTTGTTCCAACCGTCGTGTGCGTTGGTGAGGTCGTCTAGGGCCTGGGCGAGTTCGGCCTCGCGGTCAGATTCGGGTAGGTAGGCGGTCCCGTCGACAAGGTCGAGCAAGTCCCGGGCACGTTGGGCGCGGCCGGTGTCGCCGTTAGCGCGGAACCGTGAGAGTTTGACGCCGCATTCGTTGCGCTGGTCTTCGCCGACGTAGGGCCATAGCTCGGGCCAGAGGTTGCGGACGTTGTCCAGGGTGTCTGGGGTGGCGTCGGGAGTGTTGAAGATGCCGAACAGGCCAGCTGCGAGATTGTCGGCTTGGTCAGGCGGGAGGTTGTCGAATTTCGATGCGGCGGCCGTCAACTCAGCCGATGTCATGCGCTGGGTTCGGACGTTGTGGAGAAGACGGCCGATATCCGCGACGACGTGGTCGCGGGGAAGGGTGATGACTTCGCGGATGCAGGTCTCCAGCCACTCCGCCAGTTTGAGGCCAGTGAGTGCAACCTGGTTGGGATGGGCGGCGCTCGCGTTGTTGCGCATGTAGCGGATGTGATCGAGTTGTTTGTAACCGACATCGCTGATCAGCTTGATGCGGTTGGCTGCCTCCATCAGCTTTGCGTCGTCGATTTTCGCTAGGTCCTCAGCTGTCCGGAGAGTGTTGCGGCGAGCTGGGTCGGTTTCCGCGAGATCGAAGAAGTAGTCGATGTCGAACGAGGCGACCCGGGCTCGCAGCTCGTTGATCGTCTCGTTCCAGAGGTAGTTCAGGGCCGCGTCGAATAGCCCGACCGACGCGGCCAGGATCATCTTGGCCACGTAAGAGGCGCGGTATCGCTGGGCCGCGTCGAGGGCTTCGAGGGCATCAGGGGTATTTCGGAGAAGCTTCTCTCGTTCACGGACGTTGATGATGATGCCCTCGGTGGGCAGGCCCCACTGCTCGATCACATTGAGCATGAGGTCCTCGAACGCCTGTAGGTCCTTGCCTGCGGCTGCGACCTGGGCACGTGGATCCGCACTGACAATCTCACCAGAGACGGCGCCGTCCGCGGCGTCAGCAGTCCCTTCGGTCACCGGGACGCCTCCCGAGCCGTAGCGCTGATGGGGATCGCAACTGCGGGCGGTAAGCCGGACATCAGAAGAGCGCGGATCGCCGCTGTAGATGCAGCGAGGCCGACGAGGTGACGGATGCGCATCGGGTGCCTCCGGTGAGCGGATCGGGAGCCGAGCACCCGAAGCATCGGGCTGCGCTGCGGCGACCTGAGCAATTACGAGGAGGTTCGCCGACACGGTAGCCGCGTGCGGCGCGATTCGCCCCTGCGGCAGAACAATTCCTTAGATGGGCTGGCGGGCTGCTCGTGAACAGGGCTTGTTCGTGGCTTGAGCTCTATGTTCATGGCGAGCGTCGATCTGCCCGCAAGGCAGCTTTTCCAAAATCTGCGCGTGAGCTGCCTTCTGTAGGTGTCAGCGCCGCACCGTGGTTTTGGCCTCATCGCTCATGCCGCAGCCCGCCCCGTCGGCCTCCCCTGACCCGTCCCGGATCCCGATTCCCTCGGCGGTCCTTCTACCCCGGCCTGCGACCGATTCCGGAAGCCAGCAGTTGCCCTCCCGCCCGTCGGGGTGGTCGGCCGCGACCGTCGGCGCGCTCGTCGCCGTCTACACCCGGCTCGGCGACCGCGTCGCGATCGTCGACCCCGACCTGTCCGGCACCGTCGCGCCGGTTACCGAGTGGCTCGGCCGCCGCGCGGATCTCCTCCGGCTCGGGCGGTTCGCACCGCCGGCCGCCGAGCGGCGTGCGCGGCTGGTCCTGGCCCACCTGCCCGATCCCGGTATTCCTACCGATGCCGCGTTCGGGCAGTGGATGCACCGGGTTGTCCGGTCACTGACCGAGCGCGGCTATCTCGCGGTCACCATCGACCCGTTCGGCGCCTACCCTGCCCAGCGCGAGCGGACCAGCGACCGTGGCCGAGCCCGCTACCGCGATCACACCACGAGCGTGATCGTCGCCGCCCGCGCTGCCGGTCTGCGCTATCAGCAGCACCTCATCGCCCTGCACACGACATCCCTCGACACCGCCCCCCTCGACACCGACACCGGCGGGCGGTCGCGGTCCGGCCTGCAAGACCCGCCGGGCTCGGGGGGCCGGCGGGTTCCCTCCCACGAGCGGCAGCACACCGACATCTTCATCTTCGCCACTTACGTCGCCACGATCCCGGTCCAGCCGCAGGCCGCCGACCAGCAGGAGGTACGGGGTGACTGAGCATCTGTCGTCGGTGTGGCTGACCGGGCAGCAGCAGTCAGCCGCCCAGCGCCGGGGCCGGTATCTGCCGGAGTCGATGGCGCATCCGGGCAAGATGCTGCCCGCCATCGCCGCCCGCGCGATCTCCACCTACACCGAACCCGGTGAGCTGGTCTGTGACCCGATGTGTGGCATCGGCACGAGCCTCGTGGAAGCCGCGCACCTCGGCCGGTATGGCGTCGGGGTCGAGTTCGAGCAGCGGTGGGCCGAGCTGGCCGCCGCGAACCTCGCGCTCGCCGGCACCCAAGGCGCTTCGGGCAGCGGCCAAGTGTGGTGCGCTGATGCCCGGGACCTGCCCGCACCGCTGCCGGAGAGCTGCCGTGGCGAGGTCAGCCTCGTACTGACCTCGCCGCCCTACGGACCCTCCACCCACGGGCACGCCCGCTCGCCCGGTCCGCGGCGCGGCAAAGTGCGCAAGGTCAACAACCGGTACGCCACCACCCCCGGCCAGCGCAGCAACCTCGCCGACCGGTCACCCGACGAACTCGCCGAGGGCTTCACCCGGATTCTCACCGGCGCTCGCGCGCTGCTGCGGCCCGGCGGGCACGCCGTGATCACCGCCCGCCCGTACCGGCACGGGGGCGAGCTGGTCGACCTCCCCGGCATGGTCATCACCGCCGGACAAGCGGCGGGTCTCGAACTGGTCGACCGCTGCGTTGCCCTCATCGCCGGGATACGCGGCGGGCGGCTAGTGCCACGCGGCTCGTTCTTCCAGCAGCACAACATCCGACTCGCCCACGCCGCCGGAGATCCACAGTGGCTGATCGGACACGAGGATGTACTCGCATTCCGGCTGTCAGGCGGTGCGTGATGGAGCCTCCGGCGCCACCGTCCTCCAGCCCCCTAGGTCGTGACTCTGCCCCAGATGGCGACGGGGCAGAGGGCACCGACGAACGGCCGGAGCCGGACGAAGAGAACGCGTCCGCAGCGGAATACTTCGGGAAACCGGTCGTGAGGATGGAGCCCGGACAGTTCCGGCTCCCGGAGGTGCACCGGCACATCCAGGCCGGGCGCGTTATCCTCCTCCTCCCCGCCGCCCGACCTCCACAGCCGGACCCTCCTGCGGCCGACGTCGACTGACACCTGACCGCGACCGACACATAGAGGCTCACCCGAGCCGACCGCCGGGTGAGCCTCTATCGGGCTCCTGCCTAACGAATTCCTCGAGGAGAGCGGCTAACACGTGCCTCCCGTCTGGCTCCCCCTACAGGGACTCGCCACAGTCGCTTAATGGAATGGTGCGAGTCGCTTTTGAGGTTTCCGTTGATCCTGCCATCACGTCCGATGAGGTGGGGACCAATTTAGAGAAGCGGCCGTTTCTGAAGCGAACCCATGAGACGTTAAAGGGATCCCTGACGATATAGACCAGCGGCACGCGCGCGTTTGAAGACAGAAACTCGATGGCCGTGCAAGGCGGCAACGGGTAGAATTGAGAAGAAATTCCCCATATCTCTATAGGCGTCTGATCTGAGGACTCATCCGGATTCGCGGTGCGACCAATGAGGCTTGGTGAGTCTGAGGCTGAGGAATTATGCCGCTGCTTCTCATGGCTCACAGCGCTTACGAATCCCCCCATGACGAAAAGATCCATGTAGGCCGTAGACCGATTCTCTACCCTGTCGATCGTATTGTCGGGATGATATTGCGCAATGCGCGATATGTAGCGCTGCTCAAGTAGTGTACGTTGCTGGTTGTTTGTTATCTCTTGGTCATGGTTCGCCGAAATCTGATCTTGTGTCGCTGTGGTTTGCTGTCGGATACTGACGCCAGTAAAAGCGAGCGCACCGACGGCTGTCAAAGTTGCAACGGCTGTCATGAAGGCTTGCCACCCAGACCCTTTGCCTGGCGAAGCAGCGACCGTGACCTGAACGTTCGCGCGGCCTTGCCGTTGTTTCGTTGCTAACCTGCGGCTAGGTCTCCCACCCATGTCTTGAGTGTAGGGGCCAAGCGCTACATAGGACTTGTCTCCGCCGAGACGACGCAAAACTCAACGCACCCGGTCAAGCCTGCGAGTACTTGAACAGTGCATCGCACATGCACTTCCGATGCGTGTTGCATTGTTGGTAGCACTGCGGATCTGTGTAGCTAAGGCCTGCCTCGTAACCACGGTCTGTGGTGGTCGTTGGGTGCTGCGTGGTGGTGTTGTCGGCGTCGCGGACGGAGTTGATCCCGGTGTTCACCGGCTTGTCGGAGCGGCAGTTCCGGCGTCTGGTCGCGACGGTGGCCCGCCGGGGCGGTGATCTGGTCGCCGACGGTCGTCCGGGACGGCCGTGGTGTCTGCCGCTGGCCGACCGGGTGCTGCTGGTCGCGGTGTACTACCGCACGAATCTGACGATGCGTCAGGTCGCGCCGCTCTTCGGGATCAGGCAGGCCGCCGTGCACCGCATCATCGACCGGCTCGCACCGTTGCTCACGCTCTCACCGGTCACCCGCCGGCACTCACCCGAGCGGGTCCTCATCGTTGACGGCACGCTCGTCCCGGTCCGCGATCAGAGCATCAGCGCGCGGTCGAAGAATTACCGGTATTCGGTGAACGTGCAGGTCGTCATCGACGCCGACACCCACCTCGTGGTCGCGGCCGGTGACCCGGTGGCGGGTAACCGCAACGACTGCACCGCCTACCAGGACTCCGGCGCGGCCTGGGCGACCCGCGGCGCGACCGTGATCGCCGATGGCGCCTACCGCGGGCCCCGCTGCGCCGGGGTGGTCATCCCGCACCGCCGTAACCGCGACAAGACCCCGCTGCCGGACTGGAAAGAAGACCACAACCGCTCCCACCGTCACGTCCGCGCCCGCATCGAACACGTCTTCGCCCGCATGAAGAACTGGAAAATCCTCCGCGACTGCCGCCGCCGCGGCACCGGTGCCGCTCACGCCGTCCGCGGGATCGCGTTCATGCACAACCTCGCCACCACCATCTGAACCCGGCCGAACCGGCCAACGTCATCCCGGTCGAGTTACGAGGCAGGCCTTAGACGAGCATCCGCAGCCGGGAGAGCGACGTAGTGATCAGCTGCAGCCATGTATGCGATGTGCGAGCCGTCAACAAACCAGAGCATCTCCGGCCCTTATGTGCACCGCGCTGCCGCCGACCAACACGGCGTGGCTCCCCGGTCCGTAGACGACCTTGGCTTCGGCTACAGGTCCAAGATCCTCACCCCGGCGCAGCGTGAGCAGCTTTGCGAGATGGCGAACAGTAGGGCCTTCGGTCAGACCGATGGCCGGTACTTCGGCGGCTACGACCACAAGCAGGCACGCCAGGTCGCGAACGCGATGCGGCGCTACATGGCAAGAACGCTCTTCGGGCTCCGGGCATCCATCAGGGTCTTCGATGCTGTGGACGGCGCCGCCACGCTGGAAGTGCAGCTGATCGAGAGGACGTGACGCGGCGCCAACTCCGTGCCGCTGCGCAGAGGCGCTATTGCCCGGAGTTGCTGTTCGGCCCGGTGCGAGGCCTGGGGCGGAAGCACAAGCCGTCGCCCAGATCAACGATCCTGTCCGCAGCGGCGATCTCGGCCGCCCCGGGCCTGCCGTCGGCCCGGGGCGGCGCGACGGTGTCACCCGGGTCGTCCGTGCCACCGAGGCCGTTTGAGCCACCGACGCCGATCGTGAGACCCCACTGTCCCTCATGGAGCGCCAGAGCCATGCCGTAAGAATTCTTGACCGCGCGGACCATGCTCCGTTTCACCGCGTCGTCCCCGCCGGTCCACATTCCGGCGACCGACTGCCCCGTCGGGGCGTAGTCGAACCGGTCCGGGACCAGCGCGAACCCCTCGACCTGCGCCTTCATCGCCTTACGATTCGCGATCAGCGCGTCTAGTTCCTTGTCGTCCTCGGTGGCCGACAAGGAGCCCTGCACCCGCCGCAACTCCGCGTTCAGGGCATCGAGCTCGTGGGCGTTCCCGGCCACCCGCTGGAACGCCAGCACCGGCGTCTCGTCCCCGGCGAACCGGCCCTCGATCAACTCCACGATCGGAGCCGCGTCGATCCCTGTGAAAAGGCCGCACGCCAGCCGTTTCTTGGCTTTCCCGCCGCAACGCAGCTTCGGCGTCCGGAGGTTACCCGCCGGGGTCCGGCCGACGTTTACGTAGAGGAACCCGCCGCATCCCGGGCAGTCCAGGACCCCGGAAACCCAGTTCGCCGGGCTCGCCACTGGCCGACCGCCCTTGTTCGCCCGCGCGGCAGTCCGATTGGCCTCAAGGACCTTGTTCGCCCGCCACCACAACGGCGACTCCACCACCGCGCTCACTGCGTGCATCCACGTCTCGGTCACCCCGTTGTAGGTGTAGCGGCACTCCACGAACCCTGTGTGGTTCGCCGCGAACCGGATCACCGACTTCACCCCGGCTGGATACATCCCGTAGGACCGTGCCACCGCCGACAACGACTCCCCATCCGCGACCCGCTCGTAGATGTCCCGCACTGCGGCCGGATCTGCGCACACCGCCTGCTTGGCGTAACGGACACCCTCCGTCGTCCAGAACGCCGGCAGCGGACCATGATGCGCTTTGTTGTCGCGGATCACCGCCATCCCGCGGTACGTCGTGTCCTTCACCGTCCGCGACTTCTCCGCGTTCGCCTGCTGCAACACCAGCGTCACGATCCGACCCGGAAAATCCGTCTTCCCGTAGAGCGGTTCACTCAGTGACAACACGTCCCCGCCCGCCGCCCGGATCGCCAGCAGGATCTCCGCCTGTGCGTCGAGATTCTCCCTGCGGTCCAAACGCGACGACTCCGTCACGATCAGCATTGACGCGTCCCCACGGCCGATTCGGTCGATCGCCTGACGTAACGCAGGTTCCTGCGCCCCACCACTGGCCGAGTACCCCTGCAACTCGATCCAGTCCACAATCTGGATCCCACGCTCAATCGCCGCCGCTTCGATAACCTGCTTCTGCGACAGCAAATCCTGACTGCCAGTGCTGACCCGCACCAACGCCAGACCCAGCGCCGAAATCGCACCCCGAACCGGTGAACCCGTCATGCGTGCATACTACCCGGTTATTAATGATCGTTGTCGACGTAGACGACACGCGCATCGGGCGCCACCGTCTGCGCCACCTCGTGCGTGTTGTTCGCGGTGGGGATGCCGGTGCCGACGTCGAGGAACTGCCGGATCCCGGCCTCGCCCGCGAGGTACGTGACGGCGCGGCGCAGGAAGCCGCGGTTCTCGATCGCGAGCGTGCGGATGCTGGGGTACGCGGCAGCGATCGCGTCACCGGCTGCCCGGTCGGCCGCGAAGTTGTCCTTGCCCCCGAGCCAGTAGTCGTACCGCCGGGCGGGGTGCGCGATCGAGATGTCTAGGCCAGGGGGCGCTGATTCCACGAACCGAATCCTAGATGGGGGCTGACCCCGATTGCGTGGTCAGCGGATCGGAGCGATCGTGGACGGGTGCCTTCGTTCGCGCGTGATCCCGGGACGGCGGCGTACTACGAGCAGCGCGCCGCGGAGTACGACGAGTGGTACGAGAGCCTCGGGCGCTTCGCCGCGCGCCTCCGTCCGGGCTGGGACGCCGAAGTCGACGACCTGTGCCGGTTCGTCCACGCCCTGGAGCCCGCGCGCACCCTGGACGTGGCCTGCGGCAGCGGCTTCCTCACCCGACATCTGCGCGGGTTCGTCGTCGCGCTGGACCAGAGCCCCTCGATGGTGGCGCTGACCCAGCGTCGCTTGAGGAACGGCATCGCGCTGCGCGGTGACGCGCTCGACCTGCCGTTCGCCGACGACGCCTTCGAGCGCGTGTTCACCGGCCACTTCTACGGGCACCTGCCGCCGGCGGAGCGCGCCACGTTCCTGGGCGAGGCCCGCCGGGTGGCGCGCGAGCTGATCGTCGTCGACACCGCGCTCCGCCCCGGCGAACACCCCGAGCAGCAGCAGGAGCGCATCCTCAACGACGGCTCCCGCCACCATGTCTTCAAGCGTTTCCTGACCGTCGAGCAACTCGCGGACGAGATCGGTGGTCAGCCCGTCCTGACCGGCGACTGGTTCGTGGCGGCCGCCTCTTCGCGCTGACCCTGCTGCTCCTTCTGTATGGCGAGCGCGATGTCGATGAGCTGGTCCTCCTGGCCGCCGACGAGCTTGCGCGCACCCGCCCGCACCAGGATCTCCGCGCCCGACACCTGGTACCGCTCGGCCTGCCGGAACGCGTGCTTGAGGAAGCTGGAGTACACCCCGGCGTAGCCCATGATCAGCGCCATCCGGTCGAGACGGCACTCCTCGGGCATCGTCGGCAGCACGACGTCCTCGGCGGCGTCGACGATCGCGAAGAAGTCGATGCCGGTCTCGATGCCGAGCTTGTCGCACACCCCGACGAACGCCTCGACCGGCGTGTTGCCCGCCCCGGCGCCGAACCGCCGCGTCGAACCGTCGATCTGCTGGGCGCCCGCGCGCACGGCGAGGACCGAGTTCGCGACGCCCAGCCCCAGGTTCTCGTGCCCGTGGAAGCCGACAGTGGCGTCGTCGCCCAATTCAGCGACCAGGGCGGAAACCCGATCACCGACCTGATCCATCACCAGAGCTCCGGCCGAGTCGACGACGTACACGCACTGGCAGCCGGCGTCGGCCATGATGCGGGCCTGCTCGGCGAGATCCTCCGGGGGGATCGAGTGCGCCATCATCAGGAACCCGACGGTCTCCAACCCGAGATCGCGGGCGAGGCCGAAGTGCTGGATCGAGACGTCGGCCTCGGTGCAGTGCGTGGCGACGCGGCAGATCGTCGCCCCGTTGTCGGCGGCCGCGCGGATGTCGTCCTTCACGCCGACGCCCGGCAGCATCAGGAACGCGATCTTCGCCTGCGTGGCGGTTTCCACCGCGGTGCGGATGAGCTCCTGCTCGGGCGTGTGGCTGAACCCGTAGTTGTACGAGGAACCGCCCAGTCCATCGCCGTGGGTCACCTCGAGCACCGGCACGCCGGCGGCGTCCAGCGCACCGACGACCGCGCGTACTTCGTCGACAGTGAATTGGTGGCGTTTGGCGTGTGAGCCGTCCCGCAGGGACGTATCGGTGATGCGAATCATGCCGTCACCCTCCGGGAAGCGAGCTCAGCGCCGACCCGGGCGGCCGCCGCGGTCATGATGTCGAGGTTGCCTGCGTAGGGCGGCAGATAGTCCCCGGCGCCCTCCACCTCGATGAAGATGCTCACCCGGTCGTCGTCGAACTGGACGTCGTTGAGGAGCCGGTAGCCGGGCACGTAGGCCGCCACGTCCGCGACCATCCGCTCCACCGACGCGGTGATCGCGGCCTGATCGGCGTCGGGCGCGACCTGGCAGAAGATCGTGTCGCGCATGATCATCGGCGGATCGGCCGGGTTGAGCACGATGATCGCCTTGCCCCGTTCGGCGCCGCCGATCGTCTCGAGACCGCGGCTGGTGACGCGCGTGAACTCGTCGATGTTCGCCCGGGTGCCGGGCCCCGCCGACTTCGACGCCACGGTGGCGACGATCTCGGCATAGTGCACCGGTGTGGCCCGGGAAACCGCGGCGACCATCGGAATCGTCGCCTGCCCGCCACAGGTGATCAGATTGACGTTCGTTGCGCCCAACTCGTCGCCCAGATTGACGGGAGGGATGACGGCGGGACCGACCGCTGCGGGCGTCAGGTCGATCGCGACGATCCCGGCCTCCGCGTAGCGGGGGGCATTGGCGCGGTGCACGGAGGCCGAGGTGGCTTCGAACACCAGGTCCGGACGTTGGTCCTGCTTCAGAAGCCACTCGACGCCTTCGGCGCTGGCTTCCAGACCCGCTTTCGCCGCCCGCTGGAGGCCTTCGCTCTCGGGGTCGATACCGATCATCCACTGCGGCTCGATGTGCTCGGAGCGCAGCAACTTGTACATCAGGTCGGTGCCGATGTTGCCGGACCCGACGATCGCTGCCCGTGCTTTCCTCACGCGTCACCTCGCTTGGTCGGAGAGCTCATTTGAAGGTGAGGTGCACCGCGCCGAGCGGCCCGAACTCGGCGCGGAACACGTCGCCGGGACGAGCGTCGACCGCTCGTGTGCAGGACCCGGGAAGTACCACGTGCCCGGCACGCAACCGGACGCCGAAGCGTGCGACGGTGCGCGCGAGCCAGGCGACCGCGACCAGCGGATTGCCGAGGACGGCCGACGATGTACCGGAGCCGACCTGCTCGTTGTTGCGGTGGAGGATCACCGGGAGCGCCGCGAGGTCGACAGTGCGCGGATCGAGCCGGGTCTTGCCGAGGACGAAGCCGGCGGAGGAGGCGTTGTCGGCGATCGTGTCGGGAAGTGCGATCTTCCAGTCGACGATGCGGCTGTCGATGAGTTCGAGCGCCGGCGCGATGGCTTCGGTGGCCGCGAGGGCCTGCTCCTCGGTGCAGTCTTCGGGGAGATCGTCGCCGAGGACGAAGCCCACCTCGGGTTCGACGCGCGGGAGCAGGTAGCGGCTCGTATCGACCGGGGCGTCCTCGGCGTTGCGCATGTCGGCGAGCAGGTGGCCGTAGTCGGGCTCGTCGACGCCCATCATCTGCTGCATGGCCTTGGAGCTCAGGCCGACCTTGTGGCCGACGACCGCGGCGCCGCGCCGCTCGATGTTGAGCAGCTGGATGCGGTAGGCGTCGCCGGCGGTGATGCCCGGGAACGTGGTGATCAGCGGCGGGATCGCCACTCGGTCACGCTCGGCTGACCGGAGGGCGTCAGCCGCTCGTCGTAGGTCGACGTCGTCGAGCATGGAGGACTCCGCTCTAGAACGCGTTCTGATTCAAGCTCGCTCCCACCATAGCGGTGCGGTCCGACTTTTCTATAACGTGTTACAGATCGAGAGGAGCTTCGATGTCCGCTGCCCAAGAGTTCGACCTGGTAGTCGTCGGTGCCGGCGGTGCGGGGATGACCGCAGCGCTGGCCGCCGCCACGTCGGGCCTGCGCGCGATAGTGGTGGAGAAGTCCCCGCGCTACGGCGGTTCCACCGCCCGGTCCGGTGGAGGCGTCTGGATTCCCAACAACCACGTGCTGCAGCGCGACGGTGTGGTCGACGACGCCGCAGCGGCGAAGACGTACCTGGAGCACATCGTCGCGACCGCGGCGCAGCCGGGTGACGAGGACGGCAGTGCGTTGCGAGACGCGTTCCTGCGCCACGGGCCCGACATGCTCGCGCTCCTGGAGCGCGAGACGCCGCTGCGGCTGGGCTGGGTGCGCGGCTACTCCGACTACTACCCGGAGGCACCCGGCGGACGTCCGACGGGGCGGTCGGTGGAGCCGCGCCCGTTCCCGGCGTCGGTGCTGGGCTCGCTGCGGTCGACGCTCGAGCCGCCGTACCTCGCCGCGAAGGGCGGGCTGGCGATCACGCAGGCGGAGTTCCGCTGGCTGAACCTGGTGATGCGGCATCCACGAGGGGTGGCCACGGCGGCCCGCGTCGGCGCCCGGGCGTGGGGCAGCCGGATGCGGCGGCGCGAGCTGCTGACGATGGGCCAGGCGCTGGCCGCCGGGTTACGCGCCGGGCTGGAGCGGCACGACGTGCCGGTGTGGTTGTCGACGCCGATGCTGGAGTTGGTGGTTTCGGGCGGGCGCGTGACCGGTGTCCGGGTCGCGGTGCGGGGTGCGGAGCCCGAGGTGTTGACCGCCTCGAAGGGCGTCGTGCTCACCGCCGGTGGATTCGAGCGCGACGACACGATGCGCAAGAAGTACCAGAAGGAGCCGATCGGCACCGAGTGGACCGTCGGCGCCGAGGCGAACACCGGCGACGGCATCCGCACCGCGCAGGACCTCGGTGCGGCGGTGCGCCTGATGGACGACGCCTGGTGGGGACCGTCGGTGCCGCTGCCGCGCGGGCCGTACTTCCTGCTGGCGGAGCGCTCGCTGCCGGGATGCGTGCTGGTGGACGTGAACGGCAAGCGCTTCGTGAACGAGGCTGCCCCGTACGTGGACGCCGTGCACGCGATGTACTCGTTCGACGAGCCGCGGGTGCCCGCGTGGCTGGTGTTCGATCAGCGCTATCGCGATCGGTACCTGTTCACCGCGAAGGGGCCACGGCAACCGCTGCCGGGCTCGTGGTACCGAGCGGGCGTGGCGGCTCGATCTTCGTCTCTGGCTGGCCTTTCAGAAAAAATCGGAATTCCTTCTTCTTCTTTGGAAAAAACGATCGAACGCTTCAACGGGTTTGCTTCGACGGGGCGCGACCTCGATTTCGGGCGGGGCGAATCGGCGTACGACCGCTATTACGGGGATCCCCGTGTGAAACCGAACCCCAACCTCGCGGCGCTGGTGAAGCCGCCGTTCTACGCGGTGAAGATCGTGCCGGGCGACCTCGGGACGAAGGGTGGACTGGTCACCGACGACCACTCGCGGGTGCTGCGGGACGACGGCAGCGTCATTCCGGGGCTGTACGCGGCGGGCAACACCAGCGCGCAGGTGATGGGCCGCACGTACGCCGGTCCGGGGGCGACGCTGGGGCCGGCGATGACGTCGGGGTACCTGGCGGCGCTCGATGCGGCGGGTGCGCTGTAATTCCCGTGTGAGCAACGAGGAAGCACCTCCCGGCATCGACACGTCGGTCGCACACCCCGCGCGGCGGTACGACTACTGGCTCGGTGGCACCGTGAACTTCGCCGCCGACCGGGCGTCGGGCGACGCGATCGCGGCCGCATTCCCCAGCACCCGCACCGCGGCGGTGGAGAACCGCAGGTTCCTGCAGCGAGCGGTGAAGTATTTGTTCGATTCAGGCATCAGGCAGTTCCTGGACGTGGGAACGGGGATACCGAGCGCAGGGAACGTGCACGAGGTGGCCCCCGATGCGCGGGTGGTGTACGTCGACAACGATCCGATCGTGCTGTTGCACGCGGGGCCTTTGCTGAGCCGTAACACCACGTACCTCGAAGGAGACGTACGGAACCCCGGCGAGATTCTGGCGCGGGCTCCGCTGGACTTCGATCAGCCGATCGGGTTGCTGCTGTTCTCGGTGCTGCACTTCCTGGAGGACGCGGATTCGCCGTATGCGCGCGTGGCGGAGCTCGTGGATGCGTTGGCGCCGGGTTCGTACCTCGCGTTGTCGCACGGCACCATCGATCACCAGACGCCGGAACAGTTGGAGGCTCTGGCGCCGATCATGGCGTCGACGCCGGGGCAGTTCCGTTCGTTCGCGGAGGTGTCGCGCTTCTTCGAGGGGCTCGAGCTGGTGGAGCCGGGGTTGGTGAGCATCGCGGAGTGGCGGGCCTCCACGGACCTGAGCCCGGGGGACGTCGAGATGTGGGGCGGCGTCGCGCGTGTTGGTCCACTTCGGACCACAGATGCTCAGCTGTCGTGATCACCGCAGCTGGGCGCCTGTGGTCCAGACTGGATCTCAGCGCGCGCGGCCACGTGGCGCGTACGAGGTGTGCTCGGTAGAGCGCGCTG
The DNA here is from genome assembly GCF_043197895.1 of Cryptosporangium sp. NPDC048952. Lineage (NCBI taxonomy): Bacteria > Bacillati > Actinomycetota > Actinomycetes > Cryptosporangiales > Cryptosporangiaceae > Cryptosporangium > Cryptosporangium sp. NPDC048952. The sequence continues at coordinate 1,025,383 of NZ_JBICTY010000003.1, read as the reverse complement.
GTGCGGATGCGGCCCGGTGCGGTGATCCGCTCCGGGTCGCGCGCGCGTTCTTGGCGGAATCCGTGCAACGCGGCCTGACGACCGTGGGTGCGTTGGAAGCTGCCGACCCCCGATGGCTGGATCCAAGAGGTCGGCTTGGCGCTCGAGGCCGACTCCGAGGAGTTCCACGCGCGACGACCCCGGCAAGGTTCTCGCGACGATCGAGCAGAGCTATCGGGGACGGCCACCGGGGTTCAGCGGCGTCACCGCTACGCCGACGTGAGTACCAGGCCGCTCGTCGGCACGCCGGTGCCCGCTGTCACCAGCACTGTCGACGCGCCAGCGACCTGGTTCACCGCCGAACCCCGCAGCTGACGCACCCCCTCCGCGATCCCGTTCATCCCGTGGATGTACGCCTCCCCCAACTGCCCACCGTGGGGGTTGGTCGGCAGCGAACCGTCCAGCCCCAGGGCGCCGGAGGCCACGAGCCCCGCCGCCTCACCGCGCCCGCAGAACCCGAGCTCCTCCAGCTGCACCAGCACGAACGGCGTGAAGTGGTCGTAGAGCACGGCGACGTCCACATCGGCCGGATTCAGCCCCGCCTGCCCCCACAGCTGCCGCGCCACCGTGCCGAGCTCCGGCAACTGCGTCAGGTCGTCGCGGTAGTAGCTGGTCATCAGGTACTCGTCGTCGCCACTCCCCTGGGCGGCACCGGCGATCAGCACCGGCGCTCGCCGGAGGTCCCGCGCCCGGTCCACAGACGTCACGACAACAGCCACGCCCCCGTCACTTTCCTGGCAGCAGTCGAACAGCCGCAGCGGCTCGCAGATCCACCGCGACGCCTGGTGCTCCTCCAGCGTGATCGGCCGCTCGTAGAACCACGCCGCCGGGTTCGTCGCCGCGTGGGCGCGCATCGTCACCGCCACCCGGCCCAGGTCCTCCGACGAGGCACCGTACGTGTGCAAATAGCGCTGCGCGAACATCGCCACCCAGCTCGCCGGCGTGCCGAGCCCGAACGGGTACGACCACCCCGCGTCGACACCTCCCGAGGTCGGTGCGACCGCCAACCCCGGCTGCACCTGGCCGAAACGGTGACCCGAGCGTTCGTTGAACGCCCGGTAACAGACCACTACCGACGCGACGCCGGTCGCCACCGCCATCGCGGCCTGCTGCACGGTGGCGCACGCGGCACCGCCCCCGTAGTGGATGCGGCTGAAGAACGTCAGCTCGGGAATGCCCACCTCGCGGGCGACAGCGATCTCGGTGTTGTTGTCCTGGGTGAAGCTCACCAGCCCGTCGACGTCGGCGGGGGTGAGCCCGGCGTCGTCCAGGGCGGCGCGTACGGCTTGGGCGGCGAGTTTGAGCTCGCTGCGCCCGGAATCCTTGGAGAAGTCGGTGGCGCCGATGCCGACCAGCGCGGCCTGCCCCGAGATGCTCACAGCGTCACCTTCACCGTTCCGCGAACGTGGTCACCACGACTTACCCGGCCGACGACGGCGACCGTGAGGACACCCTCGTTCTCGGATGTCACCGACCCCGAGAACGTGAGCCGGTCGTACGCGTAACACGGCACGCCGAGGCGAATCCTCACGCCACCGATCCGCGCCGACGGCCCCGCCCAGTCCGTGACGTACCGCTGCACCAGGCCGGTCGTCGTCAGGATGTTGAGGAAGATGTCCTTCGAGCCGCGCGCCACCGCGAGGTCGCGGTCGTGGTGCACCTCCTGGTAGTCGCGGGTGGCGATCGCGGTGCTGACGACGAACGTGGGCGTGACCTCGAGGACGAGCTCGGGTAGATCCGTCATCGAACCCTCCAGGCGGGCAGAGTCAGCGACTCGTCGATGCGTTGCCACACGAGACTGACCGGTGTACCGATTTCCGGCCGCCCGTCCAGCAGCTCCCCGAGCATGCGGACGCCTTCCTCCAGCTCCACCAGCGCGACGACGTACGGCGTCTGGCGCCCCGGTACCGGGGGATGGTGGTGCACGACGTAACTGAAGATCGTGCCGCGCCCGGAGGCGACGAGGTACCCGGAGAACTCCGAGCCGCACGATCGACAGAACGGGCCGGGCGGGTGCCGCAGGACACCGCACTTCTCGCAGCGTTGAATGCGGAGCTCGCCCTTCGCCGTGCCGTCCCAGAAGAACTCGGTGTCCTTGCTGACGACCGGCCGCAGCACGTTCGGCGGCTTCGGGGCCGGCCGGAACTTCAACACTCGCCACGCCATCTCGGCGACCGGCTCGTCGCCCGAGTACCAGGTGTTGTGCGTGGTGACGAACCAGCCCTCACCCAGCGCCGTCTGCTTCGGACCGGTGACCTCGCCGAGCCGGGACCGCACGGTCAGCTTCTCGCCGGGCCGGAGGTAGCGGTGGTAGGTCTGGTCGCAGTCCGTGGCGACGATCGACGGGTAGCCGGCGTCGGTCAGCACGGTGAGCATCAGCCAGAGCGGGTCGTCGGCGTCCCGGACCCGGCCCAGTCCGGGCATCGTCCAGACCTGGATCATCGCGGGCGGTACGACGATGCCGGGATGCCCGGCTTCCACGGCGGCGTCACGATCCACGTAGACGGGATTGGAATCGCCCAGCGCGTCGAGCCAGGCATGCATCACCGGCTCGCTGACCGGATCGCGCGCCACGAACGGCGCGCTCTCGCCCCGGGCCCGGATCTTCTTCGCGGCGTCGAGAATGGTGGAGGTCATCGGGGCACCCTCTCCAGCCCGAGGCCCGCCGTCGCGATCAGCTCGCGCTGGATCTCGTCGACGCCGCCGCCGAACGTCAGGACCGTGTTGCGTTTGCGTTGGACGTCGAGCCAGCGGAGCAGCGCCGCGGTCTCCGGGTCCGCCGGGTCGCCGTGCCGGGACACGACGTCCTCCAGCAGCGGCCCGGCCCACTGGACCGCCTGCGCAGCGAACACCTTGGAGGCGGACGCGTCGGCGATCTCCCCCGGACCGCCCGCCGCCGCGGCGACCTGCCAGTTGAGCAGCTCGTTCGCACGCTGGAACGCATGGACGCGCGCCAGAGCACGTCGTACGTCGTCGCGCTCCAGCAGCGGAGCGCCAGCAGGGTCCGTCCGGGTCGAAGCCCAGGACCGCACGCGGTCGAGCAGCCCGCCCAGCCGCCCGGCCGGCCCCAGCATCACCCGCTCGTGGTTGAGCTGGGTGGTGATCAGCCGCCAGCCACGGTTCTCCTCGCCGACGCGCATCGACACCGGCACCCGGACGTCGCGGTAGTAGGTGGCGTTGACGTGGTGCGCACCGTCGGACGTGATGATCGGTGTCCACGTGTAGCCGGGGTCGCGGGTGTCGACGATCAGGATCGAGATACCGCGGTGCTTCGGCGCCTCGGGGTCGGTGCGGCAGGCCAGCCAGATGTAGTCGGCGTCGTGCCCGCCGGTGGTGAAGATCTTCTGGCCGTTGACGACGTAGTCGGCGCCGTCGCGGACCGCCCTGGTGCGCAGCGACGCGAGGTCGGTGCCGGCTTCCGGCTCGGTGTAGCCGATCGCGAAGTGGACGTCGCCGCGCAGGATGCCCGGCAGGAAGCGCGCTTTCTGGTCGTCGGTGCCGTACCGCTGGAGCGTCGGGCCGACGGTCTCGAGTGTGACCGACGGTAGTGGTACGTCCGCGCGCGTCGCCTCGTTGACGAACAGCTGCTGCTCGACCGGGCCGAGGCCGCGCCCGCCGTACTCGGTGGGCCAGCCGAGCCCGAGCCAACCGTCGCGGCCGAGGCGCCGGATCAGGTCGCGGTACTCGGGGCCGTGCCGGTCGACCAGCATCGCTTCCCGCTCGGCCGGTGAGAGGACCCCGGCGAAGTACGCGCGCATCTCGTCGCGGAGGGCGCGTTGTGCGGACGTCAGGTCGATCAGCACTTGTCCTCCACGTACTGCGCGCCGAGCCGGTCGAGCGTTTCGGAGGGCCCGCCGACCAGCCGTGCCAGGTCGCTGGCCGCCGCCGAGAAGTGCTGCAGCGGGTAGTCGCGGTCGAGACCGAGGCCGCCGTGCAGGTGGTGGCAGGTACCGATCGCGGCGGGGAGCTCGGTCGCGACCCAGTACGCGGCCACCTCGGCGTCGGTGCCCGGGTCGAGGCCGTTCTGCAGCCGCCAGACCGTGGACTGCGCCAGCAGGTGGAGCGTGCGCGACGCCAGGTAGACGTCGGCGATCTGCTGGGCGACGGCCTGGAACGTCGCCAACGGCCGCCCGAACTGTTCCCGGGTGGCCACGTGCGCGACGGTGAGGTCCAGAGCCCCGGCCAGCAGGCCGTCGCCGTAGCTGACCGCCGCGGCCAGCGCCAGGCGGTACAGGTCGCTCACCGCGTCCGCGCCGCCGACCAGCGCCTCGGCCGGAACGAAGACCTCGTCGAACGCCAGGCGGTAGGGCGCGTTCTCCCCGGCGCCGGGGACGCGGGAGACCTCCATGCCCGGCGTCCGGAGGTCGACCAACAGCAGCGCGGGTCCGGCCACCGGCACCAGGACGTGCTCCGCGGCGTCCGCGTCCGGCACTCCGAGCTTCACCCCGGAGAGCGAGTACCCGTCCGTAACCGCACTGGCCACCGTACGGGGGAAGCGCGGGAACGCCACCGACGGCTCGTGCAGCGCCGCGGTGAGCACCGCACCGTCGTCGACGACGCGCCGGAGCACGTCCTCCGCGGCACCGCACCGGGCCAGCGTCAGCGCCCCGACGCCGAGCGTCGCGAAGAACGGCGTGGACGCCGCCCGGCGCCCGAGTTCGGTGAGGACGACGGCCGCTCCGGCGGGCCCGAGGTCGTCACCGCCGACGCCGGCGGGTAACGCGAGTTCGACGAGTCCGGCGTCCACGAGCGCGTCCCACAGGCGGTCGCCGCCGGAGCGTTCGGCCACCAGCGCGGCCAGCTCCGCGGCGTCCCGCAGGGGTGGTTCGGGAGTGAAGTCCACCACCGAATACTAGAACAGGTTCTAACGGCACGCCGCGGCGTTCCGCGACGAAGTGAACGGTTTCTCCAGTGTCACGAAGGGACGATCGTGCGTTACGGGAACGTGACGGACCCCCGACACTAGAACGTGTGACTCCTTGCCCGGGGTACTCTCGTATGCGTATCCGTCAGATCCAGGGAGTTGACCCGATGGCCGGACCATCTCGTGCGCGCGGTGGCGGGCAGAGCGTCCTCAACACGCTCAACGCGCTCACCGAGGACGACCTCGGCTCGGCCGCGCAGCGTGACCGGCGCAAGCGGATGCTCGATGCCACGATCGCACTCGCGACCAAGGGCGGGTACGAGGCCGTGCAGATGCGTGCCGTCGCCGAGAACGCCGACGTCGCACTCGGCACGCTCTACCGGTACTTCCCCTCGAAGAACCACCTGCTGGTCACCGGACTCGCGCGGGAGTTCGAGAACGCCCAGGAGAAGCTCGACCGGGTCGACATCCCCGGCGAGACGCCGAGCGAGCGAGTGCTGTTCGTGCTCGGGCGGGTCACCCGCAAGCTGCAGCGTTACCCGCAGCTCACCGAGGCGATGACCCGCGCGTTCATGTTCGCGGACGCCAGCGTGTCGGCCGAGGTCGACACCGTCGCCCGGCTGATGGAGCGGATGTTCGGGCAGGCGATCCACGAGGAGCCGAGCGCCGAGGACCTGGCGATCGCCCGGGTGATCGGCGACGTGTGGCTCTCCAACCTGGTCGCCTGGGTCACCCGGCGGGCCTCGGTCAGCGACGTCGCGGCCCGCCTCGAACTCACCGTTCACCTACTCCTGGACAACGTCAGCGCGCGGCCGACCGCAGCGTCAGCACGGTGATCTCGCTCGGCGCGAAGATGCGGAACGGCGGCCCCCAGAAGCCGGTTCCACCGCTCGTGTAGAGCTGCGTCCGCTCGCCGTGGCGCGACAGGCCCCGCACCACCGGCTGGTCGAGCCGCACCAGGAAGTTGAACGGCCACATCTGGCCGCCGTGCGTGTGCCCCGACACCTGAAGGTCGATCCCCGCCTCGGCGGCGCGCCGGATGAACTTCGGCTGATGCGCCAGCAGCAGCACGGGCAGCTCCGGGTCGGCGCCGGCCAGGGCGCCGTCCAGGTCGGTGCGGTGCCCGGCCAGCCCGGAACCGGCAGCCGTCACGTCGTCGACGCCCGCCACCACCAGCCGGTCGCCGCCGCGCTCCACCACGACGTGGCGGTTGTGCAGCGAGTTCCAGCCGAGGGCGGACATCCGGTCGAGCCAACCCTGCGCCTCGTTGAAGTACTCGTGGTTGCCGGTGACGTACACCTTCGCCAGCCGCGCGTTCAGCGTGCCGAGCGGCGCCGCTTGCTCCTCGCGCTGGTCGGGCGTGCCGTCGGCGATGTCGCCCGCGTGCGCGATGACGTCCGCGTCGAGCGTGTTGACCAGTTCCGCGGTCTTGCGTGACCACTCCGCGCGATCGATCGGGCCGTAGTGGGTATCGGCGATGAGCACGACGCGGGTGCCGTCGAGGCCGGCGCCGAGCCGGGGCAGCGTGACGTCGAGCTCGCGGACGCGGGAGACGCGCATCGCCTCGTAGTGGCCCCACACCAGCAGGACCACGCTCACGACCAGCGTGAACACCGCGGTGATCCGGGAGGCGTGGTCGACCCCGCCCAGCCACAGCACGAGCCGCAGGACGTCGCCGATCACCGACCAGACGAAAAGCACCCAGACGACGCCGAGCAGCGTGTCGCCGATGCGGGCGGCACGATCGTCGTGGCGGCCGTGGCCGCGCATCATCGAGATCGGCAGGCCGATGAAGCCGGCGAGCAGCACGAGCGAACCGACGAGGACGACGGCGAGCGGCCAGTCGTTGGACGGGCCGAGCAGCGTCCACCACGGCACGCCGAACAGCAGCAGCGAGATGGCCACGACGACGCCGAGGAACGCTCCGGGGCGCCGACCGCGCTCGGGGGTGGGCGCGGGTGCGGCGTCGGCGACGCTCTGGGGTGGCGAATCGGCCACGGCGGACTCCTGTTCGACGATCCGTTCTAGCGGAGCGACGGCTCCGTTAATCCCAACGGCACGCTACTCGCTGTGATTCCGCCCTACCCATCGGCAGTCTCGAGGCGATACCGCCGCACTGTGGGCAGGGCCACTGCGAGGGCGAGCGCGCCCAGGACGCAGGCGGCTCCGCCGAGGGCGGCGCCCGCGGCGGGGCCGACGAGCGAGCCGACCGCACCGGCACGCGCATTGCCGAGCTGGGGGCCGCCCGCGCCCACGACGAAGTCCACGCCGCTGATCCGCCCGCGCAGCTCGTCCGGCGTCGTCAGCTGCAGGATCGTGCCGCGGAACACCACCGTGACGACGTCCGCCGCGCCCGCGACCACCAGGCACACCACGCCGAGCCAGAGCGCCGGACTCAGCCCGAGGCCGACGATCGCCGCTCCCCAGCACCCGACCGCCAGGAGCATCGCCACGCCCTGGCGACGGATTCCGCCCAGCGGACCGGACAGCACACCGGCCACCAACCCGCCCAGCCCGACCGCCGCGTAGAGCAGGCTCGCCGTGGCCTCCCCACCGCCGAACCGGGTGGCGGCCAGCGCGGGAAACAGTGCGTGCGGCATGGCCAGGACCGTCGCGTTCAAATCGGCGAGCAGGCTGCCCGCCACCAGCGGGCTCCGCCGCGCGTACCGCAGCCCGTCGACGACCGAGCGGAGCCCGACCGCCGTGCCGCCACCCTCCGGCGGGATCGGCCGGATCCCCGACACCGCCCAGGCCGACACCGCGTAACTGACCGCGTCGACCAGGTACACGGCGGCGACCCCCACGGTCGCGATCAACCCACCCGCGATCAACGGACCGATCAACGCGCTGACCTGCCAACCCAGGTGGGTGAGCGCGGCGGCGGCCGGCAGCAGCGCCGGGGGTAGGAGACGGGGCGCGAACGTCCGCCGGGCAGGCGTGTCCACCGCGGAGAGCGCGGACTGCGCCGCCGCCAGCACGTACAGCAGCCAGAGCTGACGCAGATCGAGCAGCGCCTGGGCGGTGAGCAGCGCGGCCACGATCGCGAGGCCGACGCTCATGACCAGGACGAGCCGCCGCCGGTCGACGGCGTCGGCGATCGAGCCTCCGAGGAGCCCCAGGGCGAGCGTCGGCACCATCGTGACCAGGCCGATCGCGCCGACCGCGAACGACGACCCGGTGATCTCCCACACCTGGATCGCCAGCGCGACAGCGGTCATGCCGGTGCCGATGGCCGAGACCATGTGGCCACCCCAGACTCTCCGGAACTCGGGTGAGGTCCGGAGTGGACGGGTGTCTGCCAGGAGTTGTGCCACGGTCCGGGAACCTAGCCAGGCCCTCCGACAAAACTGAACCGTCGACACCGCGTAGACATTCACGCTACCGTCACGAGCACCCCGTCGAGGAGGTCACGATGCCCACCACCATCGAAACCACGACCGCCCAGTGGCGTGCTGCCGGCGAGAACGGCGACGCCGAGGCGGCCACTGCCTGCCTCGCCGAGAACGCCGTCGCGATCTCGCCGCTCACGGCCGCGTTCCGCTTCGAGGGCCGTGTACAGGTCCGCGAGATGCTCGTCGCCGCGGTGCAGGTCTTCGACGACGTGCGCTACCACACCGAGGTCGGCGACGACCGCACCCGCGCGCTGTTCATGACCGGTCGCGCCGGCACGGAGCAGTTCGAAGAGGCCCAGCTACTGCGATTCGACGACGCGGGCCGGATCGTCGAGCTGACGCTGTTCGGGCGGCCACTCCCCGCGTTGACGCAGGTGATGAGCACGATCGGCCCGCTCCTGGTGCGGGAACAGGGTCGCCCGGGGCTCGCCCGCGTCCTCAGGGCCGCCACCGCCCCACTCCACGCCATGACCCGCCTCGGCGAACGCACCCTCGTCCCGTTGGCCGACCCCAACCGCCGCCGCTAGAGGCGGGAAAGCATCACTGACGTCAGTCGGCGGGCAGCGGCGGCGGCGCCGTCGGCGTCGCCCGATGCGATCGCTGTGGCGAGCACCCGCTGAGTGGGGAGATCCGCGGCCTCGGGAGCGGCGAGTTCCCGCGTCACCTCCGCGTTCTGGTTCATCGCGAGGACCAGGCTGTTGTAGGAGAGCTGGTACGCGAGGTTGTCACCGGCGACGATGATCAACCGCCAGAACTGCTCGTAGCGCTCGGCGAGCACGACCGGGTCGGTGACCCCCACCGAACCGGTCAGGTACTCCTCGATCTCGCCGGCCGCGTCCGCCGAAGCCCGGTTGGCGGCCAACCGCGCCGCGTCCACACCGATAGCGAGCCGCATCTCCAGCGCCGACCGCAGGATCGCGCTCCCCGGCAACTCCAGCGACGCCGCCAGATCACCGAGCAGCTCGAGTCCGGCCGAAACTCGCCAGTCCAGCACCCGGGTGGCGCCACCGTGGCTCACCTCGACCAGTCGCGCCTGCTGCAACCGCCGGATCGCCTCCCGCAGCCCGTGCCGCGCCACTCCGAACTCCTCGGCGAGCGTCCGCTCGCCCGGCAGCGACGAACCGGCAGCGAGCGACCCGGTCAGGATCGCATCCCGCAACTGCCGGTAGACCGCGTCGGACACACCGCTGCGCGCAATCGGACTGAAGGTCACGCCGCAGACTTTACGGGCGGAACCCATCCCGGCCCGCGCAGCAGGTGACCCACCCGATGACGCCAGCACGACGCCCCTCGCACCGCGCGGGCGATCTTTCCGTACTCCCCGAACGCCACCCGCACGGGGTTGTACGTCTCGATGTTCCTGGTCAGACCGTAGACGACCCGCTCGCCCTCGGGCTCGAACGTCCGGAAGAGTCGGTCCCAGATGATAAGGATTCCCCCGTAGTTGCGGTCGAGGTAGACCTGCTGCGTGCCGTGGTGCACCCGATGGTGGGAGGGCGTATTGAACACCGCTTCGTACCAGCGCGGCATCGTCCCGATGCGTTCGGTGTGGAGGAAGAACTGGTAGATCAGGTTCACGGAGAGCTGGAAAAAGATCATCCACGGCGGGATGCCGATCGCCGCTAGCGGAAGCCAGAACGGCAACGCGGTGAACGGCGTCCACGGCTGCCGGAGCGCGGTGGAGAAGTTGTAGCGCCGGCTCGAGTGGTGCACCACATGCGACGCCCACAGGATCCGCACCTCGTGGTGCGACCGGTGGTACCAGTAATAGGCCAGGTCGTCGGCGAAGAACAACAGCACCCACGTCCCGATCGACGTCGGGTCGAGCCGCAACGGCGTCAGCGCGTACACCCCGGCCAGGGCCGCCAGCGTGACGATCTTCCAGAACGCCTCCACCACGAGGAACCCGAGCCCCATCGAGAGGCTCGTCACCGTGTCCCACGCGGTGTACCCGAGTTCGCTTTCGTCGCTCAGCAGCCGGTAGGAGGCGATTTCCAGCGCCACGCACAGCACGAAAACCGGTACGGCGAACACGAGCACGTATTCGGTCATGCGGGCCAGCTTACGTCCGCTGGTTCACTGGTTCAACCAGTATGCGGCAAAGCGTCGATGGCCGCGATCAGAAGGTCGAGGCCGAACTCGAAGTCAGCCTCGGGGTCGTGCGCCAGCAGCGCCGACGCGGATGCCACGACGTGCGGGAACTTCGCCGGGTCCACCCGTTTGATCCCCGGATCCTCCGACACCCGATCGAGAAGCTGCCCGAGCCAGAGCGCCTGCAGTTGCGAGCCGACCGCGTAGGCCATCAGCGCGTGCACGATCCGCACCGCGGTGGCGCCTTCGAAGCCGGCTTCCGCTGCGAGCGCGAGCGCGCGTTCGGCCAGGCGCGACGCCGCGGTGGTGTCGATCGAATGGGTCAGCACCACCCGCATGGAGTGTGGGTACTCGTGGGCCGCGGTCCGGAACGCGCGGACGAGGGCGCGGGCCTCGCCCTGCCAGTCGCCGGTACCGGCGGGCACCGTGTCGAGCCCCGCGACGACGTACTCGGCGACCCCCTCCATGAGGGCGGCCTTGTTCGGCACGTGGTTGTAGAGCGACATCACCGCGACGCCGAGCTCGGCCGCCACCGCGCGCATCGACAGTGCGTCGACGCCGTGCCGCTCGATCAGCTCGACCGCGGCGTGCACGATCCGCTCGCGCGTCAGCACTTGCCGCACCACGGGCTCCGGACCTCTGCGCACGTCAGCTCCTTTCTGTCCCCTAGGTAGGCATACAACGCGCAGCGCCAGCTATCCGAGGTGGACGGGAAGTTCGTCGTAGCCGCGCAGGGTGCGGGTGGGGCGCCGGCGACCCGGGCCAGCCGGACGAACGTTCGGGTAGCGCTCGAACAGTCGGCGCAGCGCCTCCTCCCCCTCGATCCGGGCGAGCGACGCCCCCAGGCAGTAGTGGATACCGCTGGAGAACGCGAGGTGCTCCTTGGCGTTCCCCCGGTGCACGTCGAAGCGCTCGGGGTCGTCGAACACCTCCGGATCACGGTTCGCCCCGCCGATGAGGATCGAGAGGAACGTGCCCTGACGCACCTTCACCCCCGCCACCTCGGTGTCGCGCAGCGCCCGCCGCGCCGTGTTCTGCACGGGCGACTCGTACCGCAGAATCTCCTCGACCGCGTTGCCCCACTCCACACCGTCCAGCTGGTCCCGGTGCGACATCAGCAGCGCCGCACCGTTGCCGATCAGGTTCACCGTCGTCTCGAACCCGGCAGCGAGCAGCAACCCGGCGATCGCCAGCAGCTCGTTCTCGTCGAGATCGTTGTCGTCGTGGATCAGGCGGCTGATCAGGTCGTCACCCGGTTCGCGACGCAGCCGGGCGAAGTGGCCGCTCATCCAGTCGTTGAGCTGGCGGATCGCGGCATCCACCCGGCGGTACTCGCGATAGGAGAGTCCGATGTCGAGCACCGGAGCCGCCGTGCTCCCCCACGCGACGAACTGCGGACGCATGTCGGCCGGCACACCGAGGATTTCCGCGATGATCGTCACCGGCAGCAGGCTCGCGTAGCTGCTGATCAGATCGGTGTCCCGGTCGGCACGGTCGAGCAGTTCGTCGGCGAGCTCACCGACCCGGCCGCGCAGCGACGCCATCGCCCGCGCGGTGAACACCCGGGACACCAGCCGTCGGTACCGGGTGTGCACCGGCGGATCGACGGCGAGCATCGACGGCGGCGTCACCGGGCCGATCGTCCGCTGGGGGCGGGTCATCAGCCAACGCGCCGCCGGCGGGAGCGCCTCCGGATCGGAGACGACGCCGAACGCGTCGCTGCGCAGCGCCGCCTCGGCGATGCGGTGATGAGCGGTGGCCGCCAGGAACGAGCCGCGCACGATCGGGGCGCGGTCGCGGATCTGGGTGTAGAGCGGGAACGGGTCGTCGCGAACGGACTTGTCCGAGAACAGCCGCGCCTGCAGATCACCCTGCTTGCGGGCCCGGCTCATCGCCAATCGAGCCACTCCGTGCCGTGTCGACCACGAACCGGCGGCGAGTAACTCGGCGTGCAGTCGGTTCGGACGCTGCCGGGTGTCCACGAGCGTCATCGGGCCTCCCATACGTACGACGTACGTAATACGTACATCGTACGTACGCGAGAAGTCAACGGGCCGTGTGTAAACTCCCGGCGTAGGTCATGAGTGCCAGCGCCAAGCCCCGGCTCGCTGGCCGGCAACCCTCCACGGTTCGCGGTGGGGTGCCCCGGGTGAAGACCTGGCCCAGCCGCGATCCTGCGGCGGGCAAGCGCGGACCTTGCGGGGTCCCCTGTGCCAGGAGTGACGCCTCGTGCTGACCTATGCCCTCCCCACGCCCACCGCTTCGACGTCGGGACTGTCGGTGCTCGGTGGGGACCTGCCGGTGACGCTGTTCGACGGAACCGTCACCGACCACGTCAACCTCGACTACGCCGCGACCGCCCCGTGCCTGCGCGCCGCCGCGGACGCCGTGAACGCGATCCTGCCCTGGTACGCGAGCGTGCACCGGGGCGCCGGTGCGGCGTCGCAGCGCAGCACGCTCGCCTACGAGCGGGCCCGCCAGTCGATCGGCGACTTCGTCGGCGCCCGCGCGGACGACCACGTGATCTTCACCCGCAACACCACCGACGCCCTGAACCTGCTGGCCAGGGCGCTACCGGCCGACACCACGGTGGTGGGGTGGGCCGGTGAACACCACGCCAACCTCCTCCCCTGGACCAACACGATCTCCCTCCCGGTCCCCCACACCGTCGCCGAAGCCGTCTCGGGTCTGGAAGCGAACCTGGCCGGCCTCACCGGGCCCGTGCTGGTGACTGTTACCGGAGCGTCGAACGTGACCGGGGAGGTGTGGCCGCTCGCTGCGCTCATCGAGGTCGCGCACCGGTACGGCGCACGGATCGCCGTGGACGCCGCGCAGCTCGCACCGCATCGACCGGTGTCACTCGCCACCGACGACATCGACTACCTCGCGCTCTCCGGACACAAGCTCTACGCCCCGTTCGGCGCCGGTGTCCTCGCCGGGCGCGCCGACTGGCTCGACGCCGCCGACCCGTATCTCGCCGGCGGAGGCGCCACCGCGTACGTCGCACCGGTGACGAACGGCGACCTGATCGGGTACGCGGTCGACTGGAACTCCGGACCCGCGCGGCACGAGGCGGGAACGCCGAACCTCCTGGGCGCTGTCGCCCTGGCCGCGGTATGCGAGGCGCTCACCGCGGCGGACCGAACCACCCTTGCCGCCGAAGAGAACGCCCTGGTGCAGCAGCTGCGGGACGGGCTCGCAGCCCTCCCGGGCGTCGGCGAACTCCGCACGTTCCCCGACGGACACGACCGCGTCGGTATCGTCAGCTTCGCGGTGGCGGGAGTGTCCGCGTCGGACGTGTCCACGCACCTGGCCACCCACCACGGCATCGGCGTCCGTGACGGGCTCTTCTGCGCGCATCCCCTGACCAAGCGCCTGCTCGACGACGCCTCCGCCCGCGCGGGCGCCGACCTGGGCGCAACCGCCGTCCGCGCCAGCGTGGGCATCGGCACGACCCCGGCCCACATAGACCGCCTGCTCGCCGGAATCGCCGAACTCACCCGCTGAGCCCTGAACCCTGTGGTGGGCTATACCCCACCAAAGGGTTCACACCCCAGGCAGCCGGGGGACGCTCGCGACGAGCCGTTGCGTGTACGCGTGCGACGGCGACCCCAGCACCGTGGTCGTGTCACCCTGCTCGACGATTCGACCCTTCTCGAGCACGGCAACCTCGGAACACAAGCTCGCCACCACCGCGAGGTCGTGCGACACCATCACCAGCGTCAACCCGCGCTCTTCGCGCAAGGACGCGAGCAGGTCCACGATCCGCACGCGGGTCGAGACGTCGAGCGCGCTCACCGGTTCGTCCGCGAGCAGCACGCGCGGATTGCACACGATCGCGCGGGCGATCGCGATCCGTTGCCGCTGGCCGCCGGAGAACTCGTGCGGGTAACGGTCGACGACGTCCGGCGGCAGCCCCACCGCGTCCAGCGCCGCCGCGACGTCCCCGGCGACGCCGAGCGACCGCAGCGGCTCGGACACGATCCGCCCCACCCGTTGCCGAGGATCCAGCGACGAGTACGGGTCCTGGAACACCGTCTGCACGCTGCGCCGGAACGTCCGCCCCGCCGACGCCAGCGGTGCCCCGTCGAACAACACCGACCCGGACGACGGCCGCGCCAGCCCGAGCAGCAGCCGCAACAACGTGGTCTTTCCCGCCCCCGACTCCCCCACCAGCGCCAGACTGCGTCCCTCGGTCACCGCGACCGAAACGTCCGAAAGCACCGCCGCGGCACCCCGATACGCAAACCCGATCCCCCGAGCCTCCAACACCGCCCCCCGTGCAGTGCCGCCCGCCGCGCCCGCGGCACTTGGCGATGTCATCGCGCGCTCCAATCCAGCGCCGAATCGAGTTGGCGCGCGGCCGCTACCAGCGATCGGGTGTACGGATGCTGCGGCTCGCGCAGCAGATCGGTCAGTACGCCGGCTTCCACCGCGCGCCCCTGCGACAGCACCAAGACCCGGTCGGTCATCCGCGAGACCACGGCCAGGTCGTGGCTGATGAACAGCAGCCCCATGCCCCGGTCGCGCACCAACCCGTCCAGCAGCGTCAGCACGTCCGCCTGCACGGTGACGTCCAACGCGGTCGTCGGCTCGTCCGCGATGAGCAGCGCCGGACGGCACGCCAGCGCCATCGCGATCGCGACCCGCTGCCGTTGCCCACCGGAAATCTCGTGCGGATACGCCCGCGCGACGCGGGCAGGCAACTGGACCTCGTCGAGCGCATCGGTCACCGAGCCGCCACCGAATCGGCGCAGCGGTACCGCCACCTGTTTGCCGATCCGCATCAACGGGTCCAACGCGGTCAGCGGCTCCTGGAACACGATCGCCGCGGACCGCCCCCGCACCCCGTTCAGCACCCGCTCGGACGCACCGACCACCTCGGTGCCCCCGAGCCGCACGCTGCCCGACGCCGCCAGCCCCGCCGGCAGCAGCCCGAGCACCGCCAACGCGGTCAACGACTTCCCCGACCCCGACTCCCCGATCAGCCCGAGCCGCTCCCCCGCGTCCACGGAGAACGAAACGCCGTCCACGAGCGCGCCCTCCACGGGCCCGGAAAGCCCCGACACGGAGAGCTGCGAGACCGACAACACGCTCACGCCGACCTCCGCCGCGTCGGATCCGCCACGTCCCGCAGCCCGTCAGCGATCAGGTTCACGCCAACGACCAACAACACCAGAGCGACGCCCGGCGCGAGCGCACCGACGGGCGCGGTCAGCACCGTGGCCTGCGCCTCCTGCAGCAACTGACCCCACGAGGCGTTGGGCGGCGGCGGACCGAGCCCCAGGTACGACAGCGAGGCCTCGGCCAGAACCGCCAGCCCGAACTGCAGAGCAAGGTTGACGACGAGCGTCGGCCAGATGTTGGGCAGCACGTGTTCCCAGATCACCCGGAGCCACGGCGTACCCGAGGTCCTCGACGCGGTGATGTAGTCCTGCGCGAGCACGCGTTTCACCAGGATGCGGGTCAGCCGCGCCACGATCGCCGACATCGCGAGCCCGATCGCGAGCACCGCCGACGTCAACGACGCGCCGCGCGCGGCCACCACGAGCATCGCGAGCAGCAGCGTCGGGAACGCGATCAGGATGTCGAGCAGCGCGGCGACCGTGTCGTCCAGCCAGCGCTGCGCGAACCCGGCCGCGAGGCCGAACGCGATCCCCAGCGCGCCGCCCAGGAGCACGGCGCCCAGCCCCGTCTCCAGCGCGATCCGGGCACCGATCATCAGGCGGGTCACCAGGTCCTGGCCGAGCTTGTCGGTGCCGAGCCAGTGCGCACCGGAGGGTCCGGTGAGCCGCCCACCGGTCGTGTCGTCCGGTGCGTACGGCGTCCAGAACAGCGACACCACCGCCACCAACACGACAAGCCCGACGACCACCCCACCGACCACCAAAGCCACCGACCGCCGCCGAGACCGCCCGCTCACGACACCATCCCCGACCGCAGCCGCGGATCGATCAACCGTTGAGCCAGATCGGCGAGGAACCCGATCACCAGCACTGCAAGGGTGCTCACGAACAGCACGCCCTGGATCACCGGGTAGTCGTGCTCCGCGATCGCATCCGTCAGCAACGACCCGAGCCCCGGCAGCGCGAACACACTCTCGATCACCACGGCGCCGAGAAACGTCGTCGCCAATTCGATCCCGAGAATGGACACCACCGGCACCGCGCCGTTACGCACCCCGTGCCGGAGAAACGCCCCGGAGAACGACGACCCCAGCGACCGGGCGGTACGCAGATAATCCGACCCCACGACGTCCAACGTCGCCGACCGCACGTACCGGATCAGCGACGCCGACATCACCAGCGCAATGGTGACGATCGGCAATGCCAGCGACCGCAAGGCATCCGGAATCGAAGCCCAATCCGACGACGGGAACCCACCCGCCGGCAACACGCGCCACTGCAACGCGAACACCGTGACCAGCAGAATGCCGATCCAGAACGCCGGCACCGCGATGCCCAACTGCGAGACAGCAGAAAACACCGACCCGTACCACGTCCGCGACGCCGCGAGATACCCCACCGGCACCGCGATCACCAACGCCAGCAGAAAAGCCAACAGCGTCAACGGCACGGTCACGACCAACCGGGAGGCGATCTCCGGCCCCACCGGCAACGACGACACGAACGACGTCCCGAAAGAGAACGTCGCCAGATCCCCGAGCCACGGCAGGAACTGCGAAAGCAGCGGCCGATCCGTACCGATCTGGTGCCGCGCCGCTTCGATCTGCTCCGGCGTCGCCCCGACCGACAGCAACGCATTCGCCGGATCCCCCGGCAACAGACGCAGCAGCAGGAACAGCACGACACTGGCCAGGAACAGCGACACGATCAGAAAGGCGAGTCGCCGGAGCAGATACCGAAGCATGTCAGCTCTTCGTGATCCCGTAGACGTAGAACTGCGAGTTCAGCCCGTTGACCGGGTACCCCGACAGCGTCGACGACGCGACCACGATCTGCGGGTACAGGTACAGCCAGTCCGACGCCGCGTCGGCCGCGATCTGCTGGTTGACCTTCTTGAGCAGCTCGGTCTGAGCGGCCTCGGTGTCGGACTGCTCGGCCTGCTTCACCCACGCGGTGACCTGCGGGTTGTCGTAACCCCAGTAGAACGTGGGGTCGCCGTACCAGACCACGTCCCGGTCGTTCACGTGCTCCTGCAGCGTCGCGACGAAGTCGTGGTTCTTGTAGACCTTCGTGTACCACTCGTCCGCGGTGATCACGTTGATGTTCACAGTGATTCCGACCTTGGCCAGCTCCGATTTCACGAACGTCGCGACGGTCGGGTGCGGGTCGTAGTTCGGGGTGTCGAGCGTGAACGTGAATCCGTTCGGCAGCCCGGCCGCAGCCAGTTCCTTCTTCGCCGCCGCGACGTCGTACGCGTTCACCGAGGTCAAATCCTCGTACCACGGGTCGGTCGGCGGAACCATCGAGCCGATCAACGTGCCGTACTCGCCCCAGATCGACTGCAGCAGCTTCTTGTCGTCGATCGCCGCCGACACCGCCTTGCGCACCTCGACCTTGTCGAACGGCGCCTTCTTGTCGTTGAACGCCAGCAGGAGCTTCGTCGTCGACTTGCCGTCGTTGATCGTGTAGTCCGCATTGTCGAACTGCTTCAACGCATCCGGCGACTGCTCGGACGTCACCACGTCCACCTGGTTGGTGAGCAACGCGTTGTTCAGCGCGGTCGCCTCGGTGAAGTAGTGGAATTCCACACCGTTGTTCTTCGGCTTGGTGCCCCAGTAGCCGTCGAACCTCGTCAGGGTGAGCGTCGATCCGCGCTTCCAGGCACCGAGCTTGTACGGGCCGGTACCGTCCTCGCTGGCGTTCAGGTTCTTCGCCTGGTCGTTGATGACCCAGATGTAGCTCAGGTTGTAGACGAACGAGATCGACTTCGACGAGAGCGTCACCACGACGGTCTTGGCGTCCGGCGTCGCGATGTTCTTGATGACCTCGAAGCTGCTTTTGCGCGCCGACTGCGAGTTCGCGGCGGTGACCTTCTCGATGCTGTACTTCACGTCCGCCGAGGTCAGCGTCTTGCCCGAGTGGAACTTCACGCCGTCACGCAGCGTGAACGTATAGGTCAGGCCGTCCGGGCTCACGGTGTGGTCGGTCGCCAGCAGCGGCTCGACCTTGCCGTCGTCGGTGAGCTTGAACAGCCCCTCGTAGACGTTGCCGTTGAACGCCTCGGTGACCCCCTGGCCGCCACCGTTCGTGTTGTCCAGGTTCGACGGCTCGTACAGCGACCCGACCTGGATCGTCGCGTTCGTGTCCGGCTCCCCCGACCCGCTCCCGCCACCGCCGCAAGCGGCGAGCGCCAGAACCGCGCTGAGGATCCCGCCGATCACTGCTGTCCGTTTCACAATGCTCCTGACTACGCCACACGGCGAACCGCCGCACGCTGGGGGGTGAGATGAGGGTTACTGACCGTGCGCTGGTGCGCCTTGTCAGTGGATCGAGAAGCCGGTGCGGAACACGGGGCGTTTCTCGCCGGCCTCGATGCGGCCGGGAAAACGGTTCTGCCGCGGCGGCATCGGACAGTTGTACTCCGCCGAGAACCCGCACGGCGGCACGAACGCCCGGTTGAAGTCGAGCACGACCCGGTCCGTGCCGGCCTGCCGTTCGACGAACAGGAACCGCCCGGCGTCGTACGTGTCGACGCCGTTCGTCGCGTCGCCGAACACCAGGAGCAGCGTGCCGTCGTCGTCGAACGCGTTCAGCGTGTAGTCGGCACCGTCGTAGCGGAGCAGAATGTCGCCGGGAACCGCGAGATCCCGGGTGCGCCCGTTGTCCTGCAGATGCTCGAACGCGACGAGTTTCGGCTGCGGATCGCTACGGAGCGTCGCTTCCAGTACCAGCGCGGGATCGTACGGGAACGCGTCGATCCGGACGAAGTGCGAAATAGCTGGAGACTGCGGGTGCCACCGCCGCAACCCGTGCTCCACCGCACCGGTGACGATGTTCCGCCGCTGCAGCCGGGTGACCGTCTCCCCGTCGCGCGAGTCCAGTTCCGGTTCCGGCTCTCCCGGCCCTGACCAGCGGGTCTCCACCAGCGCGAGGTTCCCGGTGGGCGACGTGACGGCGGCTTCCCGGCGGGTGCGCCAGGCTTCCCACTCGGCGACGGCGGGACTGGTCGAGGCGTGTGCGGACATCGGGGCAGGGCTCACTTCGGCGGTGGGACGGGCCGCTCCGCGCACTGCGGAACCGACCACGGTGGGTGACGTTACGTCCTGCAAACCCTATCGAGCCGATCGGGTATTCCACCTCATGGGCTAGGTCACACGATTGCCGTTCCGCCCAGCGCTGGTCAGCTACCGTTCTCCGCATATCGGCCAGGCGGCTGGCGCGCAGCCGATAGTGTTCGCGAATGTTCGTTGTGACACTCACTTACGTCGCTGATATCTCCGAAGTGGACGCCGAAGAGGAGGCCCACCTCGCCTGGCTCGACAGCCAGTTCGCCGACGGTGTGTTCGTGGCCTCGGGTCGGCGCGTGCCGCGCCACGGTGGCGTGATCTTCGCCGACAACGTCGATCGCGAGGAGCTCAACCGGCGCCTCTCGCTCGACCCCTACGCCGAGAAGTGCCTGGCCGACTACACCGTGGTCGAGTTCGACCCCACGCGGGTAGCGCCCGGCTTCGAAAAGTTACGCTCCGACACCGCGGGTACCGGCGTGGCCGGCGTCCCCCCGCGTTCCACCCCGGCCGAGGACCCCACCGAGGCGTGAGCCCGGCTCGCGCCGCGCTCACGCGCGGCGCGAGCCCCGGGGGTGCCGCGGTCCGTGCGTGTGCGCCGCGGCTGCTCAGTCCGCGGCGGGTGGAGCCGGGGCCGGGTGGGCGTTCAGGGCGGTGCCCGGTTCGAACGCGCCGGTGATCAGCGTGTCCGCGCAGTAGTCCGGCGAGACGAAGATCTTGCGGGCGCCGCTGAACCCGTCGTAGGCGAACAGGAACACTCGAACCGCGGCGTCCTCGTGCTCGCGCAGCAGCGTGGGCAGTTCGACCGACGGGTCGAGGCCGACGCGTTCGAGCTCCTCCGGCGGCACCTTGCCCAGGCACAGCCGCACGTACCGGTACCCGTCCCGCTGGAGCCGCGGCAGCCAGGTGATCGACGTCGGCAGCTCGACCAGCGACATCGGCGAACCGGCCCCGTCGACCTCGTGCGGCAGGCGTAACTGCGCCCAGACCTGCAGGTCGATCGCGTTCCGGCGGCCGACGTTGACGATCTTGACCCGTGGCATGTCGAAGTCGGTACCGGTCAGGTCGGCGTCCGCGGGCGCGACCATCAGGTCCGACCAGGCGATCCTGGGCGCCAGGCGGCGACTGAACCACCACCAGAACAGGAACGACGTCAGCATGCCGGTGGGCACGCTGATGAGCGTCGAGAGGATGATCTCCACAGCGCCACAGTGGACAGGATGCCCCGCACGCGTGCATCCGAATATCGTGAAGTCATGCGCAGCGACCGGGATCGGGACATGGAGGGGCGGCCTCGCCAGGCTCGGCCGCGCGACTCGATGGGACGTCCGCTGAACTACGGCGACCCGAATGGCGTCGATCCGGTGTCGGAAGAGCCGTTGCCGCCTCCGCAGACGCTCGACGAAGCTCAGCGACTCCTGGACGGTGGGCGCGCTTTTTCGGCCCACGAGGTGCTCGAAGCGGCCTGGAAGGCCGCACCCGAACCTGAGCGGGAGCTGTGGCAGGGGCTCGCACAGTTCTGCGTGGGCATTACGCACGCCCAGCGCGGCAACCGGGCCGGCTCCGCGACGCTCCTGGCCCGGGGTGTGGCGCGCTTGCGTCCGTACGCCGACGCACCACCGCACGGGGTGAACGTCAAAGGCCTCCTGACCTGGTACGACACCCACCGCGACGCCCCCGAGAAAGCCGCCCCACCTCACCTCACGTGAAGATCGACCTCCGCCAGCAACGCCATCACGTCGATCGGCTTGGCGAGGAACGCGTCCGCTCCGGCGCCCCGGAGACGCTGCTCGGCACCCCCGGAGACGTCCGCGGTCACGACCACGATCGGGGTCCGGCGCAGCACCGGGTCCGCGTGGTGGCGCACCGCGGCCAGTAGTTCGTCGCCGGAGAGCCCGGGCAGGTGCACGTCGAGCAGCACGAGCGCGGGCCGGAGCTCCTCCAGCAGCCGCAGCCCCGACGGGCCGTCGGGCGCCACGACGAGGTTGAGCTGCTCCCGCTTGCTCAGGACGCGCTGCACGAGCGTCACGTTCGCCGGGTTGTCCTCGACGTAGAGCACGGTGGACGTGGAGACGTCCGGCGACACCGGCGCGGTCCCGGCGACGATCAGCTCGACCGCGTCGTCGGGGCCGGTCGCGCTGGCGGGGAGGTCGATCTGGAACGTGCTGCCGAACCCCGCGACGCTGCTCACGCCGATCCGCGCGCCCATCGCCTCGAGCAGGCTCTTGACCAGCGACAGGCCCAGTCCGGTGCCTTCGACGCCGGTCCGCTCGGCGCCGAGGCGCTCGAACGGCACGAACACGTCGTCGAGGCGGTCGGCGGGGATGCCGAGGCCGGTGTCGGTGACCGTGATCCGCAGCCAGTTCGCGGCCTGGGGGGCCACCCGGCTGCCCTGGTCGTCGGCGGGGTGGAAATCGACGGTGACGCGGCCACCGGGCCGGTTGTACTTCACCGCGTTGGACAGCAGGTTGAGCAGCACCTGGCGCAGCCGCTGCCGGTCGGCGCGCGCGACCATGCCGGTGGTGGCCAGCGTGGGGCGCTCGAGCGTGAGGGCGGCCTCCTCGGCGGCCGGCCGCATCAGCGTGAGCGCTTCCTCGACGAGCGGCTCGACGTGCACACTCTCGACCGAGAGCGAGAGCCGCCCGGTCTCGATCCGGGCGACGTCGAGCGCGTCGTTGAGTACCGCGAGCAGGTGGCGTCCGGCGCGGAGGATCTGGCCGAGGTTGTCCGCGTCGATCGGTGAGAGCTCCGCGGACTCGAGCAGCTGGGCGAAGCCGAGGATCGCGTTGAGCGGCGTTCGCAGCTCGTGGCTCATCCGGGAGAGGAACTCACCCTTCGCGCGGTTCGAGCGTTCGGCGCGGTCGCGGGCCTGCTCGGCGCGGTCCCTGGCGACGTTCGCGTTCAGCGTCTCCTGACGTCGTTCGGTGACGTCGTGGAGCGTGCCGGCGAACCCGACGGCGTTGCCGGAGGCGTCGAGCAGCGGGCCGCCCTGTACCTCCATCCAGCGTGGGTTGCCGTCGCGGTCGCGGAAACGCACGTCGCGGACGGCGGAGCCGGGGCGGCCGGGGCGCGACGTCTCGGCCATGTGCTCGGCGGCGACCTGGCGGTCGTCGGGGTGGACGCCGTCCATCGCGCCCTGGCCGATCACGTCCGCGGCCGGGATGCCGGTGAACTGCGTGAACGCCGGGTTGACGTAGGCGATGCGGCCCAGGGTGTCGATCTGCACGACCACCGAGCCGAGTTGCTCGAGGAGCGTCCGGGCGTGCTGGTCGGCGGACTCCTCGGTGAGCAGCGACGCCCGACGCGCGATCGCGGCACCGATCAGCGAACCGGCGCCGACCGCGATCTCACCGCGGTCGCTGCCGCGCAGGTGCTCGACCACCGCGTTCTCGTTCAGGACGCCGCCGATGCGGATGGCGGCGGTGACCAGGCCTCCGTGCGACACCGGGATCAGTACGGCCGGGCCGCCGAGGCTGGTGTCGTCGACGATGGGTCGGCCCTCGTCGAGGCGCTGCCACTGGACGTCGCTGAGCCCGGGCGCGGCGCCGATACCGGGCGCGCCGGCGGGCAACCCGGGCAACGGCGCCGGTCCCGCCGCCGGAGTCAGCGCCGGCGGGACCGGCGCGGCGTGCCCACCGGGCTCCGGAGCAGGCGGCAACCCGGGCATGAGCCCCGGCGCATCCGCCAGGCTCACGCGCACGGGCCGCCCAGCGCTCGGCCGCCCGGATTCGGGCAGTTCGGCGTTCGGCCGCCCAGATTCGGGCAGTTCGACGCTCGGCCGCCCGGACTCGGGCGGGCGTGCGCCCGGGGCATCCGCGAGCGGAAACGGGGTGGTGGGGTCGGTGGGGCGGACGACCAGTTCGCCCCGGCGGCCGCCGACGAACGCGGTGACCGCGACCACCGAGAGCTCGAGCGCACTGTCCAGCGCCGCCACCGACGGCGACGCGGACAGCAGCGCGCCGACCTCGACGAGCAACTCGACGCCGGTCCGGTCCGTAAGGTTCGTCACCTCACTTGAATCGGCCCGGCCCGCCGACTCCTGAGCGCGTTACGGAACGACCCACGCCGTGACCGCGGCGACCAACGTCCCGTCGGCCTCGACACTCTCCACGTTCAGCCGCGCGAGTTTCGTCGAGAGCCGCTGCGGTTCGGCCGCGAGCCGCGACGTGAGGACACAGACCGTCGTGCCGGGCGTGGGCGACACCCAGCCGACGCCCGGGTCGGCGCGGATCGCGTTCACGCACCCGCCCGCCGACGCCTGCGGGTCGGCCACCACCGCGAATCGCGACGACTCGTCGAAGTCCAGGTGGAAGCCGTCGGCGCAGCTGCGGTAGGCCGCGTCGGCACCGGCCGGCGGCAGCACGCGGGGCTCGTCCAGGTCGACATCGGTGCCCTCGCACGTGCTCGGCTGCACCCGGACCAGCTGCGCGGAGTACGCCAGCTCGTAGTTGGCACCCGGATCGAGGCGGTCGGGATCCAGCGAAGGACTCGGCGAAGGTGGCGGCGTGGGTGACGCCGACGAGGGCGCGGGCACCACCGGCTGCGGGACAGCCTGCGTAGCTCCAGCCCACGCCACCGCGCTCGCCGCCGCACTGGCGGCCCGCTCGGCCGCGGACTCCGCCGTCGCCGCCCGCCCGACCGCGATGATTCCGGTGATCGTCGCGATGCCGCCGATCAGGATCGCCAGCACCGCGAGACCGAGCGCGACGGCGGGCAGACCTGCCGCCTCGAACGACCGCCCCATCCGCCGCGCCACGGAGTGCCGTCCGGGAGCCGGCTCCGGCTCGCCGCTGAACCCGAGAAAGCCGGTCTCCTCGGCCTCCTCGGGGTCGGTGACCGTTCGCCCGTACACCGTCGAGGATCGGCCGTAGACCGTGCCAGGACGCTCGTACGGCGATCCGTAGGGCACGTCGTACCGGGTCCAGTCAGGTTCATCGCTGTTGGGTTCCCGGAACTCAGGCTCCTGAAGGCTGCGCTCCACCGGGCCAAATCAAACCCGATTCACCCCATTCACCCCAATCCGACACGCTAGACGTTGCGTCGGTATTCGCCACCCACTTCGAAGAAGGCCTCGGTGATCTGACCCAGGCTGCACACCCGGGCGGCGTCCATCAGCACCGCGAACACGTTGTCACCGGCCATCGCGGCGTCCTTGAGGCGCTGGATCGCGTCGCGCGCCTCCGACCGGTGGCTCTCCTGGTACGCGCGCACCCGGTCGACCTGGGATCGCTTCTCGTCCTCGGTGGCCCGGGCGAGCTCGATCTCGCCGATCTCCTCGCCACCGGCCGGCGGCAGGAACGTGTTGACGCCGATGATCGGCAGCGACCCGTCGTGTTTGCGCTGCTCGTACAGCATCGACTCGTCCTGGATCCGGCCACGCTGGTAACCGGTCTCCATCGCGCCGAGCACACCGCCGCGCTCGGAGATGCGGTCGAACTCGGCGAGCACCGCTTCCTCGACCAGGTCGGTCAGCTCGTCGACGACGTAGGCGCCCTGCAGCGGGTTCTCGTTCACCGCGAGACCCCACTCGCGGTTGATGATCAGCTGGATCGCCAGGGCCCGCCGCACCGACGCTTCGGTCGGCGTCGTGATCGCCTCGTCGTAGGCGTTGGTGTGCAGGCTGTTGCAGTTGTCGTAGATCGCGGTCAGCGCCTGGAGCGTCGTTCGGATGTCGTTGAATTGCATTTCCTGGGCGTGCAGCGACCGCCCGGACGTCTGGACGTGGTACTTGAGCTTCTGGCTGCGCTCGTTCGCGCCGTACCGCTCCTTCATCGCGATCGCCCAGATCCGCCGGGCGACGCGGCCGAGCACGGTGTACTCGGCGTCCATGCCGTTGGAGAAGAAGAACGACAGGTTCGGCGCGAAGTCGTCGATGTCCATCCCGCGTGCCAGGTACGACTCCACATAGGTGAAGCCGTTGGCCAGCGTGAACGCGAGCTGGCTGATGGGGTTCGCCCCGGCTTCGGCGATGTGGTAGCCGGAGATGCTCACCGAGTAGAAGTTCCGGACCTGGTTCTGGATGAACCACTCCTGGATGTCGGCCATCATCTTCAGGCTGAACTCGGTGGAGAACAGGCACGTGTTCTGGCCCTGGTCCTCCTTGAGGATGTCGGCCTGGACGGTGCCCCGCACCTTCGTCAGCGCGTCCGCCGCGGTGCCGCCCTTCGCCATTTCCTGGTCGATCACCGTGTTGAGGAAGAACGCCAGGATCGTCGGCGCGGGGCCGTTGATCGTCATGCTCACCGACGTGGTGGGCGACGTGAGGTCGAAGCCGTCGTAGAGCGCCTTCATGTCGTCGAGGGTGGCGATCGAGACGCCCGACGTGCCGATCTTGCCGTAGACGTCCGGCGGGGTGTCGGGGTCGCGCCCGTAGAGCGTCACCGAGTCGAAAGCGGTGGACAGGCGGGTGGCCTCGCCGCCCTCGGAGAGGTACTTGAAGCGGCGGTTGGTGCGGAACGCGTCGCCCTCACCGGCGAACATGCGCGCCGGGTCTTCGCCCTCGCGCTTGAACGGGAACACGCCGGCGGTGAACGGGAACCGGCCCGGGAGGTTCTCCGCGCGCAGGAAGCGCAGGCGCTCGCCCTCGTCGTCGTAGCGCGGCAGGGCCACTCGGGGCACCTTCGTGCCGGAGAGGGTCTCTTTCCGCAGCACGGTACGGATTTCGCGGTCGCGGACCATCGTGACCAGTTCGTCGCCGGCGTAGTCGGCCTGTATTTGGGGCCAAGTCGCCAACAGCGCGTCCGCGTCGCGGTCGACGGCTGCGTCGTCGATGAGCTTCTGCAGGTCTGAGCTCGGCGCGCCCGCCGTTTTGAGGGCTTCGCCCGCGGCGACGAGATGAGCGCGGTGACGGACGGCGTCGACCTGTGCTTTTGTCGTAGCGTGGTACCCGCGGACCCCCTCGGCGATCTCGGCGAGGTACCGGACGCGGGTCGCGGGCACGATGGTCGAGGCGGCGGTGGAGGTCTTGCTCTCCGCGGTCGCGAGGACGCCCTCGCCGACCGGCAGGCCCTTCGGGGCGAGCTCGTCCCGAAGGTGCTGGTAGAGCGCGGTGACGCCGTCGTCGTTGAACGTCGCCGCGCTGGTGCCGAAGACCGGCATGTCGGCCCAGGCGACGCCGAACGCCTCGCGGTTGCGGACGAGCTGGCGGGCGACGTCGCGGCGGGCGTCCTCGGCGCCGCGGCGCTCGAACTTGTTGATCGCGACCGCGTCGGCGTAGTCGAGCATGTCGATCTTCTCGAGCTGGGACGCGGCGCCGAACTCGGGCGTCATGACGTAGAGCGAGGAGTCGACGAACGGGACGATCGCGGCATCGCCTTGGCCGATGCCGGGGGTTTCGACGATGACGAGGTCGAAGCCGGCGGCCTTGCAGATCTCGATGGCTTTTTCGAGCCCGTCGGGGAGTTCGCGGCCGGCTCGGCGGGTCGCCAGGGAGCGGAAGAACACGACGTCGCCGTCGAGGCCGTTCATGCGGATGCGGTCACCGAGCAGGGCGCCGCCACCGCGGCGGCGGGTGGGGTCGACGGCGAGTACGGCGATGCGGAGTTTGTCCTGCTGGTCGAGTCGGAAGCGGCGTACGAGCTCGTCGGTGAGCGACGACTTGCCCGATCCTCCGGTGCCCGTGATGCCCAGTACCGGTACCGTCCGGGCCCCCGCCCGGCTCGCGATCTCCGCGGTGAGCTCGGTCGAGAGCTCATCGACCTCAGCCATCGTGATGGCCCGTGCCACGGCTTTCGTCGCTCCGGTGAACAGCCCGTCCAGCGCAGCGCGCTGATCGATCCGCTCCGCATCCGCCGGACTCCCGACCGCCGCGGCCGCGCCACCACCCCCCGCGACCTCCTCCACCGCGCGTTCCGCCGGCACACCGGCCGCCGCAGCCGCCGCAGCCGCAGCCGCCGCCGCCGCCGCCGCAGGATCGGCGGGGGTGGGGTTTGTGGAGGCTACTGCGGCGGCGTAGGCGTCGGCGGTGGAGGGAGCCAGCGGCGACGGTGACGCGAGGTCGTAGTCGCAGGCGCGGATCATCGAGTTGATCATCGCGGCGAGGCCCATCTTCTGGCCGTCGGCGGGCGAGAAGATGCGGGCGACACCGCGCGAGTGCAGAAGCTCGATCTCCGCGGGGACGATCACTCCCCCACCACCCCCGAACACCTTGATGTGCCCGGCGCCGCGCTCGTTCAACAGCTCGACGAGGTAGCTGAAGTACTCCACGTGCCCGCCCTGGTAGGCACTGATCGCAACCCCTTGGACGTCCTCCTCGATCGCCGCGTTCACCACCTCCCGCACCGAGCGGTTGTGCCCGAGGTGGATCACCTCCGCCCCCTGCGATTGCAGGATCCGCCGCATGATGTTGATCGCCGCGTCGTGCCCGTCGAACAGGCTGGACGCGGTCACGAAGCGGACCGGGTTCACCGGTACGTGGAGCGACGGAGGCATGAGCGGATCCCGTCCCGAGGCAGTTACTTTGACTTCCTACTATCTGACTACCGATCAACAAAGTCCAGTTTCCGGCGGGCCCTATCTGTGCGCCATGACACGCGGGGTCCGGCTCGGAATCGACTTCGGCACCGCCCACACCGTCGCTGTTCTGCACCGACCCGGCCGCGAACCGCGCCTGCTCCTGTTCGACGGTTCGCCGCTCCTGCCGAGCGCCGTCTGCGCCGAACCCGACGGACGCCTGCTGGTCGGACGTGACGCGCTGCATGCCGGTTCGGGTTCGCCCGGCGCGTTCGAACCCAACCCCAAACGCTGTATCGACGACAGCATCGTGCTGCTCGGCGAGAACGAGATCGCGGTGACCGATCTGATCGGTGCGGTGCTCACCAGGGTCCGCGACGAGGCCGCCGCGACGTTGCGCGATACTCCGGACGAGATCGTGCTGACGTTCCCGGCGGCGTGGGGGCGACGCGCCGGGCGACGCTTCAGGCCGCAGCCGGGGGCGACGTCCGGCTGATGCCCGAGCCGGTCGCGGCTGCGCACCACTTCACGACCGTGACCGACGATCTCGCGGTCGGCGAGGCCGCACTTCGGCCGCGTGTTGATCTACACCGCGACAAAAGCCAGCGGCACCTGGTTCTACCTACGTAACGGAGCCAAGGACAACAGCGGCAAGCTGGCCCTGACCCCGGCGCCGGAGGATTACGTCTGCACCGGCAACAAGCTGACCGTCGGAGGGTCGGACTACTCGCAGGAGTTCACGCGCGTGAGTTGATCAGCTCCAGCAGCCGGGTGCGGGCACCGGCCAGGCTGGGGCCGTACCAGGTCAGGGAGCGGCCGTCGACGCAGGCGAACGGCGTGCCGCCGAACGCCTCCGGACCGTCGTCCGGCGTGAACTCGTACGGCTCGTCGGGCAGCAACACGAGGTCGACCGGCGGCAACGCGGCCGGGTCGAACTTCGGGTACCGCTCCGGACTGTCCCCCAGCACGTTCCGATACCCCAACCGCTCCACCACATCCCCCGCAAACGTGTCCGACCCCAACGCCATCCAAGGCCGCCGCCAGATCGGCACGACCACCGCCGGCACATCCCGGCCCGCGCCGGCAGCGCCGCTCGCGCCCACGGCGCCGCCCGGGCGGTCCGCGCCACGATCGGCCGGCTCGATCGGGACTTGCCACTCGTCGACAGCGGCTGTGAACCACTGTGGCGTCGGAAGTCCGAGCACGGAGAAGACTCTCGCGAGCGAGCGGAACGCGGCGGGGACCGTGCGGATGTCGGTCACGTAGACCGGGATGCCTGCCGCACGCAGCGCGGAGAGGTCCGGGGCGCGGTTCTCCTCCTGGTTCGCCAGCACCACGTCGGGCGCGAGCGCGACGATCGCCTCCACGTCCGGGTTCTTCGTGCCGCGAACCCGAGGAACGTCCAGGTCAGCAGGGTGACTGCACCAGTCGGTGACCCCCACCAGCAGCGACCGGTCGCTCGCCGCCACCGTCTCGGTGAGCGACGGCACGATGCTCACCACCCGCCGCACCCGATCGGACACGGTCACCGGTTCACCCAGGTCGTCCACCACCGTTGCCATCCCCGAACCGTAGGCCGATACGCTGCGAGCCATGGCCGCGCCGAGCTCGCTACCGTTCGACCCGGTCGAGGAAGCCGCCCGCAAATGGAGCGCCCGCTGGGACGAGACGGACGCGATGGCCGTCGCCACCTCGATCATGCGTGTGCAGCAGCTCCTGCTCGGACGCATCGAGGCCGCACTGCGCCCCTTGCAGCTCACGTTCGCCCGGTACGAGGCGCTGGTGCTGCTGTGTTTCAGCCGCAAGGGCAGCCTGCCGATGAGCAAGATGGGTCAGCGGCTCATGGTCCACCCCACGAGCATCACGAACATCGTCGACCGGCTGCAGGCGCAGGAGTTCATCCGGCGCGAGCCGCACCCGACCGACCGGCGCACGACGCTGGTCGTGATCACCGACGCCGGACGCGAGGTCACCGAGCGGGCCACGCAGGCGCTGGTCGAGGTGCGGTTCGCGCTCGACTCGCTCGACCCGGAGAAGATGCGCAGCCTCTACGATCTCCTGCGCGACGTCCGCCTGCACGCCGGCGACTTCCCGCCCGAGGACGGCGCGATGACCTGGCCCAACGCCTTCACCGATCCCGACTGACCGTCGCGAACAACTCGTCCCCGGGCAGTTTGGAGAACGCACCCGCCTCCGCCGCGTGGACCAACTCCACCACCGCCCGGTTGACCGGCGCATCAACCCCCGCCCGCTCGGCCAACCGCACCACCGCCCCGTTGAGGTACTCGATCTCGGTACGCCGACCCGCGTCCAGATCCTCGGCCATCGACGACCGCGCCTCCGGGTCGATCCGCAACATCGCCCCGGCCAACCGGGAGAACACCGCGTCCGGCACGCGCAGCAGCGTCGGCAGCGCGCTCGGCGGAACCTTCGTCACCCGCGCGGGCCGGATACCGGCCGCGCGCAGCGCCGCGAGCGCCTCCTCGACGAGTAACGCCAGCACGCGCCGGTAGGACCGCTGGGAGAGCTCGGCCCGCAGCGGCACCCCAGCCAGCGCGTTCACCGCGTTGTTGAGGTTGAGCAGCATCTTGCCCCACTGCACCGGGACGAAGTCCGCGCGCAGCGTCACCGGCAGGCCCGCGGCCGCGAACGACGGCAACCAGGGGTCCAACGCGTCGGTGCGCCCGGCCATCAGCCCACCCTCGGTCGCCCGGTGCAGCCGCCCCGGCGACGGAGAAACGACGTTGAACGGCACCATCCCCGGCACGACCTCGTAGTCCGGCAGACGCGTCTGCAGCACGTCGATGTTGCCGACGCCGTTCTGCAGGCTGAGCACCACCGGACGCTGCGGGGCGTGCGCGGCGAGGAGGTCGGCCGCGTCGCCGGTGTCGGCGCTCTTCACGGCGAGCAGCACGAGCCCGGCGTCGGCGAGCGCGGTCGCGTCCAGCGAGTAGTCGAGGGTGCCCGCCGGGATCTCGGTACGGCCGCCCTCGAGGTCGGTGAGGACGAGCGGCGCCTCGGTGTACCGGCGCATCCGCTCTCTGCCGATCAGCGCCACCTCGGCGCCGGCCGCATGCAGCGCTCCGCCGACGTAGAGACCGATCAGGCCCGCACCCAGCACGACGATCCGGCTTCGCACTCCGTTGCCCCTTTCACCGTAGGACCGCATTGTCCGAACCAGAGCCCCGTAAAGCGCAAATATCCCGCATGATGGACAGTGCTTGGCAGCAAATGACAACACGGTTCGACGTCAGATGGGTTGCTGTTCATCAGCAGCTGACAAGTCGCCTGCGCCGATCGTTGACCTCCCCTCTCGCCACCGCGCAGGGTGACAGAACACTGCAGAGGGAGCGTGAGCATGGACGCGGACGTCATCGTCGTCGGAAGCGGTCTGGCCGGGCTGGTAGCGACCACCGAACTGGCCGAGGCGGGTAAGTCGGTGATCCTGCTCGACCAGGAGCCCGAAGCCTCGTTCGGCGGCCAGGCGTTCTGGTCGTTCGGTGGCCTGTTCTTCGTCGACTCGCCCGAGCAGCGCCGGATGGGTATCCGCGACTCGCACGAACTGGCCTGGCAGGACTGGCTGGGCACCGCGGGCTTCGACCGCGAGGACGAGGACACCTGGGCCCGCCGCTGGGCCGAGGCGTACGTCGACTTCGCGGCCGGCGAGAAGCGCGCGTGGCTGCGCTCCCAGGGCGTCGGGATCTTTCCGCTGGTCAACTGGGCCGAGCGGGGTGGTTACGACGCCGCCGGGCACGGCAACTCGGTGCCGCGTTTCCACCTGACGTGGGGCACGGGGCCGGGGCTCATCGCGCCGTTCGTGCGCCGGGTGCGGGCGTCCGCCCACGTCTCGGTGAAGTTCCGGCACCGCGTCGACCTGCTGCTCACCGACAACGGCGCGGTCACCGGCGTCAGCGGCAGCATTCTAGCGCCGTCGAACGTCCGCCGCGGCGAGCCGAGCTCACGTGAGGTGGTCGGGGACTTCGCGCTGCGGGCGCAGGCCGTGATCGTCACGTCCGGCGGCATCGGCGGCAATCACGACCTGGTGCGCGAGAACTGGCCGAAGCGGCTCGGCACCCCGCCGAAGAGCATGCTCACCGGCGTCCCCGCGCACGTCGACGGGCGGATGCTCGGCATCACGGAGTCCGCAGGCGGCCGGGTCGTCAACCGCGACCGGATGTGGCACTACACCGAGGGCATCACGAACTGGGACCCGGTGTGGCCCAGCCACGGCATCCGGATCCTGCCCGGCCCGTCGTCGCTCTGGTTCGACGCCACCGGCAAGCGCCTGCCCGTACCGCTGTTCCCCGGCTTCGACACGCTCGGAACGCTGGAGCACATCACGCGCACCGGCCACGACCACACGTGGTTCGTGCTCACGCAGAAGATCATCGAGAAGGAGTTCGCCCTCTCGGGCTCCGAGCAGAACCCGGACCTGACCGGCAAGGACGTACGACTGCTCCTGCAGCGCGTGCGGTCGGGTGCACCCGGTCCGGTGGAAGCGTTCAAGAAGAACGGCGTCGACTTCGTCGTGGCGGACGCGCTGTCGGAATTGGTGGCGGGCATGAACAAGCTGACCGACACGCCCTTGCTGGACGCCGCCGACCTCGAGCGGCAGGTCACGGCCCGCGACCGGGAGATGGCCAACCCGTTCACCAAGGACCTGCAGATCACGGCGTTGCGCGGTGCCCGTTCGTACCGGGGTGACCGGCTCATTCGCGTGGCCGCGCCGCACCGGTTCCTCGATCCCTCCGCGGGGCCCCTGATCGCGGTGAAGCTGCACATCCTCACCCGCAAAACCCTGGGTGGTCTCCAGACCGACTTGTCGTCCCGTGTTCTCGGGGCGGACGGTTCGCCGATAACCGGGCTCTACGCGGCGGGCGAGGTCGCGGGGTTCGGCGGGGGTGGGATGCACGGCTACCGGGCGCTGGAAGGCACGTTCCTCGGGGGTTGCCTGTTCTCCGGACGCACGGCGGGGCGTGCCGCCGCGGTGGCCGTCGAATGATGTGGCGTTGGGCTCGTCCCGACGAGCCCAACGCCACACCGTTCCGGACGAAGCGCCCCGGTAGGTTCGGGGGGTGACAAACGTTGACGCGGAGGCCGTGGAGGCCGCCGCCGTGCGGTTGGGTTCGGTCGTCTCGCGCACGCCCCTGGAGCGCAACCTCCGCCTGTCGGCGCGCACCAGCGCCTCGGTCTGGCTCAAACGCGAAGACCTGCAGGTGGTGCGCTCGTACAAGGTGCGCGGCGCGTACAACCTGATCGCACAGCTCGACGAGGAGAGCCGGGCACGCGGCGTGGTCTGCGCCAGCGCCGGCAACCACGGGCAGGGCCTCGCGTACGCGTGCGCCGCGCTGGGCGTCAAAGGGAAGGTTTTTGTGCCCCGGCCGACGCCGCGGCAGAAGCGGGACCGTATCGCCGCACTCGGTGGTGCGGCGGTCGAGCTGATCGTCACCGGCGAGAGTTACGACGACGCGGCGGCCGCCGCCGCGGAGGACGCCGCCCGCACCGGAGCGACGCTCGCCCCCGCGTTCGACGACCCGCGCACGATTGCCGGTCAGGGCACCGTGCTGAAGGAGGCGTTCGAGCAGCTCGACGAGGTGCCGGACGTGGTCGTGATCCCGGTGGGTGGCGGTGGGCTGCTCGCCGGGTCGCTGGCGTGGCTGCGGGAGCGGTATCCCGCCGTGCGCGTGGTGGGTGTGGAGCCCGCGGGCGCCGCGGGGATGGCGGCGGCGTTCGCGGCGGGTGGGCCGGTTCCGCTGGCCGAGCTCGACGGGTTCGTCGACGGGGCGGCGGTGCGGCGGGTCGGTGACCTGACCTATCCCCTGGTGAAGGGGACGGAACTGGTTGCGGTGCCCGAGGGGCAGGTGTGTGTCGAGATGCTGGAGCTGTACCAGTCCGACGGCATCATCGCCGAGCCGGCCGGGGCGTTGGCGCCCGCTGTGTTGGGAACCGTGCTGAACATCGAGCCGGACTCGACTGTGCTGTGTGTGCTGTCCGGTGGGAACAACGACGTGAGTCGGTACGCCGAGGTCGTCGAGCGGGCGCTGGTGCACGAAGGGCGCAAGCATTACTTCCTGGTGGAGTTCCCGCAGGAACCGGGTGCGTTGCGGCGGTTCCTCGACGAGGTGCTCGGGCCGGATGACGACATCACGTTGTTCGAGTACGTGAAGCGGAACAATCGGGAGACCGGGCCTGCGCTGGTGGGGATCGAGCTCGGGCGCGCGGACGATCTGGAGCCGTTGCTCAAGCGGATGGGTGAGGCGCCGTCTCGGATCGAGCGGGTGGAGACCGACAGCCCTCTGTTCAGATTCCTCGTCTGAGGAGCGCGAGCTGGTCGCGTTGGGTGGGTAGGTCGAGCGCGGCGATGCGGATCACGAGGTGCTCGACGCCGTCGTACCGGCCGAGCACCTCGCGGATGTGCTCGGGCGACCCCGCGATCAGGAGCTGGATCGTCTCCACCACCTCGAGCGGCATCCCGTACGCGGCACGCACGTACACATCCAGCGCTGCGCGCCCCCCATCACCGATGAGCACTGAGGCGAACAGCGCCGGGGTGACAGCCCGACCGGCCGCGAGAGCGCCGGCCGCTGGTGCGCCGGGCGCATGCACGGCGGGCGCGGCGGCGGCGATGGTGGCTAGGCCCCTCGCGTAGGTGCCCGGCTGCGGTGGGTACGGGAGCCAGCCGTCGTAGTGGCGGGCTACTCGGGCGAGCGCGGACGGGCTCGCGCCGCCCAGCCAGATAGGCGGGCCGCCGGGGCGCGAAGGGGGCAGCACCGGCGGCACCTCCACGCCCCCGACGAACGCGGTTTCCCCCGCCCAAAGCCGCCTCCACAGCGCCACCGTGTCATCGAGCCGAGCGAACCGACGCTCCCACGGCACCTCCGAGATCGCATACTCCCGTTCCGACCGGTTCGGAAACCCGGCCCCGACCGCGATCGTCAGCCGCCCACCCGACAACCGATCGAGCGACGCAAGCGCGTGCGCCGCCTGCACCGGACGCCGAAACGCCGGCAACAGCGTCGCCGCGCCCAGACCGATCGTGCTCGTCACCGCGGCAACTCCCGCCAGCGTCGTCAACGGCTCCACCACCGGACGCAGCAGCGTGTCCCCCACCCACAGCGAGTCGACCCCGAGCCGCTCCGCCTCCACGGCGAGGTCGAGCAGCGCCCGCGGGTCGTCGCCCTCCGCCCATCCGGGCAACGTCGTCGGAAGGACGTATCCAAGCTTCGTCATGCTGTCAGCATCAGCAGCCCGACAATTCCCTCAAGGGAATCGACGCTGCTGGTAGACACCGAGGCATGGACTTCCCGACGGCGCTCCGCACCCGGCGACGCGGCCGCAACGTCAGCCAGCTCCAGCTGGCGATCAGAGCCGGAACCACCCAGCGCCACCTGAGCTTCCTCGAGAGCGGCCGATCCGCCCCGGGCCGCACCCTCGTCGTGCGTCTGGCCGAGTCCCTCGACCTCCCCCTCCGCGAGCGCAACGAACTGCTCGCCGCCGCCGGCTACACCCCCGCCTACCCCGAGACCCCGCTCTCCGAACTGCCCGCCGTACGGACGGCTCTCCGCCACGTCCTGGCCGGCCACGAGCCCTATCCCGCCGTCGTCGTCGACCGTTACGGCACTCTGGTCGACGCCAATCGAGCGCTCGGGATGCTCACCCGGGGAGTGGCAGCGGAGCTGCTGGATCCCCCGGTGAACGTGTACCGGCTGGCCCTGCACCCGGACGGGATGGCGCCGCGGATCCGCAACTTCGGGCAGTGGGCGCACCATGTCGTGGACCGGGCGCGACAGGAGCTCGCCACCCATCCCTCGCCGCGGCTGGCCGAACTCGTCGACGAACTCACCGGCTACGTGCCCGCCCGCGAGGTCCGCGCCGATCACGTCGGCTTCGCGGTGCCGCTGCACCTCGACGACCTGCACCTCACCACCACCGTGACGACCTTCGCGACCGCGCTGGACGTCACCGTGGCCGAGCTCAAACTCGAAGCGTTCCTGCCCGCCGACGAACAGACAGTGACACGGCTACAAGCGTCGAACGCTTAGGGTGTGCCGGTGAAACCGTTCCTGTTGCTCGCCACCCGCGCCGACGACGCCGCGGCCGACGAAGAATACGCAGCGTTCCTGCGCTTCTCCGGACTGGACGAACGCGACCTGCGTCGGCACCGCCTCGAGCGCACCCCGCTCGGCGACGTCGACCTGGACGACTGGTCCGGCATCCTCCTCGGTGGCGGCCCGTTCAACGTGTCCGACCCCGCCGCGAAGAAAACACCGGTGCAGAACCGCGTCGAAGCCGAGCTGAGCGCGCTGATCGAACGCATCGTCGACGCGGATTTCCCGTTCCTCGGCGCCTGCTACGGCATCGGGACGCTCGGCGGTTCGCAGGGGGCGCTGGTCGACCGCACGTACAGCGAGCCGGTCGGCGCGGTCGAGGTCAGCGTCGTGGCGCCGGATCCGCTGTTCGACGGCGTCCCCCAGCTATTCCAGGCTTTCGTCGGCCACAAGGAAGCGATCAGCGTGCTGCCCCCGCACGCGACGCTGCTGGCGAGCTCGCCGACCTGCCCGGTGCAGGCCTTCCGGATCGGCCGGCACGTGTACGCGACGCAGTTCCACCCCGAGTTGGACGCCGAGGGGCTGTGCACCCGCGTCGACGTCTACAAGTACGCCGGCTACTTCAAGCCCGAGGAAGCCGACGAGATCAAGGCCCTCGCTCGCGCCAGCGACGTGCGCCATCCCCCGGCCGTGCTCCGCGCGTTCGTCGACCAGCACACCCGGGCGGCAGCACGCGCCTAGCCCAGCAGCGCGGCGTAGTGAACGGTCGTCGGCGTCACGCGGATGACGACGCGGGTCTCGTCGTCGGACTCGTTCGGCGGGTCCACGCCGAGGTACTTCCGCGAGAGAAGCGCCGGAAGTTCCTTGGCGGGATCCCCGGACACGACAGCGGTTCCGCGCACCTCGGCGGACGTGTACGGGTTCGTCTCGTCGTGGATCGTGACGCTCACCCGGGCGTCGCGCGCGATGTTGCGTGCCTTCTTGCGGTGCTCCAGCGCCGAGAACAGCAGGTCGTCGCCGTCGCGCAGCACCCACAGCACGCTCGACTGCGGCGACCCGTCGGGGTTGACCGTCGCGAGCGTGGCGAAGTTCCGGGCGTCGAAGAGGGCGTTCACGTTCGGATCCATGCCGCTCATCGTCGCAGGAATAGTTCCGTAGCGGAAGGTTCCGTTGCGGACTTTATCGCTCGAGCCGCGCCCGGTACGACGCCGGGATGAGTTCGCGCAGCTCGTCGGGGAGCAGCGGCAGGTCGAGCAGGCTGAGCTTCACGTAGCTCCGCTGCCGGTGGATCTCCGAGTTCAGCCGCACGACCAGTCCGGCGCGCGGCTGCAACCGCACCTCCACGGATGTGCCGCCGCCGACGTGAGCGAGCGCCCGCCCGTCCACCTCGACCGTCACGTCGCCGGAATCCGGCAGCAGGTCGAACCGGACGGGCTCGTCCACGGACACGACGAGCGACCGCGAGATGCCCGACAGCGGCGCGATCGGCGTCACGATCTGGCATTGAGTAGCGGGAGAGATCACCGGGCCACCGGCCGCGTAGTTGTAGGCCGTGGAGCCGGCCGGGGTCGAGAGCACGAGCGAGTCGCAGCGGTAGTAGCCGTAGCGCTGCCCGTCGACCGCGAGCGACGCCGCCACCACCCCGGAGCCGGGCTGACGCACCAGCGCGACGTCGTTGAACGCGACCAGCTCACGCCCGTCGACGATCAGCCGCAGGCAGCTGTGCGCCTCGACCGTGAAGTCCTCCGCGGAGAGCCGGTCGAGCGCGGCCGAGAGTTCCGTCGGGTCCACCTCGATCAGGAACCCGAGCTTGCCCAGGTTGACGCCGAGGACCGGCTTCGGGTCGTCGGCGACCAGGCGGAGCGCGCCGAGCATCGTGCCGTCGCCGCCGATGCTGACCAGGGCGTCGGTGCGGGCCACGAACTCGTCCGGGTCGAGGGCCTGCACGCCGGCGGGTGCCCGGTCGGCGTCGGCCTCGCCGACGTACACGACGAACTCGTGCTTCGCCGCCCACTCGACGATGGTCGACGCCACCGGCGTCACGTTCTTCGTCGGATGGAACACCAGGCCCAGCGCGATCTTCTCCATGCCCCTACCTCATCACGCCGGGAAGCCAGCGCGGGATGCGGAGCGACAGCGCCAGGATCGGCACCACGGCGAGGGCGGTCAGCAGCGGGAGCGACACGGTGCCCGCGGCGGCGCCGAACGCCGCGTAGATCGCCAGCGCGACAACCTCCTCCCCGACGTTCGCGACCGAGGTCACGGTGGCGCGCGGACCGGTCAGGGTCTCCTGGAGCCGAGCAGAAGCAACAACAATGCCAAAGCCCACGAGCCCGAATCCGACGCCCAGCGCGACGAATCCGAGCGGGTGGCGGATCAGGGCCCCGGCACCGAACAGCGTGGCACCGAGGGTGACCAGTGCCGCGAGCCGGCGCGGGCCGATGTCGCCGAGGCGGCCACCGAGCTCGGCGCCGATCGTGTAGCCGGCGGTGGGGACGAGCAGGAGGAGTGGCAGGGTCGCCGGGGAGCCGAGGTCGGCGGCGAGGAGGCCGAAGTACTCCTCGACCGCGGTGGCGCCGCCGAGCACCACCACGACGAGCACCACCCGCCCGACGACCCGGTTGATGACCGCTTCCCGAATCCCGGCCCGGAGCGTGTCCAGATAGCCCGGCTGTGCAGCGCCGATCCTCGGCGGAGGGACACCTTTGGGCAGGCGGGAGGCCAGGGCTGTGGTGAACAGGCAGACGGCCACCGACGCCCAGCCGACGAGGGTGTAGCCGCCGAGCGCCATCAGCGGCGCGGCGAGCGCGGTACCGGCGAGCGAACCGGCCGCCGCCAGTGCTTCCGCGCGGCCGAGGAAGCGGGCGTACCGGTCGGCGGTGCCGTAGCGGGTGAGCTCGTCGTAGACGAGCGCCTCCCACGTCCCGGACGTGACCGCACCGCTCGCACCCCAGAGCACGAACCCCAGCGCGAAGCCGGAGAACGTCGGCCAGAGGATCCACGACGCGAACGCCCCGGCACGGACCAGCAACCCGACGACCAGCAGGGAACGCCGCGGAACCCCGATGCCTGGACCCGCCGGATCAGCCGGTGGGTGGGGTCCTGGTTACTGCTGCGGAATCAATGTCGCATGCTGGAATCGTCGCACGCTTCACCGCGTCGCGGCGAGGCGTTGTGCCATCGGCGGGATGTCTCCGGCGGGAAGGACGGCCTCGATGAACACCATCTTGTCGGGGTGCGCGCTCGCGTGGGCCAGGGCGGTGCGGAGTTCGCGGCGGCACGTGGCCCGGTACGTGTGCGCGTGCGGCGCCATCGACCGCACCAGCCCGCTCCAGTTCCACGGCGCGACGTCGGCATAGGACGCATCCGGACTGCGCAGCATCCGCTCGGTCGTGTACCCCGCGTTGTTCACCACGACGACGACCGGCGCGAGACCGTTCGTCGACATCGTGCCGAGTTCCTGCACTGTCATCTGGGCGGCACCGTCGCCGATCACGAGCACCGGGCGCCGGACCGGCTCCGCGAGCCCGGCGCCGAGCGTCGCGGGCAGCGTGTACCCGCTCGAGCTCCACACCGGCTGCGCGAGGAACGCGGTGTTGGGCGGGAACGTGATGCTCACCGCGCCCCAGAACGCCGTGCCAATCTCCGCGAGCAGCGTGGAGTTCGCCGGTAGCCACTCCTCGAGGCTCTCCCAGAGCGAGATCTGCGTCAGCGCGTCGGTGACCGGTCCGTGGCTCTCCTCGGCGCGGTAGCCGAGCACCGCCGACGCCGGGAGCCCGGCTGCGGGCAGCGTGGCGTATTCGCTGGCCAGGCCGGTGAGCGCGGCGAGGGCGGCGCGCATCGGCACGCCGTCGAACGTCTGGTTGGCCACGCTGGCCGAGGTGCCCCGGATGTCGATGGTGGCGGCCGGTTCGGTGCGCGCGGTGAACGCACCCGCGACGACGTCGGTCATCAGCGTGCCGACGGTGATCAGCACGGCGGCCTGATCGACGGCGTGCCGCGCCGACTTGACGCCCAGGTCGCCCCAGTAGACCCCGGCGAAACACGGGTGGTCCTCGTTCACGCAGCCCTTGCTCGAGACGAGCGTGACGAACGGCAGCGGTCCCGCTTCGACCAGGGCGCGCAGCTCCCGCGTCGCGGCCCGTCGCTCCACCTCGTGCCCAGCGACGACGGTGACCTGCCCGTCCTTGGCCTTGAGCAGGTTGCGCGCGGCGTTCGCGAACGCGGCGAGCGCGGCGGCGTCGACGTGGGTCGTCCGGAGGGGCGTCGCGAGGCGCTCGGCGTCGGTTTTCGTGTGCGCCACGTCGGCCGGCACGCTCAGGTACACCGGGCGGCTCGTCTCGAGCGCGACGGCGAGCGCGGCGTCGATCTGCTCAGCGGCCCGCTCGTGCGTGAGGACCTCGGTCGCCGCGGTGACCTCGCGGTAGGCGCGGGCGAAGTGCCCCAGGTCGCCGTCGGCGAGCGTGTGGTGCAGGAGTTTCCCGTCCGCGCCGGCGGCCGGCGAACCCGTGATCTGGACGACGGGCACCTGCTCGGCGTAGGCGCCGGCGATCGCGTTGAGGCAGCTCAGCTCGCCCACGCCGTACGTGGTGACCACCGCGGCGAGCCCGCGGCGGCGGGCGTACGCGTCGGCGGCGTACCCGGCGTTGAGCTCGTTGGGCGAGCCGACCCACCGCTGCTGGCCGCCTGCCAGCAGACCGTCGATCAGATCGACGTTGAAGTCGCCGGGGACGCCGAACAGGTGCGCCACGCCGTTCTGTCGTAACCGCTCGGCCAGATATCCGGACACCGTGACCTCGCGCATCTGCTTGACGCTGCCGTTCGGGGGTCAGAACGGCAAGATGAGGGGCGTTGACTGAGCAAAATGCTTCGTCTTCTCCGTCTGGAGGGCTGGCTGTTGAGCGAAACGCGCATCGTCGACCGCACCGACGCCGCCATCGTGCTGGCGCTGGACGCCTCGCCGCTCGCCACGACCACCGCGATCGCGGACTCGCTCGGGTTCGCGCGGAACACGGTCCAGAGCCGGCAGCGGCGGTTGGAGTCGGACGGGTCGTTGGCGCCGCCGTCGAGTCGGCTGCGGTTGGGTGCGTTGGGGTACCAGTTGCTGGCGTTCGTGTCGATCCAGATCAGTCAGGGGGAGCTCGACCCGACGGTGGAGGCGCTGTCGGCGATACCGGAAGTGCTGGAGTTGCATGCGGTCACCGGTGACGCGGATCTGATCGCGCAGGTGGTGGCGTTGGATCCCGAGGATCTGCACCGGGTGACTCGGTTGATCGTGGGGTCGTACGGGGTGATGCGGACGAGTACGAGCCTGGCGGCTCGGGAGCTGATTCCGCGGCGGATGGGGCCGCTGTTGGAGCGGTACCTGGGGTAGCGAACGGCCCGGGAACCGTGGGTTCCCGGGCCGGTGAGACGGACTGTCGGCGCTGTCAGTGCTCGGTGTGCTCGCGGCGGAAGCGGCTCAGGCTGCTGCTGAGTCGGCTGCCGAGGCCGCCGTGGCCGGAACCGTCCCGGTCCGGGTCCTGGTCCTGCCGCGTCGGCGTCGATCCATCGTTGACAGCAACCCGCTCGGCAGGGGTTGCGGCGTCGTGGTCGCGGGCGGCGGCGTCGCGGGCCTCGCGGTCGCGCTCGACGCGGGCGACGCGCTCACGGGTGTAGCCGTCGCGGCCGTCGTCGGCGGCGGTGTCCCGCACCGCGCGACCGTTGTTGTCACCACGTCCCCGAAGCAGCCGGGCCCGGCTCTCGCCGTCCACCCGCTCCTCGCCGCGAACGGCCTCGTCGACCCGCTCGTCCCGACGCCCGTCGACGTACGCAGCAGCGCGCTCGTCGCGGCGCGTATCGGCGTCGGGGGTGCGGTCCGTGCGGCGGCGGTCGCGGTCGGCGTGGACGCCGTCCTCACGCAGTGCGTTCTCGTGCGCGGAGTCCACATCGTGCATCCGCGCGTCACCGGGCGCACCGTCCGGATCCAGATCCGGGGCGAGCTTCCGCGCCTGCTGCGCGAGCCGCTCAGCCTCGGCGTGCTCGGCGTCAGCCTTGCGGGTCCGCTCCGCGGCCTCACGCTCGTCGCGAGCGAGCTCCCGCTCGAGCTCGGCGCGGCGCGCCTTCGCCTGCGCGATCTGCTGCGCGGCGGCCGCACGCTCCGCCTCGGCCCGAGCCGCCCGTGCCTTGGATTCCTCGAGGTGCTCCTGCGCCTTCAGCCGGCGCTGTTGCGCCCTCGCGCTACTCCGCCGCGAAACCACGACCGCGACTACGGCGAGTGCTAAGAGCACGACCACGACGAGGACGATGGTGAGCCGAATCGACATGGCGGCCTCCGTCCATCTCGAAGTATTGCTGTCGAGACCCCGGGTACCCGCGTCCACCGAGAAGTAAAGATTCTCCGCTCAGGCGCGATCGACGCCGGACACCGGCTCGCGCACGTACCGCATGAGTCCCTCCTGCGTGACCGCGGCGACGAGCCGCCCCCGCCGGTCGAAGATCTGCCCCTGCGTCAACGCCCGCCCGAACCCCGCGGCCGGGGACGTCTGGTCGTAGAGCAGCCAGTCGTCGGCCCGGAACGGCTGCAGAAACCAGAGCGCGTGATCCAGCGACGCCCCCTGCGTCTTCGCACCGGGGTGCGGCACCCGCGCCGACCCGAGCAGCGACATGTCGCTCAGGTACGTCAGCACGCACACGTGGAACACCGGGTCGGCCGGGAGCGTGTGCTTGTAGCGGATCCAGATCTGCTGCTGCGCGGCCGCTCCCGGCACCCGCGCGACCGAGTTCGCCGGCACCGACCGCAGGTCCCAGTCGGGCCACTCGCGGGCGTGCCACGCCGCGATCTCGCCCTGGACGCCGGTGGGGTCCGGGAGGTCCTCGGGGAACGGCACGTCCGGCATCGAGTCCTGGTGCTCCGGACCCTCGTCCTGCACGTGGAACGACGCCGACATGAAGAAGATCGCCTTGCCGCCCTGGACACCGGTCACCCGACGGGTGGCGAACGACCGTCCGTCCCGGA
This sequence comes from Cryptosporangium sp. NPDC048952, assembly GCF_043197895.1. Classification (NCBI taxonomy): domain Bacteria; kingdom Bacillati; phylum Actinomycetota; class Actinomycetes; order Cryptosporangiales; family Cryptosporangiaceae; genus Cryptosporangium; species Cryptosporangium sp. NPDC048952. The sequence goes on along the minus strand of NZ_JBICTY010000003.1, from coordinate 982,311 downwards.
TCCGGTCGACGAGGTACACGGTCGGGACGTCGGGTTTGCCGGGCCGGATGAAGTAGCCGTGCAGCGAGTGGACGAGGTAACCGTCGGCGACCGTGCGGACCGCCGCTACCAGCGCCTGAGCGGCGACCTGCCCACCGAAGGTCCGCTGGAGGAAAGTGTCCGGGGTGCTGCCCCGGAAGATGTCGTCCTCGATCCGCTCGATCTCCAGGACCTCATGGATGGTCGCCACCCGCACTACCATGCCATTCGAACGAACGTACGAGACAATAGAGCCATGGACCGCCTACTCGAGGCGAACGAGCGGGCCGCCGCGTTCTACGCCGGCCGACTCGCTCGGCTGGCGTGTGGTCCACCCGTCGATTACCTGCGGAGCCGCGGTATCCCGCGGGCGCTGGCTCGCGCGCGCCCCTGGCGGCTCGGGTACGCGCCGTGGGGTCGCACCGCACTGATCGATCACCTCGATCGGCTCGGGTTCACGCCGGACGAGCTGGTCACGGCGGGTCTTGCCGTGGCGCGTCGCGGGCGTCTCGTCGACGCGTTCCGTAACCGGGTCATGTTCCCGATCCGGGATCGGGACGGGGTCACGCACGCGTTCGTCGGCCGCGACCTGTCCGGCAACCCCCGGGTCCCGCGCTACCGCAACAGCGCCACGACCCCCGTCTACACCAAGAGCAACCACCTCTACGCCCTCTCCGAGACCTGCCCGTCCACCGCCGCAACGGTGGTGATCGTGGAGGGGCCCGCGGATGCCGTGGCGTTGTCGCGGTTACCGGTGGGAGCGGAGGGCCGGTGGGTGGCGGTGTCCACGTGTGGCACCGCGCTGACCAACGGGCAGGTGGACCTGCTCAGCTCGGCGGTCGCGCCGGGCACCGCGGTGGTGGTCTGCTTCGACCCCGACACCGCAGGCCGGCGCGCCGCCGACCGCGCGTACCAGCTGCTGCGCGGCTGGGACGGCCCGGTCGACGCGATCGCACTCCCACCCGGCACCGATCCGGCGGCGTTGATCGCCCGCTCCGGCCCGAAAGCCGCCGACCGCATCCTCCGGGAGTCCCGCACCTCGCTCCTGGCGGCCCTGGTCGAGGCACGCCTCGCCGACCGCCGCCTCGACGAGATCGAGGGCCGCGTCACCGCCCTCTACGCCGCCGGCGCCCTCCTCCGTGACGCGGGGCACCGGGACACGCCCCTGCTCCCCCGCATCGCCCACTCGCTGAGCGTCCGCCTAGGCATTGACGGAACCACCGTCTTCGAGAACCTCTACAGCCCGAACCTTTCGGCCAACAACGTCCGGTGATGGAGCGGGTCACCGAACAGCAACTGGGCCGACTTGGCGCGCTTGAAGTACAGGTGGGCGGGGTGCTCCCAGGTGAACCCGATCCCGCCGTGCACCTGGATGTTCTCCGCCGCCACGGAGAAGTACGCCTCCCCCACGTACGACTTCGCCAGCGACGCCACGGCCGCCAACGACTGGTCGCCCGACGCCGCCACCGCCGCAGCGTGATAAGCGGCCGACCGCGACCCCTCCACCGCCACGAGCATGTCCGCACACTTGTGCTTGATCGCCTGGAACGACCCGATCGGCCGCCCGAACTGCAGCCGCTCCTTCGCGTACGAGGTGGCCTGCGCCAACACGGCCCGCGCCCCGCCGACGCTCTCGTTCACCAGCGCGACGCACGCCAGCCGCAACACGTGCTCCAGCACTTCGTCGGCCGAGCCCTCGGTCCCGATCAACCGGGCCGAGACCCCGTCGAGAACGATGTCGGCCTGCTTCCGGGTGAGGTCCATGGTGGACAACGGGTGCACCGACAGCCCCGGCGCGCCCTTCTCCACCGCGAACAGCGACGGCCCCGCGTCCGCGCAGGCGACAACCAGCAACAGGTCCGCCAGGGCACCGTCGAGGACGAAGTGCCGCGAACCGCTGAGCGTGTACCCGGCGGGCGTGCTCGTGGCCTCGACCGCTCCGTCGAACTGAGCGGTGTAGTTGGCGTACGCGAGGGTGGCGATGGTCGTGCCGCTCGCGATGCCCGGCAGCAGCTCCTTCTTCGCCTCTTCGTCGTCCGAGGAAAGAAGGGCGGAAGCCGCGAGCACGGCGGACGCGAAGAACGGCGAGGGCAGCAGCGCTGCCCCCATCTCTTCCAGCACCAGGCACAACTCGACGAAACCGAACCCGGAGCCGCCGTACTCCTCCGGGATGTGGATGCCCTGTAACCCGAGCTGCTCGCCCATCTGCTTCCAGACGGCCGGGTCGTAGCCCTCGTCGGTCTCCATGAACCGGCGCACGTTCGCTTCCGGCGAGGTGCGCTCGAGGAACGTCCGGACCGTGCGCCGCAGTTCTTCCTGCTCCTCGGAGAAAACCGTCATCGCGGCACGTCCTTCCACGCCACACCCTTGTCGACCCGGACGTCACCGGGCAGACCGAGCACTCGTTCCCCCAGGATGTTGCGGAGCACTTCCGACGTGCCCCCCTCGATCGTGTTGGCGCGCGTCCGCAGGAAAACGGTCTGCGTGGACGGGATCCCGCCGCTGCCGTAGGGCAGTGTGGGACGGCGCATCTCGTAGTCCGGGATCAGCGTGCCGGACGCCCCGAGCAGGTCCAGTTGGAACTCGGCCGCCCGCCGGTTGAACTCGGCGGAGGCCAGCTTCAGGACCGAGCCTTCCGGGCCGGGCTTGCCGCGGTTGCCCCCGGCGGCCGCGCGGACCGCCGTGAGGTAGTTGATGTTCGCCTCGATCCAGAGGCGGACCGCCTGGTCGCGCCGCACGGGGTTGCCCTCGCCGCGGGAGGCCGCGACGCGGTAGCCCTCGAGGAGGTCGGCGCCGGGCTCGTCGCGGGTCGCGATCGCACCGCCGAGCGAGACGCGCTCGTTCATCAGCGTGGTCGTGCCCACGCGCCAACCCGCCCCGACGTCGCCGAGCCGATCGCTGTCGGGCACCCGTACGCCGTCGAAGAACACCTCGTTGAACTCGGCTGCGCCGGTCATCTGCCGGAGCGGCCGTACGTCCACTCCCGGCGCTTTCATATCGACGAGAAACGCGGTGATGCCGTTGTGTTTGGGCACGTCGGGGTCGGTGCGTGCCAGGATGAGACCGTAGCTGGCGAGGTGGGCGAACGAAGTCCAGACCTTCTGACCGTCGAGGATCCAGTCGTCGCCGTCGCGGCGGGCGCGGGTGGCCAGGCCGGCGACGTCGGAGCCCGCGGAGGGCTCGCTGAACAGCTGACTCCAGACCTCTGCGCCGGTGTAGAGCGGGCGGAGGTACCGCGCGCGCTGCTCGGGGGTGCCGTGGGCCAGGATCGTCGGGCCGCACATGCCGATGCCGATGGGATTGTACGAGCCCGGGTGTGGCGCCCCGGCCTCGGTCAGGCGCTGTTCGACGAGCCCCTGGAGTGCGGGGTCTTCGTTGCGGCCCCCGTCGGCCGGATCGACCCAGACCCAGGCGAGGCCGGCGTCGAACCGCGCGCCGAAGAACTCGTGCGGGTCGGTGGTGGCAGGGGGGTGCTCGCGGAGTAACGCGTCGATCGCGGCGTTGAGCTGCTCGGAGGACAACGGCGTCTCCTTCCCGGTGAGGGCTACTTTGTGCCCCTCCGCCCGAAGTTAACAGACGTTCCACGCCCACCTGAAGCGCTTCAAAAAGCGGTGCCCCCGCGCCAAAGGCGCGGGGGCACCGCTCTTGCTTGAAACCTGGAGCCCGCTCAGGGCAACGCTGCCAGTCGAGCGCGGACCCGCCGCGTATAGGTGATACTCAAGGGTTCGCGCTCGCCTGGCAGCGTTGTTCTGAGCGGGCCGCCCACCTAGTGAACGATCACCGGGGGTGCGGCGTCGGACTGGTCGTCGAGGAGGTGGGACTCCTCCTTCTTGCGAGGGAGGAAGAGCGCCGCGACGAACGTGACGACGACGAGGGCGAGGGCCACCCAGTAGGTGCTCGCGAACGCGTCGGCCGCCTGCGACAGACCCTGGTCGACGGCCTGCTGGCCACCGATCTGCTCGACCAGCCGCGGGTCCTGCTGGGCCGCGATCGCCGGCAGCGCGAGCTGCGAATCCTTCAGACCGTTGGTCAGGATCACCGACATCACCGCGACGCCGACCGAGCTCGCGATCTGCTGGGTGATGTTCAGCAGCGTCGAACCCCGGGCCACCTCGTGGCTGGTCAGCGTCCGCAGCGCGCTGGTCATGATCGGCATCATCGTGAGGCCCATACCGAGACCCAGCACGAACAGCCAGGCGATCAGGACGCCGTACGACGTGTCGGCGGCGATCTGCGTGAGACCGAACATGCCGATGGCGATAGCGACCAGCCCGAACGGCACGATCCGGCCGACCGGCATCTTGTCACTCAGCATGCCCGAGATCGGCATCGTGACCATCGCGCCCAGCCCCTGCGGCGCGACCAGCAGGCCGGCCATCAGCACGGACTCACCGCGGATCTGCTGGAAGTACGTCGGCACCAGCAGCAGTCCACCGAAGAACGCGATCGCGAACAGGAACATCGTGACGATGCTGGCCGCGAGGTTGCGGTTGCGGAACAGCCGCAGGTCGAGCAGCGGGTGCTTCGGCTTGAACGAGTAGATGACGAACGCGACGACCAGCAGGAGACCGATCAGCGCCGGGATCCAGACCTTGTTCGCGGTGAACGAGCCCTCACCCGGGATCGAGGAGACGCCGTAGAGGAACAGCGCGAGACCCGGGGACATCATCAGCATGCCGACGAAGTCGAACGACTCGGACGGCTGGGCGTTGTCGGCCGGGAGCACGACCTGCGAGTAGATCAGCGCGCCGATACCGATCGGGACGTTGATCAGGAAGATCCAGTGCCAGCTCGCCGCGTCGATCAGCCAGCCGCCGAGGATCGGGCCTCCGATCGGGCCCAGCAGCATCGGCACACCGAGGATCGCCATCAGGCGGCCCATGCGCTTCGGACCGGCGGCCCGGGTCATGATGGTCATGCCGAGCGGCATCAGCATGCCGCCACCGAGTCCCTGCAGGACCCGGAAGCCGATCAGCGCTTCGATGTTCCACGCGGCGGCGCAGAGCGCGGAGCCGGCGGTGAACAGCGCGATCGCCGTCATGTAGAGGCGCTTGGTGCCGAACCGGTCGGCCGCCCAACCGGTGAGCGGGATCACGGTGGCGAGCGCCAAGGTGTACGCCGTGACCGTCCACGCCACCCGGGCGTAGTCCAGCGGGGCGTCGACCGAGCCGAACTCGGTCTGGAACGTCGGTAGGGCAACGTTCACGACCGTGATGTCGAGAATCGACATGATCGCGCCGAGGACGACGACCCCGGCGACCTTGAGTATGTCGGGAGTGATCTTGTCGTCGTTGGCTGTGGCTACGTCTGCCATGAGTACTTTCCCTCGCCGATCCGCAGGGCAGGTCCGATTAATTTTACGCTCGTTAGATTCTTACTGCATCGATGCACCAAATAAAAACCGAATTTGTGTCACGGTCCGTCACAGCAGGCGACGCCCGGATGAACAACCGGCCCGGCCGAGCGGCGTATTCCCACTATCGGCAGGTTCCTTGCATCGGCCAAACAATCTGGGCCGACGCTACCCCACGTGGGTTTCGACGACATTCCGGGCCGGTGCCGACGTGCGATCGCGCCGATGACCGGGACGGTGGCGATGAGCAGGCCGGTCAGCGGTCTCCGGTCGAGTCCGATACCGGCTGAGTCGCACAACGGACAGCATCCGCGCCTCCGGACGCCCGGACGGCGGCCTAAGGTGACCGCGTGGCGGCAGCGGGAACTCGACTAGGAGTCGACTTCGGGACATCGAACACGGTGGCGGTACTCGCCCGGGCGGACGGCCGGGTCAACCCGCTGCTGGTGGACGGCCAGCCGCAACTCCCGTCGGCGGTGTGCGCGACGCCCGCGAAGGAACTGCTGGTCGGACGCGCCGCACTGCACACCGCACGGCTGCACCCCGACGGGTACGAACCCAATCCCAAGCGCCGGATCGACGACGGATTCGTGCTGCTCGGCGCGCAGGAGTACGAGGTCGTCGAGCTGTTCGCCGCGGTGCTGCGGCGGGTCGCGGACGAGACGCGGCGGGTCACCGGGTCGCCCGCGCCGGACGAGATCCGCATCACGCACCCCGCGGTGTGGGGCGGTGCGCGGCGTGATCTGCTGCGCCGGTCGGCGGTTGCGGCGGGGTGGCCCGTGCAGGCGGTCGGTCTGGTACCCGAGCCGGTCGCAGCCGCTGCCGCGTTCGCCGAGGTGCACGGCGCGCGCCTGCCGGTGGGCGGGAACGCGCTGGTCTACGACCTGGGCGGTGGCACGTTCGACGCCACGGTGCTGCGCCGGACCGCGTCGGGGTACGACGTCCGGGCGACGGACGGGCTGGTGGACGCCGGTGGGCTGGACATCGACCACGCGATCCTCACGCACGTGGGTGCGATCGTGGAGAAGCGCAATCCGGACGCGTGGCGGGCGCTGACGTCGCCGACCAGCGCGGCGGAGCGGCGTGCGCGGTGGCTGTTCCAGGACGACGTGCGGGGGGCGAAGGAGCTGCTCTCCAGTGCCTCGTCGACGTTGATCCCGGTGCCGCTGATCGACGACGAGATCCCGGTGACGCGCAACGAGCTCGACGCGCTGACCCGGCCGCTGTTGGAGCGCACGATCTCCGCAGTGCAAGGGGTGTTGCGGGAGGCCACGCTGACGCCCGGGGATCTCTCGGCGTTGTTCCTGGTCGGGGGGTCGACGCGGATTCCGCTCGTGGCGACGCTCCTGCACCGGACGCTCGGTGTGGCGCCGACCGTGCTGGAGCAGCCGGAGCTGATCGTGGCCGAGGGCGCGCTCCGGGTCCGCGCCTTCGACGCTCCGCCATCCGCGGCTCCGCCATCCGCGCAGGCGTCGGCAGCGTTCCCGGCGGGCGCGCAGGCGTCGGGAGTGTTCCCGGCGGGCGCGCAGGCGTCGGGAGCGTTCCCGGCGGGCGCGCAGGCGTCGGCGCCGCCGTTTCCGGCGCCCCGGTCCGCGCCGCCGCACCACCTGCCGCCTCAGCCCGGCGCACCGCGCTATCCCGCGCCGCCGCACGGGGTGCCTGCGCATTCCGCACCGGTGGTTCACTCCGGGCCGCCGTTCCCGCCCCATGGGGCGAACCACCCGGGTGGCTGGCGCCCCGGGCACCCGACGATGCCGTACCCCGAGCCCCAGGCCGCCCCGGGAGTGGCCCGCGGCGAACGCGACTTCCGCTCCGCCCAACCGGCTCCCGCCCCCTTCACCCCACCCCACGCCGCAGCACCGGTGAGCGCCGCCCCGGTCAGCGCGCGTCCCTACGGCGCGGCCCCCGTGAGCGGCCCCGCCGTAGGCGCGGCCCCGGTGAGCGGCCCCGCGCCGGGCGCGGCCCCCGTCAGCGGCCCCGCGCCGGGCGCGGCCCCCGTCAGCGGCCCCGCGCCGGGCGCGGCCCCCGTGAGCGGCCCCGCGGCGGGCGCGGCCCCCGTGAGCGGCCCGGCGGCGGGCACCGCGCGGCCCGTGAGTGCGGTACCGGTGAGTGGCACGCCGGGCAGCGGGCCGTCAGGCAAACCCACAGTGCAGGTGCGCACCATGCACCAACCGGGCGAATCCGTGGAGTTCCGCGGCCACGACGGCCCGGTCTCGAGCCTCGTGATCAGCCCCGACTCCACCCGCCTCGCCACCGCCGGCGCCGACCGCACGGTCCGCATCTGGGACCTCGCCACCGGCCGCCGCATCGTCACCCTCACCGGGCACACCGCGCGCATCAACGGCATCGCGTCCAGTCCGGACGGTTCCCGCCTGGCCAGCGTCGCCGACGACCGGACCGTCCGGATCTGGAACCCGGGCACCGGCACCGAACTCGCGAGCCTCACCGGCCACACCGACATGATCCGGGCAGTCGCCTTCCACCGCGACGGCCTCCGCGTCGCCACCGGCAGCTTCGACCACACCGTCCGCCTCTGGGACACCCGCTCCGGCGCGACCGTCGGCACGCTCACCGGCCACTCCGACGTCGTCCGTGCCGTGGCCTTCCACCCCGACGGCCGTCGCGTCGTCACCGGAAGCTTCGACCAGACGGTCCGCATCTGGGACGTCGACACCGGTCAACAGCTGGCCACCCTGTCCGGGCACGGGCTCGTGCACGCGGTCGCGTTCAGCCCGGACGGCCGGATCCTCGCCACCGCAGGCGTCGACGGTACCGCGCGCCTCTGGGAGGCCGACAACGGCCGACCGCTCGGCGAGCGCCTGGCCGGGCACTCCGGCGCGGTCACCGGGCTCGCCTTCCGCCCCGACAGCCGGGCACTGGCCACCGCAGGCATCGACGGCACCGCCCGACTCTGGAACGTGGTGACGGGCCGTGCCCTCACCGCCCCGATCGGCGGCCACACCGCAGCCCTGACCTCAGTGGCCTTCTCCCCCGACGCACGCACCCTGGTCACGGGCAGCCACGACACCACGGCCCGGGTGCACCCGCTCTAGATCGACGTCCCCACGCGCGCCCACGCCCCGGACCGCGTCCGCCACACCATGCCCCCGAACCGCACAGCGATGAACACCGCGAGCCCTGCCCACACCCCGGCCAACCCCCAGCCGAAATAGCCCGTCGCCACGGTCACCGGCACGAACCCCAACAGCGCCGACCCCACCGTCACGTTCCGGATGAACGCGTTGTCCCCCGCGCCCAACAGGACACCGTCCAGCGCGAACACGACGCCGCCCACCGGCACCATCGCCACGAGGAACGGCCACAGCACCCCCAATTGGGCGCGCACAGCGTCGTCGTCAGTGAAAACGGCGGGAACCACGAACCAGGCGAGCCCGAACACCCCGGCGAACGCCACACCGGCGACCAGGCCGAACCGACCGACCCGCCAGGCGGTGGACTTCGCGGCGTCGACGTCGCCGCTGCCGAGGGCAGCACCGACCAGCGACTGGGCGGCGATCGCGAACGAGTCGAGCAGCAGCGCGGCGAGATTCCACATTTGCAGCCCCACCTGGTGCGCCGCGAGCTGCGCGGCACCGGCCCGGCCCGCCACTGCCGCAGCGGTGAGGAACGCGATCTGGAACGCCGCCGCTCGCACGACCAGGTCCCGGCTCACCGTCAGCTGTTTGAGCATCACCGACCAGTGCGGCCGCAGCGGCACCCGCTCCCGGTACAGCGCCCACAGACACAGCCCACCGCCCAACCACTGGGCGACGACATTCGCCCAGGCCGAGCCCTCGAGCCCGAGTCCGACCGGATACACCAGCACCGGCGACGCCGCCGCCGACACCACGTTCGCGATCACGACCACGACGACCGGCGTCCGGGTGTCCTGGACCCCGCGCAGCCAGCCGTTGCCGGCGAACACGAGCAGGATGCCGGGCAGCCCCAGGATCGCGATGCGCAGCCACGACTCGGCCGCCGCCGCGACCTCGCCCTCCCCGGCGATCAGGCGCGTCGCCCAGGGAGCCAGCAGCTGTCCCGCGACGACGCCGATCCCGCCGATCAGCAGCGCCAGCCAGGACGCCTGCACGCCCTCGCCGACGGCCCGGTCGCGCTGCCCGGCGCCGTACCAGCGGGCCGCCCGGCCGGTCGTGCCGTAGGCCAACGTGGTGCCGACGATCGCGAGCAGGCCCATCAGCGTGCCGCCGGCACCGAGCCCGGCCAGCGCGACCCGGCCGAGGTGCCCCACGACCGCGGTGTCGACGAGCAGGAAGATCGGCTCGGCCGCGAGGACGACGAACGCCGACGCGGCCAGCCGCACCACCTGTCCCGTCGGCGCGGTGCTCACAGCGGTTTGGAGGCCTGCAGGGTGTAGGTCATCGGCGCCCGCCACGGCCGGTTGATGAGCCGGTATTCGCCACCGTCCCGCTCCATCAGGCCGGGGAACGGCTGCCACGGCACCGAGTCGTGCTCGACCAGCTGGGTGAGCGTCAGGCCGTGCTCGAGCAGGGCGGTGACGACCTCACCGAGGCCGTGGTTCCAGTTGTGCACCGTGTTGTTGACGAACTGGGTGTCGGTCTCGACGTACGTGCCCTCGTCGTGCCATACCACCGGCTCCACGCGCTCGAAGTACGGGTACCGCAGCACGAGCCGACCGTCGCGCCGGTCGTCGTCGAGTGCCCAGAGCACCGGGTGGCCTTCGCGCATGAACAGCCGCCCGCCCGGCCGCAGCAGCTGCGACACCACCGATGCCCAGCGCCGCACGTCGGGCAGCCAGCAGAGCGCACCGACGCCGGTGAACACGAAGTCGAACCGCTCGGCGCCGAGCTTCTCGACCGCCTCGTAGACGTCGGACTGCACGTACTCGATCTTCGCGCCGGTCTCCTCGGCGAGCGCCCGGGCCTGCTCGAGCGAGCCCCCGGAGAAGTCGAGGCCGGTCATCCGGGCGCCGAGCCGCGCCAGCGACAGGGTGTCGGTACCGATGTGGCACTGCAGGTGCACCCCGTCCAGACCGGCGACGTCACCGAGCCGCTCCTGGTCGAACTGCACGACACGGCTCAGGAAGGTGGGATCGACCCGGAATCGGTCGACGTCGTAGTCCTGAGACGCCGCGTGCGCCGCCGCGCGGTCGTCCCAGCTGGCCCGGTTCAGTCTGCGGTAGTCGTCGATATCGCCGTTCGCTGTCACGACACGAAAATGTCATACCGATCACAACAGAATCACGCGGGTATCCGGTTGTGGTGCGCAAGTGCCGTAGCCGTTCCGCTACCGTCCGCGCATGCGCCGCCGCACGCTCACCTATGCCGACGCCGTCCGCCTGATCGGCGAGCCGGAAAGTCCCGTGGTCAACGCCCTGGGCACCCTGGCCGGCACGGGTGCGGGCGTGGTCACCGCGGCCAGCGTCGGCACCATCGATTTCTTCGCGTTACGCGATCAGCTGGTGGGCTGGGGCCACTCCGCGGTCAGCGGTCTCCGCGAAAAACTCGACGGCCTGTCGCGCTTCGACCGCACCGAACGTCTGGTCGCCGCCCACAGCGTCCTCGTCATCACGTCCTTCTTCGAAGCGCTCGACACGACGCTCGGCGTCGATCTGGACGCCGCTGACTTGACTGCCGCCGAGCAGACCGGTCTTGCGACCGGTACCGGTCCGGCCGAGGACTACCGCTCGATGGTGGCGCTCCTCGTCGACAAGCCACTACCCATTCCGACGCCGACGCGCCCGGCCGAGGTCGTCGCCGCGGACCTGACGGGTTACTACGACGGCCTGGCCGAGGCCGTACGCACGTTCCTCACCGGGCTGGCGGCGTTCGAGCGGCGCACCGACCTGCTCGACGCCCCGGACGGACTCAGCGCCGATGCGGTCGCCCGGTACACGGCCGCCTTCCGGACCCTGGCGGCCGAGGCGCCGGAGTTCCGCGTGTGGGCCGCGGGTGTGGACGCTCAGGCCACCCGCGAGACCGTCCGCGATCTGCGCGCCGAACTCCGTGAACTCCTCACCCGGCCGACGGCCGTCGACGCGGTTCGTAGCGGCCTGGAAAGGCTTCACCGAGCGCAGCTCCGGCGGCCGATCCTGGACTCCGATCGAGTCCCGGAACACGTGACGCTGCCGGGCCTCGGTGAGAGCTATGTGGATCCCAGCGGTTCCGTCGCGGAAGCCGGACCCAGCGATCGGCCGGCGACCGACGAGTGGTGGCTCGACGCGAAACGCGTGGACGACGTCCCCGCCTTCCTGCTGGGTCACCTCACGACGTTGGCGGCGTTCGACGCTCCGACCGTCGTGCTCGGCGATCCCGGCTCGGGCAAATCGGCGCTCACCCGGATCCTGGCGGCGCGACTGACGGAGGCCGGTTTCCTGGCCATCCGGGTCGAGCTCCGTTCGATCCCGGGTGACGCGCCGATCCAGACGCAGATCGAGCACGCGGTCCTGCGGTCGCTCGGCGAGCAGGTTTCCTGGCCGGAGGTCGCTCGTCGGGTGCGGCCGGCGGCGCCGGTCGTCATCCTCGACGGGTTCGACGAGTTGCTGCAGGCCACCGGCCTGAACCGAGCCGACTACCTGGAGCAGGTGCAGGCTTTCCAGGAGCGGGAGAGTGAGCTCGGGCGCCCGGTCGCGGTGCTGGTCACCAGTCGCACGGTGGTGGCGGACCGGGCGCGGTTCCCGCGTGACACCGCCGTGTTACGGCTCGCGCCCTTCGACGAATCGCAGGTCGAGAAGTGGCTCGCGAAGTGGAACGCCGCCAACCGTGCGAGCCTCGCCGAGCGCGGGCTGCGTCCGCTGCCGGCCGCAGTGGCGCTCGCACAGGGTGAGCTGGCCGGTCAACCGCTGCTGCTGCTCCTGCTCGCTCTGTACGACGCCGGCGCGAACGCGTTGCAGCGGGCCGCAGGCGACCTCGGGCAGGTCGAGCTGTACGAGCGCCTGTTCGCCGACTTCATCGATCGGGAGGTCGACAAACGGCGGGACGGCCGGTTGCGCGAGGACCGCTCGCAGGAGGTGCTGCGGGAGTGGCGACGGCTCGGGGCGGTGGCGCTGGCGATCCTCAACCGCGGTGGGGACGTGATCCTGGAGGCGGAGCTCGACCATGACTTGCCACAGCTCCTGGCCGACGACGATCTCACGGTCGGCGACGGCGGCTCCGGTCGCGCGCTGACCGCGAGCCAACTGCTCGTCGGGCGGTTCTTCTTCGTGCACGAGTCACGGGCGACGCGCGACACCGGCGCACCCGAGCGCAGCTTCGAGTTTCTCCACGCGACGTTCGGCGACTACCTCGCCGCGCGGCTCATCGTCGACGCGCTGGTCGATCTCACCGAGGAGTGGCAGTACCTGCGCGGGCGGCGGTCCCGGACGACGCTGGACGCCGGGTTCTTCTTCGCGGCGACGTCGTTCGTGACGGTGACGCGTCGGGTGCCGCTGTGGGAGTTCGTTCGAGGACTGCTCGGTGCGTTGGCGCCTGCGCAGCGGGGGGCGTGTCGCTCGCTGGTGCTCGAGCTGCTGCCCGAAGCGGGGTTTCCGCAACCGACGTGGTCGGTGGCCGAGTACGAGCCGCGCCGGAAGCCGTTCGCGGCTCGGCACGCGGCGTTCTCCGCGAACCTCATGTGTTTCGCAGTGCTGCTGGCCGATGGGCCGGTGCGTGCCGACGAGTTGGCCGGCGGTCCGTCGCCGGACGCGTGGCGTCAGCTCTCCTTGCTCTGGCGCAGCCAGCTGGACCTGCAGGACCGTGGCCGCCTTTGGCGCTCCTTCCGCGTCGCCTGGCGCTACGACGCCGACCCGACCTGGCTGGAGGTCCGCCTGGAGGACGGCGCCCCCGTCAGCGTCTACGAATCCCTCCCCTGGCCCACCGACGACCCCCCAGCGCCCGGCCGCGACTGGGAGACTCCGGACGTCGAAATCCCCGCCGAGGACTACTTCGGCGAAGCGCTGAGGCGTGCCGCCTTCCACCAGACGTCGATCGACATGCGCGAAACCGTCTACGGCGTGATGACCGCGTGGCCCCTGGCCGAGTCCTTCTTCTTCGATTTCGGTAGCCGGCCTCCGCTGCTGGATCCCACCGGCGTCCTCCAACAGCTGTTGCTGGTTCCGCCCGAGCGCCACGACCCAGCACTCCGCGCGGAGCTGTTCGAATTCGCTCTCGAGATCGGCCACGGGAGGCGTTACCAGCGGGCGGTGCTACGCCAGCTCGCCGAAGAACCAGCGATGGCGGCCAGAACGGTTGATTTGATTCACCTCCTCGGTCACGAGGCGGTCACCGAGGAACTGGTCCTGTTCGCGAGGGTTGTCGCCGCGTTGGTCACGTTCGACGAGGAGGCCGCGCGCGATCTGATGTCCTCCTGGAGCGGCTACCTCCACGGCTATGGGGGGCCGTGGCCCACCGACGCCGGCGAGGTGTTCCGGGGGGCGCTTGCGGGGGAAGGGCTGGGGGTGCCCGAGTGGGTCGAGGGGATTATTTCGCACGGGCGTTCGAATAATCGAGTAGAGTGAACGGCATGACCGCGATTGCGTATCAGCCGTCGATCCTGGAGCTCGCCGACACCGACGCCCGGCTCGGCCCGCTGACGGGGCAGATCCGGCGGCACGAGCTGTCGGCCGGGGCGTGGGTCGACCATCTCCCGGGCTGGGTGCGCGGCTCCGACGCGGTGTTCCAGACGTTGCTGTCCGACGTCGACTGGCGTGCCGAGCGGCGCGAGATGTACGACCGCGAGGTCGAGGTTCCCCGGCTCCTGCGGTGGTACGGCGAGGGCGAGACGCTCCCGCACGAGCTCCTCACCGACGCTCGAGAACAACTCACCGCCCACTACGCCGACGAACTGGGCGAACCGTTCGTCACCGCCGGCATGTGTCTGTACCGGGACGGGCGCGACAGCGTTGCCTGGCACGGCGACACGCTCGGCCGGTCCGCGCACAGCGACACGATGGTCGCGATCGTCTCGTTCGGCTCGGCGCGCCCCCTGCTGCTGCGTCCGCGCGGGGGCGGTTCGAGCCTGCGCTTCCCCGTCGGCCACGGGGACCTCATCGTGATGGGCGGCTCTTGCCAGCGCACCTGGGAACACGCCGTCCCGAAAACAACCCGCGCGAGCGGCCCCCGGGTCAGCGTCCAGTTCCGCCCCATCGACGTGGCTTAGCGCCCCGCGCCCGTCGGCACCGGCAGGGGGCCCGCCCTCACACGCTCGGCCGGCGCCCCGAAGCGGCCCCATGAAGGCGAGTGAGGGCTCCCCCGATCGGAACCGCTTCGGGGCACGCCACCCGGGGCCAGCGCGCGTAGCCGCACACCCCGGCGGAGCGGTCCCCTTCAGGCGAGTGGCGGCTCGCCCAATCGGGACCGCTTCGGCGCGTCGCCAGGGCCAGCGCGGCGGGTCGGGGGTCAGTTCACCTGGCGGCCCGTGTCCTTCCAGTACGGCTCGCGGAGTTTGAACTTCTGGAGCTTGCCGGTCGCCGTCCGGGGCAACGCGTCCACGAACTCCACCCGCTTGGGCGTCTTGTAGCCGGCCAACCGCGTCCGGCAGAACGCGATCACGTCCTCCTCGGTCACGTCCGACCCATCGGTGACCACGAGCGCCGTCACCAGCTCGCCCCACTTGTCGTCGGGGATACCGATCACCGCGACCTCGCGCACCGCCGGGAACGAGTTCAGCACGTCCTCGACCTCGATCGACGACACGTTCTCACCCCCGCTGATGATCACGTCCTTCTTCCGGTCGGTGATCGACAGATACCCGTCCTCAAAGGAACCACCGTCCCCGGTGTGGAACCAGTTCCCCTCCTGCGCCTCCGCCGTGGCGGACGGGTTCTCCCAGTACGCGTCCAGATTGTGGTTGGTCTGCGAGAGCACCTCCCCGGACTCGGACACCGCGATCCGCACCCCGATCGCCGGCGCACCGGCCCGCCCCAGCAACCGGGCCTGCTCGGAAGCGTCGAGATCGTCCCACTCCGCACGCATCCGGTTGATCGTCAACAGCGGCGCGGTCTCGGTCAGGCCGTAGATCTGGATGAACTCCCACCCGAGATCCGACCGGATCCGCTCGATCGTCCGGGTCGGCGGCGGCGCCCCGGCCAGGATCACCCGCACCCGGTCCCGCCCGGGAATCTCGCCCTCCCACGACTCGGCCGCGTCCAGCACCGCGTTCAACACCGCAGGCGCCGCGCACATGACCGTCACACCGTGGTCCCGCACCCGCCGCAGGATCTCCGCGCCGTCCACTTTGCGGAGCACCACCTGGTGCACACCGAGCCCCGTCATCGCGTACGGCATGCCCCAGCCGTTGGCGTGGAACATCGGCAGCGTGTGCAGGTAGACGTCCCGGTCGGTGATCCCGGCGTGCAGCGCGAACACTGTCGCGTTGAGCCAGTTCGCACGGTGGGTGAGCTGCACACCCTTCGGCCGGGCCGTGGTGCCGGACGTGTAGTTCAGCGTGCACGTCGCGTTCTCGTCCGCGTCCCATGGCCGCGGGTCGCCGTCGCCCGTGAACAGCGCGTCCTCACCGAGCACCACCGTGTGCTTCACCCGCACGGAATCCAACAACCCTTGCAACGCGGGATCCACCAGCAGAGCGTCCGCACCGCAGTGCGACACGATGTACTCGATCTCCTCCGCACCGAGCCGGAAGTTGATCGGCACGAGGATGCGCCCCCACCCGGACACGCCGAAGAACGACGTGAGCATCCGCGCGGCGTTGTGCGACACGATCGCGACCCGGCCACCCACCGGAACGCCCAACTCGTCGAGCCAGGCCGCCTGGCTCCGAGCCATCCGCGCCAGCGATGAATACGTCACCGAGCCCAGAGAAGCAGCCGGCTGGTCCCCCTCGTCAGTCACGCCGACCCGGTCCGGATAGACCGTCTCCGCTCGATCCAGAAAGTCCTTCACGTTGAGGGGATAGAACACGCGCCACCTCCGACGTCGAACCCGATCGATCGAAAGGTAATCGTGCGGGCACCTCCACGCACCCCAACTCCGTCACGCGGCGTGCCTGTGACCGCGACAACATCCGCCCAAAAATCGACAACGGGCAAAAACGACTTTGCTCGTTCCAGTGAGGCACTTCGCCCCGATCCCTGCCCCATGGTTACGATGCGTTTACTCGTAGCTATCACGTGTTGCGCAAACGTTACCGAGGCCCGTTGACGACCACGGAGGGTTCTGGTGAAGTGTGCGCACTAATGTTGGATCCCGTTGCGATCCACACGGCAAGGAGGCGCACTGATGCCCACCCCTTCGCTTGACTCGCTGCTCGGCCAGAGCGGCATGAACCGCCGGTCGCTCCTCCGCGTCGCTGGTCTCAGCGCCGGTGCGATCGCGGCGGCGCCGCTGCTGGCCGCATGCACCGGATCCGACAGCGGCTCGTCCGGCAGCGGTGGTACCGGCACGGTCACGTTCGGTTCGAACGGTTCCGACGAGGTCCCGAAGGCGGCGTACGAGGCCCTGATGAAGTCCGCCAAGGACGCCGTCAAGCTCGACGTCAAGATCAACACCGTCGCGCACAACGACTTCCAGAACAACATCAACAACTACCTCAAGGGCAGCCCGGACGACGTCTTCACGTGGTTCGCCGGCTACCGCATGAAGTCGTACGCGAAGCAGGGCCTGGTCGCCGACATCGACGACGTGTGGGAGAAGGCCGGAAGCAACTTCTCCGAGGCCTTCAAGACCGCGTCCACCGGTGACGACGGCAAGAAGTACTTCGTCCCGCTCTACAACTACCCCTGGGGCTGGTTCTACCGCCCGAGCGTGTGGAAGGAAAAGGGCTACACCGAGCCCAAGACCTGGGACGAGCTCATCGCGCTGGCCAAGAAGATGAAGACGGACGGGCTCAACCCGATCGCCTTCGCCGACAAGGACGGCTGGCCCGCGTTCGGCACGTTCGACTACCTGAACATGCGCATCAACGGCTACCAGTTCCACGTCGACCTGATGGCGCACAAGGGAAGCTGGGAGGACGCGAAGGTCAAGCAGGTCTTCACGACCTGGAAGGAGATCTTCCCGTACCAGTCGGCCGACTCGCTGGGACGCACCTGGCAGGAGGCGGCGCAGACCGTCGTCACCAAGAAGTCGGGCATGTACCTGCTCGGTTCGTTCGTCGGCCAGCAGTGGCCCGAGGGCGACACCGACATCGACTTCTTCCCGTTCCCGGAGATCGACTCCAACGTGGGCGCGGACGCGATCGAGGCCCCGATCGACGGCTTCATGCTGAGCAAGAAGGGCGGCGAGAACGAGAGCGCCCGCAAGCTCATGGAGTACCTCGCCACCGGCAAGGCCGAGGACATCTACCTCAAGACCGACCACAACGACGTCGCCGCCGCCAACGACGCCGACACGTCGGGCTACAACGCGCTGCAGAAGAAGGCAGCGGAGATCATCGGCGCCTCCAAGAACATCTCGCAGTTCCTCGACCGCGACGCCGAGCCCGCGTTCGCGAACAACGCGGCGCTGCCGGCCTTCCAGCAGTTCATCAAGGACGGCAACGTCGACGCGGTGACCAAGAGCCTCGAGGCCCAGGCCAAGCAGATCTACGGCAGCTGAGAAACGCGATGACGACCCCTCAGGCCACAGTGGCCAAGCGCAAGAAACTGCGCCGTCTCACCGGTACCGACAAAGTCGTGCTCGGGGTGATGGTCGGTATTCCGACGCTGATCGAGTTGCTGCTGGTCTGGGGGCCGGCGCTGTTCTCGGTCCTGCTCGGGTTCACCGACGCCCGGACCGACATCGACCAGCCCGGCGGAGTCAACTTCGCCGGGCTGGACAACTACAAGTTCATCACCCAGGACTACCCGCCGTTCTGGCCGGCGGTGCAGCACAACATCATCTGGCTGGTTTTCCTGGCGGTCATCGCCACCCCCGCCGGCCTGTTCCTCGCGGTGCTGCTCGACCAGAACCTCAAGGGCTCGCGGATCTACCAGAGCATCTTCTTCATTCCGGTGATGCTCTCGCTCGCGCTCGTCGGCATCATCTGGCACCTGATCTACAGCCCGGACGCCGGTCTGCTGAACAGCGTGCTCGGCACGGCCGGGACGAAAGACCAGATCGACTGGTTCGGCGATTCGAGCCTCAACATCTGGGCGGCGCTCGTCGCCGCGTCCTGGAAACACGTCGGGTACATCATGGTCCTGTACCTGGCCGGTCTGAAGGGTGTGGACCCGTCGCTGCGCGAGGCCGCGGCGATCGACGGCGCCAACGCGGTGCAGACGTTCTTCCGGGTCGTTTTCCCGGCGATGCGCCCGATCAACATCGTGGTCGTCGTCATCACGGTCATCGAGGCGCTGCGCGCGTTCGACATCGTCTACGTGATCAACCGCGGCACGAACGGCCTGGAGCTGTTGTCCGCGCTCGTCGTCCAGAACCTCGTCGGTGAGGGCACCCAGATCGGCGTCGGTGCGGCCATCGCGACCGTGCTGCTGGTGATCTCGCTGGTCCCGATCGTCATCTACCTCTGGCAGACCTTCCGGAACGAGGAGAAGTCATGACGGTCCTCACCGAAACCGGTGGTGAGACCACCACACCCCTGAAGCCTGCCAAGACCGCCGAGGGTGGCCCGAAGCTCACCCGGGGCGGCCGGATCTTCAGCTACTCGTTCCTGACCGTCACCGCGATCCTCTGGCTCGTTCCGCTGGTCTGGACGATCTACACGTCGCTGCGGCCGGAGAAGGACACCCAGAAGTACGGCTACCTGAGCACCGGCGGCTCGTTCAACTTCGACAACTACTCCAACGCCTGGAACCAGGGCGGGTTCTCGAAGTACTTCCTGAACTCGGCGATCATCACGATTCCCGCGGTGATCCTGACGCTGATGTTCGCCGCGATGGTCGCGTTCGCGGTGTCCCGGTTCAAGTGGAAGTTCAACGTCACGCTGCTGATCCTGTTCACGGCGGGCAACCTGTTGCCTCCGCAGATCCTGGCCGCCCCGCTGTTCCAGCTCTACAAGCACTTCGAGCTGCCGTACTCGGTGAGCGACTCCGGGTCGCTGCTCAACACCTATTACGGCGTGATCGCGGCGAACATCGCGTTCCAGGTCGGCTTCTGCACGTTCGTGCTCAGCAACTACATGAAGGCGCTGCCGGGCGAGCTCACCGAGGCCGCGATGGTGGACGGTGCCGGCGTCTGGACGCAGTTCTGGAAGATCATCCTCCCGCTGTGCCGTCCGGCGCTGGCCGCGCTCGGCACGCTCGTGGTCATCTGGATCTACAACGACTTCTTCTGGGCCCTGCTGTTCATCCAGACGGGCGACCGATTGCCGGTCACGACCGGTATCAACAACTTGTTCGGCCAGTACGCGCAGAACGACAACCTGATCGCCGCCGGCGCCCTGCTGACCGCGATCCCGGTGCTGACCATCTACATCGCGCTCCAGCGTCAGTTCGTCGCCGGCCTCACGCTCGGCGGTAGCAAGGGATGACGCTCCGAGCCGTCACGTCCCGCCTGGGCGGCAAACTCGCCTACGGCGGCGACTACAACCCCGAGCAGTGGCCCGAGTCGGTGTGGCTCGAAGACGTCGCGCTGATGAAAGAGGCCAAGGTCAACCTGGTTTCGGTCGGCATCTTCTCGTGGGCGCGGCTCGAGCCGGCCGAGAAGGAGTACGACTTCGGCTGGCTCGACCGGGTCCTGGACCTGCTGCACGACAACGGCATCGCGGTCGACCTCGCGAACGCGTCGGCCACTCCCCCGCCGTGGTTCTCCCGCCGGTACCCCGACTCGCTCCCGGTGGACGTCAACGGTCAGCGTCGCTGGTACGGGGCGCGGCAGGCGTTCTGCCCGTCGTCGCCGGACTACCGCACCGCTGCCGCGAGGTTGACCAGGGCGATCGGCGAGCGCTACACCGATCACCCCGCCGTCGCGATGTGGCACGTCCACAACGAGTACGGCTGCCACAACTGGCACTGCTACTGCGACACGTCGGCCGAGGCGTTCCGCACCTGGCTCCGCGACCGCTACGAGAACCTGGACACGCTGAACGAGGCGTGGGGCACGGCGTTCTGGAGCCAGCGCTACTCCGACTGGGCCGAGGTCATCCCGCCGCGCTCCCCGGCGTACCACACGTTCGCGAACCCGACCCAGCAGCTGGACTTCTGGCGGTTCTCGTCGGACGAACTGCTCGACTGCTTCCGCGCCGAGGCGGAGATCCTCCGCGAGTTGTCCAGCGCACCCGTCACTACCAACTTCATGACGTTCTTCAAGCCGCTGGACTACTGGGCGTGGGCGGCCGAGCAGGACCTGATCTCGAACGACCACTACCGGATCGTCGAGGGCCTGGGCGCGGGTGGCGCCACCCACGACCTGGCGATGTCCGGGGACCTGATCCGGTCGCTGGCCGGTGGCGACCCGTGGCTGCTGATGGAACACAGCACCAGCGCGGTCAACTGGCAGCCGCGCAACCCGGCGAAGCTCCCCGGGCAGCTGCGTCGCGACAGCCTCACGCACACCGCCCGTGGTGCGGACGGCGCTCTGTTCTTCCAGTGGCGGCAGTCGAAGGCCGGGGCGGAGAAGTTCCACTCCGCGCTGGTGCCGCACGCGGGCACGGACTCGCAGCTCTGGCGGGACGTCGTGCAGCTGGGCACCGACCTGGAGTCGATCGGAGAGGTCGCCGGTTCCACGGTCCGCGCGCAGGTCGCGATCACCGTCGACTGGGAGAGCTGGTGGGCGATCGAGCTCGACTCGCACCCCACCGCCGAGGTCACCGGGCTGGGTGAGCTGCGCCGGTTCCACCGGGCGCTCTGGGAGCGCGGGGTCGCCTGCGACTTCGTCCACCCCGATCACGATCTGTCGGCCTACCGCCTGGTGATCGTGCCGACGCTGTACCTGACCGGTGGCGAGGCCGGGCCGAACCTCACCGAGTTCGTGGAGGCCGGCGGCACCGCGCTGGTCACGTACTTCTCGGGGATCGTCGACCACAACGACCACATCCGGCTGGGTGGGTATCCCGGCGCGTTCCGCGACCTGCTCGGCGTCCGCGTGGAGGAGTTCAACCCGCTGCTGGACGTCGTCCGGATCGACGGGATGGACGACGCGACCGGAACTCTGTGGAGCGAGGCAGCGACCGCGACCACCGCGGAGACGCTCGCCACCTACGGCGAAGGGCCGCTCGCGGGCCGGCCGGTGCTCACCCGCAACGCGGTCGGCGAGGGTCAGGCGTTCTACGTCGGCACCCGGCTGGACGACGCGAGCCACGCCGCGCTGGTCGGGCGGCTGATGGAGGCCGCCGGTGTCGAACCGGTGCTCTCGCTCGCCGCGTGGCCGGACGGGTTCGACGTGGTCGAACGGGTGGGCACCGACGCGCGGTACCTGTTCGTCATCAACGGCTCCGACGACACGGTGACGGTTCCCGTCTCGGGGTACGACCTGCTCACCGGTCAGGACTGGGTGGAGAGCGATTCGATCGACGCGGGCGCGGTGGCCGTGATCCGGATCGCCGTTTAGGGCTGGAGGCATGGGCATGCGCGAATCGGCCAGTTGGCTGGCGCCGGGTCGGGTCAACCTGATCGGCGAGCACACCGACTACAACGACGGCTTCGTGCTGCCGCTGGCCATCGAATTCGGTTGTAGAGCCACCGTGTCGCCGGGCCCGACGGGCTCGATCCGGTTCGTCTCCGCGCAGGAGAGCGAGCCGGTCGACGTCCGCATCCCGACGCTGGTGCCGGAGCGGGTGAACGGCTGGGCCGCGTACCCGGCCGGCGTGCTCTGGGCGCTCGGCGTCGACGATCTGCCGGGGCTGACCGTCACGGTGGATTCGGACGTGCCGCTGGGCGCCGGTCTGTCGTCGTCCGCAGCGCTGACCTGCTCGGTCGCGGGTGCGGCCAACGACCTGCTGGAGCTCGGCCTGTCCCCGCGCGACCTGGTGACCGTCGCGCGCAGGGCCGAGAACGGCTTCGTCGGTGCGCCGACCGGCGGCATGGACCAACTGGCCTCCATGCTCGGCGAGGCCGGGTCGGTGCTGTTCTGCGACATGCGCTCGCTCGACGTGCGTCCCGTTCCGTTCGATCTGGACGCCGAAGGCCTGGCGTTGCTCGTGGTGGACTCGAGAGCCCCGCACAAACACGCGGACGGCGAGTACGCGGCGCGGCGGCGGTCGTGCGAGCGGGCCGCGCACGTGCTCGGCGTGCAGGCTCTGCGGGACGTGACGGATCTCGACTCCGCGCTGGACAAGCTCGCCGGGGACTCCGAGGGCGAGGAGCTGGTCAAGCGGGCCCGGCACATCGTCACCGAGAACGAGCGGGTCATCGACGTCGTCGCGCTGCTCGACGCCGGTCGGGTGCGCGAGATCGGTCCGGCGCTCACCGCGTCGCACGCGTCGATGCGCGACGACTTCGAGATCACGGTCCCCGAGGTCGACGTGCTGGTCGAGGCGCTGCTCTCGGCCGGCGCCTACGGCGCCCGGATGACCGGTGGTGGTTTCGGTGGGTGCGTCATCGCGCTGGTCGACAAGGACGCGGTGGACGCTGCGTCGCGCGCCGCGGTGTCTGCGGCTTCCGCGCGTGGCTTTGCCGAACCGCGTGCGTTCGTGACCGCACCGGCGGCGGGGGCCCACTCGTTGGACGGCGCAGATGCTGGCTAGCCAACGTCAGGCGCGGATCGTGGAGGAGATCCGGCGGGGCGGTGGTGTGCGCGTCAGCGACCTCACCGACCTGCTCGGCGTCTCCGACATGACGGTCCGGCGCGACCTGGAGGTGCTGGCCCGCGCCGGCGTGCTCCACAAGGTGCACGGTGGTGCCGTGCTGGCGAACTCGCGGCGCACCGACGAGCCGGGCTTCGCGGTCAAGAGCGCGCTGCAGCAGCCGGCGAAGGAGGCGATCGCCGCGCGCGCGGCGGAGCTGATCACGCCGGGCACCGCGATCGCACTGTCGGCCGGAACCACCACGTGGACGCTGGCCCGGCACATCACCGCGATCCCGGAGCTGACAGTGGTGACCAACTCGACGACGGTCGCCGACATCCTCGAGGCCCAGGCGCCACGGGCCGGGTTCACGGTGATCCTCACCGGCGGGGTCCGGACCCCCAGCGCCGCGCTGGTGGGGCCGGTCGCCGACCAGTCGATCGCGTCGCTCCACGTCGACCAGCTGTTCATCGGTATGCACGGGATGGACGCGATCGCCGGACTGACGACGCCCAACCTCGCCGAAGCCCAGACGAACCGGGCGCTGATCGGCAGCGCCCGGGAAGTCGTCGTGCTCGCCGACTCCACGAAGTGGGGAATCGTCGGGCTCGCCGACTTCGGGCCGCTGTCCACGGCCGACGTTCTCATCACCGACAACGGCCTGCCCCCGGCCGCCCACGACATCCTGGCGGAGTCCGTCGGCGAACTCATCGTCGTCGACGCCCCGGCCGATCACCCTGCCGTCGGAGACCGCACATGAGCAATATTTCCGAGATCCATCTCTCCGACTCTCGCGAGCTCTTCTACTTCGACGACGGACCGGGCAAGGACCGGTCCGCTGTCGACGAGCGGGGCCTGCCGCACGTCACGAACACGTCCGAGCGGCGGTGGGACGCGCTGGCCGCCGAGTGGGTGGTGATCGCCGGACACCGGCAGTCGCGCACGTTCCTGCCGCCGACCGACCAGTGCCCGCTCTGTCCGACGCGGGACGCCGATCACCGCACCGAGATCCCGGCGCCGGACTACGACGTGGTGGTGTTCGAGAACCGCTTCCCGTCACTGTCGGTGGCCTCGACGGCGGAGTCGCGGGTCAGCGGCCTTTTCGACACCGAACCGGGTAACGGCCGGTGCGAGGTCGTCTGCTTCACCTCCGACCACAACGGATCGTTCTCGCAGCTCCCCGCACCCCGCGTCCGAACGGTCCTCGACGCGCTGTCGAACCGCACCGTCGCCCTCGGCCGCATCCCCGGCGTCGAATACGTGTTCTGCTTCGAGAACCGCGGCGAAGAGATCGGCGTGACGCTGTCGCACCCGCACGGACAGATCTACGCATACCCGTTCGTGCCGCCGCGCATGGAGCGCATCCGGCAGGCGCTGCGGGAGCACCACGACGCCACCGGCGAGTGCCTGCAGTGCGCGCTGCTGGCCGCCGAGCAGGCCGACGGGGCGCGGATCGTCGAGAAGGGTGCGCACTTCACCGCGTACGTGCCGTTCGCGGCGCGGTGGCCGTACGAGGTCATGATCGTGCCGCACCGCCACGTGCCCGACCTGCCCGCGCTCGACGAGGCCGAGCTCGCGGAGCTGGCGGAGTTCTACCCCGCGGTGCTCCGGCGGTTCGACGGGTTGTTCGAGCAGCCGGCGCCGTACATCGCGGGGTGGCAGCAGGCGCCGGTGCGCTTCGACCGGGACCAATGGCACCTGGCGCTGCAGGTGTTCTCGATCCGGCGGGCGCCCGGGAAGCTCAAGTATCTGGCGGGGTCGGAGTCGGGTGCGGCGGTGTGGATCAACGACATCGCGCCGGAACGGGCCGCGGCGGCGTTGCGGGGGGAGCAGGTCTAGCCTGCGAGCATGACCGTGCTGCCGCTGACGCCCGACGAGCTGCTGACCACGACGCGGAGCGTCCGGAAACGGTTGGATCTGACCCGTGAGGTCCCGGAGTCGCTCATCCGGGAGTGCCTGGAGGTCGCGCTCCAGGCACCGAGCGGGTCGAACGCCCAGGCGTGGCACTGGGTCGTGGTCACCGACGCCGCGAAGCGCAAGGCGATCGCCGACTACTACGCCGATTCCTGGGAGCGTTACATCGCGTCCGGCCGCTCGGCGGGTGCGCTCTACGCCGACGACCCGACGCGCGCCGCGGTGCAGCAGCGCATCGGCAGTTCCGGTCAGTACCTCGCCGACCACATGGCCGAGGTGCCGGTGCTGGTGATCCCGTGCATCCGCGCGGGTTCCCTCGGCGCCGGCAACCAGGCCGGTCTGTGGGGCTCGATCCTGCCTGCGACGTGGAGCTTCATGCTCGCGGCGCGGGCCCGTGGCCTCGGCACCGCCTGGACGACGCTGCACCTGCGCCACGAGGCGGCGATCTCGTCGCTCCTCGGCATCCCCGAGGGCATCGCCCAGGCCGCCCTGATCCCGACCGCCTACTACACCGGCGAAACCTTCAAACCAGCCGCCCGCCAGCCCCTCGACGATGTCCTGCACATCGACTCCTGGTGAGGCCTAGAATCGCGGCATGGATCAGGCCTGGAAGCTGGAGCAGCACTTCTGGGAAGAGCTGAGCGAGGGTCGGGCCGCCGGGTTCTACGCCCGCCACATGACCTCCGACGGGTACGTCGTGCTGCCCACCGGCGTCATCGAGCGGGACGCGCTGATCAGCCGCTGGGAGCAGCACGAGCCGCTGACGTACGAGCTGTCCGAGCCGCGCCTGCTGCTCGTCGACGGCAACGTGCTCGTGCACTACCGCGCGTCGGCCGACGGGAGCTGGCTGCCGAACTACCGGGCCTGGATCACGTCGCTGTACACGTGGGAAGGTGCGGACTGGGCGCTGGTCTTCCGCCAGCACACCCCGACGGGTGACTTCGCGTTCTAGGCCCTGTTCACTTTCTACTACTTCCGAGCTCTAGAGCTCTGCCACCAGTGACGTGAGCACGCCGCGGGCGAACTCCAGTTCGGCCGCGGCGCGCGCCAGGGCCTGGTCGTGTTCGTTCGTCGCGGACAGCCAGCCCAGCGTCGCCATCTCCTCGAAGCTCGCGCACACGTCGGCCAGCGCGGCCGCGCCGATGTTGGCCGCCGAGCCCTTGAGCTTGTGGGCCTTCTCGGCGGTGGCCGACGCGTCGCCGGTGTGGACGGCGTCGCGGAGCGCGGCTAGCGTCTCCGGGGCGGTGCTGACGAACGCGCTCACCATCTCCGCGAGCAGTTCGCGCTCCCCCTCGGTCGGGTCCGGTCCGGCGATGTCGGCGAACCGGGCCCGGATGCTGCTCTCCTGCCCCGCGTTCGCGGCCACCAGGCCGGCCTCGCGGGCACCGGGCTCGTCCGGAGCGACCCGCGCGAACTCGTCCAGCGCCGCGCGCAGATCGTCGGCTCGTACCGGTTTGGGCAGGTAGTCGTCCATGCCGGCCGCGCGGCACGCGGCCTTGTCCTCCACCAGGACGCTGGCGGTCATCGCGATGATGTGCGGCTGCCGGTCCTCCGGCACCTCCGCCCGGATCCGGCGGGTCGCCTCCAATCCGTCCATCATCGGCATCTGCACGTCCATCAGGATGACGTCGTACGGCGCCAGGTGCACCGCGCGCACCGCCTCCAGGCCGTCGGAGACCGTGTCGACCAGGTGCCCCTGCTTGGACAGCATCAGCTGCGCGACCTTCTGGTTCACCGGGTTGTCCTCGGCGAGCAGGATCCGCAGCGGCACGGACGACGGTGCCACCGGCGCCTCGGCCGTCTCCTCCGCGGAGGGCAGGCCACGCGCCACCACCCGCGCCAGCGTCGAGTGCAGGGTGGCGCCCCGCGCGGGTTTCGTCAGCACGGCGTCGAACAGGCGCTGTTGATCCGGGCCCGGCCGCCACGCGACGCTGGTGAGCAGGATCAGCGGCAGGTCGGCAGTGGCCGGTGTCGCCCGCAGGTGGGCGGCCAGCTGAGCGCCGTCGGTCTCCGGCATGTGCATGTCGAGCACAGCGACGTCGTACTGCGCGGACGTCTGGCGCAGCAGTTCGAGCGCCTCGGCCGCCGAGGGCACGTCCGTGCACGTCAGACCCCACCCGGCCAGCTGCAGCCGCAACACCCGCCGGTTCGTCGCGTTGTCGTCGACGATCAGCGCATGGGCGTCGGCCAGCGCGGCATGGTCGGCGGGCTGCAGCTCGCCGTCGGTGCAGCCGGTCAGCATCGCGGTGAGCGTGAACGTCGACCCGACGCCGACCTCGCTCTCCACCGCGATGTCGCCGCCCATCGCGTTCGCCAGCCGCCGGCTGATCGCCAGCCCGAGCCCGGTGCCGCCGTAGACCCGGGTCGTCGACGAGTCCACCTGCGCGAACGAGCGGAACACCCGGTCCATCCGGTCGGCCGGGATGCCCGGCCCGGTGTCGCGGACCTCGACGGTCAGCGCGACCGGCCCGTCCGGCTGTCCGGAGAGCAGCCGCCCCCGGACCGCCAGCACGACCTCGCCGACCGCAGTGAACTTCACCGCGTTGCTGAGCAGGTTCACCATGATCTGACGCAGCCGCGTCACGTCGCCGCGCAGGATCTGCGGCGTCGCCGAATCCAAGCTGCCGACCAGCTCCAAGCCCTTGCGCTCGGCGTCCAGCGCCACCAGCGCGAGTGCCGAGTCCATGCATTCGCGCAGGTCGAACGCCTCGTCGTCGAGTTCGAGCTCGCCGGACTCGATCTTGGAGAAGTCGAGGATGTCGTTGATGATGCCGAGCAGCGCCTCGCCGGAGTCGCGGACGGTCTTCACGAACTCCCGCTGGTCGGTGTCCAGGTCGGTGTCCATCAGCAGTCCGGTCATCCCGATCACCGCGTTCATCGGTGTCCGGATCTCGTGGCTCATCGTCGCCAGGAATGCGGCCTTCGCCGCCGCGGCCGCGACCGCCTCGTCCCGGGCCCGCGAGATCGCCTCGATCGAGTCGTTGACCGCCTGTCCCATCCGTTCGAGCTCCACCGGTCCCGACACTTCGGCCCGGCGACTGAGATCACCTTCGGTGATCCGGTTCGCAGCCGCTGTCACTTCCTTGATCGGCCGGGTGATCCGCCGCATCACCCAGACCGCACCGATGCCGACGACGAGCACCGCCGCGCCGGAGCCCCAGAGAATAAGTGCCCGGGTGTCGAGCGCGCTCTGCCGACTGAGCGCCTGACGCTCGACCAGCAGCCGGACCTCCTCGGCGCGCATCGCGTCCAGGCCGCTGGAGATCTGGATCATCGCGGCCGAGCCCTGGCCGGACACCGTGAAGCTCCGCGCGGCTTCGAAGCCGGCGTTCCGGCGCAGCGTGACGGTCTCGGCCATCACGGCGAGCTTGACCTGCACCGGGAGGTCCAGTGCGTCCAGCAGCTGCTGCTGGCGCGGGTTGTCGGACGTCGTCGTGCGCAGGTTCGCGAGGTCGGCGGCGACCTGGTCGATCGCTTGCTGGTAGGGATAGAGGTAGCTCTCCCGGCCGGTGATGACGTAACCGCGCTGCCCGCGTTCGGCGTCCAGGAAGCGCTGGCGGACCACCTCGATGCGGTGCAGGACGTCGTAGGAGTGGTCGACGGGCTTGCGGTCCTCGAGCAGCGTCCCGATCCGGACGTACGCGCTCAGGCCGATGA
Organism: Cryptosporangium sp. NPDC048952; assembly: GCF_043197895.1. Lineage (NCBI taxonomy): Bacteria > Bacillati > Actinomycetota > Actinomycetes > Cryptosporangiales > Cryptosporangiaceae > Cryptosporangium > Cryptosporangium sp. NPDC048952. The sequence continues at coordinate 953,798 of NZ_JBICTY010000003.1, read as the reverse complement.
CCGCCAGCGCGAGCATCGCGAGCAGGAAGCCGATCGCGAGCATCCGGCCCACCGTGAGCCGGGCCTTCCACGCGGTCATCGTCGGGGACGAGGGCATCACGGCATGCGGTCCGGACGACTCGTCCGGACCGATCGCGGATGGCACCCTCCCCGCGCCGGCCAGCGCAGCCCCCTCATCCGTCGTCGGGCGCCGGAGAAACCCCCGGAAAACACCCGAACCGCACCCGAGTGCCCATCGGCCCGGACCGCGTCGACCTGAAGGCTTTTCTGCTTTACGACGCGCTCGCGCGCGGCGGTACGATGCCGCGGTGTCCGGGGCCCGCTCCTTACCCACCCAGTTCGAATTGATCGCCGCCTATCCGGAGATGAGGCTCTTCCCGGGGGCGACGAAGGCCGGTGACTGGCCGGCGATCGCGGCCGGATTCCAGCGGCTCGGCGGCTGGGAGGCGGCCTCGATGGCGATCGACCTGATCGCTGACGTGCCGGGAGCGGACCAGTTCTTCCGGCAGGTCGTGGCGCGCGAGCCCTCCCCCATGGCTGCGACGATCCTGGGGCACTGCCTGATCGTGGCCGGGTGGCGCATCCGCTCCAGCAAGTCGGCCGACCAGGTCTCCCGGGAGCAATTCGCTGCACTGCACAACCACCTGCGCGACGCCGAACGCACGCTGATGGACGTCACCGCGCGCGATCCGCGGGCGCTGCTGGCCTGGGAAGGACGGCTCACCACCGCCATGGGGCTGGAACTCGGGGTCGCCGAGGGGCGGCGCCGCTACGACCGCCTCGCCCGCGTCGTGCCCCACCACTACTTCGCGCAGAGCTCCCACCTGCAGCACTCCCTGCCGAAGTGGGGCGGTAGCTGGGACGAGGCGTTCGCGTTCGCCCGGCAGTGCGCGGCGAGCGCGCCGCCGGGCGGCCTGCACGGCGCGCACGTCGCCATCGCGCACCTCGAGCGCTGGGCCAAACTGCCCGGCGAGGGGGAGGATCACGCCTACGCCGTCCAGCATCAGCCGGAGGTGTGGGCGGCCGCCCAGCGCTCGGTACTCCACCCCGCCTTCCGGCCGGTGCCCGGGTGGGTGGGAGCGATGAACGCGTTCGCGGCCTTCTTCCACTTCGCCGGCGCACCCCAGGGGGCGGCGCCGTTCTTCCGCGCCATGGGCAACTTCGGTTCCACCCGCTGGTGGGACTACCTCGGCGATCCGGTCGAGCAGTTCCACACCGCCAGGGCCCTCTCACTCGGAACGGTGTGACCGGTGATCAAAGAAACTGAGGTCGACGGGGTTCCGACGCTGGTCGCTCCGGTCAGCGGCCCGATGAGCGCCGGTCTGGTGTTCCGGGTCGGATATGCCGACGAGGTGCTCGCACGCGCCGGGATCACGCACCTGATCGAGCACCTGGCGCTGTTCGACACCGGCCAGGCCGACTACCACTACAACGGCCGCACCGGTGCCGCGTTCACCGAGTTCCACCTGCGCGGCAGCGAGCACGACGTCGTCGCGTTCCTCACCGGCGTCTGCACCTCGCTCGGCGCGCTGCCGATGGAGCGCCTGGAGATCGAGCGGCAGGTGCTGCTCACCGAGGAGTCCGGGCAGTCGCTGACGCCGTCGCACCTGCTCTCGCCCTGGCGGTACGGCGCCCGCGGCTACGGCCTGCCCGGGTTCCTGGAGTACGGCGTTCCGGTCATCACTCCCGACGAGATCCAGCACTGGTTGCGCACCTGGTTCACCAAGGAGAACGCGGCGCTCTGGATCGCCGGTGACGGGGTGCCGGCCGGGCTGCGGCTCCCGCTGCCGACCGGCGGCCGACGGTGGGCACCGCCGGCGGTCACCAGCGCGCTGCCGGTCACCCCGACGTACTTCCGCGGCCCGCTGAAGGGTGCGGCGTTCGACGCGGTCGTGCCGATCGGCGCGGCGTCGCAGGTCTACTCCGAGGTGCTGCAGCGGGAACTGTTCCGCGAGTTGCGCCAGGCCAGCGGCCTGTCGTACACCACAGCAACCGGGTACGCCGCGCACGCGCACGGCTCCGCCCAGGTCACCGCGATCGCCGACGCGCTGCCGGAGAAACAGTCCGCCGTGCTCGGTGGCCTGATCGACGCGCTGCTGACGCTGTCGGTGGGGCGCATCGAGCAGTCCGACGTCGACGCGGCGAAAGCGAAGGGGCGGGAGGCGCTCACCGAGCCGGAGGCCGAGGCCGCGATGCTCAGCGGGCAGGCCAACGCGCTGCTGGCCGGGCAGCCGATCCGCACACTCGAGGAGCGCCTGGCCGAGGTCGAGGCGGTGACCGTCGAGCAGGTCGCGACCGTCGCCGCCGGGGCGATGACGACCGGTCTGCTGCTCGTGCCGCCGGGTCACACAGCGGACTGGGCCGGGTTCACCGCCGCTCCGACGACGTCGTACACGGTGGTGCAGGGATACACGTTCCCGGTCGTCGACGACGAGACGGACCGGTTCCATCTCGGGCCGACCGGCGTCAGCCGGGTGATCGGCGACGAGGCCGCCACCGTGCTGTACGCCGAGTGCGCGGCGATGCTGATCTGGCCCGACGGGGGTCGTATGCTGATCGGTAACGACGGGATGCGGGTCGCCGTCGAGCCGACCATGATCGCCGGGGATCCGGCGGTGCTGTACCAGGTCGGGATGGGGTTGCCGCCGCACCTGGTGGTGCGGATGCCCCAGCGCGATCCGTCGGAGATTCCCCGGCCGACGCCGCCGGAGCCGGTCGCTCCGGCGGCCCCGGAGAAGCAGGGTTTCTTCAAGCGCAGGCGTTCCTAGACCGGGATCGCGGCCCAGACCGTCTTGCCGTCGGCCTGCTGCTGACAGCCCCAGTTGTCGGCGATCGCCGCGATGAGCGGCAGCCCACGCCCACGCGTGGACAGCGGGTCGAGTTCGCGGACGACGATCGGTCGGCAGCTCTCGTCGTGCACGGACACCTTCACGAACGAACCGCACAGCTTCACCGCGAGGCGGAACGGCGTCCGGGCGTGGTCGACGACGTTCGCGACCAGCTCGTGCACGACCAGCAGGATGTCCTCGGCCGCCGTGCCGACGATGCGCCACTGGGCGAGGAGCGCTCGCACGGCGCCGCGGATCTCGGCAGTCGCGGTCGGCGTCGGTGCGTGTGCTCCCTCGAGCTCGATGGTCGGGTCGCAGTCGGTACGCATCGGACGGATCACCTCCACAGTCCCAGTATTTGCCAGGACTGGAATTGTGAAACGACCCAGTTCGTCACGAGACCAGACGCTCGGCGGTGTCCACGTCCGTGATCAGGACGTTCACCCAGTCGTTGAGTAAGGAAGCCCGGATCGCGGAAAGTTTCCGCTCGCCGCCCGCGACCGCGACACGCCGGTCGATCGTCCGGAGGTCGGCGCTGGAGATCCCGACGACCCGCTGATCGAGCCGGGACTTCACCGGGCGCCCGTGGTCGTCGAAGAACCGCAGGCAGACGTCACCGACCGCGCCGAGCGAACGCAGCTCGTCCTGGTCGGCCTCGGCGACCGCGTTGCCCGAACGCAGCAGCAGCGGCGACGGTTCGAGGCTGCCGATCCCCACCAGCGCGACGGTCAGTTCCTTCCACTGCGCCATGACGGCCGCGATCGCGTCGTCCTGGGTCAGCGCCCGGCGGATCGCCGGGGTGCCGACCAGGCCGGGTGAGGGTACGAACACCGGACGGGCGCCGGTCAGCTCGGCCAGCCGGCTGGTGAGGCGGGTGGCCTGCACCTGCGCCTCGGGGCTGCCCACGCCGCCGACGATCTGCACGACGCGATCGGCGACCGAGGAGTGCTTGGGGTGCATCGCGTCGACCGCGGCGAGCAGCGACTCGCTCCAGGACGAGATGCCGATGACGTCGCCGCCCTTGAGCGTGGCGTCCAGGTAGACCGCGGCGGCCGCCCCGAGCGCGGGAATGACGTCGCCGTTGGAGCCCTCGGTGTCGACGACGACCGCGTCACGCAGCCCGTAGCGCTGCTGCAGTTGCTCTTCCAGCTCCGTGTGGACGCCGGGCGGCAGCACGACGACGGTGCGGACGATCCCGCGCGTCGTCGCTTCCTTCAGTAAGCGGGAGACGCGGGGCTGCGAAATGTTGAGTTGCGCGGCGATCTCGGGCTGGCGCATGCCCTGTTCGTGGTACATCCGCGCGACTTTCGCCAGCATCCGGAGCTGCTCGGCAGCCGCGGTGCGCACGCCGGTGACCGGCATCGGCGTCTCCCTTATATCTATTCAGCGGAGTGTAGAGGGCGGGGCCGCCGGAGCGACCCCGCCCCGGGGGTCACTTCTTCGCGAAGACGCCGAACTCGTCGGCGTTGGCCTTCGTGACGATCTCGCAGTCGATCGACTGCTTCTCTTCCTTGCCGGACTTGCCGTCCTTCACGGTGGCGTCGGCCTGCTCCACGGCCTGCTCGGCAGCGAGCGCCGCCGGCTGCAGGGCGGTGGCGAGCATCTCGCCGGCCTTGATCGCCGCGATGGCGTCGGGGCTGCCGTCGAAGCCGACGACGACGACCTTGTTCAGCAGACCGGCACCCTTGAGGGCCGCGACCGCGCCCAGGGCCATCGTGTCGTTGCCCGCGATGACGCCCTGGATGTCCTTGTTCTTCTGGATGATCGTCTCCATCTTGGTGAACGCTTCCTGCTGGTCCCAGTTGGCGCTCACGCTGGCGACCTTCTTCATCGCCGGGTACTGCGAGATGACGTCGGAGTAGCCCTTCGAACGCACGCCGGCGTTCGTGTCGGACTCCTTACCGGTCAGCTCGACGTAGTTGCCCTTGCTCTTCATGCCCTTGACGAACTCCTGCGCCGCCAGCTGGGCACCCTGGGCGTTGTTGGAGACGATCTGGGCGGTGGCGACGCCCGTCTTGTTGATCTCGCGGTCGATCAGGAACACCGGGATGCCGGCGTCCTTCGCCTTGGTGACCGGGCCGATGGAGGCGTCGGCGCCGGCGTTGTCGAGGATGATCGCCTTGGCCTTGCGCGAGATCGCGGCGTCGATCAGCTCGCTCTGCTTGTTGGGGTCGTCGTCGTGCGACGCGACGGAGGTCTCGTAGCCGAGTTCCTTCGCCTTCGCGGCCGCGGCGTCCGCCTCGGCCTTGAAGAAGGGGTTGTCGGGCGACGGGGTGATGATGGCGATCAGGCCGCCGGCGTCGCCGCCGGACGAACTCGCGCTGGACGACGCGTCCTTGTCGTCACCGCCGCACGCGGCGAGCGAGAACGCGCCGAGCGTGAGCGCGAGGCCGGTGGCGGCCAAGCGGCGCAGTCTGAGTGACATGGGGGTGGTACCTCCACAGTGAGGGTTTCTCGGGGGTTGGGGTAAAAAGTCAGTAGGTGGCTTCCTGCGCCGGCGGGTCGGAGCGCAGCTCAGGGCGTCTTTGCGGCCTCCGCTTTCGGCGGCGCGGTCTGGGCCGCGGCGGCTGCGGCGGCGCCGCGCTTCTTGAAGCGCTGCTGGCCCTGGTCGAGCATCACGGCGAGCACGATGACCGCGCCCTTGATGAGGATCTGCCAGAACGTCGAGACGCCGAGGTTCACCAGACCGTCGGCGAGGAAGCCGATGACGAACGCGCCGACGAGCGTGCCGCGTACGTTGCCGCGGCCACCCGAGAGCGCCGCACCGCCGATGACGACGGCCGCGATCGCGTTGAGCTCGAACGTCTCACCGGCCTGCGGTGCGGCCGAGGTGAGCTCGGACGCGATGATCAGACCGGAGAGAGCCGCGCACGCACCGGAGATCATGTAGACCCGACGTTTCACACGCTGGACCGGCACCCCGGACAGCTCGGCCGCCCGCTCGTTGCCGCCGGTCGCGTACAGCCACCGGCCGAACGGCGCCTTCTTGATCAGCACTGTCATCACGATCGCGAGGATCGCCAGCAGGTAGATCGAGACCGGGATGCCGAGGATCTTCCCGCCACCCAGGTAGTCGAAGCCGGTGTTGCCCAGCTCCGGGTCGCCACCGAGGTTCGGGTAGGTCTGACCGTCGGAGATCAGCAGCGCGGCGCCGCGGGCCACGTACAACATGCCCAGCGTCGCGATGAACGGCGCGACGTTGAAGCGCGTCACCAGGATGCCGTTGATCGCACCGACGAGCGTGCCGACAGCGATCGCGACCAGGATCGTGACCCACACCGGCGGGTAGGCGATGACGCCGAACAGCTTCACGCCGCCGAGCAGTTCACCGGCGACCACACCGGACAGACCCACGATCGAGCCGACCGAGAGGTCGATGCCGCCCTTCAGGATCACCAGCAGCATGCCGAGGGCGAGGATGCCGTTGATCGCGACGTGCTTGGTCATCGTGATCACGTTCGTGACCGTGAGGAACGTGTCCGAGAGCAGCGTGAACACGATGATCAGCACGGCGAGCGCGATGAACGCGCGCGCTTCGAACACCACGTTCAGCAGGCGCAGACGGTTGGCCTGCGCGGCAGCCGAAGCCGCCGCTTCGCGGCGCTCCTCCGTCGGTGGGGGTGTGACGGTGGCGGTCATGACGCCTCTCCGGTGTTCTCTGACGACGTCGTCGCTGACGATGAGGGGGCGGGCACGCTGCCGCCGGACGCGGCCATGAGGGCTTCGCGGGTCAACTCGCCGCGGCGGAACTCGCCGACGATCCGGCCTCGGGCCAGGACCAGAAGGCGGTCGGGGATGTGGAGGGCTTCCTCCGCCTCGGAGGTGGTGAACAGCACGGCCAGGCCGCGCTGTGCCTGCTCGGCCATGAGCGCGAACACGTCGGCCTTCGCCCCGACGTCGACCCCGCGGCTGGGCTCGTCGAGCAGCAGCACCCGCGGGTCGGTGAGCAGCGCCTTGCCGATCACGACCTTCTGCTGGTTGCCGCCCGACAACGATCCGATCGGCGACTTCGGACTGCTCGTTTTCACCGTGACGTCGGTGATGGTCCGAGCCACGGCGGTGTCCTCGCTGGACCGGTTGAGGAAGATGCGCTTCGCGAACGAGAGCAGGCCGGCGAGCGAGAGGTTCTCCCCCACGCTCATCGTCTGGACGAGCCCGTCCCGCTGCCGGTCCTCGGGCACCAGCATCAGGCCGCGGGCGATCCGCTCCCGGATGCCCTCCTGACGCAGTACCTCACCGGCCAGCGTCACCTCACCGGACTGGATCGGGATCCGGCCGGCGAGCGCCTCGAGCAGCTCGGTGCGCCCGGCACCCATCAGCCCGTAGAGGCCGACGATCTCCCCGGCACGCACGCGCAGCGTCAGCCCGTCGACAGCGAGCCGGTCGTTGTTGCTCGGGTCCGGCACGACCAGGTCGGTGATCGCCAGCAGCTCGTCGCCGAGGACGGTGTTCCGCTCCGGGAACAGCGAGTCCTGGTCCCGGCCGACCATCTGCCGCACGATCCAGCCCAGGTCGACGTCGTCCGCCTCGGCGGTGGCGACCAGCGAACCGTCACGCAGCACGACGACGTCGTCGGCGATGTCGAGTGCCTCGTCGAGGTGGTGGGAGATGTAGACGACAGCGACACCGTCTGCGGTGAGTTCACGAATCATCCGGAACAGCACCTCGACCTCGGGCTCACTCAGCGCCGAGGTCGGCTCGTCCATGATCAGCACCCGGGCCTCCTGCAGGAGCGCGCGGGCGATCTCCACCAGCTGCTGCTGGCCGAGCCGCAGGTCACCGACCAGCGTCCGGGGGTCGATCTCCTCCTCGAGGCGCCGGAGGATGGCCGCCGCTGTGGTGCGCTCCTCCTTGCGGTCGACCGCGAAGCCGGGAGTGATCCGCTCCCGGCCGAGGAACAGGTTGTCCTCGATCGAGAGGTTCGCGCAGAGGCTGAGCTCCTGGTGGATGATGACGATCCCGGTGTCGGCGGCGTGCCGGGCGCTGGTGAAGACGACCGGTTCGCCGTCGACGGCGATCTGCCCCGTGGTGGGGGTCTCGATGCCGGCGAGGATCTTCATCAGCGTGCTCTTGCCGGCGCCGTTCTCGCCGAACAGCGCGGTGATGCGTCCGGGTTTCGCTTCGAAGTCGACGCCCTTGAGGGCGTGGGTGCCGCCGAAGACCTTGGTGATCTGTGCGGCGCTGAGCACGGCCTGTGCACCCTGGTTCGCTTGCTGCGCGGCGCTCACGGCGTCACCTCGAATTTCACCGGGGTGAGCGTCACGACCTCGGGGGTGAGGAAGGTGAACGCGCCGGTGACCGCGATCTTCTTGCCCTTGAGGGTGTTGGGCCGGACTCCGGCCAGGACCTTCGTGCGGACCTCGTTGTTGAGCGCGGTGCCGGCGTCGGCGTACTGAACCTGGTTGAGGAAGTCGCCGAACTTGATCGTGCCGGTCGCGTCACGCAGCGAGGTGCCGGTGATCGCGGGTCCGACCTGGACCCAAACCTGGGTTTCCTTGGGCAGGCCCTCGACGGTGAGCGAGAGCAGGCTGCCGTTCAGTTCGGCGCCGGTGCCTTCGACGGTGACGGGGAAGCTGTAGGGGCTGGAGCCCTCGCGCTTGCCGTACTTCTCGCCGGCGGCGTCCGCGTCGGCGGTGAGGGCCGGGACGAGCTCGGTGAGCGCTGTCGCGTTCTGCTCGATCAGCGGCGCGACCTTGGGGAAGGTCTCGGCGCCGAACTTGGCCGGGTCGAAGGTCTGCTCGGCCGCGGCTGTGGTGGCCGGGGCGTCGGCGTCGCGCCACTCGGTGGCCAGGCCCATCGCCGCGAGCACGACGATGATCACGGCCGCCTGGATGGCGCGAACCTTGACGCTCGGTTTGGTCGCCACGGTCCGTCGGCGGGCCGCCGGGGGGCGCGCCGGAGCCGCGCCGGGACGGTTCGCGTCGGACGCGAGCTCCTCGGCCGGTGACTCGGTCGGCGATGACGGCGTCACGGAAGCCTCCTCGAGGCAAGTGGGATGGTTGGTGCAGTTCCGTTTGCGGCGGCCGCTTCGGGCGCGCCGTGCGTTTGCGGCGCTTCGGGCGCAGCGGGCTCTGCGGAGCGGGAGCGGGCGAGTGCGGCGCGCCAGCCGGCGAGGGCGGCGGCGCGCTCGGCGGCGCTGGTGCGCGGCGCGAATTCACCGGCCGCTCGCGGCTGCTCCGGCTGCTCCGAGGACGATGTGGCGTTGGGCTCGTCCTGGCGAGCCCGACGCCACATCGTTCCGGGCGAGGCCCAGAGGCCCGCGCCCACTCCGGCCAGGCGGGCGGCGCCCAGGGCGGAGAGGTCAGCCTCGTCGGCGCGGCGCACGGTGCGGCCGGACACGTCCGCTTGCGCTTGCATGACGGTGTCACTGCGGGACAGGCCGCCGTCGACGAGCAGGGTGTCCACGGGAGTCCCCGCCGCCTCGATGGCGACGACGACGTCTTCCACCTGGAACGCGACCGACTCGATCGCGGCCCGGGCCAGCGCGGGACGCCCGGTGCCGAGCGTCAGGCCGCTCACGGTGGCAACCGCGTCGGCGTCCCACCAGGGCGCACCGAGCCCCCCGAACGCCGGCACGATCGACACCCCTTCGGCGGACGGACCCGCCGAGTCCAGCAGTTCCGTGGTGTCCACGGCGAACAGATCAGCCAGCCAGGTGAGCGTCCGGCCCGAGGAACGGATGTTGCCCTCCAGCGCAAGCGTCGGCGCGGCCCCACCGACCTGCCAAGCGACAGTGAGGCACAGCCCATGGGTAGCGTCACCGGACGACACCGCCATCACCGACGACCCGGTGCCGTACGTCGCCTTCACGATCCCCGGCCGCCACCCCTCGTGGGCATACAGCGCAGCGTGCGAGTCCCCGAGCACGGCCCGCACCGGCACCCCGTCCGGCAACGGATCGAACCCGCGAACCGCCGGGAACGGGCCGTCCGACGGCGTCACCGCACCGAGCACGGACAGTGGCACCCCGAAGAGCTCCAACAGCCGTGCGTCCCAGACGCCCCGCCGGACGTCGAGCAGCTGCGTCCGCGACGCGTTGCTGATCTCGGTGACGTGCTCACCGCTCAGGCAGAACAGCAGCCACGAGTCGATCGTCCCGAGGCACAGTTCCCCCTCCGTGCTGCGCCGCCGGTCCGGGTCGTACTCGTCGAGCAGCCACTGCGCCTTGAGCGCGGAGAACATCGGGTCCAGCGGTAATCCGCTGATCTCTTCGACCAGCGGCCCCACACCGGTGGCCTGCATCGCAGCGCAGCGCGCCGCGGTCCGCCGGTCCTGCCACCCCAGCAGCGGCCCGAGCGGCTCGCCGGAAGCCCGGTCCCACAGCACGAGCGACTCCCGCTGCGTACTGAGCCCCACCGCGACAACGCGCTGTAGAACGTCGTCACCGAGAGAACGGACGGCCGTACGAACGCTTGCCCAAACCTCGAGCGCATCCTGCTCCACCCAGCCCGGCTGCGGGTGCGCAGCACCCAGCGGCGCGGAGGCGGACGCGACGACCGCACCGGACGCGTCGACCAGGAGCGCCTTGGTGGCGCTCGTGCCCTGGTCGATGGCCAGAACCACGTCAGACGTGGAGGCCATGGCCGAGCAGCTCTCTGGCGGCGGCAGCGATGCCGTCGGCGGTCAGCCCGAAGTGATCGAGCAGGAACGACGCACTACCGGTCGGCGCGAACACGTTCGGAACACCGAGGATGCGCATCCGAACCGGCTGCTCGGTGGCGACCAGCGACGCGACCGCGGCACCGAGACCACCGCTGATCGTGGCTTCCTCGGCCGTGACGATGCCCTTGGTTTCCCGGGCCGCTGCGAGGGCCGCTTCCACGTCGAACGGGTCGACGAACGGCATGTTGATCACGCGCAGGCCGATGCCCTCCGCACGCAGGATCTCCGCGGCCCGCAGTGCCCGCGACACCAGCGTGCCGATCGCGATCACCGTGACGTCGTCGCCTTCGGTGAGCGTGTTCGAGAGGCCGGGACCGAACGGCGCGTCGTCCGGGGTGACGACCGGAACCTTGAACCGCGGGATCCGGATGAACACCGGACCGGGGTTCTCCACCGCCCAGCGCACCGCCTGGCGGGTCTGCACCGGGTCGGCCGGCACGACGACCGGAAGGTTCGCGACCGCGCGCATCCAGGACAGGTCCTCGATGGAGTGGTGCGTCGGGCCGAGCTCGCCGTAGGCCATACCCGGGCTCTGGCCGCACAGGATCACGTGCGTGTTGCTGTAGGCGGCGTCGGCCTTGATCTGCTCGAGCGCGCGACCGGTGAGGAACGGCGCGGCGGCGCTCACGAACGGGATCTTGCCGCCGTTCGCGAGGCCGGCACCGACGCCGACCAGGTCCTGCTCGGCGATCCCGACGTTGATCAGGCGCTCCGGGAACCGGTCGCGGAACCCGACCAGGTTGCTGGACCCAACGGAATCATTACAAACAGCAACGATTCGCTCGTCGGACTCGGCGAGCTTGATCAGTTCGTCGGCGAAGTCCTGACGGCAGTCGTAGGTGAGGTCGGCGCTCACACCAGCTCCTCGAGTGCGAGACGGACCTGCTCGGGCGTCGGCACCTTGTGGTGCCACTCGACCCGGTCCTCCATGAACGAGACGCCCTTGCCCTTGATCGTGTTGGCCACGATCGCGACCGGCTTGCCGGTGGAGGAGGGCTCGAGGGCCTGCAGGATCGCGACGTGGTCGTGGCCGTCGATGTCGCGGAGCTCCCAGCCGAAGCTGGTCCACTTGTCGCCGAGCGGCTCGAGGGCCTTGGTGTCCTCGGTGCGCGCGCCCTGCTGGAGCCGGTTGCGGTCGACGATCGCGGTGAGGTTGGCGAGCTCGTAGTGGCTGGCGGTCATCGCCGCCTCCCAGTTGCTGCCTTCCTGCATCTCGCCGTCACCGAGGACGACGACGGTACGCCAGGACTTGCCGTCGAGCGACGCGGCGAGGGCGGCGCCGGTGGCGACTGGGAAACCGTGGCCGAGCGGGCCGCTGTTCGTCTCCACACCGGGGACCTTCACCCGGTTGGGGTGGCCGTTCAGCGCCGACAGGGGCGCCATGAACGTCGTGAGCTCAGCGCGCGGGAAGAAGCCGCAGTACGCGAGCGTGGAGTACAGCGCCGCAGCGCAGTGGCCCTTGGAGAGCACGAACCGGTCGCGGTCGGCCCAGTGCGGCTGCGTCGGGTCGAGGTTCAGCACGCCGGCGAAGCAGGTGACCATGATGTCGGTGACGGAGAAATCGCCGCCGATGTGACCTAACTTCGCGGTGCTGATCATCTCGATGATGCTGCGACGCACGGCGAGTGAGATCGTCCGCAGCTCGACTGCCTTCTCCTCGTTGCTGAGGGCGGCGAGTCTCGAGCGCAGCTCCCGGTATTCCGCGGCCAGCGGCGGGTCAGCCACTAACATAGTGAATATCCATTCCGGCTCGAATTTGCATACGCACACAGTGGCGCCGTCTTTCGTCGTTCGTCAAGCATCAATTCGGCTGCAATACCTGTACTGCATCGATGCAGGTAGGCCGCCGTTGACAGGTAACGCGCCGGAAACTACGTTGACCGCAACTCCCATTCGGCTATGAATGGATATTCAAATGGAGCCGTTATTCGGTGCCGGCATCTGGCACTTCGGGCAGTACGTCGATCGTTACGCCACCGACGGCTACGGTCCCCCGGTCAGCACGCTCGAGGCGATCGACCGGGCCGGCCAGGTCGGCTCGCTCTCCGTCGTCGACCTGACGTACCCTTTCGCCCCCGCCGACTTGCCGGTCGCGGACGTGGCGGACGCGTTGAAGCGCAACAACCTGCGCGCGATCGCGATCACGCCCGAGATCTACACGCGCACGTTCGTCAAGGGCGCGTTCACCAACCCCGACGCCGCGGTGCGTCGCGAGGCGATCGAGCTGATCTCGGCCGGTGCCGAGGTGGGGCGCGAGCTGGGCGTCGACTACATCAAGCTGTGGCCGGGGCAGGACGGGTGGGACTACCCGTTCCAGGCCGACTACGCCGAGATCTGGAAGTACTCGGTGGAGGGCGTGCGCGAGCTCGCGACGACGTTCCCCGACCTGAAGTTCGCGATCGAGTACAAGCCCCGTGAGCCGCGCAACCGCATGGTGTTCTCCGGCGTCGCCCGGACGCTGCTCGCGATCGAGGAGATGGGGCAGCCGAACGTCGGCATCCTGCTCGACTTCGGTCACTCGCTCTACGGCGGCGAGTCCCCGGCGGACGCGGCGCAGCTCGCGATCTCGCGCGGCCGGCTGTTCGCGATCGACGTGAACGACAACTTCCGCGGCTGGGACGACGACATGGTCGTCGGGTCGGTGCACCTCACCGAGACGTTCGAATTCTTCTACACGCTGCGTCAGCTCGGCTGGGAAGGGATCTGGCAGCTCGACCAGTTCCCGTTCCGCGAGGACCAGGTGCAGGCCGCGCGCGACGGCATCGACGTCATGCGGGCGATCTACCAGGCGATCGACCTCGTGGACCACGAGGCCCTGCGCGAAGCGCAGAAGGCCCAGGACGCGCTCGCGGCCCAGCGCCTGATCCGGCGCGCGCTCCTCAGCACGCTGCCCGAGTAGCGCGTCCCGAGGCGTGCACGTCTTGGGGGGCTATGACCCACCAAGACGTGCACGCCTCAGACGGCGCTCGCGAGCACGTGCTGGAACGCCAGCTCCGAAGCGCCGATCAGCGCGGAGTCCCGGCCCAGCGCCGGCGTGATCAGCGGCGTCGACGCCCGCGACTCCGCTTTCGCGCGATGCGACAGCTCCCGTTCGATCGTGGCGCACTCGATCCGGAGGATCTCGGCGAGCGTGTCACCCACCACCACCGCCTCCGGGTTGAAGACGTTGATGAGGATCGCGAGCGTCCGGCCCAGCGACGTCGCCACCCGCACCACGGCTTCGGCGGCCCGGGGCGCACCCCGCTCCGCGTCCGCGAGCACCGCCGCCACCGCGGCCGACCCGTGGACGGAGACACCGGCGTAGCGCAGCAGCGCGTGCTCGCCGATGATCGTCTCGACGCAGCCGTTGCTGCCGCAGTGGCACCGGGGACCGTCCGGGTCGAGCATGATGTGCCCGATCTCGCCGGCGTACCCGTTGGAGCCCGCGAGCAGCGCACCGTCCACGATGACGCCGCCACCGACGCCCACCAGCCCGGCGATGTAGACGACGTTACGCATCTGCCTGGCGGCGCCACGCTGGTGCTCGGCGAGCGCACCGAGGTTCGCGTTGTTGCCGATCCGCACCTCGAGCCCCGGGAGCGCCTCGGCCAGCCGGGACCCGAGCGGCACGTTGCGCCACCGCAGGTTGGGCGCGTGCACGACGAGCCCCTCGGTCAGCTGCACCGTGCCGGGCACGCTCACCCCGACGCCGACCAGCGTCGCGCTGGTCGGCATCTCGGCGGCCAGCGCGTGTGCGTCGGCAGCGATCCGGTCGACGACCTCACCCGGCGACGGCTCCGACACGGGTGTCTCCCGGCGGACGTGCACCCGGCCGCCGAGCCCGACCGCGGCGGACACGATCCGCTCGACCTCGATCTCGACGGCCAGGACATACGGACCGTCCGGCCGGGGCGCCACCACGTGCGACGGGCGCCCCGCCTTCTCTCCCCCGCCGGGGACGTGCTCGTCCACCATGCCCCGCCGCACCAGGTCGCCGACCAGGTCCCCGATCGTGCTGCGGTTGAGCCCGAGCGAAGTGGTGAGCTCCGCCCGGGTCAGTTCGCCGCGCCGGTGGATCTGCTGCAGCACCTGGCTGAGATTGTGTCGCCGGATCTCCTCCGGCCTCACAACCGAGGAACGGGGCACCTTCGGATCATTCTTCCGCGGGCTTGCGGCGGGACAGCGCGTCGGCGCCGGCCGCGACCAGCAGCACCAGCCCGGTGACCAGGAAGACGTAGGACGAGCTGATGTTCTTGATCAGGTTCAGGCCGTTGGGGATCATCGCGATGACGATCGCGCCGATCACCGCGTCCCGCACCTTGCCCCGACCGCCGAACAGCGACGTACCACCGATCACCGCGGCACCCACGGCGTAGAGGACGTCGGTGTTCTTACCGAAGTCCGACGGCACACCGCCCAGGTAGGACGCACCGATGATGCCCGCGAGTCCCGCCATGCCGGAGCAGATGACGAACGCCGACATCCGGATCCGCGCGACGTCGATACCGGCCCGCCGCGCGGCCTGGCGGCTGCCGCCGACCGCGTAGAGGAAGCGTCCGTACTGCGTCCGGGTCAGGATGTAGGTCCAGAACACGAACACGATCGCGACGATCAGCACGGCCCACGGGACGCCCTGGATCTTCGCGAACACGGTGCGGGACCGGTCCTGGTTGAGCACGAAGACCGCGATGCCGGTGACGACCGCGATCGCGCCCGCCCGCACGAAGACCAGGTCGAGCGGCTCGGCCGACAGTTCGTTGCGCCGCCGGGTGATCGAGCGGTACGCCGTCGTGCCCAGGTACGCCAGGATCGCGAGCGCCCAGACGACCCACGCGAACACGACCGGCATGTAGCCGTTCTCGATCTTGTCGACGAGCTCGAAGTTCCGGGTGGGGATGGCCGCACCGGTGCCGATGAACTTCAGCAGCACGCCCTGCCAGGCCAGGAACAACGCCAGCGTGACGATGAACGACGGGATGCCGACGCGCGCCACCAGGAAGCCGATCAGGGTACCGATCGAGGTACCGACCGCCACCGACAGGAACATCGCGAGCAGCTGCGTCGAGCCCAGGTGGGCCACCGCGACCACGATGCCCAGCGCGATGATCACCGCGGGGATCCAGAGCTTGGACAGCGCGGCGAGCGCCACGGTGGCGACCATGATCAGCATCAGCACGACGAACACGCCGGTGCCCAGTGAGGCCTGCAGGTCACCGTCGTTGTTCAACGCCAGCGCCAGGCCGGCGGCGCAGACGCCACCCGCGGTACCGGCCGACAGGTCGATCTCGCCGATCAGCAGGACGAAGACCATGCCCATGCCGAGCACGGAGATCTGCGCGGCCTGCTGGAGCAGGTTCGCGAAGTTGCCCTTGCTCAGGAAGACGTCACTGGTGTTGGCGAAGATGATGACGAGCACCAACGCGCCGAGGATGGCCGGCAACGCGCCGCCCTCACCGCCACGCACCCGGCCCCAGTAGGCCCGGAACGACTCGACGACGTTCTTCGGCCCGGCGTCGGAGGCGAAGGCCGCGGCCTCGGCTTCCGGCGTCGTCTCCAGCACGCTGGCGTCGGAAGCGACGCTGTAGCCCTTGTTGTCTGTAGTCATTGGATGCTCACAGGTTCGCGTCCGCGGTGGCGCGGGACAGGCCCAGGTCGCCGGACCGGCCGGTGGTGATCAGCTCGACCACCTGGCTGACCGTAGCGTCGGCGGCCTTCACCTCGGCCGCGATCCGGCCCAGGTACAGCGCGTCGATCCGGTCGGAGACCTCGATGACGTCGTTCATGTTGTGCGAGATCAGCACGACGCCGAGCCCGCGGTCCGCCAGCCGTCGGACCAGGTCGAGCACCTGCCGGGTCTGGGCGACGCCCAGCGCGGCGGTCGGCTCGTCGAGGATGACGACCTTGGAGTTCCAGAGCACGGCCTTGGCGATCGCGACCGTCTGGCGCTGGCCACCGGACAGGCTGCTCACCGGCTGCCGCACCGACTTCACCGTGCGGACCGAGAGGCTCGCCAGCACCGTGCGGGCCTGCGCCTCCATCGAGCCCTCGTCGAGCTGCCGCAACCGGTTCTTGGACTCGCGTCCGAGGAACATGTTCTCGACGATGTCGAGGTTGTCGGCGAGCGCGAGGTCCTGGTACACGATCTCGATACCGAGCGCAGCGGCGTCGCGGGGGCTGCCCAGCGACACCTGGTTGCCTTCGAAGAAGAACTCGCCGGAGTCGACGTGGTGGATGCCGGCGATGCACTTGATCAGCGTCGACTTGCCGGCGCCGTTGTCACCGACGAGCGCGGTGACCTGACCCGGGTAGACCGAGAGGTCGATGTCGTGCAGGACCTGGACCGGTCCGAAGCTCTTGTTGACCTTGCGTAGTTCGAGGATGGGCGTATCCGCCA
Source organism: Cryptosporangium sp. NPDC048952 (assembly GCF_043197895.1). Taxonomy (NCBI): domain Bacteria; kingdom Bacillati; phylum Actinomycetota; class Actinomycetes; order Cryptosporangiales; family Cryptosporangiaceae; genus Cryptosporangium; species Cryptosporangium sp. NPDC048952. The sequence continues at coordinate 936,935 of NZ_JBICTY010000003.1, read as the reverse complement.
TCGCTGCGACTCCTTCAGGAGAAAGCGCCGGCGGGCAGAGCCCGCCGGCGCGAACAACGAATCAGGCGACGCCGGCCTCGGTGCACAGCGCGGCGTACTTGCCGGTGCACAGCTCGGCCTTGGTCACGAAGCCGTCAGCGACGACGTCCTTGACCGTCTCCTTGGTGATGGACTTCGGCGGGAGCAGCAGCGACGGAACCTGACGCTTGCCCTCGGTGTCCTCGACGGTGCCGGTGGTCTCGCCCTTCTCGCCCTTGAGCAGCGCGACGGTGAGCTTGACCAGGCCTTCGGCCTCGTCCTTGATCGGCTTGTAGACCGTCATGTACTGGTCGCCCGCAAGGATGTTCTGCAGACCGCCGGCGGTCGCGTCCTGGCCGGTGACCGGAACCTTCAGGCCGTTCTTCTTCAGCACGGTGATCGCCGAGTTGCCGAGACCGTCGTTAGCGGCGAGAACGCCGTCGACCTTGCCGCCGGAAGCGGTGAGCAGCTGCTCGAAGATCGTGACGGCCTTCGCGTTGTCCCAGTCCGGGACGCTCTGGTCGCCGACCTTCTTCCAGCCGGTCTGCTTCGTGAGGACCGAGTCGTAGCCCTGCTTGAACAGCGTGGCGTTGTTGTCGGTCGGCGACCCGTTGAGGTCGATGTACGTCGGGTTCTTCTTGCCGGACTTGGTCAGAGCGTCGACCAGGCCCTGGCCCTGCAGCTCGCCGACCTTCACGTTGTCGAACGACACGTAGTAGTCGGCGGTGCCACCGAGCGTCAGGCGGTCGTAGTCGATCGTCTTGACGCCCGCGGCCTTGGCCTTGGCCTGGACCTGGGCACCGGTGGCCGAGTCCAGGTTCACGATCGCGAGGACGGAAACGCCCTCCTGGATCATGCCGTCCGCGATCGACACGAACTTGCTCTTGTCACCGAGCGCGTTCTGGATGTCGGCGTCCACGCCGGCCTCCTGGAACGCCTTGGTGAGCAACGGCTTGTCGAAGCTCTCCCAGCGGGCGGACGACTGGGTGTCCGGAAGGATCACGCCGACCTTGCCCTTGACCGACGACGAGTTCCCGGAGTCCGCCTTGGTGTCGGACGACGAGGAGTCGTCGCCGCCGCATGCCGCCAGGACGAGCGCCATCGCGGCGCTGACAGCGACCATTCCGAGCGCACGCATGCGCATAGGGTGTCCCGCCTTCCCCATTGAAGGGGCCGATATCGCGTATGGACATCGGCAATTGTTGTGGGCGGGAACATATCGAGGGGGACGGCGTCGCGGGAAGGGACGTTACGCACCCGTTACGGCCATGCGGGTGAAGGCGTTACCCAAGGCGGGGCACCCGTACCTTTATGCCCGAATGAGCTGCTCTTCGTCCAAGAGGCGATCGGCGAGCGCGTCGATCGCCCGGTCGAGCCGCGCGCGGTCGACGGGATCGGTCGTGCCCCAGTCCTCCAGCTGACTCAGCAGCCACTGCCGCCACGCCGCCGCAACCTGGGCGAACGCCTCGGCGCCACTCTCCGTGAGGGCCAGCCCGCCGCCCTCCGCGCGCAGGTGACCGTCGTCGACGGCCTGCAGGAACACCGGCGCGAGGACGTCCGGCGGCACGCGATGGGCCGCCGCGATCTCCTCCAGCGTCGGCGGGCTGCCCCGGCGCGCGCGGAGCTGCACCTGGCCGACGACCCAGGCCTCCCCCGGGTCGAGCGCCGTTCCCGATCCGGCCAGCACGGCCGGGGCCGCGGTGGGCGCGCCCCGCCGGATCAGCTGGGCGACGGTGCGCTCCAGCTGCCGGTCGGCGTCCGCGGTGTCGGGCGTCCCGAAGCCTTCGCCGACGTCGGTCGCGCCGGCCCTGGCGGTGTCCCGCAGCGGCACCTGCTTGAGGAAGAGCGACACCAGGAACCCGACCACGGCGATCGGCACGACCCAGGTGAACACGTGGCCGATCGCCGCCGCGTAGGCGCCGATGAACGGCGCGGACTCGGCGGCCGGAAGCGCGTGGAGCGCTGCCGGGTCGGTCACCGCGTTCGCCGATACGCCGGGTGACGCCCGGAACGCCGTGGTCAGTTCCGCGGACAACTGGTTCGAGTACAGCGTCCCGAAAACGGCTGTTCCGACAGTGCTGCCGACGGTACGGAAGAACGTGACGCCCGCTGTCGCCGTGCCGAGGTCGCCGTAGGCGACGGTGTTCTGCACCGCGATCGTCAGCACCTGCATCGCGAGCCCGAGACCGGCGCCCAGCACGAACATGTACAGCGACTCCAGCGCGACGCCGGTGTCCTGGTCCATCGTCGACATCAGGAACAGGCCGAGCGTCATCACCGCGGTACCGACGATCGGGAACGCCTTGTACTTGCCGGTGCGGCTGATCACCGACCCGCTGACCATCGACATGACCAGCAGGCCCGCCATCAGCGGCAGCGTGCGGAAGCCCGAGCCGGTGGCCGAGACGCCGTCGACGTACTGCAGGTAGGACGGCAGGAACGTCATCGCGCCGAGCATCGCGAACCCGACGACGAAGCTCAGGACGCCGCACACGGTGAAAACCGGGTTGGCGAACAGCCGCAGCGGCAGCATCGGTTCGGCCGCGCGCTTCTCGGCGAACACGAACAGTGCGAGGAACGCGGCCGCGCAACCGAACATGCCGAGGATCATCGGCGAGGCCCAGGCGTACTCGTCGCCGCCCCACTCCAGCGCGAGAATCAGCGAGACGACACCGAGCGTCACCAGGACGATGCCGAGGTAGTCGATCAGCGGCTTGGTCGTGAGCGTGACCGACGGGATCGTGCGTGCCGCCATCACGACCATGACGACAGCGACCGGCAGGTTGACGTAGAAGCACCAGCGCCAGGACAGGTGATCGGTGAACAGGCCGCCCAGCGTGGGCCCCAGTACGGTGGTCAGACCGAATACGGCGCCCAGCGCACCCTGATAGCGGCCGCGTTCCCGCAGCGGGATGACGTCGGCGATGAGCGCCTGCGCCGTCACCATCAGTCCGCCGCCGCCGATGCCCTGGATCGCCCGTCCGATGATGAGCAGCGTCATCGTGTGCGCGACACCGGCTATCGCAGATCCCGCGACGAAGCAGATCGCCGAGGCCTGGAAGATCAGCTTCCGGCCGAACAGGTCGCCGAACTTGCCGACGAGCACCGACGACACGGCCTCGGTGAGCATGTACGCGGTCACGACCCAGGCCATGTGCCCGGCGCCGCCGAGGTCCGCGACGATCGTCGGCAACGCCGAACTGACGATCGTCTGGTCGAGAGCGGCCAGCAACATGCCGAGCAGGATCGTCGTGAACACCAGATTCATCTGGTTGCGGCTCATGCGTAAGTAATGCCCTGATTTGTCTAGTTAGGCACATCACAAGATATAAAGTTGCACCAAGCAACCTCCGAGATAAAGTTGCATGTATCAAAGAGCTATCGCTGAACGAAGGCTGGTAATGACGACTGCTACCGCTGAAGCGCCACCGACCGCGGAGCCGATGTCGCACCGTCAGATCTTGGAGGCCCTGACCGGCCTCCTGCTGGGGATGTTCGTGGCGATCCTGTCGTCCACGATCGTGACCAACGCACTGCCGACGATCCTCACCGACCTGCACGGCGGCGAATCGGCCTACACCTGGGTCGTGACCAGCACGCTGCTGGCCACCACCGCCACCACCCCGATCTGGGGCAAGCTCGCTGACCTGACCAGCAAGAAGACGCTGGTCCAGATCGCGCTGGTCATCTACGTCGCGGGGTCGGCGGTCGCCGGGCTGTCGCAGAACATCGGCGAGCTGATCGCCGCCCGCACGATCCAGGGCATCGGCGTCGGCGGTCTGACCGCCCTCGCGCAGGTGATCATGGCCGCGATGATCTCGCCGCGCGAGCGCGGCCGGTACTCCGGCTACCTGGGTGCGGTCTTCGCCGTCGCCACGGTGTCCGGACCGCTGATCGGCGGCGTCATCGTCGACACCGACTGGCTCGGCTGGCGCTGGTGCTTCTACGTCGGCGTCCCGATCGCGGCGCTGGCGCTGTTCGTCCTGCAGAAGACGCTGCACCTGCCGGTGATCAAGCGGAAGGTCACCATCGACTACCTGGGCGCCACCCTGGTCACCGCCGCGGTCTCGCTGCTGCTGATCTGGGTCTCGCTGGCCGGTTCGCAGTTCGACTGGATCTCGTGGCAGACCGCGGTGATGGTGCCGGGCGCCCTCGTCCTCGGCGGACTGTTCGTCCGGGTGGAGTCGCGGGCGGCCGAGCCGATCATCCCGCTGCAGCTGTTCAAGAACCGCACCGTCCTGCTCGCCACCGTCGCCAGCCTGTTCGTCGGCGTCGCGTTGTTCGGTGCGAGCGTCTTCCTGAGCCAGTACTTCCAGATCGCCCGCGGCGAGTCGCCGACGGCGTCCGGGCTGCTCACGCTGCCGATGATCGGCGGGCTGTTCCTGTCCTCGACGATCTCCGGCAAGATCATCAGCTCCACCGGCCGCTGGAAGCGGTTCCTGGTCGCCGGTGCGTTCCTGGTGACGGCCGGGTTCGCACTGATGGGCACCGCCCGGGCCGAGACCCCGTACTGGCACCTGGCGATCTTCATGGCCGTGATCGGTATCGGCCTCGGGATGACGATGCAGAACCTGGTGCTGGCCGTCCAGAACACGGTGAAGACCAGCGAGCTGGGCACGTCGAGCTCCACCGTCGCGTTCTTCCGCAGCCTCGGTGGTGCGGTGGGTGTGTCCGCGCTCGGCGCGGTGCTCGGTCACCGGGTCACCGACTACCTGGCCGACGGTCTGCGTGCGATCGGCGTCGACTCGGTGGGGTCGGGCGACGGCAGTCTGCCGGACCTGTCCACGCTGCCGGCTCCGATCCGGTCGATCGTGATGGATTCCTACGGCCACGCGGCCGGGGACGTGTTCCTCGTGGCAGCGCCGTTCGCACTGCTCGCGTTCATCGCCGTGCTGTTCATCCGCGAGGTCGCGCTCCGCAGCTCGATCGGCGACACCCCGGCTCCGGCCGTTGCGGTGGCCGCACCGGTCGAGGAGGAGCCGGTTCTCGTTGCCACGCACGCGGCGACCGGGGCGCCCGAGGAGCAGGCTGCTCCGGTGAGCACGCTCCCCCGGCGCGGCGTCCGCCACCCGGGGCGGCACGAGGCCGGACGGCACGAGGCCACTCGGCGCGGCGCCCGCCGCAAGGCGGAGCACGAGCTCCAGTAATTCGGGTACACCCGTGATCAGACTGGGTACCGTCCCGGAATGGCGCGCTCGTACGACCTGGTCCTGTACGGCGCCACCGGCTTCACCGGTGGCCTGACCGCGGAGTACCTGGCGCGGGTGGCGCCCGAGAACACCCGCTGGGCCCTGGCCGGCCGGAATCTGTCGAAACTGGCAGAGGTCCGTCGCCGGCTGGGGCCTTCGTGGTCCGACCTGCCACTGCTCCATGCCGACGCCGACGACGCCGGGTCGCTGGCCCGGCTCGCGTCGTCGACCCGGGTCGTGGCCAGCACGGTCGGGCCGTACGTGAAGTACGGCGAACCGCTCGTGGCCGCGTGTGCCACCGCGGGCACGGATTACACCGACCTGACCGGCGAGCCGCGTTTCGTCGACGAGATGTACCTGCGGCACCACGCGACGGCGCTGCGAACCGGCGCCCGGATCGTCCACGCCTGCGGCTTCGACTCGATCCCCGCCGACCTCGGCGCCTGGTTCACCGTGCAGCAGCTCCCCGCGGGCCACCCGCTGCACGTCGAGAGCTTCTACCGCGTCTCCGGCCGGGCCTCCGCGGGCACCGTCCACTCCCTGATCGGCGCCGTGGCCGACGCCGGCGCCTCCCGCCGCGCCGCCGCCGAACGCCGCCACCGCGAGAGCGTCTCCGCCGAGCCCGCGGACGCGGCCGCCCGCGCCGGCGCCGTCGACGGCGGGCGGCGGATGGCCTGGGTGCCGCGGACCCATCCGGTGGGTGTGTGGACGGTGCCGATGCCGACGCTCGATCCGCAGGTCGTGGGGCGGACAGCGGCGGCGCTGGGCTGGCGCGACTTTTCGTACGGGCAGTACGCGGCACTGCCGTCACCGCTGCACGTGGCCGGCGCGCTGGCCGGCACCGTCGCGATCACCGCCGCCGCCCAGGTGGCCCCACTGCGCGACCGGATGCTCGGCCGGTTCGCGTCCGGCACCGGCCCGACCGAGGAGCAACGCGCCGCCGGCTGGATGTCCGTGAAGTTCACCGGCGTCACCGATGACGGAACCCGCGTCCTCACCGAGGTCCACAGCGACCTCGACCCCGGCTACGCGTCGACGGCGATCATGCTCGGCGAAGCGTCGCTCTGCCTGGCCCTGGACGACCTCCCGCCCACCGTCGGACAGGTGACGACAGCGGTCGCGATGGGCGCCCGGCTGGTCGAACGCCTCGACGGCGCCGGCATCACGTTCCGCGTCCTCCGGCGGTGGCCTGCGTCTTCCTAGCCGGCGCCGACTCGGCAGCGGGCAACGTCACCTGGAAGCAAGCACCGGTCGGACGGTTCGGCCGGTACCCGAGCCCGATCCGGCCGGCCTCGGCAAGCGTCCGCACGATGTACAGCCCGAGCCCGGTACCGCGCTTCGTCGTCGCAACGCCGGTTTCGGCGCGGCTGAACCGCTCGAACAGGTGCGGCACGAATTCGGCCGGAACCCCCTCACCGTGGTCGCAGACCGAAAGCTCGACGGTGCTCCCCGTACCGCGCGCCGTGAGATCGAACGGCGGCGCCCCGTACTTCACCGCGTTCCCCAGCAGATTCGTGACGATCTGCTGCAGGTGCCCGGCGTCGGCACGAACGCACAACCCCTCCGGCACCGAGACCGTGACGTCGAGCGCCTGGTCCGGCGGCAGCGTCGCGACCGCGTCCCGCAGCGCGCTCCCCAGGTCGATCGGGACGGCCTTCGGCGTGAGGACACCGGCGTCGAGCTGGGCCACCGTGAGGATGTCCTCGACGAGCCGGTTCAGCCGCAGCCCGGCCCCCTCGATCCCCCGCAGGTACTGCTGTTTGCGCTGGTCCGGCAGGTGGTCCCAGTCGTCGGCCAGCGTCTCGGTGTAGCCGAGGATGCCGGTGATGGGCTGCCGGACGTCGTGCGAGAGCATCGCGACGAAGTCGGCCATCCGGTCCCGGGCGTCGGTCAGGTTGCCGTTGGTCCGCTCCAGCTCGTCGGCGTGCTCGGCGAGCTGGGCGCGCGCCGCCGCCTCCTCGTCCTCGAGCCGTTTGCGGTCGGTGACGTCGACGACCTGCACGGTGAAGCGCACCGGCTTCGCGTCCAGGTCGCGGTGGAGCGTGACGGTGGTCGCGCCGTACAGCACCCGGCCGTCCGCGTGCCGGTAGCGCTGCTCCCGGGTGAAGCCCGGTGAGGAGCCCGCGAGCGTCTCGCGCATCGCGGTTTCGGTCTCCGGTGCGTCGTCCGGGTGCGTGATCTCGGTGAGCGCCAGGCCGGCGAGCGTCTCGGGCGGCCGCCCGAGCATCACGCCGAACGCCCGGTTGGCCTGCTTGATCCGGCCGGTCAGGTCGATGAGCGCCATGCCGGCCAGCGAGTGGTCGAAGACGGTCCGGAACCGCTGCTCGCTCAGCCGGAGTGCCCGTCGGCTGCGCGAGCCGCGCGCGGAGATGAGCACCGCGATCAGGCCGACCGCGGCCGCCGTGGCCAGCCCGACCCGGCCACCGGTGGTGGCTCCGGCCAGCGGTCCGTAGAGCGAGTCGTCCGGCACCGTCGCGACCAGGCGCCATCCGGTACCCGACACCGGGTAGCTGCTGAACGTCCAGCGTTTGCCACCGGACGTGTAGCCGGCGAAGACGCGGCCGGTCGGGTGTTCGGTGAGCGCCGCGGCCAGCGCCGGCTCCGCGGTGCCCAGCGCGTCGCTCCCGTCGCTCACCGGCCGGTTCGCGGCCACGACCCGGCCCGCGCCGTCCGCCAGGTAGACCCGGTTGCCGGGAATCGTCAGCGCTTTCGCGAGGTAGGCCGAGAGCGGGCTGCGCGCCACCTCGACCGCGCCGGAGAACACGCGGCGGCCGTACGGGGTGTCGAACGGCATCGCGAACGCGGTCACCGCGAGTTTCTGGCTGGCGGACGGTACGACCGGCGAGACCGCGGGGACGCCGGTGCGCAACGCGGTCCGCAGGTGGGCGTACCGGCCGGTCAGGTTCTTCCCGATCAGCGCGGGGTTCGACGGTGCCACGTGCAGCACCCGACCCTGCCCGTCGAGCAGCAGCGCAGCGGGGTAGCCGAACGTGGCCACCGACCGCCGGAAGTCCTCGCCGTTCACCGACCTACCCGCCAGGAAGGTCGCGGCCTGTTTCCGTTCCCGGGCGAGCAGGTCCTGCACGTAGCTGGCCACGAACTGGCTGCCGAGCGACACCCTCACGTCGAAGCGCTGGACGAGGTCGTCCCGGCTGGAGCGCTGCGCCCACGACAACGTCGCTGCCACGACCGCACACAGCAGCAGCCACACGCCGACCGGCACCACGACGTCCCGCATCCGGGACCAGGGCCCGGACGTCGCCACAGGCTTCACCCAGAAGAGTTAACCATCTCAATTAGCACTAAAACAGACTATTCACGCGGGTATCGCTCGAGGGTCGTCAGAACCTCGGCCGCAGCGGTGCTCAGCGTCGCCAGCTCGACGTCGGTGAACTCGCGCGGCTCTCTGCCGATGACGCAGTGCGTGCCGATGACCTGGCCGTCCGGCGTGCTCAGCGGCACCCCGGCGTAGCTGCGGACGCCCTGGTGGACGACGAGCGGGTTGTCGTGCTCGTCGGGGTCCCGGCACATGTCCGGAACGACCTGCGGGTTGCCCGAGCGGACCGCCTTCACGCAGAACGACCACTCGATCGGCACGTTGGCCGCGTCGCCGTAGCCTTCGAGGCCGTAGCTGCCCCGCACGACTGCGGCGGTGTCGAGCAGCAGGTTCGTCAGTGCGATCGGCTGGCGCAACTGCTCGGCCGTGTTCGCGGCGATCGCGTCCAGCTCCTCGACGAGGTCGGGATTGGTGAGGTCGTACTTGGCGATCGCGCTCAGGCGGTCGAAGGACGCCAGCGCGGTCAGGTCGGCGTCCGTGATCTGCTTCATGACGCGCTGCTCCGCATCAGTTCGTACGCCTGGCTCAGTCGATCGTGGCTCGCGACCCGGATCGCCAGTGCCTCGCCGCAGAGCGCGGTGACCGGGGCCGCCGAGCGCATGGCGTCCAGCAACTGTTCGATCGCGCCGGGGCCGGTCTCGGAGCCGTCCAGCCGGGCGGTGGACAGCAGGTCCGACCAGATTCCGGACGCCTGTGGACCGTAGATCCGCTCGACGGCGCGGCGCGCCTCGGCCAGATCCGGCCGGGCGACGCCGTCCACCGCGTTGGAGGTCACAGCTTTCCTGATCGGCAGCGCTTTTCCGGAACTGAGCGGTGCACACTGTTCCCCGTGGCGATCTTCTCTCCCGGGTTCCAGGGGCGGCGGCGTTCGGCGACCGGCCTGCTCCCACCCGGCCAGTACGAGACCAACGGCTTTCCGGTGCTCTCCGCCGGCCCGACCCCCCGCGTGCCGCTGGACACCTGGCGGTTCGCGATCACGACCGAGTCCGGACAGCAGCACGGCTGGTCGTGGGACGAGTTCCGGGCGCTCCCGACGGCGAAGCCCACCGTCGACATCCACTGCGTGACCAAGTGGTCGAAGTTCGGCACGTCGTGGGAGGGCGTCTCGCTCGACACGCTGCTCGACGGCGTGGAGACGTCCGCCGCGCACGTGCTCGTGCACTCGTACGGCGGCTACACGACGAACCTGCCGCTGGCCGATCTGCGTGGCGGCAAAGCCTGGCTGGTGCACACGTTCGACGGCAAACCGTTGACGCCCGAGCACGGGGGTCCGGTGCGGTTGCTCGTGCCGCACCTGTACTTCTGGAAGTCGGCCAAGTGGGTCAAGCGGCTGGACCTGCTCGTCACCGACCAGAAGGGGTTCTGGGAGCGAGCGGGCTACCACAACTACGGAGATCCGTGGCGGGAGCAGCGCTACGACGGGGACTGAGCGTCCGGAACCACGCGCGGCAGAACAGCACGATGACGACGAGGTCCACGGCGTCGCCGCCGTAGTACATGAGCATCGCGCCCTGCTCGGCGCCGGGCGTCTGCGCATAGAGGTGCTTGGCGAGGATGCCGTGCGCGGCCGACGCGGCGACCAGCACCACCGCCCGGTACGGATAGCCGGCCGGGCGGGGGTGGGTGCCGAGGATCGCCGCCGTGAACAGGTAGCCGGCCAGCAGCATGTGCACGTGGACGAGCGGGTGGTCGTAGTACGGCGTCGCGTAGAGCAACCACAGCCCGCCGACGTCGAGCAGCGCCGCGATCGCCGGGTTGCCGAGCGTCCGCAGCGGGAGTGAGCGCAACAGGCGCACGAGCGTGCGGGCACGGGCGACCGGGAGCGCGCGTAGCGCGAGCTGGACCGGGTGGCCGAGGGCCAGCAGGAGCGGGGCCACCATGCCCACCAGCAGGTGGCTCAGCACGTGCTGAGTGAAACCGTGCCCGGGTACGACGAGCCCGACGCCGAGCACCCCGAGCCCCGCCGCCCAGCACGCCGTGCGCCGCCCCACCCAAACCGGCCCCACCTCCGCCACCGCGACCCGATAAACCACCAATGGCAGCAAGAGGCCCGAGACCACCAGCAGCAAGCCGGCCGGCGTGCCTGCGTGGCTCACCGCGCGGCCGACCCGCCCGCGGCGGAGCCAGCCGCGCCGCCCGCGGCGGAGCCAGCCGCGCCGCCCGCGGCGGAACCATCCGCGCCGCCCCCGGCGGAACCATCCGCGGCGCGCGCCGGGCGGCGGCGGGCGGTGATCAGGAGCGTGGCGCCGACGGCGATGAGGGCTACCGCTATGACGTTCCACGCCCAGTCGTAGGGGGTGACGTCGACGTGGTAGCGGATCTGGTGCAGGCCCAGCAGCTTGTGCTGGATCGTGCCGTCGTAGAGCTGGAACGCCCCGGCCGCGGCCAGCAGACCACCCCACCAGCGCCGCGCCACGAACACTCGACGCCGACGCACATCGGCAAGGAGGAACAGCGCCGCGACCGTCGCGAACCAACTGAACGCGTGAAAGATCCCGTCGGAAACCAACCCGACCGCGTTCGTCGACTTGTCATAGAAGTGATGCCAGTGCAGCAACTGGTGAAAGACGGTCTCGTCGACGAACGCCGCGACCCCGAGGCCCAGCAACGCTCCGGACAGCACAGTGCGTTCCACACGGCCGACTTCCCACCGCGACCGTCCATAAACGCGGGGCCGCGCCCAGGCCCCGCAATCCGCCACACTCCACGAATGCGACAAATTGCCGGTTCCGGATCCGGGAGCCTCACCCGACGCAAACTGCTCGCACTCGGCGCGGCCGTACCCCTCCTCGCAGCATGCCGCACCGCCCCCGGGGGCGCCGGCGGTGAGATCACCGGCGAAACCGTGCACGCGGCAACGCTCGCGCTACTGCAGGGCGCCGCAACCTGCCGCCCCTCCCGCCAACTCGCCCAGGGACCGTACTGGTTCGACGTCGACCGCCTGCGCAGCGACATCCGCGAAACCCGCCGCGGCACGACCCTCCAGCTCGCGATCCGGGTCGTCGACGGTGCCGGCTGCGGACGCGCGCCGCTGCCGGACGTCGTCGTGGAGATTTGGCATTGTGACGCGACCGGCCGGTACTCCGGCTTCGAAGGGCCGGACCGCACCGCGCCGGCGGACCCGCCGCCGGGCTGGCCGAACACCCGCGGCGTCGAGCTGCCCGCCGCCGACCCGACCGGCGACCCGATGGGGTACGACGTCCGCACGTCGAACGGATCGTACAGCCGCGGCGACGCCGAGGCGCAGCCCGGCGACGACGGGACGTACCTCCGCGGCGCCCAGGTGACCGGCGCGAACGGCATCGCCCGGTTCACCACGATCTACCCGGGCTGGTACGTCGGGCGGGCGCCGCACGTGCACGTCAAGGTGTACGCGCGCCGTACGACAGTCCTGAGCACACAGCTCTTCCTCGACGACACGGTCAACGACCAGGTGTACCGGGCGGCTCCCTACCGCGCCCGTCCCCCGCGCAACCGGGCCGACGCGTTCTACGATCCGTCGCTGCGACTGACCGTGCGACGCTACGGCGACGCCTATCTCGGCGCTGTCAATCTGGGCGTCGATCTGCTCGGCGTCCCGCCGGGAGCCGTAGGTACCCTAGGGGGGTAGAGTAGGCCCATGGCACACGCGTACATCGCCGACAAGGACGCCTACCTCAAACGGTTGCGGCGTATCGAGGGGCAGATCCGCGGGCTGCAGCGGATGGTCGAGCAGGAGGAGTACTGCATCGACATCCTCACCCAGGTCTCCGCCGCCACGAAGGCGCTGCAGTCGGTGGCCCTGGGGCTGCTCGACGAGCACCTCGCGCACTGCGTCGTCGACGCCGCACGCAACGGGGGCCCGGAAGCCGACGCGAAGGTACGCGAGGCCTCTGACGCGATCGCGCGTCTCGTTCGTTCCTGAGGGAGTTCTCATGTCTGTGACCACGACGTACCCGGTGACCGGGATGACCTGCGAGCACTGCGTCAACGCGGTGCGCTCCGAGGTGGGCGAGGTCCCCGGTGTCACGGCGGTCGAGGTCGACCTGTCCGCCGGTTCGGTGACCGTGACGAGCGACGCCCCGGTCGACGTCGAGCAGGTGCGCGCTGCTGTCGACGAGGCCGGATACGCGCTGGCCAACTGATCTTGGCGACCATTCGTCTCGACATCGGCGGCATGACCTGTGCGTCGTGCGCCGCGCGGGTGGAGCGCAAGCTCAACAAGCTCGGCGGCGTGGTCGCCAGCGTCAACTACGCCACCGAGAAGGCGTCGGTCCAGTTCCCGGAGTCGCTGACGCCGGCGGACCTGGTCGCGCAGGTGGAGGCGGCGGGGTACACGGCGGCGTTCACGCCTCCACCCGCCGAGGATCTGCGACCGCGGTTGGCCACGGCCCTGGTGCTGACCGTGCCGGTGATCCTGCTCGCGATGGTGCCGGCGTGGCAGTTCGCCGGGTGGCAGTGGGTGTCGTTGGTGCTGGCCACGCCGGTGGTTCTGTTCGGTGGCTGGCCGTTCCACCGGGCCGCGTTCGTCAATCTGCGGCACGGCGCCACAACGATGGACACGCTGATTTCGCTGGGGACGCTGGCGGCGTTCCTGTGGTCGGTGTGGGCGCTGGTGTCCGGGTCGGCGGGCAATTCGATGCACGGCACCCCGATCTATCTGGAGACCGCCGCGGGGGTGACGGCGTTTCTGCTCGCCGGGCGGTATGCCGAGGCGCGGGCGAAGCGGCGCGCGGCCGACGCGCTGCGGGCGTTGCTCGCGCTCGGGGCGAAAGACGTAGCGGTGGTGCGGGACGACCGCGAGGTGCGGGTCCCGATCGAACAGCTGCGCGTCGGTGAGCTGTTCCGGGTGCGGCCCGGAGAGACGATCGCTACCGACGGTGTCGTCGTGGACGGAACGTCGGCGGTGGACACGTCGATGGTCACCGGGGAACCGGTGCCGGTCGACGCGGGACCCGGCGACGCGGTGATCGGGGGGTGCGTCAACGCTGGTGGACGGCTGACCGTGCGGGCCGTGCGCGTAGGTGCCGACACGCAGTTGGCGCAGACCGCGCGGCTGGTCGAGGAGGCGCAGAGCGGGAAAGCGCCGGTGCAGCGGTTGGCCGACGAGGTGTCGGCGATCTTCGTCCCCGTCGTGCTGGTGTTGTCGCTGGCGACGCTCGCCGGTTGGTTGGCGGCCGGCGGGTCCACGGGGGTCGCGGACGCGTTCACCGCTGCGGTGGCGGTGCTGATCATCGCGTGCCCGTGTGCGCTGGGGCTGGCGACGCCGACCGCGTTGCTCGTCGGTACGGGGCGGGGTGCGCAGCTCGGTGTGTTGATCCGGGGCCCGGAGGTGCTGGAGTCGACGCGGCGGGTCGACACGATCGTGCTCGACAAGACCGGCACGGTGACGACCGGCCGGATGAGGCTCACCGCGGTGCACCCCGCACCCGGCGTCGACCCGGACGAAGCACTTCGCCTGGCCGCGGCCGTCGAACACGCCTCGGAACACCCGATCGCACTGGCGATCGCGTCCGCCGTCCCCTCTCCCCCACCCGTCACCGACTTCCACTCCCACCCCGGCCACAGCGTCCGCGGCACCGTAGACGGCCACACAGTCATCATCGGCCGCCCGGCCGCAGTAGCAGCCACCGCGAACGCGACTGCGCTCGCGGGCGCGGGCGTGCCCGGCGTGGAAGCGGCGCTGCCCGGGAAGCTCGGCGAGGCTCAGCGGGAGGCGGATTCGCGGGGGGATACGACTGTGGCGGTCGGGTGGGACGGGGCGGTGCGGGCGCTGTTGGTGGTGGCCGATACGCCGCGGCCCTCCAGTGCGGCGGCGGTTCGCGCGCTGCGCGGGCTGGGCCTCACCCCGCTCCTGGTCACCGGCGACAACCAGGGCGCCGCACTCACTGTGGCCACCGCGATCGGCATCGCCCCCGACGCCGTCACCGCCGGCGTCCTCCCCGCCGACAAGGTCGACGTCGTCAAGAGGCTCCAGGCCGAAGGCCGGGTGGTGGCGATGGTCGGCGACGGCGTCAACGACGCGGCCTCGCTCGCCCGAGCCGACCTCGGCCTGGCGATGGGCACCGGCACCGACGTGGCAATCGCCGCCGCCGACGTCACCCTGGTCCGCAACGACCTCTTCGCCGCGGTCGACGCGATCCGCCTGTCGCGCCGCACCCTCGGCATCATCCGCGGCAACCTGTTCTGGGCCTTCGCCTACAACGTCGCCGCACTCCCGCTGGCGGGCTTCGGCCTGCTCAACCCGATGATCGCCGGCGCAGCCATGGCCCTGAGCTCGTTCTTCGTCGTCGCCAACAGCCTGCGCCTGAGAAGGTTCGGTCAGGCCTGACCGGGGCAGGTCTCGTCCGGGTCGACCTTCGCCATCAGCGTGCCGACCAGGTCACCGAAACGCGCCAGCTCCTCGGGCGTCAACGGGTCGACGACCAGTGACCGCACCGTGGCGACGTGCCCGGGCGCCGTCGCCACGACCTTCTCCCATCCCTCCTCGGTGAGCACCGCGTTCGTCGCGCGTCCGTCCTCGACACAGGGCTGACGCCGCACCCATCCCCGCAGCTCCAACCGCTTCACCACGTGGGAGAGCCGCGACAGCGATCCGTTCGCCAGCTCGGCGAGCTGGCTCATCCGCAGCGTCCGGTTCGGAGCTTCGGACAGCCGCGAGAGAACCATGTACTCGAAATGGCTGACGCCGGCATCGCGCTGCAGCTGCGTGTCGAGCGCCGCGGGGAGCTTGATCAGCAGCCCCGCGAGGCGCAGCCAGGTGCGTTGCTGGTCGGCGTCCAGCCAGGGCTCTTCGGGATCCACAGTCTCAGTGTACTGCATAAGTTGACGCTTCAAGTTTCACACCGTAACGTGATTCAAAGCTCAACTACCTGGAGGGCGTTCCCATGCACCCGTTCGATGCTCACGTGGTGAAGACCGCCGCGGCGGACCCCCATCCGCTGTGGACGCCCGACGACGGCCCCCTGCCTTCCCTGTACCTGAGCCACGGCGCTCCCCCGCTCTTCGAGGACGCCACCTGGATGGACCAGCTCTTTGCCTGGGCGCGGTCCCTGCCGAAGCCGAAGGCGATCCTGATCGTCTCGGCGCACTGGGAGATGGCGCCGCTCTCGGTGAGCAGCACGCAGGCCAACACCACGCCGGTCTACGACTTCGGCGGCTTCGACCCGCGCTACTACCGGATGCGTTACGACACCCCGGACTCGTCCGATCTGGCGTCGCTGCTGCTCTCGGTGCTGCCCGACACCGAGACCGTCTACGAGCACCGCGAACGCGGCCTCGACCACGGCGCCTGGGTGCCACTCAAGGTCATGTACCCCGACGCCGACATCCCGGTACTGCAGATGAGCATTCCGACGCACGACCCGTCGCGCCTGCTGGCGCTGGGCGAACGTCTCCGGCCGCTGCGCGAGCAGGGCGTCCTCGTGATCGGCTCCGGCTTCATGACGCACGGCCTGCGCTACCTCACCGACTACTCACTCGACGCGAAGGCGCCGGGCTGGTCGGCGGAGTTCGACGCCTGGGCGGCCGACGCACTCGCCCGCGGTGACGTCGACGAGCTGGCGGCGTTCCGCAACCACGCGCCCGGGATGCCGTACGCGCACCCGACCGTGGAGCACTTCACGCCGCTGTTCGTCGCGCTCGGCGCCGCCGCGAACCCCGAGGCGCCGGTCACCACGACCGTCGACGGGTTTTTCCTCGGACTGGCGAAGCGGTCGTTCCAAGCAGCGTGACCGCCGTTCGCGCATCAGTGGTGGCACTGATCCGCACACGCCTTTTCGGCAGCTGTGTCATCGGACGAACAGTCCGGACGTCATGTCACCGATCGTCCCTGCCTGCGAAAACCTGGACTCTGTGCGTACCACCCCACCTCTTGAGGAGTACGCACCATGACCGCCCGGACTCTCCGCCTGATGTTCGCCTCCGCAGCCGCTGCCGGCGTGTTCGCCCTCACCGGCTGCGGAACGATCACGATCTCCACCGACGACGCCACGCCCTCGGCGACGCCCACGGGTGCCGCGCAGCAGCCGTCGACCGCCGCGACCGCCTCCGGGGACGACGGCCAGGCCGCGGGCGGGCTCGGTACCGACGTCAACAACCTCGATCCGTGCAAGCTGCTGACCCCCACCGAGGTCAACACGTTCACGGGTAGAGAGATCACCCAGATCGACAGAGACAACGCGACGGTCGGCACGACCCGCTACTGCCAGTGGCAGCTGGAGCAGGGCCAGCTCGTGCTGAGCCTGTCGCCGACCTCCGCTGACGACTTCGCGGTGCGTGACCCCGCCGCGCAGGACTTCACCGGTGTGGGCGACGAGGCGTTCACCAGCTCCGGCCACCTCTACGTCCGCAGCGGTGACCTGTCGATCGACGTCTACTCCACGGCCAAGGACGGCGACGCCGCGAACCTGGACGTCGACAAGACCGTCGCCCAGCGCGTGATCGACCAGCTCTGACCCACACGTCGGGCCGCCCTCCAGGGGGCGGCCCGACGTCATTCTCCGGCGTGGACGCCGAGCAACCCCACCAGGAGCGCGCCGAGCACCCGCCGGAAGAGCTCGTCGGCACCCGGCGCGGGGCCGGCCGTCGCCCCACGGAACGCGGCCGCGAGGTGCGGATACCGTTCCGGCGTCACCACCGCACTCAGGTACCGCGCGGTGGCCGCCCGCCCATCGGTCGCCGTCGACGCCTCGTCCCGTGCGAACAGGCTGACCACGCCACTGAGCATCGCGACCGCCTCGAGCTTCGCCTGCGCGGGCCGGTCGAGCGAACTCAGCGCCGCGAGCCCCTGCTCCAGGTAGGCCACCCCGTTGGGCCCCAGACCGGCGGCCCCGGGATGGATCTCGAGCATCCACGGGTGACGCAGGTACAGCGCCCGCAGGTCACGCCCGATCGCGAGCAGATTTTCGAGCCAGTCGTCACCGACCGCCTTCGGATACCCCAGCTCGCCGGTCACCCCGTCGACCATCAGGTCGAGCAGCTCGTCCCGGGTCGCCACGTATCGGTACAGCGACGCCGTTCCCGCACCGAGTTCACCGGCGACCTTGCGCATCGACACCGCGGCGAGCCCGGAGGCATCCGCCAGCGCGATGCCCGCCGCGGCGATGCGCTCCCGGCTGTGTTCCGGCGCCGGGCCGTGCCCGGCGCGCTCCGGCCGGAGCCAGATCGGCTCGTTCATCCAACCTCCTTTGCGAACACCGTACCCAGTCATGTACCGTTCCTACTGCGAACATCGATCGCAGTAAGGGAGGGCTCCATGATCGAGGCCCGTGACCTGACGAAACACTACGGAGACGTCCACGCGCTGGACGGACTCGACCTGACCGTTCCGGCCGGGAGCGTCTGCGCGCTGCTCGGCCCGAACGGCGCCGGCAAGACCACCGCGGTACGCATCCTGACGACGCTGGCCACCCCCAGCTCCGGGCGGGCCTCCGTCGGCGGCTACGACGTCGTCGGCGAGCCTCATCGCGTCCGCGAACTGATCGGGTTGGCGGGGCAGCACGCGGCGGTGGACGACGACCTGACCGGGCGGGAGAACCTGGTCATCCTCGGCCTGATGCTGCACCTCGGCCGGCGGGCGGCCCGGCGGCGGGCCGACGAACTGCTCGAGCAGTTCGACCTGGCACCGGCGGCCAAGCGGCTGGTCAAGACGTACTCGGGCGGGATGCGGCGACGCCTGGACCTGATCGCGGCGTTCCTCGTCGAACCGGCGTTGCTGGTGCTCGACGAGCCGACGACGGGCCTCGACCCGCGCAGCCGCCAGGAGATCTGGACGACGGTGGCCGGCCGTGCCGCCGCGGGCACCACAGTGCTGCTCACCACGCAGTACCTGGAGGAGGCCGACCGCCTCGCCGATCGGGTCGTGATCGTCGACGCCGGCCGGGTGGTCGCCGAGGGAACGCCGGACGCGTTGAAAGACGAGCTCGGCGCGCGCGTGGACGTGGTCGTCACCAACGAGTCGGACGCCGCGGCCGCGGCCACCACGCTCGAACGCTGGGCCACCGGCCCGCCGGAGATCGACGGCACCCAGGTCAGCGTCTCGGTACCGGCCGGGATCGTCACGCTGCCCGACGTGGTGCGCGCCCTGGACGCCGACGCGCTGGCCGTGGCCGACGTCCGCCTCCGGCGCCCCACCCTCGACGAAGTGTTCCTCGACCGGACGGAGGGCGTGAAATGACGAATGCGGTGATCGACGGGATGGCGGCGGCCGAGCGGGTGCTGACCAAGCTCCGGCACGACCCGTCCGGCATCGCGCTGACGCTCGCCGGGCCCCTCGTGCTCGTTGTCGCGTTCGGCTACATCATCGGCAGCGCGATCGACGTGCAAGGCGGGGGCTACCGGGAGTACCTGCTGCCCGGCCTGTTCGTCCTCATCGCCGTGAACATCGTCCCGCCGCTGGTCACGATGGTGCGCGACAACCAGCTCGGCGTCGTCGACCGGTACCGCTCGATGCCGATCGCCCGCAGCGCGGTGCCGCTCGGGCAGGCGGTCGCCACCAGCGCCTACGGGCTCGTGAACTTCACCCTGATGGGCCTGTTGGGGCTGCTCGTCGGGTGGCGGATCGAACGCGGGGCCGGCCGGGCGCTGGCCGCGCTCGGGCTGCTGCTGCTCGTGCAGTTCGCGATGACGTGGGTCGGGCTGTACCTGGGGCTCGTGGTGCGCACCCAGGAGGCGGCCGGGCAGTTGGCGCTGATCGTGCTGCCGGTCTCGATGGTGTCGAACCTGATGGTGCCGACCGGTGGGATGCCCGGCTGGTTGCGGGTGATCGCGGACTGGAATCCGGTGAGCGCGCTCGGGCAGGCCGTGCGGGAGCTGTGCGGCAACCCGATCCCGGTGGAGGCGTCGTCGTGGCCGCTGCAACACCCGGTCGCGGCGACGCTGATCTACTCCGCCGTCATCCTGGCGGTTTTCGTCCCCGCCACCACCCTGCGCTACGCGCGGCCGTCCTAGGACCAGAGCGCGACGTGTACCGACGGACGGCGCGGGGCGGAGGGCGCGGCGCCGGGCGGGGCGAGCATCGCGGCGGTGGCGCCGGGCGTCGTGACGAACTCCTGGAGCGCCCGGGCCGCCGTGCTCGCCCGGCTCCGCCCGAGCACCGTCGCGTACCAGAGCCCCTGCACCGGCGTGCCTGCCAGCGGTAACCGCACCAGCGTCCCGATCCGCAGGTCGGCCCGCACGACGTGCCCGAGCGCCAGCATCACCCCATCGCCCCGCCGGGTGGCGTCGATCGCTTCGGTTTCGGTGGGGAAGCGGACGAGGTCGGGCCAGGTCGGCAGACCCGCGAGCCACCGTCCCTCCTCGGACAGTTCCTCCAGGCCGGCCGGGCCGGTCAGCCAGACCTGGCGGAGCGGGTCGGAGCGCGGTGAATCGGCCACCAGAATGCGCTGGTAGCGGAGAAACGGGACGGCGTCGAGCGAGTCGCCGGCGGCCGGGCGCGGGCCCAGCACCACGTCGGCGGCGCGGCGGACCAGCGCGTCGGCGAGGTCGGAGCCGTCGAGGGTCACGAGATCCACTTCGCAGTCCGGCAGCCGGCGGGTGAAGGCGTCGAGCAGAGCGCCCGCTGCGTGCTCACCGAAGTCCGCGGTTGCGGCCACCCGCAACGACCGGGTCGACGTCACGGTCTCGGCGACCTCGCGGCGGGCCTGGTCGGCGAGACCGACGATCTCCTCGGCGTGGACCGCCAGCCGGCGACCGCCCGGCGTGAACGAGATGCCGCCGCCGGCTCGGATGAACAGCGGGTCGCCCAGCTCCTGACGCAGTGCGGCGACAGCGGCTGAAACGGCCGGCTCGCTCACTCCGAGCTCCGCTGCGGCCGCGCGCAGTGACCCCAACCGGACGACCAACGCAAACGTCCGCAACTGGCTCAGCGTCATCGGTGACACCTCTTAACCGTTCGCTTATGACGACCTTGACACTTGTAAACGCTGGTAACAAGGTCAGGTTCGGATATCCCCATCCACCCGATGTGGAGGCACCTAGGTGCAAGTTCCCGCTCCCTTTGACTACGCCCGCGCGGAGAATGTCGAGGACGCGCTGGCCCTGTTACACACGCACGGCCCGGAGTCGCGGGTGATCGCGGGCGGGCACAGCCTGCTGCCGATGATGAAGCTGCGGCTCGCCCGGCCCGAGTGGCTGATCGACATCAACGACCTCTTCGAGCTGGACTACATCGTCGAAGACGCCGACGTCATCCGCGTCGGGGCGCTCACGCGTCACGCCACCCTGCTCGGCTCGGACGTGATCGCGAGCCGGTTCCCGATCGTCGTCGACGCCGAGAAGGTGATCGCTGACCCGGTCGTGCGCAACCGCGGCACGATCGGCGGGTCGCTGTGCCAGGCCGACCCGGCCGAAGACCTGTCGACGGTCTGCGAGGTGCTGCGGGCCGAGGTCGTCATCCGGACGCTGGACGGCGAGCGCGTCGTCACGATGCCGGAGTTCCACCGCGGACCGTACGAGACCGCTGTCGCGCAGGACGAGCTGCTCACCGAGATCCGGTTCCCGCTGAAGCCCCGCACGGGCAGCGCGTACGAGAAGGTCGAGCGGCGCGTCGGTGACTGGGCGGTCGCCGCCGCCGGTGCGTCGGTGACGCTGGACGAGACGGGGGCGATCGCGGACGTCGCGATCGGGCTGACCTCCGTCGGGCTCGACGGGCACACGGCGACACGCGCGGAAGACGCCCTCCGGGGCAGCGCCCCGAGCGAAGAGGCGTTCGCCGAGGCGGCCCGGCTCGCGTCCGAGGCCTGCGACCCGGTTGCCGACCAGCGCGGTCCGATCGATTACAAGCGGCACCTCGCCGGGGAACTGACCAAGCGCGTGCTCCGGCGCGCCGTGGAACGGGTGAGCTGAAAATGCAGATCACGATGACGGTCAACGGCACCGAGGTCACCGCCGAGGCTGAGCCCCGCACGCTGCTGGTGCACTTCATCCGGGACACGCTGAAGCTGACCGGTACGCACTGGGGCTGCGACACGAGCAACTGCGGCACGTGCGTCCTGTTGATGGACGGCGAGCCGGTCAAGTCCTGCACGGTACTGGCCGCGATGGCCGCCGGCCGCGAGATCCGGACGGTGGAGGGGCTCGCTCAGAACGGGCAACTGGATGTCGTGCAGCAGGGGTTCATGGCCGAGCACGGTCTGCAGTGCGGTTTCTGCACGCCGGGCATGATGATGACCGCTCGCGCTCTGCTCGACCGCAACCCGGATCCGGACGAGACCGAGATCCGGACCGCGATCTCCGGCCAGATCTGCCGCTGCACGGGCTACGCGACGATCGTCCGGTCCGTGCAGTGGGCCGCCGCGAACAGCGAGGACGTGAAGGCATGACGGTCACTGAGACGAATCCTGCCGCCACCGACGAGAACCGCCCCATCGGGTTCGGGCGGCTGCAGCGCAAGGAAGACCCGCGTTTCGTGCGGGGCAAGGGCCGCTACCTGGACGACATCGCCCTGCCGGGCATGCTCCACGGCGCGATCCTGCGCTCACCGGTCGCCCACGCGAAGATCATCTCGATCGACACCACCGAAGCGCTGGCACACCCCAAGGTGCTCGCCGTCATCACCGGCAAGGACCTCGAGGGCCTCAACCTGGCCTGGGCGCCGACGCTGTCCTACGACGTCCAGGCTGTCCTGGCCACCGACAAGGTGCGCTTCCAGGGCCAGGAGGTGGCGTTCGTCGTCGCCGAGGACCGGTACGCCGCGCGCGACGCTCTCGAGCTGATCGACGTCGACTACGACGTTCTCGAGCCTGTCGTGGACGTGCGGAAGGCGTTGGACGCGGACGCGCCGCTCATCCGGGACGACAAGGAAGGCCAGACGAACAACCACATCTTCGACTGGGAAGCCGGCGACGCGGCGGAGACCGACGCGGTCTTCGCGAACGCCGAAGTGGTCATCAGCGAAGAGGTCATCTACCCGCGCGTGCACCCGGCGCCGATGGAGACCTGCGGCGCGATCGCCGACTACGACCCGATCGACGGCAAGCTGACGCTGTACGAGACCACGCAGGCACCGCACGCGCACCGCACGGTGTTCGCGCTGGTCGCGGGGTTGCCCGAGCACAAGATCCGGGTGATCAGCCCCGACATCGGCGGCGGTTTCGGCAACAAGGTCGGCATCTACCCGGGATACATCCTGGCCGTCGTCGGCTCGATCGTCACCGGGAAGCCGGTGAAGTGGGTCGAGGACCGCTCGGAAAACCTGATGTCGACGTCGTTCGCCCGCGACTACATCATGAAGGCCGACGTGGCCGCCACGCGCGACGGGCGGATCCTGGCCGTGCGGACGCACGTCATCGCCGACCACGGTGCGTTCAACGCGAGCGCGAACCCGACGAAGTACCCGGCCGGGTTCTTCCACATCTTCACCGGCAGCTACGACCTGCAGGCCGCGTACTGCAAGGTCACGGGTGTCTACACGAACAAGGCGCCCGGTGGTGTGGCGTACGCGTGCTCGTTCCGGGTCACCGAGGCGGTGTACCTGATCGAGCGGATGGTCGACATCGTCGCGGCCAAGCTCGAGCTCGATCCGGCGCAGATCCGGCTGAAGAACTTCATCCAGCCGGAGCAGTTCCCGTACGCGAACAAGACCGGGTGGGAGTACGACTCGGGCGAGTACGAGAAGACCATGCGGCTGGCGTTGTCCCGCGCAGGCTACGAGGATCTGCGGCGCGAGCAGGCTGAGAAGCGCGAACGCGGCGAGCTGATGGGCATCGGGATCTCGTTCTTCACCGAGACCGTCGGCGCCGGACCGAGGCGCCACATGGACATCCTGGGTCTCGGCATGGCGGACGGTGCCGAGGTGCGCGTGCATCCAACCGGTAAGGCCGTGGTCAGGCTGTCGGTGCAGACTCAGGGTCAGGGGCACGAAACGACGTTCGCGCAGATCGTCGCCGAAGAGATCGGCATCCCACCCGAGGACATCGAGGTCGTGCACGGCGACACCGACAACACGCCGTTCGGCCTCGGCACCTACGGCAGCCGGTCGACGCCGGTGAGCGGCGGCGCGGTCGCGCTCGCCACGCGCAAGGTGCGGGAGAAGGCCAAGCACATCGCCGCCGCGATGCTCGAGGTGCGGCCCGAGGACCTCGAATGGGAGAAGGGGCGCTGGTTCGTCGCCGGTGACCCCAGCCAGGGCAAGACGATGGCCGAGATCGCGATGGGGGCGCACGGCACCGTCGAACTGCCCGAGGGCATCGACGGCAATCTGGACGCCGAGGTCACGTACAACCCGCCGAACCTCACGTTCCCGTACGGGGCGTACATCTGCGTCGTCGACGTCGATCCGGGCACGGGGTACGTGAAGGTGCGCCGGTTCATCGCTGTCGACGACTGCGGCACCCGCATCAACCCGATGATCATCGAGGGTCAGGTGCACGGTGGCCTGACGGATGGCGTCGGCATGGCGTTGATGGAGTTCATCGGGTTCGACGAGTCGGGGAACTGTCTCGGTGGGTCGTTCATGGACTACCTGATCCCCACCGCGATGGAGGTCCCCGACTGGGAGACCGACTTCACGGTCACGCCCTCGCCGCACCATCCGATCGGGGCCAAGGGCATCGGTGAGTCCGCGACGGTGGGTTCGCCGCCGGCCGTGGTGAACGCCGTGGTCGACGCACTGGCCCCGTACGGTGTGACGCACCTGGACATGCCGTGCACCCCGGACCGGGTGTGGGCGGCCATGCAGGGCCGGGCGACCCCGCCGATCTGATGAACCTGTTGGAACGGGCCGCGGAGCTGGCCCAGGCGCGAAAGCCTTACGTGAAAGCCACCGTCGTGCGCGCGGGCAAGCCGGCCAGCGCGCACGCCGGTGACACGGCGCTGGTGCTCGCCGACGGAGCCATCGAGGGCTTCGTCGGCGGGACGTGCGCGGAGTCGTCGGTGCGGGTGCACGCGCTGGCGACGCTCGACACCGGTGACCCGTTGCTGCTGCGGATCTCGGCCGGTGCCCCCTCGACCGTGGTCGAGGAGGGCGCCGTCACCGTGGCGAATCCCTGCCTGTCGGGCGGCAGCTTGGAGATCTTCCTGGAGCCGCGCAAGCCGGCGCCTCGCCTGGTCGTGGTCGGCGACACCCCGATAGGCGTGTCCCTGGCCACCCTCGGCGCGCCGCTGGGCTTCGAGGTCATCCCGGCAGGCGTGCCGGACCCCGGCGCGGCGGGCGCTTCAGCGGGCGCGGCGGGTCTGGTGGCCGCGGCGGATGCAGTCGTGGTGGCCTCGCACGGGCGGGGTGAGGAGCCGGTGTTGGAGGCGGCGCTCCGAGCCGGTGTGCCCTACGTGGGCCTCGTGGCCTCACGCAAACGGGGCTCCGCAGTGCTCGCGTCGCTGGAGGTCAGCGACACCGAGCGCGCACGGGTGCACTCCCCTGCCGGGCTCGACCTGGGCGGTCGCTCCGCGCCCGAAATTGCCCTGTCGATCCTCGCCGAGATCGTCGCCCTCCGTTCCTCCTCGGACGACGCCACCCGGCGAACCACCGGAGGCGAAGATCCGGTGCCGATCACCACCGCCGTTCTCGACAGCTTCGTCACCATCCCAGCGGGCACGATCCCGCTGGCAACCATCGAGGCTCCGGGCACCGCGATCGACCCGATCTGTGGGATGACCGTGGCGATCGTGCCGGGCGCCATCCAGGCGGACGGCCCCGTCTACTTCTGCGCCGAGGGCTGCAAACGCCGGTACCTGGCGGACCGCGGGTGACGGGGGCAGCACGGGCCGGCGCGTCCCAGGAAGTAGCCGCCGTTTTCCCGGACGTGGACGCCCTGGCCACCGCCCTGGACACCACCGGATACGTCGTCGACCCAGGCCTCGCGACGGCCTTGTTCCTCGCGGTCCGGCTCCCCCAGCCCGTCCTCCTCGAGGGCGAGCCGGGCGTCGGCAAGACCGAGGCCGCCAAGGCCCTGGCCCGAGCCCTCGACACCCCACTGATCCGCCTGCAGTGCTACGAGGGCATCGATGCCTCCGAAGCGCTCTACGAGTGGAACTATCCACGCCAGATGCTGGCGATCCGCATGGCCGAGGCGCGCGACGAACGGCTCGCCGAGGCGGACCTGTTCACCCGTGACTACCTGCTGCGACGCCCCCTGCTCGCGGCCCTGGAGCACCCCGGGCCGCGCCCCGCGGTGCTCCTGATCGACGAACTGGACCGCGCCGACGACGACTTCGAGGCGTTCACGTTCGAGCTCCTCGCGGAGTCGTCCGTGACGATCCCGGAGCTCGGCACGATCACCGCGGCCCAGCCGCCGATCGTCGTCCTGACCTCGAACCGCACCCGCGACCTGCACGACGCGCTGAAACGGCGCTGCCTGTACCACTGGATCGACTACCCGACCCCGGAACGCGCCGCCGAGATCGTGCGGCGACGCGTCCCCGACAGCGCACTGCCACTGACCCTCGACGCGACCGCCGCGGTCGCCCGGATGCGCGGCCTCGACCTCGAAAAGCCCCCCGGCATCGCCGAAACGATCGACTGGGTAGCCGCCCTCACCCTCTTGGGCGTCGCCCACCTCGACGCCGTGGCCGCCGACACCCTGGGCAGCGTCCTCAAGAGCCGGGACGACCTCGACCTGGTCCGCGCCCAGGGCCTGGGGTGGCTGACGGGCGCCAGCCGTGCCTGACCCACCCGCCGAACCCCGCGAGCCCCGCGCCGCCTCCGCACGTCCCGGTGCGACCGCGACGGGGGATGCGCGTGGCAGCGCGGGGGGCGCGGATGCTCACCTCCTCTTCCCCACCCCGCTCTCCGCGCAGGAGCGCAGGGGCACGCGCGGCTTGGTGGTGCGGCCGGGGGTGCTCGCTGTGCGGTTCGTGGAGGCGTTGCACCGGGACGGGGTGGCAGCCGGTACCGAGCGGGCGGCGCGGTTCGCAGCGGCGTTGCGGCTGGTGCCGCCGGTGACGCGCGACCGTCTGTACTGGACGGCGCGCACCACCCTGGTCGCCGACGCCGAGCAGCTTCCCGCGTTCGACGCGGTCTTCGACCGCATCTTCGGCGACGACGCCCCACCGGTGGATCTCGCCGACTCCCGCGGCGACCCCACCGCGCCGCCGCTGCCGGACGTCCCGCACGAGACCCGGCCGGCGCCCGCGGACAACCGTCCCGAGGAGCGGGCACTGTCGGGAGGCGGAGCTCCGGGCTCCTCGTCCAGCGACACCCCCGGGTCACCCCGTGCGGTGCCGGCTCTGGCGTCGGCGGCCGAGCGGCTCCGATCCACCGCGTTCGCCGACCTCTCGGCATCCGAGATCGACGCCGTGCGGGAACTCGTCCGACGCCTGGTGCTCGCGACACCGACCCGCCGGACCCGCCGCTCCCGACCGTCGACCAAGAACGGCGAGCGGATCGACGTCCGCCGCACCGTACGAAACGCCCGGAAGACCGGAGGGGATCCGGTCGCACTGGTGCATCGGCGCCGCCGGCGCCGGCCGAGGCCGTTGGTGCTGCTGTGCGACGTGTCCGGGTCGATGGAGCCGTACACGCGGGTGTTCCTCGCGCTGCTGCACGGGTCGGTCACCGGTGCGCGCGCCGAGGCGTTCGTGTTCTCCACGAGGCTGACGCGACTGACCCGGTCACTCGCCCGCCGCGACCCCGACCTGGCCCTGCGCCGCGCCGCCGAAACCGCCCCGGACTGGGCGGGCGGGACGCTTCTGGCGCAGTCGCTCCAGCGCTTCCTCGATTCCCACGGCCGGCGCGGCGCGGCGCGGGGCGCAGTCGTCGTGATCTTGTCGGACGGGTGGGCGCAGGACGATCCGGCCGACGTCGCCGCGCAGATGGCACGGCTGCGCAGGCTCGCTCACCGGATCGTCTGGGTCAACCCGCGGAAGGCTGCCGCCGGCTTCGCGCCGAAGGTCGGCGGGATGGCCGCAGCACTACCCTTCTGCGACGCGTTCGTCAGTGGGCATAGCCTGGCCGCACTGGACGAGGTCGCCGCGGCGGTTTCGCACCCATCGAGAGGATTGTTCTGATGCAACTCGACAGCGCTTTCGACGTGAAAGCCCCGATCGACCAGGTGTGGTCGACGCTGATGGACTTCGAGCGCGTCGCTGCCTGCCTGCCCGGTGCGCAGGTGCTCAACACCCTGTCCGAGGATGCGTACCAGGTCGGCATGAAGGTGAAGCTCGGGCCGGTCACGATGCAGTACAAGGGACAGTTAGAGGTCGTGGAGCGGATTCCGGACGAGCACCGGGCGGTTCTGCGCGGCAAGGCGAAGGAAGCGCGCGGTCAGGGCACCGCGGAGGCGACGGCGCAGCTGTCGCTGACGTCGGACGGCACGACGACGCACGGCAAAGTGACCGCGGACGTGAACCTGTCGGGGCGGGCCGCCGCGATGGGGCAAGGGGTCATCAATACGGTGACCGAGCAGATGATGGCCCAGTTCGCGACGAACCTCCAGGCCATGCTGGAGGCCGGCGACACCCCGGCCCCGAACGCCGCCGAAGCCGCCGCCCCGGACGCCGCCGAAGCCGCCATCACCGCCGCCCACGGCGCCACGCCCGCGGCCTCCGCGACCGGCGCCGACACCGCGACCGGGGCCGACACCGCTGCCGGCAGCACCGCTGGAGCCAACGCCGCAGGCGACAGCACCGCTGGCGCAGGCGCGGAGAGCACCGCTGGCGCGGCCCCGGTGAAGAAGGCCGCTCCGCGGAAGCGTGCCGCGGCAAAGGCCACCGGCGATGTCGCGGCCGCCAACGGCACCGCGGTAGCCGCCGACGGCGTCCCCGCAGCCGGACCCACCACCACGACGGCGGACGCTGCCGCGACGGCGAACACCGGCGCCGCCACGTCGGCGGGGCTCACCGCAGCACCCGCTGCAGGCACGACGGCGACGCCCGCCGGAGGCACGACGGCGACGCCGGCTGCGGGCACCGCGGGCGCGGGCACCGCGGCTGCGGGCACCGCGGGCGCGGGCACCGCGGCTACGCCCGCCGGGGGCACTACCGCCACGCCGACCGCAGGCACCGCAGGTGCGCGGACGGTGGGCGCGGACGGTGGGCCGCTGCCGAGCGCGCCCGGCACCCGCCCGGTGCCGGCCTTCGTCCCCGCGGACGACAATGCGCTCGACGCGGTAGCCCTCGCGAAGGCGATCGCGGAATCGCAGCTCCGCGAGCCCAAAAAGGCCCTGGGCCTACTGGCGATAGTCGCCTTCCTCGCCTACCTCTTCGGCAAGCGCCGAGGCCGCAAAGCCGCCCGCTGACCCCCAAAAATTGTCGTACCCCTGTTCTAAAATGGTGACAGTGGCCACCGATCGGTAGCCACTGTCACCACGACGGAGGGACGGCACTCATGTCCGCTCAGATCACCGTCAAAGACCCGGCGAACCCCACTCGCCTCCTGGCCCGCCGATCGGGCGAACCCTGGACCGACGACGAGTACTCCAGCGTGGTCGCCGCCCTCGCCGCCGACATCAGCGTCGAGCAGCTCGCCGAGGAACTGCAGCGCACCCCGGGCGCGGTCCGCGGCGCCCTCCGCCTGCTCACCCCACCCGCGCTGGGCCTCCGCGGCGCCGCAGCCGAGAACTGGCTCCGCGAGCAGCTGACCGGTCACACCGGCTACGACTGGCGCGCCTCCCGCCGCGCACACAGCAACGGCACGTACTGGACGCCGTCGGCCGACGACATCCTGGAAGACGGCTGGCGCCGCAGCACCCCGCTCGGCGAACTCGCCGCCACCGTCGGTGCCACCGAACTCCACACGCACCGCCGCCTGGTGCAGCTCCACCTCTCGCACAGCGTGCTGGACACCGTCAACCGGCTGGGCTGCACCCCGGGCGGCGACCTCGAGGCGCGCTACCTCGTCGCCCGCGACGAGTACCGCTCCGCCGTGTGGGTGCTCACGATCGACGGGCTGGTCGACCAGTACGGCACGGTCACCGACCACGTCAGCGTCCACTCCAGCCGCGGGTCCGCCGCGATGACGCTCGAACGCCTCACGAGCACCCACCGCTTCACCGCCACCGCCCGACGCCTCTCCCTCCCGGCCGCCTGCTGGCGCCTCGTGGGCCGCGGCCTCGACACCGCCGCCTACGGCCTGGGCCACCCCGACACCACCGGCGAAATCCCCGCCCACCGAGCCGCCTGACCCCAACTACCCAGCGTCTCACTCACCAGCCCCCCGCCGTCCTGCCACCACCCGCCACGACCAGCACGCCAGCCGCAACGCACCCGATCAACCATCAGGCGCGGCGCGGCGCGGCGCGCGCGCGGGGCGCGCGCGGAGCGCGGTGCGCGCGGAGCGCGGTGCGCGGGCGGTGCGCGGGGCGCGCGGTGCGCGGTGCGCGGGCGGTGCGCGGGCGGTGCGCGGGGCGCGCGGAGCGCGGTGCGCGGGCGGGGCGCGCGCGGAGCGGTGCGCGGGGCGAGCGCGGTGCGCGGGGCGCGGGGCGCGCGCGGTGCGCGGTGCGCGGTGCGCGGGGTGCGCGGTGCGCGGGGCGCGGTGCGCGCGGTGCGCGGGGCGCGGTGCGCGGGGTGCGCGGGGCGCGGTGCGCGGGGCGCGCGCGGGGCGCGGTGCGCGGGGCGCGCGCGGGGCGCGGTGCGCGCGCGGGGCGCGGTGCGCGCGCGGGGCGCGGTGCGCGCGCGGGGCGCAGGGCGCAGCGCGCAGGGCGCAGGGGCGCAGCGCGCAGGGCGCAGGGCGCAGGGCGCAGGGGCGCAGGGCGCAGGGCGCAGGGGCGCAGCGCGCAGGGCGCAGGGCGCAGGGCGCAGGGGCGCAGCGCGCAGGGCGCAGGGCGCAGCTCGGAGGGCGTGCGCGGGACGCGAGGCGCGTGCGCGGGACGCGAAGCACGTGCGCGGGACGCGAAGCACGTGCACGGGACGCGAAGCACGTGCACGGGACGCGAAGCACGTGCACGGGGCGCGAAGCGCGTGCACGGGGCGATCTCTCCGCCCGGCGGCGCGGTCGCCGGGCGGAGGTCAGTGGTGAACCAGCGCCTACATGACCGGAGCGCCGTGTGCGCGGAGATGTCGCAACCGTCACCCGGCAAGACCCGCTACCGTGCCAGGCAACCCCACCCGCACCATGCGAGCGGCCCTGGCGAACCGGGCACGGCCCGAGAACCCGCACGGCCCGCCGAGTCCGAGGAGCGCAGCGATGAGCACTTCGCGGCACGACCACCCCGGCATCGAGGACGCCCGCGTCCAGGATTTGGGCGACGGGCTCTACGCCTACATTCAGCCCGACGGCAGCTGGTTCATCAACAACACCGGCTTCCTCGTCGGCCGCGACGGCGTGACGATCGTCGACGCCTGCGCCACCGAGCGCCGCACCCGCGCTTTCCGCAGCTCGGTCGAGCGGATCACCGACCAGCCGATGCGCGTGCTCGTCAACACCCACAGCCACCCCGACCACACCATCGGCAACGCACTCTTCGCCGAGGCAGCGATCGTCGCGCACGAAACCACCCGCGAGGACGTGAAACGCGGCTTCCCTCCACTCGGCGCGATCTGGGAGCCGTTCGACACCGGCTCGCTCCCACCCGCAGCACCATTCCTCACCTACCGCGACGGCGTCACGCTCTGGGTGGACGATCTGCGCTGCGAGGTGCGGCACGTCGGCGTGGCCGCGCACACCACGAACGATTCGATCGTGTGGGTGCCGGAACGGTCCGTGCTCTACGCCGGCGACCTGGTGTTCTCCGGCGGTACGCCGTTCCTGATGTCCGGGTCGGTCGCCGGGTCGATCCAGGTGCTCACCGAGGTGATCGCTCCGTTGAACCCCACCACGATCGTGCCGGGGCACGGGCCGGTGTGCGGTGCCGAGGTTCTCGACGACGTCCTCGAGTACCTGCGGTTCGTGCAGGACACCGCACGCGCCGCGAAGGACGCCGGCCTCTCACCCCTGAACGCCGGCCGCGAAACCGACCTCGGCCGGTTCGCGGAGTGGACCGACAGCGAGCGCATTGTGGGCAACCTGCACCGCGCCTACGCCGAGCTGGACGGCCTCCCCCTGGGCACCCCACTGAACATCGCGGCCGTGCTCACGGACATGGTCACCTACAACAACGGCAACCCTCTGACCTGCTACGCCTAGGCAGGGTCATGGCCCCAGTTCATCAACGAGTAGCGCCAGGGTGTTTCGGTCACGTCGCCGGACGGGCGTTGGGCGAGGTGGCGGTGCACGTAGCCGACCACTTTCCGCATGTGCGCGTAGTCGTCGTCAGTCAGGTCGGCCTTCTTCGCGCGAAGGATCTCTACGATCCTCCGCCCGGAATGGTGACCGACCGACTCCCCGCCGCCCGACTTCGCGCCGACCGACTTCGACTCGTCGCTTTCGAGCCACTTCTCGATCTCGGCCGGCGCCATGTTCACGGCGTCCTTGAACTCCCGCCAGGTGTCCTGGTCGTCATCGGTTTTCGCCGCCATCGGGCCTCCTGAGTCGAATGATCTCGTAAGGGCCCGGCTACCCGACCAATCCCATTTCACGCCGATCCACGAAACTCAGGCCTCGACGCCGACGAGTTCCCGGCCCTACGACCGATTCTCGGGCCTACGACCCGGCCCCGTAGGCCCCGGGAATCGTCGTAGGCCCGGGAACTCGTCGTGGGGCCGAGAAGTGAACGCCCCGGCGGCTTCGGTGGTCGGGGGCTATGCCGACATGCGGGTCACCAGGCGCACGGGGAGCATCTCGCGCACCGGCTCGCCGCCGGAGAGCATCTCGAGCAGCGCCTCGACCAATCGACGCCCGAACCCGCTCACCGGCTGGTGCACCGTGGTCAACGGCGGCTCGGTCCAGGCCGCGACCTCTTCCAGGTCGTCGAACCCGATCACCGCCACGTCCTCCGGAACCCGCAACCCGGCACGCCGCAGCACACCGATCGCCCCGGCGGCGGTCAGGTCACTGGCCGCGAACACAGCGTCCAGCGACGGTACGCGCGTCAACAACTCACGCATCGCCCGCTCACCACCGGCCCGGGTGAAATCCCCGTGCGCGATCAGTGCGGGATCCGGCTCACCGAGCGTGGCCCGGTGGTCCTCGAGTACCGCCCGGTACCCGTCCAGCCGCTCGACGGCCGCCCGCTGATCGAGCGAACCCGTGATCGTCGCGATCCGACGTCGCCCGAGACCGACCAGGTGCTCGACCGCCAACCTCGCACCGTCACGCTGATCGACGTCGATCGAGCCGGCGTTCGTGACGTCGTCCCCCCAGGGACGGCCACCGAACATGACGGGGATCGGAAGGCTGCGCAACGCAGGCAGCAGCGGGTCGGTGCGGTGCACCGACAGCACGATCGCGCCGTCGACGTGCCCACCGGCCAGGTAAGCAGCGATCCGCGCGTGGTCGTTCTCACCACCGGTGAGCAGCAGCACCGGCTGACGTCCGGCCTCCCCGAGTGCGCGGCTGGTCGCGAGGATCAGCCGCGACAGGTACGGATCGGTCATCACCATGTTCGACGGCTCGCCGACGACGAGCCCGACGGCGTCGGTACGCCGGGTGACCAGGCTGCGCGCGACCGGGTTGGGGACGTAGCCGAGTGTCCGGATCGCGTCCTCGACGCGGGCCCGCACTTCTGGACCGACTTTGGACGATTCGTTCACCACCCGCGACACCGTCGCCCGGGACACGCCCGCGAGTTCGGCCACCGCGTCCAGCGTCGGACGTGGTCCCCACCCCGAACGGGCCCCGTTCGCCACCTGTCACCCCTATCGCAAGCAGCCTAGAGAGCGCTTTCCCGCCTCGCCCGACACAGTATCGCGCAACCGTGTGTGCGCAGCCGATACGCCGAAACCCGCCGGAAACCGGGGCAGTCTTGAACCCCTGGTAGCCCATGTGCGTACCCAGGGTAGGCGGCTACGGCAGGTCCGGGGGTGGCTGCCCTGGTCGAGGGAGATTCACCGGTGAAAAAACTCCGGATGGCGTCCTTCGGGGTGCTCCTCGGGGTCCTGGTCGCGCTCTGCCTGCCGGCGGAGGCGGTCTCCGCGCACGGGGCGCTCACCGCGCCCGTGTCACGGACGGCGGCGTGCGGCACCGAGGGTGGGAAGTCCGCACGGTCGGCGGCGTGTGTAGCGGCAATCGCGGCGAGTGAGCCCGGGGCGGCTGCTCAGTGGGACAACCTGCGGGTGGCGAACGTCAACGGACGGGACCGTTCGGTGATTCCGGACGGCAAGCTCTGCAGTGGCGGGCTCGCGAAGTACGCGGGGCTCGACCTTCCGCGTACCGACTGGCCGACGACGTCCGTGCAGCCCGGCGCGAAGTTCACGTTCCGGTATCGCACGACGATTCCGCACGAGGGCACGTTCCGGATGTACGTCACGAAGCCGGGCTATCAGCCGGGTAAGGCGTTGCGGTGGGCGGACCTCGAGAGTGCGCCGTTCCTCTCGATCACCGACCCACGGCGTGAGGGCGGCTCGTACGTGTTGCCCGGGCGGCTGCCGGTGGGGCACGCCGGCCACCACCTGATCTATACGATCTGGCAGAACTCCAGCACTGCTGACACCTATTACTCCTGCTCGGACGTCAACTTCGCGGCGTCGATCGGTACGTCGAAGACCGACGAGGCCCGTCCGGAGGCTCCCGCCTCCCCGGTGGTCGACGCCGGGCGCGCCGGCGGCGCCCCGAGCGCACCCGCCGCCGGCGGCTCCGCCGACACCGCGTCCCACGCCGCGGAAGACACCGCCGAGCACGACGCGGAGCACGACGCCGGGGCGCACCTCGACGAGATCGATACCTCCCCGGTCGCAGCCCAGGAACCCGTCGGCGTCATGAACGGCAGTCGCTGGCCGCTGATCGCCGGCATCGGGGCGATGCTCGGCGTCATCGGAACCATCGGCCTGGTCGCCCTCCGCTTCCGCCCACGCCCACGCCACCGCCGCGGCTAACCCCGTCGGCCCCAGCCGCCCCAGCCGCCGCGCACGCCGCGCGCTCTGCGCGCGCCGCGCGCGCCGCGCACGCCGCGCACGCCGCGCACGCCGTGGATGCGCCCGCGAGGGTTGCGCGCCTTGGGGGGGTTATACGCCCCCAGGGGGTACAAGCTCCGGGACCTCCTCCCCCGCCACCACCGGCCCGGGCGGTGTCCCATCCCCGAACGGACGCCCGCCCAGCGACGACCGCTCGTGTGGCGTCAACCAGAGTGAAAGGTCCGGGCCGATCGGGACGATCCCGGTGGGATTGATGTCGCGGTGCACCTCGTAGTAGTGCCGCGTGATGTGGTCGAAGTTCACGGTGTCGCCGAAGCCCGGCGTCTGGAAGAGGTCGCGGCTGTACGCCCACAGGGCCGGGTACTCGGTGATCTTGCGCCGGTTGCACTTGAAGTGGCCGTGGTAGACCGCATCGAACCGGACGAGCGTCACGAACAGCCGGATGTCCGCCTCAGTGATCGTGTCCCCTACCAGGTACCGACGGGTACTCAAGCGCTCCTCGAGCGCGTCCAGTCGGTCGAAGAGGCGGCGGGCCACCCGCTCGTACGCCCCCTGCCGCGTCGCGAACCCCGCCATGTACACGCCGTTGTTCACATCCCGGAACACGTCCTCATTCACCGCGTCGATCTCGTCGCGCAGCGGCTCCGGGTACAGGTCCGGCGCCCCGGACCGGTGCAGCGGCGCCCACTCGATCTCCAGGTTGAGCGTGATCTCCGGGTAGTCGTTGGTCACCAACTGACCGGACGGAACGTCGACGATCGCCGGCACGCTGATCCCACCGTCGTACGACGGCTCCCGCGCGGAGTACGCCTCCCCCAGGAATGAGATCCCCAGCACCGGGTCGCGGCCATCAGGGTCAAGCGTGAACCGCCACGACCGCGAGTCCTGAATCGGATCGGTCACCCCCATCGACAGTGCGGACTCCAACCCCAGCAACCGCCGCACGATCACCGCCCGCGACGCCCACGGGCACGCCCGGCTCACGACCAGGCGGTACCGGCCCGCCTCCAGCGGCCAGTCCGCGGAAGCCCCGATGCGATCGGTGAAGTGGTTCGGCGCCCGTTCGAACTCTTTACTCATGGCAGCTCCGTTCTCGTCGATAGGTCCGACGAGGCTATGCCCGCCTCCCGGGTCCAGTACGCGAAAGCGCAGGTGACAGCGTGACCGAGACGCCCGACTACCAGTTCGCGCACCACACCCTGGACCGGTTCGTCTACGGCGACCTCCGGCAGGCCGCTGTCGTCAACGTGGGCCGCTACTTCAACACGGACCTCTACCCCGGTGGCCGGTTCGAGCGTCTCGACGGTGGCGGCGACCGGCCCGAAGTGCAGCACCAGTTCACCGCGTCGGACCTGACGGCGGTGCGCTGCCTGGGCACCGACATCAAGCCGGTGTCGGCGATCGCCCTGCTGGAGACGCACGCCGGCCGGCTGTCCGCGCTGCTGCGCCGGATCCCGCACATGCCGCTCTACGAGGCGCCGCTGTCGGAGATCAACGCGTCCTCGTCCGCCGGGACGCTGGCGAGCATGCTCCTCAGCGACGACTTCCCGCACCTCGGCCGGATGACCGCGACCAAGCTACTGGCGCGTAAGCGCCCGCACCTGCTGCCGCCCTATGACATCGTCGTCGGCCGGATGCTGGGTAAGCCCGCGAACATCACGCTCTGCCTGCACAGCTGGTTCCAGAGCGACCCCGAGCGCGCCAAGTCGCTGGCGGCCATGCGCGACGAGATCCCCGGCGTCGCCGACATCAGTCTCCTCCGCATCCTCGACGCCGCCATCTGGACCCACGGCTACGAAGACACCGTGGAGGCGGCCAGCTGAGAACGACGCCCTCAGCTGGCTCCAGGTTCGAACTAAAAACAGTCGGGGTCGAGGTCTAGCGTCGTGCGGTCGAGGGAGGCCAGTAGGTCGAACTGGGGGGCGGTCTTCGGAAGCTCGTAGCGGAAGAAGTAGCGCGTGGCCTGGCGTTTGCCGTCATAGAACGCGCCGGAACGGCCTTCGGCCGCGAGGAACTGCTCCAGCCACAGCCACGCCACGACGACGTGCCCGACCGCTTCCAGATAGATCGACGCGTTCGCGAGCGCAACCGCGGGGTCACCGCTGCCCCAGAGCGTGGCCGTCACGGCCCCGACCCGCTCCACAGCGGCCGCCAGCGCGGATCCGAGCTCACAAGCCTCCCCGCCCGCAGCGACAGCTCGCGCCACCGTCGCACCCAGCACCGACCCGAGCAGCGCGAGCCCGGCGCCGCCCTGCATCACGACCTTCCGACCGAGCAGGTCCAGGCCCTGAATACCGTGCGTCCCCTCGTGGATCGGGTTCAGCCGGTTGTCGCGGTAGTGCTGCTCGACGTCGTACTCACGCGTGTAGCCGTAACCGCCGTGCACCTGGATCGCTAGGTTGTTGGCCTCCAGGCACCACTGCGACGGCCAGCTCTTCGCGATCGGCGTCAACACGTCCAGCAGCAGGTGGGCGCGCTCCCGATCAGCCGCATCGGGCAGCGTGCTCTCGTCGTCCAACAGCTTGGCGCAGTAAAGATTGAGCGCCAGCGCACCTTCGACGTAGGACTTCTGCGCGAGCAGCATCCGACGCACGTCGGGATGCTCGATGATCGGCACCTGGGGCGCCGACGGGTCTTTCCCCGTCACCGGCCGCCCCTGGGGACGGTTGCGCGCGTAGTCGAGCGACTTCAGGTATCCGGTGTACCCGAGCGCCGTCGCGCCTCCGCCGACGCCGACGCGCGCCTCGTTCATCATGTGGAACATGTAGGACAGCCCGCGGTGCTGCTCCCCCACGAGGTACCCGACCGCTCCTTCTCCGGCTTCGCCGAAGTTCAACATCGTGTTCGTGGTCCCGCGGTAGCCCATCTTGTGGTTCAGACCAGCCAGGATGACGTCATTCCGCGTGCCGTCCGGCAGGAACTTCGGAACCACGAACAACGAGATGCCCTTGACGCCGGGAGGGCCGCCGGGAATCTTCGCCAGCACGAGGTGGACGATGTTCTCGCCGAGCTCGTGGTCACCGGCGGAGATCCACATCTTGTTGCCGAACACCCGATACGTGCCGTCGACCTGCGGCTCAGCCCGGGTCAGGATGTCGGCCAGCGACGAGCCGGCCTGCGGCTCGGACAGACACATCGTCCCGTGGAAACGGCCCTCGAGCATCGGGGGTACGTACCGCTCGACCAACTCCGGCGAGCCGTGCGCGAGCAGTAGGTTCGCGTTGCCCAGCGTCAGGAACGGATAGGCGGCCGTGCCGACGTTCGCGGCCTGGAACCAGGAGAAACACGCCCGCGCGACGACGCCCGGCAGCTGACTGCCGCCCACCTCGGCGGGCATCGCGGCGCCGAGCAACCCGGTGCCGGCCAGCACGTCGAGCGCCTTCTTGACCTCGGGGATCATCGTGACGCGCTGACCGTCGAACGTCGGTTCCGACGCGTCGGCCTGCTTGTTGTGCGTCGCGAAGTGCTCGGTGGCGACTTCCTCGGCGAGGTCGAGCGCGCCGTCGAACGTCTCCCGCGAGTGGTCGGCGAAGTACGGACGCTTGGTCAGCTGCTCGACGTCGAGCCACTCGTAGAGCAGGAAGTCCAGATCACGACGGCTCAGCAGCAGTGACATCGAGGGGCCGCCTTCCAGCGAAACCGAGGTCCGTGCGGTGGTACCAGGACAGGGCCCGGTCGCCCT
Organism: Cryptosporangium sp. NPDC048952; assembly: GCF_043197895.1. Classification (NCBI taxonomy): domain Bacteria; kingdom Bacillati; phylum Actinomycetota; class Actinomycetes; order Cryptosporangiales; family Cryptosporangiaceae; genus Cryptosporangium; species Cryptosporangium sp. NPDC048952. The sequence goes on along the minus strand of NZ_JBICTY010000003.1, from coordinate 898,909 downwards.
CCAGCCAGCAGAGGAGCACCGGGACACCGTCGAGGTCGGAGGGGAAGTCGATCAGCAGCGGCGCCAGGCTCTTCAGCTCCGCGCCGGTCTGCTGCACGGTGGTCATCAGCTCGTCGAGCCGCGCCTGGGCGGCCTTCAACTCCGGAAGGCCACCCAGGTCGGTCGACGGACCGTTGAGCTGCACGGCGGCGGCGAGCTCCGCGGCGTCGGCCCGGAGCGAGACGATCTCGTCGAGCACCGGCAACAGCTCCGTCAGCTCGTCGCGAGCTTCTTCCACCGTGAACAGACCCATGCGGGCAACTTACAGTCCGAGGCTCTTCGCGATTATCGTGCGCATGACCTCGCTGGTGCCGCCGTAGATGCGGTTCACGCGGTTGTCGGCGTAGAGCCGCGCGATCGGGTACTCGAGCATGTAGCCGTAGCCGCCGTGCAGCTGCAGGCACTTGTCGATCACCCGGGACGCGACGTCCGTGCAGAACAGCTTCGCCTTCGCCGCGTCGGAGGCGGACAGCTCACCGGCGTCGTGGGCGTCCAGCGCCCGGTCGACGACGGCCTGCGCGGCCTCGACCTCGGTCTGGCAGTCCGCGAGCACGAACTTGGTGTTCTGGAAGCCGGCGACCGGCTGCCCGAAGACCGTGCGCTCCTTGACGTACTCCAGCGCGAACGACACCGCAGCGGTGGCCTGCGCGTACGCGCCGACGGCGATGCCGAGCCGCTCCTGCGGGAGGTTGTGCGTCAGGTAGGAGAACGCCTTGCCCTCCTCGCCGAGCAGGTCCTCGACCGGCACCTTGACGTCCGTGAACGACAGCTCGGCGGTGTCGGACGTGCGCAGACCGATCTTCTCGAGCTTGCGTCCGACCTGGTAGCCCTCGGACTTCGTGTCGACGACGAGGATCGACAGGCCGCCGCGGCGGTCCTCCTTCGTCGCGGCGGCGGTGCGGCAGACCACCAGCACGCGGTCGGCGAGCACACCGCCGGTGATGAACGTCTTCGAGCCGTTGAGCACGTAGTGGGTGCCGTCGGGCGAGAGCTTCGCGGTGGTCTTCATGCCGGCGAGGTCGGACCCGGTGCCCGGCTCGGTCATCGCGATCGCGGTCATGATCTCGCCGCTGGCGAACCCGGGCAGCCAGCGCTTCTTCTGCTCGTCGTTGCCGTAGGCGATCAGGTACGGGAGGCAGAGCGCGGTGTGCACGCTGGAACCGCCGAAGCTGACGCCGGCGCGCGCGAGCTCCTCGGTGGTGACAGCGGAGAACTTGAAGCTGGTCTCGCCGGCGCCGCCGTACTCCTCGGGCACCTCGATGCCGAAGACGCCGAGCTCGCCCAGGCGGAGGTAGAAGTCGCGCGGGACGTGACCCTGCTCTTCCCACTGCGGGTAGACCGGCACGACCTCGTCGGCGATGAACTCGCGGATCGTGGCGCGGTAGGCCTCGTGGTCCTCGTTGAATACGGTTCGGCGCACGCGCGTCGTCCTCTCAGGTACCCGCTGGACGTTCGTTAAGTTACTTCTGGGTATAAGCCGCAGTCTAGCGAACACATCGGCAGCGGAACCCCTCAGTCTCGAACAAGCGTTAAGCTCACAGTGCGCCACTGGGAGGTAGCTCTGACCACCGCTCCGCTCCGTCCGCCCGGCCAGAAGGCCCTCCTGGCCGCGGCCCGGCTGGAGTTCGCCGAACGCGGCTACGGCAGTGCGTCGATCCGCGACATCGCGCAGCGCGCCGCGGTGAGCCTGTCCGCGCTGTACCACTACTACGGCGGCAAGCAGGAAATGCTGTACGCACTGCTCGACGAGGGCATGGACGTCTACGAGGAGACGAGCGCCGAGGTGCTGGCGCGCGTGGGAAACGATCCGGCCGAGCGACTGGAGGCACTCGTCGAGGCACTGATCCGGTTCCGCACCGGCCCCCGGGGCAGCAGTCAGTTGGAGCTCACCGAGTGGCGCAGCCTCAACCCCGAACAGCACACCGCGCTCCGCGCACGCCAGGCCGTGGCCACTGACCGCTTCCGCAGCGTCATCGCGCAGGGCGTCGCCCACAAGCTTTTCTGGACGCCGGAGCCCGACGACGCGCGCCGGATGATCATCGCCGCGTGCAACGCGGTGGCGCAGTGGTACCAACCGGGCGGCGCGACCTCCGTGGACGCACTGATCGACCGGTATGCGGGCCTGGCCCTCACCGTGGTGGAGTACCGCCCGCGGCGCTACCGTCACTCATGAGCATCGTCGTCACCGGAGCTGGGCAGGGAATCGGCCGCGCGATCGTCGAGCGGTTAGCCGCCGACGGGGAGGCGGTCGTCGCCGTCGACCGGAACGAGGCGGCGCTCGAATGGACGGATTCCCGCGAGAACGTGGTCGGGGTGGTCGCGGACGCGTCCGACGAATTGCAGCTGGAGCGAGCGGCCAGCGCTGCGGTGGAGCTGAGTCCGCTCACCGGATGGGTCAACAATGCGGCGGTGTTCCGGGACCTGTTGTTATACCTCGGGCCTGTCGACGACGTTTCGGCGGCGATTCGCGCGAACATCGACCTCGCGGTTGCCGGTTCGACCGTCGCCGTGCGGCGTTTCCGGCTGTACGGAAACGGGGGCTCGCTCGTCAACGTGTCGTCGTGGCAGGCACGGTTGGCGGTGCCCGGCTCGCTGCCTTACGCCACCGCGAAAGCGGCGATCGAAGGGCTGACCCGGTCGATCGCGGTCGAGTACGGCTCGATCGGGATCCGGGCGAACGCGGTGGCGCCGGGGTCGGTGGATACCGAGCGGTACCGGGAGTACGTGGCTGCGCACCCGGCGGTCGTCGCCGAGATGGCGCGGCTCCATCCGCTGGGACGGGTCGCGCGGGAGTCGGAGATCGCGTCGGCCGTGGCGTTCCTGCTGGGGCCGGACGCGAGCTTCGTCAGCGGTGCCGTGCTGCCGGTCGACGGCGGGCGCACCGCGCTGGGGCACGATCCGGAGAGCTCATGACAGGCTCTCCGGCCCGCGGGTGATCGGAAGCCCCAATTCGGTGCGGATCTGACGCTGCACCATCACCTTGTCGGGACGGGCGTCGATCGAGACGACGAACTCCTTGCGGCGGAACAGGTCGAGCACGGGGTTGGTCTTCGTGTGGTAGTCGCGCAGCCGCGCCTCGAGCGCGTGCTCGGCGTCGTCCTCGCGGGTCATGAGCTCGCCGCCGCAGACGTCGCAACGGCCCTCCACCTGTGGCCGGTGGGCGATCAGGTTGTAGTCCATCCCGCAGCGGGTGCACAGCCGCCGGTTGAGCACGCGGCGGCGGACCTCGTCGTCGGGCAGTTCGAGGTGGATCACACCGTCGATGTCGTAGCTCTCCAGGAAGAACTCGGCCTGGGGCCGGTTGCGCGGGAACCCGTCGACGATGAAGCCGTAGTTCCAGTCGTGCTGGTCCAGGCGGGTGCGGACGAGCGAGCCGACGAGCTCGTCGCTGACCAGCTCGCCGGCGGCCACGATGCGGCGGACCTGCGCACCGATTTTCGTGTGGTGCTGCACCTGCCACCGGAGCATGTCCCCGACGCTGATCTGCACCAGCTCGAAGTCGTTGGCGAGCATCGTCGCCTGAGTGCCTTTCCCACTGCCCTGCACGCCCATGATCACGTACTTCCGCATGGTCGGAACCTTTCCACCGGAACGCGCACTCCGCCAGCGTGCGCGCCGCCAAGAGCGCCTAAACAGCGCGTAACGGTGACGTTGCGGCACGCCCCCCTTTTGGGGGCGAATAAAGCTACAAAAGTGACCAGTTGTAATTATTGAGTTTTGATTAGTTACCGAGTGTCAACTCTCCCGGCTGTACGAAGCAGAACGTCCAGAAGGGAGAGATCTATGCACTTAGCACGATCCCGCTCCGTCTCAGCGGCGCTGGCCGCGGTCCTGGCGGTTCTGATCGGTGGCATCGGACTGCTCGGGTCCCCGGCGCAGGCTGCGCCTTCGGCTGAGGGGACGCTGACCTCGACGGTCGCCGGCACCTTCACCGACGCCCAGGGTGGTCAGGGCACGTTCGCCGGTACGTTCACGCCGAACAAGTTCGTGGAGTCCGGCGACCACGCGGCCGCTCAGGGAACGCTCGAAGGCACGCTCACCGACTCCACCGGTGCGGTGGTCGGCACGGTGAGCCAGGCGGCGGAGTTCGCGGTCGTCAGCGCCACGACCGGCGGTGGGTCGCAGACCCAGGCCGCGGCGCTCGCCAGCTGCCCGATTCTCGACCTGGTGCTGGGTCCGCTGGACCTCGACCTGCTCGGTCTGACCGTGCACCTCAACCAGGTCGTGCTCCACATCATCGCGGAGAGCGGTGCCGGCAACCTGCTCGGCAACCTGCTGTGCGCGGTGACCGGTTTGCTGGACGGCGGGCCATTGGCTCAGCTGGTCGCGACGCTCAACCAGATCCTGCAGTTGCTGGGTCTGCTAGGGGCGTAGTTCCATCACTGCCGCCCGTGGCCTACTGGCCACGGGCGGCTTTCTCGATGCCGGCGATGTTGGCGGCCTCCTCCGGGTCGGGGGTCGGCTCGGAGAGGAACGCGGTGACGCACTCGACCGCGACGTCCGGCGCGAGCCGCTTGAGGCTCAGCGCGACGACGTTCGCGTCGTTCCAGAGCCTCGCCCCGCGCGCGGTCCAGGCGTCGGCGACGGTCGCGGCACGCGCACCCGGCACCTTGTTCGCCGCGATCGCCGTGCCGGTTCCGGTCCAGCACATGAGGACGCCGTAGTCCGCGTTTCCGGCGACGACGGCCTCGGCGACGCTCCGGGACATGAGCGGCCACGGGGCTTGGTGGACGGCCACGTCGTGGTTCTTCTCGAGGTAGGCCCGCACCGCCTCGACGCACTCGTTGCTGTCGTCCGCCGCGAACGCGATCCGCATAGTTATTTTAGGTCGTCGAGGGCCTTCTCCGCGCCGCGGTGCAGCTTGACCGGCTCGGTCTTGGACGCCGTGTCCAGCGAGATGTCCTTCGCCGCCTTGTTCGCGGCCACCAGCGCGGCCTGCTTCTCGAACAGCGTCTTCGTGAGGACGCAGGCCAGGTCGGCGTTGAGCGAGTCCGGAACGAGAAGCAGGTTCGGGACCGCGATCGTGGGCACCGCGGCCCGCGTGCCGTAGGTTTCCGCCGGGATCGACGACTGCTCGTACTCGCCGCTGATTTTGCGCATCGCGGGCAGCAACGGCGTGATGTCGAGGAACGTCACGCGGTTCTTGGCAGTGGTGAACAGGTCGGTGATGCCCGGCGTCGGCAGGCCGCCCGACCAGACCATCGCGTCGATCGTGCCGCTCTTCAGTCCGTCGACGGTCTTCGCGAGGTCGAGGCGTTGCGCCTGCACGTCCTTGGCCGGGTCGAGGCCGGCGGACTGCAGGAGGCGGTTCGCGATCACCTCGGTGCCGGACTTCGGGGAGCCGGTGGAGACGCGTTTGCCCTTGAGGTCCTCGACCTTGGTGATGCCCGCGCCGGTGCGGGCGATGACCTGGGTGTAGTTGGTGTGGATGCGGGCGAGCGCGCGGATCGGTTGCGGCTTGCCGTCGAAGGCGCCTGTGCCGTTGACCGCGTCGGCGGCGCTGTCGGCCAGGGAGAAGGCGACCTGGTAGTCGCCGCGCACCATCTGCTGGATGTTCTGGACCGACGCGCCGGTCTCGGCAGCGGTGGCCTTGACCTTGCCGCCGGTGGCGGCGCTGATTTGGTTCGCGTAGGCGTTGCCGATCGCGAAGTACACGCCGATGCTGTTGCCGGTGGCGATGCTGATCCGGGTGTTGTCCTTGACCTCGCAGGTCACGGGGGCGTCGGCGTTGTCGGTCGTGGCCTCGTCACGGCGGCCGCCGCAGCCGGTGAGGGTGGCCGCGCCGAGCCCTAGCGCGAGGGTCCCGCCGAGGATTCGAACCCATCGTTGACGCATCATCGCGTTCCTCCTGGTTCCCGGTCATGATCCACATCGCGTTCATCCGAGCCACGCTCGTCGTCGTCGCGTTCGCCCGAGTCCGCCGCGGGCTCTGCCGGCGCGGGCTCTGCCGGCGCGGGCTCTGCCGGCGCGGGCTCTGCCGGCGCCGCGGGCGCCGGTTCGGGTGTTGGGTGGCGGTGGCGGTGGAGTGCCGCGGTGGCTATGGCTGCGGCCAGGAGGAGCAGGCCGAGGATCACGGGGATGGGACGCAGGTAGAGCAGGAGCAGTGCCCCGATACCCGCCAGCACCCGGCCGAGGGCGCCAACCGGCCCGACCCCCAACACCCACCCGCCGGTCGCAACGGCGAGCGCCGCCACCCCGACCGCCGCGACCACCGTCGCGATCACCACCGTGCCCGCGCCCCCACGCCCGAGCAGCCCGTCACCGGTATCGGTCAACACGAACGCCAACGGCACCAGGAACGCGGGCAACGCGTACTTCAGCGCCTGCCACATCGTCGGAATCGCCGCCCCGCCGGTCACGGCGGTGGTTCCGACCGCAGCGAGCGCAGTCGGCGGCGTCACCTCGGACAGCACCGAGTAGTAGAAGACGAACATCGCGGCCGCAGCCGCGGGCACCCCGAGCTCGAGCAGCGCGGGTCCGATCACGACCCACCCGATGATGAACGACGCGGTCACCGGCACCGCCAACCCGAGCAACGCCAACGCGACCGCCGCCAGCACCGCGGTCAGCGCCAACGTCGCCACGGGATCGTCCACGATCGCCCGGGCACCGTCGACCAGCAGCGACGCGGTCTGCGCCGCGAGCCCGGTCTTCGTCATCGTCGCGGTGATGATGCCCGCAGCAGCACACACGACCGCCACCGTCAGCACACCCCGCCCCGCGTCGGCGAGCGCAGTGAACAACCGGCGCGGCGTCATCGCCGACGACCGGTCCAGGAACGACAACCCGAACGCCAGCGCCGTCGCGATCAGCACCGCCTCCGCGACCGACCGTCCCACGAACAGCAACAGCAGGATGACGAGAAGCGACGCGAAGTGGTAGCCGAACCGACCCAGGAGCCTCAACGCCGAACGCGTGGCCACCTCGACCGGCCGCACCCCGAACCGCCGGGCGTCGATCTCCACCGCGAGCAGGATGCCCAGGTAGTACAGAACGGTCGGCACCGTCGCCCAGCCGAGAACAGCCAGGTACGAGACGTCGAGGTACTCGGCGATGATGAACGCCGCCGCGCCGAGTGTCGGCGGAGAGAGGATGGCGCCCACCCCGGCCGCCGCGAGCATGCCCCCGGCGTTCTCGGCCGGATACCCGGCCCGGCGCAGGATCGGCCACGTGACAGCGCCGACGCTCACCGCGGTCGCGGTGCCACTGCCGGACACCGTGCCGAGCAGGAACCCCGCAGCCACGGCCGTGCGCCCGGCCGCACTACGCGAGCGGCGAAAAGCCGCCACCGACAGGTCGACGAAGAACTGTCCGGCACCGGAGTAACTGAGCACCGCGCCGTACAGCGTGAACAGCACGATGTACGTCGCCGCGACGTCGAGCGGCGTGCCGTAGAAACCGCTGCCGGAGTTGTAGAGCGCGTCGACGATCTGGTCGGCGTTCAAGCCGGCGTGCGCGACCGACCACGACTGCGGCAGGTAGCCGCCGTAGTAGCAGTACGCGAGCGCGAGCAGGCAGACGACCGGCAGCACCCAGCCCGTGGTGCGGCGGCACGCTTCGAGCACCAGCACGAGCAGCACGCCGCCGGCCACCACGTCGAGCGGATCGAGCAGGCCCTGCCGGTCGAGGAACGCGTTGTAGCCGACGAGCACCGGATAGGCGGCGACCGCGAGCGCGACCGCCGCCAGGATCCAGTCGAGGATGGACGGCCGGTCTTTCCCGCTGGGCCGCGAGCGATAGCAGAGGAACACCAGCGGCAGGACGATCGCCAGGAACACGATCAGGTAGAACTGGTTGCCCTGACTCAGCGGACGCAGTGCCTCGTACACCGCAAACAGGACGACGGCGGCCGCGACGATCGAAACCGCGAGCCCCACGCGTCCCGCTAGTTGCCTCGCCGGTTGCTCTTCGTCACGGACGACGACGTCCGGCGCCACGGTCCCGGGGGCGGCCATGCCGGGACCCTACCAAGAACGGACATGTCTTGATTGGTCCAGAACGGCATGGCCGCCGTCCAATTAGGAATTGACGGGCTCCGGCTCGGCCGCCGCGGCGGCGGCTTCCTCCTTGCGACGACGCTTGTCGGCCTTCCGGTCCTTGCGACCCTCGACGATCGTGTAGAGCGCCGGCACCAGCACCAGCGTCAGCAGCGTCGAGCTCACCAAACCACCGATGACCACGACGGCCAGCGGCTGCGAGATGAACCCACCCTCGCCGGTGAGACCCAGCGCCATCGGGATCAGCGCGAAGATCGTCGCGGCGGCGGTCATCAGGATCGGGCGGAGACGGTGCCGCCCACCCTCCACCACGGCCTGGACGACCGGCATCCCGTCGCGCCGGTACTGATTGATCAGGTCCATCAGCACGATCGCGTTCGTGACGACGATGCCGACGAGCATCAGCACACCGATCAACGCCGGGACGCCCAGCGCCGTGCCGCTGATCAGCAGCAGGAGCAGCGCGCCGGTGGCGGCGAACGGGATCGACACCAGCAGGATCAGCGGCTGGATCAGGCTCCGGAACGTCGCCACCATGACGATGAAGACGATCACGATTGCGGCGAGCACCGCGAGCCCGAGCTGCTGGAACGCCTCGGCCTGGTCCTCGGACGCACCGCCGAGCGAGTAGCTCGCGCCCGCCGGGAGATCCAGCGCATCCAGCTTCTTCTGCAGGTCAGCGGTGGTCGCGGTGAGGTTGTCGCCGCTCGGCGTCCCGCTGACGGTGGCGCTGCGGGCGCCGTCGATCCGGGTGATCTCGACCGGACCGGGCTCGGTGCGGACGTCCGCGACCTGGCTGAGCCGCACGACGCCACCCGCGGTCGGGATCTGGAGCGCCTGCACGGCCTGCACCGTCGTCGGGGGCGTCGCCGCGAGCACCGTGATCGGCTGCTCGACACCGTCGATCACGACCTGGCCGGCGGGGGTGCCGCGGAACGCCGACGCGACGATCTGCCCGAGCGTCCCCTCGGTGAGCCCGTAGCGCGCGGCGACCTGGTCCTTCAGCGACACCTCGACCCGCGGCGTGCTCTCCGCGAGGTCGCTGCTGACGTCGTCGAGACCGTCGACGGAGTCCATCGCCTTGGTGACGGCCTCGGTGGCCGTGCGGAGCGTCGCCTCGTCCGCCGCCTGCACGATGACCTGCTGCTCGGTTCCACCGGCCCCGGGGCCCTGCGCGGAGCCGACCTCGATCTCGCCGGCGTCGGTGAGCGCGTCGAGCTTCTTCTCGATCTCGTCCTGGACGGCGAGCGTGTCCTCGTCCTCGTTGACCGTGAGCTGGTAGGTGGCCGAGTTCGCGGAGCCGCCGAACCCGAACGCCCCGCCGCCGACCGTCACCTGGTAGGACTCCAGGACACCCCGGTCGCGATAGCCGACGAGGACGTCCTCGACCTTCTTCGCGGCCGCGTCGGTGGTGGCCAGGCTGGAGCCGACCGGCATCGTCTGCGTGAGGCTCAGCGTGTTCTGCCCCGACTGGTCGAGGAAGTTCGTCTTGAGGAACGGCACCATGCCGAGCGTCGCGACGAGAATGACGATCGCGATCGCGACGGTCGTCCAGCGGCGACGGACCGCGAACCCGACGACCGGGACGTAGATCCGCTGCAGGAGCCCGCGCCGTTCCTTCTCCTCGGCCTCGGCACGCACCTTCTCCGCGTCCTCGAGGTCCTTGGGCTGGCGCAGGAACCAGTACGCCAGCACGGGGACGATCGTCAGCGCGACGACGAGCGAGGCCAGCAGCGCGACGGTCACGGTGATCGCGAACGGCCGGAACAGCTCGCCCACCAGGCCGCCGACCAGCGCGATCGGCGCGAACACGGCGACCGTGGTCAGCGTCGACGCGGTGACCGCGCCGGCCACCTCGCTCACGCCGGTGTAGATCGCGCGGACCTTCTCCTCGCCGTAGCCGAGGTGCCGTTTGATGTTCTCGAGGACGACGATCGAGTCGTCGACGACACGGCCGATCGCGATCGTCAGCGCGCCGAGCGTCAGCACGTTGAGCGAGAGGCCGTCGGCCCACATCACGATCAGTGCGCCCAGTACGGACAGCGGGATCGAGACCGCGGTGACCAGCGTCGATCGGAGCGACAGCAGGAAGACCAGGATGACGATGACGGCCATCACCAGGCCGAGGCCGCCCTCGGTGGCCAGGCTGCTGATCGACTTCTCGATGAACGGCGCCTGGTCGAAGACGATGGTGAGTTCGGCGCCGTCGCCGAGGGCCTCGGTCCAGTTGTCGAGTTCGTCGCTGATCGCGTGCGAGATGTCGACCGCGTTGCCGTCGGGCGTCATCGTCACCGAGATGCCGAGGCTCTCCTTGCCGTTGGTCCGGGTGATGGAGGTGGCCGGGGTGTTCATCGACTCCACGGAGGCGACGTCACCGAGCTTGACGGGCCTGCCTGCCGCCTGGGTGGTGGTCGCGTCCGCGCCGGGCTGCTGACCCGTCTGGCCGCCGGACTGCTGACCACCGGACTGCTGGCCGGCGCTGGCCTGGGCGGCGCTGGGCTGGGCGGCGCTGGGCTGGGCGGCGCCTGCGGAAGGCGTCAGATAGAGGTTCTTGAGGTCGTCGACGGAGGTGTAGCCGCCCCCGACCTGCACCGTCAGGGCCTGGGAGCCGTCGGCGACCTGGCCGGCCGGAACGGCCGTACCGCCGCTGCTGACCGCGGCGCTGATCGACTGCGGGCTCAGCCCGGCCGCCGCGAGCTTCGCCACGTCGGGCCGGATGACGACGGTCTTGTCGGGCGCACCGGACAGAGTGGCCTCGCGGACGCCCTCGATGCCGTTGAGCTCCGGCAGAACGGTCTTCTGCAGCTTCTGCGCGAGCGCGGTCTGGTCGTCGCCGCCCGAGGCGGACAGCACGACTGCGGGCAGCAGGTCGTCGGTGCCGCCGGACAGGATCGACGGGTCGACGTCCGTGGGCAGCTGCGCACGGTCGAGGGCCTGCTGGAGCTTGTTGACGGTGGCCCCGATGTCGGTGCCGTACTCCAGCTCCACCTGGACGGTGGCGAAGCCCTCCAACGAGCTCGACTGGGTGCCGGTGACCCCGGCGACGCCGCGTACGGCGTCCTCGATCGGCTCGGTCACCTGGCTTTCGACGACGTCCGGCGACGCACCCGAGTACTGCGTGGTGATGAACGCCGCGGGAATCTCGAGGGACGGCAACAACTGCTGTTTCAGCGACGGGATCGCGATCAGACCGAACGCGGCGACCGCGATGGTGATCAACGCGATCAGTGCCCGGTTGGCGAGGCTGAACCTGGCCAGGAACGACATGACGGCTGCTTTCTCCGATCGGCGGGATCCCGGACGCACCGGGCCTTGCTCCGGCGACCGTCCCACAATGGACGGCAGCGAGTTCCGACGGTAGTCAGCCACAACCAACCGGGCTGGACGCACCCATCCTCAGCTGAAACTCAGCCGTGTGCGCACCCGCTGGGCCGACTTGCCCCCGAGACCGACGATCCGGCCCCGCGATCGTCGCGCGGGGCCGGATCGCAGTGGGTCAATGCCCGCTGAGGCTGGCCTGCTCGGCAGCGAGGCGCTCGTCGCCGCTGAGCGTCGCCAGCGGCTTCTCTTTCACGAACAGTACGGCGAGCAGCGCCAATGCCGCGATCGGCGCGCCGACGAGGAACAGGTTCGCGGTGGCCTCACCATAGACGTCCTGGATGACGCGGAGCACCGCGGGCGGCAGTGTGGATAGGTCGGGCACCTCGGCGGAGCCGTCTCCCCCGCTCGCCGCCGGGCCGAGCTTCTCCGTGGTCAACGTGGTCACCCGGTTCGCGAGCACCGCGCCGAGCACGCTGACGCCGATCGCGCCGCCGAGGCTGCGGAAGAACGTCAGGACGGACGTGGTGGTGCCGAGGTCTCGCGCCGGGACGTCGTTCTGCGCGGCCAGCACCAGGTTCTGCATGAGCAGACCGACGCCGACGCCGAGCACGAACATGTAGAGCGAGAGCAGCGGGACACTGGTGTCGGCACCGATCGTGCCGAGCAGGCCCATCCCGATCACCATGATCACTCCACCGGCGATCAGGTAGACCTTCCACTTGCCGTACTTCGTGATCAGCGCGCCGGCGATCGTGGACGAGCCGAGCAGGCCGAAGATCAGCGGCAGGCTCATCAGGCCCGCAACCGTCGGAGACTTGCCGAGCGCGACCTGGAAGTACTGGCTCAGGAAGACCGTTCCGCCGAACATCGCGACACCGACGAGCGCACTGGCGACGGTCGTCAGCGAAACCGTGCGGTTGCGGAAGACGCCCAGCGGGATGATCGGCTCGGCCACCCGTGCCTCGACCAGCACGAAGAGCACGAGCAGCACGATCGCCAGCGTGACCAGGCCGGCCGTCCACGTGGACGCCCACTCGAACTTGTCGCCGGCCAGCGTCGACCAGATCAGGAGCGTGGATATGCCACCGGTGATCAGCAGGGCACCGAGCCAGTCGATCTGCACTTCCTTCTTGGCGACCGGCAGGTTCAGCGTGCGCTGCAGCAGGAAGATCGCGATCAGCGTGAACGGGACGCCGATCAGGAAGCACCAGCGCCAGCCGAGCCAGGACGTGTCGACGAGCAGACCGCCGATGAGCGGGCCGGCGATCGTGCCGATGCCGAAGACCGCGCCGAAAATGCCGGAGTACCGGCCCAGCTCGCGCGGAGGGATCATCGCGGCCATGACGATCAGGGCCAGCGCGGTGACGCCGCCGGCGCCGATGCCCTGGATCACGCGGCTGAGGATCAGCACCTCGACGTTCGGCGTCAGCCCGGCCACGAGCGAGCCGATCACGAACATCGTCAGCGACAGCTGCATGAGCAGCTTCTTACTGTAGAGGTCGGCGAGCTTGCCCCAGAGCGGCGTGGTGGCGGTCATCGCGAGCAGCTCGGTCGTGACGATCCAGGTGTAGACCGACTGGCTGCCGTTCAGGTCAGCGATGATTCGGGGCAGCGCGTTCGAGACGACCGTCGAGGCCAGGATCGAGACGAACAGGCCCATCATCAGGCCGCTCAGCGCCTGGAGGACCCCGCGCCGCGACATCCGAGTCGGCGGCTCGGGCGGTAAGTCGGTGCCGACCGCGTCGGCGGGCCCCTGGGGGCTGGTGGTGGTCACGGTTTCTCTCTCGTTCGAAGCGGGGGCAAGGCGGGCGGAAGGCCCGCAAACAGTCAGTCGTCGGCTCTCGGAGAAATCAGCCGGCCGTGTCCGTAGGGCCGAACCGGCCACCCGGCGCGTTCGCCTCGCCGAGCCCAGCCGGCACGGCTGGCACAGCCGGAGCCGCGGGCACAGCCGGAGCCGCGGGCACAGCCGGAGCCGCGGGCACAGCCGGAGCCGCGGGCACAGCCGGAGCCGCGGGCAC
>NZ_JBICTY010000003.1:620889-885435 GCF_043197895.1 Cryptosporangium sp. NPDC048952 | reverse complement strand
CGGAGCCGCGGGCACAGCCGGAGCCGCGGGCACAGCCGGAGCCGCGGGCACAGCCGGAGCCGCGGGCACAGCCGGAGCCGCGGGCACAGCCGGAGCGGCAGGCACAGCCGGAGCCGCGGGCACAGCCGGAGCCGCGGGCACAGCCGGAGCCGCGGGCACAGCCGGAGCCGCGGGCACAGCCGGAGCCGCGGGCACAGCCGGAGCGGCAGGCACAGCCGACGCGGCGCGGCCCGCCTGTGTTGTGGGCGCGGAGGTGGTGATGTGTGCGGCCGGCGCGGTCGCGGCGGACGGAGCGGGGTTGGCCAGGCCGGTGGAGAGGGCGGCGAAGGCCTCGTCGACCAGGGCGAGGAGCGGGCGACCCTCGCTGCCGGTGGCCCAGCGCATCATCGCGACCCGAAGGGCGCTGCCCGCGGCAACCGCGAGCAGCAGCGGGTAACCGTCGGCGGACGACTCACGCCGCGGCGCCGACCCGGCGCCGGACGACTCGGCGCCGGACGACTGAGCGCCGGACAGCCGGGCGGCGGACGGCTCGGCGGCGGACGGCTCGGCGGCGGACGGCTGGGCGGCGAGGCGTTCGGCCAGGGCTTCGGCGAGGGCGAGCTCGGCGGCCGCGCCGGTCTCGACCAACCGCGCGAGCATCGCGGGATTCCTGCTGCACACGGTCATCCGCAGCTTGAGCCGCTCCGCGTCGGACTCGAGCTCCACCGCCTCGTCGCGGTAAGCCGCCCACACGATGTCCCACACCGGCCGATCCGCCGGCGCGCCGACGATCGTGCTCCGCACCCGGTCGGTCCCGTCGAGCATCGACCCGAAGACGGCGTCGTCCTTGGTGGCGAAGTAGTTGAAAAACGTCCGCGGCGAAACGTCAGCAGCAGCACTGATCTCTTCGACCGTCACCTGGTCGAGCCCGCGCTCAGCCACAAGCCGCAACGCCGCGTCAGCCAACGCGGCACGCGTCTGCTGCTTCTTCCGCAGTCGGAGACCCTCGCTCTGCACGCCCCCACCCTAGACTCAACTTGCAGCCCCTGCAAATCTTTATCCTCTGCACTATTGCAGTACCTGCATCAGAAGAACCCGCGCAATACCGGAGCCAGCACAGCGGCACCGACGTCATGGGTCTGATCGGGCAGCGTCCGACGGCGGGCATCGAGCAACACCCCGGCCAGCGCGTCCGCAGCGCTCCCCATCCACTGCGGGCTCGCTCCCCCGTCGAGCACCAGCACAGGCACCGTCACCGCGGCCCAACGGTGCAGCGGCAACGCCCCACCCGAGCCCGTGCCCTCCAACAGCGCGATGTCGTACGCAAGCGTGTGCGCGACGCTCTCCATCGCCGCCCACCCAGCCGTCTCCTGCATGCCACGAACGGCCTCCAACGGCAACCCCACCGCCTCGGTGAGGAACAGCTCCACCGCCCCGTCACGCTGATCGGTCATCACCAGCCGCTCGAGGCGCGGCTGCAGGTCCTCGGCAATCGGCTTCCGGCTCCCGTCGACGACGAACGGCGGTTCGTACACCGCGACGGCGTTCACCGCGGGCCGACGCGCGGCGGCGTCGAGCGCAAGCGCGGACCCAGACGACATCCCGTAGAGCGCCGCGGTGCCGCCCGCGTGCGCCACCAGCGCGGCGATGTCGTCGATCTCGCGCTCCGGCGTGTGCGGGGTGGAGCCGGGCCCGCTGTCGCCGCGACCCCGGCGGTCGTAGTGGTAGACGGTGTGGTCGTCGGCGAGCAGGCGGGCCAGTTCGGCGGTACGCGGGTCGATGGCCCGGAACTGGAACGCGCCGCCCACCAGGATCACCGCCGGGCCCGTGCCGTAGCTGTCGAAGGCGATGGGGGTGCCGTCGGCGGAGATGACGGTGTCCATGGTCAGTGGTTCCCTTCGGTCTCGGGCACGGCATCTGCGAGCTTCGCAGGCGGATCGACCACCACCCCGACACCGCCGCGGCGCGCGTGTCGCGTTCCGGCAGGATCCGTACGTAGAGGACGTCGAGACGGGCGGAACGGCACCGACTACCCGGTGCCAGGCAGTTCCCGAGAGTTCGGAGCGAACGATGAAGTACCTGCTGCTGATCCAGATGAACCCGGCCGTGTTCGAAGCGCTGTCGGAAGACGAGAAGAACGCGGTCTTCGCCGCTCACGACGCCTTCTCGGCGGAACTGAAGGAGACCGGCGAACTGCTGGGCTTCGTCGCACTCGCCGATCCGTCCGCGTCGACCACCGTGCGGGTGCGCGACGGCGCGGTGGACGCCACCGACGGGCCGTACGTCGAAGCGAAGGAGTTCCTCGCGGGCTACTACGCGGTCGACTGCGAGACGCCCGAGCGGGCAGTCGAGCTCGCCGCGAAGATCCCGGACGCGGCCTACAACGCGATCGAGATCCGCCCGGTCATGGCCGAGGCCGGGCTGGAAATGTGACCCAATCGCCCGGCGACCGGGCCGCACCCTCCGACCGGGCCGGGTCCGGCGAGCTGGAGGACCTGCTGCGCGCGCATGCGCCGCAGGTCCTCAGCGTCCTGGTGCGCCGGCACGGACAGTTCGACGCCTGCGAGGACGCCGTGCAGGAGGCGCTCCTCGCGGCATTCCGGCAGTGGCCGACGGAGGGCGTACCGGAGAGTCCACGAGCGTGGCTCGTATCGGTGGCTTCCCGACGTCTGACGGATGCGTTCCGAAGCGAGTCGGCGCGCCAGCGCCGGGAGCTCCTGTCCGTACCGGGAGAACAGCCACCCGTCCCAACCACCGACGACACGCTCACACTGTTTTTCCTGTGCGCCCACCCCGCACTGTCGCCGACCACCCAGGCGGCCCTGACGTTGCGCGCGGTCGGCGGCCTCACCACCGCCGAGATCGCCGCAGCGTTCCTGGTGCCGGAAGCGACGATGGCGCAACGCATCTCCCGGGCGAAATCCCGCATCCGCGGCGCGGCCTTCGAGCTACCACTCGAAACCGAACGGTCCGCCCGCCTGCAGGTCGTCCTGCGCGTCCTCTACCTCATCTTCAACGAGGGCTACGTCGCGACGGCGGGCTCCTCGCTGCACCGCGCCGACCTCACCGCCGAAGCAATCCGCCTGACCCGCGCGGTCCGCGAACAAATGCCGGCCGACGGCGAAGTGGCCGGACTGCTGGCCCTGATGCTGCTGACCGAGGCCCGGCGCCCCGCGCGGCTCGGCGCCGACGGCGAGCTGGTGCCGCTCGCCGAACAGGACCGGCTGTCCTGGGACGGCGCGATGATCTCCGAAGGGGTCGTGCTGCTGACCGCGACGCTGCCCGTCGCACCTCTCGGTCCGTACCAGTTGCAGGCAGCCATCGCGGCCGTGCACGCCGAGGCCCCGTCCGCCGACGAAACCGACTGGAAGCAGATTGTCGCCCTCTACACCCTCCTGCAGCGCTTCGAGCCCGGCCCAATGGTGACGCTGAACCGCGCGGTCGCCGTGGCCCAGGTGAACGGGCCGTCCGACGGGCTCGCCATCCTGGAGTCGGTGCGCGCCGAACTCGACCGCCACCACCGCTGGCACGCCGTCCGCGCCCACCTCCTGGAGCTGGCCGGAGACGCGCCGGGCGCACGGGAGGCCTACCGCGAAGCCGCCCGCCGCACCCTCAGCCTCCCCGAGCAGCGCTACCTCACCACCCGCGCGTCCCGCCTGCTTTGAAGTACGCATTTACACCGGACGCCAGTGCACCCCTTTCGGCCACTTCGGTGGACTCGACGCGGAAGCGGGTCCCGCGTACGACCCCGTGCGTCCCGGGCGATCGCGGCCCAGCTCCTGACCTGCGTCGACGATCGCCGGGTGGCCGAGCCCGAGGGGCTCGGCCTTCAGACAAACCGGCGGCTCGGTGCCCCAGTAGCCGACGATGCGCCAGGCCGGACGGTGGAAGCTCCACCAGCGGACCCCGTCCCACAACCGCTGCCCGCGATGATTCTGCTCGGAGAATATCCGCAGCGCCCAGCCTTGCGTGGCCGATCGGTTGCGTTCGATCACCTGCGTCGGCCGTAGTCCGCGAGCCGCGAGGTTTGAAGCGTCATCCAGGTCCAGAAGCGGGACGTGATCCGCTAACCGATAGGTCACCAGCGAACAGACGCTTCCGGGCACCCCCGCAGGCCGGAACGTGTCGTCGGTCCACTCCACCTCGTCACCGAAACGCTCCCCTACTGCGCCGCTCGGCTCGAGCGCGAAGTAGAGCGTCGCGTAGTGGGTCGGATTGTCCAGGCGCCCACTGCTCTGATGAGGACTGACGTACAGAGGATGTCCCGGCGTCCCCGCAGTCGCCGTCTCGAGGTATGGGATCACCCGATAGAGCAACATGCCGCGTCCCTTGCCCGAGAATCGCGACGGCCTTTCAATTCGCAAGCAGTGACCACCGTCTGTAATGACAGCACCCGCAGATCGCTCACCCGCATCAACCCGCCCCTTCGAGTCGAAGTCGCAGCGCGGCCAGCACACCGGGCACTACCGGCCCACGACCTCCGACGGACGCATCGCATCGATATCCAGCACCGTTGCGCGGAGCATCCGTCCAACGTGCTCCCCCCGCCGTGGCGGCGTCCCGCACCACCGGGCGGCCTAGTATGAGTTCTCACCCTTCGCTCTTCTATGGTGACTGGATGTAGCCAAGCTGGCAAGCGCCATGTCAATTGCCATCGCACTTGCCAGAACAATCCGCGACTCATCAGCAGGTGAGCGCGCATACTGCTTTCGATCGCCCGCAAAATACGGGAGGCGACCGTGTCCGAGGGCCTGAGTTCCGACTCGCCGGCGCTTCGGCGCCTGGAATTGGCGGCGGCACTCCGGAAGCACCGACGGTCAGCCCGTCTGACCACGCTCGAAGTCACCGAGCAGCTCGGCTTCTCGGCGTCCAAGCTGAGCCGGATCGAGACCGGGAACCGGTCCGTCCAGCCATCCGATCTGGACAGGATGTGCCTGCTGTACGGCGTGCCCGACGACGAGCGCCAGAGACTGTCCCTCCTCGTCGACGAAAGCCGTCGCTCGAGCTCGTGGCGGCACATCGAGGCGTTCGACTTCGATCAGGTCGAGTTTGCCGAACTCGAGCAGGCCGCCAGCGCCATTGACGACTACAAGACCTCGATCATCACCAGCCTGCTGCAGACGCCTGCGTACACCTGGGCCTTCCTCCGGGTCCTCAAGCCCCAACAGCCCAGCGATCTCATCGCCGAACTCGTCGAAGGACGCATCCTGCGGCAAAAGGCCATCTTCGAACGCCCCGACCCACCCCGCCTGCACTTCATCGTCGACGAGGCGGCCATCCGACGCCGAGTCGGCGACGGAGCGACGATGCGGACCCAATTGGAGCACTTGGCGGCACAAGCCGCGAACAGACGCCTGACGCTCCAGGTGATCCCGTTCGCCGCCGGAGCACACCCGGCGATGGACAGCGTCTTCACCATATTGTCGTTCGCGCACTCGGTCCGCGACCGCGTCTATGTCGACGACCTGCAAGGCAATACCTACCTCACCACGCCGAGGGATCTGGAGCGCTATCGGGTGACGTTTGCACGGCTGCGGGAGATCGCGCTGAATACGAACGACTCCCGCAGCCTGCTACTCGAAACGGCCGAATTTCACGACTCAGCGTGATCGGAAGTCTCCACGCTTCGCAGCAATAAGGAATTGACTCCACACGTCACGCGAATGCGACAAAACAACACCGGCGGTGTCGCGCATCAGCACCGAACCATCGGGCAGTGTCGCTACTTCTACGCAGCTGGAGTGGGCACAGTGGGTTGAACGCCTCCACGAGGCCATAGCCGAAACAGCGGGCACGCCCACTCCGACGGGACCATCGACAACCCTGGTGACCACTATTTCTCCTCATGAAGTCCGATAGCTCGAATACTGGACAAACGCGCCTATCTTGCCACTTTTAAGGCACGGAGTCACGTCGAAGATCGGCCTTCGGGCGGTTGTGTTCCTCGGCCATCGCTGCCGGGTGGGGGCGAGCGCCAACCTAACGCATCACAGTGGACGGCGAACGTCGCGCTTAGGACCATCAGGAACGGCCTGCTCACCGCCGCCGACCTTGAAGGAGTCCTGTTGCAGATCGGCGATGAAGGCCCGCCACTGCGGCCGAGTGAAAGCCAGGCGGATCTTCGAAACTCCGCCGCGCATCAGAACCTGATCCCCAGAGCAGGCCACCTCAATACAATTGCTATGGGCGCATGCGGACGACTTGACCCAGGCGAGTCGACCATCGGACATTTGCTCCACGGCAGCCTCCCGAAAAGTCCACCAAGGGCGCTTCTAGGACTTGTCAATAGTCCGCATTTCACCCAGATTAGAGCAGCGACTCGTCTCCAGTCATCGAAATAACGCGAACCAGGCGGAGGCCAACGAATGCGCTTTGGGAGAAAACGCCGAACGGGCCGGGGAGTCCTTTGACGTCCCCGGCCCATGGCTTCTGACACGATGATCGCCCGATCACCCGACGCGCACGATCAACTACCTGACGCAACCACTGTCACCGCGCCGACATGTACGCCGTGAACTCCTCGAGCGAAATCTTGCCGTCCCCATCGGCGTCGACGCGCGCCACCGCGGCCAGCGCGTCCTCCTCGCTGATCGGGTCGCCGAGCACCCCCGTCACCTGCACCAGCTCCGAGGCCGAGATCAGACCGTCGTTGTCCAGGTCGATCAGGCTGAATGTCGTCGAGTAGTCAGTCACGAGGCACAGACTGACACACGGAATCACCGCGACGCCGTGGAGTCCCGCATCGACTTGAGCATCTTGAGCTGCTCGTGCACGGTGCCGTCGGCCTCGAGCAGGCGGTAGCCGTACTGGTGGGCCGAGATCCCGGCGGACGGGCGGTAGGCGGTGTAGACCGTGCCCACCTGCACCTGCGGGTACTGCGCCGCGGCGAGCTTGAACGAGCGGACCATGAAGTCACCGGCGATGTGGTCGTTGGCCACACCGAACAGCCAGGTCTGCTTGATGCCGGTGTTCGCGTGCACGGACGTGCCGAACTCGGTCCACCAGATCGGCTTGGTGCCGTCGCCGTGGGCCTTCATCGCGGCGATGACCGCCGGCATGTTGGTGATGCGCGACTTGCCGCTGATGTCGGTCGACTCGGGAGCCTTGGTCTGGTTGCCCTGGTAGGGGTGTACGGCCATGATGTCGAACGCACCCTTGGCGCCGGCGGCGTAGGCCTGCTTGATGAAGACGTCGTCGGTCTGCGCGGTGCCACCGAAGATCACCGGCACGGACTTGTTACCGGCCTTGATGCCGGCGTACGACGCCTTCAGCACGGCGACGAACTTCTTGACCCGGGCGTTGGCGTCGGCGACACCGGTGAACTCGACCAGGTTCGGCTCGTTCCAGACCTCGATGCCCGCGATGCGCGAACCATAGGTCTTGGCCATGAACGTCATCCACGGCTTGATCGAGTTCGGGTCGGTCGGCAGCTGCATGAGGTTGCTGCCGGTGCCCGGGCGGGCCCACTCCGGCGACTGGTGCAGGGTCAGGAAGACCTTCAAACCCTTCGCGCGGATCCTGTCGATCGCGATGTTCAGACGCTTGTTGTGCCACGAGTTCGCGTCCGGCGCCGCCTTGGTCGGCTGGCTGGCCGACCAACCCATGTCGACGCGCACGATCTGCACCTTGTTGGCGGCCAGCGCGTTGAGGTGCTTGTCGAACATCGCGTTCGGCTTCTGACCGTCCCAGTACATCTCCCACATCGCGTGCATCTGCACGCCCAGCTGTGGAACCTTGGTCTGGGTAACGGCCGGCTTCGCGGCAGCGGCCACAGCGGCCGCGGTCTTCTTCTTTTTCTTCGCCGAGGCATCGGCGGTGGGCTTGGTGGTCATCGCCGTGGTCGCCGCCTGCGCGGTGCCGCCGATGGCGCCTCCCACCAGGCCACCCACGGCCATGACGGCGGCTACCAGCTTCAGCTTCATCCTCGCCCCTCAATCATCCCTTTTGACTGCCTCTTGCTAGACAACGTCGGCAGTTTCGGGTGCGAGGAGAGGAGCTCGACGGGAGTAGGACGGTTGCCGGTCCGGCAGCCCCGCCCGGAGGGTGCGAATTCGGTGCGGGAAAGGTGCGGTTACCGCGATTCGACGGTCAGCGTGACGTCGTAGCTGTCGGCCTGCTGGACCGTGAGCGTCAGCTCCATGCCGTCGTCGGACGCCCGTGCGGTGCACAGGGGGAACGCGCCGGTCCGGTTGCCGCTGGGTCGGCAGTCGCCGTCCACACCCGGGTCCGACCAGCCGGCGGCCTCGATCGACTTCCGCAGCTCGCCGGCCGTCGGCGCCCGCTCGGCCTGCCAGCGCCGCACCGACATCGGGCAGCCCGGGTCGAGGCAACCGGCGCCGGAGCGGTCCTCGATCTCGACCTGCCACCATCCGGCCAGCGGCCGGTAGCGGTTGGCCGCGGAGACGACGTCCGAGTCACCGCCGCCGCCGAGCGTGAACACCGCACCACCGACCCCGACAGCCACCACGGCCATCGACGTCGCCGCCGCGAGCATCCACGCCCGATACCGCGGTTCCGCTTCGATCGCGTGTCGCGCCTGGCTCATGCTGTCTCCTGCCCCCGCTCCGCGTCACTCGTATAGCAACGTCTCTTCAATGAGTTACGTAACGAACGCGCTGGGTGTTCATTGCGGTCTTCAGATTCGTCGCGAGCGTCGGTGGCGACCACCCCGGCCGTGCCCCAGCACGCGGATCATCAGCGTGCCGCCGGTTGCCAGGAGCAACCCCACTGCCACCCCCACCAGCCCTTTCGTCAGCCGAGGCTCGGCAACACCCCCCGCCCGACTGGTCCCTGCGACCACGAGCCCCGTCGAAGCCGGTACCGCCGCGAACCGCGACGACCCGACTCCACGCGGCGCCGCCACCTCCGGCTCACTGCTGCCGAACTCGTTGATCGCCTCGACCGTCAGCTCGGTGGTGCGATCGGGAAGCCTCGGCAGATCGGCCTGCCGCGCCGACCCCGGCAGGTGGGCGAGCAGCCGCCCGTCCGCATCGTGGATCCGCCACGCGTCGATCCGACCGGTATCGGCAGCCGGGCTCCACTGCACGACCGCCCCGTCGGGCTCGTGCGCCGCGCGCACGGTCACCGTCGCGGGTCCGGTCGGCAGCTGCCGCGCCAGCCCCACCCGGTCCACGTGCACGCTCGCGACCGCCTCCGTGCCGCTCACCTGCACCCGCGCCCGTCCGGCGAACGGTTGCGCGTACGTGTGCTCCACCGTCGGCTGCGTCGTCGTCCGGTCGGTCGTCCCGTCGCCGTCGAAATCCCAACGGTAGCTGCCTTCCGCCCCGCCCACGACCGCGAACGTGACCGAACTTCCCGGCCGCGTCCAGTACCCGTCGATCGCCAGCGCCGGTCCGCCGCTACGCGGCACGCTCGTACCCGACGCAGGTGCTCCACCTCCCGTTGTCGCCTCCGGCGATATCGACGCCACGGAACTGGACGCAGAGGGACGATCCCCGCCGCCAGCGGGCACCCCCACCCCAGGCGACCCCGCCGCAGCGGGCGCCCCCGCCCCGCTCGACTCCGCCCCGCTCGACTCCGCCCCGCTCGACGCGGCGGTCGACCCCGCCTCCGGCAACCCCGCCCGCGGCAACCCCGCCCGCGGCGACGCGGACGGCGTCGGCTCGTCCGCCCCTCCCCCGCCGGGACCGCCGGGTTCCCCTGCACCGCCGGAGCCGGCGTGCGCACTGGGGGCGGCGTGAGTGCCGGAGTCTGCGGGGACGCTGGGGGCGCCAAGGGCGCTGAGGGCGGCGCGGACTGCGGTCGCTGCCTCGGCCGCGGCCTGGTCCACCGCTCGGCCCGGCTGGGCGTAGCGGCCGTGCGTGGAGTGCAGGAAGTCGGCGAGGTTGCTGTTGCAGATCGGGTCGTCCCGGTCGCACCACGAGCCCGTGCGCTTCGCCAGGTCAGCGGGCACGTACGGCGTCCGTGCATCGAGGATGCCGTTGTCGGTGTAGCAACTGGCCGACCCCCGGCGCCACGGCGACAGCGACTTCCCCCGGCACCCCACCGGAAAGATCCCGCGCCCCTCGGGCAGCGACAACTTCGGGTCCCCGAAGAGCCCGACGAACGCGATCCGGTCCCGGACCTCCCGGCTCAACCCGGTCACCGTGTCGCCGACGACCTGCGCACCCTGCGAATAGCCGCTGAGCACGATCCGCTCGGTCGGACACGACTCGCTCCGCTGCGCCAGGTACGCGCGCAGCTCTTTCACGCCCGCCGCCACGCTCGCCCGATAGCGGTGACCCTCGTTCCCGGTCCAGTACGCGCCGGCGTCCAACAGGTTCGCGAACGAGTCGCCGCTGTCGACACCAACGCCGACCGCCGGGTAACGCGCACCGCCGTACGCTGCGGTGCCCAGCTCGTAGGCGGTGGCCCGCACCGTCTCCCCGAGCCGCGCCGAAAGCGCGCTCAGGAACGCGACGCTCTCGCGCTGCGCGAGCCGCTGACCCGAACCGCGGGCGAACACGACCGCCAGATCGCCGCAACCAGGGCTCCCGGCGGCCGCCGGCGCGGACCCGCCGACGAGCGCCGCGCCGGCCAGCAGGACGACGACGGTCAGCGCCCGGAGACGCCAGGGATGAGGGGAGAGCTGTGACACGACCTACCTGTGTTCGCCGAGGGGTGGCTAACGGAATAGGTGGGCCGGTTGGCCAGGGAATTACCCAACCGACCCGCGGCAGCTTATGGCGCTCGGACCGGCACCCGCCCCGGCATCCGTTCCCCTGTTCGGCGCGGAAAAAGGCCACCGCCGATCTATTCCGTACCGGCCCGGACGGAGGATGGGCGCACGTCCGAACGCCCGTTAGCTGCGGAAAAATCCAGCCAAACAGTCGACATACGCAGGGTGATCACTCGACCACTGGTAACTCAGCGCAATTTCCGGCAATTATTTTCCGCGGTCACTGCAGTCACAGCAGAATCGTCGAGCTCACGCATTTGAATAGCCGGGAATTGCAATTCTGCGGGGTCGCGCCCGACGCTGCACCCCGGCCCCGTCCGACAGCCGGCAGACCGCGCCGGGAGAAACGTTCAAGCCCCCGGGCTCCCTGCCGATCTGGCCGAAGATAGGAACCCGGCGTTCCCGAGGGGCTCTCATGTCGTACCGCCTGGTGACCCGTAGCGACTTCGACGGCCTGGTGTGCGCGGTGCTGCTGCGCCAGCTCGACCTCGTCGACGAGATCACGTTCGTGCACCCGAAAGACGTCCAGGACGGCACGTTCGAGGTCAGCGACCGGGACATCCTCACGAACCTGCCGTACGCGCCGGGCGCGCACCTGGTCTTCGACCACCACCACTCCGAGACGCTCCGCATCAGCGGTGACGCCGAGAACCACATCATCGACCCGGACGCGCCGTCCGCGGCCCGGGTGGTCTACGACTACTACGGCGGCAACGAGCGGTTCTCCACGGTGTCCGACGAAATCATGGACGCTGTCGACCGTGCCGACTCCGCCCAGTACGACATCAAGGAAGTGCTCGACCCGACCGGCTGGACGCTGCTCAACTTCCTGATGGACAGCCGCACGGGCCTCGGCCGGTTCCGCCAGTTCCGGATCTCGAACTACCAGCTGATGATGAAGCTGATCGACGCCTGCATCGAGCACCAGGACGTCGAGGACATCCTCGATCTCCCTGATGTCGCCGAGCGGGCCGACCTCTTCAACGCCCATCACAAGTTCTTCGTCGACCAGCTCAACCGGGTCGGCACGATGCACGGCGACGTCGTGGTGCTCGACCTGCGCGACGAGGAGACGATCTACGCCGGGAACCGCTTCCTGGTGTACGCGCTGTACCCGCAGGCCCGGGTCTCGATCCACGTCATGTGGGGACGTCAGAAGCAGAACACCGTGCTCGCGGCCGGCAAGTCGATCCTCGACCGCACCTCGCCGGTGGACATCGGCTCCGTGATGCTGAAGTACGGCGGTGGTGGCCACGTCGCGGCCGGTACGTGCCAGGTGCCCCACGAGGATGCCGAGCGCGTGCTCGCCGAGGTGATCGACGCGGTCAGCGCCCCCCGGACCGTGTCCGTTTAGGCAGCACAGTGGTCTAGACGGCCTCCCCCACGACGAATTCGCGGCGAGACGCCTCGGGGGCGGCGAACGCCAGCAGGTCGGCGCCCTCGGCCTCGATCGCTCTCCGGTCGGCGCCCGACCAGGGCGCCAGCGGCCGCACGGTCAGCGTGACGCCAGCGCGCTCACGGGTGACCAACCAGACGCCTCGGACCTCGCCGTCGATCAGGATCGTGCCCGGCAGCACCCCGTTCTTCGTGAACGTGCGCTCGCGGGCCACCGCGGTCTCCGGCGTTTGGAACCGGGTGCGCTGCGCGTAGGACAGGTGCAGGTTGTCGAAGTCGTAGAGGAACCGCACCGGTGCCGGGGTGTCCTCGGGTGGCCGGGGTGCGTCAGGAAGGTCGAATACTTCCGCCCCCTCGTCGTCTTCATGCACGACCAGGTCAGGACGCAGCCGCTCGAAGACCTCACGCAGCCGGGTCAGACCCGACCAGACCTGCGCGTCCTTCACGCCCGCCGGGCCGAACGCCGCCAGGTAGCGCAGCACCAGATCGTCGACGCTCGCCGCGGGCACCTGCGTATCGAGCCACGCCTCGGCCGTGGTGTGCGCGATCGGGCCGCTGATCGGACCGGCCTCACCCCAGCTGCCGCGCGGCGGAACCTGGATAAGCGTCAGGTAGCCGCGCACCGCGTACGACAGCGCGTGCGGATCGTGGGCGGGCCAGCGCTCCGCGAGGCGCTTCTCCAGGGCCGCGAACGTCATCGGCTGCTCCTCGAGCACCGCGCGACCCAGAGCGGTGAGCTCCTCCAGATCGACACCCTCGAGGCGCCGCCGGTACTGGGTGAGCGAGGCCCTGACGATCATCGGCTGCAGCACCGGACGCCAGGCCAGGCAGTCCCGCGCCGACACCAGGTGGATCGTGGCGCGTTGCAGCGCCAGCCGGACGATGCGCCGCTCGGTGAGCGCGGCCGAGACGTCGACGGCGGTGAGCCCGGCGACCCGGGCCCAGAGCCCGTGGTACCAGGAGTGCGGCGTCTGCGCCTGCAGGCCCGCGAGGCGCTCCACGACGTCGTCCACCGGCAGGTCGACCCGTTCGAGCAGGAACTGCCGGGCGAGCGTGGCCCGGTTCAGCGCGCGCCGCGAAAGCCTCATGGCGAGACCGTAGCGGCCGCCTCCGACACTTATTGGGGCGCCAGCGTCGACAGGAAGATCCGGTCGATGTCGCCGCCGCTGTCGGCGCGGTAGGCCTTCCCGCCGACCGCGGTCGTGATCACCCGCAGCTCGTTGAGGTCCGCGTCGCTGCCGAAGCCGATCGCGATCACCTGCACCGGGCGGTCGGGTTTCATGACCTGGCGCAGCCGCTGCACCAGCTGCGGCCGGGTCAGGCCACCCTTTTTCTCGTTCCGGCCGTCGGTGAGGATCACCAGCAGGTTGAGCCGCCCGGGCTGCCAGTGGCCCTGCACGTACTGGTACGCGGCCAGCGTCGTGTCGAACAGACCGGTGGCGCCCTTCGGTGTCAGGTCACGGCGGATCGCGGTTTCCAGCGCGGCCCGGCGCGGCGTCTTGTCGGGCAGGGCGCCGCTGATCGGCCCCAGCGGAACCAGCTGCCGGTAGTCCTTGTTGCCGTTCTGCTTCTCGGAGAACCTCCACAGACCGACGCTGGACTCCGGGCTGAACAGCGCCACGGCGCGCAGGCACGCCTCCTGCACGACCCGGATCCGCGTCGAGCGGCCGTCCGGTGCGGGGTCGGTCATCGAACCGGACGTGTCGACGGCGGCCAGCACGTTGGACTTGCGCTGCAGCGCCGACCAGAACACGACGGTCTTCGTCATCGCCTCGTTGGACGGCAACCCGCGGGCGTCGTCGGAGACCACGCCGCCCATCCCCAGTACCGGCTGCAGGTCACGGGCGTAGCGGGTGGTGCGCTCCGGGTCCCGGAAGCCGGCCCGCCCGTACGCCTTGCGCCCGGCGTCGCTCTGGAGCGTTTCGAGGAAGCTGGCGGCGATCTGCTGCCGGATCGGGTCGACCCACGAGGCCGCGAGCGTCACGTACGGGTAGTCGGCGAAGACCGTGCCCTCGGCCGGCTGCACGGCTGCCAGCGGAACCACCGGGCTGGCCCGGTCGTACGCGGCGACCTGCTGCTCGGTGGCCGGGAACAGCCCGGCCCCGGCGAGCAGCGCCGCCGCATCGGGCATCTCGCGCAGCCGGGCGAGGAACGCCGCGGACGTCGGCTGGTCGAGCGTGTTGGCGCGGGAGAGCATCAGCGCGTTGTGCAGCTCCTCCTCGCTGACGTCGCCGTTCATGTCCGCATCGACCACGGAGAGCAGGGTGCCGAGAGCGGCGGTGGACTGGCGCGGATCACCGACACCGAGGCGCAGCGTGCCCCACTCCGGGCGCCCGTAGTCGCTCCAGGTACCGCCGTTGATGCGCTGCAGCCCGAGTTTCGTCCAGGAGATCTGCTGCTTGGGCCAGCCGAGCGCGCTGGCCATCGGCCGCGGCGCCGCGAGCACGATCGGCGAGGACGCCACACTCGGCCGGTTGTACGCGAACAGCCGGTTCATTCCGGGCCGGGTGGCGGTGCTGGCGATCCACGTGGACGAGTCGGGCATCCAGACGTCGACCCGGTTGTTCGCGGCCGCGCTGTTCTGACTCGGGGACAGTGCCTGGCCGACCGCCGCCGACTCCTGGCCCCGGACGAGGATCGTGCCGCAGTGCCCGTCGAAATTGTGGTCCTCGCGGGCCCACGCGTCGGACAGTTCCCGGACGACGCTCTGCTGATCCGGGGACGTGACGACGGAGAGCTCCACCGGGTCGCCGGTGCATTCGCCGGAGCGGCGCACGTACACGAACGTGAGCGCGCCGAAGACGAGCGCCAGCACGATTGCACCGGCCAGCCAGGGCCGTGCCCACCAGCGACGTCCGCCGGGGCGGGAAGCAGCTGCCCCGGACGCCTGTTGGCGGAGAACCACCGCGGTGCGGTGCCGACCACGCGCCATGAGCGGGAAGGTACCCGATCAGCTCGCACCGGGACCAGCGCGCTACCGAACGGAGATCAACCACTGAAATAACCAACGGAAACAGGGGCAACTTCATCGTCTGTAACTCCCGGGTCGCACCGGAGTCGGTAGGCTCCGAGCGCCAACAGCGAGCTATCGGGAGCGCGGGTGTCGCTCGACCGCCACGATGATGCGGGCGTCGTGTCCGCTCCACCCCGGCCCCGTCGCGCCCTGATCGAGGCGCCGACCGGTGGTATCCCCATCGTGGACCCCGCCGAGACCACGGGCGGAGTGGACGCCCGCGCGGTGGCCGCGGCGATCGCCACCCAGGCCTCGGCCGGGTACGAGATCCTCGGTGAGCTCGGCCGCGGCAGCCGCACCGTCGCCTACCGGGTCCGCCGCGGTGACGGCGTGTACGCGATGAAGATCGCGCGCGACCACCCGGCCACCATGGACGACGCGGAGCCCCACCGCGACGACGCGGGTGAGCGCGCGTTCCGTCGCGAGGCAGCGCTGCTCGCCTGTATCGCCCACCCCGGTCTGGCCCGGGTGCACGAGGTCGGCTCGGCGGACGGTCGTCCCTACCTGATCATGGACCTCGTCGAGGGCGATCGGTTGACCGATGTGCTCCACGACGGTCCGCTCGACGTCGGCACGCTGCTGGCGATCGGGATCGACGTCGCGGACGCACTGGCCGCCGCCCACCGCGCGGGGCTGGTGCACCGCGACATCAAGCCGGAGAACATCCTGGTCCGCGAGGGCGTCGGGCACCTCGCGCCGCAGGCCCGGCTGATCGACTTCGGGATGGCGTCGCGGCTGGGCGCACCGCCGGACGGCACGGTCGCCGGGACGATGCTCTACTGTGCGCCGGAGCAGTCCGGCATGCTGCACCGCCCGGTCGACGGGCGGGCCGACCTCTACGCGCTCGGCGCGGTCCTGTTCGAGTGCGCCACGGGTGCCCCGCCGTTCGCGTCCGACGACGTCGGGGCGCTGCTGCGCATGCACGCCACCGTGTCGGCGCCGGATCCGCTGACCACGCGTCGGGACCTGCCGTCCGGGTTGGGCGCGGTGATCCTCCGGCTGCTCGCCAAGGATCCCGACGACCGGTACCAGAGCGGTGAGGGCCTGGTCGCCGACCTGCGGCGTCTGGCGTCGGCCGAGCCGACCACGTACTCAGTGGGTCTGGACGGCTTCCCCTTGGGCGCCGACGATCACCCGGTCGTGGTGAAGACCGAGAGCCCCCTGGTCGGCCGCGACGCCGAACTCGGCGCACTCGCCGCCCGGTGGCAACGCGTCCGCGACGCCGGCACCAGCAGCGGCAGTCGTACCTCAGACGGGTGGCAACGCGTCCGCGACGCCGGCGCGAGCAGCCACGCCGATCCGCCCGCGGGTGGGGCCGTGTTGGTCACCGGGCCGCCCGGTAGCGGCAAGAGCCGCATCACCGCCGAGCTGACCGCCGCGGTCGTCGCGAACCGCGGCCTGGTGCTCGCCGGCAAGTGCGACCCGGATGCGTCGCTACCGCTGGCGCCGTTACGCGCCGCGCTCGACCAGTACGTCGCAGAGGTACGGGCGTTGCCCCCGGCACGGCGGGTCGCCGCCGCCGTCGACCTCACCGCGGCCGCTGGTCCGGCCGCGGCGCTGCTGCACGGCCTGTCCCCCGCGCTGGGCGCACTCCTGGACGCCGCTCCCCCGCTCGCCGACGAACGCGACCAGCCGCTACCCGGCGCGGTGGCCGGGTTCCTGGCCGCGCTGGCCCGGTCGGCCGGCGGCCTGGTGCTGCACCTCGACGACCTGCACTGGATGGACGACGCCACCGGCCGCGTGCTCCGCCAGCTGGCCGACGAACTGCCGGACGCCCCCGTCCTCGTCGTCGCGACCTGCCGCGACGATCCCGGGCACGCCGCCGAGCTCGCCACCGCGCGCAACGCGCTCGGGCCCGCCCTGGACCTCACCGTCCGGCTCGAACCGCTCTCCCCGAGCGCCGTCGCCGAGCTCGTCTTCGGGATGACCAGCGGCATCCGGATCGACTCCCCCACCGCGGCCGGGCTGGCCGCACGCAGCGACGGCAACCCGTTCACGCTGCTGCAGTTCCTCACCGCGATCGTCGACGCCGGGCTCGCGCGCCCGTCCTGGGGCACCTGGCAGATCGACCCCGATCTCCTCCACGACGTCGAACTGCCGCTGGACGCCGTCGAGCTCGTCCTCGACCGGCTGCGCGGGCTGGACGAGGAGAGCAGGCAGCTGCTGGGCATCGCGGCGGCACTCGGTCCGCACTTCGACCCCGGCCTGGTCGCCGAGGTCGGGCGCATCGCCCGCCGCCGCGCGATCGAGGTCGCCAGTGCCGCCGCATGGCGTCACCTGCTCGAACGCCGGGACGGCGACAACTTCCAGTTCCTGCACGACCGCATCCGCGAGGCGTTGCTCGCTCAGTTCGACCCCGCGACGCTGCGCAGCGTCCACGCGCGGATCGCCGACGTGCTCGCCGGTCAGACTGCGTCGTCGTCGGCCGGGGCGGTGCCGGCGATCGTCTATGCCCTGGCGCGACACCGCCAGCTCGCCGACGACGGCTCGCCCAACGTCGATCTCTTCGAAGCCTGTGCCGTGGCGGGCCGGCTGGCCCTCACCGAACACGCGCCCGCCGAGGCGGTGGGTTTTCTCGAGGCCGCGGCCTCGGCGGCGGCGCGCGCCGGGCTGATCCCGGACGCGGCGTTCCTGCTCACGCTCGGGCGGGCGCAGCACCGCACCGGGCACTTCCGCGACGCGCTGGGAACGCTGGAGATCGCGCAGCGGCGCACCACCGATCCGATGGAGCAGGCCCGCGTGCTCGCGCTGGTCGCACAGGTCCACGACAGCACCTGGGCCACCGACCGGCAATCGGGCGCTGTCGACGAGGCGCTGGCCGTGCTGGGCCGCCCGCTGCCGGAGAACTCGTTCGTGCTGGTCACGTCCACGGTGGGCAGGGCGCTGCTCGGCTGCCTGATGAGCGTCGTCCGGATCGGTTACGGAGGCGTCCGCGGCCCGCAGCGGGAGCTGTACTGCCTGTTGACCGAGCTCTACGACATCGGTGCGCTGGCATACGCGCGGCAGCTGCGGCCGACGGTCTCGCTGGCGTTCACACTGCGCGGGGTGTTCCTGACCGCGCGGATCGGCCGAGGGCCGGAGAGCGCCCGGATGGCCGTCGCCGCCGCGCACCTGGCGTTCGTCGCCGGGCTGCGTCCGATCGGACGCTGGCTGACGCGGCGCGCGCACCGCACCGCCGCGTGGGTCGGCGACCCGCAGCTGATCGCGTTCGTCGACTGGCTGGAAGCGCTCGACCGGCACTTCTTCGGCCTGGACCAGGGCGAACGCGTGCGCGAGGTACTCGCGGGCCGGGCCCGCTGGCTGGACGCGGGACGCCGCATCGACCTGCTGTCGGTGCTCTGCTGGGACACGCTGATGCGCGGCGACGTCACCGGCGCCGAGGACGTGTTCGCACGTCGGCAGGCCCTGGTCGAGGCCAGCGAGGGCGCGGGCGCACTGAGCACCACTGTGCACGCGTGTCACGTCGGGCTGCTGGCGCTGCAGGGGCGTCCGGCCGAGGCCGCTGCGCAGCTCGACCGGGTCCGCGCCGGCGGTACGGGAACGCGGTGGGAGCGGGTCGACGCGGCGTACGCGGCGATGCTCGCCGAGGTGGAGCAGGGTGACTGCGGCGTCGCGTTCGACCGGGCCGCGGATGAGCTGACCGCCGTCGGCGTGCCGTGGTGGAGCCTGATCCCGATCCAGCGCGGGCTGTTCGTCTACCAGGCCTACGGGCGGGTCGAGCAGCTGCGGGTGGCGCCGGACGACGTGCGGCGCGAACGCGCGCGGGCGGCCGTCCGTGTCCTGCGGCTGGTGGCGAACACCGCGCTGCTGCGGGCCCACTACCTTCTCGTGCGGGCCGCCCTCCTGCTCGCCGAGGGTCGTGTCGACGGGGCGTTGCGCGCGCTCAACGCGGCCGAGCCGGCGATCCGCGCGGTCGACGCGCCGCTGGTGGCGTTCGAGGCGGCCCGCCTGCGGGCCCGCGCACTGCGGTTGCAGGGCGTCGAGGGCGAGAGCGAACGGCAGGCCCGCTACGCGCTGACGCTGGCCGTGGGGCAGCGCTGGCCGCACCGGGCCCGGCAGCTCGCGGCCGAGTTCGGGCTGGAGGACGTCGGGCGGCTCAGCCTCACCCAGGCGCGCTCCAGCGACGGCGTCGCGGTGAGCCTGTACCGGCAGCGGCTGAACGCGATCCAGCAGGTCGGGCTCGCCGCGTCGCGGGTGCTGCACCCGTCCCAGGTGGCCGCGGTCGCGCTCGACGAGACGATCCGCATCCTCGGCGCCGAGCGCGCGTTCCTGTTCCTGGTCGACGACTCGGGGCAGCTGCGGCCGCACGGCGGGCGCGACGCCACCCAGGGCGACCTCGGCACGCTCACCGGCTACAGCGCGACGCTCGTCGAGCGGGTGTGGCAGACGCGCACGGCGCTGGTGGTCACCGGTACCGAGGAGGGCGCCGCGCTGGGTGCCGAGAGCGTCGTCCTGCACGGGCTGCGCAGCATCATGGTGGCGCCGATCCTGCTCGAACCGCGGCTGCTCGGCGTCGTGTACCTCGACAGCCGGGTCGCGAAAGGCATTTTCACGGCCGACGACGTCG
The DNA here is from genome assembly GCF_043197895.1 of Cryptosporangium sp. NPDC048952. Lineage (NCBI taxonomy): Bacteria > Bacillati > Actinomycetota > Actinomycetes > Cryptosporangiales > Cryptosporangiaceae > Cryptosporangium > Cryptosporangium sp. NPDC048952. Next base: position 865,803 of record NZ_JBICTY010000003.1, on the reverse strand, counting down.
GGGTGCTGACGGCGATCACCAGCCACGTCGCGGTGGCGCTGGAGACCGCGCGGGCCGCGCAGCTCGAGGTGGCCGTTTCCGCGGCGCACCGCCAGCGCGATCTGGCCGAGACGCTGCGCGACGCGCTCGCCGCGATCACCGGCATTCTGGAGCCGACGCCCGAGCAGGTGTTGCGCCGGCTGCTCACCGTCGTGTTCGGGGTGGTCGGCGGCGACAGCGCCTGGCTGGTGCAACCGGCGCCGGTCCCGCCGCTGATCTGGGTGCGTGCCGCGACGCGCACCGGACGACATCACCGCACCGACGACCTGGCCGCGGTGTTCGCCGCTGTCGCCGACGTGGACGAGCCCGGCGCCGACGACTCGGGCCTCGGTGTGCCGACCGGTTCGCACCCGGTGGCGATGGACGCCGACGGGCGGCTCGCGCGGCTGCTGGAGGCCGACCAGCCCGTGATCAGCCGGGTGGACGCCCCGCGCCTGGTCACCGACGCACTGCCGGACGCGCGCTGCTGGCTGGCGCTGCCGCTGATCGCCCGCGGTGAGCACCTCGGTGTGCTGCTGTTCGCGACCGGCGCCGAGAACGACTACGACCACGGCGTGGCCGAGATCGCGGGGGCGCTGGTCGGGCAGGGCATGGTGGCCTACGAGAACGCGCGGCTGTTCGCCGAGGTGCGCCGACTCGCGACGATCGACGGGCTGACCGGTGTCGCCAACCGTCGGCACTTCTTCGAGCTGGCAGTGCAGGACGTCGAGGTCAGCCGCCGGGACCGGGTGGCGAGCTGGCCGGTCGCCGCGATGATGATCGACATCGACCACTTCAAGCGGGTGAACGACGAGTACGGGCACCAGGTCGGCGACGAGGTGATCCAGGTCGTCGCGGCGCGGTTGCGTCAGAACGGTCGCGGGCTCGGGCTGCTCGGACGCTACGGCGGCGAGGAGTTCGTGTTGACGCTGCGGGCCGGGGCCGTGGAGGCGGCGCGGGTGGCCGAGCAGCTGCGTGCCGCGGTGGCCGACGAGCCGGTGTCGACGACCGCCGGGCCGTTGCAGGTGACGATCAGTCTGGGTGTGACGTACCTCCGGGACGCCGATCTCGACGGAGAGCCCAGCGCGGACACGCTGGTGGGCTCGCTGTTGGGGCGCGCGGACCGGTGCCTCTACCTAGCCAAGCACGCCGGCCGGAACCGGGTGCACGTCGGTTAAACAGTCACATCGGTTGAGCAGACCTCCACGGTGAAGCCGTTCAGGACTGCGGTGCCGCTCAGGGCATCCAGCTGGGTGGGGTCGGTGAGCGTGTTCGCGTTGACGCCCTCGGTGCGTTCGGCGACACGCAGCCGGGTGCCGGGCAGGCCGTGACCGAAGCCGTGGGGCAGGCTCACGACGCCGGGCATGATCGTCGCGCTCGGCTCCAGCACCGTGGTGACCTCGCCGACCCGGGAGCTCACCCGCACCTGCTGCCCGGGTCGGAACCCGAGCCGCGCCGCGTCGTCGGGGTTCATCTGCAGTGTGCACCGGTTGGAGCCCCCGGCCAGCCCGCCGACGTTGTGCGACCAACTGTTGTTCGTGCGCAGGTTGCGGCGGCCGATCAGCACGAACCCGTCGCGCCGGGCGTCGAGGCCGGCGCGCAGGCGCACCAGGTCGGCGACGATCTCCGCAGGCGCGAGCTCGACCTTGCCCGACGCGGTGGCCAGCACCTCGTCGAGTGCGGGCTCCAGCGGACCCAGGTCGATGCCGTGCGGGGCGTCGAGCAGCTTCCGGAGTGACAGGCCGTCGGGGTGGGCGCCGAACGCGTCGCCGAACGTGCCGAGGCGCAGCATGAGGTCGAGACGCCGTTCGGTGCCGTCGACGCCGGTGAGCTCGGCGCCCAGCGCTGACGGGTCGCGGCCGTGGACCGGGGACGCCGGGTCCTCGACGGCTTTCGCCAGGGCACCGGCGATCAAGCCCTCGTCCAGCAGCGCCGGATCGGCGTCGGCGCCCTGACCGGCGGCGATGAGCGCGAGTTTCGCGAGGATCTGCGCCTCGTTCGGGCGGTCGGCGGCGCGCTCCAGCACGGCCGGTGAGTACCGGGCGATCCGGCGCACCGCGAAGCCCAGCAGCGCGACGTCGTAGTGGCCGGACTCGAGGATCCGTGCCGGTGGGAGCACGACGTCGGCGTGGCGGGTCGTCGCGTTCAGGTACGGGTCGACGCTGACCACGAAGTCGAGCGTTTCCAGCGCCTTGTCGAGCCCGGGGCCGTCCGGAGTGGAGAGCACCGGGTTGCCCGCGACCGTGACGAGCGCGCGGATCTGCCCGTCGCCGGGCGTGCGGATCTCGTCGGCGAGCGTGGCGACCGGGAGCTCACCGATCACCTCCGGCAGGTCGCGGACCCGGCTGCGCCACCGGCCGGTGCGGAACGGCTTGCGCCGGCGGGAGCGGCCGTGCGGCGGCATGCCGAACATGCCCCCGCCGGGGCGATCGAGGTTGCCGGTCAGCGCGGTGACGACGTCGACGAGCCAGCTCGTCAGCGTGCCGAACTCGGCGGTGGACGTGCCGATGCGGCCGTAGACGACGGCGGTGGGTGCGGCGGCGAGCTCCCTGGCGAGCGTCGCGATGTCTTCGGCCGCAACGCCACACACCCCGGCGACAGCGGCCGGTGGGAACTCCTTCGCGAGGGTCCGGAGCTCGTCCAGACCGGCGAACCGGTCGTCGACCCGCACGAGCTCCTCGTCGAACAGCGTGTGCACGACGCCGAGCAGCAGGTACGGGTCGGTGCCGGGCCGGATGAACAGGTGCCGGTCGGCGAGCGCGGCGGTGCGGGTGCGGCGCGGATCGACGACGACGAGCCGACCGCCCCGGGCCTTCAGCGCCTTGAGCCGGCCGGGAAAGTCGGGAGCGGTGCAGAGGCTCCCGTTGGACTCCAGCGGGTTCGCACCGAGCATCAGGAGGTAGTCGGTGCGGTCGAGATCGGGCACCGGGATCGCGGTGGGGTCGCCGAACATCAGCCCGGCGGAGACGTGCTTCGGAAGCTGGTCGACGCTGGCGGCGGTGTACACGTTCGTCGTGCCCAGGGCCTTGCGAAGAGGGCCGAGGTAGAGCTGACCGGCCAGCGTGTGCGCGTTCGGATTGCCGACGTAGATCGCGACGGCGTCGCGGCCGTGCGCGGCGGCGACCCGGGTGAGTCCTGCCTCGACGGCCGCGAACGCCTCGGGCCAGGTGGCCGGCTGCAGCACGCCGTCGCGCCGGACGAGCGGGCCGGTCAGCTTGTCGGGATCCTGGTCGAGTTCGCCGAGCGTCGCGCCCTTCGGGCAGAGGAAGCCGCGGCTGAACACGTCGTCGCGATCACCGCGGATACGGACGACGTCGCGCTGTTCGAGCGTGATCTCGAGACCGCAGACGGCCTCGCAGAGCGGGCAGGTGCGGTACGCGGTGCGGGCCATGACGACCACCTCCAGGACCACAGTCTGGTCCGCCCCACCGACAGAAACCCGCGGGATCGGTGAAGACCGGCGACTTCGCCGATCCCGCAAGCGGTCAGATCAGTGCGGCGGCCAGGGTTCGGAACGCGTCCGCGGGGAACTGGCGGCGGTCGACGCCCAGCACCTGGATCGTGACCTCGTCGGCGCCGGCCCGGTAGTGCTTCTCGATGCCCGCGGCGACCTGCTCCGGCGTGCCCCACGGGATCAGCGCGTCGACCAGCTGGTCGCTGCCGCCACCGGCGAAGTCCGCCTCGGTCCAGCCGAGCCGCAGCAGGTTCTGCGTGTAGTTCGGCAGCGTGAGGTAGCCCGTCATGTACTCCCTGGCCACGGTGCGCGCGCGCTCGGCGTCGGCCTCGAGGACGACGGCCACCTCGGGCGCGAGCAGACCGTCGGGCCCGAGCGTCGCACGGGCCTCGGCGGTGTGCTCCACCGGGATGAAGTACGGGTGCGCGCCGCGCGAGCGGTCGCGGGAGAGCTCGAGCATGCGCGGGCCGAGCGCGGCGAGGACGCGCTGTTCGGGGGTGACCCCGGCGGCGTCGAGTCCGTCGAGGAACGACACCATCTTCGAGTAGGGCTTGCGGTACTGACCGGCGTCCTGCTGGTCGACGATCGCCGCGTGGCTCGTGCCGAGCCCGAGCAGGAACCGGCCGGGGTGTGCCTGTTCGGCGTCGGCGACGAAAGCCGCGACGTCGGCGGGGTCGGAATGCCAGATGCTGAGGATCCCCGGCGCGACGCCGATGCTCTTGGTGCCGTCGAGGATCTCCCGGAAACGGGCCGGGACGCCGTCCTGGAAGCCGGCTGAGAACCAGATCCTGGTGTACCCCAGATCTTCGAGTTCTCCGGCGGCGTCGAGGACGGCGTCCCGGTCCTTCGAGGCGAGGAAGTAGGGCTGCCAGACACTCACGAGTCGTTTCGCCATACCCCGACAGTATTACTGCAATTCGGCGAGCAGCTCCGCGAGGCGCTCGTCGGACTCGCGGGCGCCGGCCTCCAGTCCGGACTCGATGATGCCGTCGCGCGACGGGTCCGAGAGATCAACCCGGCGTTTTCCAGGACTGTGAGGTGCTTCGAGATCGCCGGTTGGGACATCGCGAACGCGCCGGTCAGCTCGGCGACCGTTCAAGGGGCGCTGCGGGATCAGAGCGCGGGAATGAGCGGGAACGTGGTCGAAGGCGGGACCGGGCCGCCGGACCGGGGCTTGCCGAACAGCCAGCCCTGCAGGCGGTCGGCACCGGCGGCCACCAGCGCCTGCGCCTGCTCGGCCGTCTCGACGCCCTCGGCGACGACCTCCAGACCCAGCGTGTGGGCCAAGTCGATGCACGCACGGGCGATCGCGGCGGCAGCCGGGTCGTCGAGTTTCGCGGTCAGCGACCGGTCGAGCTTGAGCTCGGTCGCAGGCAACCGCTGCAGGTACGACAGCGCTGAGTAACCGGTGCCGAAGTCGTCGATCGCGACCCCGACGCCGGCCCGCCGCAGCACCGCCAGGACGTCCCGCCCGGTGTCGAGGTCGCCGATGGCGACCTGCTCGGTGATCTCCACCGTCAGCGCGGACGGGGGCAGGCCGCGGGTGGCGAGGCCGTCCAGGATTTCATCGACGAGAGTCGGGTGGAACAGGTCCGAGGCGGCGAGATTCACCGACACCTCGACCGGGAACCCTGCGCCTCGCCAGTCGCGTACCCGATCGAGCGCGATGCCCAGCACCCGCCGGGTGAGGAACGGCGTCAGCCCGGTGCGCTCGGCGAGCCCGAGGAACTGGTCCGGCGTGATCATTCCGTGCACCGGGTGCCGCCACCGCACGAGCGCCTCCACTCGCGGCGGCGCCGTCACGTCCGTCGCCACGAGAGCCTGGTAGTGCAGCTCCAACGTGCCGTTCGGCGCGGCCAGCCCCAACGACGCCGCGCCGGTCAGCAGCGCCCGCAACTCGGACGCCCGCTCGAGCGAGTCGCGCTGCCGGTCGGGCCCGAGCGAGTCGTAGCGGACCCAGCCGCGCCGCTCGGTCTTCGCCCGGTACATCGCGGTGTCCGCGCAGCGGAGCAGCTCCAGCGTGCGTTCGCCGACCGTGCGGCCCGCCGGCGTGTCGGTCTCGACCACGATCCCGATGCTGACGTCGGTCGGCACCGCGATGCCGCCCACCGGGAGCGGGGTGCGGACCGCGACGAGCAGACGCTCGGCGAGCTGTTCCACGGCACGGTTCGCGGTCAGCACCGCGAACTCGTCGCCACCGAGGCGCGCCAGCAGATCGTCGGCGCCCAGCACGCCGGACAGCCGTGGCGCGAGCGCGGCCAGGAGCTGATCGCCGACCTGGTGGCCCAGGCCGTCGTTGACCTCCTTGAACCGGTCGAGGTCGAGCAGCAGGATCGCGTGCGTGGAACGGGTGTCGGACGCCAGCGACTCCTCGACGCCGCGGAGGAAACCCCGGCGGTTGTAGAGGCCGGTCAGCTCGTCGGTGATCGCGAGCCGGTGCTGCTCCCCCGCGTCCAGCAACGCCCGGACGCCGAAGCCCACGCGGGTGAGCGCGGCGAGCACCGAGATCGAGGCGAGCACTGCGGCCGCCGGCGGCTGGTCGGTGGCCGACCCCACCAGCAACACGATCACGGCGGCCGCCGCGCACAGCAGCGGAGCGAGCAGGGACCACAGATCGAGCGGCCGGTCGGCCATCCGGCGGGAGCGTTGCCAGGCCGCGGCCGCGAGCAGCAGGCCGATCACACCGGCGAGCTGGTCCACCCTCTCCACGCCCTCGGCCCCGGCCGCGAGCAGACGGCTGACCAGCCCGTTGGCCACCGCGAACACGAGCACCGTCGCGGCCAGGAGCTGCCAGCTCGCGTCCAGGCGCCAGCCGGCCAGCGCGGCGATGGAGCCGATCATCCCGACGAGCACCATCGTCAGTGCCGGGTACCCGAGCGTGACGATCGCGTCGAGCGGTGATCCACCGGTCCAGGTGAGCACCCCGCGGCCGAGCAGCAACGCCGTCATCGCCGCGCCGAGCGTGCCGGCGACGACGGCGTCCCAGACCCGCACCGCGCCCACCCCGCCGACGAGCGGACGGGAGAGCAGCCAGACCGCGACGCCCAGCAGCGGCAGCGGGGGCAGCCAGAACGCGTCCGCGAGCGAGAAGGCCGGGAGCGGGTTCCCGGACGAGAGGAGCCGGTCCCAGACGACGTAACCGGCGCCGTTGCACGCCGCCACGACAGCGATCAGCGCCCATGCCGTCCGCTGCGACGGCACCAGCACGCAGCGCAGGGCCACCAGGGCGGCGGCGGTCAGCAGGATGATCTCGATCAGCGCCCAGGACGACCAGAGGTACAGCGGCGAGCTGTCGCCGTGGCCCGTCCACGCCCAGCAGAGGTGGAGCGCGAGCACGGCGCCGAGCAGGCAGCACCCCCGACGCACGACCGAGGCGACGACGGCCAGCGGAGAGCGCTGGGCCATGGCTGTCTCCTCCGGCTCCTCGGCGTCCTCTATCCGCTTCGTCCGAATCGACGCCAACCTGAGGCGTCCTGTCCACAGCGGCAAACCGTGACTTCCTGAAGTCGTCTGATCGGCGTAGCGTAATGCGAACAGACGTTCGAAGAATTACGCGGGGAGCCTACATGTCCGGGGAACCGATCGCTGTGTACGGCGCTACCGGCCACACCGGCCGACTCGTGGCCACCGAACTGCTGGCCCGCGGCCATCCGGTCGTCCTGGGCGGGCGGGACGCCGCCGGCCTGATCGAGTTCGCCGCCGAGCTGGGCGAGGGTGATCGGGTGACGGTCCGGCCGGCACCGCTCGACGACCCCGGCGCGTTACGCGGGCTGGCCGCGAGCGCTCCGGTGCTGATCCACTGCGCCGGGCCGTACGCGCTCACCGGGCCACCGGTCGTCGCCGCCGCGATCGAGGTCGGCACCCACTACGTCGACCACGCCGTCGAGGTGCACCACGTCAAGGACCTGTTCGAGAGCTACGCCGGCGCGGGGGTGCAGATCGTGCCGGGAATGAGCTTCTACGGTGGGCTCGGTGACCTGCTGGCGGCGCACGCCGCCGACGGCCTGACCCACGTCGACAAGGTCACGGTCAGCTACGCGGTCAGCGGCTGGCGGATGACCACCGGGGCCCGGCGCACCGCCGATCTGCTGATCAACGAGGTCGAGCGGATCACGTTCAGCGAGGGCGCGCAACGGGTCGGTCCGCTGCCGATGTACACGACGACCTACGTCTTCCCCGCACCGCTGGGCCCGCGGATGATGATCGGCCCGTTCCCCACCGGCGACGCGGTGACGATCCCCCGGCACGTCCCGACGACCGAGGTCGAGGTCCTGCTCACCGCGACGACGTTCACCGAACCGCAGGTCTTCACGTCCGAACACGTCGACGACGTCGAGCGCGCGGCCACCGCGTTCACGGTGGCCGCCGAGGTCTCCGCGGGCGGTGTGCACCGCACGGCCCACGTCACCGGCCACGACATCTGGTGGGCGGGCGCGGTGGCCTCCGTGGAGGCGGCGCTCGACCTGGCGTCGGACCACCCCGGGCCGAAGCGGGGCGTCCACAGCCCGGCGGAAGCGTTCTCCGCCGGGCCGTTCCTGCGACGTCTGGAGGAGCTCGGTGCGTTCGTGCTCGCGGTCAGCTGACCTTGAGCCGCACCAACTGCGGATCGTGGTCACTGGCCTGGTCGGCGTACTCGGCGTTGACGTGCACGACGTCGTAGGAGTACGAGCGCGCCGCTGCCCGGCTGAGCAGGATGTGGTCGAGCACCTGCGAGTTGCCGTCGAACACGTACGTGTACCGCTCGGCCACCGGCAGCGTCGCCGGCAGGTCCACCAACTGGGAACCGGCCAGCGTCGTGATGGTCCGCGAGAACTCGAAGTCGTTGAGGTCACCGACGACCGCGATGTTCGCCTGCGGCTGCGCGGCCAGCAATTGCTTCACGAACCCGTTCACCAGCGCCGCCTGCTGGGCGCGCTTCGCGGCCGACGACTGCGCGGGCGGCTGGAACCGGCCGAACAGCGGCTGGTCGCCGCCCTTGGAGACGAAGTGGTTCGCGATCACGAACACCGACCGGCCGCGGAACACGAACTCGCCGGCCAACGGCTTGCGGCTGTCCGCCCACGCGGTCTCGGCGGGAGCGATGCGCCCGGGGTTGAGCGAGAGGTGCCCGGCTTTCGTCACCGAGACCGGTGTGGTCGCGTCGCCGGCCGGTGCGCTCGCGAACGACACGCCCCGGCTCGCCGCGTACAGGAACCCGACCCGGATGTTGCCGCCCGGCTCACCGCCGTCGGCGTTGTTCACCGGATCGATCTGCCGGTAGGAGTAGGTCGGGCCGCCCGCCGCCGTGATCGCCGAGATCAGCGCGGCGTACGTGCGGTCGGCCGCCACGGTCCCGCCGTTCGTGGCGCCGTCGTTGTCCTGCACCTCTTCCAACGCCAGGACGTCGGGCGCCCGCAAATTCCCGACGATGATCGACGCCAGCCGCGCGAACTTGGCCGGCGGGTCGTTCGGGTCCAGGTTCTCGACGTTGAACGTGCCCACCGAGAGCTCTGTCGCGGTGTCGGCGCGCGTCGTCTCGGGCTGCTTGGTTCCGGCGAAGGACACCGCGGCCGTCAGCACGATCTTGACGTTGCCGAAGCCGTAGCTCACCACTCCGTCCGCCGGTCCACCCGCGACCGCTCCGACGTCGGCCTTCGGCGGCGCGAACCCGAGCCCGTCGTCGAGAATGATCCGTTCCGGGTTGGCGTCGTTCGCCCGCAGCACGATTCCGCCGCGGGCGCTGCGCGTGCCCGCACCGCGGCCACGGTCACCCAGCACCGGCAGCTCGTTGAACGAATTCGTGGGGCCCACCGCCACCGCGTCGTTCACCCGCACCCGCATCGATTCCAGCGACTCGTAGAAGTCGATGCCGTCGGTGGCCGGGTCGAACGTGCCGCCGGTCTCCACGTCACCGTTCGCGTCGTCGTCGATCACCGTGGTCGGTGGGCGCCTGCCGCCGGCTCCGAGCACTGTCGCGGCGGGCAGCGGGTTGCCCGAGGACGTGACGGTGACGGTCGGCGACGTCAGCTCGGTGGTCGTCAGGTTGGCGGTGCCGTCGGCGCCGCCCGGCCGGAACTCGGTGACCGTGCCCTCGACGGTGACCGCGTCACCGACCGCCACTGTCGGCGCGGAACTGGTGAAGACCAGGATCGCCTCGGACGTGCGCGGGTCCCGGTCGGGTTGCGGGTCCTGCAGGTAGAAGCCGTTGGACGCCTTCGCCGTGACGACGCCCGGAACGCTCACCGCGGTTCCCCGCAGCGGCGACACGTGGGCGGCACCCTGCACGTCGTGGATCCGCGTCGCCGTCGCGGCCTGCGCCGGTGTGCTGACGAGCACGCCGCCGACGAGCACCAGGCCCAGAACAATTCGTCTCATGCGGGCTATTACGCCATGTCACTTCGACACAAGCCCGCACATCCACGAACTGTTGGCCTAATGGACTATCACCTGCCACACCGGACTCAGGCCTGGGAATCCGGGCACGGGAACGGGCGGCCGCACCAGTCGCAGACTCCGCCGGCCGGCACGTGCAGCCGGCGGAGTGTCTCCCGTGCCGCGGCGCGCTCTGCCGCTAACTCCTCGGGCGTGAGGCCCGCGTCGAGGTCGTCGTCGGAATGGGCCCCCCGCCCATCGGCCCGACGCCGATCCTCGCCACCCGTCATCACGCCACCGCTCCGGATCAATGCCCCGGCGCCATCGCGACGAGCAGCGCGGGCACCAGTCTCACCAACCACCGGAGGTCACCCCCCGGTGCACCGGCCGCCGTCGCGACGTCCAGCTCGGCGGCGTCCACGACCGCTACGCGCCCCGGAGCCGGGCGCCCGCGCGTCACCCGCGCGCGGTCGTCCGCTCCGGAGGCGGATCTGACGAATTCCACCAACACCGTGGTCTCTCGGTTCTCCATGGCGTTTCCCCCTGGATCTCGACCCTCTCCCCCGGCTCAACGAGGTGCTCGGCCGGGAGCGACGACCAACTCGGTCGTTTGACCCAGAAATCTGATCGAGGTGTCCGTTGAGTGACCAACTCTGCTCTGAACGGAGGAACGGCACCACCGTGCACACCCCCAGTCGTACGGTTGACCTATTCCCGCTGTGATCCTTCACGTTGGGCGAGAGGGGCACCAATGGTGGAGCGCGTCGTCACGTTGGAAGGCGCGAGTAATGTCCGCGACCTCGGTGGCTTGACCACTACGGACGGACGCCACACGCGGTACGGCCTCTTGTACCGCTCCGATTCGCCGTCCGAACTCACTGAAAACGACGTGCGGGCACTGGTCGAGGCGCGCGGGCTGCGCCACATCGTCGACCTGCGCTCGCTCGAGGAAGTCGAACGCGACGGCCCGGGCCCGCTCCAGCGCGCCGGGCTCACCTACGCCAACCACTGGATGAGCAGCGACCCCGGCGTCGGTCAGGTCGTGCCGGAGATCATGCGCGGCAACCTCTCCGGCCACTACCTGGGCTATCTCGGGTCAGGATCGGAGCGGGTGGTGGCCGCCGCACGGCTGCTCGCCGACCCCGACAACCACCCTGCGCTGGTGCACTGCGCGGCCGGCAAGGACCGCACCGGCACGCTCGTCGCGATCCTTCTCGACGCGGTCGGCGTGCGCCGCGAGGAGATCGTGGCCGACTACGCGCTCACCGACGCGAACATGGAGGCGGTGTTCGCGCGCGTCGTCCGTCGCCTCGAGGCCGCCGGCGGACCCGTTCCGACGATGACCCAGGACCTGCCGAACGAGGCTCGGCGCGCCCGCGCGGAGACGATGGTCGAGTTCCTCGACCAATTGACGACGGTGTTCGGTGGCGGCACCGGATGGCTTCTCGCCCACGATTTCCCGGACACCGAATTGGAGCGATTCCGCAGCGTCTTTCTCACGGACTGACGCCGTTCAAGCGTCACGGCCGAAGATCCAGGACCGGTTCGCCGACGTGGCGGGCGTCAAGGCGCTGGCGCCGATCGCACTGTCGATCCCGTCGCCGGCGATCGGCCTGCTCGCGCCGTTCGCCGGGCGGATCATCGCGCCCCGGCCCCATCCCCGGGGGCCGGGGCGCGTGCCTAGAAGAAGGTGCCGCAGAACGGGGCCGACTCGGTCGCGAACAGTTCGTCGGCGACCGGCACCAGCGCGAGATCACCGGACACCCGACCGGCAGCGGCGAGCTGCCGCCAGCTCGTCCCCCCGAGATACACCGCGCCGAGCCCGGCGACATCCACCGTGAGCTGCGGCGCCGCGGTGGACGGCTTCGCGCCGCCCGCGCCGATCCAGTACGCCCCGGCGTTCTCCGGCACCACCCCGTCGACGACGCCGACCACGACCTCGCCGCTCCCCCGGTACGTCCGCGCGGCCAGCGCAGCGGGTACGTCCACGAGCCGCAGCCAGATCTCGTCCTCGATCGACGTGGTGCGCACCGGCCGCTCGTCCACGAGCATCACCCGCAGCGGATCGTCCATCGCCAACGCGTCGAACCGGACGGTCTCGACCAGGTCGATCGAGAACAGGTACCGCAGCAGCGCCGCCCGCGCGACGCCGTCCACGGCGACGAAGTCGTCGACGTGAACCAGATCTTCGCCATCCGGGTGGTACCGCGCGAATCCGGTCTCCGCACCCGGCGGACCGTACACGGCCACCACGAACTGCTGCTTCTCCTCGACGACGCGCAGCTCGCGCACTTTCCACCACTCGGACGTCCGGGAGATCGCGCCGGTCCAGCCCGGGTCGACCCGCTCGTAGATCGCCCGCTGCAGCGACCAGGCCCCGGCCGACCGCGCCAGCCGCACCCCGCCCCCAACAGCGATGCCCGGCCGCAACCGGGCCCTTCGCGCCGCGACGGTCACGACGTCGACGTGCGACGCCACCCCGTACCCGTACCGCTCGTAGATGCCACCTTCCGCGGCGCGGAGCGTCGCGATCGACACGCCCCGCTGCCGGGCGTCGGCGAGCTGAGCGTTCATCAGTGCGCGGGCCACCCCGCGACGGGTGTGGCTGGGCAGGACGCCGACCCGCGTCACCGCCGCGTGCGGCAGCCGGGCACCGCCCGGCACGACGACGTGCGTCGTGTACGACGACGCCGTGCCCACGAGCTCCCCGTCGAGGTAACCCCCGAACGTGCGGCCCGGTTCGTGGAACTCCACCGCCGGGACGGACAGCGGCGGGAGCCCCACCAACGCGATTCGGAACACCTCGAACGCGGCTTCGACGTCATCCGACGTCTCGAGGATCCGGACGGTCGGAGCGGCGGCATCAGAGAGCACGCCGCCACTCCATCACCTGTCCACCGACGAAGTCACGCCGTTTTCAGCGCGGCGGCCACCGCGTCGGCCAGCGTCGTCGTCGGACGGCCGATGAGGCGGTGGAGGTCACCGCTGTCGACGAACAGGTCCCCCACCGACAGCCCGTGGTCAGCGTTCGCCAGCACCTCGGCGAACGGCGCCGGGATGCCGAACCCCGCGAGCGTCTGCGCGTACTCCGCCTCGGGCAGGTCGCGGTACACGACCGGCTTGCCACTCTGGCGCGAGATCTCCGCCGCCATCTCCGACATCGTGAACGCCTGGTCCCCACCCAGCTCGTACGTCGAGCCGGGCTCCGGAGCAAGCAGCACCGCGGCCGCGGCGGCCGCGAAGTCGACACGTGCCGCGGCCGAGACGCGCCCGTCCCCGGCGGCTCCGAGCACCACACCCGTCCCGAGGAACTGGTCGATCTGGCCGGTGTAGTTCTCCAGGTACCAGCCGTTGCGCAGGAACACGTACGGCACGCCCGACGCCACGATCGCCTGCTCGGTCCGCGCGTGCTTCCCCGACATCAGCGTGATGCTGCTCGTCTCGGCCTTCGGACCGCTGGTGTAGACGATCAGCCCGACGTTCGCCGCGCGGGCGGCGTCGACCACGTTCTGGTGCTGTTCGAGCGTGTCGCCGGAGATGAACAGCAACTGATCGGTGCCGGCGAAAGCCGGCGCCAGGGTCTCCGGACGGTCGTAGTCGGCTTCGACGACACGGACGCCGAGGTCCGCGGCCTTCGACGGGGTACGCACGGCGGCGGTGATCTCGCCGGCCGGGACACCCCGCTCGAGAAGGTCGGCGACGACGAGGCGGCCGAGGTGGCCGGTAGCGGCGGTCACGGTGATCACGGTGGCTCCTTCAAGCGGTTGATCGATCACCCCTAGCTTGTACTAACTTTTCGAAAGTGCCAACTGTGAGTGAGTACACTCATGGTGTGGACGACATGCAGGAGCTGGTCGCCGACGTGTTCGCGCGCAACTGCGCGTCTCGGCGGACGTTGGAGAGCGTCACCGGCAAGTGGGGCGTGCTGGCGCTGGTCGCGCTGCGCGAGGGCGCGTACCGGTTCAACGCGCTGCGGCGGCGGGTCGACGGGGTGAGCGAGAAGATGCTCGCCCAGACCCTGCAGACGCTCGAGCGCGACGGGTTGGTGCACCGGGAGGTGCTGGCGACGATCCCTGCCCGGGTCGAGTACACGTTGACTCCGCTCGGCGCCGAGATCGCCGAACAGCTCCGTGTGCTGGTCGAACTCCTCGAAGCCAAGGTCCCCCAGGTCACCGAGGCCCAAGCGGACTACGACGCCCGCAAGAAGTAGCGGCCGGCCAGAAGTAGCCGCGCCCCCACCGACGCGAACCGGCCGCGCCGGAGAAACTCCGACGCGGCCGGTGACCCACCAGAAACTAGGCCGACGGGATGCCGTTCTCCGGGGGCGTCGCCGCACTACCGGTGTAGGGCTCGACCGGCCCACTCCCCGTGTCCGTGACGTACGGCGTGTCCACCAGCGCCTGCTTCCCACCCTTGATCACCGAGATCTGCGTCCCGCTGAACCCGGAGTGGTCGTCCTTCGAGTACCGCATCGGCACCAGCGACGGCCCCTCGAACCCGCCCTTCTCGATCGCCTCGATGAGCCCCTCACGCGTCAGGTCCTTGCCCGCAGCCTGCAGCGCCTGCACGAACGTGTACCCCACCGCCATGCCGAAGAGCGTGTTGACCTCGAACGTCGTGTTGCCGTTGTACTTCGTGTTGATGTCCTTGAACAGCTTCGTCCAGGGGTTCGCCTCGTCCAACGGGCTGGGCAGGTACCCCGAGGTCACGTATCCCTCGAGCAGCAGCGGAGCCGGCTTGCCGAGCAACGCCGACAGCCCCACGAAGTCACCACCGACGCTGCTGCCGACCCATTGCGCCCGGTAGCCGAGCTTGGCCGCGGTGCCCAGCGTCAGCGCGGTGAACGGCGTGATCGTCGCCAGGATGTTCACCTGGCAACCGGCCGCCTTCAGCGCACCCACCTGCGGTGCGACGTTCGTGTTCGTCGGCACGTAGTCCTGCTTCGCGGCCACGGAACCCAGCACCGTTTCGACGCCCTTCAAGGCATCGGTGCCGAAGTCGTCGTTCTGGCCGAAGAAGCAGACCTTCTTGCCCGGGAACGTCTTCTTGACGTAGTTCGCGAGCACCTTCGACTCGGTCACGTAGTCCACGTTGAACCCGAACGTCGACGGGTACTTCGACGGCTGGTTGAACAGCGCGCTCCCGGAGGAGACGAACAGGTCGGGCACCTTGTTCGTCTTGAGGAAGTCGAGGACACCGCCGTGGGTGGGCGTGCCCAGGCCGTTGAGGACCGCGAACACCTTGTCCTGGAGGACGAGCTGGCGCACGACCTCCTGGGTCTTCGCCGGGTTGTAGGCGTCGTCGACGACCTTGTACTCGATCTTGCGGCCGTTCACACCGCCCTTCTCGTTGACGTAGTCGAAGTACGCCTTCGTGGCGGCGGAGATCTTCGAGTAGCCCGCGGCGGCCCGGCCGGTGAGCGGCTGGTGCGTGCCGACGACGATCGTGCTGTCGGTGACGCCGGGCACGGCGGCGTTGTTCTCACCCGGTGCGTCCTCGGCGCAGCCTGCCGCGGCGAGAACGAGCACCAGAGCGACGGCGAGTCCACGCCGTACGGAACCAATCATGACCGACCCTTCCGGAGGGGATTGAGACGAGTGACGAGTGCGTCGAGGCCGCCGGGGGCGGTGGTCATCACGACGATCAACGCGAGGCCGAAGATCGCGAGCGGGAGCGTGCCCTCCAGGCGCTGCTCCGTGCCGGGGGCCCAGGACGTCACCCAGTCGGCCAACGGCTGCAGCGCCACCAGCACGATCGCGCCCCACACCGCGCCACGCAGGCTGCCCAGCCCACCGAGCACGATCGCGAGCATCAGGTTGAGCGAGAGCGTCAGCCCGTACGCGCCCGGCGAGACGCTCTGCGCGAGCAGCGCGAACATCGCGCCGCCGAGGCCGGCGCCCGCGGCGGAAAGGACGAACGCCAGCACGCGGACGCGTCCGACGTGGATGCCGGCCAGCGACGCCGCCACCTCGTCGTCGCGGACCGCCCGTAACGTCCGCCCGAACCGGCTACGGACGAGGTTGGCCAGCAGGAGCATGACGACGGCCGCGCCGAGCAGCGTGAGCCACGCCTGCCAGCGCTCGTACGGGAAGTACGCGCCGAGCGACGCAGGCGCCGGAGGCGGCGAGAACGTGAGCCCGGCGTCACCGCCGAACACGCCGTCGAACGTCGTGGTGAGCGCCGGCACGCTCACCGCGACCGCGAGCGTCGCACCGGCCAGGTACGGCCCGTGCAGACGCGCGGCGGCGACGCCGATCACGGCGCCCAGCACCATCGCGACCAGCACGCCGGCGAGCACCGAGACCAGGAACGGAAGAGACGGCGTCAGCACCACCGTGTACGCCCCGGCGGCCATCAGCGCGCCGTGCCCCAGCGAGATCTGGCCGTTGAAGCCGGTCAGCAGGATCAGCCCCGGCAGCACGCAGAGGTACGCGCCGATCGTCGCCAGCTGGTAGTTGCGGAACGGCTCGATCTGGTACGTGGCGATGACCACGACGAACCCGATCACTGTCGCGATCACCACGTGCCGCAACAGCGTGTTCCCCCGTCGTTCCGGCGTCCGATGCGCGTGCCGGGACCGCGGAAGCGCCTCCCGCTGAGCTGTCTCCTGCATCCCGCTCACACCCGCCTCGCCTGGGGAACCGCGAACAGACCGCCGGGCCGCACGAGCAGCACCACCACGAGCAGCCCCAACACCGCCAGCGGCGTGGCGTCGCTGCGCACGTAACCGCCGACGTACGACAGCAGCACCCCGACGATCAGCCCGCCGAGCACCGCACCCGCCGGGCTGTCGAGCCCGCCCACGACCGCCGCCGTGAACGCGGCGACGAACAGGTCGTCCATCGCGGTGGGGTGCAGCCCCAGCTCGGTGGGGATCACGAGCAGCGCGGCGAGCGACCCGACCACCGCCGCCAGCACCCAGCCGAGCGTCCGCATGAGTTTGACGTCGACACCGAGCAGCCGGGAGACCTCCGGCGCGAACGCCGACGCACGCATCCGCAGCCCCAGTGGGGTACGCGTGAACAACAGCGTCAGCGAAACCAGCAACACGCCGACGACGGCGAACACGAACACGTCGTACGGCGACACGCCCGCGAACACCGCGTTCTGGCTGAACGGCGCGGGGAACGCCAGGTACTCGTTCGTGTAGATCATCCCCAGCACCGCCTGCAGCAGCAGCACCAGACCGATCGCCACCACGATCGCGTTCAGCGGCGGCGCGTCGTGCACCCGCCTGGCCACGACCACCTCGATCACCGCGCCGAGCAGCGCGGCTCCCACCAGCGCCGAGGCGAATCCCAGCCAGTAGGAGCCGGTCAGGTCCGACACCGAGTACGCGATGTAGACCGTCGCGACCGCCATCGCACCCTGGGCGAAGTTCACCACCCGGGTCCCGCGCCAGATGAGCACGAGCGCGAGCGCGAACGCCGCGTAGATGGCGCCGCGCGACAGGCCGTCCATCGTCAAGAACAGGAACCGATCCATCAGAACCCCAGGTAGGCGTGGCGGAGATCGTCGTCGTCACGCAGCCGGGCAGCGGGCGCCGACATCGCGACCTCCCCCACCGACAGGACGACACCGTGATCGGCGATCGACAGCGCACTGCGCACGTTCTGCTCGACCAGCAGCACGGTCAGCCCGGTGCGCTCACGCAGCTGCGCGAGCAGCGCGAGGATCTGCGCCGTCACCCGCGGCGCCAGACCGAGCGAGGGCTCGTCGAGCAGCAGCAACGTCGGCCGCGCGACCAGCGCCCGGCCCAGCGCGAGCATCTGCCGCTCGCCACCGGACAGCTGGTGGCCCACGCTGCGCTTGCGCCGCGCCAGCGGCTCGAACAGCTCGTACACCTCGGCCAGCGCCGTCTGCGCGTCCTTGCGGTCGCGTCGCCACAGCCCACCGAGGCGGAGGTTCTCGTCGACGGTCAGTTCCGCCACCACCCCGCGCCCTTCCGGCACGTGGGCGATCCCCTTCCGTACGAGCTTTTCCACATCGACGCTACGCAGGTCGACGCCGTCGAAGACGATCCGTCCGCTCGTGGGGCGGAGCAGGCCGGAGAGCGTGCGCAACAGCGTGGTCTTGCCGGCGCCGTTCGCACCCAGCACGGCCAGGATCGAGCCGCGCTCGACGGTCAGCGAGACGTTCCGCAGGACGCCGACCGGGCCGTAGCCGCAGCTCAGGTCCTCTACCTCGAGCAGTGGAGCCATCAGGACGCCACTCCCAGGTAGGCCTCGGTGACCTTCTCGTCCGCCCGTACCTCGTCAGGTGTGCCGGCGGCGATCCGCTTGCCGAAGTCGAGCACCACGATGTGGTCGCAGACCGACATCACGAGGTCCATGTGGTGTTCGACGAGCAGTACCGCGGTCCGGTCGGACAGGGAGCGGATCAGCCCGGCGAGCTCGTCGACCTCGTCGGAGCCCAGGCCGCCGGCGGGCTCGTCGAGCAGCAGGAGACGCGGGCGGGTGATCAGGGCGCGGGCCAACGCGACCTTCTTCTGGATCGCGTACGGGAGCGTGCCGGGGCGCGCGGCCTCGTGCTCGGCGATGCCCAGGTCGTCGAGGGCTTCCCGCGCGAGTTCGCGCAGCTCGCGCTCGTCGCGATCGGACCTCGGGAGGCCGAACAGCGCGGACGCGAAGCCGGAGCGGGACCGCCGGTGGGCGCCGACCATCACGTTCTCGAGGACGGTGAGGCCGGCGAACAGGCCCAGGCCCTGCAGCGTGCGGGCGATGCCGGCGGCGGCCAGGCGATCCGGGCGGGGCCGGAAGTCCTGCCCGTCCCAGCGCAGGGCGCCGGTGGTGGGCTTCACGAAGCCGCAGACGACGTTGAACAGCGTCGTCTTGCCGGCGCCGTTCGGGCCGATCACCCCGACGACCGAGCCCGGTGGGACCTCGACCGACACTTCGTCCAGCGCCACCAGCCCGCCGAAGCGAACGCCGACACCGTCGACGACCAATCCGTTGTCCACTGCGCAGGGCCCCCTCGTCGTCGTCGACGACGAAATACTCGGTGACCAGCGCACTTACCCGCATCGGCGATATCGCCGGTGTAGGTATCGCCCGAATTATTCCTGGAGCAGCTTCACCAGCTCGACGCGGGAGCGCACCCCGAGCTTCACGAAGATGTTCCGCATGTGGTGATCGACGGTCCGCGGGCTCAGGTACAGCTGCGAGGCCACCTCGCGGTTCGTGGCGCCGTCGGCGACGATCCGCGCGATCGTCAGCTGCTGCGCGGTGAGCGCGCTCTCCAGCCGGGTCGCGATCGGGCGGACCGACTCGCCGGTCGCGCGCAGCTCCGCCCGGCTCTGTTCCGCCCAGGCGGTGGCGCCGAGCCGGTCGAACGTGTCGTGCGCGGACCGCAGATGGGTGCGTGCCGCCGACGGCCCGCGTCGGCGTCGCAGTTCGCGCCCGTAGAGCAGTTCGGTGCGGGCGCGCTCGAACTCCGAGTCGGCGAGCAGGTGCAGCCGCATCGCCTCCCGGTAGGCGTCCTCGGCGTCGTCCGGGTCGGTGGCGGTGAGCGCCTGGCAGCGGGCGAGCAGGGCCCGGGCGGCCGCGCTGCCGGTGGTCGTCGCCCAGCGGCCGAAGAGGGCGGTGGCCTCGACCGCCCCGGTCCGGTCCCCGCAGCGCATCGCCGCTTCGACGAAGTGCGGCGCGGTCAGCACCCGACCGGTGACGTACCCCGGCCCGCCCCCGGCGGTGGCGACCGCACGCAGCCGCCCGGCGGCGTCGGCGGACCGCCCGGCGGACAGGTCGCGGTGGGCCAGCGCCCAGGACGCCAGCGAGTGCGGCATCGCGAGGCCGCGTTCGGTCGCGGTGGCCGCCGCCGCGTTCGCGTACCGCAGGCCGGCCTCGTCGTCGCCCTGGAACATCGAGAACAGCGCGAGCATCGACCGGTGGAACGCCACCGAGTTGTCGAGCCCGGCCTCCTGCGCGAGCCGTAAGCCTTCCTGGGCCGAGGCCAGCGCGCCGTTGTAGCGCCCGAGCCAGAGCTGCGCGAACGTCGCCAGTTCGAGGGTGCGGGGAACGAGCGCCAGCTCACCGCGGGCCCGGGCGACCGCGCCGGACCGTTCGCTCAGCCCGAACGCCAGCGACTCCTCGCCGAGCATCAGCGCCGCGAGCGTGCCCCAGTTCAGCGCGGTGGGATCGTCGGTGCGCGGCACCAGTTCCACGACGTTGCGCAGGTGGCGGACGGCCTCGCCGTGGCGTCCGCGGAAGAGCGCCATCATGCCGGCGGCGTACTCGAACATGAGCTCGCGGTCGGGTGG
This sequence comes from Cryptosporangium sp. NPDC048952, assembly GCF_043197895.1. NCBI lineage: Bacteria > Bacillati > Actinomycetota > Actinomycetes > Cryptosporangiales > Cryptosporangiaceae > Cryptosporangium > Cryptosporangium sp. NPDC048952. The sequence continues at coordinate 845,725 of NZ_JBICTY010000003.1, read as the reverse complement.
TTCGCCACCCTCGCGCAGCGCGAGGACGCGCAGGGAGATCTCGACGTACCGGCGGAGGTTGCCGGTGAGGAAGCTGGCGTCGCCGGCGTGCAGGAGTGCGACGATCGCGGCGGTACGGTCGCGGGGGACGAGGCGGTCGGACGCCGCGAGCAACGTCTCGTGGGCGGCCGCCGGGGAGCCCGCGCGCAGCTCGATCTGGCCGCGGAGCAGGTCGCGGCGACCGCCGGTGGTGACGGTGGCTGCGGTCGGTCGCAGCCGGGTGAGCAGCACACCGGCGCGGTGGGGTCGGCCGGCGAGCCAGGCGTCACGGGCGGCGGCCAGGAGCAGTTCGGCGCTGTTCGTGCTCAGTTCGGCGGCGCGTTCGGAGGCGAGCGACGCCGCGGCGTGGTCGCCGCGGTCGCGGACCTCCTCGGCGGTGGCAGCGAGTTCGCACGCGAGCGATTCCGAGGGCTCGACGGCGGCCAGGTGCCACAGGTGCCGGAGCCGCTGCTCCGGCACGCTCGTGTCGAGCACGTCCGCGATCCGCCGGTGCACGGTCCGCCGCACCTCCGGCGTCACCGCCCGGTACACCCCACCACCCACCAGCGGCGTAACGAACCGCATCCGCCCGTCCACCACCTGAACCAACCCCGCGACCTCCGCCGCCTCCAACGCGTCCGCACCGGAGCACCCGGCCGCCTCCGCGGCCCGGCCGTCGACGGCCGCGGGTCCCGGCGTCGGAGGCCGGGAGGCCAGCTCGGTGACCGTGTCGAGGTCCAAGCCGTCGGGGTCGGCGGAGATGACGAGGAGGAGGTCGCGCGTGGGGGGTGGTAGGGCGCGGAGGCGGGATTCGTAGGCGCGGCGGATGCGGCTGCCGCGAGGGAACTCGACCGGGAGCGGCGACCGGCCGCGCGCCTGCTCGGCCGAGAGCGATCCGGCCACTTCGCGCAGGGCGAGTGGAGCCCCGGCGCACAGCTGCACCAGCTCGATCGCCACCTCGTGGCTCAGCTCGGCCGACGCGATCAGCTCCAGCCCGGCCTCGACGTCCAGACCGGCGAGCGGCAACCGCTCGACCCCGGGAAGCGCCTGGTCGGTCCCCGCCGCCAGGACCACGACGTTCTCCGACGCCACCCGCCGCGCCGCGAACGCCAGCACGTCCCGCGACGCCGCATCGATCACCTCGACGTCGTCCACCCGCACCAGCACCGGCTGCCGACGTCCGGCGAGCACCAACAGGTTCAGCACCGCGACGCAGAGCGGGAACCGCGCCTCCCCGACCCCGGTCTCCAGCACCCGGCGCAGCAACGCGCCCTGGGCCTCCGGCAATTCGTCGAGAAGCTCGGCGACCGGCATCAACACCTGCTGCAGCGCGGCGAACGGCAGATCGGACTCGGCGTCGACCCCCGCCGCCTCGAGCACCAGGAACCCCGGAACCTCCTGCCGCAGCAGCGCGCTCTTCCCGGTGCCGGGCGCGCCGTGGACGAACAGCGCTCCGCCCCCGGCCCCGGAACGCGCCCTCTCCACGAGCGCCGAAATCCTGCGCATCTCCGCCGAGCGCCCGACCAGATTCATAGCCGAGATTGTTACCTGCCGGTAACGGCGCCGTCTGCACTTTCTGCCCGCCTGTCCGTCAGCACCGCGCCGGACGTCGATAAAAACGGGTAAAGGGTACATATGAACGCACCGATCACCACCGGCCGGCAGTTCCGCCGCATCGCGGCGGCGGTGGCGCTCGTCGGAGTACTCGTGCAGCTGGCGCTCACCAGCTACTACCTGGGCATGGCGCACGCCCCGAAACCCCACCACCTGCCGGTGGGCCTGATCGCGTCCGACGCGCGGGCCACCGAACTGCACGCCGAGCTGAACGCGACCGGCACCTACCGGGTGACCCGCTACGCCGACGCGGACGCCCTGATCACCGCGACGAAACACCGGGAGATCTACGGGGGCCTGGACGTCGCGGGCACCACACCCCACCTCTACCTCGCCACCGCGGCCGGACCCGCCGCCGCGACCGTCCTTCGGACGACGTTCACCACCGTCCTGCAGAAGCAGACCGCCGCAGCGGTCGCCCAACTGCAGGGCCCCGTGCCGGTCACGACCGTGCAGACCCTCACGACACCCGGCACGATCACCGACGTCGTGCCGCTGCCTGCCGACGACCGCAACGGCGGGTCGCTCGGCATGCTCGTGCAGGCGCTCGCACTGGGCGGCACGATCGCGTCGCTCGGGCTCGGTCGGCTGATCCCCCGCACCCGACGCTCCTGGCGCCGCGGCGTCGGGCACGTGACGACGCTGATCGTGTACGCGCTCGCGTCGGCGGCGATCGTGCTGGAGTCGATGAGCTGGTTCGGCGTGGGCGCGGACGCCGACCACTGGACGCTCTACTGGGGCTTCAGCCTCGTGTCGCTGGCGATCACCGGCTCGACGGCGGGGCTGGTCGCGCTGGTCGGTCCGGCGGGCGCCGCGGCGGGTTTCCTCTACTTCACGATCGGCACCGTGATCTCCGGTGCGAGCATCCCGCCGGAGTTCCTCCCCGCCTGGGGCCAGCACCTCGGGCAGGCGCTGCCGACCGGCGCCGGTACCCAGTACGTCCGCGACAGCCTGTACTTCCCGGACGCCCCGCTCGGCCATCCGCTGCTGGTGCTCGGGCTCTACGCGGGGCTCGGCACGCTCGCGGTGCTGGTCACGAACGTGCTGCCGAACCGCACGGACCGCACCGCGGAACTGCCGATGCCGGGGACGCTAGAGCCAGTCGTTGCGGCGAAATAGTGCCCACAGCACGACGCAGAGCGCGGCGAGGACGCCGATGACCATCCAGAACCCGTACGGCGAGTGCGCCCCCGGGATCCGGTCGAAGTTCATCCCGTAGAGCCCGGCGATCGCGGTCGGCAACAGCGCGATCGCCGCCCACGCCGAGATCCGGCGCATGTCCTCGTTCTGACGCATCGCGGTGCGGTTCTGCCGGACGCTGACCTGCGCCAGGTCGGCCTGCAGGACGTCGGTGAGCAGGCTGTCGTAGTTGTCGATCGCGTCCGCGACCCGCATCAGGTGGTCGTGCACGTCGCGGAAGTAGGGCCGCAGCGGCTCGTCGGACGTGTCGGACAGCTTCGCCACGGCTCCCGCCAGCGGCTTCACGGCCCGGCGGAACTCGAGTACCTCCCGCTTGAGCTTGTAGATGCGCTCGGCGTGGTCGTTCTCGTCGCCGCCGAACACCTGCGACTCGATGTCGTCGATGTTCTCGTCGATGCCGTCGATCGCGTCGGTGTAACCGTCGACGGTGAGGTCCATGACCCGGTGCAAAACGCCGATCGGGCCGTGCCTGCTCACGTCGGGGTCGGAGTCGGCCAGCGCGCGGACGCGGGCCGGGACGTCGGTCTTTCCGTGGCGGACGATCACGACGAACCGCGGCCCGACGAACAGCGCGAGTTCGGCGACGTCCACGACCTCGTCGGCGTCGACGTAGCGGACGGGTTTGACGATCGCGAACAGGATGTCGCCGTAGCGATCCAGCTTCGGACGCTGGTGTGCGCGGACGGCGTCGGCGACCGCGAGCGGGGGCAGCGCGAACCGCTCGGCCACCTCGTCGAACTGTTCCTCGGTCGGCTCGAGGAGGCCGACCCAGACGAACCCGTGCCGCTCGTGCAGGGCCCGGGGCGCGTCGCGCAGCGGGATGCGGCCCGGTTTCCGGACGCCGTCCACGTACCGGGCACAGTCGACGACCGCGTGCTCGGCGGGGAGCGCCTTTTCTTCCGGCGCGGGAACGTCCAGCGCCGACGGCGTCGGATCGAGGAACCGCGCCAACCGGCGGAACGCGGATGCACGCATCGCTACGACTCCCGACCCGGGAGCTGGGCGTCCACGCCCGCGTACTCCTGGCCGGAGAGCGACTGGATCACGGTGATCAGCTCGTCCGTGCGCTTGCGCAGCAGCTCCCGGTCGGGTTCCTCGGTGCCCCACCGCATCGGCGGGGCGAACTTCACCGTCACCCGGCCCGGGCGGGGGAACTTCGCACCGGGAGGCGCCAGTTCGAAGACGCCGATCGTCGCGCACGGGATCACCGGCGCACCGCTCGCGGCCGCGATCCGGGCGAGCCCGGTACGGCCCCGGTACAGCCGGCCGTCACGCGTCCGGGTGCCCTCCGGGAAGATCCCGACGACGCGCCCGTCGCGCAGCAGGCCCACGGCGGTGTTCAACGCGGCGTCCCCGGCCGAGGCACCGCCGCGTACGACGGGCACCTGCCCGGTCGCGGTGAAGAAGTAGCGCTTCCACCGCCCGCGGAGGCCCGGTTCGATGAAGTAGTCGTGCTTGGCCAGGAAGCTGATCCGGCGCCACCGGACGACCAGCGGCAGGATCAGCCAGTCCAGGTACGACACGTGGTTGCTCGCGAGGATCACCGGCCCACGCGCGGGAACGTGCTCGATGCCCTCGACGCGCGGCCGGAAGTACAGCGTCATCGGAAGCGTGAGCAGGACCTTGAAGACCCAGTACAGGTAACCGCTGCGGTCGACGGGTGCCTGGACGGGGGCGGGCGGCGAGTCGGCCGACATGGGTGGCGGTTGGACCTTTCAGGCGGGCGGGACGCCAGGTTACAGGTAGTGCTCCAGCCCGGCGACGCGTAGCGCGATGCGTGCGGGGCGCGAGGCCGCATCGATCGCCGCGGCGCGACCGGCCGCGCACACCGCGTGCTGCACCCGCACCAGGAACGCCATGCCGTGCGATCCGAGGAAGTCGACATCGGCGAGATCGAGCCGGACGTCGGCAGGCTGAGCTGCGACGACGTCGGCGACCACACCGTCCAGCCGAGGCGCGAGCACGGCGTCGACCGCACCGGACAATCGGATACGCAGCCGTTCGGCGTCGGCCTCGACCGCTACCGCCCCCGGACGCTCGGCCGGCAGCACGACGCGAGACGCGCCGGTCACGCCGGGCGTCCCGGACGTATCTTCCGACCACGCGGCTGAACCCACTGCTGGCCTCCGCTCGTGACACCCGTTATCCGGTACATCTCGCGTAGGATACTCGCTGTGACCTCGAATGCGGTGAGTTCACACCCAACACGTTATCTGGTACATCGATTGAGCTTCCCGGGTACGGAGAAGGGGCGGTGATCGGCGATGACGGATGGAGTCACCGTTGACTCCGCCGTGGAGTCGTACCTCTCGTCTCCGCAGCTCGCGAACCAGAACACCAATCGCGCGTACCGCAGCGTGCTCGACCGGCTCGCGGGCTTCCTCGGCGGCCACCGCCCGCTGACTGAGATCGGTGAGGAAGAACTCACAGTCGCGATCCGTGGCCTGTGGGGTAGCGCGGCCGCGGCCACGTGGAACCGGAACCGCTCGGCCGTGGCCGGATGGCTGGCCTGGTGCCGGACGCTCGGGCAGGACGCGCCCACGCTGTCCGACGACGTCGAGCGGCGGCCCGACGAGAGTGAACCGGCCACGGTGCTCTCGCGCGAGGCCGTCGACGCACTTCTCTCCACGAAGGACGTTCCGCTGCGCGAGCGGGTGCTCTGGCGGCTGCTCTACGAGTCGGCCGGGCGGGTGTCGGACGTGCTCGCGCTCAACATCGAACACCTCGACCTGCGGAAGCGTCGGGCCGGCACGCTGCACTGGAGCGAAGGCACCGCGTTCCTGCTGCCCCGGTTGATCGAGGGGCGTTCGCGCGGCCCGCTGTTCCTCTCCGAGCGGCGTCCGCCGCCTGCCCGGCGTCCGGCGCGGTCGGAACTCTGCCCGTACACCGGCCGGGCCCGGCTCGGATACGACCGCGCCCGCATCCTGCTCGACCAGTACACCCGCACGCCCGACGGCGAACCCGGCTGGGATCTCCACCAACTACGCCGCTCAGCCCTGGCCCACCGCTCCACCGACACCTGAGCCCGCCGCACCGACCGGCGCGCGTCAGACCGGCCGCACCGGGCCGGCTGTCGCCGTTGACTCCCGCAGTACCAGGCGGCACGGCCGGACATGGCGGCCCGGGGCCGGCTCGCCGTTGATGGCGGCTAGCAGTAGATTGGCCGCCGTTCGGCCGAGCCCGTCCAGATCCATGTCGACGCTACTGAGCGGCGGCTGGCTCGCAGTGACCATGACGTCCCAGTTGTCGAACCCGATCACCGCGACGTCGTCGGGCACCCGCCGCCCCGCGGTACGCAACGTGTCGGCGATCCCCCGCGCGATCTGGTCGCTCCCGGCGAACACCGCGTCGAAATCCTCAGCGAGCAGCATCGCCGCAGCCTGCCGCCCCCACGCCTCACTCCACTCGCCGAACAGCGGCGGCCGACTCAACGCCGGCACCGCCGCACCCGCCCGCACCTGCGCTGACGAGTGGTGCTCCGGCCCCGTGACGTGCACGATCCGCCGCCGCCCGATCGCCTGCAGATGCTCCACCGCCTTGAGCGCCCCACCGGCCTCGTCGGGCACCACCGAGCAGTCGGACGGGTCCGTCGAACTCACGAACGCGTAGACCACCGGCACCGGCAGGTCCGTACCGAGCGGCGGCCTCGCCTGGGCCCGCCGTCCGGTCACGACGATCCCGTCGACGCGTCGCGTCAACAGCGTCCGCAGGTAGTACTGCTCCCGGATCGGGTCGTCCCGCGCGTCGCACAGCAGCACCGACATCTGACCGGCGCCCAGCGCATCCTCGGCACCGAGCATCAACGGGATGCTGAACCGCCCGATGCTGTCGGTGGTGATCATTCCGACCGTGTAGGTGCGCCCGGCCTTGAGCGTGCGCGCCACCGCGTTGGCCTCGAACCCGAGCCGGTCGGCGGCGTCACGCACCCGCTGCCGGGTCTCCGCGCGCAGCGTGCCGCGGTCGTTCAGCGCCTTGGACGCCGTCCCGACCGATACCCCCGCCGCCGCAGCCACGTCTCGGATGGTCACGAGTCGATCAAGTTTCCGCACGCGTTTCCTCCGGCGGGCTCGGCCAATGCTCAGAAGAGGCTACTTCACAGCGTTGACAGCGCAAGAGGAGCGTCCCTATGGTTTCGGCAATCGGTTTCTGAGTTTCCCAATGTTAACGCTCACACCGCCAGGCCCCACGTCCAAGGAGGCACGATGGGCCAGCCCCGCCGATTACTGCTCACCAGCTTCGCCGCCGTCGCCCTACTGCTCAGCGCCGCCTGCCAGAGCGCCAGCGACACCACTGCCTCGGGTGACACCACAGCGAAGGACGACGGCGCGACGATCACGATGTGGACCCGCTCGCCGACGGCCGCGTTCACCCAGACGCTGATCGACGCGTACAACAAGTCCCACAAGAACAAAGTCAAGCTGACCGTCATCCCGGCCGACACGTACCAGCAAAAGGTCGGGTCGGCGAGCGGTGCGAAACAGCTTCCCGACATCCTGGCCACCGACGTCGTCTACGCGCCGAACTACGCCTCGAAGGGCGTCTTCCAGGACCTCACCAAACGCGTCGACACGTTGTCGTTCAAGGACACGCTGGCGCCGGCCCACATGAAGACCGCCACGTACGAGAACAAGGTCTACGGCGTCCCGCACGACATCGACCTGTCGGCCGTCTTCTACAACAAGGTGCTGTTCCGCAAGGCGGGCCTCGATCCGGAGAAGCCGCCGACGACGATGGAAGAGGTCTACGCGGACGCGAAGAAGATCGACGCGCTGGGCAAGGGCGTCGACGGCTACTTCTTCGGCGGCGCCTGCCCCGGCTGCACGCTGTTCACGACCTGGCCGATGATCTGGGCCTCCGGCGAGTCCGTCCTCAACGAGGAGGGCACCGCATCCACCGTGGACAATCCGACGGCCGCGAAGATCTACGAGCTCTACCAGAAGATGTACGCCGAGGGCCTGGTGCCGAAGGCGGTCAAGAACGAGGGCGGCCCCACCTGGGTACAGGCGTTCGGCGAAGGCAAGATCGGCATCCAGCCGCTCGGCGCCACCGCGCTCCAGACGTTCAAGGAGGGTCCCGCGCTGGAGATCGGCGTCGCACCGATCCCTGGCCTGACCGGCGGCGAGAGCTCGTTCGTCGGTGGTGACGTGATCGGGATCAGCTCGAACAGCAAGAAGGCCGCCCAGGCCTGGGACTTCATCTCCTGGACGCTGTCGGAGGACGCGCAGGTCGAGGTCATCGCGAAGAACAAGAACATCACCGTGCGCAGCGACCTGGCCGACAACAAGTACGCCCAGCAGGACCCGCGGCTGAAGGTCTTCAACGACCTCGCGGGCAAGGGTCAGACGCCGATCTCGGTGAACTTCGGCAAGACGTACAACGACCCCAACGGCCCGTGGACCGCGACGATCATCGACGCGGTGTTCGGCGCCGGCAGCCCGGCCGATGCCCTGAAGAAGCACAACCCGAGCATCACCGAGTCGCTGGCGTCGGGCGGCTGATCGTGGTTTCCGTGCTCCCGTCCCGCCCGGCAACGGGCGGGACCCCGGCCGCCGCCCGATCGAAGAAGCCGACCTCCGAACTCGCTCGCCGCCGCCAGCGGCTGGGCTGGCTCTACTCGGCGCCGATGGCCCTCGTCGTCGTCGTGTTCTTCGTCCTGCCGTTGGCCCTGATGTTCTGGATGTCGTTCAACCACTGGCCGCTGCTCGGGGCGTCGGCACCGAACGGTGTCGAGAACTACCGGGCGCTGTCCGACCCGCTGTTCGTGCGGGCGCTGTGGTTCACGGTGAAGTACGCGGTCGTCACGACCGTCGTGCTCAGCCTCGTCGCGTTCGGGATGGCGCTGCTCGTGCAGGAGATCCGGCCCGGCGTCGGCTTCTTCCGCACGATCTACTTCCTGCCGGCCGCGGTCGGACTCGGGTCGGCGAGCCTGCTGTTCTACGGCCTCTACAACACCGGCGACTCGCCGTTGAACACCACGCTCGACGCGATCGGCATCGGCCCGGTCGACTGGCTGGGGACGAACAACAGCGCGCTGCTCTCCACGATCGGCATGATCACCTGGCGCTTCGCCGGGTTCTACATGCTGATTCTGCTGACAGGCCTGCACAGCATCAGCCCGATGCTCTACGAGGCCGCGCGCACCGACGGTGCCAGCCGGTGGCAGACGATGCGCCACGTCACGCTGCCGCTGCTGCGCCCGACGCTCGCGCTGATGCTGGTGCTGTCGGTGACCGGCTCGCTGCTGGCGTTCGAGCAGTTCTTCATCATGACCGGTGGCCGGCACGACACGACGACGCTCGCCGTCGACATCTATCGCGAAGCGTTCCTCTCCCAGGACCTCGGGCGCGCGGCGGCCGTGTCGGTGGCGCTCCTGCTGGTGCTGATCCTGATCAACGGAGCGCAATTGCGCCTCCTGCGGCGGAAGGACTCCTCGTGAAGCGCGCCGGCTATTACTCGACGACGTCCGCGCTGGCCGTGCTGTTCCTGCTCCCGATGATCTGGACGGTCTACCAGTCGCTGCACGGCGTCCGGGCGGCGAACGGTCAGGACGGCTGGGGCGTCGCGAACTACGAGCGGATGGTCGCCTACGGCGACGGGATCGCCTCCTACGTGCTGAACACGACCGTCGTGGCGGTGGTGACGGTCGCGCTGACCGTGGTGACGACGACGCTCGGCGGCTACGCGGTGGCGCGGCTGTCGTTCCGCGGCAAGAACGTGCTGTTCCTGCTGACGCTGGCGATCCTGATGGTGCCCTACACGACGATCCTGATCCCGCTCTACATCGTGCTGGGCTGGCTCGGGCTGCAGAACTCGCTGATCGGGCTCGGTCTGGTGCTGGTGATGTTCCAGCTGCCGTTCGGCCTCTTCATGATGCGTAATTCGTTCGAGGCCCTGCCGACGGAGCTGGAGGAAGCGGCGCTGATCGACGGCTGCTCGACCGGCGGCGCGCTGTGGCGGGTGCTGCTGCGCGGCGTCGCGCCGGGGATGGTGACCGTCGCGCTGTTCTCGTTCCTCGCGTCGTGGAACGAGTTCGTGGCACCGCTGATCTTCCTCACCGACGGCAGCAAGTTCACCTTGCCGGTCGCGTTGTACAACCTGCAGTCCGGGAACCTGGGCTCGATCGACTTCGGTGCGCTGCAAGCGGGGGTGGTGACCGCGGCGCTGCCGTGCGTCGCGGTGTTCCTGCTGCTCCAGCGCTACTACGTCAGCGGGTTCAGCGCCGGCGCGCTCAAAGGCTGAAAGGAACGTCCATGACAGGACCTGCCGCACCGACCACCGGTTCCCTGCACCCCCTGGGCCTCGACGCCGTCACGCTGGACCCCGCCGGGCTGCTCGGCGCGTGGCAGGGGCGTAACGCCGAGCAGACGCTTCCGCACTGCACGGAGCAGTTGGAGCTCGCCGGCAACATCGACAACCTGCGCCGCGTCGGTACCGCGGACGGGAAGTTTCAAGGCATGTGGTTCGCCGACTCCGACGTCTACAAGACGCTCGAAGCCGCGGCCTGGGAGCTGGGCCGCCGCCCGGACGCCACCGAGTTCACGAAAGGCGCGAAGAAATTCCTGGACGACACCGTCGAGCTGCTCGAACGCGCCCAGGACGACGACGGGTACCTCAACTCCTACTTCCAGACCGACCACCGGGATCAGCAGTGGGCCGAGCTGGTGTGGAGCCACGAGCTGTACTGCGCCGGACACCTGATCCAGGCTGCGGTGGCGGCTTCCCGGGCCGGGGTCGGCGCTCGGCTGCTGCCGTTGGCGCGGCGGTTCGCGGATCTGCTCGTCACGCGATTCGGTGAGGTGGACGGCGTCTGCGGGCACCCCGAGATCGAGACCGCGCTGGTCGAGCTGTACCGGGTCACCGGGCACCGGCCCTATCTCGACCTGGCCGCGCGGTTCGTCGACCTACGCGGGCACGGACTCCTGGGCGACGAGCCGAAGTTCGGCGCGCGGTACTACCAGGACCACGAGCCGGTGCGTGACGCCGACGAGGTCACCGGGCACGCCGTGCGGCAGTTGTACCTGCTGGCGGGGGTCGTGGACGTCGCGGTGGAGACCGCTGATTCGTCACTGCTCGAGGCGGCGACGCGGTTGTGGGAGTCCGCGTTCGACACGAAGACGTATCTGACCGGCGCGCACGGTTCCCGGCACCGTGACGAGGCGTTCGGTGACCCGTACGAGCTGCCGTCCGACCGCGCCTATGCCGAGACGTGTGCGGCGATCGCCAGCTTCTCGTGGAACTGGCGGATGTTGTTGGCCACCGGTGGTCACCGATACGCGGACGAGCTCGAGCGGGTGCTCTACAACGGCATCGCGGGGTCGACCGCGCTGGATGGTCGGCACTATTTCTACTCCAACCCGTTGCAGCTGCGGACCGGGCACGACGGCTCGCACGAGGATGCGCCGTCGCAGCGGTTGAGCTGGTATTCGTGCGCGTGCTGCCCGCCGAATCTGGCGCGGCTCGTGGCGTCGCTGCAGTGTTACGTGGCCACGGTGTCCGATACGGGGGTGCAGGTGCACCTGTATGCGCAGGGGCACGTCGTGACGCCGCACGGGGAGCTCGTCGTGAGCACGGACTATCCGTGGGACGGGCGGGTGTCGATCACCGTCACGCCCTCCGAGCCGGGGGCGGAGTGGACGCTCGCTCTCCGGATACCGGGCTGGTGCCCTTCGCCCCTCCTGAACGGGGAGCCAGTGGCGAGCGAGTACGCCGAGGTCACCCGCGCGTGGCAGCCCGGTGACGTCGTCACGCTCGACCTGCCGATGCCTGCGCGGGTGGTTTCCGCGCACCCGCGAGTCGACGCGATCCGCGGCTGCGCCGCGCTCCTGCGAGGCCCGCTGGTCTACTGCCTGGAACAGACCGACCTCCCCGCCGACGTCCTCCTCGACGACGTGTCCCTGGACGCGTCAGCACCGGTGGACGCCGCTCCGGGCGGCGACGCCTTCAGTGGCGCCGCACCGGGCGGCGACGCGGTCGCCGGGGGTATCGCGCCGATCGTGCTGCGCGCTGTCGGCCGCCACCGCGACCCGGCAGGCGCGCCGCTCTACCGCGCCGGCGGTGGCGCCGCAGAGGGCGGGCCCGCGGCGGGCGCGCCGGTTGTGCTCACGGCTGTGCCCTACTTCCTGTGGGCGAATCGGGCGGCCGGGGCGATGCGGGTATGGGTGCCTACCGCGTGAGTTCGGGGGTGGGGCGGCCGGCGGTCTTGGTCATGAGGGCGTCGATCTCAGCGCCGAGCGTCGCGAGCTTCTGGGTGTAGCGACACTCACCGCCGTACGCCCCGACGAAATCCACCCACGTACAGCCGAGGTTGGTGAACACCGAGACGACATAGCGCCGGGGCGCCTTGCCCGGCAACGCGGTGACGATGCCGGCGTCCGCGCCGGCACTCGGCACCAGCCCCGTCTTGTGGGCGAAGTCCACCTCGGCGTCCGCGACGCACCGCCGCACGTCACCGCTGTACCTGCGCTTCTCCACCCGGACCTCCCCCGACTCCGGGTCGATCCAGCGCCCCGCCACCGTCTGCGGGATCCCGCGAGCCGGATAATCCTGCCCGCACCAGTTGGCGGTGGAGAGCGCCTGGTTGAGCCCCTGATCCCGGAGACCGGCGTAGACCTCGGCCCGGGACTCGCGACTGAGCGTCCCGACCGTCACCGGATCACCGTTCGGGGTGGTCCACAGGATTCCGGGCGCCTCACTGAACAACAACAGCAGCCGCGAGGTGTCCAACGCGGTCATCGTCAGGCCCTCGAACGACCAACCGCCCCCGTCCGTCGGGTCGGTGTCCACCACCCGCAACGTCGTCAACCCGAGCGACCGCAGCGCCGCGTTCATCGGATCGACGCCGCCCCGCTCGTGCAACATCATCAGCAACGCGCACGTGGCGCTGTTGCTCGAATACGTGATCATCGCGTCGAGCCACTCCGACACCGTGTGCCTGCCGGGCTTCGCCCCATCGGGGCAGCTGGCCTTCCGCGGCTTGTAGTCGTACGTCTCGTCGAACCGGACGCCACCCCGGTCATGGAGACGCCCGACACCGAACGCCACCATCAGCTTGAACACCGACGCCGGGTACGGCGACATGAACTCCAGCGGGGCGTCGCCACGCCCGGACAGGATCGGTTCGGCGGACTGCTTCGCCGCCCAGGTGTCGTTGCTCCAGCGCGTCCACCGGACGCCGGGCGCAGCCATGTTCCGCGTGACCGGCACCACGACACCGTTCGGGTAGTCCTGGGAGAGCAGCGTGTTCGCCGCAGCGACCGGCCGACCGGCGTCGTCGAGCTCGATGACCGCCACGTCGACATTCGGCACCGCGGGCGGCCGCTTGCCGGTCTTCGTGTTGACGACCCCGTCGAAGTCCTGCGCGTCGACGATGTCACGCAGCCGCTTACCGAGCCACGCGGAGCGCTCCGCGTCGGGCCCGGCCGCACCGACACCCGGGCTGGGCGGCGGCGCGCTGGAATTCGCCGGCGCGAGCGGGGCGGCCTCGCTGCGCTGGGTCTGCGCGGGTTCGTCGTCGCCTTCGCAGGCGGTCATCAGGCCGCTTCCCAGCACGGCTCCGACGACCACCGAGGCGAGCACAGGTACCAGCCGTCGCGTCCGGCGCATGGAGCGTATTGAACCAACGGGAACGCAAGTTCGCGCCGGAACACGCGGACATTACGGAAAAACAGGGTCGGCCAGGAGTGATGGACTCACTCCTGGCCGACCAGGGTCGGGCCGGTGCGGCGCTCTGCCCAGCGCCACTCGGCCCCTATCGGGGATGAACTTCGGTCAGGCGTACACGTTCAGCGACGTGCCGGTCGTGGCCTGCACCAGCGCGGCGTGCTGGCGGGCGGCCTCGGCTTCCCGTGCCTCCTGCGAGGCGACGCGCTGCTGCGCGCCGGCCTCGGCGATGGCACGCACCGCCTCGCCCTTCTGCTTCGACGCCACGGCGGCCTGGTCCTCCTGGCCCTCCATGGCGCTGCGGACTAACGCGTAGGCGGCGGGACGGGGGTCGGAGACGCTGCTGATCGACATTCAAGGCTCCTCGTGAACAGGGTTGGGGATGGTCGGTGCCGGCGGGCTCGCCCGCCGGCACCGCGTCAGGTGTAGACGTCGAACGCGGCCTGGGACTTCGCCTGATTGAGCTCAGCCTGGTCCTTGGCGACCGCGGCCTTCGCGGCCTTGAGTTCGGACGTCGCCTGCTGCGCGGCCTGGGCCTTCTTCTCGGCGTCGGCCTTGCGCTGATCCACCTGCTGCTGGTCGGCCTTGACTGCCCGGTTTGCTTCCTCGACGCGGCTGTTGGTGCCCGTCGTCCGAGCCGGGGCGAACAGACCTGATAACGAAGACCCGCCTACGGTTCCTACGGACATCCCGACCTCCTCTGGGCAAACCGGCCTTCGGCATCCGTGCCAGCGGTCCGGTCGTTGCAACAGAGGTGTCGGCATCCGTAAGAGTCGGATGAGAAGTCGTCAGGGGAATTTTTCGTCGTCCAGGTCACGCTACCCGGCGGTAACCTCGAGATCGCGGGGTGCGCCGATCGCGCGGAGCCGGGCTGCGGTGTCCTCGTCGAGGCTCTCCGCCAGGTCGAGTGCCGCGATGTCGGCGTGGATCTGGTCCGGACGGGTCGCGCCGAAGAGCACGCTCGCCACAGCGGTGTTGAGCAGCGGAAACGCCAGCGCGAGCGCGGCCGGCTCGACCTGCAGCTCCGCCGCCAGCGCAGCCACTTCCCGCCCCGCAGCCACCGCCTCCGCGAACCGCGGATCCTTCCCCGCCTCGGCGTGCCTCACCTGCGGCGCCGCTCCGGACGCATCCCCCGCCGCCGGGCCACCGCCGGCTGCGGCGGGGGCCTCGTCGGCGTATTTGCCGGTCAGGAGGCCGCCGGCGAGGGCGTAGGAGGCCACTACGGCGGTGTTGGCGGCTGCCAAGGCGCGGACGAGCTGGTCGTCCTCGACGACGTCACGCTTGATCAGGCTGTAGGGCAGCTGGGCGGCGGCCGGGGCCGGACCCCGGGCCATGTCGGCGATCTGCGCCGCCTCCAGCACCTGGTCGGCGCTCCAGTTCAGCACACCCCAGGCGCGGGCCTTCCCCGCCTCGATCAGCCCGACGATCTGCTCCATCGCCGCGTCGAGCGGCAACCCCTCCGGCAACGACTCGGCGTAGATCACGTCGACGTGATCGAGCCCCATCCGCCGCAACGAGGCATCGAGCTCCGCGGCAGCGTCCTGCTCGGGCCAGAACTCCCACCACAGCTTGTTCGCGACGACAACTTCGTCCCGCGGCCAGCCGGAGGCCCGGAACACCTCGCCGAACACGATCTCGGAATACCCGGTGGGGATCGGGGCGGTGCCGGTCTCGTCGTCGTAACGCGCGTCGTCCAGGAACGAGATCCCTGCCTCGCGGGCGGCGTTCAGCACCGCGACGCCCTCGTCGCGCGAGATCCGCTCGAACGTTCGCCACGAACCCAGCGCGAGCCTGCTCACGGTGAGCCCGGAAGCTCCCAGTGCTCTGGTCGGCATGTTCATCCTGCTCAGATTACCCTCGGTGAATTCGGGTTCCCCAGGAGCCGGGGGATGAACCGGGACAATCAGGGAGTTCCGGTTGGTGCCGAAGCTTCGACGGGCGCGGGCCCGAGATCCTCGACCAAGCGGCCTTCCATGCGGGGCAGTGCGGTGAGCATGGCGCCGACCACGGCGGCCATGGCCACCAGTAACAGGACGATGAACATTCCGCCTCCCGGCAACGGCTGCGGCCCGGCGCCGCGTTCGGAACGGAGTTACCCCGTCCCCGGGAATCAATGCCTATCTCTGGCGTGTCAGTACGACCCCGGCGCGTCGGCCGGACCAGTCCAATTCAGACACCTCAGCGGTAACGCAGGTCACATTGGTCACCCTGCGGCGACGAGCGCCCGAGCCCGCTCCAGGCGTCGAACCCGCGGCACGATCTCCCGCGCGAACACCGGCAACTCGGCCTCCGGATCCCCCAGCTCCACCACGATCAGACCCACCCCCGCCCGCGAATACCCCACCAACTGCTCCGCGACCACGTCGAAGTCCGCGCCGCCGAGGCTGAGCGGCACAGCCAAGGCGAAGCCGACGTGGCGGTTCGTCACGGCCGCTTCGCCTTCGAAGGCGGCCACGCGGCCGGGGACCTCGGTGGGGGCGAGTTCGGGGTGGAGGAACCAGTCGCCGATGCGGGCGGCCAGGGGCTGGGCGGCGCGCCAGCCGCCGGACACCACGATCTCCGGCGCCACCCCGGGCTGCACGGTGGGCCGCAACCCTCGCGCCCGGAAGTGCTGACCGTCCACGTCGACCGACTCACCGCGCCACAACCCCCGCACGATCCGCGCGAACTCCTCCGCACGGTGGTCATCGGGGTGCGGGCCACTCCGCAGGTCGATCGCGAACCGTCCACCGGAGACCCGTGCCGCCACCGCGCCGAACCGCGCGAGCAGCGCGGGATGCCACGCCGCCACCGAGATCGGCGCGACCACTGTGAGCCGCCGCGCCGCACCGAGCAACGCGAGCGTCGTCTCGCTCGACAACCCCGCGTCACCCCCGCTGAACACGTAGTCGAGACCGAGGATGTCGGCGAGCGCGGTGAGCCGACGCGCCTGCGCCACAGCCGCGTCGTTGTCGACCGACGGGGAGAGATGCGGCCGGCCGGTGCGGCCGACGGAGAGACGGATGCCGAACGTCAAGGGAACTTCCATACCCTCACCGTAGCAACAATTCCTATCGATTCAATAGGGATAGACTGAAGGTGACGCCCCCGCAGGGCCTGCCGAAGACCTGACGACACCGCGTAGTAGGTTCAGCGCCGGAGATCAGGGAGGACACGTGGTCGACGGGCTGGCCACCGCGGTGACGGTCGTGGCGCTGGTGCTCGCGGCATGGGCGTTGATCGAGGTCATCCGGAACAAGGCACCGCGCAGGCCGCTGCTGGCCGGGGTCGCCGGGCTCGAAGCGCTGCTCGTCGTGCAGGTCGTCGTCGCCGTCGTGAAACTGGCGACCGACCGCACGCCGGACGAGCTCGCCACGTTCCTCGGGTACCTGATCGCGTCGCTGATCATTCTGCCGGCCGCGTACTTCTGGGCCTGGTCGGAGAAGAACCGGTCGGCGACCGGCGTCCTCGGCGTCGCCTGCCTGGTGATCCCGGTGCTGGTGCTGCGGATGAACCAGGTGTGGCATGGCTGAGGGCACCGCCCACGGCCCGGGTCGCATCCTCGTCGCGGTCTACGGGCTCTTCGCGCTCGCGGCCGGCGCCCGGGCCGGCGTCCAGCTCGCGACGAAGTTCTCCGAGGCGCCGATCGCGTACCTGCTGTCCGGGTTCGCCGCGCTGGTGTACATCGGCGCCACCGTCGCACTCGCCCGGCAGTGGTGGCGCGCGGCGCTGGTCTGCTGCTCGATCGAACTCGTCGGGGTGCTCGCGGTGGGCACCGCCAGCCTTCTGCTGCCGGACGATTTTCCGGACGCGACGGTCTGGTCGGATTACGGCAGCGGATACGGGTTCGTCCCTCTCGTCCTGCCCGTACTCGGACTGATCTGGCTATGGCGTACTCGGCCGGACCGGTGATCTTAGCCCTCCACGGTTTGGCCATCGTCCACAGAGGTTCCTAAGCTGGCTGGGTTCGGCCCCACATCCGTTGCTTTCGCGCCCCGGGGAGCACGATGGACACCGCCAGACGCTCGTTCGTGGGACGTGGCCCGGAGCAGGCCGTCCTCGCCGACGCGTGGGCCGCGACGCTGGCCGGGAACCCCCGCGTCGTCAGCGTGACCGGGGTGCCCGGGGCGGGCAAGTCCCGGCTGGTCGAGCACTTCGTCGGCGGCCTCCCCGACGCGACGTCGATCTGGGTGTCCGCGGACGAGAACGAGGTCGACCTGCAGTGGGAGGTGCTGCGGCAGGCCGTCTCCCGGCTGCCTTCCTCCGCTGCCGGCGAGTCGATCGATCCGCAGGCCAACCCGGTGTTCGTCGGTGAATCGCTCGCCGGTGACCTGCAGCGCCTGGGTCCGGCCGTTCTGATCGTCGACGACGCGCACTGGGCCGACCGGGCGTCGATCGAGGCGATCCGGTACGCCGCCCGGCGCACGCACGCGGCGCCCCTGCTCGTCGTCGTCATCCATCACCCGGCCGGGGCGGTGCGGCGGATCCCCGACGGCCGGCCCAACCCCGGCCTGCCCGACGGCTGGCGTCGGATGGTGGAGTCCGACCGCGGGGTAGAACTCGAGGTGACCGGGCTCGCGCCCGACGAGCTCATGCAGCTCGCCGCACACGCCGGCCGGTCCGGTCTCTCGCCCGCCGCCGCGGCACGCCTCTGGCGCCTCACCGACGGAAACCCCTTACACGTCCGTCACCTGCTGCCTCAGCTTTCGATGCGGACGCTGGCCGCGGACAGCAACCCGCTGCCGGCACCGCACTCGATCTCCGCGACGATCGCGTCCCAGCTGGCGACGTGCCGCGCCCCGGCCAGGGAACTCGTGTCCGCGGCGGCCGTGCTCGGGGAACGGTTCCGGCTGAGCGACGCGGGCTCCGTCGCCGAGCTGTCCGGGGCGACGCTGAGCAGCGCGATCGCCGAGGCGCTGGAGGTCGGGCTCGTCGCCGAGGTACCCAACAGTGGTGGGCGGGAGTTCCTGTTCGCCGATCGGCTGACCCGCTCGTCGCTCTACCACGACCGGGCGCTGGCGCACCGCCAGGAGCTGCACCGGCGGGCGGCGACGCTCGGCGGACCCGCTTCGCTCGATCACCGGCTCGCCGCCGCCGCCGGTGGCCCCGACGAAACTCTGGCCGACGACACCGAGCGCGCCGCCCGGGAGCGGTGGCGCCGCGGTGACCTGACCGTCGCCGCCGCCCTGTACCGGCACGCGCTGGAGCTGACGCCCCGCGGGCCGGTGCGGTCCGGACGGGTGCTCACCACCGTCGAGGCGCTCATCGTCGCCGGCGACGCCGCAGGCGCCCAGGACTACGAGATCGACGTCCAGGGCGCGCCCGCCGGTCCCTGGCGCGACTACGTAGCGGGCTACCAGCTACTCCTGGCCGGCCGCATCCCCGAAGCCACAGTGGAACTCGAGAAGTCCCTCGCAGCCGTCCGAGCCGGTGCCCCGCTGGAACCGGGCGCGCCCGCGTCGGGGGATCTGCATGCTCGGGTCGCGGCGCAGCTCGCGATCATCGGCATCCTGACGCTCGACTACCGCGAGATGATCCGGTACGGCGAGGAAGCCGTCGGAGCACCGGCCACCGAACCCTGGGTGGCCGCCTACACCCACTTCTCCCTCGCAATCGGCCTCACGCTCTCCGGCCGGTCCGAAGAGGCGATCGAGACGCTCGCCGACGCCGACGCCCCGGGCGCGGCCGGCGCCCTGGACGCGCTGTGCGCCCGGGGCATGATCGCGCTCTGGACCGACCGCCTCGTCGACGCCGACCGCGACCTCCGGCAGTCGGTGGCCCGCGCCACCGCCGGTGAGGCGCTGCGCATCGGGCAGGCGCTGGGGTTCCTCGCCGAGGTCGAGTACCGGCGCGGCGAGCTGGCCGACTCGGTGCTGCACTCCGAACTCGCCCTCGGTGACGCCGAGGAGAACGTCCGGATCTGGGAGTTCGCAATCCTGCACGCGCTGGCGTGCTACCCGCGGGCGGCCCGCGCCGAGTGGGGAGCTGCCGAGGCACACGTGCGGTCGGCCGCACACTGGGCCGGTCTGGTCGGCGCCGGCAGCGGCCTGGCGTACGCGGCGGGCGGGCTCGCGGCGATCGCGCAGGCCAAGGACGACCCGGTCGCGCTGCTCGCCGCCGCAACCGACATCGAGAAGCACTACGACTCCCAGGAACCCGGTACCCACCTGTTCGGACCGCTCCGCGCGGACGCGCTGGCCCAACTCGGCCGCGCCGACGAAGCCGACGAAGCCCTGGACGTGTACCTGTCCCACCTCGCGCGGCCCGACCGCCGCTCGGCGCTGCTCAGCGTCGCCCGGGTCCGGGCCAGGATCGCGCTGGCCCGCGGCCGCGCCGAGGAGGCGCTGGCCGAGTGCACCGACGCTCTGGCGCTGGCCACCGAGGTCGGGCTGCCGCTCGAGGTGGCCCGCGTCAACCTGCTGACCGCGCGCTGCCTGGCCGCGCTCGACCGGCCCGCACCGGCGGTGGCCGCGTTACGCACCGCACTGCTGCAGGCACGCACCCTCGGGGCCACCGCGTACGTCGACCAGGCCACCCGGGCCGCCCAGGAGCTGGGCCTGTCGATCGAAACCCCCGAGGCGGTGTTCGCCGGCCTCACCGCCACCGAGCGCGGTATCGCCCGGCTCATCGGCGCCAACCGCACGAACAAGCAGATCGCCGCCGAGCTGTCGCTGAGCGTCAAGACCGTCGAGGGCCACCTCACAGCGGTCTACCGCAAGCTCGGCGTCGACGGCAGGATCGAACTCCGGGATCTCGCCACCCGACCCGCGGCAGGCTGACCCCAGGGGTCGTGCCCCCAAAACCAAGGGTCGCCCCCGGAAGACAACGAAGGTTCCCGCTTTCTACGCTGTCTGGCCAGTGGCAGCTACGGGGGGCGGAATGCGTCTCATCATTGAGCTGAGCCAAACCCCGCAGGGACGGCTCGAAGGCAGTGTCGCGCGCCCGGATTCGGTCGACGAACTGCAATTCGAGGGCATCGTCGAACTGGTCGGGGTTTTGGAGCAGCATCTACGTGCACCGGGCGACGGCGGCGGGCCAGGGTGAGTCACCCCAAAGTCCGGGGTCGCTCCCCGTTCCGCGCAGTCCCCCCGTCACCGTAGGTTTCCAAGCACACCACACCGGGCCTGGGGCTCCAGCAGGGGCCGTTGGCGCTCCGGTCCGGTGGGTGGGGGTGGTGCCCGGCCCGGGGGGGGCCGGCCTGTTCGGTGGGCGTCCGAGGGAGTGGCGCCCACCGAGTCAGGCCCTAACTCGGCACAATCCGCGCCGGCTCGTTGCGCGGCAGGCACACGATGAAGCGGGTGTCGCCCGGCACGCTCTCGACGCTCAGGTCACCGCCGTGCCGGTTGACGACGATCCGCCACGAGATGTCGAGTCCGAGCCCCGTGCCGTCACCGACCCCCTTGGTCGTGAAGAACGGCTCGAAGATGCGCTCCTTGATGTCGTCCGGAACACCGGAACCGGTGTCGCAGACCTCGACCTGCACCGGGCTGTCCGGATCCTCCGGACGCCGCAGGCTGGTGCGGATCGTGAGCGTCCCCTTGCCGTTCATCGCCGCGATCGCGTTGACGATGAGGTTCGTCCAGACCTGGTTGAGCTCACCCGGGTAGGCCGGCACCTGCGGGAGCGTCCGGTCGTACTCCTTGACGACCGTGATGTCCTTCTTGTTGATCTTGCCGGAGAGCATCACCAGCGTGCTGTCGATACCCTCGTGGACGTCGATCCACTGGTGCGGCGCCCGGTCGAGCTGCGAGTACTGCTTCGCGGCCGTGACCAGCTCGGAGATGCGCCCCGACGCCTGCGAGATCTCCTGCATCAGCTGCTCGGTCTCGAGCGTGTAGCCGATCCAGTGCAGCGCGCTGTCGAGGTGGTGCCCGCCGAGCCGCTCCTCGGCGTCCTCCACCCAGTCGACGTCGATACCGGCCGCGACCAGCGTCGGCGCCAGGTCCCACGCGAACGGGACGTCGCGCTCCTCGAGCCAGTCACCCAGTTCGTCCTCGCGGTCGCTGGCCTCGACCGGTGACAGATCCTTCGCTTTCGCGCACCGCTCGACAGCGTCTTCCTGCAGGTCGACGAGCACGGCGAGCCGCTCGCGGGGAATGTCGCCGCGGGCCAGCGCCGCCAGCTTGTGGCGGGACTTGGCCACGCGCTCGCGCAGCAACGACGCGGCACGCGCGGTGGCGGCGGCCGGGTTGTTGAGCTCGTGCGTGAGGCCGGCGGTCAGCGACCCCAGCGCCTGCAGCTTCTCCCGCGACCCGACGGTGGCCTGGCTGGCCTGCCCGCCGTAGTACAGACCCTCCAGCAGGTGGACGGTCATCGGGAACCACGTGGAGACGACGGTCGCCCAGTCGTCCGAGGACAGGACGAAGAACCGCGCCTTGGTCAGCGCGCTCACCGTCTGCAGGTACCGCTGCGGCACCCGGTCGCCGAGGTAGGCCAGGTAGGCACCGGCGTACGAGCCGGCCTTGTCGGTGCGCGAGATCTCGACCCGCGCACCACCGACCGTCCGGCTCAGCTTGACCGTCCCGGACAGCAGGACGAAGAAGCACGTCGCCGGGTCCCCCTCGGCGTACACGGTGCCCGGCTCCCACTCCTCGACCGCACCGTGCTCGGACAACCACGCCAGCTGCTCGGGGTTGAGCGCCTCGAACAGGAACAGCTTCTGGAGCTCGTCAGGGCTCACCCGGTCAGCCATCGCAGCGTCCTCCTTCGCCTACGAACTCAAATACCGATGAACGAGCGTGACCGCCATGGCGCCTTCGCCGACCGCGGACGCGACCCGCTTCACCGACTGCGACCGAACGTCTCCCGCGACGAAGACACCCGGAACACTCGTCTCCAAGGGGAACGGATCCCGGTCGGCATTCCATCCCTTCGGACGGGCCCCGTCTTCGCCGAGCAGGTCGGTGCCGGCGAGCACGAACCCCGCCTCGTCGCGGACCAGCACTCCGTCCATCCAGCCGGTGAGCGGGGCAGCGCCGATGAACACGAAACAGAACCCGGCGTCGACCGCCTCGATTGCGCCGGTGTCCTCGTT
This sequence comes from Cryptosporangium sp. NPDC048952, assembly GCF_043197895.1. Classification (NCBI taxonomy): domain Bacteria; kingdom Bacillati; phylum Actinomycetota; class Actinomycetes; order Cryptosporangiales; family Cryptosporangiaceae; genus Cryptosporangium; species Cryptosporangium sp. NPDC048952. The sequence goes on along the minus strand of NZ_JBICTY010000003.1, from coordinate 823,221 downwards.
CTTCAGGTCGATGCGCTGCAGACGCCCCTCGCCCAGGCACGCGCAGACGGTCGTGCGTGTCTGCACCTGCACGTTCTCGATCTCGGCGAGCTGCTTGATCAGGTACGCCGACATCGACGCCTCGAGGTTCGGGCCACGGACGACCAGCCGCACCTTCGACGCGTGCTTGGAGAAGAACACCGCCGCCTGGCCGGCCGAGTTGGCGCCGCCGACGATGACGACCTCCTGCCCGGCACAAGCCGGGGCCTCCACAGCAGCGGAGCCGTAGTAGACGCCGCGCCCGGTCAGGTCGTCGATTCCGTCGGCCTGCAGGCGCCGGTAGGAGACGCCGGTGGCCAGCACGACCGCGTGCGCCGCGATCTCGGTACCGTCTTCGAACTTCACGCCGCGTGCCGAACCCTTGACGATCAGCTCGCAGGCCTTGCGCGTCGTCAGGATCTCGGCGCCGAACTTGATCGCCTGCCGGCGGGCGCGGTCGGTCAGCTGTGCGCCGCTCACGCCGTCGGGAAAGCCGAGGTAGTTCTCGATGCGCGAGCTCTGACCCGCCTGGCCGCCGGTGGCCTGCTGCTCGACCAGGACGGTCCTTAAGCCCTCGGACGCCGCGTAGACCGCGGCCCCGAGCCCGGCCGGGCCGCCCCCGACGATGATGACGTCGTAGAACTTCTCCGCGGGGTTGGTCGCGAGACCCACCCTGCCGGCGAGCTCGTTCGGCGACGGGTTGCGCAGGACCTCGCCCTCCGGCGTCACCACCAGCGGGATGACGTCGGGCTGCTGCGGGTCGGCGTCGGCCGATTCGAGCAGCCGCCGCCCCTCCGCGGTGTCGGCCAGGTACCAGCGGTAGGGCACCTGGTTGCGGGCGAGGAAGTCACGCAGCTCGAACGACGCGGGCGAGAACTGGTGCCCGACGACCTTGATCTCCTCGACCGGCGAGTCGCCGGCGGCCTGCCAGGTGGCGATCAGCGCGTCGACGATCGGGTAGAGCTTCTCCTCCGGCGGGTCCCACGGCTTGAGCAGGTAGTGATCGACGTCGACCACGTTGATCGCCTGGATCGCGGCGTCGGTGTCGGCGTAGGCGGTCAGCAGTGCACGGCGGGCGCGCGGGAACAGGTCCATCGCGGCCTCGAGGAACTCGATGCCGTTCATGTGGGGCATCCGGTAGTCGGCGAGGATCGCCGCCACCCGGTCGCCGCGCAGTTTGATTTCCTTCAGCGCGTCCAGTGCCTGCGGACCGGAGTCGGCCCGCATCACCCGGTAGTCCTCGCCGTACCGACGCCGCAGGTCGCGCGCTACGGCGCGCGACACCGACGGATCGTCGTCGACGGTGAGCAGGACCGGCTTGCCCATCAGCCCTCCCGGACACGCAGGGCGCCGGCGCGCCCTGACCGTCACCTAGTCTGCCCTGCCGCGGGGGCGTCGGCACCGGTCAGACCGGTCTTTGCTGAATCGAACCCGCTAGGTCGGCCAGCCGGTCTGTTCCCCGAGCATCCCGTGGATCCGCCCGAACAGTAGTTTGGCCTGGCCACGGGCGTCCGCGATGATCGCGTCCGGCTCGCTCAGATCGGCCTCGGTGCGCCACGTGAACGGGTGGTCGGCGGTCCCCGCGGTGCCCGACGCCGCGAGCGCGACGAACATGTGGTCGACGTGCACGTGGTCGGCGTCGGTGTGGCGGTCGGGGCCGACCGGAACCTCGACGATCCACCACGGCGGGGAGACCGGCGGGTGCGGATAGCCGTCGGGATACCGCTCGTGCGGCGGGGGCAGCAGCCGGGCGGTGAGCCCGGTCTCCTCGGCCACCTCGCGCAGCGCCGCCTCGGCCGCGGTCTCGTCGGTCTCCACGTGGCCGCCGGGCGGGATCCACACGCCCAGCCGGGGGTGGAACACGAGCCCGAGGCAGTACCGCCCCTCGACCAGCCCGAACGTGAAGACCGTCGCGGTCGCCTCCTTGATCACGAGTCGAACGCTACCGCCGGGCGATTCCCGATCCGCGCTCGCCCGCGCGCGTGGCGCGGTCGCCCGCGAGGGCCGGGTCAGCGCGTATTGCCCGCGCGCAGCCAGCCGACGTAGTCGGCGACGGCCGCGTCGAGGTCGAACGCGGGGCGGTAGCCGGTGTCGTCGGTCAACCGCGTGAGGTCGAGGCGGGCCGCGGCCGGGCGGGGGCCGGGGTGCAGCGGGAGCACTGCGTCCGGTACCGCGTTCCGCAGGGCGTCGACGAACCGGGCGTTGCTGACGGCGGCGCCGCCGCTGACGTTGTAGACGGCGTGCCGCAGGCGGGGCGCGGTGGCCAGCAGTGCGAGCGCCCGCCCGCAGTCGCGCACGTACCCGATGTCGATCGCGTCCTCGGCGTAGGCGTCCGGGGGTTCGGTGCCGCGCACCGCGGCGTGCACGAGGGCAGGCACCGCCATGAACGGCGACGACGGTCGGCCGAGCGGCCCCCAGATCGAGCCGATCCGGGCGTGCACGACCTCGACGGCGTCCCCCGCCGCCAGCGGCACCACGATCTCTGAAGCCTTCTTCGACGCGGGGATGGCGAACGCCGCACGCGGCGGCAGCGGCGCGTCCTCGCGCCAGACCGGCCCGGGCACACCCCCGTAGACGCCGATAGTGCTCGCGGAGACCACCCGGCCGACGCCCCACTCGGCGGCCACCGTCGCGATGTTCAGCGTCGCGGTGAGGTTCGCCCGCAGTTCCTCGGCCGCCGGCGCCCCGCCGAGGTGGATCGCGGCCAGGTGGACGATGCCGGTCATCGAGTACTTCGCGCCCAGGGCACGTAACGCGTCGAGGTCGGTGCAATCCGCGTCCCCGCGCCCGATCGGCAGGCAATCTTCGCCGAGGCCACGCAGCGCCCGGGTCGTGTGCGTCCCGATGAAGCCCCGGCCGCCCGTCACGAGAATCATGGTCTCCCCTACTCATTAGCTAGCTAACGTTAGCTGGCTAACGAACTGGAGGGCAATAGGCTCCACGCATGACCGATCTGCTCCGGCTGTTCACGCGGGCGCACAAGCTGCTGCAGGCCGCGACGGACGAGGCGATGAGTGCGCACGGCGTCCGGGTGGGGCAGAACCTCGTGCTCGAGGTGCTGTGGGCGGAGGACGGTCTGACGCCGGGTGAGCTGGCGGCGCGACTGCGGGTGAGCACGCCGACCGTCGTGAACGCCGCGACCCGGATGGAGACGGCCGGCCTGATCACCCGCCGACGCGACGACGCCGACGCCCGCCTGGTGCGCCTCTACCTGACCGACACCGGCCGCGCGGCCGAGAAGCCGGTGGGCGACGCCCGCGCAGCGCTGGCCCGACACGTCACGGCCGAGCTCACCCCGGAAGAGCGCGCCGCCACCGAATCCGCCCTCCACAAAATCATCCGGGCCCTAGCTCCTGAGAGCTAGTCCGATGTGGCGCTCGGGTGTGACGACTCCGGGCGGTGCGGTTTCTAGCGTTCCCGCATGAAAAGAATCTTTCTGTTTTCGACGGTGATGGTGACGTTGGTGGGGCTGGCCGCGGCTCCGGCGCAGGCCGGCTCACGGCTCCAGGACGACGCGGACGCCCTGGTCGCGCAGGGTGCACCCGCGGTGATCGCCGAGGTCGTCACGCCCGACGGCTCGACCACAGTGCGGGCGGGCGACGTGCCCGAGCACGCGAAGTTCCGCGTCGGCAGCACCACGAAGACGTTCGTCGCCGCGACGACGCTGCAGCTCGTCGGCGAAGGCCGGATCGCACTGGACGCCCCGATCGAGAAGTACCTCCCCGGCGTGGTGAAGAACGGCAGGAACATCACCGTTCGGCACCTGCTGCAGCAGACCAGCGGCCTGCCGGACTACGTCCAGTACGTGGCGGCTCCGGCGCTCCTGCGCAGCGAGGAGGCCTTCCGCGCCAACGGGGCGAAGCAGCAGACGTCCGCGCAGCTGGTCGCGCAGGCCCAGACCCACGCGCCGGAGTTCGCACCGGGCGCACGCTGGCAGTACTCCAGCACGAACTACCTGCTGGCCGGCATGCTCATCGAGCGCGTCACCGGGCACCGCTGGGAGACCGAGGTCAGCCGCCGGATCCTCCGTCCGCTCGGTCTGCGGGACACGTCCGCCCCGCGGACGTCACTCGACGTCCCCGAGCCGCACGCGCCCGGCTACCACCGCTTCCCCGCCCCCGGTACGACGCCGGACGAGGGCAAGCTCGGTGAGCCGGTCGACACGACCCGGATGAGCCCGACCTGGTTCGCGTCGGCCGGGTCGATGATCAGCACCACGTCGGACGTCAACCGCTTCCTTTCCGCATTGCTCGACGGTCGGGTTCTGCGACCCGCGCAGCTCGTGGAGATGAAGAAGACCGTGCCCGAGCCGACGTCCAGCAGCTCGAAGCGCGTCTGGCGGTACGGGCTGGGCCTGGAGTGGAGCGAGAGCCCGTGCGGCGGCGTGTGGTCGCACAGCGGTGACGTGCCCGGCTACTCGATCCGTAACGGGATCAACGAGCGGGGCACCCGCAGTGTCGTCGTGTCGATCACCACCGACACGCTCGGGTCGGAGGACGCGGCGAACGCGCTGATCGACCACGCCCTCTGCGGATGAGTGGTTCGGGGCCCACGTTCCCACGCGGGCCCCGAGCTTCAGCTCAGCCAGCGTCCTCCCCGCAGAACGCGGGAGAGTTCGAGCCCGTCGTCGAGGAGCACGAGGTCGGCGTCGAGGCCCGGGGCGATCGCGCCGCAGACGCCGCCCAGGCCGAGCAGGCGTGCGGGCGTGCCGGACGCCGCGACCGAGGCGTCGACGATGTCGAGGCCGACGTCGGTCACCGCCCGCCGCACGGCGACGTCCATCGTCAGCGTGCTACCGGCGAGTGATCCGCTCGACGCCAGGCGGGCCTGCCCGTCGCTGACGACGACGTCCTGGCCGCCGAGGGTGTACGTGCCGTCGCCGACGCCGGTCGCGTCGATCGCGTCGGTGATGAGCACGAGCCGGTCGGTGCCGCGCAGGAGCAGTCGCGCTGCCGCGGGGTGCACGTGCACACCGTCGTTGATCAGCTCGCACGGCACGCCCGCGTCGAGTGCGGCCGGTACGGGGCCGGGCTCGCGGTGGTGTGCGCCGCGCATGCCGTTGAAGGCGTGCGTGACCAGTGACGCGCCGCGTTCGAACGCCGCCAGGGAGGTGTCGTAGTCGGCGTCGGTGTGGCCGACCGAGGCGACGACGCCCTCGGCGACCAGGTGCTCGATGAGCTCGAGACCGCCCGGGCGTTCCGGCGCCACGGTGACGACGCGGACGTGACCCCGGCCCGCTTTGAGGAGCCGTTCGACGGCTTCGGGGGTCGGGTCGATGAGGTGGGCGGGGTTCTGTGCGCCGCAGCGGGCGCTCGCGAGGAACGGGCCTTCGAGGTGGGCGCCGATGACACCGGTGTCAGCTTCGACGGCGTCGGCTACCCAGCCGAGCTGGGTGACGAGGGCGTCGACCGGCGCGGTCACCAGTGAGACGAGGGTTCGCGTGGTGCCGCGGGACAGGTGGTAGGCGACACCCGCCGCCAGGTCGTCCGGCGACGCCGTGAAGTCGTGCCCTCCACCGCCGTGCACGTGCAGATCGATGAACCCGGGCAGCAACCAGCCACCCCCGAGGTCCACCACCTCGCCGGCATCGGCCGGTGGCGCGCCGCTCCCGATCGCGGCGATCGAGGAGCCGCTGAGCGACACCCATCCGGGATCCAGGACCCCGTCCGGCGTCACCACCCGCGCGCCGGCCAGCACCACGGCCCGGGCGTCCGGCGTGGCCGGCCCGCCCGATGCGGCCGGCCCGGCCGAAGGGCCCGCGGCGTCCGGCGCCGGCGGGATCGTGGCCGTCATCGGGAGGCCGCCATTGCTGCTCGGAGGGTTCGGTGGCCGGCGGCGAGGGCCGCGGCGTCGTCGGGGCCGAGGCCCGAGCTCAGCACGAGCACCGCCGCCCGGGCGTTGCCCCCGCACTCGTCCAGCACACCCAGCGCCTCCGCGGGCTCGCAGCCGACGATCTCGGCCACCAGCCCGGCGCTGCGCGCCTTGAGCTTCGCGTTCGCCGGAACGACGTCGATCATCACGTCACCGTGCACGCGACCGAGGCGAACCATCGCCGCCGTGGTCAGCGCGTCCAACAGCAACTTCTGCGTGGTCCCGGCCGTCAGCCGGGTGGAGCCGCGGAGAGCCTCCGGCCCCATCGGCACCTCGATCGCCACGTCGGCGGCCTCCGCCAGCGGCGACGGCGACGCGGTCGTCACCGACACCACGCGCGCCCCCAGCTCCCGCGCCAGCGCGACAGCCGCCAGCGTGTACGGCGTCCGCCCACTGGCGGCGACAGCGACCAGCGTGTCCCCGCCCGCGAACCCGGTGTCGAGAAGGTCGCCACGCCCGGCGCCGACGTCGTCCTCGTCGCCGTCCGTGCCGGTCAGCCCACCGGGGCCACCACCGGCGGTACGCGCGGCGACCCGGTCGAGCGCCAGGCCGAACGTGCCGGGCAACTCCGCGGCCTGGAGCACCGCCAGGCGCCCGGACGTACCGGCGCCGATCAGCACGAGCCGGCCACCGTCGGCCATCCGGGCGGCGATCAGCTCGGCGGCCTGGGCCACCCGGGGCGCCGCCGCGCGGACCGCGGGCAGGACCCGCGCTTCCGCGTCGAACAGCCGCTCGGCCACGCCCTGTGCGGAGAGCTGGTCGAGTGGGATGTCAGTCATCGAGTGTGTGTCACTTTCGACAGGCCACGCGGACGGTCCGGGTTCTCGCCCCGATCCAGGGCGATCTGCCGGGCCAGCCGCTGCAGCGGCAGGATGTCGAGCACCGGGGAGAGCGCGTGCGGAACCCCGTCCCGGACGACCGGAAGATCGGCGCCCACCACGAGCACGTCCGCACCGGATTCCCGCAACCGCGAGACGACCGGTGTCACGGCCTCGCCGCCCGCGTCCGGCGTCGCGACCGCGATCACCGGAACCCCGGAGTCGATCATCGCGAACGGCCCGTGCAGCAGGTCGGCGGTGGAGAACGCCTGCGCGGACAGGTAACTGGTCTCCATCAGCTTGAGCGCGGCCTCCCGGGCGGTCGGATATCCGAATCCCCGCCCGGTGACGACCAGCCGCTCGGCGAAGCGGTACCGGGCAGCAGCGGTCTCCACTGCCCCCTCGAGCGTCGCGGCCGCGGCGTCCGGCAACGCCGCCGCCTCGGAAGCCGAGCCGCCGAGCAGGAGATACAACGCCAGCAACTCAGCGGTGTACGTCTTCGTCGCCGCGACCGCGTTTTCCACCCCGGCGCGCACGTCGACGCTGAACTCCGCAGCCGAAGCCAGGTCGGACGCCGGGTCGTTCGTCACCGCGACCGTCGTGGCCCCGCACTCCCCCGCGACCGTGAGCGAGTCGACCAGGTCCGGCGAGGCCCCGGACTGACTCACGCCCAGGAAAAGCACGTCACGAAGGTCGGGACGACTGCCGTACAGCGTCATCGACGAGGGGGAAGCCAGCCCCGCGGGCAATGCCAGCCGGGTCTCCACCAGGTACTTGGCATAGAGAGCGGCGTGGTCGCTGGTGCCCCGGGCCGCGAGCATCACGAAACGTGGAGCTCGTTCGCGCACCGCCGAAGCGACAGCGCGAATGGCGTCCGCCGAAGAAAGCAGAGCGGCGAGGATCGACGGTTGCTCGCCGATCTCGGCGGCCATCAAAGAACCAGGTGCGGTATTTGTCACGACTGTCATCCTTTCACCGCGCCAGCGGTGAGCCCACCGACCATCCGGCGTTGCACGATCAGGAAGAAGATCAGCACCGGCAACGTGAACAGCACCGAGCCGGCCATCGCGCCGCCCCAGTCGTCACCGAACGCGGTGCGGAACGTCGCCAGCCACACCGGCAGCGTGTAGTGGTCCTCGTTGCGCATGAACACGAACGCGTACAGGTACTCGTTCCACGCGGTGATGAACCCGAAGATCGATGTCGCCACCAGACCCGGTCCGAGCAGCGGCAACACCACCCGCAGGAACGCTTGCCAGCGGGTGCAGCCGTCGACGAGCGCGGCCTCCTCCAGCTCCGCCGGTACCGCGGCGACGAACCCGCGCAGCGTCCAGATCGTGAACGGCAGGATCGAGACGAAGTACACGAGGATCAGGGCGGGCAGCTTGTCGAGCAGGTCGAACTGCCGGAACACCAGGAAGTACGGGATGAACAGGGCCTCGAACGGCGCGAGCTGCACCGCGAGGATCAGCACCAGGTACGCCTTGCGCCCCCGGAACCGGAACCGGGCCACCGCGACCGCGGCCAGCAGCGCCACCATCGTCGAGAGCGCCACCGCGACCAGCGTCACGAACAGGCTGTTGCGGACGTAGTTCCAGAAGCCGGGCCGGCTGACGGCCGTGACGAAGTGGTCGAACGTGCCGTCGGTCGGCACGAACACCGGCGGATCGCTCTGGATGTCGACGGTCGGCAGGAACGCCGTCCGGAGCATCCAGTACGCGGGGAACGCGAAGAAGAAGATGACAACGACGCCGAGCGCGTTGGGCCAGACCTTCCGCATCAGTCTTCCAACTCCGTTCGAAGCATGTGTCGCAGGTACACGACCATCGCGACCCCGAGGATCGCGACCATGACGACGGCACCGGCAGCCGCCAGGCCGTAGCGGCTGGACGCGATGCCCATGTCGTAGATGTAGATCGGCAGCGTCACGGTCTGCCCGTCCGGGCCTCCCTGCCGCACGGCCCAGACCTGGGTGAACACCTTGAAGTCCCAGATCGTCGAGAGGAACGCGAGCACGAACAGGATCGGGCGCAGGATCGGCACCGTCACCGCGCGGAACGCGCGCCACCCGCTCGCGCCGTCCATCCGGGCGGCCTCGTAGTACTCGTCCGGGATCGTCAGTACACCGGCCTGCACGGTGAACGCGACGAACGGCACGGCCTGCCAGACGATGATGATGACGATGACCGCGAACGTCGAGAGGCCGCTGGCGAACCAGTCGTGGCCGGGCGTGCCGAGCAGGAAGTTCACGACGCCGTACGTGGAGTCGAACATCCACTGCCAGAGCGTCGTCGCGGTGACGATCGGGATGGCCCAGGCCAGCACCAACGAGATCGAGACCGCGATCGTCATCTTCGTGCCGAGCTTGACCAGCAACAGGCCGATGCCGGTGCCGAGCGCCATCGTCAGGCCGACGCAGACCGCGGTGAACGCGACGGTGCGCCACACGACCTGCCAGAACTCCGGGTCGCCGAGGATCTCGGTGTAGTTGTCGACGCCGGTGAAGATCGTCACCCGGCGGACCAGCTCACCGAAACCGAGCTGCTGGAACGACATCCGGAACAGCAGGTACACCGGGTAGGCGAACAGCGCGCCCAGCGCGACCAGACTCGGCACCAGCAGCAGGTACGGCAGCGGCTCCCGGCGTCGCCGGCCGGCCGGCCGCGGCGGGGCGACCGATGCGCCGGCCGGACTCTGCTCAGGGAGCTCCCGCGACGCGGTCGGTGTCGGGGTCGGCACACTCATCGGCACGGCTCCTTCCTGACGTCGGAACGTCCGCGCGCGGCAGCACCGTGCGCGGAGCCGTTCGGGTGAGACGGGGCCGCCGGGCTCCCCCCGTGAGGAGCCCGGCGGCCGGGACGACTACTTGGCCTTGGCCATCGTGTCGGTGATCGACGTGCTGGCTTCCTTCGACGCGGTGGCGACGTCGGTGCCACGCAGCACCTTCGTCATCGCGTTCTTGATCGGGTTGGTGCCGCTCTCCACCGCGGCCCAGGCCGGGGTGACCGGCGTGACCTTGCCGCCGTTGGTGGCCGCCGCAGCCATGACCTTGGCCGCCTCGTTGTCGCCGTAGACGGTGTCACCGAGGTTCGTCAGCGCCGGGACGACGCCGCCCGCGGCCAGCTTCGTCTGGTACTTGTCGCCGAGGATCAGCTTCAGCCAGTCGGTGGCCGCGTCCGCGTTCGGGCTGGCCGCCGCGACGCCGAGGTTCGAACCGCCGAGGAAGACCGGCGCCGGGCCGGTCGGGCCGGGGATCTCGAACGTCGCGATGTCGTCCTTCAGCTTCGGGTCGCCGCCCTCGGGCGCGGTCGCGGTGCCGATCTCCCAGGGAAGACCGATGAACATCGCGACGTGACCCTTGGCGAACACCGTCGACTGCTGCGGGTTGGCCTCGTCCTGGTCTACGGGTGCCTTCGACAGCTCCTTGTAGATCCGGGAGTAGTCCTGGAAGCCCTTCTGGGCCTCGGGGCTGTCGAGCGTGCCGGTCCACTTGCCGCCGTTGTCCTTGGCGACGTCGCCGCCGTTGGCCCACACCCAGCTGAGCAGCGTGTACCAGGACTGACCGGGCAGGTAGAGCGCCTGGAACTGCTTGTCGGCCTTGTTCGCGGCCTGCAGCTTCTTACCGGCGGCGATGAACTCGTCGATCGTCTTCGGCGGCGCGGTGATGCCGGCCTTCGTGAACATGCTCTTGCGGTAGACGACGATGCGGTTCGCGGCGTAGAACGGCGTCGCGAACGTCTTGCCGTCCTTCTCACCGGTCGCGGCCAGGCCGTCGAGCCAGTTCTTGCCGTTCAGGTCGTCCTTGGACTTCGACAGGTCGGCCAGCGCACCGGACTCGACGAACCGCGGCGACTGCGTGTTGCCCAGCTCCACGATGTCCGGCGGGGTGTTGCTCGCCAGCGCCGTCGTCAGCTTGTCCTGGATGCCGTCCCACTGCTGGACCTGGTAGTCGACGGTCCAGCCCTCATGGGCCTTGGTGAACTCCGAGTTGATCTCGTTGACCAACTCGTCCGGTGCGGAGCCGGACATCAGCCAGACGGTGAGCTTCTTGGTACCGCCGCCGTCGCTACCGCTGTCGTCGCTGCTGCTGCAGCCCGATAACGCCAGGGACGCGGCGACCAGGGTGGTGAGCCCCACGGTCAACGCTCGGCGAACGCGCACGTCGCCTCCTCATTCTGGATTGGTCCGGCCAGTGGTCCATACCGGTCTAGCCCGGGACTGTGGCACGGCCCACAGGGGCCGTCAAGACATCAGTTCGGTAACGCTACGGTCGGTGACGGTCCCCGCTGAGCAGCTCCGCTGCTACCTGCAGATTTGGACGTCCGGCGCCACCGACGAACACGCGCTGTCCGGTCGTGAGAACGTCCGGGCAGGGCAGGCCGAGTTCGACCAGGACCGCGTCGGGGCACCGTCCGGACAGGACGTGCCAGGCCTTCTGCTGCCAGGGGTGACGCGGTACGTCCCGGCCGACGACGACCAGCGGCTGGCCCTCGACTGCGGTGAGCACTTCGGACAGTGACGTCGCGTCCGTGAGGCGGTGCACGGCGCGGGGCGCCAGTCCCCGCTCGGCGAGCGGCGCAGCCAGATCCCAGTACGCCTCCCCGACCGCGAGGTTCGGTGTGGCCCTCAATTCGACGATCACCGGCGGCCCGCTGACGACCGGGTCACCGAACACCCGCGCAGCCCGCCGCGCGGCCTCCATGCCCGGATCGAACGCGTCCGGCGACGCAGCGCCAGGGGCCGCGGCGGCCAGGCCGCCGGCTCCAGCCGCCGCGCGGCCGGCGGGGCCCGGTTGCGGGGGCGGGGCATTGCGCACCCAGGTGAGCAGGGCCTCGACGCGCTCGGCGGCCTCCTCCAGGCGGCGCAGCGGCAGCGCACCGTCGTCGACGGCGGCCAGAACCGCCGAACGGACCTCCTGGTAGAGCCCTTCCCCGCCGATCGCGCCGAGGCAGAGTGCGTCCGCGCCCGCCCGGAGCGCGGCGACGGCGCCGGCCCCGAGGCCGACCCCGTTCTTGATCGCGCCCATGTCGAGCGCGTCGGTCACGATGACGCCCTGATAACCCAGTTCACCCCGGAGGATGTCGGTGAGCATGCGACGGCTCATCGTCGCCGGTTGGTCGTCGAGCGCGGGCACGACCACGTGCGCGGTCATGATCGACCGCACCCCGACGTCGATCGCCGCGACGAACGGCGGCAAATGCACCCGACGCCACTCCGCCTCGTCGCAGTCGACCACCGGAAGCCCGTAGTGCGAGTCCGAGCGGGTGTCCCCGTGCCCGGGGAAGTGCTTGGCGCACGCCGCGACGCCGGTGTTCTCCATCGCCAACACCCAGGTCGCCGCGTGCCGACTCACCGTGTCGGGATCCGCCCCGAACGACCGGACACCGATCACCGGGTTCTCGGGCGCCGAGTTCACGTCGACGTCCGGCGCCAGGTTCCAGCCGATCCCCGCCGCCCGCAGGCCGACGCCGATCCGGGTGGCGACCGCGCCGGTCAGCCCCTCGTCGTCCGCCGCTCCGAGCACGTAGTTGCCGGGCACCGGGCTGCCGTTGCGATAGTGCACCCGGGTGACGTCGCCGCCCTCCTCGTCGACAGCGAGCACGACGTCGGAATCCTGGTGCAGAACCGACGCCAGACGGGCGGCGTCAGTGTCGACGCGCAGGTTCTGGCCGTAGAGCACCACTCCCCCGAGGCCGGGCGCAGCCCGGCGGAACCACTCCGGCGGGTCGGGCTCCTCGAAGCCGACGAGCAGCGTTTTGTCGACCAGCCGGGTTTTGTCGACCAGCCCTGTCATGACGAGACGCCTCCCGGTGGGTCGATGTCGAGCGACGCACGCAGCTGGTACCGGTCCGCGCGGTACGTGGACACGACGTACTCGACCGGCACCGCACCGGCCCAGGAACGCCGCTGCAGCCGGAGCACCGCGCTGCCGGGCGCGAGGCCGAGCAGCTCGGCGTCGCCACGGTCGGCGATGCCGGCTTCGATCACCTGGTCGCCGCGGTCGAGCGCGAGCGAGTACTCCTGCGCGAGGAGCTGGTAGAGCGAACGGTCCTGGAGCGACTGGTCCAGCAGGCCCGGCACCAACCGCGCCGGCAGATGCGAGCGTTCGAGCGCCATCGGGACGCCGTCCGCGGTACGCAGGCGCTCGACGACGTAGAGCGGCGCACCGGCCTCGACGCCCAGCTCGCGGGCGACCGCGGCGGGTGCGTCGATCGAGCGGCGGCCCAGGTCACGGGCGCCGGGGATCATGCCACGGGCCCGCATGTCCTCGCTGAACGACGTCAGCCGCAGTGGCATGACGATCTTCGGCCGTGCGACGAACGTGCCGCGTCCCTGGACGCGGTAGAGCTTGCCCTCGCTGACCAGGTGCTCGATGGCCTGCCTGGCGGTCATTCTGGACAGGCCGTACCGGGCGGCCAGCTCACGTTCGGACGGAACCGGGGCGTCGACGGTCAGTTCCCGCTCGATCAGGTCGAGCAGGATCTCGCGGAGCTGGTAGTACTTCGGTACCGGGCTACGCGCGTCGATCGCGGCGGGTGGGTTGGCGGCGCTCAAGCTTGGTCTCCACTCGGCCGTCATGGTGGTCTGGCCCGGACTAGACCACTTCGGGATCGTTGCCGTCAAGGGCGAGACTGGCGGCATGGGTTTCCCCGACGCACTGTCCGCGTACGCGACCGCGCTGCACACAGCCATCGGCACGGAGCACCACGTCGCCTCCCCGCTCGGCGCTTGGGTGGTCCTGGCGTTGGCCGCGCCCGCGGCGACCGGCGCGGAGCGGGCCACGATCGAGGAAGTGCTCGGTGAGCCGGCTGACGAGGCGGCCGAGCGCGCCGCGGCCCTGCTCGCCGAGCCGCACCCGCTGGTGGCGGCCGCCGCCGCGCTCTGGGCCCGAGAGTCCGTTCCGACCGACTGGGCGACCGGCGTCCAGAAGGGTCCACTCCCGTCGCAGGCCGAGGCCGACGCCTGGGCCAGCGAGAACACCAGAGGCTTGATCGACGCGTTCCCGCTGACGTTGACCCCGGAGGTGGTTCTGGTGCTCGCCTCGGCCCTGGGCACCGACGTCTCCTGGACGGTCCCGTTCGAGACCACCACCGCCGAGGCGCTGGGCGACTCGGAGTGGGCAGGCGAACTCACCACCGCGCTCCGCGCCCCGTCCGGCCACACCGTGCGCATCGTCGCCGACGACGAGGCCGGTGACGTCGTCGTGCACAGCACCGAAGCGAAGCCGCTCGAGGGCTGGAGCGACGGGCTGACCGTGGTGTCGGTGATCGGCGCGCCGGACGTGCCGGCCAGTGCCGTGCTGGCCGCCGCGCACCGAGCGGCGCTGCACGGCGTCCACGGGCAGTCGCTGTTCGACCTGCCGCTGGGCGAGGGCCATGCCTGGACGATCACCGAGGAGGACGCGCCGACCCGCACCGAGTCCGGGCGGGAAGAGGCGTACGACGCGGTGCTGCCCGCGTGGACGGCGTCCTCCGATCACGACCTCCTCGCGGACGCAAGCCTCGGTTTCGACGCGGCGGGGTCCGCGGTGGCGGGGCTGATCGGTCCCGGTCTCGGAATCGGGGCGCGACAGGTCGCGCGCGCGGAGTACACGCGGGTCGGGTTCCGGGCCGCCGCGGTGACCGCGATGGCGTGGATGACCAGCGCGCCCCCGGCGCCGAGGCCGGGGATCCGGCGCACCGCGACCGTGCGGTTCGGGCGGCCCTACGCGGTCGTGGCGGTGGCCCGGCAGCACGGAGGGCCGTGGCACGGCGTCCCGGTGTTCTCCGCCTGGGTCGCCGAGCCATCGGACGCTAGCTGACGGGCGCTAGCTGACGGGCGCTAGCTGACCCAGACGGTTTTCACGTTGCAGAACTCGCGGATGCCCTGGGCGGAGAGTTCCCGCCCGTATCCGGAGGTCTTGATCCCGCCGAACGGGAGCTCCGGGTAGGAGGTCACCATCCCATTGACGAACACCGCACCGGCCTCCAGGTCGTTGACCGCCCGCTCCTGCTCGGCCGGATCGGTGGTCCACACGTTGGAGCCCAGACCGAAGTCGGTACCGTTCGCGATCTCGATCGCCTCCTCGTAGGAGGACGCACGGTAGAGCCCGGCGACCGGCCCGAACACCTCCTCGCGGTACATCCGCATTTCCGGCGTGAGGTCGGCGACCACCGTCGGCGGGTACCACCAGCCCGGCTGATCCGGCGCGGTTCCGCCGCACAGCACGGTGGCGCCCTGGTCCTTCGCGTCCTGCACGAGCTCCTCGACGTCCGTGCGCCCCTGCTCCGTCGCGAGCGGCCCGACGTCGGTCTTCTCGTCCATCGGGTCACCGACGGTGAGCGCGGCCATCCGGTCGACGAACGCCGCGGCGAACGCGTCGTACACGTCGGTGTGCACGATGAACCGCTTGGCGGCGATGCAGGACTGACCGTTGTTCTGGCAGCGTGCAGTGACCGCGACCGCGGCGGCCTTGGCGACGTCGGCTGACGGCAGGACGACGAACGGGTCGCTGCCGCCCAGCTCCAGGACGGTCTTCTTCAGCTCGCGCCCGGCGATCGCGGCGATCGAGCGCCCCGCTCCCTCACTGCCGGTGAGCGTCGCCGCGACGACCCGCTTGTCGGAGAGCACGGCCTCGACCTGGTCGGAGCCGATCAGGAGCGTCTGGAACGCACCCTCGGGGAAGCCCGCGCGCGAGAACAACTGCTCCATGAACAACGCCGTCTGCGGGACGTTCGACGCGTGCTTGAGCAGGCCGACGTTGCCGGCCATCAGCGCCGGAGCGGCGAACCGCATCGCCTGCCAGAGCGGGAAGTTCCACGGCATGACCGCGAGCACCGGGCCGAGCGGCTGGTAGCGCACGTAGGCCTGGCGTGCCTTCACGGCGGCGGGGTCGGTGGCCTCGTCGGCGAGGAACGCCGGCGCGTTCTTCGCGTAGTACCGGCACGCCACCGCGCACTTGGCCACCTCGGCTTTCGCCGCGGGCAGCGTCTTGCCCATCTCGACGGTCATCGTGCGGGCGATCTCGTCGCGCTCGGCGTCCAGAATGTCGGCCGCGGCGCGCAGCCACGACGCACGCTGTTCGAACGTGGCGGAGCGCAACGCCGCGAAGCCGTCGACCGCCCGCGCCAGGCGTTCCTCGATCTGCGCGTCGGTCAGCGGGTCGAAGTTCTTCAGGACCCGGCCGTCGGTCGGGTCGATCGTCGCGATCGGCACCGTGCCACCTCCCCAGTTTGGTCTGCGGGAGCAATACCCGTTTTCGCGCCGGGATTCCCTCCTCGCGACCCGCCGCGAGTGGTACTCACTTTTGGTACAAATCGGCATTAGCGTGACGTTCAAGGACTTCAGGGACTGCTCTTCCCGGAGGGTAACCGTGCACGTCCGCATGTCTCGATCTCTGGCCGTGGCCGCCCTGTTGGGTGGCCTCCTCGTTCCGATGAACCCTGCGTACGCCGACGGCTGCGTCGACGATGCCACCGGCTTCGACTGCGCCTTCGCGCAGCGTGTCCGCGAGGCCGACGCCTACCTCGGGACCCGGCCGGGCTATACCGGCCTGGCGATCTCGGACGGTTGGCGCGACCGCGTGTGGCGCAACGACTACGCCGACCGTCCGATCTACGCGGCGTCGACGGCGAAGCTCGCGATCGCGCTGGACATCCTGATGCGACAGCACCGGGGCGAGTTCGAGCTCACCACCACGGAAGCGCGCTGGCTGTACGCGGCGCTGGTGAGCAGCGACAACGCCGCTGCCAACCACCTGTGGAACCGCTACGGCGGTGCGTCGATGGTGGCGCACTGGTCGGCGTACGGGATGACCGACACCGGGTTCGTGCCCGGCCTCGCCCGGCACTGGGGATCGATGAAGACGACCGCCGCCGATCTGCGTCGCCTGGTGCGCTACATCGTCCGGGAGACGCCGAGCGAGGTGCGGCAGTACCTGATCGCGCGGATGCGCGGGGTCGCCGAGAACCAGCGGTGGGGTGTGTGGTCGGCCGGGCCCGGGTGGATCCGCGGCAACAAGAACGGCTGGTTCCGCTACCGCGCCGGGTGGGTGATCAACTCCGCCGGGTGGGTCGGGGCGCACCAGCGGTACGTGGTCGCGGTGATGGCCGATCAGCGCTCGAAGGGCACGTATGCGAGTGGCGTCGAGACGACGTCGCACGTCAACGAGATCTTGTTCGGTTAACGGGGCGGTTCCGGCAGCGTGAACCAGAACACGCTGCCGCCGCCGGGGTTGTCCTCGACGCCGATCGTCCCGCCGTGCCGCTCGACGATCTTGCGGCAGATCGCCAGGCCCAGGCCGCTGCCGGAGAACGCACCGCTCCCCGCGCCGCGGTGGAACGCGTCGAACACCCCGTCGCGTTCGTCGGCGGGGATGCCGATGCCCTGGTCGGCGACCTCGATCCGCCAGGTCAGGTCCCCGCGCTGCGCGCGCACGCTCACCCGGGGCGGCCGGCCCGGCGCGGTGTACTTCACCGCGTTGCCGATCAGGTTGTCGAGTACCTGCCGGAGCATGCCGGGGTCGCCCGAGACGACCGGGAGTTCGCCCACCGTCACTCGGTGGGGGTCGGGTTCGAGGCGGTCGGTGCGGTCCGCGACCACCTCGGCGACGACCGTTCCGAGGTTCACCTGCGTCCGGTTCAGGTCGACGTGTTCCGCGGTGGCGTACTCGAGCAGGTCGTTGAGCATGCGGTCGGTGCGCGCTACCGCTGACCGGGCCCGGCCGAGGAATTCGTGCCCGGCCTCGTCCAGCCCGGCGCCGCTCTCGTCCTCGAGTACCTCGAGGTAGGCCGACGCGGCGGTCAGCGGGCTGCGCAGGTCGTGGGCGGCGACCCCGGCGAACCCGGCCAGCTCCCGTTCCCGGCGGCGGAGCTCCACCTCGACCTCCTCGCGCCGGGCGACGTCGGCGCGCAGGGCGGCGGTGGCCAGCTGGACGTCGACCAGAGCACGGTCGCGGGAGCGGGTGAGGACGCCGACGAGCGCGGCGAGCAGCAGGCCGATCAGTGTGCCGGCGACCAGCACGACGGTGTCGAGGGTTCCGTCCGGGTGGACGACCGAATCCATCGGCGCGACCGAGAGCAGCCAGGTGCGCCCGGCGACGTTGACCCACCGATGCTCGACGCCAGCGACCTGCCACGATGCGGCGTGCGCGGAATCAGGCGTAGCGCCGCCCGCCTGCGCGGGATCGGGTGATGCGCCGTCGGCCTGTGCGCGGCCGGCGGCGCCCGGGCGGTCGGCCGGGACGAGCAGGCTAGCGCCGCCGCGTGGCCAGCTTGCGACCCGCTGGGTGTTCGCCCCGTCGACGTCACGGAGCTCGACCCGCACCTGACCGGCGGCGGCGCGCTGCAGCGTCCGCTCGAGGAAGTCCTCCCCACGCATCCCCATCAGCAGCCAGCCGCGCGGCTCCCCGTCCCCCGCGTTGCCCGCGAGCCGCACCGGCGAGGCCACCACGAACGACGACTGCCGCTGCGCGGCGGGCAGCCCTTCCACGTCCTTGCGCAGGACGTAGGTCCGACTGGCGATCGGCCGACCGAGCCGCATGGCGGCATCCATCGCCTCGCGCGCGGGGCCGATCGTCGAGAGGTCCCGGCCGACGCGCGCAGCCGACCCGTCCAACGTCCGGTTGAGGACGACGTACCGGTGCGGCAGCGAGAGCGCGGCACCCACCGTGTCGGGAACCAGGGCGTCGGCCTGGGAGCCGGGCGTCCAGTCCGTGGCGAGGTCGGGCAGCTCGGAGGACGCGGTCGGCATCACCAGCGACACCCCGGACGCCCCGTAGAGGCGGTTGGCGTTCAGCCCGGCCATGACCGCGACGAAGTCCCCGGCCGTGAGGCTGTTCTGGGCGCTGATCGCAGCGGTCAGGTCGGTCATCGTGTCGACGTAACGGTTGGCCTCGGCGGTGATCGCCGCCTCGACACCGGTTGCCTGACGCTCCAGCAGCGCCTGGGCACGCCGCTGCTCGGACTGGTGCAGCACACCGGTGACCAGCAACGTCACGCTCAGCCCGAGCACCGCGACAACCACGGGGAGCGAGGCCCAGTGCGGCAGCCTCGCGTGTCTCCCGACCACTGCCGGATAAACGGACATATAGCCAGCTTAACGACATTCGACTCGCACTGACACGTCCGCTGCGGACGCGCGGGCCTCCTCACCGCCATCCGAGCGGTATCCCCCACCTGAGCCCTACGCTGAGGACATGAGCTCGAGGGGAGGCGTTATGGTGCACGCTGCCCAGGCTGTTCCGATCGGTCAGCCGATGTCCTGGGATGAGTACGAAAAACTCGGTCCCGACGTCCGCGGCGAATACATCGATGGGAACTTGGTGGTGTCCCCCAGTCCAAGTCGTGCGCATCAAGACATCTGCATCCAGCTGGTTATCTGGCTGAGGGCTGCCGTGCCGCCGGGCTATAAGGTCACCGCCGGTTGGGGGTGGAAGCCGGACCGAAATGAGTTCATCCCGGACCTGATGGTCTACCCGGACACGGACGAGAACGTACGCTTCACTGGCCTTCCAGCCCTTGCCGTGGAGGTGCTGTCGAGTAACCGTGGCGACGACCTCGTGGTCAAGACCACGAAGTACGCGGCCGTGGGGCTGCCGCATTACTGGGTGGTGGACCCCCGCGACCGCGCTTTGGAGGCCTTTGCGCTCGAAGAAGGTGCCACCTACAGCCGCGTCGCGCGACTGTCTCTGGACGACGAGGAGGATCCCGCATCAGCGGAGTTGTCGTTCGGGGTAGGGACGGTCGTCGTGGACCTGGGCGAGTTGCTCGGAGACGTCTAGAACAGGACGTCGGGGACGGCGCCTTCGAGGGCCAGGAGCTGGCGCTTCATTTCGAGGCCGCCACCGAACCCGTGAAGGCTGCCGTCAGCGGCAAGGACCCGGTGGCACGGCACGACGACCGGCACCGGATTCGTCGCCATCGCCCGCCCGACCGCACGGGCAGCACCGAACTCGCCCTCCACGTCGGCATCGCTCACCCGGCGGGCGAGCGCGCCGTAGCTGATCGTCTCGCCGTACCCGACGCTCCGGTAGAGCGCCTCCCGCACGTCCCGGGCGTAACCACTGCTCAGACGCCAATCGACGGGCAACGTGAAGCGGCGCAGGCGCCCGGCGAAGTACGCACCGAACTCCTCCCGGACCCGTTCCAGCGGCCCCGGCAACTCCCCCGGTTCGAGCCCGGGCAACCCCGCCGCTGCCTCTTCGGCGAACCGCAGCCCGGAGAGCCCGACAGCGAGCACCCCGCGCTCGGTGACCACCACCCCGAGCGGCCCGATCGGCGTCGACAGCTCGACGGCAGCGCACGTCTCGGCCTCGACCCGAGCTTCATCCGTCACGCACCGCAACGTACCCCTCCCCACCGACAGTCCTGCTCAGAACCCGGATCGCGCAGGATAGGGTCGGGGCAAGAGGCGGGGGGCCACGGGGCAATGAGCCGGAGGACGAGGATGAGTGCGCGGGTAGAGCAGCGGGCCCTCCCCGGGATCGGCGTTTGCCAGGACGTGGTGACCCGGGCGGGTCGCCGGATCGGCGTGCTGACCCACCGGGACGGTCACCGTGAGCTCGTCGTGTACGACGTCGACGACCCCGATGCCGCCAGCGAGACGATCCCGCTCAACGGTGACGAGGCCAACGCCCTCGCGGAACTCCTCGGCGCGCCCCAGCTCGTCCGGCACCTCGCCGAGCTGCAGGAACAGGTCGTCGGCGTACTCACCGAGCAGTTGCCGCTCAAGGGCTCGGCGTACGTCGGGCGTCAACTGGGCGACACCCAGGCGCGCACCCGAACCGGCGCGTCGATCGTGGCGATACTTCGGCGGGGCGAGGTCATCGCGTCGCCCGGCCCTTCGTTCGAGTTCGAGGCCGCCGACATGATGGTCGTCGTCGGTACGCGGGAGGGTGTCGACGGCGTCGCGTCGATCCTCCGCCGGGACGCCTGAGCGTCCTTAGGAAAGACAAAGCACCGCCGTGCGGCGGGGCGACACAGGGAAGAACGGGCCACACCTTCGCGGTGGCCGTGTAGCTGTGCCGTGGCCGACGAGGGCCCGGGCAACGAAGAACTGGACAGAGCACGACGAGGGAGGCCGGTGCATTCCTCCGCGACGCTGTTGATCGAGGTCGGCGGGATTCTGCTCGCGCTCGCTCTGCTGGGCAGAGCCGGTCGACGCGTGGGCTTGAGCCCGATCCCGCTGTACCTCCTCGCGGGTCTGGCATTCGGCCACGGCGGCCTGGTGCCGCTCTCCTCCAGCGAAGAGTTCATCGAGGTCGGCGCCGAGATCGGCGTCGTGTTGCTGCTGGTCACGCTGGGTCTGGAGTACACGGCGTCGGAGCTGGTCAGCAACGTCCGCGCGGCGGCTCCGGCCGGTCTCGTGGACGGTCTGCTCAACGCGATCCCCGGTGCGGTGCTCGCGCTGGTGCTCGGCTGGGGCCCGGTCGGCGCGGTGGCGCTCGCCGGCGTCACCTGGGTGTCGTCGTCCGGCGTCATCGCGAAGACGCTCGGCGACCTGGGGCGGCTCGGTAACCGCGAGACGCCGATCGTGCTGAGCATCCTCGTGATCGAGGACCTCGCGATGGCCCTCTACCTGCCGATCCTCACCGCGTTGCTGGCCGGCGTCGGCTTCGCCCAGGGCTCGGTGGTGCTCGGCATCGCGCTCGGCACGGTCGCGGTCGTGCTGGTCCTGGCGCTGAAGTTCGGCGACTGGATCACCAAGCTGGTCTCCGCCGAGGACGCGGAGGCGCTGCTGCTCGGCGTCCTCGGTCTGACGCTGCTGGTGGCCGGCATCGCGTCGGAGCTGCAGGTGTCGGCAGCGGTCGGCGCGTTCCTGGTCGGCATCGCGCTCTCCGGTGAGGTCGCGCACTCGGCGACCGCGCTGCTCAGCCCGTTGCGTGACCTGTTCGCCGCGGTCTTCTTCGTCTTCTTCGGCTTGTCGACGGCACCCGAGACGATCCCGCCGGTACTGCTCCCCGCGCTGGGCCTGGCCGTCGTGACGATGGGCACGAAGGTACTGACCGGCTGGTACGCCGCCCGGCGGGCGGGTATCGCGTCGAAGGGCCGTCTGCGTGCCGGGCTCGCGCTGATGCCGCGCGGCGAATTCTCGATCGTCATCGCCGGGCTCGCCGTCGCCGCGGGGGTGGACGAGCAGCTGGGCGCGCTCGCCACCGCGTACGTGCTGATCACAGTCGTGTCGGGTCCGTTGCTGGCTCGCCTGTCGGACCTCGACCGTTCGAAGAAGAAGCCGCGGCGCGTCTTCAGCCGCAAGCGCGACGAGGAGCCGACGACGCCGATCGTCAGCCCCACGCCGCAACCCGCTGTCGACTAATACGGGAAGTAACTCGCACTACGTCCCATAATCGACGTTATGCGAGAACGCGCCCGGGTCGATCCCCGGGGTGCCGCGCTGGCGGCTGCCGTGGTCGTCCTCGGTATCGCGCTCTCCGTGCTGGCCGCCGAGGGTTTCCGGTCCCTGGAGCAGCGGGGACAGCACCGGCTCGCCGAACAGCGCGCCGCGACGGCCCGGGCCGCGGTCGCCGCGGGCATGCGCCGGTACTCCGACTCGACCCGACAGGTGTCCACCGCGCTCCGCGACCTCGCGCCGCTGGACGAGGCGGGGCTCACCGCGGTCACGGCGACGCTGCCGAGCCTGCCCGGCGTCAGCGGCGTGAGCGTGGTCGTCCCGGCCGCGACCGCCCGGAAGTCCTGGCCGGCCGTGCGGCTCGAACCGGCACGCAGCGCGGCCGACCACTACTTCGCCGTGCTCGACCGCCCGCTCGACGGCACGCTCCCCCGCGTCGGGCGTGACCTCGCGGCCGCGCCCCAGGCCGTGGCGGCGCTGGGTTCGGACGTCGTGGTCTCCGACCCCTATCCGGCGTCGGGCGGTACCGCGCGAACGGTGGCCGCGCCGATCTCCCGGACCCGCGGCTGGGTCGTTCTCGACCTCGACGAGCAGCGGTTCCTCGCTGCGACACGCCCCGCGGGCGGCGGTACGCCGGTGGATTCGCACTTCGACGAGGTTGCGCTCGCGACTGGCGTCACCCTGAGCATTGTGGCTGGTCTGCTGGTGTACACGCTCGCCCTCGCCCGGGCCCGCGACCGGGCCCGGGTGGCCGGGGCGGCGGCGGAGGTCCACCGCGTCGAACGGTCCGCGCGGCAGCAGGCCACGCTGCTCCACGCGGTGCTGACGAGTATCGACGAGGGGGTGGCCGTCGCCGACGAGGACGGCACGGTGGCGCTGCTCAATTCACCCGCGCAGGCGATGCTCGCGGAGGCGCCGAACGGGGTGTTCCGCCTCGACGGGGTCACGCCGTTCCCGGGCACGGACCTGCCGCTGCGCCGCGCGCTCACCGGCGCCGCCTGCGCGGACGAGTTCGTGGTGCGCAGCGCCGCCCGGCCGGACGGCGTCCGCGTGCGGGTGGCGGCACAGCCGCTCGACCTGGGATCCGACCGGCAGGGGGCGCTCGCCGTCTCCCGTGACGTCACCGCGCTGCGCGCGCACGAGGCGGACCTGACCGCGTTCGCCGGCATCGCGGCGCACGACCTCCGGGCACCGCTGGCGACCGTGCTGGGGTACCTCGACCAGGCCGGGAACGTGCTGACCGGCGAGCGGCTGGCCCGCGTCCGGACCGTCACCGAGCGCATGCGCCGGCTCGTCGACGACCTGCTCGCCTACGCGGCCACCCGCGACACCGATCTGCAGCTGACCGACGTCGATCTGGATGCTGTGGTGACCGAGATGCTCGCGGTCGTGCTGCCCGTGGCACGCACCCGCGCGCCGCACGTCATCGTGCGCCGGCTTCCGCCGGTCCGCGGTGATGCCCACCTGCTGCGCAGGCTGTTCGCCGGTCTGCTGGGCAACGCCCTGAAACACACACCCCCGGACGAGACGCCGCGGCTCGCCGTGCGCGCGCACCCGGTGCCGGGTGGTGAGTGGGTGCGGGTGGAGATCGCCGACCACGGGATCGGGATTCCGCCCGGTCGTCACGCGCAGTTGTTCAGTCCGGGTGATCCCGGCACCGGGCTCTATCCGGAGAGCGATCTGACGCTGGCGATCTGTCGACGCATCGTGGAGCGGCACCGCGGCACGATCGCGGCAACCGACAACGCCGGGGGTGGCACTGTCGTCCGGTTCACGCTTCCCGCGGCGCAGGACGCGGGGGAACCGGTCATCGATATCGGAACCCACCTTGTGGGAGCGATTTCGCCGGTGAGCTGACGTACGGGCCGACGCATGTCACGGGCTCGACCGCCGTTCACACCGCAGCGCGACGGCGTGGTTGCGGGTATGGTTGGTGGCGGGTCCCCATCGCGAGGCCGCGACCCCCATTAGACGGCACGCCGGCCGTCCTCGAGAAGCCGGAAGGCAGAGCTCAGCCGCTCCCGTACGACAACGGGCTGTTCATGCGGCACGCCGGCGCGCCGAAGCATCAACCCGAAGGGACGATATGCCCTCACGCTCGTCTGCACCGCCCGCACCGGCCATGCTCTTTCTCGCGCCGCCGAGCGACCCGTCAGCAGACGGTGACGACTCCGCGGGCTACTCCGAGGCCCCGCCCGTTCAGCGTCAGCGCAGCGCCCCCTCCGGGCATCCGGCCGGTGGCCGGGAACCCGCTGGTCAGCGGCGTCGCACCCCGTCTGCTTCGAAGAGTTCCGAGGCCGTTCGGATGACCCGTGGTGCGCGGCGTTCCGCCACTGATTTCGGGATCACCGACGCCGAAGTGGCCGACGTCCTCGCGTCGCCGTCCCGGGTCGCGCCCGAGCAGGACAACCCGGATCGCACGCGGTTCTCCGGTGGTGGCCTGACCGTCGTGACCGGGGCCGACGGCACGGTGCTGCACGTCTCGCGCCGCCGCTCCTAGTCTTCGGGGCCGGTCAGTCGAGGACGACTTCGATCTCGTCGCCGAGTCGGGCGCCGAGCTGGAGATCGAGCTTGTCGCCGCTCCAGAAGCTGCCCGGGTCGTACGAGTCGGACGCCCTGCTGGCCGGTAGCAGGCCCATTGCCTGGTAGGTCAGCGCAACGACCTCGGCGCAGTACGCGGACTCGAGCGGGTTGTCGAGGCCCTGCTTCTCGGCGCGCTCGAGGCCGAGCGCCGCCCTGCCCTTCGCGCGGACCGCGTCGACGCGACGACGCGTGCGTCCGCGTGCCCAGCGGCCCGCGAGCCCGGCGGTGGACGGGAACGGGGTGCCGTCGAGGCGGGCGACAGTGCGCAGCACCGCGTCCTCCATCGGGCGCGTCACCTCGAGGTCGAGCTGGCGCAGCCAGGCCCGCTGGCCGTAGCGGTTGCCCCAGACGCGGACCGCGTCGGCGAGGACGTGCAGCTGGACGCCGCGCACGTGCGCCCCGGCCCACATGTCGGGCAGCGAGCGGCCGAGTTCGGCGTGCCACATCAGCGGCGGCATGTCGTCGAGCGTGACCGCCATGCCGACGTGGTTGACCGGAGCGTTGGTGAGGGTCTGAATCGCCCGGTCAGCGGCGGTGCGGCCGCGGAACAGCCACAGATCGCCGGTGCGAGTGGCGTCGACCGCCTCGGTCAGGGTCATCCGGGTGCCGGGCATGCCGATAGCCTAGGCAGATGCGTTTGTGGAAGGTGATCGGGCTGGCCGGGCTGGCCGGGGTCGCCGCGACGGGTGTCGCGGTGGCGCGTGCCGAGGTTCGGCGTCGGGCCTACACGCCCGAGGAGATCAGAGCGCGTCTGCACCTCCGCATCGAGGAGGCCTCCACCCCGGACGGTCCCCCGCCCGGTCCTGCGGGCTTGGGCCCGGGTCCTGCCGAGACGGGTGGCGGCCCGGCGGGGCGCGCGGTCGACGCGGTGGGGCAGCGCGGGCGGGCGGCGTATCGCACGGTGGCCGGGCGGCTGCGTGCGCTGCGGGATCGCGCCACCGAGGTGTCCGGGCCACGTCCCGGCCAGCTCGACGCACTGCGCGACCGGGCGGTTCGCGCGAGTGGGCGCCGCGCCGGCCGGCACCGCGGCTCCCGGTAACCCGTGAACCCTCCCCCCGAAGGCACGGATTCCCCCGCGCCCGCAACACACCCCATCCCCCGCCCCACCACCCCGTCCCCCCAGAGCCGCGCGGGCGGGGTCAAGCTTTGTCGGTATCCGGGGTGTGAGCGGTCGGCGGCGCCCTCGTCCGGGCCGGGGCGGGCACCGGAGTACTGCTCGGATCCGGGGCACAACCGCGCGGCCGCGTTCGCCGAGCGGCGTCGGCGGGCGCTCGAGGTGACCGCGAGTGCGGCCGTCGCTGACGCGCCGCCCGTCGCGGACCGTCCGGTCACGACGGCCGGCGCGCGGATGGAGCGCGCGATCGAGCGGTTCGCGGCAGCGGCAGCGGATCTGCGCGCGCTCGGCGACCGCGTCCTGGAGGACCTGAGCGTCGGCCGCGACCCGGCCGCGCTGGTCACCGAGGTCACCGCGGTCCGGGCCGCCGCCGACGCCGCGGTCGCCGCCGCCGAGGCGCGCACGCTGCAGGTCGAGCACGCGGCGAGCGAGGTGCGTGCGGCCCGCCGCCAGGCCGAAGCCGCCCGCGACACCGCGCAGAGCCGCGCGGACGAACTCACCGCCGAGCTGGCGTCCATCCGCGACGAACGCGACCAGGCCGCCACCGAGCGCGACGCCGCCGACGAGCGGGCAGCGGCCGCCGAGGCAGCCGAGAGCCGGCACCGCACGCGCGCCGACGCCGCCGAGCGCGAATCCGAGTCGCAGCGCACCGCCGCCACCGACGCCGAGCGCCGCGCCGCGCTCGCCGAGGAGCGCACCGGCCACGCCGAGCAAGCTCTGACCCTCCTCCGCGACCAGGTCGACCGCCTACGCACCGACCTCGACGCCGCAGTCCTCCGCGCCGACACCGCCACCACCGCGAACCGAGACGCCGAACGCCGAGCCGAACGCGCCGAGTCCGACCTCGCGCACGCCACCGCCGACGCCCAACGCGCCCGCGCCGAACTCGACCGCGCCACCGCCGACCTCGCGCGCGCCCGCGCTGACCTCGAGCAGACCGAGCGGGCACTCGCCGCGGCCGAACAGGCACGCGCAGCGGCCGAACAGGCGCAGCAGGCTGCGGACGAGGCGCGGGACACCGCGGAACGCGAGCACGCGCGAGCCGGTGCCGCGCGCGACGAGGCCGAGCGGCTCCGGGCCGTCGCGGACGACACCGCGGCCGCGGCCCGCGCCGAAATCGGCACCGTCCGTGCCGAACTAGCCACCGTCACGGCCGACCGCGACGCCCTCCGAGCCCAGCTCGCAGCTACCGCCGAACACACCGAACAGCGCCTCGCGGACCTCCGCGCCTCCTACGCCGAACGCCTAGCCGAATACCGAGCCGACCGCGACGCCGCCCTCCGCAACGCGCGCCCCTAGGCCGGGTGCAGCGCCTGGACCGCTTCGAGGGTGTCGGCCTCGGCGACCGGCTTGTCGGTGCGGTACCCCTTCACCCGCGCGAACCGCAGCGTCACTCCCCCGGGATACCGGGTGCTCCGCTGCACCCCGTCGAACGCGATCTCCACGACCAGCTCCGGTCGCACGTAGACCGTGTACGAATCCCGGCTCACCGCCCGCTCGAGCAGATACTCGGTCTGCCACTTCAGCATCGCATCGGTCATGCCCTTGAACGTCTTGCCGAGCATGACGAACCCTCCGGCCTCCCCCACCTGACCCGACGCATCCCGCGCCCCGAGGTGCAGATTCGACAGCCACCCCCGGCGCCGCCCGTGCCCCCACTCCGCCGCGAGCACGACCAGATCCAGTGTGTGCCGGGGTTTCACCTTCCACCAACCACCCCCGCGCCGCCCGGCCGCATACGGGCCGGCCAGCGACTTCACCACGACCCCTTCGTGCCCCCGCCGCAAGGTGTCCGCCACGAATTCCGTCGCCGCCACCTGCCCCACAGCGCCCGCCGCCACAGCTCCCCCCGATTCGGCGTCGCCCGCATCGGCGACCACTCGATCGGCGTCGACCGAAGAAGCGGGAACCAGAACGCGACGGACCACGCTCTCGGCAGGCGCAACCGCCGACAACGCGGCGAACCGTTCCCCGGCGGGACGATCGAGCAGGTCTTCACCATCGAGGTGCAAAGCGTCGAAGAGCACCGCCGACAACGGGATCTTCTCCCGGGCGGTAGCGACGTCAGCCCGGCTCCCCACCCGCGACGCGGTGACCTGAAACGCCTCCGGACGCCCATCCGGCCGCAACGCGATGGCCTCCCCGTCGAGCACAGCCGAACGCACCGGCAACGCCAACGCAGCCTCCACCACCTCGGGCACCCGCGCGGTGATGTCGTCCAGGCTGCGCGTCACGACGAGCACGTCCGACCCGGACCGGTGCACCTGCACGCGCGCCCCGTCGAGCTTCTCCTCGACGGCCGCCGCTCCTGACCGCGCGAGCGCGTCGGACAGATCCTCGGCCGACTGCGCGAGCATCGGAGCCAACGGCCGCCCGACCTCCAACCGGAACGCGGCGAGCCCAGCCGCACCGTCCCGCAGCGCCGCCTCCGCCACCGCGCGCAGGTCACCGCGCAACAGCAGCGCCCGCCGCAACGCGGCCAACGGCACGTCGGTGGCCGCAGCGACCGCGTCGATCATCACGCCGGCCAGCGCACCCTGCCGCACCTCTCCGACCAGCAGCGCACGTAGGAACGCCTGCTCCTCGGGCGTCGCCCGGGCGAACAGCCCCGCCAGCGCCGACCGCCGCGCCGCCTGCGAACCGGGCCCCGCCATGCCGCCGATCTCGGCGAAGATCCCGTCCACGATAAGCACCGTCAACGTCGGCTCCGCAGCCGACGAATCCGGGAGATCACGCAGCGACGCCCACCCGACGCCGATCTGCCGCTGCCGCAGCTCACCGCAGAGCCATGCGACGCCCGGCACCACTTCGTCGGGGGCGAGCTGACGCAGACACTCCGCGAGCCGCACGACCTTGGCCTTGCGAGAACTCACCGCAGCGACGTCACGCCCGGTCGCAGCGATCTCGGCGAGAAACATGACCCATTCTGACCCCCACCACCGACAAAACCCGACGGCATCCGTTCGGGGGTCGCCCGCGAACGAAGCCCAACATCAGAAAGTTCCGCAGGGTTCACCCCAGTTTTCGTTGGGTAGGGCAACCCGCAGTTCCCTGGGGAGGTGGACGATGGCGTCAACGGAAACAGAGCGCCCCGAAAGGACGTTCAGAAGCCTGGTACCAGCGCGAATGGACCGCTTGCCCTGGTCGCGGTTCCACTGGCTGGTCGTGATCGCGCTCGGTGTGACCTGGATCCTCGACGGTCTGGAGATCCAGATCGCTTCCACGGTGGCCGACAAACTCACCGAGGACGGCGCACTGGGTCTGAGCGCCCAGCAGGTGACGCTCTCCGCGTCGGTCTACCTGTTCGGTGAAGTCGTCGGTGCGCTGATCTTCGGCCGCATGGCCGACCGGCTCGGACGCCGGAAGCTGTTCCTGATCACGCTGACGCTCTACCTCGTCGCCAGTGGTCTGACCGGCTTCTCGTTCACGTTCTACGAGTTCCTGCTGTTCCGGTTCCTCGCCGGTATGGGCATCGGCGGTGAGTACGCCGCGATCCACTCCGCCATCGACGAGCTGATCCCCTCGCACTACCGCGGTCGCGTCGACCTGGCGATCAGCGGCACGTACTGGGGTGGCGCCGCGCTGGCGTCCGCCGCGCAGATCGTCTTCCTGAACCCGGACTTCTTCTCCGACAACATCGGGTGGCGGCTGGGATTCTTCCTCGGTCCGCTGATCGGTCTGGCGATCTGGCCGCTGCGCCGGCACATCCCGGAGAGCCCGCGCTGGCAGATGACGCACGGCCAGGAGGAACAGGCCGAACGCACCGTCGACGAGATCGAGGCCCGGGTCCGCGCCAGCGGCAAAGAAGTGACGCCGGTCCCCGACTCGGAGGCCTCCGAGGTCAAACCGCATCCGCCGGTCACCTACCGGCAAATCGCCCAGGTCATGATCAAGCAGTACCCGAGCCGCACGATCCTCGGGTTCACGCTGATGACCACCCAGTCCTTCCTCTACAACGCGATCTTCTTCACGTACGCGCTGGTCCTGGGCACGTTCTACGACGTCGACAGCGGCACGATCCCGTACTTCTTCTTCCCGTTCGCGATCGGCAACCTGATCGGCCCACTGGTACTGGGGCCGTTCTTCGACACGATCGGGCGACGCAAGATGATCGGCGGCACCTACGTGTCCTCCGGCATCCTGCTGGCGATCACCGGTTACCTGTTCTACGCCGACGTCCTGACCGCGGTGACGCAGACGATCCTCTGGTGCGTCATCTTCTTCATCGCCTCGGCGGCGGCGTCTTCGGGCTACCTGACGGTCAGCGAGATCTTCCCGCTCGAGCTGCGGAGCCAGGCGATCGCGTTCTTCTTCGCGATCTCCCAGTTCTTCGGTGGTGTGATCGCGCCGTGGCTGTTCGGCCAGCTCATCGGTGAGGGCGAGAGCCGGGGCCCGCTGTTCGGCGGGTACCTGCTCGGTGCCGGGTTGATGATCGTCGGTGGCTTCGTCGCGTGGTTCCTCGGCGTCGACGCCGAACGGAAGTCGCTCGAGTCGATCGCGAAGCCGCTGGGCATCGTGAAAACCCGCGTGGCCGACTGACGTTCCGCTACACGGCGGCTACCGGAAGCAACCGGTAGCCGCCCTGTTGCGTCTACCGGACAGGCAGAACGAGCATCGGCGAGGCAGGATGGTCACGGAAGGGCCACAGCGCGAAGAGGAGAACAGTGACGACCGGAGAACCGGTACGCCAGCGGCCGGGTGCCTCGGTGAGCCGGTGGCCCAGCCCGATCTTCCTCGGGTTGGTGCTGGCCACGGCAGTGTCCGGGTGGGCCCTCTGGACCCGCAGCGCACCCACCGGCCTCACGGCGTTCGTGTTCGTCGCGTGCGCCTGGGTGATCTCGCTGTGTCTGCACGAGTTCGCGCACGCACTCGTCGCCTTCCGCAACGGTGACCGGTCCGTCGTCGAACGCGGCTACCTCACGCTCGATCCGCTCAAGTACACCCACTTCGCGTACAGCATCCTGCTGCCCCTGCTGTTCGTACTGCTCGGCGGCATCGGCCTGCCCGGCGGCGCGGTCTTCATCGACCGCCGTTACCTGCGCAGCAGGCTCTCGAACAGCCTCGTGTCGCTCGCCGGGCCGATGACGAACATCATCCTCGCCGCCGTGCTCGCGGTGGTGTTCACGATGTTCGCGCCCGACGACCGGGCCCACGTCGAATTCTGGGGTGCGTTCGCATTCCTCACGTTCCTGCAGGTCACCGCAGCGGTGCTGAATTCGCTGCCGGTGCCGGGGCTGGACGGTTTCGGCGTCATCCAGCCGTACCTGTCCAACAAGGTGCTGCGAAAAGTGGCCCCGATCGCCCCGTATGCGGTGCTGCTGCTGTTCGTGCTGCTGTGGATCCCCCCGGTGAATCAGGCGTTCTTCAGCATCGTGGGGTGGTTCCTCGGTCTGCTGGGCATTCCAGGGGTGTACATCGCCTACGGGCAGAGTCTTTTCCAGTTCTGGATGGGGTGAAATCTCCATCCTGGGATCGAAATCTGGGTCTACTGAGAGAAAGATGGGGGAGGTCCGATGACGGTCCGTTACGCGATTAGACTGCCCGCGTGACCACTCGGACGGGCCGCAAGCAACACCAGCAAGGTTCGGGAACCGTATGAGGAAGGTCGGGTTCCATGCGTGAGCGTCAGGGTCGGGCCGTGGGGGCGAGGAACGCCGCCCGGTCCAAGCCGGAGAGTTTCGGCCGGCTGCGGGTCACCGTCGACGACCGCGAGCACTACGCCTTGGTCACCGTCGCCGGTGAGGTCGACGTCACCACCGGCACGCAGTTGCGCGAGCCACTTCACGAACTGGTCGAGCAGCGCAAGCACCGGCACGTCGTCGATCTGCGCGAAGTCACCTTTCTCGACTCCACCGGGCTCGGCATCCTGGTCAGTGACCACAAGAGACTCCGCGACCGCGACGGGTCGCTCCACGTCGTCGTCACCACGCCCGGCATCGTCGCCCGCGTCTTCCGCCTCACCGGCGTCGACCGCGTAGTCCCCTTGGTCACCACGATCGAGGACGCCGAAAAGGCGCTCGGGCTGAGCGCCGCCGGCGGCTGATCCTTCTCTTCTGTACGCCTGCATGGCTCGCGCCGGTCGTTTCCGCGACCGGCGCGCGGCTCTGCGGCCCGAGTCGCCCCGCCACTCCGTGCGTGGCTGATCGCCCACCCTCGGGTTTCTGGGGTTATGCGACGAGAATGCGGGCTCATCCTGGCCGGGATGAGCCCGCATTCTCGTCGCATAACCCCGAAACTCGGCGCCCTACCCTGCGGCCTCGAGCGTGGGCTCGTTGGGTTCGTCGTCCGTCGTGCGTGGGGGCGCGTTGAGGTCGAATTCGGCCCAGACGGCCTTGCCGCCCGGCACTGCGCGGGCACCCCACCGTGCCGCCACGCGGCGCACGAGGAACAGGCCGCGGCCGCTCTCGGCGTCCGCATCCGCGATGCGCGGCCGAGGCATCGCCGGCTCCCGGTCGAACACCTCGATCACGATCCGGCTCGCCGACCGGCGCAACCGCAGCTGCTCCGCGGCACCACCGTAGAGCAGCGCGTTCGCGACCAGCTCGGACACCGCCAGCACGATGTCGTCCCGCACGAGCGGCGTCAGCTGCCACGTGCTCAGCACGCCGTAGCAGAACGCCCGCGCCCGGCGGGTCGGGTCCTCACCCTCGCCGAGCTCCAGCTCGATCACCCGCACCGGCCCGACCGTCAACCCGGTCGGCCACCCGGCGGCGAGCACGCTGCTGCCCGGCACCGAGCCCACGACGGCGTCGGCGACCGCAACCGGCTCGCAGACCCCCACGCCCAGCGCCGCGGCGACCGACGGGGCGACCCCGTCCACCGCCGCCGACCGGCGGTACGTCTCCACCGAGAACCCGCCGGCCGCGAACTGCGCGTCGTCGGCCAGCGCGCTCGGCAACGTCACGACGACGCTGCCGCCGGGCGGGATCGCCACGGTCTGCTCGCCGTAGGAGGCGCCGATGCTCAGGAACCCGCCGAGCGGGCCGCCCTCGGGAGCGGGCGGAGCCACCGCCGCCCCCTTCACGGCACAGATCACGGGCCCGGGGTGACCCGCCTGGGCGAAGCAGAACGCCCCGTCCACCGGGTCGAACACGCCGTAGAGCAGGCGGGCGCGGAACGGCTCCTCCCACTCGGCCACCAGGCCGTCGAGCTGCCCCAGCGCCTCGGCAGGGGCCAGATCGACCCGTGCCATCGCCCGGACCGCCATCCGGAGCTGCCCGGCGAACCGGACGGCCGCCTCGGCGCTCTCGGGCGTGCCGTCGGAGAGCACGCGCCCGGAGATCAGGACCGTGCGACCGGCGGCAGCGGTGAGGGCCTCGCACCACGCGCTCGGGTCGGCGATCCGGCGTTCGACCACCAGGTCGCCCTCGGCGGGCGCAGCCAGCGAAGGCTCAGCGGGTGAGAGCCCGGAGCCGGCGGACTGCGTCGCCGGGACTGCGTCGACCGGCGTCATGATCGCGCTCCGTGCACGGTCAACTCGCCAATGGTCATGGTCAGGGTCTCCTCCTGATACCGAGCGTGTCGCATGCCCACCGTGACGACCGCGTCACGGAAGGGACGGCTCGGATTATCCTCGCCGCGACCGGCCATGCAAGAGCCCCACACCCGTCCGCACTGATTCAACGACGCGGCAACGCCGGGCGTTCACGGGTGAGCAGATCGAGGAATAGATCACCCTCGGCAGCGGCACGCTCCAGTACGGCATCGAACGTGAACACCAGTTCCTCAGGGCGTTCGCAGGCAGCGACCTCGTTCCAGTGCAGGGGCGTGGAGACGGTCGGCGCAGGGCGCGCCCGCAGCGAATACGGCGCCACGGTGGTCTTCGCGGTGTTGTTCTGGCTCCAGTCGATGAAGACCTTGCCCGGCCGGACCGCCCTGGCCATGACCGAAGTCACGTTCCGCGGATTTTCGTGCTCCAACTGCTGAGCGACGGCCTTCGCGTAATCGGACGTACGGCCCGGGTCAACCGGCTTGATCGCCGCGTAGACCTGCATGCCCTTCGAGCCGGACGTCTTTGCCACCGCGACCAGCCCGTCGTCGTCCAGGACCTCACGGAGCCGCAGTGCGACGGCGCAGCACTCGACAACGGTGGCCGGCGCACCCGGATCGAGGTCGAAGACGAGCAGATCCGTCCCGCGGACGCCCCCGCGCGGGCCCACCTGCCACTGCGGGACGTGCAGTTCGAGCGCCGCGAGGTTCGCGAGCCAGACGACGGTGGCCAACGCGTCACCCTCGTCCTCCGGGAGCACGAGGTAGTCGATCTCGTCCCGGTTCATCGTGCTGCCGGGAGCCGGGAGACGTTCGGTGCGCACCCAGTCGGGCGCGCCGTTCGGCACGTTCTTCGCGAAGAACCCCTTCCCGTCGACGCCGTTGGGATAGCGCTTGAGCGAGAGGGGACGACCCGTCAGATGAGGTATCAGAACGGGCGTGATCCGCGAGTAATAGTCGATCACCTCACCTTTCGTCGTGCCGGTCTCCGGGTAGAGAATCTTGGATAGGTTCGACAAAGCGAGCTGACGAGCGGCCACGGCAACCGTGGTCGTTCCCGAAGCCTTCGCCACGCCGACACCTCCACGCTGGACTTCCCCCCGGCGGTAAACGCAGAGTAGTCCCGTCGATCCCTCGACTAGCTCAGTTACCCACAGGGGGCACCGCCAATGCGTGCGATCTGGAAGGGCGTCGTCTCGTTCGGGCTCGTCACGATCCCGATCAAGCTGTTCTCCGCCACCGAGCAACACGACGTCCAGCTCCGGCAGGTCCACGCGGCCGACGGCGGCCGCATCCGGTACCGCCGGGTCTGCGAGGCCGAGGGCGTGGAGGTTCCGTACAGCGAGATCGCGAAGGGCTACGAGCTGCCGGACGGGCAGGTCGTGGTCCTCGACGACGCCGACTTCGAGAACCTGCCGATCGCCTCCGGGCGCAACATCGACGTGCAGAAGTTCGTCCCGACCGAGCAGGTCGACGGCCTGTACCTGTCCAAGGGCTACTTCCTGCAGGCCGACGGGCCGGGCGCGAAGCCGTACGTGCTGCTCCGCGAGGCGTTGGAGAAGGCCGGCACGGTCGCGCTGGTGAAGGTCGCGCTGCGTCAGCGGGAGGCGCTCGCGCTGCTGCGCCCCTACGGCGACGTGCTGCTCCTGCAGACGATGCTGTGGCCGGACGAGATCCGCGATCCCGCCGAGCTGGCGCCGGACTCCGACATCGCGGTCCGCCCGCAGGAGATGCAGATGGCGGAGTCCTACATCCAGACACTTACCGGCGACCTGGACATGGACGAGTTCACCGACGACTACGCGGTGGCGCTCCGCGAGGTCGTCGACGCGAAGATCCAGGGCCACGAGGTGGAGCAGCCGGAGGCGCCCAGCGAGGGCGGCGGCGCGGTCCTGGACCTGATGGCGGCGCTGGAGGCCAGCGTCGCCGAGGCCAAGCGGGCCCGCGGCGAGACCGTCGAGGAGAGCCGCCCGGCCGCGAAGAAGGCGGCGCCCGCGAAGAAGGCGAGCCCCGCGAAGGCGACCCCGCGGAAGGCGGCCCCCAAGAAGGCCACCGCCACCACCGCGAAGAAGACCGCCGCGAAGAGCACGACGAAGACCACCGCCAAGAAGACTGCA
The DNA here is from genome assembly GCF_043197895.1 of Cryptosporangium sp. NPDC048952. Taxonomy (NCBI): domain Bacteria; kingdom Bacillati; phylum Actinomycetota; class Actinomycetes; order Cryptosporangiales; family Cryptosporangiaceae; genus Cryptosporangium; species Cryptosporangium sp. NPDC048952. The sequence continues at coordinate 787,885 of NZ_JBICTY010000003.1, read as the reverse complement.
GCCAAATCGACGGCGAAGAAGACCGCAGCCAAGTCCACGACGGCTCGAACCACCACGAAAAGCACAAGCCAACGCAAGACTGCTTGAGTCACTGCGGTTTACTCCCGAGTGCCTTCCGGCCTCTGCCGCAGCGATGCGTCGTCCGGGCTAGGGTTCAGGGCAGCGATGGAGGGAGTACGTAATGGTCGACCCCGCTGGTTCGGCGGCCCCGCAGCGAAACGGTGCCGCGACCGGTGCGCTCGGTGACGCGACGGACGCGGTTCTGTCGGTGGAACAAGTTCCGCCGTCGGACGACGGGCGGCAGGTAGTACGGGTCGGCGGCGAGATCGACATGCTCACCGCACCCCGGCTCCGTGACGCCCTCACACCGGTCGTAGCGATACCCGGCTCGGACGTGGTGCTGGATCTTGACGCGGTGACGTTCCTCGGCTCCAACGGCCTGGGCGTTCTCGTCGAACTGTCCCAGCAGGCGGAGACCGTCGGGACGAAGTTCCGGCTGGTCTGTGCGAACCGCACGGTCAGCCGGCCGCTCACCCTCACCGGTCTGGACCAGGTGCTCGACTTCTACGAGTCGTACACCGACCTGCCGGCCGCCGGCAGCTGAGTCCTCGGGCGTTTGACACCGGTGCCACGGGAAACCCTGTGGTACCGGTGGTTTTCGCTGCGAGGAGGTTCCGATGCCCGGCCGCAAGGAGTTGCCGTCCACGCTGAAGCGCTCGCCGAAGAAGGCGCAGGAGACGTGGATCAAGACGCACGACTCGGCCGTCGAGGAGTACGGCGAGGGCGAACGGGCCCACCGCACCGCGTTCGGGTCGCTGAAGCACTCGTTCGAAAAGGTCGGCGACCACTGGGAGCCCAAGAAGCAGAAGGGCCCCTCGGACAAGCAGTCCGAGAAGACCGGTGCCGCCGCCCGCCGGGGCGGCAAGACCGAGGAGGGCGTCGACGCGAACGCGTCCAAGACGCACCTGCGTGACGTCGCCCGCACGCTGGACATCCGCGGTCGATCGACGATGTCGAAGAGCGAACTCGTCGAGGCGATCAAGAAGGCGAACCGCAAGAAGACGGCCGCCGCACGCTGAAAACGCCGAAAGCGGGCCCCGGGATCCGGGGCCCGCTTTCGTGTTCGTTCAGCGGCGGGCGCGAACCCGCCAGACGACGGTGACGAGCGTGAGCACTGTCAGCCCCGCCCCGACGCCGAGCAGCGCGGGCCGGCTGAGCACCTGGTCACGACTGTTGCGCAGCAGCGGCCCCACGGAGGCCAGGGCGCCCTGGGCCCGCTGGGTGAGCTTCTCGGTCTGACGAGCGACGACGGCCTGCGGGCGGACCCGGCCCACCAACTCGTCCACGTCCCGCCGCAGCTGCTCACGGGCGAACGCGATGTCGCGTTCTAAATCTTCCGGTCGCGGACCCACCGCACATCCTCCTTCACCGCTTCGATCGCACCCGTGGGAACGGGCTTGACCTTACGCAAGCGCAACGCACCGAAGAGGCCGGCGATCCCCGCGATCAACGCCCAGATCCCGGCGACGATCAGCGCGGCCCAGTAACCGGCCATCACCTCGCTCAGCGCGTACACCGCGGCGAGCGAGAGCAGCGGCACGATCATCAGCCCGGCGGCCGCCGCGACGGCCAGACCGGCCACCCCGGCGACGGCTTTCTTGGCCTCTTGGGCCACCTCCGCCTTCGCGAGCGCGATCTCGGCTTTGACGAGGCTCGAGACGCCAGCGGCGACGTCGTTGACCAGCTGTCCGACCGAAGGTTCCCGGGCACGTTCGACCGCAGGCCGCGGTGTGGACCTGCCCCTGGTACTGGTATCCGACGTCACCACTGCATCCTCCCCACTGCCAGCACCGTCAACCGGAACGTGCCGGAGACCACCCTCCCACGGAACGGGAGCAATGCTCCCTGCGTATGGCCCGACGCCCCGGCGAACGGTCGAGGACGGTAGGTTCGGCCCTGCGTGGGCTGGGTAAGTCCGCGTGTGCTCCCCGGGTCCCCACCCGGGGATTGGATGGAGTGAACGAGGAGCAAGTTTGATGGCGGTGCCCGAACGGAGCAGCTCGGACCCTTCGGAGACGGAGCTTTCGGAGACTGAGTCGCTGGATGGGGGAAGCAGCGACATCGAACTGACCCTGCCTGCCGACCCGGTGCACGTCCCCGTCGCGCGTGCGCTCGCCGCCGACCTGGCGGTTCGCCTCGACTACGACCTCGACGAGGTGTCCGACCTGCGGATGGCTGTCGACGAGGCCTGCGCCGAGCTGGTGGCGAAGGCGGCTGCCCCCGGGCGGCTGCGGTGCGTGTTCCGCGCCGACGAAGAGGCGCTGCGCGTGTCGGTCTCGGCCACCACCAAGGACGGTGTCGTGCCGGCCGAGAACACGTTCGGCTGGCGGGTGCTCACCGCGCTGGTCGACGAGGTGCAGACCTGGGTCACCGACGGGAACGTCGTCCACATCCAGCTCGTCAAGCACAGGCTCGAGGCGCTCGCGTGAACGAGCGCTCAACCGGCGTGACAGCGCCGCAGAGCGAACAGCCTCCGGTGGAAGACCCGAAGGCTGCGGCCAAGGACGACGACACCGAGGTCGACATCACCGACGTGGCCGCCGACGAGGTCGCCGACGCACGTTCGGAGTCCCGCCGCGAGGCAGCCGCGCTCTTCGCCGAGCGCGACTCGCTACCCGCGGACTCGCCGCGTCGCCAGCAGATCCGCGACCAGCTCGTCACGATGCACCTACCGCTGGTGCGGCACCTGGCCCGGCGGTTCAACAACCGCGGCGAGCCGCTGGAAGACCTCGTTCAGGTCGCGACCGTCGGCCTGATCAACTCCGTGGACCGCTTCGACGCCGAGCGCGGCGCCGACTTCCTCTCCTACGCGGTGCCCACCATCGTCGGCGAGATCAAGCGGCACTTCCGTGACCACGGCTGGGCGGTGCGCGTCCCGCGTCGCCTGAAAGAGCTGCACCTGTCGCTGACGGCTGCCACCGCGGAGCTGTCCCAGCGCAACGGACGGGCGCCGAACGCGTCGGAGCTGGCCGAGCACCTCAAGCTTTCCCGTGAGGAGGTGCTGGAGGGCCTGGAGGCCGCCAACGCCTATCGCAGCTCGTCGCTGGACGACCCGGTGCGTGGCGACGGGGAGATGCCGACGCTCGCCGAGACGCTCGGTGACGAGGACGCGGCGCTGGAGCACGTGGAGTTCCGGGAGTCGCTGCAGCCGCTGCTGGCCCAGGTGCCGCCGCGCGAGCGGAAGATCCTGATCCTGCGGTTCTTCGGCAACATGACGCAGTCGCAGATCGCCGACCGCATGGGTATCTCCCAGATGCACGTGTCGCGTCTGTTGTCCCAGACCCTCGTGAAACTGCGCGAACGCCTACTCGTCGACGAGTAACTGTGGCGCACGTCACCCGTTCGGGGCACAGTAGCTACCGGTAGGTAACTACTGTGCCCCGGAACGGAGACGTCCATGACGACCGCCCCAACCGAACGGGAATCACGCCAGGTCGCCGAAGCCGCACGGCAGACCGAGTGGACGAAGCCCAGCTTCGCCAAGGAACTGTTCCTCGGCCGGTTCCCGCTCGATCTCATCCACCCGGAACCACAACCCGGCGACGAGGCCCGGAAGGTCGGCGAGGAGTTTCTCGCCCGGTTGACACCGTTCCTGGCCACCGTCGACGCGGCCGCGATCGAACGCGATGCCCGCATCCCCGACGACGTGCTCCACGGGCTGATGGAGCTCGGCGCGTTCGGCATGAAGATCCCGGTCGAGTACGGCGGCCTCGGCCTCACGCAGGTCTACTACAACAAGGCGCTGATGCTGGCCGGTTCGGTGAACCCGGCGATCGGCGCGATGCTGTCGGCGCACCAGTCGATCGGCGTCCCCCAGCCGGTCGTGCAGTTCGGCACCGAGGAGCAGAAGCGCGAGTTCCTCCCCCGCTGCGCCACCACCGCGATCAGCGCGTTCCTGCTCACCGAGCCCGACGTCGGCAGCGACCCGGCCCGCCTGGCGTGCGCCGCGGTCCCCGACGGCGACGACTACGTGCTCGACGGCGTCAAGCTCTGGACCACGAACGGCGTCGTCGCGGAGCTGCTCGTCGTCATGGCGCGGGTGCCGAAGAGCGAGGGGCACCGCGGCGGCATCACGGCGTTCGTCGTCGAGGCCGACTCCCCCGGCATCACCGTCGAGAACCGCAACGCGTTCCTCGGCCTGCGCGGCCTGGAGAACGGCGTCACCCGGTTCCACCAGGTACGGGTCCCGGCGGCGAACCGGATCGGCCGCGAGGGCGAAGGCCTGAAGATCGCACTGACGACGCTGAACACGGGCCGTCTGTCGCTGCCGGCGATCTGTGCCGGTACCGCGAAGTGGTCGCTGAAGATCGCCCGTGAGTGGAGCAACGCGCGCGAGCAGTGGGGCCGCCCGATCGGTAGGCACGACGCGGTCGCCGGCAAAATCGCGTTCATCGCCGCGACCGCGTTCGCACTCGAAGCCGTGCTGGATCTGACCAGCCAGCTCGCGGACGAGAAGCGCAACGACATCCGCATCGAGGCCGCGCTCGCCAAGCTCTACGCGTCGGAGATGGGGTGGTTGGTCTCCGACGAACTGGTGCAGATCCGCGGCGGGCGCGCGTACGAGACGGCGGAGTCGCTGGCAGCGCGCGGCGAGCGCGCGGTGCCCGTGGAGCAGGCGCTCCGCGACCAGCGGATCAACCGCATCTTCGAGGGCTCGAGCGAGATCATGCACCTGCTGATCGCGCGCGAGGCCGTGGACGCGCACCTGTCGGTGGCCGGTGACATCATCGATCCGGACGCGTCGATGGGCGACAAGGGCAAGGCGGCGGCGCAGGCCGGCAAGTTCTACGCGGGATGGCTGCCCACGTTGGCCGTGGGCGCCGGGCAGCTGCCGACGGCGTTCGCCGAGTTCGGGCCACTCGCCCGGCACCTGCGTTACATCGAGCGCTCCAGCCGCAAACTGGCCCGTCAGACGTTCTACGGCATGTCGCGGTGGCAGGGGCGGCTCGAGCACCGGCAGCGGTTCCTGGCGCGGATCGTCGACATCGGGGCGGAGCTGTTCGCGATGAGTGCGGCGTGCGTGCGTGCGGCGTCGACCAAGGAGGCGGGCCCGCCGCAGCGGGGAGCCACCGCGATGGAACTCGCTGACGCGTTCTGCCGGCAGGCGACCGTTCGGGTCGACGCGTTGTTCGACGCGCTGTGGACGAACAGCGACGACACCGACCGGATGTTGGCCGAGCGGGTGCTGGACGGGCGGTACCAGTGGTTGGAGGAGGGGATTCTCGATCCGTCGGACGACGGGCCGTGGATCATGCCGGCTGAGTCTGGTCCCACTTCCAAGGAGAACCAGCGAAGGGTCGTTCAGCCGCCCAGCTCGTAGCAGGCGACGGCCGCTGCGGTGGCCACGTTGAGGCTGTCGACGCCCCGGTGCATCGGGATGCGCACCCGGGCGTCGGCGGCCGTGAGGACCTTGCCGGAGAGGCCCGGGCCCTCGGCGCCGAGCAGGAGCGCGGGCCGTTGCCGTTGGTGCGGCGACAGGTCGCGGAGGCTGATCGCCTCCGGGCCCGGGGTGAGGGCCAGGAGCGTGAAGCCGGCTTCCCGGACGGTTTCCAGCGCCGTGGGCCACGGGTCCAGGCGGGCGTAGGGCACCGCGAAGACCTCGCCCATGCTGACCCGGACGCTGCGGCGGTAGAGGGGGTCGGCGCAGGACGGGCTGAGCAGGATCGCGTCCATGCCGAGCGCTGCGGCGGTCCGGAAGATCGCGCCGACGTTGGTGTGGGTGTTGACGTCTTCCAGGATGAGGACTTTTTTCGCCGTGCCGAGGAGGTCGGCGGGTGTGTTCGGGGCCGGGCGGTGCACCGAGCCGAGCACCCCGCGGTGGACGTGGAAGCCGGTGATCGCCTCGAGCACTGTCGGGGTCGCCGCGTAGAGGGGTGCGTCAGGCGCGATCGTGTCGACCTGGTCGACGCGCTTGGCGTCGACCAGGATCGAGCGCATGCGGTAGCCGGCGCGGACGGCGCGTTTCAGGACGAGCTCGCCCTCGGCGATGAAGAGCCCGTGCGGAGGCTCGAACGCCTCCCGCAGCGCGACGTCGGTCAGCGCGCGGTAGTCCGCGATCCGAGCATCCTCGGGGTCGGTGATCTCAATAGCCGCCACATCACCGATTCTCCGCGCCCCCACCGCGGGTCCCGGCGCCGGGATCGGCGGGCGGGCGGAGGTCGGTGCTGGCTAACGTGTGTGCCGTGACCGTTGCGCTCCGCGAGGCCCAGGACGCGTTCGAGATCGCAGCCGCAAACCTGGACCGCTTCCTCGACACCCTCACCGACGAGCGGCTGCTCGCGGCGAGCCGGTGCCACGGCTGGGTGGTCGCGGACGTGCTCGCGCACCTGCACCTCGGCCTGACCGAGATGATGACCGGTTTCGCCTACCGGGTGCCGGGCCCGGCGGACACGGACTTCCTGACGTACTGGTCCGGCTACCCCGAGCCCGATCCGGACGCCGCCGTCGGGCAGATCCGCTTCGCCCGCCTGCTCGCGTCGGCCTACGGCCGCCCGACCGGACTACTGAAACACCTTCGTCCGACGCTCGACGCGCTGCGCCGTTTCGTCGCGGACACCGACGACGGGTGCGTGGCGTTCCAGGGGCACGTCCTGCCGATCGGTGATTTCGTGGCCACCTGGGTCGTGGAAATCGCCATTCACCACCTCGACGTGTTGGTCGAACTACCGGGAGCGCAGCCGGACGTGTCGATGGTGGTGCGAACGCTGGACGGCCTCCGCGGGGACGTGATCCGGCCGCCTGACTGGGACGACGTCACGTACGTGCTGGCGGGTTCCGGACGGCTCCCGGGCCCGAACGGTTATCCCCTTTTGGGATGACTAGAGTGCCGGGCATGTGGGAGAGGGTGTTGCGTCCCTGGCGCAGCCTGGGCGTGGTGTCGCGGGATGCCGTCCTCGCGGTCGGCTTACTGGTCGTCGCGTACACCCCCACGGCGTCCGGCCTGGGCATGGACCTGGCTGAGTTCTCGTCCCACCGACCGGCCGACGCGTTCGCGACACTGCTGGTCATCGCCCAGTGCGTGCCGCTCGTGCTCCGCCGTGCCGCGCCGATCGTCTGCGCCGCCCTGGCGTTCACCGCGACCGGGATCCACCAGTATCTGACCTATCCCCGCACCGCTGCCAGCCTCGGGGTGGCGATCGCCCTCTACAGCTTGGGCGCTTACCAACTGCGTCACCGGCGCGCACTGACCGCCGCGTTCACGATCGCGTACGCGGTGTTCGCGGTGCTGCTGAGCCAGCGAGGATCACCCGAGCGGCCTCTCCAGTACGTGACGTTCTACGCCGTCCTGGCCGTGGCCTTCGCTGCCGGGGATTGGATGCGGCGTCAGCGTGACACCGCTGAGGCGCTCCGGAAAGCCAGCGTGACCGCGGCGCTCGCGGCCGAGCGGGCGGTAATCGCCCGCGAGCTGCACGACGTCGTCACCCACCACGTCACCGCGATGGTCGTGCAGGCCGACGCGGCGGGGTTCCTGATCGAGACGAAGCCGCAGAAGGCCGCTTCCGGGCTGGCCACGGTAAGCAGCACGGGGCGGCAGGCGTTGACGGAGCTGAGGCACTTGCTGCAGGTGATCGACCCCACCGAAGACGCGACGCGGGAACCCACAGCGGGCAAGTTGGAGGATCTGATCGAACGCACACGCGCGATGGGCCAGCCGATCGAGTTCGTCACCGACGGGGACGACGTGGCACTCGCGCTCCACCGGGTGGTGCAGGAGGCGCTGACGAACGCGGTGAAGTACGCGCACGGGTGCCCGACCACGGTGCGGGTCGAGCACTCCTCGTCCGCGGTCACGGTGGAGGTCACCACCGAGGGCACGGCCACGATGGCCGGCGGCGCGGCGTCCAGCGGGCGCGGCCTGGCCGGGTTGCGCGAGCGGGTGAGCGTCTTCGGCGGCTCGTTCGAGGCCGGCCCGACCGACGCGGGCTTCCGCGTGTGGGCCTCACTCCCCGCCGAGGCGCGCACCGAGGTGACCGCATGACTCGAGTGTTGGTCGCCGACGATCAGGCGCTGATCCGCACCGGCTACGTCACGATCTTCGACGCGCAGGACGACTTCGAGGTCGTCGGCGAGGTGGGCGACGGGGCCGCGGCGGTGGCGGCCGCGCGCGAGCTGCGCCCGGACGTCGTCGTCATGGACATCCGGATGCCGGTGCTCGACGGCATCGAAGCCACCCGGCAGCTGGCCGGGCCTGACGTCGTCGAGCCGACCCGGGTGCTGGTCGTGACGACGTTCAACCTCGACGAGTACGTGTACGAGGCGCTCCGCGCCGGAGCGAGCGGGTTCCTGCTCAAGGACGCCCCGCCGGCCGAGCTGGTCGGGGCGGTGCGCACGATCGCGGCCGGCGAGGCGCTGGTCGCGCCCTCGGTCACCCGTCGGCTGATCGGCCACTTCGGAGAGCGGCTCCGCCCGGTGGACGCCGCCGGGCAGCGGCCGGACGTCCTCGCGCCGCGGGAAGCCGAGGTGCTGGGGCTGATCGCTCAGGGGATGTCGAACGCCGAGATCGCGGCCGCGCTGTTCCTGAGTCAGGAGACCGTCAAGACGTACGTGTCGCGGATCCTCACGAAGCTCGATCTGCGTGATCGGGTGCAGGCCGTGGTGTACGCGTACCGGAACGGGATCGTCAGCGTCTGAGGTCTTTTCCAATAACTGTTTGACTCGGCTGCCATAATTCCCAACATGTCTTTGGATCGTGCTCGTTCAAGCGATGTGGACCGGGTCACCGTGTTGCGGGTCGCCGCTCATCCGCTGCGGCTGCGGATCCTGTCGTTGCTCACCGGTGCGGCGATGACCGCGACCGAGGTGGCGAACGAGCTCGACGTCACGCACGCGAACGCCAGCTACCACCTGCGCAAGCTGCTGGTGCTGCCGTCGATCGTGGTGGAGCACGAGGGTGGTCCCGGTCGTGGCGGCAGCAAGCGCTACCGGTACGACGTCACCCGCGAGCCGCACTCCGGCTCGGCTGCCGTTCGCACTGCCGACGAGGTCGACGCCCAGCGCGGCGCCTACCTGGTGCTCGCCGAGGAGCTCAGCCGTCGCGCGGGCCTGCTGTCACCGGAGGGACGCGGCGCGCAGACCGACGCCGAGTTCTGGGTGACGCCCGAGGACTGGGAGGCCGTCGTCACGGCCATGCGGGACGCGTCCTACGCCCTGCACCGCGCCGCACGACCACCCCGCTCCCCCGGCACGATCCGAGTCAACGCAACCGTCGCCCTCTTCCGAATGATCGCCGAGTCGCCTGCGGAGGGGGAGTCGTGAGTGGGGCGGTGGCGCCGTTGCGGTTCGCGGCGTATCGACGTCTGTTGGCTGGGCGCACGATCAACACGGTGGGCAGTGCGATCGCTCCGATCGCGCTCGCGTTCGCGGTGCTCGACCTCACCGGCTCCGTGTCGATGCTCGGGCTGATCGTCGGTGCCCGCTCGCTGGCGGACGTTGCGTTCCTGCTGCTGGGAGGCGTGCTCGCCGACCGGCTGCCCCGCCCGCTGGTGCTCGTGGGATCCAACGTGCTGAGCGGCGTCACCCAGGCGGTCGTCGCGACGCTCGTGCTCGCCGGCGTCGCCCACGTACCTGCGCTCGTCGTGCTCTCCGCCCTCAACGGCGCCTTGTCCGCACTCAGCCGTCCGGCGACGGCAGCGCTCACCCCGCAGACCGTGCCTGCCGAGATCCTGCAGCAGGCCAACGCGGTGATGCGTATCGGCGCCAACGCCGGGATCGTGCTCGGCGCATCCGCCGGCGGCGCGCTGGTGGCGTTCGTCGGCCCCGGCTGGGGTCTCGCCGTCGACGCCGCCTCGTTCCTGCTCGCGGGGCTCGTGTTCGTCGGCATCCGGGTACCGCACGTGGCGTCGACCTCCGGCGGGAGCATCGTCGCGGACCTGCGCGAAGGCTGGGGCGAGTTCACCGCGCGCACCTGGGTGTGGGTGGTCGTCGTGGCGTTCACGGTGATCAACGGGACGATCGGCGCGATGCAGGTGCTCGGCCCCGCGGTCGCCGACGAGACGATCGGCCGCAGCGGCTGGGGCATGGTGCTCGCGGCGCAGACGGCCGGGTTCGTGGCCGGCGGCGTGATCGCGCTCCGCACGCGGTTTCAGCGGCCGCTGCTCGCCGCGATGCTGTTCATGGCGCTCGAGTCGTTCTTCCTGGTGGGGCTCGGGGTGGCCCCGCACCTGCCGGTACTGCTCGCCCTGGGGTTCCTCACCGGCATCGGGGTCGAGCAGTTCAGCGTCGCGTGGGAGACGACGATCCAGCAGCACGTCCCGGCCGACAAGCTGGCCAGGGTGATCTCGTACGACATGCTCGGATCGTTCGTGGCGATCCCGGTCGGCGAGGTGGTGGCCGGGCCGATCGCCGGGGGAATCGGGATGAGCGCGACGCTGGTCGGCGCCGCGGTGCTCAGTTTCACCGCGGCGGTGGTTGCGGCATTCACCCCGAGTGTCCGACGCCTCCGCCGCGTGGACGCTCCCGCGCCCGTGGTTGAACCGTCGTCCCCGTGAATGGCTGAACCGTTCTCCCCGCTATGGCGGGGAGAACGGTTCATTCATCACGCGCGGTCGAGCCCGACGACTCCGGTCGTACCGCCGGGTGTGCTGCTCGTGGCGTCGGCAACGGCTTTTGCTGCTTCCCGAGCAGCAGCCTCGGCTTCGGCCTCGGCCGCCGCGGTCTGTTCCGGCGTAGCCGCCGAGGAGCGCGGCGCAGCCGAGGCATCCGGCGCAGCCGACGCGGGCGTCGGCGGAGCCGGGGGTACGGGCGGGACCGGCGCCGAGGGTGCCGAGGGGATCGAACCGTTCTCCGACGCGGCCGCGCCCGGGTTGAAGGCCCGGCCGAAGCCATCGAGGGCCTTACCGAGCTCAGCCGGCACGATCCACACCTTGTTCGCGCTGCCCTGAGCGATCTGCGGCAGCATCTGCAGGTACTGGTAGGAGAGCAGCTTCTCGTCCGGGTTGCCGGCGTGGATCGCGGCGAACACCGTCTCGATCGCTCGCGCCTGGCCCTCGGCGGTCAGCACCCGGGCCTCCCGGTCGCCCTGCGCCCGGAGGATCGCGGACTGCTTCTCCCCCTCGGCGGTGAGGATCTGCGACTGCTTGACGCCCTCCGCGGTGAGGATCGCGGCACGCCGGTCACGCTCGGCGCGCATCTGCTTCTCCATCGAGTCCTGGATCGAGTGCGGCGGGTCGATCGCCTTCAGTTCGACGCGGTTGACCCGGATGCCCCACTTGCCGGTGGCCTCGTCGAGCACGCCGCGCAGCTGACCGTTGATCTGGTCACGGCTGGTGAGCGTCTCCTCGAGGTTCAGGCCACCGATGACATTCCGCAGCGTGGTGACAGTGAGCTGCTCGATCGCCTGAATGAAGTTGGCGATCTCGTACGTCGCGGCGCGCGGGTCGGTGACCTGGAAGTAGATGACCGTGTCGATGCTCACGACGAGGTTGTCCTCGGTGATCACCGGCTGCGGCGGGAACGAGACGACCTGCTCGCGCAGGTCGATCAGCGGCCGCACCTTGTCGATGAACGGGACGACGACGGTCAGGCCGGGCGTCAGCGTCCGGCTGTAGCGGCCCAGTCGTTCGACGACGGCCGCACGGGCCTGCGGAATGATCCGCACCGCACGGGCCAGGACGAACAGGACCACCAGAATGATTACTGCGAAGACTATGAGCAGCGCGGCGCTGTCCATCAGGGCACCCTCCAGACGAGCGCGGTAGCGCCCTTTACTTCTACGACCTGGACCGTCTGGCCAGGCTCGATCACCTGAGTGTGGTCGTAGGCGCGAGCGGTCCACTGCTCGCCGCCGATCTTCACCAGCCCGTGGTGCTCGTCGACTGCTTCCAGCACCAGTGCGTTGGCGCCTTTGACCGCTTCGATCCCGTGCTTGACCGGGTCCTGGGCGACCTCGAATTTTCGCTTGGCGAGCGGGCGCACGACGACCAGCGACGCGACCGAGATCAGCGCGAAGACCAGTGCCTGTACGAGAAGAGGACTACCGACGCCCGCAGCGACGGCAGCCGCCAGCGCACCGCTGGCGAACATGACCAACACGAGGTCGAGAGAGAAGATTTCGGCCACGAGCAGCCCGACAGCGACGATCAGCCAGATCACCCACGCGCTCACAGAACAAGTGTTCCACGATCACGCGCTTCCGGCGCGATGGCGGGTAACGGTTTGGAAATACGCTCAGTCAGTGCCGTAGACGTCTGCGGTGACGTGGTCGATGAGGCGTTCGACGGCGCCGAGCAGTTCGGTCTCGAGGTCGGCGTAGGTGTGCACGCTGCGTTGGATGCGGCGCCACATCTCCTGGGGGTCGTCGACGCCGAGCGCATCGCAGACGCCCTGCTTCCAGTCCTGGCCCTTGGGGACGGTCGGCCATTGCCTGATGCCGACCGACTCGGGTTTCACGGCCTGCCAGATGTCGACGAACGGGTGGCCGGTGATCAGCACGTGCGGGGAGCTGACCTCGGCGACGATGCGGCTTTCCTTGCTACCCGGGACGAGGTGGTCGACGAGCACGCCGAGCTTGCGGTTCTCGCGCGGGCCGAATTCGCGGATGAGCGCGGGGAGGTCGTCGACGCCGTGCAGGGGCTCGACGACGACACCCTCGATCCGGAGGTCCTCGCCCCAGACGCGTTCGACGAGGGCCGCATCGTGCACACCTTCGACGTAGATGCGGCTGGCTTTCGCGACGCGCGCCTTGGCGCCGGTCACGGCGATCGAGCCGGACGCCGTCCGCTGCGGGGTGACCGGCGCGTTCGACGTCGGGCGGGTGAGCGTGACGGGCTCACCGTCGATGAGGAAGGCGGCGGGCGCGAGGGGGAACAGGCGCCGGTTGCCGAACCGGTCCTCGAGGGTGACCACGTCCTTCGCGCAGGAGATCACCGCGCCGCAGAAGCCGGAGCCGGCTTCTTCCACGACGAGGTCGCGTTCGGCTTCGACCGTCGGGATCGTGCGGCGTTTGCGCCAGTCTCCCGCGAGAACGTCTCGGTAGTCCTTGCTGCGCACGCGGGGCACCGTAGCGAACCCAGCCACTCAAATCCCGAAGGCGCGCCGGAGAGCCCCGACGTCCGGTGTGGACGTGAAAGATCCCCGGGCGGCTGGGTGCCGCTCGGGGATCGGGGGGTTGGGGGTTCATGGGGGTTAGGGGATGTGGGGAATCGGCCCCGCAGGGGGTCGAGGGGGCGCCGTGTCCTGGGGCCGGTCATGACCGGCCGGCAGGACACGGCTCAACCGAAGATGCTGTAACCGCCGGGACCAACGAGCAGGCCGACGACGATCAGGACGATGCCCCAGAGGAGGTCGCCCCGGACGATCCGGAAGATGCCGTAGATCACGAGGATCGCCGCGATGATGGTGAGCAGGATGCCGATCATGCGGGTTTGGTTACCGGTGCAACGGATCTCTAAACCGGACCCACGTCACGCTTACCAGCCGCCTAACGGGGGCATTGTTGAAAGCTCGCCAGATAGGCTCAAAACGTGCTTCCTCGCGGCTCCGACCAGCAGATCCCTGCCCCACCCGGTCAGCGCAGCGCCACGCTCGCGGCGTGGGCGCGTTCGTGGCGCGCCGGGCTCGTCTCGTTCGACGAGGTCCTGGACGAGACGACCGGTGACGAGGACCACCTGGTGCGCCACCCGGACCACACCGAAGTATCACTATCGTCTGCTTTGTCCACATTCGCCAAAGTCTCACCGGACGACGTACGGGTCGTGCTCCCCGCAGCCGGTGACCCGCGCGGCCTTCCGGGCCCCGGCCCGTTCAGCTCTGCCGCACTCGTCGCCGGCGAGGGCGTCATCCTCGGGACGACGGGCTTCGTGCCCGAAGAGCACCACAACGCCCACCTCGACCCGGCCGATCGCTGGGCCGGCACCCGCTGGCTGGCGTACCCGCTCCCGGCCGCACCCGTCCCCGCCGAGCCGCTCACGGTCGCCGAGGCCGACCACGACCTGACGATGGCACTCACCGAAACCATCGGCGCACTCCGCCACCTCGACGTCGCCCGGCTCCCCCCGAGCTTCATGAAGGGGCTTGCGGCGCTCCGCGGCGACGACTCGCACGGCCCGGAACTCCCCGTCGGGTACGGGCCACGCGCCCGGCGGCTGAGCGCCCGCGCGACGACGATCGCAGGCGTGCTCGCGCTGGCGTCCGTCGACACGTCGGGCGCCGCGGTCAACGCCTACGAGACCCAGGCCCGCGACGCCGCTCTCCGCCCCCTGGCCACCGCCGCCCGCCGAGCCCGCGCCGCCGCCATCAACGCCCCACTCGACCTCTGACCCCGACGACTTCCCGGTGCGCCCGCGGCCTCAGCGCGCCGGGCGGCGCACCGGCGCGGGGCAGCACCCGGGGCCGCAGGACGGCCCCGACGCCTCCCACGGGGCCAACCGACGCCCCGACGACGACGCGTACAGACGCTCGCTCACGAGCTCCCGCACCATCGCGACGAACCGCGGGTCCGTGCCTGGCGTCGCAGCGCGGGCGAACCCGAGCCCCAACGAAGCAGCCGTCTCGGAAGCCTCGTTGTCCAGATCCCAGATCACCTCGAGGTGATCGCTGACGAACCCGATCGGGCTCACCACGACATCGGTGACACCGGAAGCGGCCAGCGCACGCAGGTGGTCGTTGACGTCGGGCTCGAGCCACGGCACCTGCGGCGGCCCGCTGCGCGACTGCCACACCAGGTCCCACGGCACGTCGGGCGCGGCCGCCGCCGACACCAACCCGGCCACCGTCCGCAGCTGCGCGGAGTACAGCCCCCCGTCCGGCCCCGCCGCAGCGTCCATCGAAACCGGGACGCTGTGCGCGGTGAAAACGAGCCGGGTGGAGGACCGGGCACCAAGCGACGCCAACGCCGCCTTGACAGCGTCCACGTGGGGCTCGACGAACCCCGGGTGGTCGTAGAAGTGCCGCAGCTTCTCCACGTAGGGAGCCCCGGGCCCAATTTCGGCGCGCGCCGCAACGATGTCGTCCCGATACTGCCGACACGACGAGTACGACGAATACGCCGACGTCGCGAACGCCAGCGCCCGCTGTACGCCGTCCGCGCGCATCTGACGCAGCGTGTCGGCGAGCATCGGATGCCAGTTGCGGTTGCCCCAGTACAGCGGCAGGTCGATGTCGTGGGCCGCGAACTCCGTGCCGAGGGCGGCGAGCAATTCGCGGTTCTGCTCGTTGATCGGCGAGACCCCACCGAAGTGCTGGTAGTGCTCGGCGACCTCCGCCAACCGGGCGGCCGGGACACCCCGGCCGCGGACGACGTTCTGCAGGAACGGCAGAACGTCGTCCGGCCCTTCCGGGCCTCCGAAGGACAACAGCAGTACCGCGTCGTACGAATCGGTCACGCGTCGATCCTCCCACCGCGTGGAGGGAACGGCGCGCCGGGAACTACAGGGCGCCGAACCCCACGGCGTGGAACCCACCGTCCACGTGCACGATCTCGCCGGTCGTCGCCGGGAACCAGTCCGACATCAGCGCCACGCACGCACGTGCCGCGGCCTCCTGGTCGTTGAGGTCCCAGCCCAGCGGAGCACGCGGCCCCCACGCCTCTTCCAGCTGCGAGAACCCGGGGATGCTCTTCGCCGCGATCGTCCGCAGCGGCCCGGCCGCCACCAGGTTCACGCGAATCTTGCGCGACCCGAGGTCCCGCGCCAGGTACCGGTTGGCCGACTCCAGCCCCGCCTTCGCGACGCCCATCCAGTTGTACGCCGGCCACGCCTGCGAAGCGTCGAACGTGAGGCCGACGAGCGAACCACCGGACGTCGGCATCAACGGCAGCGCCGCCTCGATCAGCGACTTGTACGAGAACGTCGACGCGTGGATCGCCGTCGAAACGTCGTCCCACGGCGCGTCCATGAACGGCGCACCCAGGCACGACGCCGGCGCGAACCCGATCGAGTGCAGCACCGCGTCCAGCCCGTCGACGTGCTCGCGCACGCGGTCCGGCAGTGCGGCCAGATCGTCGGCGGACGTCACGTCCAGCGGAATCACCGGCGCCGGCGAGGGCAGCCGCTTCGCGATCCGCTCGACCAACGACATACGCCCGAATCCGGTCAGCACGACGGTCGCGCCCTGCTCCTGCGCAAGACGAGCCACCGAGAACGCGATCGACGCATCGGTGATCACACCGGTGACGAGGACGCGCTTACCTTCCAAAAGACCGGACACCCGGCCCCCTCCCAACGTTAGTGACCCATACCCAAACCACCATCAACCGGAATCACCGCGCCGCTGACGTACGCGGCCGCATCCGACGCCAGCCACGTGACCGCCCCGGCGACCTCGGAAGGCTGCGCGTACCGCGCCAGCGGCACCTGCGCGAGGATCTCCTTCTGCCGCGCCTCCGGCAGCTCCGCGGTCATGTCGGTCTCGACGAAACCGGGCGCGACGACGTTCGCGGTGATGTTGCGCGAGCCCAGCTCACGGGCGATCGACCGGGCCATGCCGACCAGACCGGCCTTGGACGCCGCGTAGTTGACCTGACCCGCCGAACCGGTCAGCCCGACCACCGACGAGATGAAGATGATCCGCCCGAACTTCTTGCGCAGCATCTTCGACGACGCGCGCTTGGCGACCCGGTAGGCACCGGTCAGGTTCGTGTCGAGAACCCGCGTGAACTGGTCCTCCGACATCCGCAGCAGCAGCGTGTCGTCGGTGATGCCGGCGTTGGCGACCAGCACCTCCACCGGCCCGTGGGCTTCCTCGACGGCCGCGAAAGCGGCGTCCACCTGCTCGCCGGACGTGATGTCACACTGGACGCCCAACAGCCCGGACGGCGCCCCCGACCCCCGGTGCGTGATCGCCACCTTGTCGCCCTGCGCCGCGAACGCCTGGGCGATCGCCAATCCGATCCCCCGGTTACCACCCGTGACCAGAACGCTGCGTGACACCCGAACCTCCCATAGACGCCGAACCGCGCCCGAGGCTACCGGTGCGCACCCCGCGACCGCAGCTCAGGGCAGGCGGGACGTCCACAGCAGGCTCATCACCGCACCGGCGAACCCGAAGATCAGCGCCGCTCCGACGAACCACTGCGTGATCTCGCGAGGCGTCGTGCGGTAACCGATCGAACTGCCCAGGTCTCGGTAGACGTCCTTGAGCTGCTGAGCCGTCACCGCGGAGTAGAAACGCCCGTCGGTCTGCTGCGCGATCGCCTGCAACGCGTCGCGGTCCACCGGCACCGGCGTCCGCGTGCCGTTCAGGTCGACGATGCCCTCCTGGGTGCCGAACGCGATCGTCGACACGGGCACCTTCGCCGTCTGCGCGGCCTTCGCGGCCTCCTCGTTCGGCCGTCCGTACGTGGTGTAACCGTCGGAGAGCAGGACGATCCGCGCCGGCGGTGCACCGCTGGCGCCGTCCGCCGGCACCGACTGGACGGCCTGCAGCGACGCGTAGATCGCCTCGCCGATCGCTGTGGACTCCTGCAGCTCCAGCCCGTCGATCGCGGACTTGATCTGTGAATGGTCCTTCGTCGGCGACACCACGACCGTGGCGCTCTTCGCGAACGAGACCAGCGAGAGGTTGTAGCTCTCCGGCAGCTCCTCGACGAACTGCTTCGCCGCCGCCTTGGCCGCGGTGATGCGGTCCGGATCGACGTCGGTGGCCTGCATCGAGAGCGAGACGTCCAGCGCGAGCACGATCGTCGCGCGCTCCAGCGGCTGCTTGACGTCCGTCGACGGCTTGGCCATGCCGAGCGCCAGGATCAACAGGCACAGCAGGAACGCCGTGGCACCCAGGTGGCGTCGCCAGCCCGGTGCCTTCGGCGCCACCGACTTCAGCAGGGCGACGTTGGTGAAGCGCACCGCGTACGTCCGGCGGTGCAGCTGCACCCAGACGTAGGCGGCCGCCAGCAGCGCCACCGCCAGCAGCAGGAGCAGCCACCAGGGGCTGAGGAATCGGATCATCGGGTGGTCCCCCTGCTTCGCCCGCGCCGTTGCGCGGCCACGAACCGGACGATGTCGAGCAGCCAGTCGGAATCGGTGGCCAGCCGGAGGTGGGCCGCGCCCGCTCGGCGCAGCGCCCCCGCGATCGCTTCGCGCTGCGTCGTCGCCGCGTCCGCGTACGCCTTCCGAACCTTCGCGTCGGTCGAGACCTCGTGCACGTCCCCCGTCTCCGGGTCGACGACGGTCAGGACGCCGACGGCGGGCAGGGACAGTTCCCGGGGGTCGACGATCTCGATCGCGAGCACGTCGTGCCGGACGGCCAGCTTCTTCAGCGGCCGCTCCCACGCGGGTTCGCCCGGTGAGTCCGACTGCACGATGTCGTCGGTCAGGAAGTCCGAGATCACGACGGCCTGCCCGCGTCGGCGCGGTGGCCGGTTGAGCGCGTCGACCGCCTCGGCGAGGTAGTTCGCGTGGTCGGCGGTGCCGCCGGCGGGTGCCCGGGGCGTCAGCGCGACGCGGCGGAGCATGCCGTGCGCGTTCATCCGTCCGGGCCGGGCCGCCAGCCGCTTGAGCGACTCGCCGTTCGTCACCACCGCACCCACGCGGTTGCCCCCGCGCACGGTCAGGTGCCCGATCGCGGCAGCCGCCGCGATGGCCAGGTCGCGCTTCTCGCAGCGTGCCGTGCCGAAGTCGAGGCTCGCCGAGAGGTCGACGCAGAGCCAGGTCTCCAGCTCGCGGTCGGAGATCGTCTGCCGGACGTGCGGCACGGTCGTGCGTGCGGTGACCGCCCAGTCCATCCGGCGGACGTCGTCGCCCGCGCGGTATTCGCGACTCTCCCCCGCCTCGCTGCCCGGTCCCGGCAGCAGCCCGAGGTAGTCCCCGAGCAGCAGCCCGTCCAGTTTGCGGGTGATCGTCAACTGCAGACGCTTGAGCACCGCCTCCGCCGCCGCGGTCTCCGCAGCAAGATCAGCCGACGCCCCGTCGCCGGCGCCGGAACGCGACGCCCCGGAGCCCGGAGCCCCGGGACCGCCGGCGTCGGAACCGGGCGCCCGGCGGCGCCCCGCCAGCCGAATCACGCCGGCCGCTCCCCCGCGTTGCCGGAGGCGGTCGGCCATGAGGCCGGCTGAGCGGCGAACGACGCCACCGGCACCGACGGCGACCCGGGCGCAGCCGACAGCGGCCGCGGGTCGGCCTGCTGCCGCGGCGACACCGTCGGCAGCGGCACGGTCTCCAGCACCCGCTGGACGATGTGCTCCGGCGGAACCCCGTCCGCGATCGCGTCGTAGGAAAGCACGAGCCGGTGCCGCAGGATGTCCGGCGCCAGGTCGACGACGTCCTGGGGCAGCGCGTAGTCCCGCCCCCGCATCAGTGCGAGCGCCCGGGTCGCGGCCACCAGACCGAGCGACGCCCGCGGCGACGCCCCGTACGAGATCCACTGCGCCACGTCGGGCAGGCCGTGCTCGGCCGGCGTCCGCGTGGCGAGCACCAGCCGCACCGCGTAATCGACCAGCGCGTTGTGCACGAACACGTTGTCGGCCGTCGTCTGCAGCCGGAGCAGTTCCTCGGGGCTCAGCACCGTCTCCGCGGAGGGCGGGTTCACGCCCATCCGGTAGACGATCTCGCGCTCCTCCATGTCGGTGGGGTACCCCACGACGACCTTCATGAGGAACCGGTCACGCTGCGCCTCGGGGAGCGGGTAGACACCCTCCTGCTCGATCGGGTTCTGCGTGGCCAGCGTCAGGAACGGGTTCGGCAGCTTGTAGGTCTGCCCACCGATCGAGACCTGCCGCTCGGCCATCACCTCGAGCAACGCCGACTGCGCCTTCGCCGGCGCGCGGTTGATCTCGTCGGCCAGCAGGAAGTTCGCGAACACCGGGCCGAGCTCGACGTCGAACGCCTCGCTGCTCGGCTTGTAGATCCGGGTGCCGAGGATGTCCGCCGGCACCAGGTCGGGCGTGAACTGGATGCGCGCGAACGTGCCGCCCACCACCCGGGCGAGCGTCTCGACCGCGAGCGTCTTCGCCACGCCGGGCACGCCCTCCAGCAGGCAGTGGCCGCGGGCGAGCAGACAGACCAGCATCCGCTCGACCATCCGGTCCTGACCGACGATGACCCGTTTGACCTCGAACAGGGTTCGCTCGAGCTGGGTCGCGTCTTCCGCCGGTGTGTGCTGCTCGGACACCGATCGCCTCCGCCAGGTTCTCGTCCGCCGGGTATGTCGGCTACTACTCTGCCAGGCGAAAGCGACAAGACGCCGTTGGCGATCACGGCTCCGCTGGACGAATCGTGAACAGATTTCGGATCTGGACATCGACTGCACGGCGCGGTGTAAGATTCAGGCGACGTCAGGCGGCTTCCCCCGTGGTCGCCTGGCGTCGCTTTGTGTCTAGGGGTGCGCATGACCATTTGCTCGGCCAAGGGGTGCAGGCAAGAGGCGCAGCACCTCATCGTCTGGCGCAACCCGAAGCTCCACACCGCGGATCGCCGCAAGACCTGGGCCGCCTGTGACGAGCACCGCGAGCACCTGTCGAACTTCCTCGACCTCCGCGGCTTCCTGCTCGGCGTCGAGCCACTGACGCACTGAGGGCCGCGTTCGGCGTTAACTACTACGCTGAACACATGGCTGCCCCCGTACAGACCAACCCGGCGCTCTGGCCGGAAGACGCCCCGTGGCAGCCGGTCTCCCCCCGCCTCGCGTGGGTGCGGCGCGCCGGGCTGTCGACGCTGCTCGTGCCGCTCCTCGCCGCCGTCGCGTCCACCGCGATCTGGACCGACCTCACCTGGCTCCCCTGGACCATCGCGGTGGTCGGCCTCGGCGCCCTCGGCTGGGGCCTGTTCGCCGTCACGCGCAGCGTCCGTTCCTGGGGGTACGCCGAGCGGGTCGACGACCTGCTGGTCCGCCACGGCATCCTCGTCCGCAGGCTGTCGGTCGTCCCCTACGGCCGAATGCAATACGTCGACGTCAAAGCGGGGCCACTCGAGCGCGCACTGGGCATCGCCACGGTGCAGTTGCACACGGCCGCGGCGGCCTCCGACGCGGCGATCCCCGGCCTGCCCACCGAGGAGGCCGCCCGCCTCCGCGACCGCCTGGCCGCCCTCGGCGAGGCCCGGGCAGCAGGCCTGTGACCGACCACCCGCCCGCTCCCGATCCGATCAGTGGGCCCCCGCTGACCGCTTCCAGCGAGGCACCCGAATACCGGCTCGGCGCGCCCGACGCCCCGCACACCGAGCCGGTGCCCGGTCCGGCGGCAGAGGCGCCGCTTGCGGGTCAAGTGGGCGGTGAGTTCCGGCGGCTGCATCCGTTGAGTCCGCTCATCCGGGGTGCCCGGGGCATCGGTGTGGTCGGGGCGCTCGTCTCGTACCAGGCGTGGGGCTCCGCGGGCTGGCGCGCGGTGGCGATCGCCGCGGCCGTGATCGTGCTCGGCTGGTTCGTCGTCGCCTGGATCGCCTGGCGGTTCACCGGTTACTTCGTCGCGGCCCGCGAACTGCACGTCCGCGACGGCATCCTGTCCCGGCGCCAGCGCACGATCCCGCTGGAGCGCGTCCAGGCCGTCGACGTCGTCCGTCCCGCGCTGGCCCGCCCGTTCGGGCTCGCCGAGGTGCGGATGGAGGTCGTCGGCGGCGGCAAGGACGCCGAGGCCCCGCTCGCCTACCTCACGGTCGCCGAGGCCGAACGACTCCGGGTCCACCTGCTCCGGCTGGCCGCCGATGCGGGCGCTCCCGCCCCGGCGGTTGCTCTCCCCGATATCGACGCCGATCAGCCGACCGATGCCCCGAGCGTGACCACCGCGGTCGGCGGCCTGTTCAAGGTGAACCACCGGCTGCTGGTCCTGTCGCAGCTGCTGACGTTCAACACTCTCTCGGCGCCGTTCCTGCTGGTGTTCCCGATTCTGGAGTTCACCAGCGAGGACCCCTCCACCGCGACCGTCTTCACCTTCGTGTCGGGCATCGTGGGCCTGATCCAGGTGCCGGTGCGCCGCCTGCTCGGCGAGTGGGGGTTCACCGTCGGCCGCGACGCCGACGGGCTGCGCGTCCACCGGGGCATGCTCGACGTCCGCAACCAGACCGTGCCGATCTCGCGGATCCAGGCCGTGCGGATCCGGCAGCCGCTGCTCTGGCGGCCGTTCGGGTGGGTACGGATCGAGATCGACGTCGCCGGTTACGGGCAGGGCGGGCAGCAGGAGAACGGGCGCAGCGCGCTCGTGCCGGTCGCGCTCGCCGCGGACGCGTTCGCGGTGCTGAACGCGGTCCTGCCCACCGTGCCGGCGGCCGGGCCCGACGCGCTCGGGCTCACCCCGGCTCCGCCGCGGGCCCGGCGGCGCGCGCCGTTCCAGCACCGTCGGCTCGCGTACGCGATCACCGACATCGCGCTGGTGACGCGGTCGGGGTGGCTGACCGCGCGGCACGACGTCGCGCTGTTCGCCCGCGCGCAGAGCGTCCGGATCTCGCAGGGGCCGTGGCAGCGGTCACTCGACCTCGCGTCGGTGCACCTCGACCCCGCCGGCGGTCACACCACGCCCACCGTGCTGCACCAGGGCACCCGGGACGCCGGCCACATCGCGACCCAGTTGGTCGACCTGGCCCGAGCCCACCGCACCACCACCCCGGTCACCGCAGACCCGACCCCAACGCCCCCAGCCCCCAGCCCGCCCCCCGCAGGCGCAGCGTCACCGAACGCAGCACCACCGTCGGCGGGCGCAGCGTCAACGGACGCCGCGTCAACGGACGCCGCGCCAGCGCCTGCGGACGCCGCGCCAGCGTCAGCGGACGCAGCGTCAGCGTCAGCGGACGCAGCGCCAGTGGACGCTGCGCCAGCGCCGGGCGACAGGTAGTCGGGCCTACGACGAGTTCGCGGGCCTACGACGAGCCGCCGTAGGCCCGCGAACTCGTCGTAGGCCCGGGATTCCGTCGTAGGGCCGAGAACCTGCGCTCGCCGTCAGTCGCGGGAGGCGCGGTCGGGTGTGGGCTCGCTCGCCGCGCGCTCCTCAGCGAGCGCGGCGCCCACCTCGGCGGCGGACGGCACGGCGGTGGGCGGCACGGCGGTGGGCGGCACGGCGGTGGGCGGCACGGCGGTGGGCGGCACGGCGGGAGCGGCGCCCACCTCGGCGGCGGACGGCACGGCGGTGGGCGGCACGGCGGTGGGCGGCACGGCGGGGGCGGCGCCCACCTCGGCGGAGGACGCGCCGGCCGAGGACGCGCCAGCGGAGGACGCGTCGCTCGCGGCGGCAGTCGGAGGAGCGGCGGCGCGGAGGAGGGACTCGGCGGCCTCGCCGGCCTGGCGCTGGGCCCACCAGCGCTCCCCGAGCCACACGACCAGGTACACGATCCCGACGTACGCGTACCCGACGATCGCGTCGATGATGTAGTGCTCACCGGTGTACACGAGCGTCAACGACATGAGCACCGGATATGCCAGCAACAGCGGGATCCAACGCTTCTTCACCCGCGTGAGGAAGAACGCCACCGCGCACATCGCGAACGCCGAGTGCAGCGACGGCATCGCCGCGACCGGGTTCGACATCGACTGCCCGACCGCAAGCATCTTCGACCCGCCGTGCAGCCCGATCGCCTCCCAGCCACGACCGGACATCCGCATGACCTCAGCGGCGATGTACCCGTGCTCGGACGCCCACCACGGCGGAGCCGCCGGGTACACGAAGTACGTCACGAGCCCCGCAGCCGTCAGCGTGAACCAGCGCCGCATGAACGCGCCCCACAGCGGCCGGCTCCGGAACCACAGGACGGCCGCGATCGTGAGGCACACCACGAAGTGTGAGAAGTACACGAACGACGCCAGGACGTCGTACCAGTGGATCTGGTTCGGGTCGTACAGATGCTCCTGCGCCCAGACCGTGGGGATCACCCCGCCGGTCAGCCACTCGTCGGCATGGATCATCTCGGTGACGTGCGGAGCGACCCCGTTGTCGGCCAACCCCCGGCTGAAGTCGTACGCGACCAGCAGCAGGACGATCGGGATCCAGTCCCGGGCGAACCCGAGGTGGTAGCGCCACGGCTGGTCGGGCCGGAACGCGATCGTGCCGAACCAGAGCCACAGCGCGGCCAGGATCGGGTCGGTCGGCAGCCCGACGAAGAACCACCACAGCGCGAACGCGACAGCGAAGAGCGGAACCGACACCCGCCGGGTGGCCAGCAACTCCCGGAATCGACTCGGTGTTTCCGGAGCGGGCGGCTGGGTGGCGGTGTCCTCCAAGATCACCCGGCCGAGGGTACAGCCGTTCCGCACGACAGCCTTCGCCCGCCGTTCACCGAACGGCGGGCCCCACTGTCATCCGGGCGGTCAGCCCGCGGACGCCGTCCGCGAGTCCCCGCCCACCAGGCGCGGCAGCAGCGTGCCGACCGGCTCGGACAGCTTCGCGTCCGCGAGACCGTCGTACGGCGTCGGTTCCGCGTTCAGGATGACGATCTTCGCGCCCTGCTTCTTCGCGACGTCGATCAGACCGGCCACGGGCTGCACGGACAGCGACGTGCCGACCGCGAGGAACAGGTCACAGTCCGCCGCCGCGGCCCGTGCCTTCGCGAACACCTCGGGCACCAGCGGCTGCCCGAACGAGATCGTGCCCGCCTTGAGGATGCCCCCGCACCGCAGGCACGCCGGATCCTCGTCGCCACCGGCCACGCGCTCGAGCGTGTCGGACATCGCGAACCGCGAGCCGCACGAGAGGCACTCGACCTCGTAGAGCGACCCGTGCACCTCGATCACCAGGTCTTCGCTGGTGCCGGCCAGCTGGTGCAACCCGTCGATGTTCTGCGTGATCACCGCGCGTAGCCGCCCGCCGGCCTCCAGATCGACCAGCGCGTAGTGCGCCGCGTTCGGTCTGGCGGTCCAGGCCGCGTGGGCCCGACGGATCTGCCAGGCCTCCCGCCGGATGTCGGGGTCGGACACATAATCCCGCAGCGTGAACAGGCGCTGAGCGCCCGGATTGCGGGTCCACAAACCATTGGGTCCACGAAAGTCTGGAATGCCGCTATCGGTACTGATTCCCGCACCCGTCAATGCGGTCACCCGATTTGCGTCCGCGATCCAGCCCGCGACCGCCTGCCCGTCCCTCATGCGCACAAACGCTATGCGTACACGACGCTGAGGGCCAGCCGTACGAGCGTGTCCGGTGGACGTCAGTAGGCGAAATTTTGGTGCCGAGCGCCACCGAATAGGGTTTGCGGCATGTACCTGCCGCTGGGGCTCACCGGTCAGGCCGTACTCACGGTGACCGACGTCGACACCGCGGAGGCCGTCGGGTCCGGTGACGTCCCGGTGCTCGCGACGCCGCGGCTGCTCGCGCTCGCCGAGGCGGCCACCGTCGACGCTGTCCGCGAGGCGCTTCCCGCGGAGCTGACGTCGGTCGGCGTCCGGGTGGAACTCGCGCACCGGCTGCCGACGCCGGTGGGTGCCACCGCGACCGCGACGGCCAAACTGGAGTCCGTGGACGGCCGCGCGTTGCGGTTCGCGGTGGTGGTCCGCGACGACGTCGACGCCGAGTACCTGGATGAGCAGGGCGATGCGCCGGACGGTCGCATCGTCGCCGAGGTCACCGTGGAACGCGCGGCGATCGACCGCGCCCGGTTCATGGCGCGCTTGCCCGAGATCAAGGGGACGGAATGACCGACTGGGTCGAGGTGGCCGACCGCGTGCTGGTGTGGCGTCAGCCCGCGCTGGACGTCAACGCGGTGCTCGTAGTGGGCGGAGCCGGTGCACTCGTGGTCGACACGCTCTCGACGCCGGCGCAGGCGCGCGAGCTGGCCGACGCCGTCCGCCGGGTCACGCCGTTGCCGTGGCGGATCGTCAACACCCACCACCACTTCGACCACTGCTTCGGCAACGCGGTGCTGGCAGCGGAACCCGGCACCGAGATCTGGGCCCACAGCGAGTGCGTGGCCCGCTTCGAGCGGTGGACCGCGGAGGACGGCGGAGCGGCACGGGTCGCCGAGATCGCCGCCGAGTTCGACATCCCCGGCGTCGAGACCGTGACGCTCCGCGCGCCGAGCCACCCGGTGTCCGGCGAGGCCACGCTGGAGCTGGGCGACCGCACGGTGGAGCTGCGTCACCTCGGGCGCGCGCACACCGACAACGACCTCGTCGTCGTGGTGCCCGACGCGGACGTCGTCGTGGCCGGCGACATCGTGGAGAACGGCGCACCGCCCTCGTTCGACGACTCGTGGCCGCTGGAGTGGGCCGGAACGGTGGCGTCGCTCGTCGAGCTGGCACCGGCCACCGTGGTGCCCGGCCACGGCGTCGCGATGAGCCTCGACGAGGTCCGGGCCCAGCACGCCGACCTCACCGCCCTCGAGTGGGCCTGCCGCGACGGCTGGCGCGACCACGCCCCCGCGGCGGAGGTGGCCGCGAAGGCCCCCTTCTCCTCCGAGCTGGCCGTCCAGCGCGCATACGCGTTCCTGGACGGCCAGCTGTAGCGCCGCGCGCGTGCCGGCGGCGGCTGGCGGCACGCGCCAGCCGCCCTGGCCGCTAGCGCTGGCGGATGGCGCGCTTCGTGAGGAGCGCGGACTCCGCCGGCGCCGGGCGGGGGTCGATGCGTCCCTCGACGAAGATCGAGTGCCAGACGCAGAACACCAGCACGGTCCACACCTTGCGGGAGTTGTCGGCCTCCCCGTCCCGGTGCGCCTGCAGCAACTGGTCGACGTACTTCAGGTCGAGCAGCTCGTCGGCCTTCGAGTCGGCCAGGATCCCCCGCGCCCAGTCGAACATCACGCCCTTGAGCCACACCCGCGTCGGCACCGGGAAGCCCAGCTTCGGCCGGTTGACGATCTGCGGCGGCACGACCTGCTCCAGTGCCTGACGCAGCGCGAACTTCCGGATGCCCTTGCTGGTGACCTTCAACTCCTGCGGGATCTTCCGCGCGACGTCGAACACGCCGACGTCGAGGAACGGCACGCGGCCCTCGAGCGAGTGGGCCATCGTCATCCGGTCGGCCTTCACCAGGATGTCGCCACGCAGCCAGGTGAAGAGGTCGATGTACTGCATCTGCGTGACCTCGTCGAGGTACGCCGCGTCCCGGTAGTGCTGCTCGGTGACGTCGGTGTACTGAAAGCGCGAGTCGTAGTGCCGCATGAGCTTCTGCTTCTCGGCCTCGGTGAACATCCGCGCGTTGCCGTAGTAGCGCTCGGCGAGCGGCGTCGTGCCGCGCTCGAGGAAGCTCTTGCCCTTCACGCCCTCGGGGATCACCTTGCTGACCGCGCGCAGGCCCTTCTGCAGCGGGTCGGGAAGCGACGTGATCGGCTTGAGCGACAGCGGCTCGCGGTAGATGCCGTACCCGCCGAAGAACTCGTCCGCGCCCTCGCCGGAGAGCACGGCGGTGACCTGCTCCGACGCCTTCTTCGCGACGAAGTACAGCGGCACCAGCGCCGGGTCGGCGACCGGGTCGTCGAGGTGCCAGACGATCCGCGGCAGCGAGTCCATCATGTCGTTCGCGGTGATGAGCGCGGGGATGTTCTTGACCCCGAGCCACTTCGCCGACTGCTCCGCGACCGTGATCTCGGAGTACCCGTCGACCTCGTAGCCGGCGGTGAACGTCAGCAGGTCGGGCTTGTGCTCGCGGGCCAGCGCGACGATCGCTGTGGAGTCGATGCCGCTGGACAGGAACGCCCCGATCGGCACCTCACTCTGCAGGTGCAGGCCGACGGACTCGTGCAGCACGTCGCGGATCTCGGCGTAGAGACGCTCGGGGCTGTCGGTCGGCGTCGGCCGGAAGTCGGGCTTGAAGTAGCGGTGGCGGGTGACCTGCTGACCGGGCTTCCAGGTCATCGACTCGCCGCATTCCAGGCGCTGGATGTCCTTGTGCAGCGTGCCGGGCTCCGGCACGTACTGCAGCGTCAGGTAGTAGGAGAGCCCGGCCGGGTCGAGGCCGCCGTCGCCGGACGCCGCCGCGTGCGAGAACGGCAGCAGCGCCTTCTTCTCGCTGGAGACGTAGATGCCGGTCTCGGCGGCGATGTAGTGCAGCGGCTTGATGCCGAAGTGGTCGCGGGCGGCGAACGCGGTGCGCTCGAACCGGTCCCAGATGATGAACGCGAACATGCCGCGCAGCCGGCTGACGAACTCCGGGCCCCAGTAGTGGTAGGCCGCGACGATCGCCTCGGTGTCGCCCTCGGTCGCGAAGCTCGCGCCGACCTCGGCCAGCTGCTTGCGCAGGTCGAGGTAGTTGTAGATCTCGCCGTTGAACGTGATGACGTAGCGGCCGTCGGCGTACTCGAGTGGCTGGTGCGAGTGCTCGACGTCGATGAACGCGAGTCGCTTGAAGCCCAGCACGACGTCGTCGCCGGAGACCACGACGCCGGTCTCGTCCGGTCCGCGGTGGTGGATGCTCTCCAACGCGCTGGCGACGCCGTTCCGGCGATGGGAAGCGTCGCCGCAGGCACTGACGTAGGTGAGCAGTCCGCACATGGGGGCTATTTTTCCACTGTCCGCCTAGGCCGTCCGCGCGCGGGCACGGCCTACTCGATCACCGCAGGTGCGCGGTAGTTTCCGGGGCATGACCGAGAACCAAATTGACGGTGAGCTGGCCGAGACGGATCCGACGGTCACGACCGCGAGCCACGATCTCCCGGTCCCCGAGCGGCTCGCCGAATTCATGCGTACCGGGTGGGCGGAACCCCCGGCCGTCACCGGAACCCCGGCGCAGTCGGCCGCCTTCACCGCCGCCCGCCGCGCCCGGCTGGCCGAACGCTTCCCCGGCGAGACGCTCGTCGTCCCCAGCGGCACCGCGAAGGTCCGCAGCAACGACTCCTCCTACGAGTTCCGCCCCGGCTCCGACCTGGCCTGGCTCACCACCTGCTACGAGCAGGACGCGGTCCTGGTCGCCGGCCCGGAGAGCACCACGCTCTACGTCCGCGTGCGGGCCTCCCGCGAGTCCGACGAGTTCTTCCGCAGCCGCGGCGGCGAGCTCTGGGTCGGCGCGCGCCGGTCGGCCGAGGAGTGGTCCACGGCGCTCGGGCTCCCGTGCGTCTCCCTCGACGACCTGGACAAGGCGCTCGAACAGCTGGACCCGGCCACCACCCGGGTGCTGCGCGGCTACGACCCGACAGTCGACGCAACGGTGACCCGGACCGACGACGGCCTGCGCGACGGGCAGCTCGCCACCACGCTCAGCGAGCTGCGCCTGGTAAAGGACGAGTGGGAGGTCACCCAGCTCCGCGACGCGGTCGACGCGACCGTCCGCGGGTTCGCCGACGTCGTCCGCGCGATGCCGGCCGACCGCGAGTCGGCGGAGCGGCTGGTCGACGGCGTGTTCGGCCTGCGCGCCCGGCACGACGGCAACACTGTCGGCTACGGCACGATCGCCGCCGCCGGCGCGCATGCCTGCACGCTGCACTGGTGGCGCAACGACGGCGTCTGCCGTCCCGGAGAACTGCTCCTGTTGGACGCCGGGGTCGAGAACCGGCACCTGTACACCGCTGACATCACCCGCACCGTGCCGGTCGACGGGCGGTTCTCACCGGTCCAGCGCCGGGTCTACGAGACCGTGCTGGCCGCGCAGGAGGCCGGTATCGCGGTGATCCGGCCGGGCGTGTCGTGGCGGGAGATCCACCGCGCGTGCATGCGGGTGATCGCCGGTGCGCTCGCCGAGTGGGGGCTGCTGCCGGTGCCGGCGGCCGAGTCCCTCGACGACGAGGTGGGGCTGCACCGCCGCTGGACGCTGCACAGCTCCGGGCACATGCTCGGGCTCGACGTCCACGACTGCGCGAAGGCACGGGCGGAGACCTATCTGGACGGCGTCCTGGCCGCGGGCAACGTGCTCACTGTCGAGCCGGGCCTGTACTTCCAGCCCGACGACCTGACGGTTCCGGAGGAGTACCGCGGCATCGGCGTCCGCATCGAGGACGACGTCCTGGTCACCGCGGACGGCGCGGACGTGCTGTCCGCGGCGCTGCCCCGGCACCCCGACGAGGTCGAGGCCTGGATGGCCGCCGAGCGCGCCGCCGGTATGCGCCTTCCGGGCTAATTTTCCGTTAAGGATGCGCTGAGAACCCGTCCCGAATTGGTTTGTTGTCGCCGTCAGCGGTCAGGATGTGTGCGTGCGCGCGTCGTCGTGGTTCTTGCCTGTACTCTCCGTTGTCTCGATCGTGGTGATCGGAGGATCCGTCGCCTGGGCCGAGGCCACGGGTGCCAAGCCCCATGTCACCGAGGCGGCGACCGAGGACGACTCGGGCGCCGACCCGGCTGCGGGCGACCCGGCGGGGCCCGTGTCGTTCCAGCTGTGCGCGAAAGGCAATTACGCCGCGTACGTGACGCTGACCGACGACGGCAACAAGAAGAGCGCCACCGCGCAGCCGGGCAAGTGCGTCACGCAGCCCCTCGCGGACGAGGAAAACCACGCCGTCAAGATCTTCGGCCTCGAGGGCACGACGCCGTTCGAGGTCGGCGAGGACGAGGTCGGCACCGACAGCAAGGTCAACACCACCGGCACGGTCGAGGCACCCGACTACGCGATCGACTAGACGCCGTTCAAATAGGTAAAACCGGGCATTCCGCCAAAGTGTGCAGCCCGAAGATACGAACCGGTACCGGGTTCCTGCTGTCAGCAGTCCTGCTGACGGGCTGTTCAGCGGCGTCTCCCGACACGGCCGAGCCGTCGGCCGCCGCACAGCAGCAGGTTTCGACCTCGGCGAGCCCGACCGAGCCTCGGTACGGGAGCACGCTCATGCTCTGTGCGCGGGGCTCGTACCCCACCTATGCCGTCTTCCGCGACGGCTCGCGAACCACCACGGTGACGCCCGGCAACTGCACCACGACGACGTTCGATCCGGACGACGGCGCCCACCGCGCGGACATCTACGGCGTCGACTCGGCGCTGAACCGCTCCTTCCTGGTGGGCACCGACTGGTTCGGCAGCGACTACGACGCCCGCCTGCAGACCACCGGCACCCCCGACCGGCCCGACTGGTCGGAGTTCTGATCCGATCCGGATCGCCTCCCGTAGTTCCCTGCGCGGGGTTTGGGTAAGCCGAAGACAGAGCGTCGACCCGTATCGGGTACGATGCAAGACGGACGTACGGTTTTAATGCCACTGCCCAGCCGCCTGCAGCGGAGCGTGACCGGTAGGCGAGACTGGCGAAGAGAACCGACGAAGGAGTGCGACGTGTCAGAGGGCTCCCCCCCGCGCATCGACAGTTTCGGGTCGGCCGGCTCGCTCACGGTCGGCGACGAGAATTATGAGATCTTCCGGCTGAACGCCGTCGACGGTCTCCAGGACAAGATCGCGAAGCTTCCGTATTCGCTGAAGGTCCTGCTCGAGAACCTGCTGCGAACCGAGGACGGCGCGAACGTCACCGCCGATCACATCCGCGCGCTGGCGAACTGGGATCCGCAGGCCGAGCCTGACACCGAGATCCAGTTCACGCCCGCCCGGGTCGTGATGCAGGACTTCACCGGCGTTCCGTGCGTGGTCGACCTCGCCACGATGCGTGAGGCCGTCGCGGAGCTCGGCGGCGACCCGGCGAAGATCAACCCGCTGGCGCCGGCCGAGCTGGTCATCGACCACTCCGTCATCGCCGACGTCTTCGGCGCGCCGGACGCGTTCGAGCGCAACGTCGAGCTGGAGTACCAGCGCAACCTGGAGCGTTACCAGTTCCTACGCTGGGGCCAGGGCGCGTTCAACGAGTTCAAGGTCGTGCCGCCGGGCACCGGCATCGTCCACCAGGTGAACATCGAGCACCTGGCTCGCGTGGTGATGGTCCGGGGCGAGGCGAAGACCGCGTACCCCGACACGTGCGTCGGCACCGACTCGCACACCACGATGGTCAACGGGCTGGGCGTCCTGGGCTGGGGCGTCGGCGGTATCGAGGCCGAAGCCGCGATGCTCGGCCAGCCGGTGAGCATGCTGATCCCGCGGGTCGTCGGTTTCAAGCTGAACGGCGAGCTGCCCGAGGGCACCACCGCCACCGACCTCGTGCTGACGATCACCGAGATGCTGCGCAAGCACGGTGTGGTCGGCAAGTTCGTCGAGTTCTACGGCGAGGGTGTCACGGCGGTGCCGCTGGCCAACCGCGCCACGATCGGCAACATGAGCCCCGAGTTCGGCTCCACCGCCGCGATCTTCCCGATCGACGCCGAGACCGTGAACTACCTGCGGCTGACCGGCCGGCCCGAGCAGCAGCTCGCGCTGGTCGAGGCGTACGCGAAGGAACAGGGCATGTGGCACGACCCGTCGGTCGAGCCGGTGTTCTCGGAGTACCTCGAGCTGGACCTGTCGACGGTCGTGCCGTCGATCGCCGGGCCGAAGCGCCCGCAGGACCGGATCGTGCTGGCCGACGCGAAGGCGCAGTGGCGCGGCGACATCCGCACCTACGTGACCGACGACGAGCAGTACTCGGCCGCCGAGGACGTGGCCGAGGGCCCGGCCGATGAGGCGTCCGCCGAGTCGTTCCCGGCGTCGGACTCCCCCGCCAACGGCCGCAACAGCGAGGCCGACAAGCCGCACCACAACGCGCCGGGCAGCAACGGCCGCCCGTCGAAGAAGACGCCGGTGACGCTGGCGGACGGCACGTCGTTCGAGATCGACCACGGCGCGGTGACGATCGCGGCGATCACGTCGTGCACGAACACGTCGAACCCGTCGGTGATGATCGGCGCCGCGCTGCTGGCGAAGAAGGCCGTCGAGCGCGGCCTGACCCGCAAGCCGTGGGTGAAGACGACGCTGGCCCCGGGGTCGAAGGTCGTCAGCGACTACTACGACCGCGCCGGGCTCACGCCGTACCTCGACAAGATCGGGTTCAACCTGGTCGGTTACGGCTGCACGACGTGCATCGGCAACTCCGGCCCGCTGCAGGACGAGATCTCCGCGGCGATCAACGAGGCCGACCTCGCGGTGTCCGCGGTGCTCTCCGGCAACCGGAACTTCGAGGGTCGGATCAACCCGGACGTCAAGATGAACTACCTGGCCTCGCCGCCGCTGGTCGTGGCGTACGCGCTGGCCGGGTCGATGGACATCGACATCACCACCGAGCCGCTGGGAACGGGCTCGGACGGCAAGCCGGTGTACCTCTCGGACATCTGGCCGTCGCCGCAGGAGGTCGAGGAGGTCATCGCCTCCGCGATCCACAGCGAGATGTTCTCCCGTGACTACGCGGACGTCTTCGCCGGTGACGAGCGGTGGCAGAACCTGCCGACGCCGACCGGTGACACGTTCGAGTGGGACGCCGAGTCGACGTACGTACGGAAGCCCCCGTACTTCGAGGGGATGCCGTCGAAGCCGTCGCCGGTCACCGACATCGCCGACGCGCGGGTGCTGCTGAAGCTCGGCGACTCGGTGACGACCGACCACATCTCGCCGGCCGGTGCGATCAAGGCGGACTCCCCCGCCGGTAAGTACCTGACCGAGCACGGCGTGGAGCGGCGGGACTTCAACTCGTACGGGTCCCGACGTGGGAACCACGAGGTGATGATCCGCGGCACGTTCGCGAACATCCGCCTGCGTAACCAGATCGCTCCGGGCACCGAGGGTGGGTTCACGCGCGACTTCACCGTCTCGGACGCACCGGTCACGACGGTGTACGACGCCGCGCAGAACTACGCCGCCTCGGAGACGCCGCTGGTGGTGCTCGCGGGTAAGGAGTACGGCTCCGGTTCGTCGCGTGACTGGGCGGCGAAGGGCACGGCGCTGCTGGGCGTGCGGACCGTCATCGCCGAGTCGTACGAGCGGATCCACCGGTCGAACCTGATCGGCATGGGGGTGCTGCCGCTGCAGTTCCCCGCCGGTGAGTCGGCGGAGTCGCTGGGTCTGACCGGCGAGGAGACGTTCTCGGTCTCCGGCGTCACGGCCCTGAACGACGGTGGCACGCCCCGCACGGTGAAGGTCACCACCGACACCGGTGTGGAGTTCGACGCGGTCGTTCGCATCGACACCCCCGGCGAGGCCGATTACTACCGCCACGGCGGAATCATGCAGTACGTGTTGCGCAGCCTCCTCGGCTGAGCCAGCCGCTGGCGGCAGCCGCAGGGACGGGCAGGCGCAGCCCCGCCCGTCCCTGCGGCTTTGCTGCGGGGCCGTTAGCTTTGTAAACCAGACGTACGGATTGCAAGAATCCGGGCAGGGTGTCACGATCGGCACATGCCCAAGGTCAGCCAACTGCACCTCGACGCCCGACGGCAGGAGATCCTCGCCGGCTCCCGGGCATGTTTCGCCCGACACGGCTACGAGGGCGCAACGGTGCGGCGGCTCGAGGAAGAAACCGGCCTCTCCCGAGGCGCGATCTTCCACCACTTCCGCGACAAGGAGTCGCTGTTCCTCGCCGTCGCCGAGGACGACGCCGCCGAGATGGCAGCGGTCGTCGCCGAGCAGGGCCTCGTGCAGGTGATGCGCAATCTGCTGGACGACGAGTTCAGCCCCGAGCAAGCCGGTTGGCTCGGCACCCAACTCGAGGTGTCGCGGCGCCTCCGCACCGACAAGGACTTCGCGGCACGCTGGGCGGCCCGCTCCGAGGCGATTTCCCAGGCCACCCACGACCGCTTGGTACGTCAGCGCGAGGCCGGGGTGCTCCGCGAGGACGTCGACGTGGACACGCTCCAGCGCTTCCTGGAACTAGCCCTGGACGGCCTGGTCCTCCACCTGGCCATGGGCCGCCCAGCCGCGAAGCTGGGCACCGTCCTCGACCTGGTCGAAGAAGCAGTCCGACGCCGCTAGGCGTCGCGCTCCGACCTGGAGCCCGCCCACTAGCGGCGGGCCTGGATTACTGGTCCGCCGACGTTCAGGTCGTCCTTGAGGTTGAAGCCGGCGTCCGTCAGCTCCTCGCGGAGCTCCGCCGGCGTCACCGGCCAGGTGTAGAACTCGGTCTCGGCCTCGGAGACCGTCTCGCCCTCGGCATCGAGCACCGTGTACCGGTACTCCCACCACTGCCGCTGCCCGGCGGGCTCCCCCCGCACCGACCCGACGACCGTGTGCGCACCGACCGTCGCCCGACCGACCTCACGCGGCTGCTGCACGGCCGGTTCGGTCAGCTGCGGCTCGTCGAGCAGGAACAACCCACCGGGGACGAGCGCGTTGTGCACCCGCTCCCAGATGTCCGACCGGTACGCGGGCGGGAACGCGGGGCTCGTGTCCAGGCACACCGCCAGGTCGGCGAACTCGGCCACCGCGAACCGCTCGGCGGTCTCTGACAGCACGGTCGTGCGCGTCCGTAACGCGGGGTCCGCGGCCAACCGGGCGTAAAGCGCGGTACGCATCCCCACCGACGGCTCCACCGCCACGATCGGCACCTCGGGCAGGTTCTCGGCCAGCGCGGCCAACACCGCCCCGGTACCGGCACCCAGATCGAGAACACCCTTCCGGACTTCGCTCCGTGCCGCCGCGAGCAGCGCGGAGGTCCTGGCGGCCGACCGCTCGGCATGCAGCAGGTCGTAGTACTGCGCCGCAGCCGCGTAACCGTCCACCACTGCCCACCCCCTTCAGCTCCGACACATCTGTGCGGACCTTAAGTGCAGCGTGCAGCCTTGCGGCAGGCCCAATCCCAAATCTTGAGGCACTCATAGGACTGGGTGTCCGTTTCAACCACTTCCGGTGACGCTCGGTGAGCGCGCGGGGTGGGCGCGAGTGAGCGCGCGGTCCGCTCAGGGAGCGCGCGGGAGCGACTCCGGTGCGCGGCGGGTGCGCGGGTATGAATCCGGTCAGGGTGCAACCGTTCGGCGCCGACTAGGCATCCGTGACGAACTCGCTGCCTTCGACGACTCGCCGCCGCGTCCGTGCCCTCGGTGCCGCTCTCGCCCTGTCGGTGCTCACCGGCCTCGGTGCGGCCCCCGTCGCCGCCGCCGCGGCCACCCCGGGTGCGACGCCGGGCGCCGCGCCGGTCGCGACGCCGGTGAAGACGCCCGCCGCGGTGGCGAGCCTCCCCGCCGGTATTGAGTCGCTCGCGCCGTACGTGCCGCAGACGTCCTGCGAGTGGGTCGACAAGCCCGGCTCGATCGCGTTCGGCACGCTGCTGAAGACCACGTACCCGGACACGTCGTACGGGGTCACGCGGGGCTGCACCGGCACGATGACCAGCGAGCACTACGACGGCCGTGCCGTCGACTGGATGAACTCGATCCGCAAGCCGTCGCAGGCCGCGCAGGCCACCGCGGTGCTGAACTGGCTGTTCGCCACCGACGCGGCGGGTAACAAGTTCGCGAACGCGCGCCGGCTCGGCGTCATGTACATCATCTGGGACGGTCGGATCTGGGGTAGCTACAACCAGACCTGGAAGCCGTACTCGACGTGTGCGTCGCACCCCGAGGCCGGGTGGGACACCACCTGCCACCGTGACCACGTGCACTTCAGCCTGTCGTGGGCCGGTGCGATGAAGCGGACGTCGTTCTGGACCGGATCGGTCGCGGCGAACGACTACGGACCGTGCCGGACGTCGGACCTGAATTACGCGGCGCCCTACCGGGGCGTCAACACGACCAAGTGCACGAACTACTCGACGGTTGCGGCTCCGGCGGGGTCGAGCGCCGGGTACGCCGGTCTGGTGAAGTTCTCTGGCGCTCAGCTGCAGGCCGGTGCGAACGGGAACGCGGTGAAGGCGCTGCAGACCGGGCTCGGTCTGAGCGCGGACGGGTCGTTCGGCCCGGCGACGACCGCCGCCGTCGTCGCGTTCAAGTCGTCGCACGGCCTCCCCGCCAACGGCGTGGTCGACGCCGCAACCTGGCGCGTCCTCCTGACCACCCTCAAGCCCGCCACCGCCACGAAGCCCACAACGCCCACCGCCACCCCGGCCAAGCCGGCCGTCCCGGCCGCCAGCACCGCGAAGCCGGCTGTCCCGGCCAGCCCGGCCACGCCGGCGGCGGGTGCCGCGAAGCCGGTGGCCAAGCCGGTGAACGCGCTTGCGCAGTACCGGAACACGACGCTCAAGGTCGGCTCGAAGGGCGCGGCGGTCACCGCTCTGCAGCGGCGCCTCAAGCTACCGACGGTGACCGGAACCTTCGCCTCCAAGACCCAGGCCGCGGTCAAGACGTTCCAGCGCACGCACCGCCTCCCGGTCACCGGCGTGGTCAACCGCGCCACCTGGATCGCCCTCGGCGCGTAGCCAATCACGCACCGTAGCGGAATTCGAGCCGTCCGGATGTATCAGCCCGTCGAACGGATAGCGGCACAACACCAGAATGACGAGGAGTAGCGGCTACTAACGGTAAACTGGTGCTGATATGTCCGCATTCAGAGGCGGTTACGTGGCCGTTTTGGGCGAATTGTTAATCCTGTGAGTCCGATTAGTGCTGTTCATGATGCTTCTACAGTTGATGTCATGCAACGCACCGAACTACTCACCGTCACTCAAGGCCCCGTCTTCGTCGACTCCACCGGACGTCGTGCCCGCCGGTTACGACTCCTCGCGGTCGTTCTCTGCCTCGCCGTCGTCGCCTACCTGGGCGTCCTGGCCAGCGGACTGTTCGGCTCGTCGGTGGATCTGACCACCGCGATGCCGACGCCCACCGCGAGTGCCTCGGCAACCGCGAGTGCCAGCGCAGGCTAGTCCGGAGGGCCTGGCGTGGCGGCCAGCATCCGCCCGCCGACCAAAGGACTGCGATGCCCCGGTCCGACCACCCCCAGGACCCCACCACCGACGGGTCCACCCCAGGCACGGACTCCGGGGAGCCGCGGCCACCGGCGGCCACGCGGTTCCGACGGGGTAAGCGGCACCGCAAACCCAGCCCCCACGACCGCCAGCGCGGCGAGCGCAAGAACCGCGGCCGGGTGCCTCTCGTCATCATTCTGTTGGTTTTCCTGTGCGCGATCCTGTTCCTGAACGCGGTCGCGACCGCCTCGGTCGGAGCCTCCAGCACCGTCCACGAGGCCGGCAGTTCGGACGACGTGCCGCACCAGATCACCGACGGCGGACCGGTCATCGACACGACGCAGGGCCGCACGACCTCCTCCTTCCGCATGAAGGAGAAGACGATCGCGCTGACGTTCGACGACGGCCCGGACCCCCGGTGGACCGCGAAGATCCTCGACGTGCTGAACAAGCACGACGTCCCGGGCACGTTCTTCATGATCGGCGCACGCATCGCCGAGGACCCGGAGATGACCCGGCGCGTGCACCGCGAGGGCAACGAGATCGGAATCCACACGTTCACCCACTCGGACATGTCGACGATTCCCGCCTGGGAGCGGCGCCTGCAGTACTCGGCGACCCAGATGGCAGTGGTCGGCGCAACAGGTGACACCACGTCGCTGCTGCGGTTCCCGTACTCCTCCACCGCCGACGCGATCGACAACACGTACTGGCCGATCATCAAGGAGGCCGGCGAGCTGGGTTACGTCACAGTGGTCGCGGACGTCGACGGCGAGGACTGGGCCCGCCCGGGCGTGAAGCAGATCGTCGAGAACGCCACGCCCGAGGACGGTCGGGGCGCGACCGTGCTCATGCACGACGCCGGCGGCAACCGCGCCGAGACCGTCGCAGCGCTCGAGATCTACATCCCGAAGATGCGGAAGCTCGGCTACACGTTCACGACGCTGTCCGAGGGCATCGACTTCGGCGACACGAACGTCACCGCCACCGTGCACCGCGCCGCGACGGGCAGCGAACTGCTGCGTGGCCGCGCGGTGCTGTACGGCATCTGGCTGGCCCACCAGTTCGTCCTCTGGTGCACGGTGCTCATCCTCGTCGTCGGCGTCCTGACGATCGGCCGGCTCGCGCTGATGCTCCTGCTGACGGTGCGGCACCTGATCAAGCGCCGGAAGGGTTACCCGACGCCGGTCACGCTGCCGGTCACCGTCGTCGTGCCGGCGTACAACGAGAGCGCCGGTATCGAAGCCGCGGTGCGATCGCTGGTCGCGTCGGACTATGTGGGTCGGGACGCGGACGGGAACCAGGTGCCGGTCAAGGTCGTCGTCGTGGACGACGGCTCCACCGACCGCACCGCGGACCTGGTGGAGGCGCTCGGACTACCGAACGTCAAGGTCATCCGGGTCGCGAACGGCGGCAAGGCCCGCGCGCTGAACATCGGCACCGCGGAGACCGACTGCCCGATCGTCGTCATGGTCGACGGTGACACGCTGTTCGAGCCGGGTTCGGTCAGCGCGCTCACCCGGCCGTTCGCCGACCCGTCCGTGGGTGCGGTGGCCGGGAACGTGAAGGTCGGCAACCGCCGCAGCCTGCTGGGACGCTGGCAGCACATCGAGTACGTCACCGGCTTCGCGGTGGACCGCCGGGCCTACGAGATCATGCGCTGCATGCCGACGGTGCCCGGCGCGATCGGCGCGTTCCGGCGCGAGGCGCTCGAGCAGGCCGGCGGCGTCAGCGACGACACGCTCGCCGAGGACACCGACCTGACGATGGCGCTGAGCCGGGCCGGGTGGCACGTCGTCTACCAGGAGGAAGCGCGGGCCTGGACCGAGACCCCGGCCACGATCGGCCAGCTCGCCACCCAGCGCTACCGGTGGACGTACGGCACGATGCAGGCGATGTGGAAGCACCGCGGCGCG
This sequence comes from Cryptosporangium sp. NPDC048952, assembly GCF_043197895.1. Lineage (NCBI taxonomy): Bacteria > Bacillati > Actinomycetota > Actinomycetes > Cryptosporangiales > Cryptosporangiaceae > Cryptosporangium > Cryptosporangium sp. NPDC048952. The sequence goes on along the minus strand of NZ_JBICTY010000003.1, from coordinate 748,539 downwards.
TTCCTCGACCGCGGGCCGTCCGGCCGCTTCGGACGGATCGGGCTGCCGTTCCTGGCGCTGTTCGGCGTCGTGCTGCCGCTGCTGGCGCCGCTGATCGACATCTTCCTCATCTATGGCCTGCTCTACTACGACACCACGCTCACGGTGCTGGGCTGGCTCGGCATGCTGGCCGTCCAGCTGGTCATCGCGGTGGTGGCGTTCCGTCTCGACAAGGAGCCGCTCTGGCCCCTGTGGGCGTTTCCGCTGCAGCAGATCGTCTACCGGCAGTTGATGTACGTGGTTCTGATCCAGTCGGTCACCACCGCGCTCACGGGTGCGCGCCTGCGCTGGCAAAAACTCAGACGGACCGGAGACGTTCAGACGGTGCCCCGCTGAACGTCTCGTAGAGCGACGCGTACAGGCCGCCCGCGGCGATCAGGGAGTCGTGGGTGCCGCGTTCGACGATGCGGCCCTGATCGACGACGAGGATCAGGTCGGCGTCGCGGACCGTGGAGAGCCGGTGCGCGATCACCAGCGCGGTGCGGTCGGTCAGCGCCTCGTCCAGGGCTTGCTGCACGGCGCGCTCGGAATCGGCGTCGAGGTGGGCGGTCGCCTCGTCCAGGATGACGACGCCCGGCGCCTTGAGGAGCAGCCGGGCGATCGCCAACCGCTGCTTCTCACCACCGGAGAGCCGGTGGCCGCGCTCACCCACGACCGTGTCGAGACCGTCCGGGAGCGACCGCACGAGGGTCGCGATCCGGGCGCGGTCGAGCGCGTCCCAGAGCCGCTCCTCGGTGGCGTCCGGCCGGGCGAACAGCAGGTTGGCGCGGATCGTGTCGTGGAACAGGTGCGCCTCCTGCGTGACGACGCCGACCGTGTCCCGCAGCGAGGCCGTCGTCGCCTCCCGCACGTCCACGCCTCCGACGAGCACCGCTCCGCTGTCGACGTCGTACAAGCGCGGTACCAGGGACGAGATCGTGGTCTTCCCGGCTCCGGAAGGGCCGACGAGCGCCACGAGCTGGCCCGGGCGGGCCTCGAAGTCGATGTCGTGCAGCACCTGGGTGCGTGGGGCGCTGTCGAGGACCGCGACGTCCTCCAGCGAGGCCAGCGACACCTCCTCGGCGGCCGGGTAACTGAACGACACGCTCCGGAACTCGACGCTGCGCGCGTTCGCGGGGATCGTCTCGGGGCCCGGCGTGAGGGCCGGCTCCAGGTCCAGCACCTCGAAGACCCGGTCGAAGCTCACCAGCGCGCTCGCCACGTCGAGCTGGACGTTCGACAGCGCGGTCAGCGGCCCGTAGAGGCGCGTCAACAGCAACGCCAGGCTGACGACGGTGCCGGCGGACAGGTTCCCGGCCAGCGCCAACCAGCCGCCCGCGCCGTAGACCAGCGCCGTGGCCAGTGCGGCGACCAGCGTCAACGCGGCGAAGAATGCGCGGGAGTACACGGCGGAGAGCACACCGACGTCGCGGACCCGTGCGGCGCGGCGGCTGAACGCCTCCTCCTCGTCCTCCGGACGGCCGAACAGCTTGACCAGCATCGCGCCGGCGACGTTGAAGCGTTCGGTCATCGTCGTGTTCATCGACGCGTTGAGCTCGGCCGCTTCGCGGGTGATCGACGCCAGTCGGCGCCCGACCCGCCGCGCGGGTAGCACGAACACCGGCAGGAGGACCAGCGCGGCGAGCGTGATCTGCCAGGACAGCGTCAACATGACGGCCAGCGTCAGCACCAGCGCGATGACGTTCGAGACCACTCCGGACAGCGTCGACGTGAACGCCCGCTGCGCGCCGATCACGTCGTTGTTCAGGCGGCTGACCAGCGCGCCGGTCTGCGTCCGGCTGAAGAACGCGACCGGCATGCGCTGCACGTGGGAGAACACGCTGCTGCGCAGCGACAGGATGATGCCTTCGCCGATGCGCGACGAGAACCAGCGGCCGACCATCGACAGGACCGTGTCGAACACGGCGAGACCGGCGATGACCAGCGCGACGGTGACCACGGTGCTGCGGGGTCCGCCCCGGCTGATCGCGTCGACGACCCGGCCGGCGAGAAGCGGTGTGATGACCGCGATCACGGACGAGACGACGGTCGCGGCGAGGAAGACGACGATGTCGCGTCGGTAGGGCTGCGCAAACGCGAGGATCCGCTTCCAGGTGCCGGGCGGAAGCTTGCGCTGGTCACCGCGGTCACGGCGCAGTGCCCGCATCATCTCGAGCGCGGCCATCGGTTGGGTCATGGCCGTGTAACGCTGTAATCACGTGCCGGATTCCGGGTCGCCGGCCTTCGTCCGGATCGCCGACGGACGGGGGCGCTGGAAGGATGGGACGCGTGCGCCTGGCGACTTGGAACGTGAATTCGGTGACCGCGCGGCTCCCCCGGCTGCTCGAGTGGTTGGCCGAGACCAAACCGGACGTCCTCTGCCTGCAGGAGATCAAGACCACGACCGAGGCGTTCCCGTCCGAGGCGGTGGCCGAGCTCGGGTACGAGACGGCCGCGTTCGGCAACGGGCGGTGGAACGGGGTGGCGATCCTGTCGCGGGTCGGGCTGGACGACGTCACGCGAGGACTGGTCGACGAGCCCGGTTTTCCCGACCAGGAGACCCGGGCTATCGGGGCGACCTGTGGCGGGGTGCGGGTGTGGTCGATCTACGTGCCGAACGGGCGGGAGCCTACTAATCCGCATTACGAGTACAAGTTGGCGTGGTTTGCGGCTTTGCAGCGGACGGTGGCCACTGAGCTCGGCGCTGGGCCGTTCGTGGTGACCGGTGACTTCAACGTCGCTCCCACGGACGACGACGTGTGGGATCCGGCCCTGTTCGTGGAGTCCACGCACGTCACTCCGCCCGAGCGGGCAGCGCTGGCCTCGCTCCGGGAGGCCGGTCTGGTCGACGTGTTCCCGCGTCCGCTGAAGTACGACCACCCGTTCACGTACTGGGACTACCGCGCGGGCGCGTTCCCCAACAACAAGGGCATGCGCATCGATCTGTTCTACGCCGACGCCACGCTGGCGGCCGCGGTGACCGACGCGTACGTGGACCGGAACGCTCGCAAGGGCAAGGGCCCGTCGGACCACGCGCCGGTAGTAGTCGACGTCTCCACACCGCTCCCGGCGTCGTAGCCCGGGCACGGCCCGGGCACGGCCCGGGGCACGGGGCACCGCCCGGGGCACGGGGCACCGCCCGGGGCACGGGGGCACGGCCCGGGGGCGAGGCCCGGGGCGGGGCGGACGCCGCGGGGCGGTGCGGGGTGCGGGCCGGCGTGGGGCGCAGCCGTCGCAGGTCAGTCCGCGGCGGAGGGGCGGGTCAGGCGGGCGAAGGATTCGCGTTCGGCGGCGGCTTGGTCGCGGGGGGCGCGCAGGTGCGCGTAGAGGGCTTTGGTTTCGGTGAGGGTGGCGCGGTCGGTGGCCAGGAGGCCGGCGACCAGCTCGTCGGTGGCGGCGGGAAGGTCCGAGCCGGGGACCACGCGGGTCGCCAGCCCAAGACGCTCGGCCTCGGCCGCGGCCACGGACCGGCCGGTGAGCGCGAGTTCGGCCGCTCGGCCGGCCCCGATCAGGGCGGCGAGACGACTGGTCACCCCCAGCAGTGGCGGGTCGCTGAGTGCGAACGACGCATCATGTGCCACCAGACGCAGGTCGCACAGGAGGGCGAGTTCGACGGCCGGCCCGCTGAGCCGACCCCGTGCGGTGGCCACGGTCACCGTGTCGGCCCGCCTGAACCACGCCACCGCGTCCTGGAAACTCGCGAGGACCGCGTCGCACTCCTCTTCGGACAGACCACTGAGAACACTCCCCGCAACGGAATCATCACTCGCGGCAACCGACCCCTCGAGCTCCACCACCACCACCCGAACGTCCCCGGACAGCCCTCGACCGGTGGCAGCGAGCGCTTCCAGCGCCGAAACCGCGTTTCCGTCCCATCGGCAGACGTTGCCCACGACAACGGTCAGAACGCCCTGCCGATCGACGTCCACCCAGCTCACCCCACCCGATCGCACCTGTTCGGATCGAGACTACGCACCGTCAAGGATGAGCGAACGTTGCCGGTTAGGTGTCCGAACGGACTGAACTGTCACCTCCAGATCGTGAGTCACACACCGAACGCTTTACCCTGAAAGCCATGGCTCCCGGCTATCGGTATGACGACGCCCGCTCCAGCGGTGGGATGTACGACCTTCCCCGCGGTGCGGACGCTGATGCGACGGCCTACCGTCAGCCGCGTTCGTCCGAGGGTGACGCGTACCGTCCGCGTGGCCGTTCCGGCTCCGAGCCAACCCGTCAGCCGCCCCTTCCGCCGGGCCCGCCCGCCCCGCCGCGCCAGTCCCGCGACCGTTACGACGACGAGGGCTACGGTGACCGCCGTTCCGACACCGGCCGTCGCGGGGACGACCGGTACGACGAGCGACCCGTCCGCCCCTCCCGCGACGACCGTCCCGCCACCGACCGCAACACCTTCGACGACCGCGCCGGCCGAGACGACCGCATCGCCGGCGACCGCGCCGGTAGTGACCGCATGGGCAGCGACCGGGGCGCCACCGACCGCATCGGCACCGAGCGGGGCGCCGCTGACCGGGGCGGCTACGACGAACGCGGCGGCAGCGACCGCGTCGGACGCGATGACCGCAGCGCGCGCGACGAGCGCGGTGGGCGCGACGACAGGGCTTCCCGCGACGAGCGGGGTGGTGCGCGCGAGGAGCGGGCTCCGTACGACGAGCAGGCCCGCTATGACGACCGCGGCGGACGCGACGAGCGCGGTGGCTACGACGACCGCTCCGCCCGCGACGACCGCGGCAGCTCGCGCGACGACCGCCCCAGCTTCGACGACCGCGGGTACGACGGCGCGGGTTACGACCGCGGCGGACGCGACGAGCGCTCCGGGCGCGGTGACCGGTCCGGCCGCGACGACCGCGGGTACGACGGCGGCGGGTACGAGGAGCGGGCCCGCTTCGACGACCGCGGCGGACGCGACGACCGTGCGGGACGCGACGACCGCGGTAGCCGCGACGACAGGGGCGGACGCGACGAATTCGGTGGCCGTGACGGACGCGGCTCGCGCGATGACCGCGGTGGCTTCGACGATCGAGGCGGCCGCGATGACCGCGGTGGCCGCGATGATCTCGGGGGCCGTGACGGACGCGGGGCCCGCGACGATCGTGGTGGCCGGGACGACCTCGGTGCCCGCGACGGGCGTGGCGCGCGCGACGACCTCGGTGCGCGGGACGGGCGTGGTCGAGACGATCGGGGTCGAGACGATCGGGGTCGAGACGATCGGGGTCGGGACGAGCGGGGCGGGTACGACGACCGGGGCGGGTACGACGACCGCGGGCGGGGGCGTCGGGACGAGTACGGCGACCGGGGGCGGGACCGCGACCGGGCCGCGTACGACGATCGGGGTGGGTACGACGACCGGGGCCGTGGCCGGGGTGGCTACGACGACGAGCCGGAGCAGGCAACGAGGCGCGTCCGCCCGGAGGACCTGGGCCTCCCGGCCCTGAACCGCCGCGACGCGCCCCCGTCCGGCCCGGAAACCCGGCCGATCCCGGCCGCACGCCCGCCGGCCGACGGTCCGCCGCCGCGCCGCGACATCCCGGTCCCCCCGCCGGAGATCGACTCCGAGTCGACGATGATCCTCCCCAAGGCCACGGACCGGTCCCCTCTCGACCGCGCGTTACGCGACGAGGACGACCAGGCCACGCAGATGTTCATCCCGCGGCCGTCCTCGGGCGCCGCGGGCGGCCCCCCGCCGCCCGGCCACGGCGGAGCGGCGGGCCTTGGCGCGGCAGGCCTCGGCGCGGCAGGCCTCGGCGCGGCAGGCCTCGGCGCGGCAGGCCTCGGCGCGACCCGGGTCGGCGGCCCACCCGCCAACGACGCCGCCACCCAGATGATCCGGCGCCCGGAAGAGATGCCGCTGATCGAGGGTCTGCCGGCCGGCAGCGACGACCAGGCCACGCAGATGTTCAACCGGCCCGACGACCTGCGCCCGGTCTTCGTCGACAGCAGCGGTAAGCGGCAGAAGCGCCTCAAGCTGCTGTTCCGCCTCATCGGCATCATCGCGCTGCTGTTCCTGATCGGCATCATCGTCAGCCTCGTCGCGGGGCCGGACGTCATGAAGAGCACGATCGGCGAGAAGGACGAGAAAACTCCGTCGCCGTCCGTGTCGGTGACGTCCGCGCCGGCGAAGGCGCGGCCGTCTGCGTCGGCCTCCGCGGCGGCGCCCGCGCCGGTGGCTACCCGGAAGACTCAGGCGACCGATCCCACTCCGTCGGCCGCGGCCCCGCCACCTGCTGCGACGGAGGAGGAAGAGGAGCCCGAGCCGACTGAGGCTGCTCCAACTCGGACGCGCACTCGCAGCACGTCTCCCGAGGCGAGCGAAGGCACGCCGGGCGACCCGACCGCGTCGGAGAACCCGCGGCGCGGCGGCGGAAACAACGGGTGAATTCTGCTGGGGGCATTGTTATTGCCCCCAGTGGAAGTTGTCGATAAGTGGGACATTTCAGGGTACGGGGTTGGTTGAGAACGTTCGGGAACGCATAGCCTGGGGGCATGCCTCTCGTCCCTACCGACGACACCACAGGCGTCGCTCCGGCGTTCTGGACCCCTTCGATTCCGAAGTCGACCAGACCTGACGAAGCGCAGCAACCCACCCCCACCCCGCCCCCGCGTGGCGCGCCCCGCGAGGACGCCACGCCCGCATCCGCCGCAGGCATCCAAGCCCGCTTCACGATCACGGGCCCGACGCCCACACCCCACACCCCGGCCGCGCGTGCGCAGAGCGTGGACGCGCTGACCCAGCCCTCGGACGCACCAGAACCGAGCGCAGCGGCGCACGGCGCGAAGGCGTTAGGCACGGACGCGAGGCTCGCGAACGCGACGGCACGCGACACAGACGCAGACCCCGCGGGCGCGACGGCGTCGGACGCCGACGCGAGGCCCGCGACCGCGGAGACGCGCGTCACCGATGCGGACCCCGCTGGCGCGAAAGCGCGCGGCACGGATGGCGACTCCACCGGCGCGAAGGCGCGCGGCACGGATGGCGACTCCACCGGCGCGAAGGCGCGCGGCACGGATGGCGACTCCACCGGCGCGGAGACGCGCGACACCGATGCGGAACCCGCCGGCGCGGAGTCGCGTGGCGTGGCTGGCGAGTCCGCCGGCGCGGAGGCGCGTGGCGTGGGGGCGGGACCTGCGGAGGTGGAGGTCAATCCGACTGCCGATACGCAGGCTTTGCGGCGGATCGGAGATGAGGCGTTACCGGTCTTCCTCGACACCACCGGGCGTCGGCGACGGCGGTTGCGGGCGTTGCTGTGGCTGGTGAGCCTCGCTGGTCTCACCTATGCCACGGTGCTGGTGTTGAGCCTGCTGTCCGGTCACAGCACGCAGTCCTTGGCTTCGCCGGAGTACCGGCCGGAAGGCCACTCCCCCGCCGCGACCGGTGCGCCGGTCGCCAGCGAGCAGGCAGCTATCCCCCGCACCGGCGCCCCCGTCGGGCAGGCCCCCGCCGCGCAACCCGACCCCGCGCGACCCAGCGCGGCCACCACCTCACAAGCGACACCCCGAAAAGCCGGCGCTCAGAACACCCCTGCGGCATCCGCGAAGCCCAGCCCGGCCCAGGCATCCGCGAACCCCAGCACCCCGCCGGCCCCGGCGAACTCCGGACCCACGAACCCCGCGCCGGCGAACCCGTCCACACCGGCCAGTGCCGCCCCCTCCGCCAGCGACGGCGGCATCGTCGAGGACCTCCTCGACACCCTGTTCCCCTGGACCTCGTGAGCCCAATTTCACCCCTCGCATATGGCCGGTCACTCATAGTAACTATGTGTCACACACCCGACACAAATGAACTGTGAGTTACCTGATAGCCAAACTCGTTACCCCATCTCGGATTTGTCCGATCTAAGCCTCAATTGGGCGGTGACTTTGTCCGTATACCACCCTTACTACCCCTTACTGACAGTGAGCTCAACAAGCTCTAATCAGTCATTACTGTCGAATCCGTGAACCCTGTCGCCCCCTCCGACGTCACTCAGCGTCTCGAACCGATCAGTGACGAACTCAGCTCCAACGCCCCGGTCTTCCTCGACACCACCGGCCGTCGCCGCCGTCGAGTCCGCTTCGTGGGTGTGGTCGTCTCCAGCGCCTGCCTGCTCTACATCGGACTCTTAGCCTTCAGCCTCTTCACCGGCAGCTCGGTCGGGTTGAACACCCTGTTCCCCGACGGTCAGCGGGCCGTCGGAACCGATGCCTCGGCCGAGCCCACCACGTCGCCGGCCGCGTCCAAGAAGGCCACCACCTCGTCCGAGACGAGCAGTCAGCAGCCGGTCACCGCCCGTAGCGTCGAGCCGCGCGCCACTGCGACGGTCAAGCCGTCGCCGACGAAGGCCGTCGTCACCCCGAGCACCCAGCCGGTCGCGAACGACCCGACGACCGCACCGACGACCGCCCCCACCACGGCACCCACGGCGGCTCCGACGACCACGGCACCCACCACGGCCCCCACGACCGCCCCTGCGCCGTCCACAGCGCCCTCCGGCGTCACCAACGACGCCCCGGGCACCGGAGCAGGCGCCAACGACGCCCCGGGCACGGGAGCGGGCGCCAACGACGCCCCCGGAACGGGAGCAGGCGCCACGACTCCGTAGAGCCACACCGACCACCCGTCAGAGCCGGGCGACAACCCACACGACGAAGGGCCTCACCCCCGCGGGGGTGAGGCCCTTCGTCGTGAGAAGGAACCGATCAGGCCAACGACACCAGTTCCATCAAATCGTCCGACCAGTTGTCCTCCACCCCATCGGGCAGCAGGATCACCTTCTCCGGCTTCAACGCCTCGACCGCCCCCGGGTCGTGCGTCACCAGCACCACAGCCCCTGTGTACGTGGTCAGCGCGTCCAGCACCTGGATCCGGCTCGCCGGGTCGAGGTTGTTCGTCGGCTCGTCGAGCAGCAGGACGTTCGCCGCCGAACTCACCAGCCCGGCGAGCGCCAGCCGCGTCTTCTCGCCGCCCGACAGCACCCCGGCCGGCTTGTCGACGTCGTCCCCCGAGAACAGGAACGCACCGAGCAACCGCCGGATTTCACCGTCGGAACTGTCGGGCGACGCCGACCGCATGTTCTCCAGCACCGTGCGCTCCGTGTCGAGCGTCTCGTGCTCCTGGGCGTAGTACCCCATCTTCAACCCGTGCCCGGGCTCCACGGAGCCGGTGTCGGGCTGCTCCATCCCCGAGAGCAGGCGCAGCAGCGTCGTCTTCCCGGCGCCGTTCAGCCCGAGGACCACGACGCGCGTGCCCCGGTCGACAGCCAGATCGACGTCGGTGAAGATCTCGAGGGATCCGTAGCTCTTGGAGAGCCCGGACGCCGTGAGCGGAGTGCGCCCGCAGGGCGCGGGCGTGGGGAACCGCACCTTCGCGACCTTGTCGGAGACCCGCTCCTCGGCGAGCCCCGCCAGCAGCTTCTCGGCCCGCTTCGCCATGTTCTGGGCGGCGGTGGCCTTGGTGGCCTTCGCGCGCATCTTGTCGGCCTGGGTCATCAGCGCGCCGGCCTTCTTCTCGGCGTTGGCGCGCTCGCGCTTGCGGCGCCGCTCGTCGGCCTCACGCTGCGCGTGATAGGCCTTCCATCCGAGGTTGTACTGGTCCACCTCGGCGCGGTTGGCGTCCAGATACCAAACTTTGTTGACGACGGCGTCGAGCAGGTCGCCGTCGTGCGAGATGACGATCAGGCCGCTCTTGTGGCCCTTGAGGTAGTCGCGCAGCCAGGTGATGGAGTCGGCGTCGAGGTGGTTGGTCGGCTCGTCCAACAGCAGCGTCTCGGCGTCGGAAAACAGAATCCGAGCCAGTTCGACGCGGCGGCGCTGACCACCGGACAGCGTGCGGAGCGGCTGACCGAGCACCCGGTCGGGCAGGCCCAGGTTCGCGCAGATGCGGGCGGCGTCGCTCTCGGCGGCGTAACCACCGAGTGCCGCGAACTGGTCCTCCAGGCGGCCGTACCGGCGGACCAGCTTGTCGCGGTCGTTGTCGGTGACGGCCTCGGCCATCGCGACCTGCACCTTGTCCATGTCGTGCAGCAGGACGTCGAGCCCGCGGGCGGAGAGAACACGGTCGCGGGCGGTGACGTCGAGGTCGCCGGTACGGGGATCCTGCGGGAGGTAGCCCACCTCACCGCGTCGGCTGACCTCGCCCGCGTACGGGAGGCCCTCGCCGGCCAGCACCTTGAGCGTCGTCGTCTTACCGGCGCCGTTGCGCCCCACCAGGCCGATCCGGTCACCCGGCTGGACGCGCAGCGTGGTGTCGGAGAGCAGGATGCGCGCACCCGCGCGCAGCTCGAGGCCGGTAACGGTGATCACTGAACTATTCCTCGCAGACGGACGGGCCGGACGGACACAAGGCGAGGGTCGGTCTACGAGCGCACAGAACCATTCTACCCGGCCGCCCCGAACGAATTCGGAGGCAGTGATCCCGGTAGGTTGGCACCGCCTCCGGCCGGGTACCGGATCGGCGGTGGTTAGGACCGCTTCGCCTAGGACGGTGCGAACGATGGACTTCGACGACGACGCCAACCTGGATCTCTCCCAGGTCGAGGACGCAAGGGGCGGCGGCGGAGGCGGCTTCGGCGGCGGCCCGATGGTCATCGGCGGTGGTGCACTGGGGCTGATCGTCACTGTGGTGCTCGCCCTGCTCGGCTACAACACGCTCGGCAGCGACTCGTCGTCGAGCCCGGCGCCCAGCAGCTCGGCGAACCTCGCGCAGGAGTGCGCGACGAGCAACCAGCAGCGGTTCGAGCTCGTCCAGTGCCGGCAGGTCGCGGTCTTCGACGACCTGCGTGACTACTGGGCCACCGACGGCACCAAGGCGCTCGACGCGCAGTATCAGGACCCGAAACTGCGGTTCTTCACGCAGTCCGTCAATACCGCGTGCGGCAACGCCACGTCCGCCGTCGGGCCGTTCTACTGCCCCGGTGACCAGCGCATCTACATCGATCTCGGGTTCTACGACGAACTGGCGCAGCGCTTCGGCGCGCCCGGCGAGTTCGCCCAGGCGTACGTGCTGGCGCACGAGTTCGGTCACCACATCCAGTACCTGAGCGGCTTCGAGAGCGAGATCCGCAAGCTGCAGCAGCAGAACCCGACCAAGGAGAACCAGTACTCGATCGCGCTGGAGCTGCAGGCCGACTGCTACGCCGGGGTGTGGACCGCGAACGCCACGGGCGGTGCGCAGAGCCTGATCGAGGGTGTCTCGCAGGAGGACATCAAGTCCGCGATCGGCGCCGCCGAGGCCGTCGGTGACGACCGCATCCAGGAGCAGGCGGGTGGCCAGGTGAACCCCGAGACGTGGACGCACGGCTCGGCTGCCCAGCGCGAGCAGTGGTTCGACGTCGGCCGCAACAGCGGTGACCCGCAGTCGTGCAACACGCTCAAGCAGGCGTGAGGTTCGTCATGGGTGGGCCGTGAGGCCCACCCGAAACCTCGTGTAGCGGCGCACAGGTTCGAGGCTCCGACCGGCTCCAGGCTTGAGTCATGGCCAACAACGCGCTGTCGAACTTCGTAGCCGACTCGATGTCGTTCACCTCGGCACCGACCGTCCGCCGGGAACTGGCGGTCACCGTCTCCACGCTGATCATCCTCGGCGTGGCGTGGATCTTCGTGGACAACCAGGGGTTCCTGACGGTCTTCAGCATCGTGGTCGCCGCCTACCTGGCGATCCGCCTCGTGCTGTCCGCTCGCAAGCAGGCCTCCGCGAAGGCGGGCCCGCGATGAGTGCCGTCGACGTCCGCGACCTGACCCGTACCTACAAGTCCGGCGCCGAGGCCGTCCGCGGCATCAGCTTCTCCGTGCAACCCGGGCAGGTGTTCGGCCTGCTCGGTACGAACGGCGCCGGCAAGACCTCCACGATGGACGTCATCGCGGGGCTCGCCGCGCCGACCAGCGGGACCGTCCGGGTACTCGGTCACGACCCGATCCGGGAGCGCCGCGCGATCCGGCACCGCACTGGCGTCGTCCTGCAGTCGGGCGGCTTACCCGGCGAACTGACCGTCTCCGAGGCCGTGCGGATGTGGGCCGGCACGATGCGTGCACCCCGTCCGGCCACCGAGGCGATCGAGGCCGTCGACCTGGTCGAGCGCGTCGACGTGCCGATCAAGAGCCTCTCCGGCGGTGAACGCCGTCGCCTGGACCTCGCGATCGCACTGCTCGGCCGTCCCGAACTGCTCATGCTGGACGAGCCGACGACCGGGCTCGACGCGGAGAGTCGCCGCCGGATCTGGACGCTGATCCGCGAACTGGTCGACAACGGCACCGCGGTGCTGCTCACCACGCACCATCTGGAGGAGGCCGAGGAGCTCTCCGACGCGCTCGCGATCCTCCACCGCGGCCGCATCGTCACCGAGGGAACGCTCGACGAGGTCGTCGGCACCTACCGCGCGGAGATCCGCTGGGGTTCGGCGGTCGGCCGGCCTCCGGCCGGCGTCCTCGATGGTGGCGAGGCCGTCGAGACCGAAGGCAGGCACGTCGTCATCCGCACCGGCAACCTGCAGCGGACGCTCAGCCGCGTGCTGCGGTGGGCCGAGGACGACGGTCTCGCGCTGCCCGAACTGCGCGCCACGCCCGCGTCGCTGGAGACCGCGTTCCTGGCAGTGGCCCGCGCCGACGAACCCGCCGCCCACGAGCTCGAGGGAGCTGTCCGATGACTGCCGCGCTGACTCGCACCTATTCACTGGGGCGCGCCGAGGTACTGCTGCTGCGCCGCAACAAGACGCTGCTGTTCACCGCCGTGCTGGTGCCGCTGGGGCTCGTCGCCGCGCTCGCGAGCGCTCAGGACGGGCGGATGGACGACGAAGCCGCCGCGGACATGGTGAGCCTGTTCACCGGCATGGTGCTGCTGTTCGTCGTCTACTACACGGTGCTGAGCGCGTCGGTCGCGCGCCGGGAAGAAGGCGTGTTGCAACGGCTGCGCACCGGTGAGGCCGGCGACGCTGAGATCCTGGGCGCGCTCGCGCTGCCCGGCACGGTGGTCGCGCTCGCCCAGGTGGTGTTGTTCGCGGTGGTCGGTGCCCTGGTGCTGGACCTGCCCGCACCGTCGAACCCGCTCGTCGTCCTGGTGGCGGTGGTGCTGGGCGCGGTGATGCTGGCGATCGTCGGGCTGCTCACCGCGGTGATCTCGCGGACCGTCGAGTCGGTGCAGATCACCAGCCTGCCGGTGCTCGCGCTGTTCCTGTTCGGTGCGGGTCTGGCGGTTCCGCTGGACGTGATGCCCTCGACGCTGGCCCGGATCTGCGAGTTCACTCCGCTCGCGCCGGTGCTCGAGCTGACGCGCAACGGCTGGCTCGGTGAGGGCGACCTGGCGGGGACGGCCGGGCAGATCGGCATCGTGCTGGGCTGGATCGTGCTCGGGTCTCTGCTGGTGCGAGCCTCGTTCCGCTGGTCGCCCCGGGCATGATCGGGGCATGAGCGTAGGGCGATGGTGGCGGGAAACCGACGATCTCGGCCGGGTGACGCTGTACACGCGCGGTTCCCTGCTCCCGTTGCTGCTGATCGGGCCGCTCGTCATCCTGTCGGTGCCCTCCGTGCGGTCGAACGAGCTCCCGGAGCCGGTGGTGCTGGGGCTCACCGCCGCCGTGCTGGGCATGTCCGTGGTCTCCGCGTTCATCGTCGACCGGCAGATCCTCGGCAGGCCGTTGACCCGCACCTATGTCGCGCTCCTCGCCACGGCCACGCTGATCTCGGCGGTGGTCGTGGCGCTGCTCCCGATCGGGGACGCCCGCGGCGTCGGCCTCCTGCTGATCGCCGCGTTCGCGATCGCCCCGTTCGGGGCGCTGGGAGCGCGGTACTACGTGCCGATCGGCCTGGGGATGGTCGGTGCGATCGCGCTCCAGTCGGCGGTGCTGGACCAGCCACCGCTTCTCGTCGCGCTGATCGTCCAGATGTCGTTCTTGCTGTTCACGGTGGCGGTCGCGGCGCAGCTGTCGATCTGGCTGGTGAACCTCGTCCGGCGGCTGGCGGACGCGGATCGGACGCGGGCGGAACTCGCGGTCGCCGAGGAGCGGTTGCGCTTCGCCCGCGATCTGCACGACATCGTCGGGCGGGACCTGTCGGCGATCGCTGTCACCAGTGACCTGGTCGCCGAGCTGGCCCGGCGCGGACGCCCGGAAGCCGCGGAGCGGGCCGAGGAGGTGCGGACGATCGCGCAGGACTCGCTGCGTCAGGTCCGGGAGGCGGTTCGCGGGTACCGGGCGATCGATCTGCGGACCGAGCTCGAGGGGTCGGCGGCGCTGCTCCGGTCGGCAGGGGTGACGAGCAAGGTCAGCGCCGAGGTCGGGGTGTTGCCGGACGACGTCCGGACCGCGACGGCGTGGGTGGTGCGGGAAGGCGTGACGAACGTGGTGCGGCACTCGACGGCCACGCTGTGCCGGATCGAGGTGCGGGAAGAAGGGGGCACGGTGCGGGTGCGGATGGAGAACGACGGCGCTTCGGGGCCGCTCGGGCAGGGCTCGGGGCTGGTCGGGCTCGCCGAGCGCCTCCGCCCGCTCGGGGGTTCGCTCTCCTTCGAACAGCGCGAAGGCTCGTTCGTCCTCACCGCCGAGCTCCCGATCGGGCGGGCGGGCAGCGGCGCGGGAGCCGACGGCTCGGGCGCGGGCGCCGGCGGCTCGGTGGCCGAGGGTGAGCGGGAGGTGTCGGCATGATCCGGGTGTTGTTGGCCGACGACGAGAACCTGGTGCGTAGTGCGATCGCCGGGCTGCTGGACCTGCAGGACGACCTGCTGATCGTGGCGCAGGCCGCGTCCGGCACCGAGGCGATCGCGATGGCACGCAAGGAGCTGCCCGACGTGGCGGTGCTCGACCTGCAGATGCCCGGTGCCGACGGGCTCGCCGCGGCCGCACAGATCCACGCCGACGTCCCGGGCTGCGCGACGATGGTGCTGACCAGCCACGGCCGCCCCGGTTACCTCAAGCGCGCACTGGAGATCGGCGTGCGCGGCTTCCTGCCGAAGACGTCGTCCGGCTCGGTGCTCGCCGCCGCGATCCGCACGGTCGCCGGTGGCGGCCGGTACGTCGATCCGGAGCTCGCCGCGGACGCGATCGCAGCCGGCGCGAGCCCGCTGACACCCCGCGAGGCCGACGTCCTGGAACTCGCCGCGGACGGCGCGACGGTCGAGGAGATCGCGGTGCGGATCTCGCTCTCCCCGGGCACCGTGCGCAACCACCTCTCGTCGGCGACCGGCAAGCTCGGCGCCCACAACCGCCACGAGGCGGTCGCCGCCGCCCGACGCTCGGGCTGGATCTGACGCTTACATCACCTGCGACCTTATCGAATATCGATGCTATTGATTTTCGATAAGGGAGACGGTCATGAGACGACGACGAGGCCACCTCGCGGAGTTCGAGATCTTGTTGATCGTGGCGCTCGCGGTGTGCGGGGTGTCGCTGCTGGTGGCCGTGGAGAGCCCGACCCGGTTCGCACCGCCCGGCGGGGTGATCCGTTCTCGACGTCGAACGTCCGGCGGCTCGCGGTGACCGGCTGGTTGCTGCTGGTGGGGAGCGCGGTGGCGTTCGTGCTGGAGTTCGTGGCCGTGACCGAGCTGGCTTCGAGCGTTTCCGATGAGCTCACCGGCAGCGCGACCTACTCGTTCCTGTGGGCGTTCTCCAGCCTCGGGTTCCTGGCCATCGCCGAGGTACTCAAGCGCGGGCGTGCGCTGCAGGCCGAGCTCGCCGAGGTGATTTGATGCCGCCTGACGAGCAGCACCGGGTCAAGGTCCACATCGATCGGTTGCTCGCCGAACGCGGGATGACGCTCACGGAGCTGGCGGGCAAGGTCGGGATCACGTTGGCGAACCTTTCGATCCCGAAGAACGGGCGCGCGCGGGCGGTCCGGTTCAGCACGCTGATCGCGCTGTGCGAGGTACTGGACTGTCAACCCGGTGATCTGTTCACGGTGCCACCCGAATGACCACGGCTCGGAAGGTTTGCGGGGTGGCTTCGAGGATTGTTCGGCGGGGGTCGGGGACGGTGAGGAAGCGCTCGACGGCTCGCTCTCGCAGCGGGGCGAGGTTGGTGAGGGCGGCGTCCACCGCGGCCTTGTCGCCGCCGAGAACGATCGCGTCGAGCGTGTCGAGCTCAGGGAGCAGCACGCGTTCCGCGACGGCCGCGGCCGCCTCGGTGAGCTGGCGCGCCTGGCCCTCGCGCCGGCGTGCGAACCGTTGCTGCGACCAGCCGCCGGCCTTGTTGCGGCCGTGCACCTGCCGGGTGTCGACCTTGGACGCCACGAGCTTCGTACCCTCGAAGATGCCCGCCGCGTATCCCCCGAGCCGAACGAGCAGCACCCCCACCCGCCGATCCCGTTCCGCGTGCGCGAGGAGCACCTCCACCGGGTCCCGCTGCCCGATCGCGAGCGGCGGAAACGGCGGGTGACACTCCGCAACAGCCCCGTCCACGCCGTACACAGTGACGACCGAAGCGCGCCCCGCCTGCACGCCGCCCGCATTCGCGCGGCCCCCCTCCACGCGGCCGGCTTCCGGGCCGCTCGGGGCGGCGAAATCGTGGTCTCCCGACCCGGCGGAATCGGCGCCGCTCGGGGCGGCGGCGTCGGAGCCGCCGGGCTCGACGCGGTCGAGGCCGTGGCGCTCGGTGAAGCCGGCTAGCCAGCGTTCGAGACGCTCGGGTGGGACGTCCACCCAGCGCCCTCCCCCCGCAGCCGGTCGACTCGCCATGCCCGCACCCTACGGCGTGCCGCGGCGACTGCTCAGGTAGGCCAGCACGGCCAGCACACGGCGGTGGTGCTCCCCCGTGTCGGGGATCGCGAGTTTGCCGAAGATGCTGCGCATGTGCGACTCGACCGTCCGCTCGGCCAGATGTAGTCGCCCGGCGATCGCCGCATTCGAATGCCCCTCCGCGACCAGCGCCAACACCTCGTTCTCCCGCACCGTGAGCGACCGCAACGGCACCGGACGCCGCGCCAGCAACGCCCCCACCACCTCCGGATCGAGCGCCGATCCCCCATCGGCCACCCGCCGGACCGCCTCGAGGAAGTCGTCGACCCGAAGAACCCGGTCCTTCAGCAGGTACCCGAACCCACCACTCGCCACCAGTGCCACCGAGTGCCGCGTCTCCACGTGCTGCGACAGCAGCATCATCGGCAGCACCGGACGACGCTCCCGGAGCTCCCGCGCGGCCCGCGCGCCGTCGTCGGTCATCGTCGGCGGCATCCTGACGTCGATCACCGCGAGTTCCGGCTCGTGCGTCTCCACCCCGGCGACCAGTGCGTCGGCATCCCCCACCTGCGCGACGACGTCGTGCCCCGCCTCGGCGAGCAGCCGCACCAGGCCCTCCCGGAACAGCACCGAATCGTCAGCGACCAGTACGCGCACAGTCGATCTCCACGGTGACGGTGGTGCCTTCGCCCGGCGGACTGTGCACCTCGAGCTCTCCCCCGACCGCCGCGACCCGGTCACGCACCGACGGCAGGTCGGTCGCGGCGCCCCCGATCCCGTCGTCGGACACCTCGACCCGGAGGACGTCAGCGACCGAGGTCACGGCGATCCGCACCCGGTCGGCGTCCGCGTGCTTCAGCGCGTTGGCGTAGGCCTCCGCGACCAGGTAGTACACGGTCGTCGCGACGGTGTCCGACGACCGCACGTCGTCCACGGCGAGCTCCACGCGCACCGGGCTGTCGGCCACCAGCGCCCGCAGCGCGACCGCCAGCCCGTCGCCGAGCAGGCTCGGGCGCAACCCCTGCGCCAGCCGCCGCAGCTCTGCGATCGTCGCTTCCAGCGACTCCACCGCCGCGTCCAGCTCCCGCACCGGTTCGCCGGTCAACGTCCGCTGCAACGAACGCAACCGCATTCCGACGGCGACGATGCGCTGCTGCGCACCGTCGTGCAGGTCCCGTTCGAGCTTGCGCCGCTCTTCCGCGCCGGCGCGGAGCAACCGTTCGCGGCTCGCACTGACCTCGCGTACAGCGTCGCGAAGATGCAGTTGAAGGCGGGAGACCTCGATGGGGAGGCGCGCCTCGACAGCGGCCTGACGGGCGCGGCGCAACCGCCGGGCGGAGACCGTGCCGAGCGCCAGGGCGCCGACGTCGGCGTCTCCCGACCGCAGCGGGATCGCGTGCTCCGGGAGTGGGGTCCGGTCGGCTCCGGGAGCGTGGAGGAGGAGCCGCAGGCCGGGGTCGTTGAGCACGTCGCGGAGGACGTTCTCGGTCTGCTCCGGGAGCGCGGTGCCGTCGCGGACCTGCCCGACGAACGTGCGCAGACGGGCGGTCAGCACGTACCGGTCGCGGTCGACGAGGCGGCCGACGGTCTCGGACAACCGGCGGTGCAGCGGCTGCAGTGCCAGCGCGGTGACGAACGCGGCGCCGGTGCCGCCCAGCCCGCTGTCGGTGCCGAGCGCTCCGGCCGCCGCGACGACCCCGGCGAACACCGCAGCCGACACCACGGTCGTGAGCAGCCAGGACAGCGATTCACCGAGCAGCCGATCGACGTCGAACAAGTCGTAGGCGAGCACCGCGACGCCGACCGCGGCGGGGACGGCGAGCAGCATCGCGAGCAGGAAGCCGGCGTAGGCGACCCCGGGCGAGGCGCCGAACGACTGCGCCACCCAGCCCGCGGCCAGCAGCACCGGGACGGTTCCGGCGCCGAGCACGAGCCAGCGCAACTGCCTGTGGGTGACGTCGTCGCCGCGGCGGTACCGCAGGACGAGCGAGGTCACGGCCGCACCGAGCGCGGCCAGGCAGCTGCCGAAACCGAGCACGGTGGCGGTGACGAGAGCCGGCACCGGGCGCGGGTCCGCGGCGAACGATCCCGCGATCGTGACGACGAGTCCGGCGGCGCCGGTGAGCCAGGCGACCCGTCGCCAGCCCGGCAGCAACCCGCTGGGAAACACCAGGCAGAGGGCGACGAAACCGGCGAGGTTCCAGACCCAGACGCCGGGCGAGACCACCCCGACGATGCTCGCCGCGGGCCAGGACGACTCACCCCAGTTCTCGACCGCGAACGTAGCGGCGGGTGCGGCGCCGACCCAGGACAGTGCGGGTCCGACCGGGTTGTCCGGCACGCGGACGCCGAGCAGGGTGCCGAGTACGACCGGCACCGCCAGGACGGCCAGCGCGACGGCGGTGACCGGTACCGGATCGCCGTGGCCCTGCAGTGAATACGTCAGTTGGCCCGCCGCGCCGGCGAGGAAGAGCAGCACGGGCGGCAGGGTTGCCCGGCGCACCGGGAACCGAGCCACCATGCGGTCATCGTGCACGGTCTGCCCCGGCTGGGGCATCAGTGCCAGCACGCAGGTTCGATCCGCAGGTCAGGACCGGGGGTAGCCGCGATGTGCGGGGGTTCGTCAGCGGCGACGCTCGGTGCATGGAACTCATACTGATGCTCGTCGCGCCGTTGCCCCTCGGATACGTCCTTCGATCGCGGATGGCCGCATTCGTCGCGTACATCGCGCTGCATTCGTTCGTGTTCACGTTCCAGAGCACTTCGTTGACGCTGGAGTGGGTGCGGGGGTCGACGGCCGCGTTCGAGGCTGACGGCGCGACGCCGTGGCCGTATCTCGTGGTGAACGCGGTGATCTACGGGGTGGGGCTCGGGCTGGTCGCGCTCGGGGCGTGGTTGCGGGAGCGCCGGGTGGCCCGCCGGACAGCCCCGGTCGATCTCGCCGCTCGATAATCGGTTGCCGGGCGGTGTCTCCTGGCTTTGTGGCCTTTCGGGTTTACCTGGGCATCTCGTTCACGTTGGCGGCGATGACCGGGCTCGTGTACACGACGATCGTTGTGTATCGGGTGGACACGGCTGGGTTGAACCCGTTGCAGCTGGTGCTGGTGGGGACGGTGCTCGAGGCCGCTTATTTCGTGTTCCAGCTGCCGACCGGCGTGCTCGCGGATCTCAGGAGTAGTCGGGCGTGCGTGGTGGTCGGGGTTGGGGTGCTCGGCGCCGGGCTCGTGGTGGAGGGGTTGTTGCCGAGCTTCGTCGGCATCGTGGTCGCGCAGGTCGTCGGGGCGTTGGGGTATGCGCTGGTGAGCGGGGCGCTCGAGGCGTGGGTTGCGGGTGAGGTGGGTTCGTCTTCCCTGACGCGCGTGTATGTGCGCGGGTCGCAGGCGGGCCTGATCGGCACCGTGCTGGGGACCGCGGCGAGTGGGTGGGTGGCTGGTTGGCGTACGAACCTGCCGCTTCTCATCGGAGGAGCGTTCCTGCTCGCGACCGCGTCGACGCTCGCGTTCGTCATGCCAGAGCGAACCCGCACGCGCCGCGCGCCCAAGACCGCCGGCACGGGCGGCGCGGGCGGCGGGGTGGAGGGGGAGGCCGGGGCGGTGGAGACGGTGCGGGCGGCTTGGGGACTCATTCGGGTGCGGCCGGCGTTCTTGGTGGTGTTCGCGGTGGTGGCGCTCGTCGGTGGGTGGAGTGAAGCGATCGATCGGCTCTGGGGAGCGCACCTGCTGGAGAACTTCCGGCTGCCCGGGCCGGACGCCACGGTGTGGTTCAGCGTGCTCGGAGTAGCGGCGACCCTGCTCGGACTGGTGGTCACGCAGGTGATCGCCGCCCGTGCGGCGGAGACGATGCGGACGCTGCTGGTGATCGTCACCGCGCTGCTCGTGACCACGATCGTGTTCGGGCTGGTCACGAACGTGTGGATCGCGATCGGTGCCGCGCTCGCACTGGCCGCCGCCCGCACCGCCTTCGCACCCGTGCTGAGCGCGTGGCTGGTCGAGCGCACGGATCCCGGCGTCCGTGCGACGGTGCTGTCCACCCGGGACATGTTCGACGCCACCGGCCAGGTGATCGGCGGCCCCGCCCTCGGCGCGATAGGCACCTGGTGGTCCCTCCGCGCCGCCCTGGTCGCCGGCAGCGTTGCCCTGGCCCCCGCCGCCGCGCTCCTGGTACTAGCCCGCCGCCGCCTCCGCGTCGCCGCAGCCGCCACACCCGCGGATGCCGCGCCGCCCGGCGACGCTGTGGTTGGTGGGGACGGGGCGCGGTGAGACGCGAAATCCCCGCCACCTCAGGGGTGGCGGGGATTCCGGGGAGTTCGGGTCAGACGTTGAAGCCGAGCGCGCGGAGCTGTTCGCGGCCGTCGTCGGTGATCTTGTCGGGACCCCACGGCGGCATCCAGACCCAGTTGACCCGGAAGTCTTCGACCAGGCCCCCACTGACCAGCGCGGCCCGCGTCTGGTCCTCGATCACGTCGGTCAGCGGACACGCCGCCGAGGTCAGCGTCATGTCGATCGTCGCGATGTTCGCGTCGTCCACGTGGATCCCGTAGACGAGCCCGAGGTCGACCACGTTGATCCCGAGCTCCGGGTCGACCACGTCCCGCATGGCCTCTTCGACGTCGTCGATCTTGGCGACGTCCAGGGCGGCACCGCCGCCGGCTACCGGCTCAGTCATGCTTGGGCCCCTTCTGTAGCGACGGCCTGCGCCGTCGCGTCCTTGAACGCCATCCACGCCAGCAAAGCGCACTTCACCCGCGCTGGGTACTTCGCGACACCGGCGAACGCGATCGCGTCCTCCAGCACTTCCTCGTCCGGCTCGATCTGACCACGCGACTGCAGCAGCTCGACGAACGTGTCGACGGTGTTGAACGCCTCGGTCACCGACTGGCCCACGAGCAACTCGTGCAGCACCGACGCCGACGCCTGGCTGATCGAGCAGCCGGCCCCGTCATAGGAAACGTCCGCGACGTCGCCGGATACGACGTGCACCCGCAGCGTCACCTCGTCACCGCACGTCGGGTTGACGTGGTGCACCTGCGCCTCGAACGGGTCGCGCAGACCCTTCCCGTGCGGGTGCTTGTAGTGGTCCAGGATGATCTCCTGGTACATCGAATCGCCGAAGAGACCACTCATCCGAGAAACCCCATCACCCGAAGAACCTCACGACCTGATTCAACCCATCGACGAGCGCATCAATTTCCGCTTCGGTCGTGTACAGGTAGAAAGACACCCGGGTCGTAGCCGGAACCCCGAACCGAACACAGGTCGGGCGGGCGCAGTGGTGCCCCACACGAACCGCGATACCCAGCTCGTCGAGGTACTGGCCGATGTCGTGCGGGTGGATCTCCCCCAGCGAGAACGAGATCGTCCCGCCGCGGGCCTCCGCGGTGTCCGGCCCCACGATGGTGAGCCCGGGAACGGACTTCAAGCGCGGCAGCGCGTACTCCACCAGCCGGTGCTCGTGCTCCTGGATGTTCTCCAGGCCCAGGTCGGTGAGGTAGCGCACGGCCGCCCCGAGCCCGACCGCCTCGGCGATCATGGGCGTCCCGGCCTCGAACCGGTGCGGGATCTCGGCGAACGTCGAGCCCTCCATCGAGACGGTCTCGATCATCTCGCCACCACCGAGGAACGGCGGCATCGAGTTCAGCAGGTCGGCGCGGCCCCAGAGCACACCGATCCCGGTGGGCCCGACCATCTTGTGCCCGGTGAACGCGATGAAGTCGACGCCCAGGTCGGCGACGTTCACCGGCATGTGCGGCACCGACTGCGACGCGTCGAGCATGACCAGCGCGCCCACCTGGCGGGCCCGCGCCACGATCGGCTCGACCGGGTTCTGGGTGCCGAGGATGTTCGACTGGTGGACGTAGGAGACGAATCGCGTCCGCTCGTTGATCAGCGTCTCGAGGTCGGACAGGTCCAGCCGGCCGTCGTCGGTGATCTTGAACCACCGCAGCGTCGCGCCGGTGCGCTGACAGAGCAGCTGCCACGGGACGATGTTCGAGTGGTGCTCCATCTCGGAGATCACGATCTCGTCGCCGGGGCCCACCAGCGGGAACTCCGAGCCGTCGGGACGCCCGGCCGTGTTACCCAGCGAGTACGCGACGAGGTTGAGCGCCTCCGACGAGTTCTTCGTGAAGATGACCTCGTTGCGGCTCGGCGCATGGATCAGACCGGCCACCGCGTCCCGCGCCGCCTCGTACGCCAGCGTCGCCTCCGAACCGAGCGTGTGCACGGCCCGGGCGACGTTGGCGTTGTGGCGAGCGAGATGGTCGCTCATGGCGTCGATGACGGCTTGTGGCTTTTGAGACGTGTTCGCCGAGTCCAGGTAGATGACCGGGACGCCCTCGCTGCCCCCCTCGGTGTGCAGGCGACGCGAGAGGATCGGGAAGTCCTTCCGGATCAGCTCGACGTCGTAACCACTCACGAGGCAGCCCCCGCGGCGATGAAGCGCTCGTACCCCGACGCCTCCAGCTCGTCGGCGAGCTCCGAGCCGCCCTCTTCGACGATGCGTCCGCCGACGAACACGTGCACGAAGTCGGGCTTGATGTACCGCAGGATCCGCGTGTAGTGCGTGATCAGCAGGGTGCCCAGCTCGCCGGACGCCTTCGCCCGGTTCACGCCTTCCGAGACGACGCGGAGCGCGTCGATGTCGAGGCCGGAGTCGGTCTCGTCGAGGATCGCGACCTTCGGCTTGAGCAGCTCGAGCTGGAGGATCTCGTGCCGCTTCTTCTCACCGCCGGAGAAGCCCTCGTTGACGTTGCGCTCGGCGAACGACTGGTCGACGCCCAGCTGCTCCATTGCGCCCTTGACTTCCTTGACCCACAGGCGGAGCTTCGGCGCCTCGCCGCGGACCGCGGTGGCCGCGGTGCGCAGGAAGTTCGACACCGAGACGCCCGGGACCTCGACCGGGTACTGCATCGCGAGGAACAGGCCGGCGCGGGCCCGCTCGTCGACGCTCATCGCGAGGACGTCCTCGCCGTCGAGCAGCACCGAACCGCTGTCGACGGTGTACTTCGGGTGGCCGGCGATCGAGTAGGCCAGCGTGGACTTGCCGGAGCCGTTCGGCCCCATGATCGCGTGCGTCTCCCCCGACTTCACGGTGAGGTCGACCCCGCGCAGGATCGGCTTCGCACCTTCGCCGGTCAGGACGCTGACGTGCAGGTCGCGGATCTCGAGCGTGCTCACTGGGGGGACTCCTGGTTCGTGTTCAGAGATACGAGAACGTCGTCGCCGTCGACCCGCACCGGGTAGACGGGCACCGGTTTGGTGGCCGGCAGGCCGGTCGGTTTGCCCGACCGCAGATCGAAGCGGGATCCGTGCAGCCAGCACTCGATCGCGCAGTCCTCCACGTCGCCCTCGGAGAGCGGGACGATCGCGTGCGAGCACTCGTCGCGGATCGCGAAGAACTCGCCGGCGGAGCGCACGACCGCAACGGGCTGGCCGTCGACCTCGACGGCGAGAGCGCCCTCGTCCTCGACGTCAGCGACCGCGCAGACCCGTACGAAACTCATGCTCCCGCCTTGGCCAGCCGGGCGTCGATCGTGGTGGTGATGGCCTCGACCAGCTCCGCGTTGCCGATCTTCTGCGTGATCTCGGCGAAGAACCCGCGGACGACCAGGCGCCGGGCCTCGTCGGCCGGGATACCCCGGGACTGCAGGTAGAACAGCTGCTCGTCGTCGAAACGGCCGGTGGCGCTGGCGTGACCGGCGCCGATGATCTCACCGGTCTCGATCTCCAGGTTCGGCACGGAGTCGGCGCGGGCGCCGTCGGTGAGCACGAGGTTGCGGTTGATCTCGTACGTGTCGGTGCCGGTGGCCTCGTCCTGGATCAGCACGTCGCCGACCCAGACCGTGTGGGCGTCCGCGCCCTGCAGCGCTCCGCGGTAGACGACGTTCGAGCGGCAGTCCGGCACCGAGTGGTCGACGAACAGCCGGTGCTCGAGGTGCTGACCGGCGTCGGCGAAGTAGATGCCGTACGCGTCGACCTCGCCCCCGCGGCCGGTGAACTCGACCGACGTGTACTGCCGGACCAGGTCGCCGCCGAGCGTGACCGCGATGTGGGTCAGCCGGGCGTCGCGGCCGAGCTTGGCGCGCTGGTGCTGCAGCTGCACCGAGTCGGCCGACCAGTCGGTGCGGGTCACGAGCGTGACGCCCGCGTTGTCGCCGACCAGGATCTCGACGTTGTCGGCCAGCGCGACGTTGCCGGCCTGGTCGAGCAGGATCTTCACCTCGGCGTTCGGCTTGATGTCGAGCACCAGCTGGCGGTAGCTGGCCTTGCTCGCGTCCCGGCCGGTGAGGTCGATGACCACGTACTCGTCGACGACGCCGGTCACCGTGACGACGGTGGCGGTGCCCGCCTTGCCGTACGCCTCCGCCGAGGGACGGTCGAACGGCGTCAGCGCGCTCCCGACCCGCGGGTCGTCCGTTCCCACGTGCTCGATGCGGACGCCGTCCGCCGTGCCGACGCGCTCGTCGAGCGCGTCGGTGGCGGGTTCGGCGCTGCTGTCGTGCAGGCCACGGAGCCGGTCGAGCGGGGTGAACCGCCACTCTTCCTCGCGGCCGGTGAGCCGGGGGAAGTCGGCCACGTCGTAGGAGCGCAGCGCCTCGGCCTTGCTGGCCGGCGGCTTGCCGTCGGCCGGGCCACCGTGGCTGTGCGCTCCGGCGAGCACAGGAGCATCGCTAGACACTTGCGTTTACCTCTTATCGCTGTTCGAACGGGGACTAACCGACTGCGCCTTCCATCTGCAGTTCGATCAGGCGGTTCAGCTCGAGCGCGTACTCCATCGGGAGTTCGCGGGCGATCGGCTCGACGAAGCCGCGGACGATCATCGCCATCGCCTCGTCCTCGGTGAGCCCACGGCTCATCAGGTAGAACAGCTGGTCGTCGCTGATCTTGGAGACCGTGGCCTCGTGCCCCATCGCCACGTCGTCCTCGCGGACGTCGACGTAGGGGTAGGTGTCGGAGCGGGAGATCGTGTCGACGAGCAGCGCGTCGCACTTCACCGTCGACTTCGAACCGACGGCACCGTCGAGCACCTGCACCAGACCGCGGTACGAGGTGCGGCCACCGCCGCGGGCCACCGACTTGCTGACGATCGTCGACGACGTGTTCGGCGCCGCGTGCACCATCTTCGCGCCGGCGTCCTGGTGCTGGCCCTCGCCCGCGAACGCGATCGAGAGCACCTCGCCCTTGGCGTGCTCGCCGGTCATGAAGACCGCCGGGTACTTCATCGTCACCTTGGAACCGATGTTGCCGTCGATCCACTCCATGGTGGCGCCCTCGTGGCACACCGCGCGCTTGGTGACCAGGTTGTACACGTTGTTCGACCAGTTCTGGATCGTCGTGTACCGGCAGCGGGCGTTCTTCTTGACGATGATCTCGACGACCGCGGAGTGCAGCGAGTCCGACGAGTAGATCGGCGCGGTGCAGCCCTCGACGTAGTGCACGTACGCACCCTCGTCGACGATGATCAGCGTCCGCTCGAACTGGCCCATGTTCTCGGTGTTGATCCGGAAGTAGGCCTGCAGGGGGATCTCGACGTGCACGCCCTTCGGCACGTAGATGAACGAGCCACCGGACCAGGTCGCGGTGTTCAGCGCGGCGAACTTGTTGTCGCCGACCGGGATCACCGAGCCGAAGTACTCCTTGAAGATGTCCTCGTGTTCGCGCAGTGCGGTGTCGGTGTCCATGAACACCACGCCCTGCTCCTCGAGGTCCTCACGGATCTTGTGGTAGACGACCTCGGACTCGTACTGGGCCGCGACACCGGAGACCAGCCGCTGCTTCTCCGCCTCCGGGATGCCCAGCTTGTCGTAGGTGTTCTTGATGTCCTCGGGAAGCTCTTCCCAGCTCTGCGCCTGCTTCTCCGTCGAGCGGACGAAGTACTTGATGTTGTCGAAGTTGATACCGCCGAGGTCGGCGCCCCAGTCGGGCATCGGCTTCTTGCCGAACAGCGCCAGCCCGCGCAGGCGGCGGCGGAGCATCCACTCGGGTTCGCTCTTCTTCGCCGAGATGTCCCGGACGACGGCTTCGTTGATCCCGCGCTGCGCGGCGGCGCCGGCGACGTCGGAGTCGGACCAGCCGAACGCATAGTTGCCCAGCGCCGCGATCTGCTCGTCCTGCGTGAGGGGCACGGTCGCGACGGGCGCGCCGGCCTCCGAGCGGTTCTCGGGCGTGATGGCGGTCATGAGGACGTCCTCCCGGGACGGGTGTGGGTCAGGTGGTTCAAACTGCTTTGCGCACCGGTATGTGCGTCGTACAGACGCCGTCTCCGTGCGCGATCGTCGCGAGCCGCTGCACGTGGCTACCGAGCAATCGGGAGATCACTGCGGTCTCGGCCTCGCAGAGCTGCGGGAACTCGGCGGCGACCTGGGCCACCGGGCAGTGGTGCTGGCACAGCTGGCCGCCCCCGGCCAGGGCCGATGCGCTGGCAGCGTAGCCCTCCGCGGAGAGCGCCCCGGCCAGGGCCTCGGCACGCCGGAGCGGATCGTCGCCCGCGTCGGCCATCGCCGACCGGCAACGCTCCTCGAGTACCCGGACGCGCTCGGCGGCGAACGTCGCCACCGCGTCCTGCCCGTGGAGACGGGCCAGGAACCGGAGCACCTCGGCGGCCAGATCGTCGTACATGTGCGGGAACGTCTGCCGACCGGCGTCGGTGAGGATGAACTCCTTGGCCGGGCGTCCGCGGCCGCGCGGGCCGCGACCGGGCTTTTCCCGGCTCTCGACGGCGCCCTCGGCCAGCAGCGCGTCGAGGTGGCGGCGGACCGCGGCCGGCGTCAGGCCGAGCCGTTCGCTCAGATGAGTGGCGGTGGCGCCGCCCTCTTCGAGCAACAGACGCGTGATCCGGTCGCGCGTGCGCACGTCGGCACCCATGGGGGGCGCCGCCGTTGAGGCAGGCTCGACGTTTTTCACAACATCATTGTTGCGGATATCCGACGGACCGGCCAGCGCGGGTTACGCGGAGGTAGCAGTGAACAGGATCACGCAGGGTAGCCTAACCTGACTTCGGGACGCCCGATATTGCCGTGTTCTGTGAGCATTCCCGCGTGGCACTCGCGTGCACCGTTCGCCGGGACGGCACGATGACCCCCGTGATCGTCCCGCTGAATTACGCAACATCTCCTGCCGCCTCGCCGGACCCGACGCACCGGCCCGGGCCGGTCGAGCGGGAGGCCGCGGTGGTCGGTCGCACCCCCGAACCGCGGACGCGGCGGACGCTCGCGGCCGATCTGGGCGCCCTCGGCGTGCAACCGGGGGACGTTCTGCTGGTGCACACCTCGCTCTCGGCGCTGGGGTGGGTGGCCGGGCGCGAGCAGGCGGTGATCCTCGCGCTGCAGGACGCGGTGGGGCCGACCGGGACGCTGGTCGTGCCGACCCAGACCGGCAGCAACTCCGACCCTGCCGAGTGGCAGGCGCCCGCGGTGCCGGCCGAGTGGTGGGACTCGATCCGCGACGGGATGCCCGCGTTCGATCCGGCCCGGACGCCGTCCGACGGCATGGGGGCGCTGCCCGAAGCGCTGCGCTCGTGGCCGGGGGCGATCCGCAGCGGGCATCCGCAGACGTCGTTCGCCGGGCTGGGGCCGGCGGCGTCCGGGCTGTTGCGTCGGCACGACCTGGATTGCCGGTTCGGGGACCGGTCGCCGCTGTCGGCGCTGGCCGCGGCCGGCGCGCGGGTGTTGCTGCTCGGCGCCGGGTACGACGCCTGCACCGCGTTCCACCTGGGTGAGGCGCGTTCGGTCGGTGCGCCGCGGGAGCGTCTGTCGTGTGCGGCGTTGGATTCCGATGGGCAGCGGCGCTGGGTGCGGTACGTGGACGTCGTCGCCGACGAGCGCGATTTCGCGGTGCTGGGCGAGGCGTTCGAAGCCACGGGCGCGGTGGCGGTGGGGCTGGTCGGCTCCGCCGACGCCCGCCTCTTCGACCTGGACGACGCCGCGCGCTTCGCCGCTTCGTGGATCCCCGCCCACCGCGCCGGCTGGAGCGGCCCCGTTTAGCCGCGCCCCGGGCCCCGGCAAAGGGGCCGCTCGGAAGCGGTCCCGACAGGGCGCGCCCTGGGCCGCTGGAACGGGACCGGTCAGTCGAAGACGACTGTGCGGTCGCCGTTCAGGAGCACGCGGTGCTCCACGTGCCACCGCACCGCCCGGGACAGGGCGAGACACTCCACGTCCCGGCCCACCGCGACCATCTCGTCGGGGCTGTCGGTGTGGTCGACGCGGGCGACCTCCTGCTCGATGATCGGCCCTTCGTCGAGCGCGCCGGTGACGTAGTGCGCGGTCGCGCCGATCAGCTTGACGCCACGTGCGTGCGCCTGGTGGTACGGGCGGGCACCCTTGAAGCTCGGCAGGAACGAGTGGTGGATGTTGATCGCCCGTCCGGCCAGGTCACGGCACAGGTCGTCGGACAGCACCTGCATGTAGCGGGCGAGCACGACCAGGTCGATGCGCTGCTCGTCGACCAGCGCGCGCAGCTTGTCCTCCTGCTGCGGCTTGGTGTCCGGCGTCACCGGCAGGTGGTGGAACGGGACGTTGTGCCAGCGGGCGAGTGCGGCGAAGTCCGGGTGGTTGGAGACGATCGCCGGTACGTCGATCTTCAGCGCGCCGGTCTCGCGGCGGAACAGCAGGTCGTTGAGGCAGTGCCCCTGCTTGCTGACGAGAATCAGCACCCGCGGCCGCACGGCCAGGTCGTGCACCGCCCACTCCATGCCGAACTCGGCCGCGGTCGCCGCGAACTCCTCGCGCAGTCCCGCTGCGGTGGCGCCGACCGGCCCGCTGATGTGCACCCTCATGAAGAAGCGGCCGGTGAACGGGTCGCCGTACTGCTGGCTCTCCTGGATGTTGCAACCGGCGCCGGCGAGCTGGCCCGCCACGGCGTGGACGATGCCGGGGCGATCGGCGCAGGAGAGCGTCAGGACGTACTGGGGGGACGATTCGGGCACGCCGTGGAGGCTACCCGCCGACGCTGTCCAACCCGTGCCCGGGGAGATCGTCTACAGCCCATAGAATGCGCGCCATGAGCACCGCGACCGCCGGCCTGACGACGACGGCCCCACCCCGCGAGCCCGGCCGGTTCAGCCGGCTCCGGGACGCGCCGAAGCTCGTCCGGTGGCTCGCGTTCGCGACGATCGTCGGCAACGCGGTGGTCGTCCTCACCGGCGTCGCGGTGCGGCTGTCCGGGTCGGGCCTGGGGTGCCCGACGTGGCCCAAGTGCACCGACGACAGCTACACGAACACCCCCGAGTACGGCATCCACGGCTACATCGAGTTCGGCAACCGCCTGCTGACGTTCGTCCTCTCGGCGATCGTCGGCGCGGCGATCATCGTCGTCTGGCTGCAGTACAAGCGACGGCGCTCGCTGGTCTGGCTCTCGCTGGCGCAGTTCGGCGGCATCGTCGCGCAGGCCGTCGTCGGCGGCATCACGGTGCTCACCGGGCTGAACCCGTGGACGGTGTCCGCGCACTTCCTGGTCTCGATGGCGCTGATCTACGCCGGATACGTGTTCTGGCACCGCACCGGCGAGGGCGACAGGCCGCGGGACTGGCGGGTCCCGGTGCCGCTGCGGTGGCTCGCGCGGGCGATCGTGCTCGCGGCCGGGGCGACGATCGTCATCGGCACGGTGGTCACCGGTAGCGGCCCGCACTCCGGGGACGGCGCCGCACCGCGGACCGGGTTCGACCCGGCGCTGGTCAGCCAGTTGCACGCGGACGCGGTGTTCCTGCTGATCGGGCTGACGGTCGGCGGCGTGTTCGCGTTCCGCTCGGTGCCGGTGGTGCGCAACGCGGTGCTCACGCTGCTCGTCGTCGAGCTGGCGCAGGGTCTGATCGGATACGTGCAGTACTTCACGCACCTGCCGGTGCTGCTCGTCGCCCTGCACGTGCTCGGCGCGGCCGTGCTCTGGGTGTTCGCGATCCGCGTGCTGTTCACGGTACGCGAACGCCCTACGCTCGCGACGTGAGCTTACGACCGGAGCAGGGTGGCCGCGGGCGCGGGATCGCGGCGACGATCGAGGGTTTCTTCGGCCTGATGTGGTTCGGCTGGGCGACCGCCGAGGCACCGGAGTGGCTGGTCCGGCTGCTGTTCGTCGGCGTGGTGATCAGTGCGGCGGTGCTGGTCGTCGGCGTCTTCCTCGCCGTGCGAAGCCCGTCCGGCTCCTCGCCGATGGCCGATCCGGCGGTCCGGCACCGCTACAACATCGTCGTCGCGATCGAATTCGCCCTGATCTTCGTCGGGGCGACGCTGCTCGGACAGCTCGCGCCGGACTTCGTCGCGGCCTGGATCGCGCTGGTCGTCGGTGTGCACTTCGTGCCGCTCGGACGGGCGTTCGGTGAGCGGTTGCTGGAGGTGTCCGGCTATCTGATCGCCGGAGTCGCGGTGGTGGCCGGCGTGGTCGCCGCGACCACCGACGCCAACAGCAACATCGTCGCCGGCCTGGGTACCGGCCTGATCCTCGTGATCACCGGCATCCTGACGCTCGGCGGTGTCCGCCTCGCGACCGGCCCCCTTCCCGCGCGCCAGGGCACGCCGAAACGGGACCGCTAGACCGTCGCGCTGGCCGACCACCCGGGTCACCGCAGCGGACGCCCACGTCCACAGGTTGGCCCCGTCGGCACCGGGACCGGTGGTCACCAGGTTCGTGTCGGTGAAGCCGGGATGCGCCCCGACGCTCAGCACGGAGGACCCCGCCGCGCGGAGCCGACGGTCGAGCTCGAGCGTGAACCACGCGTTCGACAGCTTGGAGAGGCTGTACGCGCCGGTCGAGGAGTACGCCCGCTCGCTCTGCGGGTCGTCCAGCTGCCGAACCCGGCCCTGCTTGTGCAGCATGCTGCTGACCGTCACCACGCGCCCTGTCACCTGCGGCAACAGCAGCCCGGTGAGCGCGAAGTGCCCCAGGTGGTTGGTGCCGAACTGCAGCTCGAAGCCCTGGGCGGTGGTGTGCCTGCTCGGGACGTGCATGATTCCGGCGTTGTTGATCAGCAGATCGATCGGACCGGTCAGCCCGGCGGCGAACGCCCGTACCGAGTCGAGGTCGGCCAGGTCCAGTTCCCGGACCTCGCCCGCGCCGAGGCGGGCGACCGCGTCGGCGCCCTTGCGCAGGTCGCGACACGCCAGCACGACGGAAGCCCCGGAGCGGACCAGCGCCTCCGCGGTACGGAAGCCGATGCCGGCGTTCGCACCTGTCACCACGGCGACGCGGCCGGCCTGCGACGGGATGTCGCCGACGCCCCAACGGGACATGCCGGCCTCCTAGCGGGAACCGCCGCCCCGTGGCGTCTTGCGGCCACCCATGTAGTCCCACTCGTAGTGGTCGGTCTTCACCGCGGTGACGAGCTCGCGTTCCCACTCGTCCCGCACGGGAATCTCGGCCTCGGCGCACGCCGTCCGAGCTGCCTCGACGCCCCCGGCGACCACCTGGTCGCCCCACCGTCCGTCATCCCCGACCAGAACGATGCGTGCGCCCTTCTGCCCGAGGTACTCCACTACCGCGGTCGCGCCGCCGTGCGCGCTCGCAAAAGTCTTCAGGCGCTTCACGATCGGCCCGATCTTGGGCTGGGGAACTGTGGTCTCTTCCACCGTCTCGGCCATGGACGCATGTTACCGACCGGTAGAGCAAGAACGCACGTTACGACAGCAGAGCGTCCACGGCGACGGCGACGAACAAGACGGTGAGGTACGTGATCGAAAGGTGGAACAGCCGCATCGGCTTGACCTTGAGTTCACGTCGCACCTGCGAGTTGAGCCGGTGAGCCTCGACCAGGAACACCGCACCCACCACCAGCGCGGTGACGCCGTAGATCCACCCGGTGGCCAGCGGCCACAGCAGCAGCGAGCACGCCACCATCGCCCAGGAATACGCGAGGATCTGTCCGGTCACGACCTTGGGCGCGGCCACCACCGGCAGCATCGGCACGCCGGCCTTCGCGTAGTCGGCGCGGAACTTCATCGCCAGCGGCCAGTAGTGCGGCGGCGTCCAGAAGAAGATGACGCCGAACAGGACCAGCGGGGCCCAGCCCAGCGAGTTCGTGACAGCGGCCCACCCGATCAGCACCGGCATGCAGCCGGCCGCACCGCCCCAGACGATGTTCTGGCTGGTGCGTCGCTTGAGCACCGCGGTGTAGACGAGGACGTAGAACAGGATCGCGGCGAGCGCGAGCCCGGCCGCGAGCGCGTTGGTCTGCCACCAGAGGAAGCCGACAGCGAAGACGCCGAGCAGGACACCGAAGATCAGCGCGTTGCGCGGCTCGACGGTGTGCTGCGCCAGCGGGCGACGCTTCGTCCGCGACATCTTCTCGTCGATGTCGCGGTCGATGTAGCAGTTGAGCGCGTTCGCACTGCCGGCGGCGAGCGTGCCACCGAGGACGGTGGCGACGATGAGCCAGAGCGACGGCATGCCGTGGGCCGCGAGCAGCATGGTCGGCACGGTGGAGACGAGCAGCGTCTCGATGATGCGAGGCTTCGTGAGCGCCACGTAGGCCTTGACAACGGCGAAGCCGCGAAGACGCGTAGGCCGCTCGAGCTGAACGGTCATGCCGGCTTCGCCGTCCTGACCGTTCCACGGCTCTGCTGGCCGGACCTCGCGCAAGCGCTCGGTCGTGCCGCCGACTCCAGGATGCGGGGGGTCACAGCAGACCGTCCACCTTCCGATCGTTCCAGCCGCGGGCCACCGAGAAACCGGGCAACGGGCCGGGCACTGTCGCGCCTGGGTCATGGTAGACCGCCACGAATCGTCTACACGCTGTGGGTGGGTGGGACGCGCCGAGTTCGGCTCCTTCATTCACACGACACCAACCAGAGACGCGTCGTTACGCAGCGGGTGGGTAGGGTTTTCAGAGGAGCCGGTCGCGGAACTCCCCCGGCCGGAACGCCATTCCGTCCTGAAGAAGGACATCGGACGAGGGACAAGCCTGTGAGCAGCTCGGAGAACGACGCAGTACTGGACTGGAACGATCAGGACGGCAAGGCGGTCGACACCGTTCGACTTCTCGCCGCCGACGCCGTCCAGAAGTCGGGCAACGGTCACCCGGGCACCGCGATGAGCCTGGCCCCGCTGGCCTACCTGTTGTTCAACAAGGTGCTCAAGCACGACCCGACGGACCCCAACTGGACCGGTCGGGACCGTTTCGTGCTCAGCGCCGGGCACTCGAGCCTGACGCTGTACATCCAGCTCTTCCTGTCGGGTTACCCGCTGACGCTGGACGACCTGAAGTCGCTGCGCCAGTGGGGCAGCCAGACCCCGGGTCACCCGGAGCACGGCCACACGCCGGGCGTCGAGACCACCACCGGTCCGCTGGGCCAGGGTGTGGGCAACGCGGTCGGCATGGCGATGGCCGCCCGCCGCGAGCGCGGTCTGTTCGATCCGGACGCCCCGGCCGGTCAGAGCCCGTTCGACCACAACATCTGGGCGATCGCGTCCGACGGTGACCTGGAAGAGGGCATCAGCGGCGAGGCGTCGTCGATCGCCGGCACCCAGCAGCTGGGCAACCTGACGCTGGTCTGGGACGACAACCGGATCTCGATCGAAGACGACACGAACATCGCCTTCACCGAGGACGTCGCCAAGCGCTACGAGGCCTACGGCTGGCACGTCCAGACCGTCGACTGGGCCGCCGGCGACAAGTACCACGAGGACGTCGAGGCGCTCTGGAACGCACTCCAGGCGGCGAAGGCCGAGACCAGCCGCCCGTCGTTCATCCAGCTGCGCACGATCATCGGCTGGCCGGCGCCGAAGCTGCAGGGCACCGGCAAGGCGCACGGCGCCGCGCTGGGCGAGGAGGAGGTCGCCGCCACCAAGGAGATCCTCGGCTTCGACCCCGCGAAGTCGTTCGACGTGCCCGAGGCGGCGCTCGAGCGCGCCCGCGAGGTCGTGGCCCGGGGCCGCGCGAACCACGAAGCCTGGGACGCCGAGTTCGCGAAGTGGGCCGAGGCCAACCCGGAGCGCAAGGCGCTCTTCGACCGGATGGCCACCCGGAGCCTTCCGGAGGGCTGGGCCGACAAGCTCCCGTCGTTCCCGGCCGACGCCAAGGGCGTCGCCACCCGTAAGGCGTCCGGTGACGTGCTCACCGCGATCGCGCCGTCGCTGCCGGAGCTGTGGGGCGGTTCGGCCGACCTGGCCGAGTCCAACCTCACCACCCCGAAGGGCGAGCCGTCGTTCCTGCCGCCCGACCGGCAGACCAAGATGTTCAGCGGTGGCCCGTTCGGGCGCGTGCTCCACTTCGGTATCCGCGAGCACGCGATGGGCTCGATCCTCAACGGCATCGCGCTGCACGGCGGCACCCGCCCCTACGGCGGCACGTTCCTGGTCTTCAGCGACTACATGCGACCGGCGGTCCGGCTCGCGGCGCTGATGAAGCTGCCGACGATCTACGTGTGGACGCACGACTCGATCGGCCTCGGCGAGGACGGCCCGACGCACCAGCCGGTCGAGCACCTCACCGCGCTGCGCGCGATCCCCGGCCTCGACGTCGTCCGCCCGGCGGACGCCAACGAGACCGTCGTCGCGTGGAAGCAGGCGCTGGAGCACACCGACCGGCCGACCGCGCTGGCGCTGTCCCGGCAGAACCTGCCGACGTTCGACCGCGAGGGCGGCGAGTACGCGCCGGTCGAGAACGCCACGAAGGGCGCCTACGTGCTGGCCGAGGCCAGCGGTGGCACCCCGCACGTGATCCTGCTGGCCACCGGTTCCGAGGTGTCGATCGCGGACGAGGCCCGCAAGCGCCTGGAGGCCGAGGGCACCCCGACGCGGCTGGTGTCCGTGCCGTGCCTCGAGTGGTTCGAGGAGCAGGACGAGTCCTACCGCGAGTCCGTGGTGCCGCGGGGCGTCAAGGCCCGGGTCAGCGTCGAGGCCGGCATCGCGATGTCGTGGCGCGGTCTCATCGGCGACTGCGGTGAGTCGGTCTCGATCGAGCACTTCGGGGCCAGCGCGCCCTACACCGTGCTGTACGAGCAGTTCGGTTTCACCCCCGACCGCGTCGTCGCTGCCGCGCACGCCAGCCTCACCAGGGTCGGCGCCATCACCGGCAGCCCGACCGGTAACTGAAGGAAGGACGTCAACATGTCCGACGCACTCGCAGACCTGTCCGCCGCCGGCGTGGCGGTGTGGCTCGACGACATCTCCCGCCAGCGGCTGAACAGCGGAAACCTCGCTCAGCTCATCAAGGAGAAGCACGTCGTCGGTGTCACGAGCAACCCGACGATCTTCGCCAAGGCGCTCGAGGACATCGACACCTACGAGGAGACGCTGACCGACCTCAAGGCCCGGAAGGTCTCGGTCGACGAGGCCATCCGCATGGTCACCGCCACCGACATCCGTGACGGCGCGGACCTGCTGCGGCCGGTCTACGACGCCACCGACGGCGTCGACGGCCGGGTCTCGCTCGAGGTCGACCCGCGCCTGGCCAACGACACCACCGCGACGATCGCCGAGGCCAAGGCCCTCTGGTGGCTCGTCGACCGGCCGAACGTGCTGATCAAGATCCCGGCCACGAAGGCGGGTCTGCCGGCCATCACCGCCGCGCTCGCGGAGGGCATCAGCGTCAACGTCACGCTGATCTTCAGCCTCGAGCGCTACGGCGAGGTCATGGAGGCGTTCGTCGCCGGTGTCGAGAAGGCCAAGGAGAACGGCCACGACCTGACCAAGCTCGCCTCGGTCGCCTCGTTCTTCGTGTCGCGCGTCGACAGCGAGATCGACAAGCGCCTCGACAAGCTCGGCTCGGACGAGGCCAAGGCCCTGCGCGGCAAGGCCGCGATCGCGAACGCGCGCCTGGCCTACCGCGACTACGAGCAGGTCTTCTCCACCGACCGCTGGAAGGCGCTCGCCGACGCCGGCGCGAAGCCGCAGCGTCCGCTGTGGGCCTCCACCGGTGTGAAGGACCCGGCGTACGACGACACCCAGTACGTCGTCGAGCTGGTCGCCCCGGGCACCGTGAACACGATGCCGGAGGCCACGCTCAAGGCCGTCGACGACCACGGCGTGGTCCGCGGCGACACGATCACGCCCTACTACGCCGAGGCGCAGGCCACGCTCGACGCGCTGGCCGGTATCGGCATCGACTACGACGAGGTCGTCAACCTCCTCGAGTCCGAGGGCGTCAGCAAGTTCGAGCAGTCCTGGACCGAGCTGCTGGAGTCGGTCAAGAAGCAGCTCACCAAGGTCGATGCCTAGTTTCAGACGGCCCACCGCCGGTGGTGGGCCGACCTGCCCCGGTGCGCATTCGCGCACCGGGGCGGTGCGTGTCACCGGCGGCGCCGCCGCCGGCCAGGCCCAGCTTCTCGAGGCGGTGTGATGACCCAACCGGCCGCGGACGCTCCCGAGGCGTCCGCTACGACACCCGAGACCACTGACGCCGGGGCACCGCCGCCCGGCACCCCCGCCGAGGGCTCGTCGGCCACCGGCCCGAGCACCCCGTCGATCCCGCCGGGCCAGCTCACGGCCACACCCGGCGGACGCGCGGCGAACCCGCTGCGCGACCCGGCCGACCGGCGCCTCCCCCGCGTTCCCGAGCCCTGCGCACTGGTGATCTTCGGCGTCACCGGTGACCTGTCGCGCAAGAAGCTCATCCCGGCGATCTACGACCTCGCCAACCGCGACCTGCTGCCGCCCGGCTTCGTCGTCCTCGGGTTCGCCCGGCGCGACTGGGGCGACGGCGAGTTCGAAGAGGTCGCGCGCGAGTGGGCGAAGAACGGCGCGCGGACGCAGTGGCGCGAAGACGCCTGGGAGCGCTTGAGCGAGAACATCAAGTTCGTCGCCGGCTCGTTCGACGACGACGACGCGTTCGACCACCTGCACGCCACGCTCAAGGAACTCCACGACGAGCACGGCATCCTCGGCAACGCCGCGTTCTACCTGTCGATCCCGCCGACGCTGTTCCCGATGGTTCTCAACCAGATCGAGCGCACCAAGATGGCCGACACCACGACCGACGGCGGCTGGCGTCGCGTCGTCGTGGAGAAGCCGTTCGGTCACGACGTCGAATCGTCCAAAGAGCTCAACCGCCTGGTCGACAACGTCTTCTCCCCGGAGAACGTGTTCCGGATCGACCACTACCTGGGCAAGGAGACGGTCCAGAACCTGCTGGCGCTGCGCTTCGCCAACCAGCTGTTCGAGCCGATCTGGAACGCCCACTACGTCGACTCGGTGCAGATCACGATGGCCGAGGACGTCGGCATCGGCACCCGCGCCGGGTTCTACGACAAGACCGGCACGGCTCGTGACGTCATCCAGAACCACCTGCTCCAGCTGCTCGCGCTCGCCGCGATGGAGGAGCCGGTGAGCTTCACCGCGGATGCGATCCGCACCGAGAAGCTCAAGGTGCTGCACGCGACGAAGCCGCCGGCCGACATGGAGCACGACGCGATTCGCGGCCAGTACGAGCAGGGCTGGCTGGCCGGTCTGCGCGTCCCCGGGTACCTCCAGGAGAAGGACATCCCGGAGACATCCACGACCGAGACCTACGCGGCGATCAAGCTCGGCATCCACACCCGGCGCTGGGCGGGCGTGCCGTTCTACGTCCGGGCCGGCAAGCGGCTGCCGCGCCGGGTCACCGAGATCGCTGTGCTGTTCAAGAAGGCGCCGCACCTGCCGTTCGCGAACACCGACACCGAGGCGCTCGGCCGCAACCAGCTGGTCATCAAGGTCCAGCCGGACGAGGGCATGACGCTGAAGTTCGGCTCGAAGGTGCCCGGCTCGGCGATGGAGGTCCGCGACGTCGCGATGGACTTCCTGTACGGCGAGGCGTTCACCGAGTCCTCTCCGGAGGCCTACGAGCGGCTGATCCTCGACGTCCTGGTCGGCGACTCGACGCTGTTCCCGAACGCCGACGAGGTCGAGGCCAGCTGGGTCGTGATCGACGCGCTGGAGGAGTTCTGGGAGGGCAAGCAGCCCTTCAAGTACCGCGCCGGCGAGTGGGGACCGCGGGCCGCGGACGAGATGCTGGAGCGCGAAGGCCGGAACTGGAGGCGACCGTGACGACACTCTGGGACACCACCGGCACCGACGTGGTGAAGGCCCTTTCCGAGTCGCGCCGGGCAGCGGGGTTCGTCGCGAGCGGCGTCGCCCTGACGCTCGTCGTCGTGGCGAACGAGAAGCACGTGTCGGCCGCCGAGGAGGCGGCCACCGTGGCGGCCGCGGCGCACCCGTGCCGCCTGCTGATCGTCGTCCGGCGTCAGATCGAGGCCCCGATGCCCCGGCTGGACGCC
The DNA here is from genome assembly GCF_043197895.1 of Cryptosporangium sp. NPDC048952. Classification (NCBI taxonomy): domain Bacteria; kingdom Bacillati; phylum Actinomycetota; class Actinomycetes; order Cryptosporangiales; family Cryptosporangiaceae; genus Cryptosporangium; species Cryptosporangium sp. NPDC048952. The sequence continues at coordinate 709,699 of NZ_JBICTY010000003.1, read as the reverse complement.
GAGATCTCGGTGGGCGGGCGACTCGGCCCCGGCGAGGCCGTCGTGATGCGCATGTACGGCCGACTCGCGCTGCACGCGGAGTCGGTGACGCTGCCGCTGCTCGCGCCCGACGTCCCGGTCGTGACGTGGTGGCACGGCGAGCCGCCGGAGAAGATCGCGTACGACCCGCTCGGGGTCTTCGCCGACCGTCGGGTCACCGATTCCCGCGAGTCGGCCGACCCGATGGGCACGCTGCACCACCGGGCCGAGGACTACGCGCCCGGCGACACCGACCTGGGCTGGTCGCGCACCACGCCGTGGCGGACGCTGCTCGCCGGCGCGTTCGACACGGTCACCGGCCGCCCGAAGTCGGTCACGGTGGTCTCCGCGCCGAAGAACGTCACCGCGACGCTGCTCGTCGGCTGGCTGAAGGCCCGGCTGGGCCTGCCGGTCGACCTGCAGGAGACCGCGAAGCGCGGGATCGGCGAGGTGACGATCGAAATCGACGACGGGACGCGCATCCAGGTGACGCGTCAGGACAGCAACCACGCGGTCCTGCGCCGCACCGGGGTGCCCGACCGCATCCAGCCGCTCGCCCGCCGTTCGCTCGGTGAGCAGTTGGCCGAGGAGATCAAGCGGCTCGACCCGGACCAGCCCTACGGTGAGGCGCTCGGCGCGGCCACCGGGCTGACCGGGCTCAACCACCGCACGCCGTTCCGCTCGCACGTCTGGAAGGACCCCATGCCCACCGCTGCCCCGGCGAACTCATGACGGTCGGAGAACTCTCCGTCGTCGTCCACCAGGACGCCGAGGTGCTCGCGGCCGCGGCCGCGGCACGCCTGATGGTGCGGATCGTCGACGCGCAGAACGCCAGGGGCAGCGCGTCGATCGTCCTCACCGGAGGTGGCGTCGGCATCGGCACCCTGAAGGCGCTGAACGCGAGCCCGGCGCGCGACGCGATCGACTGGGACGCGCTCGACATCTGGTGGGGTGACGAGCGGTACGTGGCGCCCGGCGACCCGGAGCGCAACGAGGTGCAGGCGAACGAGGCGCTGCTCGACCACGTGCCGGTGAACCCGTCACGGGTGCACCGGATGCCGGCGGCGGCCGGGAACAGCCCCGAGGGTGCGGCCGAGCAGTACGCGGACGAGCTCTCCAAGGCCGCGCGTCCCGGGGCCGACCTTCCCCGGTTCGACGTGCTGATGCTCGGCGTCGGACCGGAGGGTCACGTCGCGTCGATCTTCCCGGAGTCGCCGGCGGCGTACGACGAAGGGCTGGTGTGCGCGGTGCGCAACTGCCCGAAGCCGCCGCCGACCCGCGTGTCGCTGACGTTCGGCACGATCACGTCGGCGGACGAGGTGTGGTTGCTCGCCGCGGGCGAGGGCAAGGCCGAGGCGGTCGGCCTGGCGCTGGCCGGTGCGGGCCGCGTGCAGATTCCCGCGGCAGGCGCACGCGGTGGCGTCCGCACGCTCTGGCTCCTGGACGAAGCCGCAGCCGTGAACGTGCCGAAGGAGCTCCGGCTCCGCCGCTCGTGAACGAGTGAGCCCCCGCCCATCGGGCGGGGGCTCACTCGGGAAGAACTACTCGCCGCGGCGAGCGCGGACCTTCGCGAGGGCCTCCTCGAGGATCGCCTCACCGTCCGCGTCGCTGCGCCGCTCCCGCACGTACGCCAGGTGCGTCTTGTACGGCTCGTTGCGGGGTGCGGCGGGAGGGGCCTCCCGGTTCTTACCGGCAGGCAGCCCGCAACGCGGACAGTCCCAGTGCTCCGGCTCCGCCGCCTCCTGAGCGAACGACACGCGGGTCATGTGCCCGTTCGCGCAGTAAAAGGGGATGTGACGACGGGGCGCTGATTCCCCGCGCTCCGCCTCACCCATCGGCCCCGCGCCGACGCGGGTACCTCGGATGGCATTTCCACCAGCCACGGTTACAGCGCTCCGTTCCTTCCCAGAGGGGGTGGGGTGGGTCGATCGCTGTGACAGGCCGACTCAGGCGCCGGCGGTCGTCTTCAGCAGCAACCCGAGCGTGATGATGCACGCGAGCCAGATCACGCCGGTAGCGATGGTGATCCGGTCAAGGTTCTTCTCCGCGATCGAGGAGCCGGAGAGGTTCGAGGAAACCCCGCCGCCGAACATGCTGGACAAGCCTCCACCCTTACCACGGTGGAGCAGGATCAGCAGAATCAGCGCCAAGCTCGTCAGGACGAGCACGGTCGACACGGCGATGGTCATTGCGGGTGGAGGTTCCTCTCGCTCTCGCGGGGGTCGTACACACAGGCCCGGTTCTCCGGAGTGCCGCGCTGGGGCCGCAGCACCACAGGCACAGGATAACTGCCACGGCGGCGGAGGAGAGCCATGGTTACCATCCACCCCGTTTTTCCTGGACGATGCAGCCGTTTTCGGGTTTTCACCACCCGATGGGATGAGTTCAGTGTGGTTGGGGCCGCGCCACCCCGCGCACCCGTGCCGGAGCGGCCTCCCGGGCCGGTGCCGTCAGCGACGCGGCGACCGCCGGATCCGCCGCCGGGATCAGCACCGTGACCTCCAGGCCTCCGCCGGGGCGAGCCACTGCCTGCACGGTTCCGCCGTGCGCACCGGCCACCGCGCGCACGATCGAGAGACCGAGGCCGGCCCCGCGTGTCCCGGTACGTTCCACGCCGCCGCGCCGGAACGGCTCGAACAGCCCGGGAACCTCGCGCTGGTCCAGTTCGGGCCCGTCGTTGGCCACCACCAACCACGCCTGCCGTCCGTCGCTGCCCGTCCGCACGTTCAGAACACCGTGGGTGACGTTGTAACGCACGGCGTTCTCGACCAGGTTGCCCGCCAGGCGCTCCAGGAGGCTGGGGTCGCCGATCACGACGGCCGGCGCGAAGTCCGTGCTGACCTGCAGTGAGAGCCGCTCGGACTCGGCGGCGACCGCGGCCAGCGTCGACGGGACACCGCGCGCCAGGTCGACCGGGATCTGCTTGGCCAGCCGACCGGCCTGGGCCTCCGTGCGGGCCAACAGCAGCAGTGCCTCGATCAGCTCGTTGGCCCGGCTCGACGCGTCCCGCACGACGGTGCCCATCCGACGCAGGTCGTCGACGGTCGCGTCGGGGTCGGCCATCGTCACGTCGATCTCGGTGCGCATGACCGCGAGTGGCGTCCGCAGCTCGTGGCTGGCGTTGGCGACGAACCGTTTCTGGCTGCCGAACGCGGCCGACAACCGGTCGAGCATGCCGTCGAACGTGTCGGCCAGCTCCTTGACCTCGTCGTCCGGGCCGGTGTGGTGCAGCCGGTGGTCGAGCGTCTCGGTGGACAGGCGCCGGGCGGTGCCGGTGACCTGGTGCAGCGGACGCAGGGCCCGGCCGGTGAGCAGGTGGCCGCCGACGACACCGGCGATGACGATCACCAGCAACGCCAGGAAGCCCTTCACCATCAGCTCGGTCGTCGTGGTGGACGCCATGCTCGCCTGCCACGCGGTGGCACTCTCGGTGTGCGTGCTGCCGTCCGCGTCCACCAGCGTGACGCTGGAGCCCGGCGCGAGCCGATCGGTGGACATCAGCTGGTCGCGGACCAGGAGCCAGGCGAGGACGAGCAGCAGCAGCCCGGCGCCGAACAACAGGACGCCGTTGAGGAGCGTGAGGCGCAGCCGGAGCGTCGGCCGCAGCCTCCCGGGTTTGCTCGGTGCCTGGCCGCCGTAGACGGTCATCTCGGTGTCACCCGATAGCCGGCACCGACCACGGTCTCGATCAGCGGCGGGTCACCCAGCTTCTTGCGCAGCGTCATCATCGTCACCCGCACGGTCGTGGTGAACGGGTCGGCATTGGCGTCCCAGACGCGTTCGAGCAGCTCCTCGCTGGAGATGACAGCGCCCCGGGCGGAGAGCAGCACCTCGAGGACCCCGAACTCCTTGCGGGTCAGGTCGACCGGGCGGCCGGCCCGGCTGACCACTCTGCGGGCCGGGTCGAGCTCGACGTCGCCGACGGTCAGCACCGGCGGCGCCGGGGGTGTGGCGCGACGCCCCAGGGCGCGCACCCGGGCGACGAGCTCCTCGAACGCGAACGGCTTCGCGAGGTAGTCGTCGGCGCCGATACCGAGGCCCTCGACGCGGTCGGCGACCGTGCCGCTGGCGGTGAGCATCAACACCCGGGTGAGCGACCCGGAGGCCGCGAGCTCCGTGCAGATCACGTCGCCGTGGACGCCCGGCAGGTCGCGGTCGAGCACGACGACGTCGTAGCGGGTGACGGTGGCCATCTCCTGGCCGTCGGTGCCGTTGTACGCGGTGTCGACGGCCATCCCCTCGCGACGCAGCCCACGGGCCACCGCGTCGGCCAGATTGCGCTCGTCCTCGATCACCAGCACCCGCACGTCCGTGCCCCTCACCGTCGTCCCGTACGCCAACGACGGTAAGCCGCTAAGTCACGTCGCGGTGGGCGGCCCGCCCAGAACGACGCCCTGGGCGGGCTCCAGGTTCAAACTTCAAGCCGGCGGCTTGAGGACGACGGTCGCGCCGGGCTCGCTCGCGGCCTGCAGCGTGCGCAGGTGCAGCAGCGCCGGGTGCTCCTCGAGCAGCCGGGCGGTGTTGGCCCGCGCGCGCAACGCCGCCGCCTCGCCGCGGGCGCGCTCGAGCTCGGCCCGGGCCCGCTCGGTGGCCAGCGCGGTCTCCGCGTACGCGCGGCGCAGCTCCGCGCCGAGCATGAGGTCCTTCACGTCCACCGCGTCGACGGTGACGCCGAGCTGCTCGGCGGCAGCGGCCACCGTCGCCGTCAGGCCGTCCCCCAGGGCCGCTCGGTCGCGCAGGGCGTCCCCGAGGGCCAATCCGGTCACCCGGTCGCGCAGCGCGGTCTGGACGGCCGCGTAGAGCATCTCCTGGGCGTCGGCCGCCGCGGCGTGGAACGTCGAGGGGTCGGCGACCCGCCACCGGACCGTGGCGCTCACCTTCACGGTGAGCCCGTCGGTGGTGAGCAGCTCCTGGCCGGGGACCGTCAGCAGCCGCGGCCGCAGGTCCACCGGGAACAGCTTCGTGCGACGCGACGAGTAGCGGTGCCGCCCCGGTCCCAGCACGGGCCCGGCCACGCCGTCCCGGTACGTGACCACTCGCTCGTACTCCATCACGGTGACTGTCGCCATCGTCGCCTCCTTACGTCGGTCGGTGACACAGACCTGCGGCCTCCGCCGCGGCGGTGGGGGCGTCCGCCACGGGGGCGAGCCCGCAGGACCGTCGCGCCGGACCTCGCGAGGAGGCCGGGCCGCAGGCCTGTGCCGGGATTGGGGACTAGCCCCTGCTGGGTGTGGTGAGCACCTGAAGTGGAGCGCCGACGCGCGGTACGAGGCCGGCGATGCCGGTTCGCCGCTGGCGTCTCCACCGTTGACGATAAGTTGCGCCAGCGGTGGGGGCAATTGATAACCCCTGGATCACGATCCTCGGCAGCCCCTCGCGGAATGCCGGAAACGTCCACGTTGGACACCCCTTGTCGCCGACCGTGCGCGAACCGGTGTCAGCCCGGTGTGGTATCGATCGCGGGTGCGCATGCTGTCGACTCCCCCACCACCGCCCCCATCGACCCCGACACCACTCGCGGGCCTCGATGCGGTCCCGTGGAACCGGCTGCACCACGCCTACGGTGCCGCCACGGACGTTCCAGGGCACCTGCGGTCGCTGCGGTCGAGCGACCCGGACGTCCGGCAGAACGCCTGCGCGGCGCTGCTCGGCACCGTCTACCACCACGGGACCCGATGGCAGGCGACCCGGTACGTGGTGCAGTTCGTCGTCGGGCTCGTGGAAGCGCGGGACACGCCCGACCGCGCGGTGCTGATCGGTCTGCTGCGCGCGCTGTCGGTCGGCGACCGCGAGGACGGGGAACTGCCGTTCTCCCCCGCCGACGCGTTCTCCGCCGCGCGGGGCGTCACGTCGGAGACCGAGCGCACGGTCCTCACCTGGCTCTACGACGAGGAGACCCGCCCCGACGAGGAGCAGCTGGCCGCCACCGACGCGGTGGCCGCGTACTGGGCGCAGGCGGCGTACGAGGCCGGTGCCCGCCACGGCTACCGGTACCTCAACTGGCTGTCGGACCCCGATCCGGCGGTCGCCGCGGGCGCCGCGGAGCTCCTGGTCTGGTTCCCCGAGACGCCCGGCATCGTGCCGTCCCTGCTGGCGGTCCCGGCCGACGACGCGCACGCGCTCGCCCGGTCGTCGGCGAACCTGAGTCTCGGGCACCTCGCCCGCAGCACCAACGGCGGGAACGTCGAGGTCGACTCGCGGCTCGTGGAGCTGCTGGGCGCGGCACACGTCACCGTGTCGCTGACGGCCGCCGTGGCGCTGGCCTACCGCCACGGCACCTCACTGCCGCCCGGCGCCCGCCAGGTGCTCGAGAACGCCCGCAATCACAAGGTGGGCCGCCGCGAGTGGGCCGACAGCTGGCCCTGGGACCGCCCCCCAGCCGCCTTCGCCGACCTAGCGCTCCGTCGAGCGGTCACCTCCTGAAGTCAGCATGTAAAATGCATGCATGACTCTTGCGCTCCAGATTCGCAACGTGCCGGAGGAAGTCCGGGACGCGCTCGTCGAGCAGGCGAGCGCCCGTGGTCAATCCCTTCAGGCATTCCTGCTCGACCTGGTTCGCGCCCAGGCTCGTCGATCCGCGAACACAGCAGTGCTGCAGCGGTTCCGCGATCGGGTCGACGGCAGCTCGGTGCTTCCCGGAGACACTGCGGCGATGGTCGCCGAGGAGCACGGCGGACGATGATCGTCATCGACGCGTCGGCGCTCGCGGACGCTTTGATGGACGACGGAGCGGTGGGCGATCGCGCCCGGAACCTACTGTCGTCCGACTCGGGCTGGGCCGCCCCGAGCCACCTGTTCGTCGAGGTGTTGTCCGTCCTCCGCAAGAAAGCGCGCACTGGTTCCCTGAGTCCGCAGCGTGCCGCCGACGTACTGGGCGCGCTCGGCGAAATCGCTGTCGAGGAAATTCCCACCATCGACCTCGTCGAGCGGATCTGGGAGCTCCGCGCGAACGTCAGCGCCTACGACGCCGCATACGTGGCTGCCGCCGAACGCCTCGGCTGCCCGCTGGTCACCGGCGACGGACGCCTGGCCAAAGCACCGGGCGTCCGCTGCGCCACTCTCGTCGTCGACTGAATCGGGAGTCAGCTGGTGAAAGAGTCCTCGGTGGGTTGCTCCGCCGAGGACGCCACCCACTCGGTGATTCGGCGGGCGACGTCCTGGGCGGTGAGGCCCAGGTCGGCGAGGATCTCCGAGCGCGAGCCGTGCGGGTGCCACTCGGCGGGCACGCCCAGGTCACGCACCGGCACCGACACGTCGGCGTCGGAGAGCGCCTGCACCAGCGCCGTCCCGATACCGCCGGCGCGGACGCCGTCCTCCAGCGACACCACCAGAGCCGCGTCCTTCGCGAGGTCCACGAGCGCGGCGGGAACCGGCCGCACCCACCGCGGGTCGACCACGGTGACGCGAATGCCGTGCTCGGCGGCCCGCGCGGCGACCTCGACCGCCGTGTGCGCGAACGCACCGACCGACACCAGCAGGACGTCGGGCTTCTTGCCGGCGTCCACCAGGACGTCGACACCGCCCACGCGGGAGACCGCCGGAAGGTCGACCGGCACCGCGCCGGTCGGGAACCGCACGACGGTCGGCCCGTCGGAGACCCCGACCGCCTCGCGGAACTCCTCGCGCAGCGTCGCCGCGTCACGCGGGGCCGCGACCCGGATGCCGGGCACGACACCCAGGATCGACAGGTCCCAGATGCCGTAGTGGCTCGGCCCGTCCGGCCCGGTGATCCCGGCCCGGTCCAGCACGAAGGTCACCGGCAGGCCGTGCATCGCGACGTCGAGCAGCGTCTGGTCGAACGCGCGGTTGAGGAACGTGGCGTAGACCGCGACGACCGGGTGCATGCCGCCCATCGCCAGGCCCGCGGCGGACGTCACCGCGTGCTGCTCGGCGATACCGACGTCGAATGCGCGCTCCGGATACGCGGAGGCCAGCTTGTCGATACCGGTGGGGATCGCCATCGCCGCGGTGATGCCGACCACGTCGGGCCGCTCGTCGGCGACCGCGACCAGCTCCTCGGCGAAGACTTTCGTCCACTTCAGCGCCGGCGCCGCGAGCAGCTTGCCGGTGGCCGGGTCGAACGCGCCGGGGCCGTGGAAGTTGTCGGCCTCGTCGGCCTCGGCCGGCGCGTACCCGAAGCCCTTGCGGGTGACCGTGTGCACGATCACCGGACCGCCGAACGACTTCGCCCGGCGCAGCGCCGACTCCAGCGCCTCCAGGTCGTGGCCGTCGACCGGCCCGACGTACTTGAGGCCGAGGTCCTCGAACATCCCCTGCGGGCTGATCGCGTCCTTCAAGCCCCGCTTGACGCCGTGCAGGGCGTCGTAGAGCGGCGCACCGACCAGCGGGGTGCGCGAGAGCGAGTCGCGGACCAGGTCGAGCACCCGCTCGTAGCCCGGGTTGAGGCGCAGCGTCGCGAGGTGGTTGGCGAGCCCGCCGATCGTCGGCGCGTACGACCGGCCGTTGTCGTTGACGACGATGACGACCTGCCGGTCCTTGCCGGCGGCGATGTTGTTGATCGCCTCCCAGCACATACCGCCGGTGAGCGCGCCGTCACCGACGACCGCGACCACCGCGCGCTTCTCCCCGCGCAGCGCGAACGCCTTGGCCAGGCCGTCGGCGTAGGAGAGCGCGGTGGAGGCGTGCGAGTTCTCGACCAGGTCGTGCGGCGACTCGGCCCGGCTCGGGTAGCCGGAGAGCCCGCCGCGCTGGCGGAGCTTCTCGAAGTCCTGCCGGCCGGTGAGCAGCTTGTGCACGTAGGCCTGGTGACCGGTGTCGAACAGGATCTTGTCGCTGGGCGAGTCGAACACCCGGTGCAGCGCCATCGTCAGCTCGACCGCGCCCAGGTTGGGGCCGAGGTGGCCACCGGTGCGCGACACCTTGGCCACGAGGAAGTCACGGATCTCGGTCGCGAGAGCGGGCAGCACCTCCGCGGGCAGGGCCCGCAGCTGCTCGGGTGACGAGATGGTTCCCAGAAGCTCGGCCTGGTCGGTCACGGTGGCGGCAACTCCTCGCGCTCGCGGGATGTGGGGGCCTGCTTGGGGAGCCGGCGAGGATTTCGAGTCTAGCCACGCCCTGCTCGCCCGCACCTCGAGGCCGGAAAGGCGCACAGAAACTTCACAAAACGAAGGGGCCCCGGCCTGTTCGCCGGGGCCCCTTCGTTCAGCGTTCTATCGACCGGAGGACTTCCTGCCCCGCGAGGAGGCAGCGTCGATGACGACGGCGCCCAGGAGCACCGCACCGGTGATGATGTACTTCACCGAACTGGTCAGCGACAGCAGCGCCAGACCGTTCGCGATCGAACCGATCACGACCGCTCCCAGCAACGGGGCGTAGCGACGGGTACGGCCACCGAACAGCGACGTACCACCGATCACCGCCGCGGCGATCGAGTTGACGAGGACGTCACCGGCACCGGACTGCTGGTTCGCGAAGCCCAGGCGCATGGCGGCGATCACACCGCCGGTCGCGGCCAGCGTCGAGCAGAGCACGAACACCGAGATCCGGACCGCGTCGACCTTGATACCGGCCCGTCGCGCGGCCTCGATGTTGCCACCGACCGCAAGGATCGCCCGGCCGTACTTCGTCCGGCGGATGACCCAGTCGAAGATCAGCACGAGCAGGACCGCGAACAGGAAGATCCACGGCAGACCGCGGTCGACGTCGAGCTTCACGACGATCGCGATGACGACGACGGCGAGGAAGATCGCGACGACGGCGGTGACCCAGATCGGCTGGCCGGAGAGGCCGGCCCGACGGCGGCGGGCCGAGCCGGTCAGCGCCGTGACCACGTACAGCGCGATCAGCGCGATCCCGAGCACGAGGGACAGCCAGGTCGGCAGGAACTTCTGCTGGCCGATGTCGATCAGCGACCCGGTCGGCGGCAGGTTGACGGTGCCCTGCTCGCCGAGGATCTGCAGCTGCAGACCGAGCCAGCCGAGCAGACCGGCCAGCGTGATGACGAACGACGGCACGCCGATCTTGGTGAACACGATGCCGTGCACCAGACCGATCACCGACCCGGCGACCACCGCCGACAGCACCGACAACCACGGGTTGACGCCGTGCGTCGCGTTCATCACCGCGACGATCGCGGCGGCGACACCGCTGACCGAGCCGATCGACAGGTCGATCTCACCGAGCAGGAGCACCAGCGTGATGCCCAGCGCGATGATCGTCAGCGAGGCGATCTGCAGGCACAGGTTGACCAGGTTGAACGCGTTGAGGAACGTGTTGTTCAAGCTCTGGAAGACGATGACGATCACGACCAGGCCGACGATGATCGGCAGCGAGCCGATGTCGCCGCTCTTCAGCCGCTGCGCCAGGGCGCCGACGTAGCCCATCGGGCCGCGCGCCTGGATCAACCGGGGGTCGAGCAGGTCCGCCGCCACGGCACCTTCCGCCGGCTTGTCGACCGGCTCCGTGGGAGTGCTCACGCGTTCGTTCCTTCCTGGCCACCGGCGGTGCGGTGCTCGCGGGCGGCGCGTTCGGCCACCACGTTGTCGCTGGCGCCGGTGATCGCGGCCACCAGTTCGGTCGTGCTGACCCTGCGGGCGTCGAACTCGCCGGAGTTGCGGCCGAGGCGCAGCACCACCACGCGGTCGGCGACCGCCTGGACATCGGCCATGTTGTGGCTGATCAAGATGACGGCGAGGCCGCGGTCGCGCAGCCGCTCGACCAGGTTGAGCACCTGGGCGGTCTGGGCGACGCCGAGCGCGGCGGTCGGCTCGTCGAGGATGACGACCTTCGGGTTGCCGAGCAGCGAGCGCGAGATCGCGACGGTCTGCCGCTGGCCACCGGAGAGGGACGCGACCGGGATCCGGACGCTGGGGATCTTCGCCGCGAGCGTGCGCAGCAGTTCCCAGCTGCGCTTCTCCATTTCGGCCTCGTCGAGCGCGACGCCGCCGAGCGTGATCTCCGAGCCGAGGAACAGGTTGCCGACGACGTCCAGGTTGTCGCAGAGCGCGAGGTCCTGGAAGACCGTGGCGATGCCGAGGTTCTGGGACGCGGACGGGGAGGGGATGGAGACCGGGCGACCCTCGAAGAGGATCTCGCCGCTGTCGGACGGGCCCGCGCCCGACATCACCTTGACGAGGGTGGATTTGCCGGCGCCGTTGTCGCCGACCAGCGCGACCACCTCTCCGGCGGCGACCGAGAAAGAGACGTCGGTGAGCGCCTGGACGGCACCGAACCGCTTGTTGATGCCCGTCATCGAGAGCACCGGCTGGGTGGCTGTCATGCGTCCTCTTCGTTACGAGGGGTTGAGATGGACTCGTGGGGGCGGCGGCGCACCGTGTCGGTGCACCGCCGCCCGCACGATCAGGAGTGCCTTACTGCAGGCCGGCTGCCTTGCAGGCGGCGGCGTAGTCGGCGGTGCAGATCTGCGCCACCGTGTAGAAGTTGTCGGCGACGACCGTCGTCTTGATGTTCTCCTTGGTGACCGCGACCGGGGCCAGCAGCACCGACGGGACGTCCTTGGTGCCGTTGTTCACCTTGGAGTCGGCACCGGAGACGTCCTTGCCCTGCGCCAGGGCGACGGCCATCTCGGCGGCTTTCTCGGCCTCCGGCTTGATCGCCTTGTAGACGGTCATGTACTGGTCGCCGTTGATGATCCGCTGGATGGCGGCGAGCTCGGCGTCCTGACCGGTGACCGGCGGGAGCGGGGTGACGCCCGCGGCCTTCATGGCGGCGATGGCGCCACCGGCGGTGCCGTCGTTCGCAGCGTAGACCCCGACGAAGCCGGTCTTGCCCAGCTTGGAGATCTGGCCGTCCATGAACGTCTGCGCGTTCTCGGGCTTCCACTCCGGCGTGAAGTAGTCGGTGGTCGGCTCGAGCTTGAAGCCCGAGGTGCTCAGGACCGACTTCGCGCCCTTGTTGAACAGCTTGGCGTTGTTGTCGGTCGGCGAGCCGTTGATCATGACGACGTTGCCGCTCGTCTTGCCGTCGGCCTTGAGCTTGTCGACCAGCGAGGTGGCCTGCAGGGCGCCGACCTTCTCGTTGTCGAACGAGATGTAGTAGTCGACGTCCGCGCCGGTGATGAGCCGGTCGTACGAGATGACCGGGACCTTCTTGGCCTTCGCGGTGTTGACGATGCTGGACGCCGCCGCACCGTCGACCGGGTCGAGGACGAGGACCTTGGCGCCGTCGTTCAGCGCGGCCTCGGCCTGCTGCTGCTGCGTGTCGGTCTGCTGATTCGCGTTGTTGTACACGACCGTGCAGCCGGAGCAGAGGGACTTGACCTTCGCCTCGAACAGCGGCTTGTCGAACTGCTCGTACCGGGTCGTCTGGGACTCCGGGAGCAGGAGGGCAATCTTGGCACTGTCGCTGCTGCTGCCAGAGTCGGAACCTTCGTCCGAGCTCTCACAGGCTGCCGCGCTGAGCGCCAGCAGCACGGCAGCGGCAACAGCGACGCCGCGACGCAGAGTGAACACCAAACCTCCCGATGAGTACACCTCAAAGTCATGGAACCGGCACTTTCGGCCGATGTTCTGAACACTCTGCCTCTGACCGGGTTCCGTCAAGGAACACCCATAACGGTTTGGTTTCGTCATGGACACGACACTTCACTGTATCGATAAAGCAGACGAAAGCGACGAAGTATGCAGTCGAAGAGGCATTCAGAGCCGCAGTTTTGCGTCGCGTTGACAGAACCCGCGACACGCCCGAATATTCGTCCATGACTGACCAGGTGTCAGGTGTCACCGCGCTGGGCGGAAATCAACGCCGGCTGGCGGATGCCCTGAGGGCGATGGGGCCGAGTACTCGAGCCGATCTGGCATCGGCGACCGGCCTTTCCAGAGCCACCGTATCGACTACCCTGAGTGATCTTGCGGATATCGGCCTGGTCGTCGAGCCCGGCGGCACCGCACCCGCCGGTCCCGCCGGTGGGCGCCCCGCCGCAGTCGTCCAACTGGCGCCCGGAGCCGGTGTCGTGGCCGGCGTGGACATCGGGCGCCGGCACGTGAACGTCGCGGTCGCCGATCTCGCCCACACCGTCATCGCCGAGCGGGGCGAGCGGCTCGCGCCCGACGGCGAACCCACCGCCGAACTCACGCTCGATCTGGCCGCGTCGCTCGTCGTCAGCGCGGTGGAGGAATCCGGCCACCGGCTGTCCGACGTCATCGGGGTCGGCCTCGGGTTGCCGGCGCCGGTCGTGAGCGGCACCGGGCTGCTCGGAGCATCGAACATCCTGCCTGCGTGGGCGGGGTTGGCGCCGTCGCTCGAGCTCGGGAGGCGTCTTCAGCTCCCCGTCCACGTCGAAAACGACGCCAATTTGGGAGCGCTCTCAGAACACACGTGGGGCGCTGGACGCGGCAGCGAGGCCCTGGTCTACCTGAAGCTCGGCACCGGCATCGGCGGTGGCCTGGTGATCGACGGGCGACTGTTCCGCGGCATCTCCGGCACCGCCGGGGAGATCGGCCACCTGAGCCTCGACGCCGCCGGTGACGTCTGCCGGTGCGGCAACCGCGGATGCCTCGAACTCGTCGCCGGTGGGGCGGCGCTGGTGTCGGTGCTGGGCCGCGGTCGGCCCGAGGTGCGGTCGTTGGCCGACGTCGTGCGGCTGGTCGCCGAGGGTGACGCGCCGTGCCGCCGGATCGTGGCCGACGCGGGCTCGGCGATCGGCATCGCGCTGGGCGGCCTGGTGAACCTGATCAACCCGGACCGGGTCGTGGTCGGTGGTGAGCTGGCGGCCACCGGGCGCGTGCTGCTGGACCCCCTGCGCCACGCGCTCGGGCGGAGCGCGGTACCCAGCGCGGTAGAGGCGGTGGACGTGGTCCAGGGCACCCTCGGGGGACGCGCGGAAGCCTTGGGCGCGGTAGCGCTAGTCCTCCGCGAGCCCTCCCCCGCCGCCCACTGAGGCGCGCACGGGTTGGAGGGCTATGGCCCTCCAACCCGTGCAGGGCTCAGCGTCCCGACGCACTCCACGTGGTGGGTCATGGGGAACGCGTCGAACGCGCGGACCCGCGTCAGGGCGTACCCGTGCTCCGCGAACGTCGCCACGTCCCGGGCGAACGCCGCGGGGTCACAGGCCACGTACGCCACGGCGCGGGGACTGCGCGCCACGATCTCACCCACCACCGCGGCACCCGCCCCGGAGCGGGGCGGGTCCAGCACCACCAGGTCGACCTCGCCGGGGAGGCCACCGTCCAGCGCCCGGTCGACCCGGGCGGCGACGACCTCGACGTGCTCCAGGTCGCGCAGGTTCCGACGGGCGTCGTCGCAGGCGCCGCGATCCGCCTCGACCGCCACGACCCGGCCGGTGTCGCCGACCCGCTCGCCGAGCACCCCGGCGAACAGGCCCGCACCGGCGTAGAGGTCCAGCACCGACTCGCCGGCGCTCGGCGCCAGCGCCTCGAGCACCGCCGCGGCCAGCGCGTCCGGGGCCGCGGGGTGCACCTGCCAGAACCCGTCGGCACGTACGTACCAGCGGCGGTCGGCCGCGATCTCGCGTACCCGCCGGTGCCCGCGCACCGCCTCCGCGGGCGGGCGCCCGGTGTTCCGGATCGGCGACGACGCCGCCAGCACCGCGACGGACTCCGGCAGCTCCTCGGGAAGCTCGACGACAACCGGCCGCCGCGGCACCGGCCGCCCTCCACCCCGACGCCGCCGGCCGTCCGGCCGCCCACCCCCGGAACGGCCACCGTCCGAGCGCCCACCGGTCGACCGGCCGGACGGGGACGGGACGTCCACGACGACCGCGTCGTCACCCCCGGACGACACCACGGCCTCCACCGCCGCCAACCCCGGCCACGGCAGGTCGGTGACCCCGAGCGACGAGATCCGTGGATCCGCGATCGGGCAGTTCGCGATCGGCAACACCTCGCGCGATCGGTGCGGATGCAGCCCCGCCCGCCCCGCTGCGTCCACCGCGAACTGCACCCGCGTCCGCCACCCGAGTGATCCACCGGGCAACTCCTCCACACCGGAGAAGATCTCGTCGACCGACGAGAGGCCACCGAGCCGTACCAACTGCTCCCGCACGACGTCGGCCTTCAAGGAACGCTGCGCTTCCGGAGCCACGTGCTGCAGATCGCACCCCCCGCACCCACCCGGGTGTGCGTACGGACACGGCGGCTCCACCCGCGAATCGGCCGCCCGCACCACCGACACCGCGTCGGCCCGGCAGAACGACCCACCGCGGTCCTCGGTGACCTGCGCGACGACCCGCTCCCCCGGCAGCGTGTGCCGAACGAACACCACCCGTCCCTCGTGCCGCCCGACGCAGTGCCCGCCGTGCGCGAACGCGTCGACGTCCAGCTCGAACGACTGACCCACCCAGCTCATGACGACCCCGTACGGTCCAGGCCCCGACGCACCGACCCCGGCCCGTTCACCCGGTCGGCTCGATCGGGGTCACGACCCTCCGTCGACGACAACTGCCACGGCACACTCGTCACCATCACTCCGGGCTCGAACAGCAGGCGGCCCTTGAGCCGCAACGCGCTCTGGTTGTGCAGCAGGTGTTCCCACCAGTGCCCGACGACGTACTCCGGGATGAACACGGTCACCACGTCACGCGGGGACTCCCGGCGCAGCGAGTGAACGAAGTCGAGGATCGGCCTGGTGATCTCCCGGAACGGTGATTCCACCACGGTCAGCGGCAACGTGATGCCCCGCCGGTCCCACTCCTCCTGCAGCGCGCGCGTGGACTGATCGTCCACGTTCACCGTCACCGCGGTCAGCGAGTCCGGGCGGGTCGCCTTCGCGTACGCCAGCGCCCGCAACGTCGGCTGGTGGAGCGTCGACACGAGCACGACGGCGTGGTTACGCGACGGCAGGATCGGCTTCTCGTCGGTCGGCCGCAGTTCCTCGGCCACCCGGTTGTAATGCTTCCGGATCCCCAGCATCAGCAGGTAGATGAACGCCATCGCGGCGATCGCGATCCACGCCCCCTGCAGGAACTTCGTCGCGAGCACGATGATCAGCACGGTGCCGGTCATCACCAGACCGAACCCGTTGATCGCCTGCGACCGGCGCATCCCTCGCCGCACGGCCGGGTCCCGCTCCACCCGCAGCAGCCGGTTCCAGTGCCGCACCATGCCGATCTGGCTGAGCGTGAACGACACGAACACCCCGACGATGTAGAGGTGGATCAGCGCGCTCGGATCCGCGTCGAACGCGACCAGCAGGATGCCGGCGGCGACCGCGAGGAAGACGATGCCGTTGCTGAACGCCAGCCGGTCGCCGCGGGTGTGCAGCTGCCGCGGCAGGTACCGGTCCTGCGCGAGGATCGACGCCAGCACCGGGAAGCCGTTGAACGCGGTGTTCGCGGCCAGCACCAGGATCAGTGCGGTCATGATCGTCACAAAGTAGAAACCCGGGCTGAAACCGGCGAAGATCGTCTCGCCGAGCTGAGCCACCACGGTCTTCTGCACGTACCCGTCGGGCGCGCCCGCGAGCTGGGTGGCCGGATTCTCCACGTACTGGAGGCCGGTCAGCCGGGCCAGCCAGATCATGCAGAGCATCATCGCGACCGAGATCAGACCGAGCATCAGCAGCGTCGTCGCCGCGTTCTTGCTCTTCGGCTTGCGGAACGCCGGGACGCCGTTGCTGATCGCCTCGACGCCGGTGAGCGCCGCGCAGCCGGACGAGAACGCCCGGGCCAGCAGGAACACCAGCCCGATCCCGGCGAGCGTCTCCTCGCCGTGGAACTCGAACCCGGCGCTCTCGGCCCGCACCTCGTCACCGGAGACGAAGATCCGGAACAGGCCCCAGAGCACCATGCCGAAGATCGCGATCATGAACCCGTAGGTCGGGATCGCGAACGCCACGCCGGACTCCCGCACACCGCGCAGGTTCAGCGAGGTCAGCAGCGCGACCAGCAGCACCGCCACGAGCATCTGGTGGTTGTCCAGGGCCGGTACCGCGGACGCCAGGTTCTGCACGCCGGAGGCGACCGACACCGCCACGGTCAGCACGTAGTCGACGAGCAGCGCGCTCGCGACGACCAGGCCGAAGCCGGGCCCGAGGTTCGTGTTCACCACCTCGTAATCGCCGCCGCCCGACGGGTACGCGTGCACGTTCTGCCGGTACGACGCGACGACGGTGAGCAGCACGACGACGACCGCGAGGCCGATCCACGGCGACAGGTGGTACGTGGCCAGGCCCGCCGCGCTCAGCGTCGCAAGGATCTCGGCGGGAGCGTAGGCGACCGACGAGAGCGCGTCGGAAGCGAAGACCGGCAGCGCGACGCGCTTCGGCAGGAGGGTCTCGGCGAGTTTGTCGCTCCGGAGCGCCCGTCCGATGACGAGGCGCTTGAACACGGACGTCGGGGACGGCACGGCGATAGCGTACGTCTGTCCCGAAGCTGCTACCGGACGGGGCAGCAACTAGGTCGGCCGTGGAAGACTGCGCACGTGCACATCGTCATCATGGGGTGCGGACGCGTGGGATCCACGCTCGCGCAGAGCCTGGAGAAGCGCGGACACACCGTGGCCGTCATCGACCAGAACCCCGACGCGTTCCGCCGGCTCGGCCCGAACTTCGTGGGCTCCACGGTTACCGGTGTCGGCTTCGAACGGCGCACGCTCGAGGAGGCCGGCATCGAGCGGGCCGACGCATTCGCGGCGGTGAGCAGCGGCGACAACTCCAACATCATCTCCGCGCGCCTGGCCCGTGAGACGTTCGGCGTGCAGCGTGTCGTCGCCCGGATCTACGACCCCCGCCGCGCAGCGGTGTACGAGCGCCTCGGCATCCCGACGGTCGCCACCGTCCGCTGGACGTCCGACCAGGTGATGCGCGCCCTCATGCCGGAGAGCGCGGTCGAGGTCTGGCGGGATCCGTCCGGGTCGGTCGTGATGATCGAACCCCCGCTGCACCCCGCCTGGCTCACGCACAAGATCTCCGAGCTGGAGGAGGCCACCGGCTACCGGGCGGCGTACCTGACGCGGTTCGGCGTCGGGCACCTGTGCAGCAAGTCCACGGTCATCCAGGAGGGCGACCGGATCTTCCTGCTCGTCCCCGAAGGTCAGGTCGACAAGGTCGGCGAGATCGCCGGCAAGGCCCCCGCCGGGGAGAGGAGCTACTGATGCGCGTCGCGATCGCGGGTGCGGGCAACGTCGGACGGTCGGTGGCCAACGAGCTCGTCGACAACGGTCACCAGGTACTGCTGATCGACCGTGACCCCCGCCAGATGCGCAGCCACCTGGTGCCGGAGGCCGAGTGGGTGCTCGCCGACGCGTGCGAGCTCGCGTCGCTCGACGACGCCGGGCTCGCCGGGTGTGACGTCGTCGTCGCCGCCACCGGTGACGACAAGGTGAACCTGGTCGTGTCGCTGCTGGCCAAGACCGAGTTCGCGGTGGCGCGGGTCGTGGCGCGCGTCAACCGGGCCGAGAACGAGTGGCTGTTCACCGACCAGTGGGGCGTCGACGTCTCGGTCAGCAAGCCGCGGCTGATGGCGGCGCTGGTCGAGGAGGCCGTGACGGTCGGCGACCTGGTGCGGCTGATGACGTTCCGCCAGGGCCAGGCGAACCTCGTCGAGATCACGCTGGCCCCGGACGCGCCCTACGTCGGGCGTCCGCTGCGCGAGGTGCCGCTGCCGTCGGACGCGGCGCTGGTCGCGATCCTGCGCGGAGCGCGGGTACTGGTGCCGACGCCCGACGACCCGCTGGAGTCCGGCGACGAGCTGATGTTCCTCTGCCCGCCCGACGCCGAGGACCGCGTGCACTCAGTGGTCAGCGGCGACGGTACCTCCGACTGAAGCAATGGCCTTCCGGCCGTACCAGACCGTGAAGAGAAGGCACGCGCCGAACATCGGCCAGCCCATCGCCAGCGACGCCCAGCCGAGCGCGTCGGCGTTGTGCTGCGACCAGAGGTAGATCTGCACGGCGGCGCGGATCGCGAACATCAGCGCCCAGACGAGGCTGATCAGCGAGAACGCCCGCAGCAACGGCTTGCTCTCGCGCCAGCCCGGCGGGATCTGGGAGATGAACCGCCACGCGTAGCCGATCACCGGGCGCCGGAAGAGCACGGACCCGGCGCACACCAGCGCACCGCCGCTGTTGCGGGCGATGTTGAGCAGGTAGAAGTCCTCTGCCTGGCCGGTGCGTGCCGCGATGAACGCCGCGATCCCGACCGCGAACAACCCGTTCAGCGCGTGCCGCACGGAGTCCTTGCGGATCAGCCGGTACGCCGCGATCAGCGCCGCCGACCCGACCGCCGCCCACAGCGCCGGCTTCAGCGACGTCGCCATGTTGGCGAGGATGAAGACCAGCACCGGCAGTGAGCTCTCGACCAGCCCCCGGATGCCGCCGAGCTGCTCGCGCACCTGGTCGGCGATCGAGATCTGCTCGTCGTCCTTCTCGCCGTCGTCGACTGCCTCGTCCGCCGGCGCCTCCGGCGGGGTGATGACGACGCGACGCCGCGCACCGGGATCGCCCGGCGGCACGTCCGCCACCAGCTGGGCGGCCTCGTCCGCGATGATGTCCGCGACCCGACCGTTGGGGTCCTTGTCACCGAAGATCGCTTCGGTGAGCTGCTCGTCCTCGACCTTGCGCTCGTCGGCGTCGAAGTAGGGGCGCTGCTCGCCGGGCGGACGGGCGCGGTGGTCGGTCACGGTGTGATCGGCTCCAGCGTGTAGAAGGGGTTGAAGATCACCTTACGACCATCCCGCAGGGCGAGACGTCCCTCTACGGAGAGTGAGCGACCGGGCTCGATCCCGGCGATCCGACGCCGGCCGAGGAACACCAGCGTGACCGAGCCGGTGCCGTCGAACAGCTCGGCCTCCAGCGTCGGCTGGTTGGTGCGAGGGGTGTAGCGAACCGACGTCAGCCGACCGGCGACGGTGGCGATGCGGCCGCGGGGGCAGTCACAGGCCTTCTGCGCTCCGGAACGCACGCTGGCCTCTTCGAGGGCCTCGGCATCGAGCTCACGGTCGGAAGCGGTGAATCGACGGAACAGGCGTTTCAGACCCGAATCTTCGTGGGTCCGCGGCAGCGTGTCAGTCATTGTGGGCACCTCTACGACGAGTCGGCGCGGCTATGCCGTACAACGCGTTTGCGTCTGTCGGACATACCCGGTACCGCGCCGTCGTGAATCAGGGTACGCACCGATTTCACCGCCACAATGGCGAACTGTGTCACCCGCGTCACTCGTTCTCCGCCACCCTGGACGCATGCGACGGACCGCGATGATCGCCGGTGTTTTCTACGTACTCACGTTCGTCTCCGTTCCCACCATCACCCTCTACGATCCGACGCGCGACACGGGCTTCGTCACCACTCCCGGGTCGGGCACCGCGGTGGTCGTCGGCTGCGTCCTCGAGCTCGTCGTGGCACTCGCCTGCGTCGGCACAGCGGTCGCCTTGTACCCGGTGCTCAGGACGGTGGGCGAAGGCCGCGCGCTCGGCTTCGTGGCCGCCCGCGTCGTCGAGGCCACCGTCATCGTCGTCGGCGTGGCGAGTGTGCTGACGGCCGTCCACCTGAAACGAACCGGAGCCGGCACGGAGGTCACCGGTCGGACGCTGGTCGCGTTCTACGACTCAGCGTTCCTGGTCAGCCAGAGCCTTGTTCCGGCGGTCAACGCCGTGCTGCTCGGGACCCTGCTGTACCAGTCTCGGCTCGTCCCCCGGGTTCTTCCGATTCTGGGCCTCATCGGTGCGCCCCTGTTGGTCGCCTCGGTGGTCGGCGTCCTCTTCGACGCCTGGGACCGCCTGTCCCCCGTCGCCGCGGCAGCGGCCCTTCCCATCGCCACCTGGGAGTTCGCCCTCGGCGTCTACTTGCTCACCCGAGGCTTCCGGGATCAGGGCTCGAAGCGGTAGCCCATGCCCGGTTCGGTGAGGAGGTGGCGGGGGTGGGACGGGTCGGGTTCGAGCTTGCGGCGCAGCTGCGCGATGTAGACGCGCAGATAATTGCTCTCGTCCCCGTACGCCGGCCCCCACACCTCCCGGAGCAGCTGCTTGCGCGGCACGAGCCGCCCCGGGTTGCGCACCAGCACCTCGAGCATCCCCCACTCCGTGGGCGTGAGCCGCACGTCGGAGTCTCCGACGGTGACCTTCTTGGCCGCCAGATCCACCGTGAACGCGTCGGTGGTCACGACGACCGAGTCCGGCGCCGGCACGGCCCGGCGCAGCGCCGCCCGCAGCCGGGCGAGCAGCTCGTCCATGCCGAACGGCTTCGTCACGTAGTCGTCGGCGCCGGCGTCGAGCGCCAGCACCTTGTCGTCGCTGTCCTGCCGCGCCGACAGCACGACGATCGGCCCCGTGAACCACGGCCGCAGACCCTCGATGACCTCGATCCCGTCCAGGTCGGGCAGCCCCAGGTCGAGCACGATCAGCTCCGGACGCTTGTGCGCGGCCGCCTCCAGCGCGCCCTTCCCGTCGGACGCGACCTCGACCTCGTATCCCCGCGCTTTCAGCGTGATCCGCAGCGCGCGCAGCAGTTGCGGCTCGTCGTCGACGACCAATACCCGCGTCACCGGGCCACCTCCAGCGAAACCACCATCGTCAACCCTCCGCCGGGAGTGTCCTCCGGCTCCAGCGTGCCGCCCACCGCCTCGACGAACCCGCGCGCCACCGCCAGCCCGAGCCCGACACCGTTGCCCGCCGGCCGATCCCCCAGCCGCTGGAACGGCGCGAAAATCCGGTCGCGGTCCTCCACCGCGACGCCCGGCCCGGTGTCGACGATCCGCAGTTCGACGCGGTTCCCCAGCGCGCTGCCCCGCACCACCACCGGGGCCCCGGCACCGTGCCGCACCGCGTTGCTCACCAGGTTCGCCAGCGCCCGCTCCAGCAGGCCGGGGTCGGCCAGCACCGCGGGCAGCGTCTCCGGCACGTCCACGGTGATCGTCGGGCCCCCGACACCGGCGCCGTCGGCCACTGCCCGCGGCACCACCTCGTCGAGTCCGACGCTGCGGCGCAGCGGGTTCACCGCACCGGTCTGCAGTCGGCTCATGTCGAGCAGGTTGTCGATCAACGCCGCCAGCTGGTCCGCCGACTCGTCGATCGTCGCGTGCAGCTCGTCCACGTCGTCGGGCTCGAGCGCCACCGTCGTCATCCGGAGCGCGGAGATCGCCGCTTTGATCGACGCCAGCGGCGTCCGCAGGTCGTGGCTGACCGCCGCGAGCAGCGCGGTGCGCATCCGGTTTCCCTCGGCGAGTTCGGCGGCTTCCGCCGCCCGGGCGGTCAGCCGCGTCTGTCGGAGCGCGACCGCGGCCTGAGCGGCGAAAGCCGTCAGAACTCTGCGGTCCGACGCCGCCAGCCGGCGACCCCGCAGCACCAGCTGCAGCGATTCGGTGACCGGTATCTCGGCCCCACCCGGGCCGGCCGGGTCACCGATCGTGTCGACCACCTCCCAGCGCCCGTCGACCCGTTCCCGCAGCGCTACCGAGTCCTGCCCGAACGCGTCCCGGACCTGCTCCAGCAGGGCGGGCAGCGCGCGCCCACCCGCGAGGACGCCTCGGCTGAGCGCGGAGAGCATCTCGGCCTCGGCCTGGGCCCGCGACGCCTCCCGCCGACGCCGGGCCGACAGGTCCACCACCGCAGCCACCGACAGCGCCACCAGCACGAACACCCCCAGCGCGACGATGTTGTCGAACTCGGCGATCGTGAACGTGCGCACCGGCGGGGTGAAGAACCAGTTCATCAGCAGCGTGCCGGCCGCCGCCGCGAACACCGCGGGGTAGCCGCCGCCGACCAGCGCCACCGCGACCACGAACCCCAGATACAGCAGCAGCTCGCTGGACAGATCCAGGTGCCCTTCGACGAGCTTCAGCACCAGCGTCAGCAGCGGAAGCCCGACGAGCGCCAGTGCGAAGCCGAGGACCCGGCGCCGGGTCGTGAGGCCACCGGTGAGCTCCGGCAGGCGTCGCCATCCCCTGGCCTCGGAGTGCGTCACCATGTGCACGTCGATCGGCCCGGACTTCGCCGTCACCCGCGAGCCGATGCCCTCCGACAACGCGCGCTGCCAGCGCGGCCGCCGGCTGGTGCCGAGCACCAGCTGGGTGGCGTCGGCCCCGCGCGCGAAGTCGAGCAGCGCGGCCGGGACGTCGTCGCCGACCACCGCGTGGAACGTCCCGCCGAGCGACTCGACCAGCTCCCGCTGCTTCTCCAGGCGCGCCGGGTCGGCGGCGGTCAGGCCGTCGCTGCGCGAGATGTGGACGGCGAGCAGGTCGCCGCTCCGGCTGCGGGCGGCGATCCGGGCCGCGCGCCGGATCAGCGTGTCGCCCTCGGGGCCGCCGGTCACGGCGACGACCACGCGTTCGCGTGCCTCCCAGACGCCGGTGATGTCGTGCTCGTCGCGGTAGCGGCGCAGCGCCTCGTCGACGTTGTCCGCGGTCCACAGCAGCGCCAGTTCGCGCAGCGCGGTGAGGTTCCCGACGCGGAAGTAGTTGCCGAGTGCGGCGTCGATCGTGTCGGCTGGATAAATGTTGCCGTGGGCCATCCGGCGGCGCAGCGCCTCGGGCGCCATGTCGATGAGTTCGACCTGGTCCGCGGCGCGGACGACGGCGTCGGGGACCGTTTCGCGCTGCGGGACGCCGGTGATCGTGGCGACGACGTCGTTCACCGACTCCAGGTGCTGGACGTTGACGGTGGAGATGACCTCGATGCCGGCGTCGAGCAGCGCCTCGACGTCCTGCCAGCGCTTGGCGTGCGGACTGCCGGGGACGTTGGTGTGGGCCAGCTCGTCGACCAGCGCCACCTCGGGGCGCCGGGCGAGCACGGCGGCGAGGTCCATCTCCTCGAAGTCGGTGTCGCGGTAGGTGAGGTGGGTGCGCGGGACGATCTCCAGGTCGCGGATCTGGGCGGCGGTTTCGACGCGGCCGTGCGTCTCGACGACCCCGATGACGACGTCGGCTCCACGCTCCGCGCGCCGCCGTCCCTCCTCGAGCATCGTGAACGTCTTCCCGACCCCGGGCGCCGCCCCGAGGTAGATCCGCAGAGTCCCCCGCGCCACGCTCCCCTCCTTCGTTCGTCGGAGCCAGCGGATCGTACCCACCGGCCGACGTTCGGGTGCTGACGCGCTCTGAGCGCGTTGGAGCAGGTAGCGGCACACGACGAAGGGGCCCGGCTTCGGCCGGGCCCCTTCGTCGGAAGACTGCTCAGTCCTGGTCGGCGGCCTGTTCGACCACCTCGCGGGGCAACCGCAACGGCAGCGGATCCCGCACCGGCATCGGATCGGACCCCCGCACCACGACCGTCTGCCGCACCGACTCCGACAGCTGCGGCCCGGCGTTGACGTCCCCGGCAGCCGCACCGGTGAACGTCGCCCGCAGGAACCACCGCGGCCCGTCGATCCCCACGAACCGCAGCGCCTGCTTGCTGCCGTCCGGCACCTTCACGTTCGCCCGCAGCTCGGGACCGAACTCGCCGACCTCCTGCTCGACGACCCCCCCGTCACCGCGGATGTTCGCCTGGAGTTCCTCGCGCACCTCGTCCCAGATGCCTTCGGTACGCGGAGCGGCGAACGCGGCCAGTTCCACCGCGCTGGTGCCGTCGGTCAGGACGACCGAGGCCACCTGACCGTTCTGGTCGGCCTCCACCCGCAACTCCACGTCCGCGAGCGTCGGGACGCGCAGCGCCCCCAGATCGACCCGCTGGACGTCGTCCTCGGGCGCCGCTTCGGCATCCCAGGGGCCGACACCGAAGTCCCCCTCAAGCGACTCAGCGCCGGTGGCCTCCAGGTCTTCCTCCCGGCCGGCCGCCGCGTGCCGGCCACGCCGACGTCGAAACACCCTGTTACTCCTCTCGTGCGGTGACCAAGCCGCGATGACCGCCGGTCGAGCCGTGGCCGCCCGTCCCACGATCCGACTCCGGCAGCACGCTCGCCACCCGGAACTCGGCTCGCTCGACGCGCTGCACCACGAGCTGGGCGATCCGGTCGCCTCGCGCGAGTGTCACGGTCTCGGTCGAATCGAGGTTGATCAGGTTGACCTTGATCTCACCTCGGTATCCGCTGTCGACGGTACCGGGTGCGTTGACGATCGAAACGCCGAACCGCGCCGCCAGGCCGGACCGCGGGTGGACGAACCCGGCGTACCCCTCGGGAAGCGCAATCGCCACACCCGTTCCGACCAACGCCCGCTCACCGGGGCCGAGCCGGACGTCCTCCGCCGCGACCAGGTCGGCTCCGGCGTCCCCCGCCTTGGCGTAGACCGGAGGAGGTAGCTCCGGATCGAGCAGCTGGACGAGAACCTCGACGTCAGGCATGCAAGTTGCTTCCTTTTCGGCAGTCGTGCGGGTCGGTGGCACGATACCCAGCATGAGTACGGCGACGACGACCACCGACACGTATCGCGAGCGGTGGATCGTGCCGTGGTGGGGCTGGGTGGCCGCGGCAGCGGTCGCAGCGCTGCTGGCCGCCGAGATCCACCTCGGTCACGACGGCCTGCGCTCCTGGTTGCCGTACGTCGTCCTGATCCCGCTGGCGTTGCTCGCGGTGGCTGCGGTCAGCCGTATCACGGTGGTCGTCACCGACGACGAAGTGCACGTCGACGACGCCCACATCCCGCGTCGCTTCCTGCTCGCCGCCGAGGCGCTGGACGGCGAGGAGCGCCGGGACGCGTTGGGTCCCGAGCTCGATCCGGTCGCGTTCGTCGTCCACCGCCCGTGGGTGCGGGGCATGGTGCGGGTCTATCTGGACGACCCGGACGACCCGACGCCGTACTGGGTGTTCTCGTCCCGGCGCCCGCAGGAACTGCTGGCGGCGCTCGACCTGCCGCTGCCGGCGCCCGCTGAGTCCGACTAGCGGCGAGCGAGCTAGTACAGCGCGGGGCGGTCGTCCGCCGGCGGCAGTTTGTAGCCCTTGCGGAGGTCGGCGCGGACCTCGTCGCCGAGTTTGCGGGTGGCCCTGCGGTTGAGTTCGGCACCGATCGCCGCGCCCGTGAACAGCGGGCCGAGCGTCGTCAGGTTGCGCCCCATCCGGCGCAGCAGCCGATCGCGCAACTCCTTGCGCATCCCGGCGCCGAGCACAGTGGTGAAGCCGCGCCCGCCCTGCAGCAGCGTGACGCCACGCCGGCGGGCCCAGGCGGTGAGCAGGGCGCTCGCGCGCTCGCTCGCCGAGCCGCGCACCGGCGTGCCGTAGACCTCGTGCAGCTCGGCCAGCAGTTTCACCTCGACGGCGACGACCGCGGCGGTCTCGACGGCCAGCAGGATCGGGGCCGAGAGCAGGGACGGCGGCGCGGTCCACTCGACGGCGGCGATCCCGCCACCGGCGGCGCCCAGGCTCGCGGTGGTGCGGGCGGCGTTGCGGATCACGGCGTCGGCCAGCTCGTCGCCGGACTTGCCCTCGTAGTGGCGCTGCAGCGTCTCGAGATCGCGGACCGTCAGGTGCGGGGCGGCGGCGATCAGCAGATCGGCGGCCCAGCCGGCGGCGGCGCGGGGCCCGCGCATCGCGCGACCGGCGCCGCGTCCGAATCCGGAGACCGCACGGCCGAGCAGGCGGCGTCGGTCCCTCGTGGACAGGTCCGAATCGGTCAGCTTGGCGAGCGCGCCGGAAGCTTCGGCGGGAATCTTCGCGGACCCGGTCGTGTCCGCATCGGTTTCGACGGACGACGACTCCGGGTCAGCGGGTGCGGTGGAGTCGGACGACTTCTCCGGAAGTGTCATGGCGGCAGTCCCTCGGGGCTCGTGGAGCGGGTGCCGGCGCGGCTGGAGACCATTGTCGGCCATCCGCGCCACTGGCACCGCGCTCCTGATCTACCCCGAACGGTCGGGGTCGTACCCCCCGGACCCCCGACCGTTCTGTGCTTCCGGGACGTCGAAAGGACGTCCCCCGATTACGCGGTCCCGACCGGGGGGTCAGGCCGCACATTCGGTGCAGACGTACTGGCCGTTCTTCTCTTCGGCCAGCTGGCTGCGGTGGTGGACGAGGAAGCACTGCGAACAGCGGAACTCGTCGTTCTGCATCGGCAGTACCTTGACCGTGAGCTCCTCGCCGGACAGGTCAGCACCTGGCAGCTCGAATCCCTCGGCAACTTCTGCTTCGTCAACGTCCACACTGCCGGACTGGGAATCCGTCCGGCGTGCCTTCAGCTCCTCGAGGCTGTCCTCGCCGATCTCCGATTCCTCGGTTCGACGTGGCGCGTCGTAGTCGGTGGCCATCGTGGTGGTCCTCTTCTTTCGTTCGGATGACAGCCGGGTCACGCCGTCAACGGCCAGGCTCCCCGGCCAGGAAAGAAACCCGTTCGACCCGGCGAGCGCGGAACCTTACCGTTTCCAGCGCCCCTAATACGCACAGCCCACCGGATGTGTTCCCGATGTGATCGAGGTGACACCGATGCCCGTCTTTCCTGCACCGGGCCCGCCGGACCAGGAACAGGCCGCCGGTCCGGTGCCCACCCTCGGCAGCCGGCGCAGCCGTGCCCGCCTGCGCCGCCTCGGGTGGTCGGACGAATGGGACGCACGGTACCGGATGGCGACGGCAACTGGCAGATGCCCCACGACGCCGGATCCCCGGGTCGCGGATGGCGACCTTACCCAAGAGTCCGACGCCTGCGGGGACCCTCTCGCGGGGCGCTCACCAGGCGGGACACCGCAGGGCCGGTGGACGGATCCGCGGTGGCCCCCGTCCGGCGGGCACCTGACCCCCGCACGGGTGACGGACACCGACGGCGCGGACTGTGGGTGCCTGACGCCGACCGGGCCGGTGCGCGCTTTCGCGGTACCCGGCGTCGCCCCGGTCGCCGGTGACTGGGTCGTGCTGTCCGGTACGGAACTGGTCATGGTCCTCCCCCGCGAGACTGTCGTCCGGCGCGGCTGCGGCCCGGACGACGTCCGCGGCGAGGTGCTGGCCGCGAACGTCGATCAGGTGCTGGTGGTGCAGGCGTACTCGGCGGAACTGACGCCGGAACGCACCGAACGGTTGCTCGCACTGGCCACGGCGGGTTCGGCGCGGCCGGTGCTGGTGCTCAGTCAGATCGATCGGGCCGGCGACGGTGCGGCGGTGCGATCGGTACTGGCCGATCTGGCGGTGCTGGCCGAAAGCTGTCCGGGGACGCCGGTTCTCGGTCTGAGCACCGACCCGGGGTACCTCGGATTGCACCGTCTACGCACGTTGGTGGCGGGTTCCGTGACAGCCGTGTTCGGACCGCCGGGATGCGGCAAGAGCACGTTGACGGATGCCCTCTCCGGCACCACACCCCGGCGAAATACGGGCGCCACCCTCGTCCCCATCCCCGGCGGAGGCGCCCTGATCGACACGCCGGGCTGCGACCCCGACGTCCCCGACTGGCTGGCCGAGCGCTACGTGAGCCGCCTGCGCGCCGCGCAGCGGGCCCGGTGGCGGGCCGGGTCCCCGGCAGGGCGCCGGCTCCACCCCCTGGCCGGCGGCGCCTGACCCGGGGGCCTGCCCCGGAGGCGCCCGATACGTGCCTGGTGACCGGCGCATTGCCGGGGCGTCACCGAGGATGACCCGGGACGCTAAAGTTTGGCCCCATGACGCACGGGGTGGTGGGGCGGTGAGCCTGGCGCGAGTCAGGGCGCTGACGGTAATCGGGGTATTGGCGCTGGTAGCGGTGATCACCGTGGTGTGGGCGATCGTCACCGACGACCAGACCGGAACCACGGCGATCGGCTGCAACACCGTCCAGACCGACATCCCGGAGCCCTCGGCCGTGAAGGTGCGGGTCTACAACGGCACCGACGAGGCAGGCCTGGCGAGCAAGGTCGCGAACGCGCTGAAGAAGCGCAAGTTCGAGATCGTCGCCACCGGCAACGACCCGCAGGGCGAGCCGGTCACCCAGACCGCTCAGATCCGCTACGGGCCGGCCGGCGCCGGTGCCGCACAGCTCCTCCAGGCCACCGTCCGCGGCAGCGTCATCGTCGACGACGGCCGCGAGGACGGCAGCGTCGACGTCGTCATCGGCATCGACTTCAAGGACCTCACACCCGAGAAGGACGTTCCCGCCGAGCTCAAGACCCTGGATCCCCCGCAGCCGTCGACCCCGGCCGGGTGCTAGGCGTGCAGCGGGCTCAGTAGTTCGTCGAGGAGGGTGTGGAGGGCCGGTGGCGCCGCGAGCGTCATCGCCTCTCCGGGGCCTTCGCCGCGCAGGCCGGTCACCAGTAGCCCTGCCTCTTCGGCGATCAGGCCGCCCGCGGCCCGGTCCCACAGGTTGAGGCCACGCTCGAAGTACGCGTCGACGCGTCCCTCGGCGGCCGCGCACAGGTCGAGCGCCGCCGACCCGATCCGCCGGATGTCGCGGATCTGCGGCAGGATCCGCAGCAGCACCTCGGCCTGCTCCCGCCGACGCTCCGGGGCGTACCCGAACCCGGTTCCGACCAACGCGCCGCCCAGCGTCGTCTCCGACGACCCCCGCAACCGCACCCCGTCGCGCCAGGCGCCCTCGCCGCGCACGGCGGTCCACTCCTCCCCCGTGACGACGTTGCGCACGACACCGGCGACAACAACACCGGCGACCTCGGCCGCCAGCGACACCGAGTACGCCGGGATCCCGTAGACGAAGTTGACGGTGCCGTCGATCGGGTCCAGGAGCCACCGCACCGCGTCGGGTGCCGCCTCGGAGCCGACCGGCCGGAAGCCGCCCTCCTCGCCGAGCACCAGGTCGCCGGGGCGCGCCGCCGCCAGTCCTTCCACCACGAGCTGCTCGGCGGCCCGGTCCGCCGCCGTGACCGGATCGGTCGGCGACGATTTGGTCTCGATCGAGGTCACCGCCGCGGCGCGCTGCTCCGCGATCCCGGCTGCGGCCTTGCGGACCAACTCGACCGCGAGACTCAGGAGTTCGGTGGGTTCCACTACTGCCATTTCGGTTGTGCTCCCTGGCTGAAGGCTCAGTGCTGAATCGTTCTGTTCAGGGCAAGTAACAGGTCACGTGCATGTTGGGTCGTGGCGGTCGTGGCCAGAACCCGAGACGCGAACTACAGTCCAGCACGGCGTCGAGCCCCGCTGGGCCGGTCGGCCCCCACCAACCAGACACAACGGATGGATCGATGGTGGGAGCCGTCTCCCCCGACCCGGCGGTACAATTCGTTGCCATGCCACCGGGGAAGACAGCCCGGAGGACACAAAGCTCCTGGTAGATCAGCCCCCCGGTCAGTCCCCTGACCGGTGAGGTGTGCCCGCCGCACCGACACGTGGAAGGTCACTTCGTGACAGACGCCGACCGCACCCCTCCGCGGGCCGACATCGTCCGTTCCCTCGTCGACACGCTGACAGCGCGGGCGGGTGATACCGCCTCCCTCACCTCCGACGAGGTGGGGCGGATCCTCGGTGGTGCGGGGGTGTCACCCGCTCAAGGAAAGAAGATCTTGCAGGGCCTGTCCATGGCGGGCGTCACAGTGGTCGTGAACGGGTCCGCCGACCCGCGTCCGGCCCGTCGGCGCGTCGCCGCGGCCCGCTCGGCCACCACGCCCGCGTCGAAGGCGACGACCGCCAAGACGACGCGGCCCGCCGCCGGCCCAGCCGCTGCCGCCGCACCCGCGGAAGCTCCGGCCACCCCCGCCGCTCCGAAGCCCGGCCCCTCGAAGCGCGTCCCGGCCAAGAAGGCCGCCGCGCCCGCCGCCGGCAAGCCCGCTGAGGGCGCTCCGACCGCCGGTCCGGCCAAGGAGGGCGGCCTGGCCGTCGACGAGCCGGTCGTGCTCGCGGACGGCGAAGAGGAAGAATTCGCGTTCGACGAGGAAGAGGAGGAGTCCGAGGCGCTGAAGCAGGCGCGCAAGGACGCCGAGCTCACCGCGTCGGCCGATTCGGTCCGGGCCTACCTCAAGCAGATCGGTAAGGTCGCGCTGCTCAACGCGGAGGAGGAGGTCGACCTCGCCAAGCGGATCGAGGCCGGTCTCTACGCCGCCGAGCGCATGCGCCAGGGCGAGGACCGCGGCGAGAAGATGCCGACGCAGCTCCGCCGCGACCTGCTCTGGATCATCCGGGACGGCGAGCGCGCCAAGAACCACCTGCTGGAGGCCAACCTCCGCCTCGTGGTCTCGCTGGCCAAGCGCTACACCGGCCGCGGCATGGCCTTCCTCGACCTGATCCAGGAAGGCAACCTCGGCCTCATCCGTGCGGTCGAGAAGTTCGACTACACCAAGGGCTACAAGTTCTCCACGTACGCCACCTGGTGGATCCGGCAGGCGATCACCCGTGCGATGGCCGATCAGGCCCGCACGATCCGCATCCCGGTGCACATGGTCGAGGTCATCAACAAGCTCGGCCGCATACAGCGTGAGCTGCTCCAGGACCTGGGCCGCGAGCCCACCCCCGAAGAGCTCGCGAAGGAAATGGACATCACCCCCGAGAAGGTGCTGGAGATCCAGCAGTACGCTCGGGAGCCGATCTCGCTCGACCAGACGATCGGCGACGAGGGCGACAGCCAGCTCGGTGACTTCATCGAGGACTCCGAGGCCGTGGTCGCGGTCGACGCGGTCAGCTTCACGCTGCTGCAGGACCAGCTCCAGTCGGTGCTCCAGACGCTCTCCGAGCGCGAGGCCGGCGTCGTCCGGCTCCGCTTCGGTCTGGCCGACGGCCAGCCGCGGACGTTGGACGAGATCGGCCAGGTCTACGGCGTGACCCGCGAGCGGATCCGTCAGATCGAGTCCAAGACGATGTCGAAGCTGCGTCACCCGTCGCGTTCGCAGGTTCTGCGCGACTACCTCGACTGAGACGTCAGTCGGTTCGGCCCCGGAGTACCGGTAGCGGCTCCGGGGCCGACTTCTGTCGCACGGCGTTCAAAAAACTACCTTCAGTGACGACGTCAGTCAGGAGCCGATCGTCGGCTGCCGATTCGACAGAGGCGCGTCCGGGGTGGGCGGTGTCGTTCGAGGCCCCGAATCAGCCCGTGGAGAGGCGATTTCGACCCTCCGGGCGTGTTCCAAGTTGATGACTGCAGCATGTCAGAACGTCGCCGGAGGCGTTGATCTGGGCAGTATGTCCCGGATGCACTGGAAGTGTTTTCGCGGCCCCGGATGTCTGTCCGAGATCCGATCTCCGGAACTCGAATTCGCGTGGCACTCTGGTGGTGGGACCACCGCACATCATGCGCGGAGGCCCCGAGACACCCGGTTACTCGCTGTGTGACATGGAACATGGCGGTCGCCCGGGAACGTCTCAGCACACAGATGTGTTGGACGATGTGTGAGCGGTAAGCACAACGAACAGCACGGTGAGAGCAGAGGAGGAGGCCAATGACCCCGACCCTGACCCCGCCGCCGACCGAGGCGCCGTCAGCTGGCGAGCGTTGCGACCGGTGCGGTGCGGCTGCCAAGGTCCGGGCAGTTCTGCCCGGCGGCGGAGACCTCGTCTTCTGCGGACATCACGGAGCCAAGTACGCCCCGGACCTCGAAAAGGTCGCCGTCCAGATTTTGAAAACAGAAGACTGAGATCCAACGACGAAGCCCCGGTGCCGAAGGCACCGGGGCTTCGTCGTGTTCTGACCTGGAGCCCGCCGAGGGCGGCGCTGCCAGTCGAGCGCGAGACCGCCTCGTATAACTGATACTCAAGGGCTCGCGCTCGCCTGGCAGCGCCGTTCTCGGCGGGCCGCTCACCAGGTCTGGATGGTTGCGATTCGCTCTTCCAGCTGCTCGATCGTTGCCTGGGCGCTCGGGGGGCCGCCGCAGAGGCGGCGGAGTTCGGCGTGGATCTGGCCGTGGGGACGGTTGGTGCGGTGGTGCTGCGCGGCCACCAGCGTGTTGAGCTGCTTCCGCAGCGTCTGCCGGCGCACGAACGTCGACGACGGGACGGCCTCCGGCTCCGGAACGTCGGGCCCACCCGCGGCTTTCCGCTCGGCGGCGGCCTTCTTCTGCGCGGCGACCTGGTCGGCCTGACGCTTCGACAGCAGCGTCGCGATCTGGTCACCGGTGAGCAGACCGGGCAACCCCAGGTACTCCTCCTCCTCGGCCGTACCGGGCGCCGCTCCGGTACCGAACGAGGCCCCGTCGTAGATCACCTGGTCGAGGTGCGCCTCCGACGACAGCGCCGTGAACTTCGGCTTGTCGTCGGTGTCCTCGTCCTCCTGCTTGTTCGCGGCCGCGACGAGGTCGTCGTCGAGCAACTTCTCCCGGTGCGGCCGGTCGAGCACGTGATCGCGCTGGACCTCCATCTCACCGGCCAGCCCCAGCAGCACCGGAACGCTCGGCAGGAACACCGTCGCGGTCTCACCCGTGCGCCGGGCTCGCACGAAACGCCCGATGGCCTGGGCGAAGTACAGCGGTGTGCTCGCGCTCGTCGCGTAGACGCCGACCGCGAGCCGCGGGATGTCGACCCCCTCGGACACCATCCGCACCGCGACCATCCAGCGGTCCTCGGACTGCGCGAACGCGGCGATCTTGGCGCTGGCCGTGCCGTCGTCGGAGAGCACGACGACCGGCGCCTTGCCGGTGACCCGGCGCAGGATCTCGGCGTAGGCCTTGGCGGCCGCGTGGTCGGTCGCGATGACCAGCCCACCGGCGTCGGGCATGCCGTGCTGCCGGATGACGCTCAACCGCGCGTCAGCGGCGCGCAGCACCTGCGGCATCCAGTCGCCCTTGGGGTCGAGCGCGGTGCGCCAGGCCTGCCCGGTCTGTTCGGCCGTCAGCGGCTCCCCCAGGCGGGCGGAGAGCTCCTCGCCCGCGCTGGTGCGCCACTTCGCCTCACCGGAGTAGGCCAGGAAGAGCACCGGGCGCACGACCTGGTCGCGCAGAGCGTCGGCATAGCCGTAGCTGGAATCCGACCGCGAACGGGTCAGACCGTTGCGGTCCTTCTCGTACTCGACGAACGGGATCGGGTTCGCGTCGGATCGGAACGGAGTTCCGGTCAGCGCGAGCCGACGGGTCGCCGGCTCGAACGCCGTGCGGACACCGTCGCCCCACGTGCGGGAGTCGCCCGCGTGGTGGATCTCGTCGAGGATGACGAGCGTCGGACGGGTCGTGCAGCGCCGGCGGTGCAGGTCGGGGTACAGGCCGACCTGCGCGTACGTGACGACGATGCCGTGGAAGTCCGACGACGTGATGCCCTGCGAGGTGTACGTCGGGTCGAGCTGGATGCCGACCTTGGCCGCGGCCTGCGCCCACTGCGTCTTGAGGTGCTCGGTGGGAGCGACGACGGTGACCTGGCTGACCGTGCGGTCGGCGAGCAGTTCGGCAGCGATACGCAGCGCGAACGTCGTCTTACCGGCGCCGGGGGTCGCGACCGCGAGGAAGTCCTGCGGGGACTTGCGGAGATATTCGACGAGGGCCTTGCGCTGCCAGACGCGAAGCGGCGGAGCGGCTCCGCCGACGGTACCGGCGGACGCAGCCACTGGGTTCGCGGTCAAGCCACAACCTCCACGACAGGTAACCGAACACCAGTGCGCCCCCGAGCGGCATCCGCTGCGCGAGGGCTTCACCGACCTTACCCGGCGTTCGTGCGGGATGATGGAAAGCGGCTCCCGCCCCGTCGGCGGAGAAAGATCACCCGTCCGGCCCATCGGATTCGGCGTTGCTGCGACATGCTGCGACGACACCCGGTCCGGACGCGATTCCAGCGACCCGACCCCGTAGTTTGATCGGTTGACATGCTCACACTTCCTGCCGGGCGCGTCGCGCGGATGCGTGCGACGGTTTCGAGAGTCGCGCGACGCGCGCTGGGGCCCGCGTTCCGGCCGGTGCTGAACACTCTCCGTCATGTACTGACCGCGTTGCGTCTGATCCGGTCGATGCTGGCCAAGGCGTGGCAGGACCGGATCCTCGGGCTCTCGGCGGAGGCGGCGTTCTGGCAGTTGCTGTCGGTGCCGCCGCTGTTCCTCGCGATCCTCGGTGTGCTCGGGTACGCCGGGCGCTGGACCGGCACCGACCTGGTCGACCGCACCGAGGCGCACGCGTTGCGGCTCACGGCGCGGCTGGTGAGCCCCGCGGTGCAGAACGACGTCGTGACGCCGATCGTCGGCGAGTTGCTGCGCCACGGGCGCGGTGACGTGGCGACGCTGGCACTCGTGCTGTCGCTGTGGGCCGGGTCGTCGTCGACGGCGACGTTCGTGAACACGGTGTCGATCGCGTACGGACAGCGGGATCTGCGGGGAGCGGTGGCCAGCCGCCTGATGGCGCTCTGGCTCTACATCTTCACGCTGGCCACCGCGGTGGTAGCGGTTCCGCTGGCGATCCTCGGGCCGGACTTCGTGGTGAACCGACTGCCCGACGGGTGGCACTCGGCGGCCGAGGCCGTGATCCGGGTGGTGTACTGGCCGCTCACGGTGGCGATCGTGTTCCTCGCACTGTCGGCGTTCTACCACTACGCGACGCCGCTGCGGCTGCGGTGGCGGCGGGCGATGCCCGGCGCCGCACTGGCCCTGGTGTTGTTCGTCGGGCTTTCCTGGGTGCTGCGGCTCTACATCGGCCGCCTCGCCGGCGACATGCTGCTGTTCTCGACGCTCGCGGCGCCAATCGTCGCGCTGCTGTACTTCTACGTGCTGGCGTTCGCCGTGCTGCTCGGTGCCGAACTCAACGGCACGCTCGAGCAGCTCCACCCGGCGGGCCCCCGCCCCCGCCACCTGCACCGAGTGGCCTACCTCTGGCGCCGGATCGCGGCCGCGCTCCACGGCCGGCGCAAGCCCGACCCCACCGACCTACCGCCCGACGAGCCCGGCACCGACGACGAACCGGACCGCGCCGAGGGGGCGGCCGGGCCGGCGCAGTCAGCGCCGGCCGGGGCTGCGGTGGGTCACTCGCCCTTGGGCAGCGACTCGTAGATCTCCTTGCAGGCCGGGCACACCGGCGAGTTCGGCTTCGGCGACTTCGTCACCGGGAAGACCTCACCGCAGAGCGCCTGAACCATCGTCCCCATGACCGCGCTCTCCGCGATCTTGTTCTTCTTCACGTAGTGGAAGACCTCGGGGGCGTCGTCTGTCGTGCGCTCTCGGGTCTCCGGGCGCTCCAGCGTCTCGGCGAATCCCACGATGCTTCCTCCCTGCGATCGATGTGTCCCTTCCAGTTTGCCGCATCGCTGCTCGGACAACCGCGCGGCAGCCGCGTAATCACCAGGAAGTACGGTGTTCGCGTGGACATCGAACCGCCACTAGGGCGATACCGGATCCGAGTCGGCGCTGAGGTCGCGGAAGCGCTGGGCACGGGCGCCCCGGTGGTCGCGCTGGAGAGCACGATCATCTCCCACGGGCTGCCCCGTCCACGCAACCTCGAGGTCGCCGCCGAGATCGAGCGCACGGTCCGAGCCACCGGCGCGGTCCCCGCCACCGTCGGCGTCATCGGCGGCGAGATCGTCGTCGGTCTGGACGAGCCGCAGCTGCGCCACCTGGCGCTGACCGACGGCGTCGCCAAGGCCAGCGTCCGCGACCTGCCGGTCCTGGCCGCGAAGCGGCTGGACGGAGCCACCACCGTGGCGAGCACCGCCGCCGTGGCGGCAGCGGTCGGCATCCCGGTCTTCGCGACCGGCGGGCTCGGCGGTGTGCACCGGGACGCGTCGACCACGTTCGACGAGTCGGCCGACCTGGGCACGCTGGCCCGGACGCCGATCGCGGTGGTGTGCGCGGGCGTGAAGTCGATCCTCGACGTGCCGGCGACGCTCGAGCGGCTCGAGTCCTCGGGCGTCACGGTGCTGGGCTACCGCACCGACCGGTTCCCCGGCTTCTACCTCTCCGACTCCGGGCACCCGGTGGGCTGGCGCGCCGACGACCCGGCCGAGATCGCCGAGACGCTGCGGGCCGCGCGGGAGCTGAAGCTCGGCGAGGGCGCTGTCGTCGTCGCGAACCCGCTGCCGACCGACGAGCAGCTCGACCCGGCGCTGCACGACCGGGTGCTCACCGAGGGCCTCGCCGGGCTCGAGCGGGAAGGCGTCACCGGCAAGGACGTGACGCCGTACCTGCTGGCGCACTTCCACTCGGCGACCGAGGGGCAGAGCCTCGTCGTCAACACCCGCATCATCCTGCGGAACGCGGAGCTGGCCGGCCAGATCGCCGTCGCGTTCACCGGAACGCGGACGGCCCTCGCGTGACCACGGTCTGCTGACGCCATGACCACCGATCCCTCCGGCGACCCCGCCGGCGCGCCCGAGCCGGAGCGCGGGCGCGTCGTTGTCGTGGGCGATCTGGCCACGGACATCGTGATCAGCACGGACGGTCCGCCGGCGGTGGGCTCGGACCGGCCGGCGCGCATCCGGTACAGCGGGGGCGGTGCGGCGGCGAACACCGCGGTGTGGCTCGCGCGCGTCGGGGTGCCGGTGACGCTCGTCGCCCGGGTCGGCGACGACGCGCCCGGACGGGAACGGGTCGCGGAGCTGGTCGAGGCCGGGGTGGAGCCGGCGGTCGCTGTCGACACCGAGTTGCCGACCGCGTCGATCGCGGTGCTGGTCGACGGCGACGGGGAGCGGACGATGTTCCCGGACCGGGCCGCCGCGGACCGGCTCGACCCGACGGACGTCGCTGCGGCCGTGGGGCGCGACGACGTGCGGCACCTGCACCTGAGCGGGTACGCGCTGTTGGACTCCGGGTCGCGGAAGGCCGGGTTGGCCGCGCTCGACACCGCGAAGCAACGCGGGTTGACGATCTCCGTGGACGCTGCGTCCGCGGCGCCGCTGGAGGCCGTGGGGCCCTGGCGGTTCCTGGAGTGGGTGTCCGGCGTGACTCTGGTGCTGGCCAACACCGCGGAGGCCGCGGTGCTGACCGGGTTCGCCGACCCGTCGGCGTCGGCAGCGCGGCTCGCCGAGGCGGCGAGCATCGCCGTGGTGAAGGACGGCGCCGGCGGCGCCTGGTGGCGCGGGACGAGCGGCGCGGCGTGGGTGGCCGCGGAGCCCGCCCGACGCGTGGTCGACACGACCGGCGCCGGCGACGCCTTCGCAGCCGGCCTACTCGCCGCCTGGCTGGGCGGCGCCGGCCCAGCCGGCGCGTTGGCGGCGGGTGCGCGGGCCGGGACGCTGGCAGTCGGCTTGCCGGGCGCGCGCCCCTGACGCGCGCCTAGCGCGGTCGGGGTCGCCGCCCACGCGTAGCGCGGCCCTGACGCGCGCGAGCCCGACCCTGGCATGCGCGGCTGGCGCGACCCGGGTGCGACCGGGGCGGTCAGTCCTGGTCGATTACCTTGGCCGGTGAGGGCGGTAACTCGCGGGCGTTGAGTTGGGGGCGCTCGGGCTGTCGCTCGGTCGGGGCTCGATCGTCGTCGGG
The DNA here is from genome assembly GCF_043197895.1 of Cryptosporangium sp. NPDC048952. NCBI lineage: Bacteria > Bacillati > Actinomycetota > Actinomycetes > Cryptosporangiales > Cryptosporangiaceae > Cryptosporangium > Cryptosporangium sp. NPDC048952. Next base: position 671,680 of record NZ_JBICTY010000003.1, on the reverse strand, counting down.
CTGAGAAGACGTACGACCCAGGGAACGCGCTGCGGCAGGAACCCGGCGCAGCCGGTTGGTGAACCGGCTCTCCTCCCGCGGCGGACGGTCGTTGGCGACCATCACCGCGATCCACGGGAACAGCACCATCCCGACGGTGAGCACCCCGACCCAGACCAGCGCGTACGGCGCCTTCACGCTGACCAGGACCGCCGCGAGGATCAGGCACACGACGCGCATCATCATCAGCCCGAAGTACTGCCGCTGACGGTGGCGCAGCTGATCAGCGGGACTCCGCTCGGCCTCGGTGATCAACTCGACCCGAGAACGCCTCTGCACGCGCTCCACCCGCTTCACTCGGGGGCGCCCGGTCGCCCTGGGGCCGGGTACCGCACCACTCCATCGTTGCACCGCGCACCGGCCACCGCCACGCGGAACGGACGTCAGGCGGGTGCGGGTTGCTCCGTGGGCTGCTTCTGCCGGGCGACGCCGTTCGCGGACCGCTTGCCGTTGTTGGCCGGCTCCGGATCGGTGGGCGGCAGACCGAGCAGCCGCCGGCACCCCTCGACCCCCTCGACCTCGACCGGCGCCAGGCCGTAGCCCTGCCGGTGCAGCGCCCACCGCTCCCGCGACAGGCGCGAGGTGAGCATGTGGGTGACGACACCCTCGTGCACCTCGTACGTGTCACCGCAGGGGCTGTAACCGAGCGAGCGGGTGACGCCCAGCGCCGCGTCGTTGCCCTCGGCCGACTCGCTCTCGACCGAGACCGCACCGAGCCCTTCGAACGCCAGGTGCAGCGCGAGCGCACGCATCGCCTTGCCGTGGCCCTGCCTGCGGTGTTCCTCTCCCAGCCAGGACGACGTCTCGACGATGCGGCGGCGCGGGAAGTCGTCGGCCTTGAGGTCCTGCTGGCCGACCAGCACACCGTCGACGTACGCGGCGAGGCAGATGCGCCAGGAGGCCGGTGCGATCTCCGCACGCGACCGCCAGACCTGGCGGAGCACCGCCTGCGCGGCCATCTCCTGGGGTGTGGTCACGCCGCTGATCGGCAGCGTCGGGTCATAGCCGGCCTCGACCGGCACCAGGGCGGCCAGAGCGGGCAGGTCCTCGTCCGTCGGCGGGCGCAGTTCGACGGAACCCGCGCGTACCCGCAGCCCGGACAGCGGCCAGAGCATCACCGTACGGCCTCCTTCGCCTTCGCCTTGGCGGCCTTCTTGAACTCGCGGACGGCCTGGAGGGTCTCCGGGCCGGTCACGTCGGCGACCGAGCGCGTCGAGCCGTCCTCGCCGTAGGCACCGGCGGCTTCGCGCCAGCCTTCCGGACGGACGTCGAGCTGCTTACCGAGGAGCGCGACGAAGATGCGCGCCTTCTGGTCACCGAAACCGGGGAGCGCCTTGACGCGCTGGAGAAGGTCCTTGCCGCTCGCCGCGTCGAGCCACAGCCGCGCGGTTTCGCCGTCGTAGGCGTCCAGCACGTGTGCGGCGACCGTCTGGACGCGCGCGGCCATCGCCTGCGGGTAGCGGTGCAGGGCGGGCGGGGTCGCGAACAGCGCGGCGAATTCCTCCGGGTCGAACGCGGCGATCGCGGCCGGATCGAGCCGGGTCACACCCATGCGTCGACCGAGTTCGTAGGGCGACGCGAACGCCCGCTCCATCGGGAACTGCTGATCCAGCAGCATGCCGACGAGCAGCGCCAACGGGTCGTCAGCCAGGAACGCGTCGGCATCGACGTCCTGGCTCAGACGCAGCCTCACCATGGGTCCAGCCTGCCACGTCCGGGGCCCTCTGCTCCCCCGGGGGCGCGAACGCGAATTCTCCGGGAGAGGATGGCGCGGTGACCGATCCGCTGCTTTCTCCGGACCAGATTTCGTCGCTGCGAAGCGCTCTGGGCGACGCGAACTTCACGCCGGCGGGCGTGGCCGACCGCTTGGGCGAGACCGCCGGCGGAGCGCTCGGCCGCGGCGAGTTCCTCGCGGTGCGGCACGCGTTGCGCGAGCAGGGCGGGGACGACCCGCTCGGCACGCTGATCGCGCTGTTCCCGACCGGCGCGACCGTGTCCGAGAAAGCTGCTGATCTCGCTTTCGGGTCGTTCGGCCTGGCAGGGGCGATCTCTACCGGGTTGGTCGAGAAGATAGACGATGGTGTGCGCGCGGCGATCGACCTGTCGCCGTACGGCGACGACGACGGCGACTGGTGGGTGCTCTCGGACCTCGGATCCGACGTCCGGCCGGGCCCGGTCCGCAGCGACCACGTCCTCGGGATCGGCGGCGCCTCGGTGACGCTGGCGCAGTCGACGGTGCGCCCGCCGGTCGGGTCCGCTCTCGATCTGGGCACCGGGTGCGGAGTCCAGGCATTGCACTTGTCGCGGCACGTCGAGGCCGTCACTGTGACGGATCTCTCCGAGCGCGCGCTGCGCTTCGCGGCGACGAATGCCCTGCTTAATGGGTTCAGCTGGGAAGCGCTGGCGGGGGACATGGCGTCACCGGTGGCGGGGCGGACGTTCGATCTCGTGGTGAGCAATCCGCCGTTCGTCGTCGGGCCGGCCCGGCACGACCGGATGGTCTACCGGGACTCCGGGCGGGAGGGGGACGGGATCTGCTCGGAGCTGGTCGCGGCCCTGCCGTCGCTGCTGAACCCGAGCGGATACGGGCAGCTCCTGGCCAACTGGTTGCACATCGAGGGTGAGCCGTGGGAGGAGCGGGTCGGCGGCTGGCTCGAGGCCACCGGGCTGGACGCGCACGCGGTGCAGCGCGAGGCGCTCGACCCGGCCGGGTACGTGGCACTGTGGTTGCGTGACGCCGGTGAGCTGAACACCGCCCGCCGCACCGACGAGTGGCTGGAGTGGTTCACCGAGCACCGGGTGGACGCGGTGGGCTTCGGCCTGATCAGCGTCCACGCGTCCGGGGCGTCGCAGCCCGTGGTGCGGGTGGAAGAGGCGATGCAGGAGCACGACACGGTGATCGGGCCGGAGGAGCAGGCCTGGTTCGACCGGGTCTCGTTCGTGCGGGGTGCGGACCTGCTGAAGACGCGGCTCGTGGCGTCGCCGGCGCTGCGGTTGCGGCAGACCGCGTCGCTGGGCGCTGACGGCTGGGACGTCGACCGGCAGGTGCTGGCGATGGAGTCGGGCTGGCGCTGGGCGCAGGAGGTCGATCCGGTGACCGTGGCGCTGGTCGGTGGGTGCGACGGGTCGGTGACGCTCGCCGACCAGCTGTCGGTGCTGGCCGTGGCGTACGACGCCGAGCCGGTGGCGCTGGCGACGGTGGCGATTCCGCTGGTGGGGCGACTCGTCGAGCGCGGAATGCTGCTGCCGGCATGAGGGCGGTGGTGCAGACGGTGTCGTCGGCGTCCGTGACCGTGGACGGAGAGGTGGTCGGCGCCATCGACGCCGGCCTGCTGGTGCTCGTCGGGGTGTCCCGGCACGACACCGCCTCCGAGGCGACGCTCCTGGCCCGGAAAGTGCACGACCTGCGGATCCTCGACGGGGAGAAATCGGCGTCCGACGTCGATGCCCCGCTGCTCGTCGTGAGTCAGTTCACTCTGTACGGCGACACCCGCAAGGGGCGGCGACCGTCGTGGAGTGCCGCGGCGCCGGCCGAGCAGGCCGAGCCCCTCGTGGACGCGGTCGTCGCCGCCTTGCGCGACCGGGGCGCAACGGTCGAGACAGGTCGATTTCGGACACACATGCTCGTTGCGTCAGTGAACGTCGGTCCGCAGACGATTCTTCTCGAGACTTAAGAGGCGTTAAGCCGGTGCAGAAGCCTAGTTAAGTCCGGACTCACCGATTCGGTCACTCGTGCGGCCCCTGCCTTCTTTTGCGACCGCGTTACGAATACCGTGCCGATACATGGACGACGTGGCGCTTGTTGCAGCGGTGCAGCGTGGTGATGAAGAAGCGCTGGCCGATCTGTTCGAGGAGTGTCATGGCTGGACGTACTCCACCTGCCTGAACGCACTCCGCGACGCGGACGCGGCCGAGGAGGCCACCGCCCGGGTGTTCGAGGTCGCGATCCGGACCCGGCTCGCCGGGGCGCACGCGCTGCGCCCGGCGATGATCCGGTTGATCCACGAGGCCTGCACCGAGATGGAGCAGGAGCTCCGGGTCCGCCGCGGACGCCGCAAGGGCGAGCAGCCGCCGGCCGCGCCGGACCCCAAGGACCTGCGGCTGGTGGCGTGGCGGGCGGCCGGTGACCTGGCGCCGGCCGACCGGATCCTGTTCGCGCTCGCGGCCGGGATGGCGCTGACGAACGAGTCGATCGCGATGGCGGTGTCCGCGGACAAGCCGGGAGCGGTCGCGAAACGGCTCGACGCGATCCGCGAGCACGTGGTCGCGGACGTTCTCGCGGCCCGTTCGCTGGACGACTGCGACGACCTGCGGGACACGCTGCGGTACTCGGCGAAGGAGCCCGACGCCGCCGCCCGCAAGAAGGTGCGTGCGCACCTCGCGGGTCGGCGGGGCACTCCGCCGTGCGCGAAGTGCGTCAAGGCGTACGAGCGGTGGCCGCTGGCCGCGCTCGCGGCGCTGCTGCCGCTGACCGCGGTGCCGTCCGGGATGAGCGACCGGCTGCTCGACCGCATGGAGCTGGCGCTGCGCGCCGGGCTCGCCGCGGGCAAGGACCGCAAGCGCGCGGTGACCGCGTCGGTGATCGACGGTACGACGGCCACCCCCGGCGCCCCGTCCCGCCCGGCCCCTCCGATCCCGGCCGGCCGACCGGCCGACGCCCGGTTAGCCGACGCCGAGGCTCGGCCGTCTGATGGCTCGGGGCTTCGCGCCGGTCGGATCGGGACGATGGGGACCACTGCGGTGCTCACGGCGACCGTGGTGGTGCTCGGGATCGCCGGGGTGGCCGCACTGGCGGTCCACCGCTCCCCCGCGAGCACGACCGAGAGCCTCGTCGCCGACCCGACCCCGCTCCCCCGCGCCGCCGGCGGAAGGCTCGTTCCGCGCCCGGTCCCGTCGCTGCGCGCCCGCACGAGCACACCTGCCGCACCGCCCACGACGACCCGGGCACCGAAGAAGTCCCCCGAGACGTCGATCCGGCCAGTGGCGGGCTCCGTGGCCCCCACGACGACCCCGGACCCGTTCGCGGCCTTCGGCACGCTGACGATCCTCGGCCCGGGTTCCGTCGGGTTCTCCGACCCCGACGCCCGCGTCGCGGACGTGACCCTCTCGGTGGCCGTCCCGGACGGCTTCGACGCCACGCTGCTGGACTCCACGCTGACGTGGTCGGGCTCCTACGTTCTCAAGCAGGAGACGCAGTACGCCGACCTGGGGAGCGGCCAGGATCTGACCGCGACCCTGCAGGGAGCCGCCCGCTGCACCACGGTCTGGACGGTCACCGCGACGCTCACCCCGCCCAACGGCGCACCGCAGCACGCGACCACCGAGGTCTCAGTGAATTGCTAGTGGCACCAGGAATGCCCAGAACGGCACCGTGATCGTCACGATCGCCGCCGCGTAGGACACCGACCGCAGCAGCAGCGACGGCGCCGAGGGCTCCAGCAGCCGCTGCACCCGCGGCAGCACCGCGTAGTCCGTCGAACCGAGCGCCCCGGATGGCGTCGTGCCGCTGGACGCCACGCCCACGCGCGCCAGCGCCGCAGCCAGCACGGCCCGGTCGCGCCCGAGGCAGGCCCTGTCGTCGGCGAGCATCTCGACGAGTTGCGCGACAGCGGTACGCACCCGCTGCGTACCCGCGAGCCCGAACATCGCCGACGACCACGCGGCGAACGGCAGCAGCAACAGGTCGTGCCGCTCGGCCAGGTGCGCGTGCTCGTGCGCGAGCACCGCATCCAGCTCGTCAGCGTCCAACAGCGAAAGTGCACCGGTGGTGATCACGACCCGCGAGCTCGGCCCCGGCAGGCAGTAGGCCGCCGCGGCCGGGTGCTCGATCAACCGCGCACCGGCCCCGGTGGCCCGTGCCGGGCTCAGCCGGTTGGGCCACGGCGTGCTCACCAGGTCGACCAGCTCGCGCTGGCGCGACCGGACCCGCGTGGCCTTCCACGACGACACCGCGGTCATCGTCAACAACCAACCGAACAGACCGACGGCCGCACCGAGCAGGAACAGGTGGAACACGTCGAGTCGGCCGCCGGACCGCCAGTAGGCGGCGAACGCCGCCGGAAGCGAATCCCCGAGCGGCGCCAGCGCGGCGGCCAGCACGGAACCACCGGCGGCCAGACCGCCGGCCAGTCCGAGCGCCTGCCACAGCACCAGGACGGCCCGCGGCTCCCGCTGCACCCACTCCGCGCGGGAGAGGACAGCGGGGACCGGACCGATCAACAGGACGGCGACGATGCCGAGACCCGCAACCGTGGGGAGCACGACGCGGGCCTAGGCCGAGGCCTTGCCCGCCCGGCGTAGCGCCTGATCGAGAGCCCCGGAGAGGGCTTCGGCCTCCTCCGGGCTCACCCGACCGGCGAACCGGACCAGCGCGGCGGTGCGGTCGGAGGCGTCGCCGAGCGCCTCGTCCATCAACTCGGCGATGTAGTCCTCGCGGGTGGCGGTGGGCGTGTAGGTGTGGGCCCACCGGTCACGGCAGCGTTCCACTCTGCCCTTGGACTCGAGCCGGGACAGCACGGTGAGCACCGTGGTTTTCGCCAACTCACGGTTCGCCAGTGAGTCAGCGACTTCACGGGCAGTTCTGGGAGCGTCGGCGGACCAGAGGACCTCCATCACCGCACGCTCGAGCTCGCCCAACCGGGCCATGGGGGGTTCTCCTTCCGCCGCGACGGACGCGACCTCCAGTCTACGGAATGTAGAAAGCGAACGAGGAATCGTCCGAACGGACCGCTCTGTCCGGTGGCTCAGGTGAGTTCCCGCAATCGGTGTCGGGTAGCCGACAGTAATCGTCGACCCGGGGCGTGGCGGGGCGTTCACACATGTAGCGGCAGGTCATCGCAGTTGCCCTGGCCTGCGGAAGCGTCCACCTCACACGGATCTCACATCTGCCTTACATCGCCTTCACGGCGCGGGCGGGACTCTGGTTTCCACGACAGACGGTACGCGGGGGCGTCCACCTCTCCCGCGGCACAAGGAGGCGAGCCGGGTGTCCGTTCCGCTCATGTTCGAGGAAGCGTTCGACGTGTACCTCGTGCCTGGTGATGTCGACGCCGACAACGCCGATGTCCCCCGTAGCGACGACGCTGTCTCGCAATCCCGCATCGACGGGACCGAGGACGAGCCCGAGACCCCGCGGAAGCCGCGCGGTCGCGGGGACGAGTCCGGACGTGGGGTCTCTGCCGACCTGGTCCGGGCCTACCTCAACGGGATCGGCAAGACCAAGCTGCTGACCGCGGTCGAGGAGGTCGACCTCGCGAAGCGCATCGAGGCGGGTCTCTTCGCCGGCCAGGCGCTGGCTGACGCCTCTCTCGACGACGACTACCGCCGCGATTTGGACGAGGTCGCCCGGGACGGCGTCGCCGCGAAGAACCACCTGCTGGAGGCGAACCTCCGCCTCGTGGTCAGCGTGGCCAAGCGCTACACCGGCCGGGGCATGTCGCTGCTGGACCTGATCCAGGAAGGCAACCTGGGGCTCATCCGGGCGGTCGAGAAGTTCGACTACACCAAGGGCTTCAAGTTCTCGACCTACGCCACCTGGTGGATCCGCCAGGCGATCACCCGGGCGATGGCCGACCAGTCCCGCACGATCCGCCTCCCCGTTCACCTCGTGGAGCAGATCAACCGGCTGGTGCGGGCCCGCCGTGACCTCTCGATCCAGCTGGGCCGCGAGCCTTCGCCGGCCGAACTGGCCACCGAGCTGGGCATCGAGCCGTTCCGCGTCGTCGAGCTCCTCGGCTACGACCGCGAGCCGGTCAGCCTGGACCAGACCGTCGGCGACGACGGCGAGAGCCAGCTGGGCGACTTCATCGCGGACACCGACCCGATGAGCCCCGTCGACAACGTCTCGTACGGGCTGCTCAAGGCCGAGGTCAACAAGGTCCTGGCGACGCTGTCCGACCGCGAGCGCGAGGTCATCCGCCTGCGCTTCGGCCTCGACGACGGCCGCCAGCGCACGCTCGACGAGATCGGCCGCGACTTCGGCCTCTCGCGTGAGCGCATCCGCCAGATCGAGAAGGGCACGATGGCGAAGCTCCGCGACCCCCTGCGGGCGGAGCCCCTGCGCGCCTACGTCAGCTGACGCTTTCCCACCATCGGCGGCCGGTCCCCTCGGGGGCCGGCCGCTTTCGTGCTGACGCGTGCCGAGTCGGCTCGGCGCGTCAGCGGAGGCGGCGGGCGCCCTCGTCGAGGCGGGGGGCGGCGGGGCGTTCGATGCGCACGGTGGCGTGCAGGACGGTGATGCCCTCCGGCGAGGCGAGGACCGGGTTGAGCGTCAGCGCGCGGAGGGCCGGCAGTTCGTCGGCGAGTGCGCCGACCCGCAGCAGCAGGTCCTCGCAGGCCGCCGCGTCCACCGGCCGCGCACCCCGGTAGCCGAACAGCATCGGCGACGCGAGCGGCTCACGGAGCAGGTCGGCGGCGTCCCGGTCGGTGAGCGGTGCGGCCCGCCACGCGCGGTCGCCGATCAGCTCGGTGGCGATACCGCCCAGGCCGAACCCGACGACCGGCCCGAACGCCGTGTCCTGCACGACCTCGGCGACACACACCACACCGCCCCGCGCCATCCGCTGCACCAGCACCGTGGGGTTCGGGTTTCCCGACGCCGCCGCGATGCCGTGGTACGCCGCCCGGGCGTCCCGGGGCGAGTCCACGTCGAGCCGGACCGTGCCGAGATCCGCACGGTGCCGCAGCGTCTCGTCGGCGGCCTTCACCGCGACCGGGTACCCGAGCTCGGACGCGGCGGCCACCACCGCGTCGGCCCCGACCACCCGGTGGCTCGGCCACACCGTGACGCCGTACGCGGCGAGCAGCTCCGCCGCCTCGTTGTCCTCCAGGTCGACGCCCTCGGGGTGCTTGTCGAGCGTGCGCCCGACGATCGTCCGGGCACGTCCGGGGTCGACGTCGGCCAGCGACGGCAGCAGACCCGCCGGCGTGCTGCGCCACTCCGCGTACGTCGCGACCTTGCCGAGCGTGCGTGCCGCGGCCTCCGGCGTCGCGTACGACGGCACTGAGCCCCGCGCGATCGCGGCTTGCTCGGGGTCCACCCGACGCAGACGTTCGGGCATGCCGTTGGCGGCGAGGAACGACGCGATCACCGGGATCCGCGCATCGGCGCCGACCTCACGCAGGACGTCGGCGTATGCCGACTCGGGCACTGCCAGCGCGGGCACGAACACGACGAGCACCGCGTCGATCCCGGTCGCGGCGACCGCGGAGCGCAGGGCGTCGCGCAGTTCGTCGGGCGTGACGTTCGGGCCGACGTCGACGCGCCAGTCGAGCGGAACCTCGAGGCGGTTCGCCTCGCACGCGTCCGTGGCCAGCGCGACCAGCACCGCGGAGTTCCCGATCACCGCGGTACGGCGGCCGGTGGGCAGCGGCTGGTACGCCAGCAGCTGGCCGATGTTGAACATCTCGCCCAGCGCCTCGGCCCGGATGACGCCGGACGCCCGGTACAGCGCCTGCAGCCCGCGCTCCCCCGGCCCGCCGGTGAGCCCCGGCGTCACGCCACGGCTCTTGAGCACGACGACCGGCTTGCGCCGGGCCAGCCCGCGCGCCACCCGGGTGAACTTGCGGGGGTTCCCGAAGGTCTCCAGGTACATCATGACGACGTCGGTCGCCGGGTCGTCGCGCCAGTACTGGAGCAGGTCGTTGCCGGACACGTCGGCGCGGTTGCCTGCCGACGCGAACGTCGAGATGCCCAGGCCGCGGCGGTCGACCTCGGCGAGCAGCGCGATGCCGAGCGCCCCGGACTGGGTGAAGAACCCGACCCGGCCCCGGCCCGGGACGTGCGGGGCGAGCGTGGCGTTGAGCGACACCGCCGGATCGGTGTTGGCCAGCCCGAAGCAGTTCGGGCCGATCACCCGCATGCCGTTGATCCGCGCCATCTCGACGAGACGGGCCTGCGCGCGGGCCCCTTCCTCGCCGGTCTCGGCGAATCCACTGGTGAGGATGACCAGGCCGGCGACCTGCCTGGCGGCACAGTCCTCGACGACGGCCTGGACGCTCGCGGCCGGCACGGCGATGACCGCGAGGTCGACCTGGCCGGGGATGTCGCGGACCGACGCGAACGACGGGACACCGTCGATCTCGGGCGCACTCGGGTTGACCGGGTGCAACTGGCCGGTGAAGCCTGCCTCGCGGATGTTGTCGAAGACCGCGCGGCCCATTCCGCCGTCCGTGCGACTCACACCGATCACCGCGACCGCCGACGGGTTCATCAGGCGGCGGATCGAGCGGGCCTCGGTGCGGCGCTCGCGGTCGTGCAGCACCTCGAGGACCTGCGGCGTCTCGCGAGTGTCGAACGTCAGGTGGACGACCCCGTCGGCGAAGCTGCGGTCGACGTCGTAGCCGGCGTCGGTGAACACGCGGATCATCGCGCCGTTCTGCGGCAGGATCTCGGCGACGAACCGCGTGATGCCCTCTTCGCGGGCGGCTTCGGCGAGGTGCTCGAGCATCACCGAGGCGATGCCTCGGCCCTGATGGGCGTCCTCGACGACGAACGCGACCTCGGCGGTGTCGGGTTCGGACAGTTGCTCGTAGCGGCCGACCGCGATGAGGTCGCTGCCGAGCACGGCGACGAGTGCCTCGCGGCCGGCGTGGTCGACCTCGGTGAAGCGCTTCAGGTCACGCGGCGGAATGCGCGGATACGGCGAGAAGTAGCGCAGGTAGCGCGTGCGGTCGGAGAACCGCGAGTGCAGCGCCACGATCCCGTCGGCGTCCTCCGGCCGGATCGGCCGGATGTGCACGGTGCCGCCGTCCGACAGCACGACGTCGGCCTGCCGGTGCTCCGGATAGGGCTTGTCCACCGCCTCATCGTGCGCCACGGTGCTCTGCTCAGCGGGCTGCGGCGCGCCGTCGGGCGGGTCGGCGGACACGTCAGTCGCGCGGGTCGTCGGGGTCGAGACCGTGCAGGGGGAACACCGCCCGGCGGGTGGCCAGGATCGCGCGGTCGACCGGGTCGGTGCGCGACCCCGGATCCCATGGCTGGAACGACGCGTCGGCGCCGTCGCCCATCACGGTGGGGACCTTCGCGGCCGGACGCTTCGACGAGGCGAAGCCCCGCCACGTGTCGGGCGTGGCCCGCGCCGTGCTCATCGGCTCACCCGTGGCGCTCGCCAGCAGGTGCGACCAGGTGCGCGGAACGACGTCGACCAGGCCGTAGCCGCCGCCACCGAACACCACCCAGCGCCCGCCGGTGAGTTCGTGCGCGAGCCGCCGCATCTCCAGCTGTGCCGCGCGCTGCCCCTCGACCGAGAGCATGAGGTTCGCGAGCGGGTCGCGGTAGTGCGAATCGCACCCGCACTGGCTCACCAGCACCTGCGGCCGGAACGCGCGCACGACCGACGGCACGACCGCGTGGAACGCCCGCAGCCAGCCCGCGTCACCGGTGCCGGCCGGGAGCGCGACGTTCACCGCGGCACCTTCTGCGCCGGGCCCGCCGACCTCGGTGGGGAAGCCGGTGCCCGGGAACAGCGACACCGGCGACTCGTGCAGGCTCACGGTGAGCACGCGCGGGTCGTTCCAGAAGACCGCCTGCACGCCGTCGCCGTGGTGCACGTCGATGTCGACGTAGGCCACGCGCTCGGCGCCGAGCTCGAGCATCCGCGCGATCGCGATGGCCGGGTCGTTGTAGACGCAGAAGCCGCTCGCCCGATCGGGCATCGCGTGGTGCAGGCCGCCGGACACGTTGATCGCGTGCAGGGCCTCCCCCCGCCACACCGCCTCGGCCGCGCGCACGCTCATGCCGGTGATCAGCGCCGCCGCCTCGTGCATGCCCTCGAACAGCGGATTGTCGGACGTGTTCAGCCCCCACCCGCGGAAGAACGGGTCGTGCGGCGCGGCCTGGACGGCGTGGAGGTACGCGTCCTGGTGGACCAGGCGCAGCGTGTCTCGATCGGCCGGGGGCGCGGCGATCACCGACACGTTCGGGCGGTCGAGGACGCCGAGATCGCGGGCGAGCGCGATCGTCAGCTCCACCCGCACCGGGTCGAGCGGATGGTCTCCGAAGTTGTAGGAGGCCACCGCCGGATCCCACAGCACGGTGACCGGAGCGGCCTGAGTCTGCGCGTTGATCTGGTGGTCCGACGTCACGCTTCCCATCTCATCACGCGCGGCGTGCGGGCGGACGGGCTGTCCACAACCCGGCGTCTTCCACCAAATCTTGAATGGTTCAAGAAAATGGCAGAGCAGGGTATGCTTTCGGCATAGTGAAGCCCATGCCTTGCCGGCCCGTACCGGTGAGCTCCTCGGTACCTGGGCAGCGGTGAAAGAAGCGAGGCGGCGGACGTGAGTGACCTGATCGACACCACGGAGATGTACCTGCGCACCATCCTCGAGTTGGAGGAGGAAGGGATCACGCCGCTGCGCGCGCGCATCGCTGAACGCCTGCACCAGAGCGGGCCGACGGTGAGCCAGACTGTCGCGCGGATGGAGCGTGACGGCCTCCTCACGGTGCAGGGCGACCGGCACCTGGAATTGACCGATCTCGGCCGGCACCGCGCCGTGTCCGTGATGCGCAAGCACCGGTTGGCCGAGCTGTTGCTCGTCAACGTGATCGGGCTGGAGTACGAGGCTGCGCACTCCGAAGCCTGTCGGTGGGAGCACGTCATGAGCGCCGAGGTGGAGCAGAAGGTCTACCAGCTGCTCGGCCGCCCGCGCGTCTCCCCGTACGGCAACCGCATCCCCGGGCTCGCCGAGCTCGACACCAACATCGTCGACACCCCGCTCGCCCCCACGGGCGAGGTCACGCTGGCGTCGGCGCCGACGGGTGACGAGGTCGTGATCGAGCGGCTCTCGGAGCAGTTGCAGAGCGACACGAACCTGATCCACGACCTGCACTCGGCGGGCGTCGAGCCCGGCGTCTCGGTCATGGTCGACCGGTCCGACCGCGATGTGACGCTGACCCACGGCGACACCACCGTGAAGATCCCCCGCAGCCTGGCCAACCTGGTTTTCGTCTCTTCCTCCTGAGCTCCGTTCGTCGCGAAGCCCCCGGCCGGTGGCCGGGGGCTTCGTCGTGTTCAGGAGGGCTCGGAGTCCTGGAGGGCCACGTACTCCTCGACCTCGTGCGGGGTCGGGTCGATGCCGGCGTTCTCCGCGTACTCCTCGGCGACGTCGGCCTGGTTGTCCGGGTCGACCTCGACGGTGTCGTCGAGGTCGTCCGTGCGTAGCTCGTTGTCCGGCATGGCGAAAGCCCCTGTTCGACGGCGTTGGAACCGCCGACATACCCAGCGCCGGAGCTCACATACGCCACTCGCGCATCAGCTGGGGATGATCTTGGGAGCCAGCGCCTGGAGCTTCGGGAGATACCCCTTCGCCTCGGTGCTGCCGGTGCCCTGCTCGGTGGCCAGCGAGAGCGTGTACACGTTCTCGTCGCCGAGCCAGCCGATCTTCGCCACCGGGCCCGCCGAGCCGGTCGCGGCGACCAGCTGCTGGTACGCGGCGCGGCCGAGGCCCTCGAGCTCGCTGGTGTTGTCGGGCACGAAGTCCTTTCCGTAGTCCTCCGCGCTCACCTCGTCGTCGCCCAGCGGCGTGGCGACGAACGTCAGGTCGGGCAGCGCGGCCTCCAGCGGCGTCAGCACGCACGTGCGGGCCGAGCCGGACTTCCCGCTCGCGGCCGCGATCTGGAACGTGAGCCCGAGCGCCTGGCGGACCTCGGTGAACGTCACCGACTCGCACAGGCCTCCGGCTGCGGCCGCCGGCGGCAGACTCGGCGGCGGAACCGACGGCGAGGGGGACGCCGAGGGAGAGGCCGCAGTGGGCTCGGACACGCTCGGAGCTGACGCCTCGGACTTGGCCGACGACGGCTCGCCCCCGTCCTTGTCGCCGCTGCAGGCCGCCGACGTCAGCAGCCCGCCGAGCGCCAGAACGAGGCCGGCGACCCGGACGAGCCTCCGATCGGTCCGGGGCTGCCCGGTCGTACGGGGACGCCCAGCACCACGGGGACGCCCAGCACCACGGGGACGCCCGGCCTTACGGAGACGCCCGGCACTACGGGGACGCATTGGCACAATCCTCCGGCTCCTACCTGCGCGGGCGCACGACCCCGCGCTCGTTCGGCGGCCATCATCGCGCATCCGCACCGCCGTCCGGGCTCGGGGCGGAACGTGCCGACCCGGAACCCGCACCGTCCAGGCCGAGCGCCGACTCCACGTCCGTCGGCCGGAAGCCGCTCTTCAGACTGGTGAGCACGAGACCGGCCATCCGGTAGTCGGGATCGTCGTCCAGTGCCCGCCGTAAGCACGCGTCGGCGAGGGCTCCGTCGCCCCGACGATAGGCGCTCACCGCAAGCAACGTGGCCGGGCCGGCGGCGTACGGCGCGGGCACCCGCCGCACGATTTGACCCCAGAGCGAGACGGCGGTGTCCGCGAGCGGACCGCTGGTCCAGGCGAACGACGCGTCCCGCACGGCCAGGTGGGTGAGCGCCACGGCGACGAACGCGATCGTCCGATCGCTGTACGCCCGCGCCGAATCGTCCGGCGTCGAATCAGCTGGCGTCGAATCGGCTGGCGTCGAATCAGCGGGGGCCACTTCGGACCCGCGGCGCAGCAGCGTGTGCAGATCGGTGAGGTCGCGGGCCGCCCGCCGACCGGGCGGCACACCCGCCAGCGCGTACTCCCGTTCCCGGATCGCGACCAGCAACGCCTCGGTGGGCTCGTCCGGATCCCGCTCGACCGACGCCACCAGCTGCGACCGGTCGGCGAAGACCGGGCGCCCCGACGCCACCCGCAGCACGTCCAGCAGCGTCGCGGGGCCCTCCTCCACCCCCAACCCGTCGGGCGGACAGCACGGCCCGTCGCACGAGTAGGACCACCAGCGCCCGCTCTCGGCACGCAGCAGTTCGCGCACCTCGAGCCCGGCTCCGCGTAGCGCCTTCTGGGCCGCGTACGCCGCTGCCGCTCCGGGGAGGTGCCCACGGGCACGGGCGGGCTCGACGTCCTGACTGACGTCGAAATCGGCGGTGAACAGCACCACGACGCAGGCGCACACGTCCTCGGCGCTCAGCCGGGCAGCGACCTGCTCCGCGACCACGGCCTCCAGACCGGGCGGGGGCAGATCGACCCGCATGGTCATCCGCAGGCGCAGACGCCGGCCCGCGAGGCCGAGCACGACCAGGCTGGACCGCGGGTGGAACCCGAGCAGCGAGGGGATCGCGCGGACGATCTCCGGCGGGGTGGTCAACCGCACCGTGGGCTGTGTCGTCGTCATGGACGAGCAGCCTCGCGGCCGGGCCGGCGCCCCACCACGGCCTCCGCGGGCGCCTGGGGACAACCCCGGCCGCTGGGGACAGCGGCACGCGCCCGACCGGTTCGCTACGGGAGCGCGCCGGCCCGCCAGGCGTCGGCGGCGCGGCCGAGACCGTCGGCGCAGGCACGGTTGCGCCCCGCCCGGTCCCGTTCGGCGTCGCCCTCCGGACCCTCGGCCGCGAGGAAGTCCCGCCCGGCGGCGACCACCCGGAAGAACGCGGCGCCGCGTTCGAGCGCGACGCCCAGATCGCCCTGGTAGAGCCCGTTCAGCACGTCGTCGGCCACGGTCGCGATCGCGTTGGGGTCCGCGTCGTCACGGACCCCCGCGACGACCTCGTCGACCGGCGCGAGCGACCGCCCGGTGCGGTAGAGGCGCGCCACCTCGGACCCGTTCTCCGTGCACCACGTACGCAGCAGGTACAGCGCCCAGAGCGCGCCGGGCAGCGAGTCCGGCGGTGCACCGCGCCAGAGCTCGGCCAGGGTGTCCAGCCCGACGGTGTCGGCCAGGCGCACCAGCCGGTCCGTGGGCTCGTCGTCGTCCGCCGTGTCACGACCGACCGAGACCAGCGCCGCGGCGGTGGCGTGCGCCAGCTCCATCCGGGCGGACGGCTCGTTCGCGATCGAGCCGGCGACGAGCCGCTCCAGGTCGGCGGCGACGATCGGGCGATGGTGACGGGGCGGTTCGGACACGAAGGCGGCCTCCTGAACTCAACAATCGTCTTCCAGCGTAAGCACGACCGGGCCGACACGCGGCACCTCTGGACGATCCGACGGCAACTGGAATCCCGGGCGACCTTGTACCCTGGTGTTCAGTGCGCCGGTCCGATCCAGGCCCCCGGTCCCAACTAAGTCGCTGCGAGCGACCTTCCGCCGAGAGGCGACCCGGCGGGTCGGCGCACTACTCAAAGGCCGTCCCCCACCAGGGGCGGCCTTTGCTTTATCCACAGGTAGCGAGTCCGCGATGCCACCGTTGCCGCTTGCCAGTACCGTCTGGAGATCGTGACGCGACCCACCCCGACCGCACTGCCGCGGGCCTCGGTCTGGCTACCCCAACGCCGGTCCTCGCCGCTGCGCGCGCTGGGGCTCCGAATGCTGGCGGCCTTGTCGTTGGTGCTGCTCACGGTGGCCATGGTCTACCTCGACCGCGACGGTTACCACGACAACACCGGCAGCCCGTTGAGCCTGCTCGACGCGGCGTACTACTCGGTGGTGACGCTCTCGACGACCGGCTACGGCGACATCGCTCCCGCATCACCCTCCGCGCGATTGGTGAACGTGCTGTTCATCACTCCGGCGCGGGTCCTGTTCCTGATCATCCTGGTCGGTACCACTCTCGAGGTGCTGACCGAGCAGTACCGCGGACAATTCCAGCGGGAGCGGTGGAGGAAGCACGTGAAGGACCACTACGTAGTGTGCGGGTACGGCACCAAGGGCCGGAGCGCGGTCGACGCGCTGCTGGAGAACGGTGTCCCGCGGGACAAGATCGTCATCGTCGAGCGTGACCACCGGGTCGCGCAGCAGGCCGTCAACGCGGGCCTCGCGGTCGTCGAGGGGTCGTCCGGCAGGTCGGCGGTACTCGCGCAGGCACACGTCGACCGGGCCACCGCGATCATCGTCGCCCCCGACGCGGACGACGCGGCGGTCCTGACGACGCTGACCGCGCGCCAGCTGACGAACGGCCAGGTGCGCATCGTCACGACGGCCAGGGAGGCCGAGAACGCGCCGCTGCTGCGGCAGAGCGGCGCCCACCAGGTCGTCGTGTCGTCGGCGACGGCGGGGCGGTTGCTCGGCCTGGCGACCACCGACCCGCCGGTCATCGACGTGGTCGAAGACCTGCTGACGCCGGGCCACG
This sequence comes from Cryptosporangium sp. NPDC048952, assembly GCF_043197895.1. Taxonomy (NCBI): domain Bacteria; kingdom Bacillati; phylum Actinomycetota; class Actinomycetes; order Cryptosporangiales; family Cryptosporangiaceae; genus Cryptosporangium; species Cryptosporangium sp. NPDC048952. The sequence continues at coordinate 654,550 of NZ_JBICTY010000003.1, read as the reverse complement.
GCATGGCGTTCGCGTGCCGGTCGGTGGTGCGCGACGAGGTGGGCAAGTCGCCGCGGACGTTCGACGACGTCGTGATCGCGGTGGTGCGGCGTGGCCGGGTGGTGCCGCTGGCCGAGCCGGAGACCAACAAGCTCGAGACCGGCGACCTTCTCGTCTACATCCGGGACGACCGGCCGGCGAACAGCGTCTCGGCCGAATAGATGTCCGACCTCCGCGCCCGCGCCGAACAGCACCTCCAGGCCCTCGTCGGCAGCCCCGACGCCACCCTGCGCGACGACCAGTGGACCGCGATCGAGGCCCTGGTCGCCGATCGGCGGCGTGCGCTGGTCGTCCAACGGACGGGGTGGGGCAAGTCGGCGGTGTACTTCGTCGCCACCGCGCTGCTGCGTGCCGACGGCGCCGGCCCCACGGTGATCGTCTCGCCGCTCCTCGCGCTGATGCGCAACCAGATCGCCGCGGCGGCCAGGGCGGGCGTGAAGGCGACGACGGTCAATTCGACGAACGCGGACGACTGGAAGCAGATCTACGCGTCGATCGCGAACGGCGAGGTCGACGTCCTGCTGGTCTCCCCGGAGCGGCTGAACAATCCGGAGTTCCGCGACGAGGTGCTCCCCCAGCTCGCCGCCGGTGCCGGTCTGCTGGTCATCGACGAGGCGCACTGCATTTCCGACTGGGGCCACGACTTCCGCCCCGACTACCGCCGGATCCGGACGATGCTGGCCGATCTGCCCGCCGGCATCCCGGTCCTGGCCACCACCGCCACCGCGAACGAGCGGGTCACCCGGGACGTCGCGGAGCAGCTGTCGGTCACCGGGGAACGCACGCTCGAGGACGTGCTGGTCCTCCGGGGCACCCTCGACCGGTCGTCGCTGCACCTCGGTGTCGTCGCGCTGCCCGACCAGGCGTCGCGGCTGGCGTGGCTCGCCGATCACCTCGAGGAGCTCGAGGGTTCCGGCATCATCTACTGCCTCACGGTGGCGGCCACTCAGGACGTCGCCGACTACTTGCGGGACCGCGGCTACCCGGTGGCCGCCTACTCCGGCCAGACCGAGCAGACCGAACGCCTTGCCGCCGAGGACGACCTCCTGCACAACCGGGTCAAGGCGCTGGTCGCGACGTCGGCGCTCGGCATGGGCTTCGACAAGGGCGATCTGGGCTGGGTCGTGAACCTCGGTGCGCCGGCGTCGCCGATCGCGTACTACCAGCAGGTCGGACGTGCCGGGCGCGCCACCGATCGGGCCACCGTCGTGCTGCTCCCCGGCCGGGAGGACCGTGACGTCTGGGACTACTTCGGCTCGCTGGCGTTCCCGCCCGAGCACGAGGTGCGCGAAACCCTGCGGGTGCTCGCCGAGCAGGACCGTCCGCTGTCCACCGCGGTACTGGAGACGTTCGTGCCGCTGCGCCGGACGCGGTTGGAGATGATGCTCAAGGTCCTCGACGTCGACGGTGCCGTCCGCCGGGTGAAGGGCGGCTGGACGTCGACGGGCCAGGACTGGAGCTACGACGCCGAGCGGTACGCGCGGGTGAGCGCCACCCGCCGCACCGAGCAGCAGGCGATGCTCGACTACCTCACCACCGACGAATGCCGGATGCGGTACCTGCGGCGCGCACTCGACGACGCGGACGCCGAGCCGTGCGGGCGGTGCGACAACTGCGGCGGCCTGAAGCTCTCCGCGGCCACCGATCAGGCGAGCCTCGCCGCGGCCACCGACCGGCTGCAGCGGCCGGGCGTCCCGGTGGAGACGCGGCGCATGTGGCCCACTGGCATGGGGTCGATGGGCGTCGAGCTGAAGGGCAAGATCGCCAAGGAGGAGCAGGCCGAGCCGGGCCGTTCGATCGCCCGGCTCACCGACCTCGGCTGGGGCAACCAGCTGCGGGAACTGTTCCGACCCGAGACGCCCGACGGCGAGCTGCCGGTGCCGCTGCGGCATGCGCTGGTGCAGGTCTTCGACGCATGGCGGTTCGGGACGCGTCCCGACGGGATCGTGTACCTGGATTCCCTGAGCCACCCGACGCTCGTCGCGCACATCGCCAACGGGCTGTCGCGGTACGCGAAGATCCCCGTGCTGACGCGGTTCGACATCGTGGGTCCGGCCGGCACCGGCGAAGGCGCGATGAACTCCGCGCAGCGTCTCCGGGCGGTCGCCGACCGGTACGTGCTGGACGACGCGTCAGCGGTCGCGGGCCGCACGGTCCTGCTGGTCGACGACCGGGTCAACACCGGCTGGACGCTCACGGTGGCGGCGCGGGCCCTGCGTCGGGCCGGCGCCGAGGCCGTGTATCCGTTCGTGCTGGCGGCCGAGAGCTAACAGCCGTCCAGCATGGACTTGAGCGCCGACTTGTCGGTGGACGTGATCGGCAGCTCGTACTTCGACAGCGACTTGACGTACCGCACCGCGTAGACGCACTGGTACTGCTTGGCCGGACGCCACGCCGACGGTCCCTTGTCGCTCTTCGACTGGTTCGAGGATCCGTCGACGGCGACGAGGTTGTCGGGGTCGTTCGCGAACGCCAACCGGCGCGCCGCCGACCACCTCTTCGCTCCGGACGCCCAGGCGCGTGCCAGCGGGACGATGTGGTCGATCTGAATCTTCTTGGTGCTCTTGTACGTGCCGCCGTTGTACGGGGAGACCCAGGTGCCGCCCGTCACCTTGCAGCCCGTGGTGCCCGATTTCGTGCGCACGGTGCCGGGCTTGGCGTCCCGGCGGAGGATGTCGTTGCGGGTGTCGCAGCCGTTGCCGCCGAACTTCACGCCCTTCGCCGCGTCGCTCCACGCGTCGCCGAACTTGTCGCGCTCGTAGCTCGCGTCCTTGCCGGGGATCGTCGTGACCCGCAGTTTCCCTAACGTGCTGCGGGCCTGTGAGATCGACGCGGCCGACGGGTCCGCGACGCTGCCCGGATCGGCGACGACGGAGGTGTCGGCGGTTCCCGTCGCGGTCGGGCTGACCACGCTGATCTCGCCGCAGCCGGTGCCGGTGAGCAGAACCGCCACCGTGGACGCCGCGAGCAAGATCTTCTTCATGGAGCACCTCTCACCGTGACGCCGCGAGGTCCTCACCCGACGGTCAAACGCTGGTTGCTCCGCGCAGCTTACGGCGCGCGACCAGCGCACCGGCGACCGCTCCGGCAGCCGTTCCGAAACTGGTACGGATGACGAGGACCGCGAGGTTGAAGCGACCGTCCCAGCCACCCCGGGAGCCCCAGACGGCGCCGGCGGCGGTGCCCGCGGCGACCGACGCCCAGAACCGCTTCTGCCCGGGCGGCACGCCCTCCCCCGGCTCCACCGCCGCCCGCGCGGCACGCGCCAGCTCGGCCGTGGTCGGCGCAGCGCGGACCGTACCCGCGGTCGCGCGAGCCGCACCCGCGGTCGCGGTCGCGGCGGCAGCCGGACGCTGGCGGGACCAGCCCGGTGGCTTGGTGTCGACCCAGTCGGGTACCTCTCGCAGCACCCGCGACAACAACACGAGCCCGACGACGCCACCCACCACCGTGCTGGTGTGCTGAGCCAGCACCGCCCCGCTCACCGGCCGCCCACCCACGTGGTGCCGCCCGGCGAGCCACGGCACGTGCCGCGCACCCCACCGCCCGTCATGGGTGAACGAATCCCAGGCCACGTGACTCCACGCCCCAGCGAGCGCACTCAGCACGGTCACCACCGGCGACGGCCGACGCGAGTCCAGCAACGCGAGCCGACGCAACGGCATCCCCGGGAACTCCGGCAGGTACGACGCCGCGAACGCCAGGCGCCGAGCGGCCACCGCAGCGACGACCGACGCCGGCACGCACAGCAGCAGCACACCGCGCGTGTTGTGCGCGTTGACCTCCCACCGCGTTCCGGCCAGCGCGAACGGCCAGTCCGGCGACATCGAACCCAACGCCAGCGCGGTGCCGTCGAACCAGTCCGGCCGCGCCAGCTTCGCCGCCAGCGCGGGCACTTGGTGTGACACGTACGTCAGAGGCATGTGCCCAGTGTTGCTACTGGGAGCAAGAAAACGGCTCCGGGGGCGGAAAACACCCCCGGAGCCGCGTTCAGATCACTCAGCTGCAGCCGGACGTGCTGCCGCAGCCCTCACACACGAAGCACGAACCAGCCGGCCGCATCTTCGTACCGCAGGTCAGGCACAGCGGCGCGTCCGCGGCCATCCCCTGCACCAGCTCGAGCAGCTCGGTGGACGAGTGCGCGGTGGTGACGTCCCGCTGCGCGGGCGCCGGAGCCGGTGCCGGGTTCGGCGCCGGGTCGTGCTCACGCGGAGCCGACACCGCCATGCCGGCGATGTCCACGTCTTCGCTCGCCGGCCCGTCGAGCTCAGCGGCCCGCTCGGCGTTCGTCAGGATCCCCATCTCGGCGCGGGTCTCCTTCGGCAGGTGGTCGAGCGCCAGCCGCCGGAAGATGTAGTCGATCACCGAGCTGGCGATCCGGATGTCCGGGTCGTCGGTCATACCGGCCGGCTCGAACCGCATGTTGCGGAATTTCTCGACGTACTGCTCCAGCGGGACGCCGTACTGCAGCGCCACCGAGATGGCCACCGAGAACGCGTCCATGATCCCGGCCAGCGTCGAACCCTGCTTGCCGAGCTTGAGGAAGACCTCGCCGACACCGTCGTCGGGGTACCGCGACGCGGTCAGGTAACCCTCGGCGCCGGCCACGGAGAACGACGTCGTCGTGCTCGGACGGGTCTTGGGCAGGCGCTTGCGCACCGGCCGGTACTCGATGACCGGCTCCGGAGCAGTGGTGGTGGCAGCGGCGGCACGCGCCGCGTCCGCCTTCTTGCCACCGACCGACAGCGGCTGGCCGACCTTGCAGTTGTCGCGGTAGACGGCGAGGGCCTTGAGGCCCAGACGCCAGCCCTCGGCGTAGACCTTCTCGATGTCCTCGATCGTCGCCGACTCCGGCAGGTTGACGGTCTTGGAGATCGCACCGGAGATGAACGGCTGCACCGCGGCCATCATCCGGACGTGGCCCATCGGGCGGATCGAGCGCTCGCCCATCGCGCAATCGAACACCTCGTAGTGCTCGCGGCGCAGGCCGGGAGCGTCGACGACGTGGCCGTGCTGCGAGATGTGCTCGACGATCGCCTCGATCTGCTCTTCCTGGTAGCCGAGCGTGCGCAGCGCCTGCGGAACCGTCTGGTTGACGATCTGCATCGAGCCGCCGCCGTCGAGCTTCTTGAACTTGACCAGGGCCAGGTCGGGCTCGATGCCGGTGGTGTCGCAGTCCATCATCAGGCCGATGGTGCCGGTCGGGGCCAGCACCGAGGCCTGCGCGTTGCGCCAGCCGTTCTTCTCGCCGATCTTCAGCCCGCTCTGCCACTCGGCGGTGGCCAGCTCGAGGATCCGGCCGGAGTCCGCACCGACCGGGCGCACCGCGTCGTTGGCCGCGGCGTGCTTGCGCATGACCCGCTTGTGGCCCTCTTCGTTGCGGGCGTAGCCCTCGTACGCACCGACGATGCCGGCCAGCTCGGCCGAGCGACGGTAGGCGGTACCGGTCATCAGCGACGTGATCGCGCCGGCCAGCGAGCGGCCGCCGTCGGAGTCGTAGGCGTGCGCGGTGGCCATCAGCAGCGCGCCGATGTTGGCGTAGCCGATGCCCAGCTGGCGGAACTTCCGCGTGGTGTCGGCGATCGGCTCGGTCGGGAAGTCCGCGAAGCAGATCGAGATGTCCATCGCGGTGATGACCAGCTCGACGGCCTTGACGAACGTCGGCCCGTCGAACGTGCCGTCGGCGCGCAGGAACCGCATCAGGTTCAGCGACGCCAGGTTGCAGGACGAGTTGTCCAGGTGCATGTACTCCGAGCACGGGTTCGACGCGGTGATGCGACCCGACTCCGGCGTCGTGTGCCAGTCGTTGATCGTGTCGTCGTACTGGATGCCCGGGTCGGCGCACTCCCACGCGGCCTTGGCGATCTTGCGGAACAGACCCTGGGCGTCGACGGTGTCGATCACCGAGCCGTCCAGGCGGGCCCGCAGGTGGAACTCGCCCTTGTCCTCGACGGCCTTCATGAACTCGTCCGAGACGCGGACGGAGTTGTTGGCGTTCTGGTACTGGACGCTGTTGATGTCCCGGCCACCGAGGTCCATGTCGAACCCGGCGTCGCGCAGCGCGCGGATCTTGTCTTCCTCGCGCGCCTTGGTGTCGATGAACTCCTCGATGTCGGGGTGGTCGACGTCGAGAACGACCATCTTCGCGGCCCGGCGGGTGGCGCCACCGGACTTGATCGTCCCGGCGCTCGCGTCGGCGCCACGCATGAAGCTGACCGGGCCGGACGCGGTGCCACCGCTGGCCAGGAGCTCCTTGGACGAGCGGATGCGGGAGAGGTTCAGGCCGGCACCGGAGCCGCCCTTGAAAATCAGGCCCTCCTCGCGGTACCAGTTCAGGATCGAGTCCATCTCGTCGTCGACCGAGAGGATGAAGCAGGCGCTGACCTGCTGCGGGGCCGACGTACCGACGTTGAACCAGACCGGCGAGTTGAAGCTGAACACCTGGTGCAGCAGCATCCAGGCGAGCTCGTGCTCGAAGATCTCGGCGTCCTCCGGCGTCGCGAAGTAGCCGTGGTCCACACCGGCCTTGCGGTAGACGCGGACGACCCGGTCGATCAGGTGGCGGAGGCTGTTCTCGCGCTGCGGCGTGCCGAGCGCACCCCGGAAGTACCGGGTGGTGACGATGTTCGTCGAGTTCAGCGACCAGAAGTCAGGGAATTCGACGCCGCGCTGCTCGAAGTTGACCTTGCCGTCGCGCCAGTTCGTCATGACGACGTCGCGACGCTCCCAGGTCACCTCGTCGTACGGGTGGACGCCCGCCGTGGTGAACACCCGCTCGACAGTCAGGCCCACCGGCTTGGACGCGGCCTTGCGACCGCGCGGAGCCGGCGCTGCTCCGTTTGTTGATGAGCCAACTGTCTCTGTCATCGGCGTCCCCTGTCCCTCGTGATCAATCTATGAAGCCCGCACGCGGGCATGGCGAAGCGCACGCCTTCGACGCGCTCGCGTTGTTGCATGAAGAAACTCGGTGTTTCGGATCCGCCCCGAGCCGAACCACCGCACGTGTGTCGTGCCAAGTACTGCTACGGACTGGCGTCGACCAGCTCGCTGTCGCCCGCCGGTACCGGCGGGGACGCGGTGACATCGACCACCGGCCGAGGGATATCGACCGAGTGGCTCTCCCGGAGCGTCGCGATCTCCGCCTCGAAGTCCTCCAGCGAGGAGAACGAGCGGTAGACGCTGGCGAACCGGATGTAGGCCACCTCGTCGAGTTCCCGCAGCGGGCCGAGGATGGCGAGGCCGACCTCGTGCGACGGCACTTCGGCCGCGCCCCGCGACCGAATGGCGTCTTCGACCTTCTGCGCCAGCACCGCCAGCGCGTCCGCGTCGACAGGCCTTCCCTGGCAGGCCTTGCGCACGCCCGCGACGACCTTGGCGCGGCTGAACGGCTCGCTGACCCCGCTGCGCTTCACGACGGCCAGCACTGCTTCCTCGACCGTGGTGAATCGCTTGGAGCATCGCGTGCAGGAGCGCCGCCGCCGAGTGACCTGCCCGTCCTCGGCTTCGCGGGAATCAACCACCCGCGAGTCCGGGTGCCGGCAGTACGGGCACTTCACGGCGTGCTCCAATCTCTGACGCAACCTGTAGGTGAGTTACACGCTCGTAAGCACTAGATCTAGTGGCAACCGTAGGCCTGCAGCCCCACGACCGCAAGCCGACGCGCGGGGTTCATCCCATAACACGGACAACTTCTACAACCGGTGGGTCACTCGCGACACAGCGTGTCGCTGGAAGCGGAGTTATCCACAACCTGTTGTGGTTCAGTCGTCGGATGCCCACGACCGGTAGCGTGGTTCGGGATCGGGCTCCGGCTCGCCGCGGTACTGCCGGTAGGTGGCCAGCACCCGCTCGTAGTCGATGCCGAGCACCGGTCCCTCGCCCCGCGCGGCGATGTCCGTGTCGCGCCAGATCGAGTAGTCGCCCGGGTCGCGCAGGAGCCCCCGGGCGGCGCAGTAGTCGTACATCTCGGTGCCCGGGAGCGGGTTGAGGATGTTGGGGTTCGGAAACGTCGGCTTGATCGTGTCCATGAACGCGTGGTGGGCCGCGTAGTCCTCGTCGGTCTCGGTCGGGACGCCGAGCAGCAGGTTCGCACCGACCTGCACGTCGTGCTCCCGGCAGAGCTCGGCCACCGCCACGCCGTCGGCCACCGTCGTGCGCTTGCGCATGAACTCCAGCAGCCGCTGGGAGCCGCTCTCGAACCCGAACCACACGGTGATCCGCTGTCCCTCGCGGTCGCGCCCGGCCTGGGCTTCGCCCAGACATTCGGCGAGGGCCCGGCTGAAGCGGTTCACGTGCCCGTTGAACATCAATCCGACGTCCGGCAGCTCGGCGTCCATGCGGCGGACGACGCCCATCAGCAGCGGAAGGTTGAGCGTGGCGATCGGATCGGCGATCGTCACGAAGTCCACGCCCCAGCGCCGGACGTACTCGTGCAGCTCGGCCATCACCGTGTCGACGGTGCGGAACCGCCGCCGCGGTGGCTCGAACACCGACCGGTTGGGCAGCTCGCAGAACGTGCACTGCATCGGACAGCCGCGCCCGAGCTGCAGGTAGACCGGCCGGTAGGCGTCGGACTCCGCGTAGACGCCCCGGTAGCAGTCGAAGTCGGCGTACGGCGGCAGCGCGTCGACGTCGGCGCAGGGAGCGCCCTCCACGATGGCAGGGAGCGTCTCACCGGCCACGACCCGGTCGTAGAGGTCGAGGATCGCGGACTCGCCTTCGCGCCGGACCACGCAGTCGAACGCGCCGGTGGCCACCGTGGCGTCGGTGTGGATGCTGGCGTGCACTCCCCCGGCGATCAGCACGCGCCCGGGGCCGCGGACCGCACGGGCCAGCGCGACCGCCTCGTCGGCGTTCGGGGAGAGGTAGCTGAACCCCACCAGCCGGGGGTCGAAGTCGTCCAGCGCGGACACCAGGCGGTCGGCCGGCTGGAGGCGGGAGTCGAACAGTTCGACGTCGGCGCCGTGCTCGAGGAGGAGCGAGCCGAGCAGCTGCGGGCCGATCGGTGGGCTCATGACCGGGCGGAGCTCGCTCTCCGGCTGCCCGACGTAGACCAGGGCCACCCGCATGTGCACGCTCCGCTCCGGCGCCCGTCCGCGCCGGGGACCCACCCTACCGAGGCGCGGGAACCAGCAGGCGCTGGCCGACGTGCACAGTGGCGTCGGTCATGTCGTTGAGGTCGCGGATCTCGTCCATCGTCTCGCTGCGCGGCCGATCGGGCGCCACCTCCTCGGCGATCGTCCAGAGGGTGTCGTGCTCGGTGACCACCATGCTGCGCGACGACACCGGCGTGACGTCGTCCGCGCGGGTGGCGACGGTCAGCGACACGGTCGCGAGCACGAAGCCGAGCAGCACCACGCTGCGGATCAGCGCCCGCCCGCGCTTCGTCAGCCGCAGCGGCTTCGATCCGGTGCCGGCCGGGCGGGCGCCGACCGGTCCGGCCGGTACCGCTCCGGCCGCCGACCCCGCGGCGGGGCCACGCCGCGGGAGCCGGCGATCGCCGGAGCGTTCCTCCTCGGCCCGCGGCCGAGTGTCTTCGAGCGGCCCCCGCTCTTCCTCCACGCGCGCCCGCGGAGGGGCGGCCGGCACCACGCGGGACCGAGCCGGGCCCGGTCGTGCCGTTCGCTGCTGCGGCAGGCGCGCGGCCCCGGTCGGCGGTACCGCGCGCAGGGTGGCGGCACGGCGGGCGCGGCCCTTGCCGGCGGGGTGGGCCGCGCGGCTGGCGGCCAGCGCGTGCGCCGACCGACCGGCACCGGCTCGGATCGCCTGCTCGAACGGATCGAGCTGGTCAGCATCGGACAGCGTCGGCACCAGCTTGAGCGTGACCACACGCACCCCCGGGGAAAGCCGTACACGTACGGGCGTTCGAACGAACGCGTGTACGATCTCTACCACGTTCCGGAGTTCGATACCAGGCTTGCCACGCCAATTGTTCGACCGTATGTTCGATCCGGTTGCGCGACACCTCCTCGGCCGCGCGCCCAGCCGACAACACCAGCCGACGAACCACCCCCGCACCCCCTCACGGCCCCACTTCCGACGCGCCGATGTCGTACGTGTGTTTGAAATCCGCGTCCACAGTGTCTACGGTCAACGGGTGAGGTGACGGCGGCGGTGCCGTCAGACGAGGAGGTAACCGTGACGCGACAAGGCCGCAGCTCGACGGATGGAGACGGTGGCGTGACCGCCGCGCCGACCGCCGGTGCCGGCCAGGTCGAGGCCGTCTCCACTCCGACACCGGCCGGCGGCAAGCCCGCCGGTGATGCCGCCCCTCGCCGCCGAGGGCGCCGCAGCACCACCACCGCCGGTACGCCGCTGAGTCCGCGCCAGCGCCGCATCCTCGAGGTGATCCGCGACTCGGTCGAGAAGCGTGGTTACCCGCCGAGCGTCCGCGAGATCGGTGAAGCGGTCGGTCTCACCTCGCCGTCCAGCGTCGCGTACCAGTTGCAGGCGCTGCAGGAGAAGGGTCTGCTCCGGCGCGACCCGAATCGGCCGCGCGCCGTCGACATCCGCACGCCGGGAGGCAGCGGCCGCGACACGGTCGTCGAGATCGGCGGCGGGGTCGGCGCGGCTTCGGACCCGACGGCCGAGATCGACGGTCGGCCGGCTCCGGTGAACGTGCCCGTCCTGGGCCGGATCGCCGCCGGTGGCCCGATCCTCGCCGAGCAGGCCGTGGAGGACGTGTTCCCGCTGCCGCGCGAGATCGTCGGTGACGGAAACCTCTTCCTGCTGAAGGTCGTCGGTGACTCGATGGTCGAGGCCGCGATCTGCGACGGTGACTGGGTGGTCGTGCGCCAGCAGCCCGACGCCGACAGCGGTGACATCGTGGCCGCGATGCTCGACGGCGAGGCCACCGTGAAGCGGCTGCGCCGGCGGGACGGTGAGGTGTGGCTGGTGCCACACAACGCCGCGTATGAGCCGATCCCGGGTGGCGAGGCCACGATTCTCGGTCGGGTCGTGACGGTGCTTCGCCGCCTCTGAGCGCTCGCCAGCGAACGTACGAAGGCCCGGCCCCGATGTGATTCGCGGGGGCCGGGCCTTCGTACGTTCGGAACTCAGTAGTCCGCGCCGCGGTCCGGAGGTAGCGGCGGGCGTCGTCCCGCTCCCGGCGGGGGCGGGGGTCGACCGTCGTCGTCGCGCCGGGGTCGGCCGCGATCGCCGCCGGGGGGCGGGGGCGGGCGCATGCGGTCGCCCTGGGGGCGGGCCCGCCCGCTGCCGGTCGTCTCCCACTCGCCGTCGCCGCGTCCGCCGCGGCCACCGCTGGTCTCGGACCACTCGCCGTCGCCCCGGCCACCGCGCCGGCCACCGCTCGTCTCGGACCACTCGCCGTCCCGGCCGCCGCGGCCGCCGGTGGTCTCCGACCAGTCGCGGTCACGGTTGCGGCCGCCCCCGCCGCCGCCGTACGTCGTGCCCGGAGGAGGGGGTGGCGACGCGCGTCGGGCCCGGGTCGGAGCGGACCGGTCCACCGGGGGCGGCGGTGCCGAACCAGGCCGCGCCGCACCGCGGTTGCCGCCCGGTCGTGCCGCGCCACTCACCCGGCCGCTGCCGGTCGTCTCCGGATCGCGGGGCAGGGCCTCGCGCCGTACGCGTCCACCACCGGTCGTCGTCGGGTCGCCGGGCGCCGGCCGCGCCGGCGGCGGCCCCTGCGGGCGCCGCACCCGCCCACTACCGGTCGACTCACCGTCGAAACGCCGACCGCCACCGGTCGACTCACCGTCGAAACGCCTGCCGCCACCGGTCGACTCGCCATCGTAACGCCGACCGCCGCCCGTGGACTCGCCGTCGAAACGCCTGCCACCGCCCGTCGACTCGCCGTCGAAGCGGCGACCGCCGCCGGTCGACTCGGCGTCGTAGCCACTTCCGCGGCCGGGCCCCGATCCACCGCCGGCTCCGTACACCGTGCCGCGCCCGGACGGCCCCGACACCGGCGCCGCACCCGACGCGGGCCCGGACACCGACGCGGCTCCCGACACCGACGCCGCCCCCGACACCGACGCCGCCCCCGACACCGACGCGGCCCCGGACACCGACGCGGCCCCGGACGCCGGGCCCTCCGAGCGGAACCCGGCCTCGACCCGGTTCCCGGGCCCCACCGGCCGCGCCGCACCCCGTGGCGCCGGCGGAACCGCCGCGCCTCCGCGTGCCGGCTCGGGCCGCCCGCCGTACACCGCACCGGTGACGCGCGGCAGATTCATCGTCTCCGACGACGATTCCGGCGCATCCGGATCCGGCCCACCGAACTGCGGCCCCATCCCCATCCGGGGACCCGACCGCGGCGGCCCGCTGATCGACTCGAGCGCCGCCCGCTTCCGGAACCGCACGATCCCGACGATGCCGACCGCCAGCAACGCCAACCCGATCACCCCGACCACGGCGACCAGCGTCGTGATCTGCGAGAAGCTGATGCTCGAGAGGAACCCGCCGCCGGAGTCGGCGTCGGCGCCACCCGGGTCGGCCGCCGCCGTGTCGGCCGACTTGCCCCCGATCGCGAAGCGCTGGATCGCCGCGTTCGCGGACTTCGAGACGGTCAGGAACGACTTGCCGTCGGCGGCGTACGCGACCGCCTCGCCCGTCTTCTCCCCCTGCTGGCCGGTCAGCGCCGACTTTCGCGACTTCGCGGAGATCAACGTCTTGGCCACGTCACCACCGGCGACGTCCCACTCGTAGATCGAGTTGTACGTGCGGAGCGCGACCTTCTTGCCGTCGGGCGACATCGCGCCACCGGTGACCTGCTCGGTGCCGCCCAGCGTCAGCGTGCCGACCAGCGTCAGCGGAACGGCCTGCTCGGCGGACTTCGACGGCCCGCTCAGCCCCTGGCTGGCCTGGTAGACCTTGGCCTGGCCGGTCGTCGACTTCGTGACGATCACCGGCACGTTGTCGTTCTGGACGAGCATCGCCTCGGCGTTCTTCGCCCCGTCGGGATAGCGCATCCGCTGGATCGTCGGATCGCCCGACGTGGGGAACAGGTGGACGGCGATCGTCTCGCGCTCGGGCGCGGAGTCGCTGTCACCGATGTCAGCCACCCAGAACGAGCCGTCCGACGTCCGCGCCAGGTCCTCCGGAGCGCGTCGGCCGTTGCTCGACGTCAAAGTGTTGGTAATTGCGCAGCCCTTGTCGAGCTGGAAGATCTGAGCCGGCGACCCCGAATCGTCACCTTCGGTTACCACCGCATAGCCGTCGTCCACCGCTACGAGACCGGTGATCGTGGACAGCTTCGGGTCGTTGACCGTGCAGGCGTTCTCCGGCGCGGCCCACGCGGCCGACCCGCCCGGAAGCAGGCTGAAGCCCACCCCGAGCAGAAGCACCGCCAGAATCCGTCCACACCGTGTCACGCCCCCAGTCTTGCAGACGAACGAAGGCCTATCGGTGGCGTTACGAAGGACGCCCGGAGAGGCGCCTCACGGGCTGGCCCTTTCAGGCAAAACGACCAACTATTCGGACGACAGAACGGCGGGCCGACCAGTTGATCGACCCGCCGTTTGTGGTGTTCACTCACTCACAGTAAGCGACAAATCGCGAGAATCGTCGTTACTCAACCGGAATCCGTCAGGCGTGCTGCGCGGTACCGGCATAGGGCTGAAGTGCCGCCGCCAACCCCGGGTGCACCCGGACGTGGAGCTCGGTGCCGTCCTCCGTGTGCTTGCTGGAGAGCACCTCGCCCTCCGCGTGCACTCGCGAGACCAGGCCGCCCTGGTCGTACGGCAGCCGGACGTGCAGCTCCAGCGCCGGACGCGGAAGCCGATCCTCGATCGTCGTCCGCAGCTCGTCCATGCCGAGACCGGTGTGCGCCGAGACCACCAGCGCACCGGGCAACGCCTGACGCAGCTGCAGCAGTGCCTCCGGCGACGCGGCGTCGGCCTTGTTGACGACGATCAGCTCGGGAACCTTCGCGGCGTCGACGTCGGCGAGCACGGCCCGCACGGCGTTGACCTGGGCGATCGGATCCGGGTGCGAACCGTCGACGACGTGCACCAGCAGGTCCGCGTCGGCGACCTCCTCCAGCGTCGAGCGGAACGCCTCGACGAGCTGGTGCGGCAGGTGCCGGACGAAACCCACGGTGTCGGACAGCGTGTACTCGCGTCCGTCCGCCGCCTCGGCGCGCCGGGTGGTCGGGTCGAGCGTGGCGAACAGGGCGTTCTCCACCAGGACACCGGCGCCCGTGAGCCGGTTGAGCAGGCTGGACTTGCCCGCGTTCGTGTAGCCCGCGATGGCGACGCTCGGCACCTCGTGACGCCGGCGCTGGGACCGCTTCGTGTCCCGCGCCTGCTTCATGCCCTTGATCTCGCGCCGCAGCTTGGCCATCCGCTCGCGGATGCGCCGCCGGTCGGTCTCGATCTTCGTTTCACCGGGACCACGCGTTCCCACGCCGCCGCCGGCACCACCACCGGCGCCACCGGCCTGACGGGACATCGACTCACCCCAACCACGAAGGCGGGGAAGCATGTACTCCATCTGGGCCAGCGAGACCTGCGCGCGACCCTCACGGGTGTGCGCGTGCTGGGCGAAGATGTCGAGGATCAGCGCCGTCCGGTCGATCACCTTGACCTTGACGACCTTCTCCAGCGCGTTCAGCTGGGCGGGCGAGAGCTCACCGTCGCAGATGACGGTGTCGGCGCCGCTCGAGAGCACGACCTCGCGGAGTTCGGCCGCCTTGCCGGAACCGATGTAGGTGGCCGGGTCGGGCCGGTCACGCCGCTGCATCAGGCCCTCGAGGACCTCGGAACCGGCTGTCTCGGCCAGCGCCGCCAGCTCGGCGAGGGAGTTCTCGGCGTCCTCCGCGCTGCCCTCGGTCCAGACACCGACCAGGACGACGCGCTCCAGGCGCAGCTGCCGGTACTCGACCTCGGTGACGTCGGCGAGCTCGGTGGAGAGACCGACGACCCGGCGCAGTGCGTTGCGCTCTTCGAGGTCGAACTGGTCACCGTCGTCCGGCAGCTCCGGGGACAACTCGGGGCGGAGCCGGATGGCGCTGTCTCCGAGTGAGCCGGCTCGACGTCCGGCATCGGGGGTCGGGCTCATCGGCAGATCAACTCCATCAGTAGTCAGTGCGGGGTCCTCTCGTGGGGGGACGGATGCAACGCATGGTGACACGAACACGGCGCCCAAGGCACCCGTTATAACTCCGGGTCTACGGTTGGTAACGAGACCCGGCCCCCTCGGATTCCCCGAATCCGAGCCGTCCATGCCTCAGCGCACCGCCGAGGCGGGTTCTGGAAGGATTCCGACGCCAGTCCCGCCGAACCAGACGATCCCCGGCCCCCGCACGGGCCGGCCAGACGGAGGAAACCCGTGTCCACGCCGATGCCCAGTGCCGGTTTCTCGATCACCATCCGGATCGCCGCTCCCGCAGACCCCACCGGCGTCGGAACGCTCACCACCGCGGTGGGCACCGCCGGCGGTGTCGTCCGGGCGCTGGACGTCGTCGACTCGGACGCCGACCGGGTGGTCGTCGACCTCACCTGCGACACCTCCGACGGTCCGCACGCGGACAGCGTCGTCGCGGCGCTGCGCGCCCTGGACGACGTCGACGTGCGCAAGGTGTCCGACCGGACGTTCCTGCTGCACCTCGGCGGCAAGATCGAGGTCACCCCGAAGGTGAACCTGCGTACCCGTGACGAGCTGTCCCGCGCGTACACCCCGGGGGTGGCGCGCGTCTGCCTGGCGATCGCGGAGAACCCCGAGGACGCCCGCCGCCTCACGATCAAGCGGAACACGGTCGCGGTCGTCACCGACGGCACCGCGGTGCTGGGACTGGGCAACCTCGGGCCGGCCGCCGCGCTGCCGGTGATGGAGGGCAAGGCCGCGCTGTTCAAGCGGTTCGCCGGTGTCGACGCGTGGCCGGTCTGCCTCGACACGACCGACAGCGACGAGATCGTGTCGATCGTTCGCGCGCTGGCACCGGTGTACGGCGGCATCAACCTGGAGGACATCGCGGCGCCGCGCTGCTTCGAGATCGAGGCGCGGCTCAAGGAAGAACTCGACATCCCGGTCTTCCACGACGACCAGCACGGCACCGCGATCGTCGTGCTCGCCGCGCTCACCAACGCGCTGCGTGTCGTCGGCAAGGATCTGAAGAACGTGCGGGTGGTCGTGTCCGGGGCGGGTGCGGCCGGTACCGCGATCATGAAACTGCTGCTGGCCGAGGGCGTCGGCGACATCATCGCGTGCGACCGGGACGGTGCGCTGCACGTCGGGTCGCAGGGGCTGAACCCGAGCATGCAGTGGCTGGCCGAGCACACGAACCGCGAGGGCTACTCCGGTTCGCTGGCCGGTGCGATCCGGGGCGCGGACGTGTTCATCGGCGTCTCCGCACCGAACCTGCTCACCGGTGACGACATCGCGACGATGGCGGACAAGTCGATCGTCTTCGCGCTGGCGAACCCCGACCCCGAGGTCGACCCCCGCGAAGCCCGCGAGCACGCCGCGGTCGTGGCCACCGGTCGCTCCGACGAGCCGAACCAGATCAACAACGTGCTCGCGTTCCCCGGTGTGTTCCGGGGCCTGCTCGACGCTCAGGCGCGTGAGTTCACGCTGCCGATGGCGCTGGCCGCCGCCGAGGCCATCGCGAACACGGTCGGCGCCGACAAGGTCAACCCGAGCGTCATCGTTCCCTCGGTCTTCGACCCGTCGGTCGCCCCCGCGGTCGCCGCCGCAGTAACCGAAGCCGCCCGCCGGGAAGCGGCCCGCTGAGAACAACGCTGACGCGCGAGCGCGCCTCCTCATGACCCGCAGGCGCGCTCGTGCGTCAGCGCTGCCCTCAGCGGGCTCCAGGTCAGGACTAAGGCGCGCCTGGCGGCGCTTTCACTGCTACCGCGTCATGCCGACGCCATGAGCCGCGCGTTCGCGGGTGGGCGGAGGTGGGGGGTCGGTGTCGCGCGGATGAGCGGTGGCGTCGGCACCGGGATCTCCGCGGCGCCGGCGGCGGGGCGGGGTTTGGGGCGGCGGCGGGCGCGCTTGCCCGCGCTGCCGCCCGGCCCCAGGTAGATGAACAGCCCGTTCACGGGATCGGGCACCGCGTCCAGCGCGGCCTTCACCGCGGGCGTCGCCCGGAACCGCAACCAGTCGTCCACGTCGTCGAACTCGACTTCGAGGACCAGCCCCCAGTCGCGTCGCACCCAGCGCCAGTCCTTGGCTCCGTGGGTTACCGCCGCCTCCACCAGGTGCTCGCGGTGCGACGCGGACCACACGTCCGCCGAGAACCGGCCGTCGAGAACCTCGATCGTCCAGATCTCCATGCCCCTACGGTGAACCTCCCCCGCAACCCGGGCAAGAGGTTCACGCGAACGAGGCGGGATCCCCCAGCGCGTCGATCAACTCGGCGAGCTCGCCGACGACGCCCCGTCGGCCGACCAGGATCGAGCGGCTCCGCAGGCTCCACTCGCCGCCCTCGAGGTCGCGGAGTTCCCCGCCGGCCTGCCGCACCATCAATGCACCGGCCGCGTTGTCCCAGGCGTGGTTGCCGAAGTTCAGCGAAGCACCGACCGCTCCGGCGGACGCCCACGCGAGTTCGACCGCCGACGAACCGAACATCCGCACCCGCATCGCCTGGTGCGCGACAGCATTGGCCAGCGCCATCCGGAAGCGGAACGGGTACCGCGGGGTCGGCCCGCCGTGCGTTCCCTTCGGTGCGACGTTGCCCAGCGCGATCGTGACGTCTTCCAGCCGGCCGGGAGCCAGCTCGGGCATCGCCTCGCCGTTGCGCTCGAGCGGCCCCCCGTCGATCGCCTGGTAGGACTCGCCGAACAGCGGGAGCCGGATCTGGCCGAGTACCGGGCGGCCCTCCTCGACCAGCGCCAGCGCGATGCCGGTGAGCGGGATGCGCGCGCTGTAGTTCGCGGTGCCGTCGATCGGGTCGAGCACCCAGGTGACGCCGGTATGGAGGTCGGGGCCGCCGAACTCCTCGCCGTGCATCGGCAGACCGGTTCGCTCGGTGAGCGCGGCGGTGATCTGACGTTCGAGGGCGAGGTCGGCGGCGGTGGCCCAGTCGCCGACGCCCTTGACGACCTCTTCCTTGGCGCCGATCTCGCTGACGAAGTACGGGGTGGCGTCGTCGAGGACCTCGGCGGCGATGCCGGCCAGTTCGCGCAGCTGCGCGGTGTCGAGGCTCACGCGCGCGGTCCGACCGGGGGCTGTTCGTCGGCCGATTCCTCGGCGATCGCCTCGACGACCGGCGCGGTCACGGCCTTGAGCAGTGCGCCGAGTCCTGGCGTGACCACTGGTTCCCCGGTGACGACGCCAGGATCGACGCCCCTCCAGGCCTGTGTTGTGTCGGTCTGCGGCACGGTGCTCCAGGCTCCGGTCGTTTCGGATGACGGTGTGGTGGTTCCCCAGGAACCGGTGGTCTCGCCGCGGCGCCGGGACCCGAGCGGGCGTACCGGGGGTGCCGGGCTGGTGGGGCGGACCGGGGCGGCCGGTGACACCGGCTCGACGCCGGGCACCGGGCCCGACGGCGCCACGGACCGCGCCGGGGCCTTCGCACTCCGGGCCGGGCCGTGCTGCACCCGCTCCCACGAGGGATCCCACCCCCGCGCGGCGGTCTCCTGCTCGACCGGCTGCGGCCGGTGGGCCGCGGGCGGGCGGTCCCAGCCCTGCACCGACTCCTCGGGGACCCACTCGACGATCGGCTCCACCACCGGCGCGACGTCGACTCGCACGGCGTCCACCCGCACGGCGTCCACCGGCGTGACGTCCACCGGCGGAGCCTCGGCCGCGACCGGACGGGGTGGGTGCTTGGGGGCAGCGTGGGCGGGGGGTGGGGGTGGGTCGGGGGTCGCGTCGATGACCTCGCCCAGGAGGGCGCGGGGAGCCTCGGGCTCGGACGGTGCCTGGGCCACCGCGGGCCGGGCCGCGGCGTTCGCGAGCCACTCCGGTGACAGCTGACCACCGGCCACCAGCACGGCGGGCCCTTCGAGCAGCGTCGTCGCTGTGGTCACGGTGACCGCCACGCGTCCGCCGGGCACGTCCACGGCCACCCGGCCGGTCGTCTTCCCCGCCGATCGCAGTGCGACCGCACCGACAGCGCAGGCACCGGTGCCGCACGACTGCGTCTCCCCCGAGCCGCGCTCGTACACCCGCATCCGCACGCGCAGGTCGTACCCGTCCGGCGCCGGCACGCCGGGCGTCGTCCGGGCATCCCCCGCCAGCACGTTCACGATCTCGACGTTCACGCCGGTCGGGAACGCCGCGGGGTCGAACTCCGGCGGCGACGTCAGGTCGAGGTCGGCGACCGGCAGCACCGTGCCGCACACCAGGTGCGGGTTCCCCATCGAGACCGAGATCCCGGCGAACGAACGGCCACCGACCTCCACGACGGCCTCCGAGCCGATCACTGCCGGCCCCATGTCGACTGTGATGTCGCTCTGCCCGTCCGGCACGACGACCAGTTTGGTACCCGCGCGGGTCGAGATCCGCATCGTCCCGGGCTTCGCCAGCCCCGCCTCGACGAGATACCGGGCAAACACCCGGATGCCGTTGCCGCACATCTCGGCGATGGATCCGTCACCGTTGCGGTAGTCCATGAACCACTCACCGTCGAGCCCGAGGCCCTCCGGGATGCGGGTGGAGCGCACGACACGCAGCAACCCGTCGGCACCGATGCCGGAGCGACGGTCACACAGGGCCCGCACGAGCTGAGGCGGGATCTCCAGGACGCCATCCGGGTCGGGCACGATGACAAAATCGTTCTCGGTGCCGTGGCCCTTGGCGAACGGCACCGGCCCGCTCACTGGGGTGCCGGGGGGTGGCGCGGAATCACTCACAGCTTCAGATCCTACGAGTGCTGTCGCGTGATTCCGGGGTGAGCCGGTGTGACTCATGAGGTATCAATTTCAACGCCTCCTCCAGCGCCCGGGTCCCGTCGGTCGGATCGAGCCAACGGACCCGGTCGTCCCGGCGGAACCACGACCGCTGCCTGCGGACGAACCGCCTCGTTGCACCCTGCGTAGCGGTGATCGCACCCACCTCGTCCAGTTCGCCGTCGAACATCCGCAGGATCTGTGCGTATCCCAACGCTCGGGACGCCGTCCGGCCTTCCCGGAGTCCGAGAGATTCCAGCGTCCGAACCTCGTCGACGAAACCGGCGTCCCACATCACCCGGACGCGTTCCTCGACCCGGGCGTCGAGTTGCTCCAGGGGGCGGTCGAGGCCGATGCGCACGGCGTCGTAGTGGGGCTGTGGTTCTTTGGGCAGTTCGGCGGCGAACGAACCGGTCAGCGTGATCACTTCGAGCGCGCGGACGATCCGGCGCCCGTTGCTGGGCAGGATCGCGGCTGCGGCTGCGGGGTCGGCCTCGGTGAGCCGGGCGTACAGCGGTGCCGGGCCGCCCTCGGCCAGTTCGGCCTCGAGTGCGGCACGAACGTGGGGGTCGGTGCCCGGGAACTCCATGCGGTCGAGGACCGCGTCGACGTAGAGCCCCGAGCCGCCGACGAGCACGGGCACCGTGCCGGCGTCGCGCAGCGCGTCGACCGCGGCACGGGCGAGCCGCTGGTATTCGGCGACCGACGCCGTCTCGGTCACCGGCCAGACGTCGAGCAGGTGGTGCGCGACGCCGTCCTGCTCGGCGGGGGTGAGCTTGGCCGTGCCGATGTCCATGCCTCGGTAGAGCTGCATCGAGTCGGCGTTGACCACCTCACCGCCGAGCTCCTGCGCCAGCGCCACCCCCAGCCCGGACTTCCCCGTAGCCGTAGGCCCGACCACCGCGATCACCGGCGGCCCCGGCTCGGCCGCCGCGCCCGTGGCAGCCGCCGCACCCGTGCGCTCCCGAGCGGCCGGGCCATCCGCGGCCGTGCGGCCATCCGGAGCGGCCGGGTTCGTCACGCCGGGGACCAGGCGGCTATCAGGTAGCCGACGCCGTAGGGCGCCTCGGCGGAGCGGAGTTCGCCCTTCCAGGGGCGCCCGTCGGCCTCCACGGCACCGGCGAGGATCTGCCAGGGCGCGCGGCCGGCCGCGAGCAGTTCGCGGGCCAGCGCGGGGTCGAGCGCGGCCAGCGCTGCCGTGTTGACGGACGACAGCGCGTCGGCGACAGCGGTGTCGAACGGGACGGCGCGGGGGTCGAGCGCGCCGGGTGCTTTCTCGTCCCGACTCGCCGAGCCGTCGCCCATCACCAGCAGCACGGTGGGCGCTGGAAAACCGGCCAGCCGTGCGCCCAGGTCGGCGCACTCGGCCGGGGTGGCGTGCTCGGTGACGACCCGCGCGCGCACCGGCCCGGTCCAGCCGGCTTCGCGCAGCAGCCAGGTACCGACGGTCACCGAGAGGGGCAGCGTCGGGGTTCCGGTGGGGTCCGTGTCGGGCACGACCCGGGTCAACCCCACTGTCACGTCCGCTCCGTAGCCCGCGAGTGAGCCGACCGCGTCCGGCGCCGCGCTGCCCGGCGTCGGGCCGGTACCGATCACCACGACGTCGAGATCGTCACCGGACGACTCCCCCGCGGCGAGCAGGTCGCGGACTGCGGCCACGCACGTCTCCCGGAGCTCGGCAGGACCGGTGGCGCCGGTCAGCGACGGGACGAGCAGCGGCGGATGGGGACAGACAGTGGCGGCGAGCAGCACCCCGGAAGGGTAACCGGCACTAGGGTGGGCTCCGGCGCCGTGTCAGCCAGCTATCCGACAGCTACGTGAAATGTGCTGTTCGTGACCTGGTTGAACGATGATCTAGCAGCAGATGCACCACCGATCACCGCATCGGTGCGAAGTAGTTCGCCAGAACCTGTGACAATGCTCGTCAGGCAGCCCGAAAACCGGTCTGCGGCCACCTGACGGCCGCATCCGGCTCACGCAGGGTGGCGCAGCAGATGCGGTGGTGAATATACCCGCCACCGGAACGGGAACGAGGATGGTCATGGACACTTCCGGCAGCGACAGCACCGCGGCCACGCCCGCGGGAACTCCTGCGGAGTCGTCACCCACGGAGTCCGCGGACGTGCGGCAGGCCGAGGTCTCGGCCGCCGACACGCCGTCGGCCGAGGCGGCCGCGGAGGTTAGCGCGGCGGCCACGACGCCTGCGGGCACCTCCGTAGACACGCCGGTGGACGACACGCCGGAACCCTCGAGCACCCCGGCTCCGCCCGCCGTGACGCCCGCCGTGATCGCCGCAGCCATCACTCCGGCCGCCACAGCCCCCACCCCGGCCCCGCCCGTCCCCAGCCCGGCCGCCCTAGCTGCGCAAACGCCCGCGCCGACGTCCGTCAGCCCGGTCGATTCGCCGACTCCGACGGCGCCGACTCCGGCAGACGTGGCCTCGACCGAGTCGGCCTCGACGGCTGCTGCGACGCCGACCCCGGCGGACGTGCTCCCGGCCGAGCCGGCCGCGGCCGCGCCGACGCCCGCCGCGCCAGCAGCAGCAACCCCGACCCCGGCGGACGCGGTGCCGGCTGCTGCGGTGCCCAGCCCGGCGGATGCGGTGCCGGGTGCGGCTGTGCCTGGTCCGGCGGCGGCTGGCGCGGGTGGGGGAACCTCGGCCAGTGAGTACGGGCGGATCGACGCCGAGGGGAACGTGTACGTCCGCACCGCCGCGGGTGAGCGCGCGATCGGGTCGTGGCAGGCCGGCACCGCCGAAGAAGGCCTCCACCACTTCCAGCGCCGCTACGACGACCTGGTCACCGAGATCGAGCTCCTCGAGGCTCGCCTCCAGGGCGGCATGAGCGACGCCGCACACACCAAGTCCTCCGCGGCCCGGCTGCGCGAATCCCTCGCCGACGCGCACGTGATCGGCAACCTCGACGCCCTGGCCACCCGCCTCGACGCGCTGATCGAGGCGTCGTCCGCGAAGGCCGACGAGCAGAAGGTCGCCAAGGCCCGCGCCCGCGAGGAGGCCACCACGCGCAAGCAGACGCTGGTCGCCGAGGCAGAGGACATCGCGAACAACTCCACGCAGTGGAAGGTCGCCGGCGATCGCCTGCGCGACATCCTCACCGAGTGGAAGACGATCCGCGGCGTCGACCGCAAGACCGACACCGAGCTCTGGCGACGCTACGCCGCGGCCCGCGACGGCTTCAGCCGCCGCCGGGGCAGCCACTTCGCGGGCCTCGACCAGCAGCGCAAGCAGGTCCAGGGCATCAAGGAGCAGCTGGTCACCGAAGCCGAGTCGCTCGCCGAGTCGACCGACTGGCAGTCCACCGCCAACCGGCTCAAGCAGCTCATGAACGACTGGAAGGCCGCCGGCCGCGCCCCGCGCGAGGCCGAGGACCAGCTCTGGAAGCGGTTCCGCGCCGCCCAGGACACGTTCTTCGCGCACCGCTCGGCCACGTTCTCCGAGCGCGACGCCGAGCTCAAGGCCAACCAGACCAAGAAGGAAGAGCTGCTCGCCGAGGCCGAGCGCATCGACCCGGACAGCGACCTGCGAGCGGCTCAGTCCGCGATGCGTGACGTCCAGGCGCGCTGGGAAGACATCGGCCGGGTGCCGCGCGAGGCCGTCGCACAGCTCGACCGTCGCCTGCGTGCGATCGAGGATCGGGTCAAGGTGGCCACCGATGTCGAGTGGCGCCGCGGCAGCGTCCAGAGCAACCCGCTGCTCGCGCAGATGCGCGAGCAGGTCGCCAAGGCCGAGAAGCAGCTCGAGCGCGCCAAGACGCAGGGCGACCAGCGTCGGATCGCCGAGGCCGAGAAGGCGCTGGCGTCCAAGCGCCAGTTCCTCGACCTCGCCGAGCAAGCGGGGTAAGTCCTGCCCCTCCTGACCCGGCGACGACGCTGGGTCCTGCTGGTCACCGTGGTGGCACTGGCCATCGCTGCGGTCGGCATGGTCGCGTTACGTGGTTGTCGCGAGCCGGTGTGTGATCCGGTCCACTATCCGCCCGGCGGAATCCGGATCAGCACCGGCGGCGTCGACGGCGTCTACGAGGCCTACGGTCAGGCTCTCGAGGACGTCTTCCACGACGAGTTGCCCGACCTGACCGTCCACGTCGACAACAGCAGCGGTTCGGTCGACAACCTGGGCCGGCTCGCGGCCGGCCGCGCCGACCTCGCGTTCATCTCGGCCGACACTGCGTTCAAGGTGCCGACGCTCGAGCAGCAGGCCGGTGCCCCGGCCGGGCGGATCCGCGCGATCGCCCGGGTCTACGACGAGTACGTCCAGGTCGTCGTGCGACGCGATTCGACGCTGCAGGCGCTCTCGGACCTGCGCGGCAAGCGGGTGTCGATGGGGTCGGAGGGCTCGTCGGTCGAAATCACCGCCCAGCGGCTGCTCGACGCCGCCGGGATGGGCAACGAGAAGGACATCCTGCGCCGCAGCTACAGCGTCAAGGAATCGGCGCGGCAACTCGCGAACGGCACGCTGGACGCGTTCTTCTGGGTCGGCGGGCTGCCCACCGAGGCCGTCGCCGAGCTGGCCAGCGCGCTGCCGATCCGGTTGCTGCCGCTCGAGCAGTACGTCGAGACGCTGCACCGCCAGTACGGCTCGTTCTACCAGCTCGCGACCGTGCCGGCGGGTACGTACGCGGGGGTCGGCGACACCCGCACCGCGGCGGTGCCCAGCTACCTGCTCGCCAGCCTCCGCCTCGACGACGACCTGGTCTTCCGGATGACGTCGTCGCTGTTCACGCACCGGCAGCGGATCTCCGAGGCGGTGCCGAGCGGCCGGGTGCTCGACGTGCGCTCGGCGATCAGCACCGCGTCGATCCCTCTGCACCCCGGGGCGATGCGCTACTACCGCTCGGTCAAGCCCTGAGCGACGCCCACCTCGGCCGGCTCCGTGGCGTCGCCAGTGGATTGTTTCTGAACGGGCAGCGGCGGATTGGGCAGCACGCAGGTGACCGACAGACCGCCCTGCGGGCCGGTACTGACCTCCAGGCGGCCGCCGAACGTCTGGAGCAGCGACGTGACGATGCTCAGGCCCAGCCCGGTCCCCGGGACGTTCGCGTGGCTGGGGCTGCGCCAGAACCGGCCGGTGACCTTGTCGAGCTCGGTGATCGGCAGGCCGTCGCCGTCGTCGGAGATCGACAGCCGGACGACGCCCGGCGAGCCCACCCCGGCACGCAGCGCGGCGACGATCACGCCGTCGTCCCCGGCGTAGCGGCTGGCGTTGTCGAGCAGCTCGTCGAGCACGCGCCCGAGCGACTCGGGGTCGACGACCGCCTCCGCGCTCGCGACGCCGGACCGCACCAGCATCTGGCCCCGCAGGTCGGCCCGGACCCGCCAGGCCGAGAGTCGCTCGTCGAGGACCTGACCGACGTCGACGCGGCGCACCGCACCCAGGTGACGCTCGGCGCGCGCGAGCGCGAGCAGCTCCTCGAGGACGCGCTGCAGCCGCTGCCCTTCGCGGACGGCCTCGTCGTGCTCGGCGCGGGCGCGTTCGGGCAGTTCGCCCGCGTGCTCGTCGGCGACCGCGTCGGCGAGGTTGCCCACCCGCAGGAGCAGCGCGGTCAGCGGGTTGCGCATCTGGTGGGAGGCCTCGGCGACGAACGCGCGCTGGGCGTCGAGCGCGCCGCTGACGGTGGCCGCCATCTCGTTGAAGGAGCGGGCCAACCGGCGTAACTCCGGGGGCCCCGTGCCCACCGGGGCACGCGAGGCGAGGTCACCCGACGTGATCGCGTGCGCGGCGGCGTCGAGGCTGCTCACCGGCCGCAGCACCCACGTGGCCATCGCGTCGGCGACAGCGACGAACAGCGCCACCGCACCGAGGCTGAGCGCGGCGAGCACGATCCAGACCGTGCCGACCCGGGTGCGCAGCGCGCTGGTCGGCGACACCGTGACCACGACCCCGGCGACCCCGGCGCCTTCTCCCGCCAGGAACGGCACGGCCACCACCAGCGGACGGTCCTGCCAGGGCCAGATCGACATCTCCTCGGTGCTGCGTCCGGAGAGGGCCGTGTCGATGCGGTCGCTGACCGTCGGGTCGTCGGTGTCGACCGGGCCCGAGCTGAGCATCACGTTGCGGTGGCCGTCCAGCACGACCGCCGGGATGCCGTAGACGTCGTGGTAGCGCCCGAGCTCGTCACGCAGCGCGGACAGCTCCGACGTGCCCGTACCGTCGCGGAGCAGCAGCGCGAACCGGTTCGTGTCCTGCAGCCGGTCGATGTAGACCTGACGCTGCGCGTTCGTCGCGTAGTTCATCGCCAGCGGCGTCAGCAACGCGACGACGACCAGCGCGATCAGCGTCAACAGGAGCGCGAACAGACGGGCCCGCATGGGTCAGCCGGCCGGGTAGCGGTAGCCGACCCCGCGCACGGTCTCGATGATCCCGGCGACCCCGAGCTTCGCCCGGACCGCCGCCACGTGCACCTCGAGCGTGCGCTGGTTGCCGATCCAGGCCGAATCCCAGACCTCGGCGAGGATCCGCGAGCGGGTGAAGACGATGCCGGGCTGCCGCGCCAGCATCGCGAGCAGGTTGAATTCCTTGCGGGTCAGCGCGACCGGTTCCCCGTTCACCGTCACTTCCCGCCGTTCGACGTCCAGCCGGACGCCACCCGGGCCGGCGATCGCCGTCGTCGGCGCCGGTGAGGCGGGGGCTTCCTCCAGCGACAACTCCGGCGGGGTCGCCCTGGCGGCGCGGCGGGTGACCGCGTGGATGCGGGCGACGAGCTCCCGCGGGTCGAACGGTTTGGTGACGTAGTCGTCCGCGCCGACGTGCAGGCCGTGCAGCCGCGTCGACATGTCGGTGCGGGCGGTCACCATGATGACCGGGACGTCGCACAGCTCCCGGATGCGCTTGCAGAGCGCGAGCCCGTCCAGGTCGGGTAACCCCAGATCGAGAAGGACGACGTCGTGCCGGGCGCCGGTGCGTAACCGCTCCAGCGCCCGCTGCGCGCTCCCCACCCGGTCGACGTCCATCTGCTGCCGGGTGAGGTTGACGGAGAGCGCTCCCGCGACGCGGTCGTCGTCTTCGATCAACAGGACGCGCATCGCGTTATCCGCAGACCGGGGCGGACTGGGCGTCTTTGTGGGGGGATGCTGGGGCTCCGATCGTCGGCATGCCCAGGCCGACGCCGCTCGTTTTCGGCTTGCGGCCCGCTTCGACGTTGTCGCCGGCGCGGGTGCGGCGGTGGGTGTGGATCGGGCCTTCGGCGATTGCGTGGTGAGGAGCGGCATACGTGACGGTCGTCGTCACGATGTCGCCCGGGCGGATGACGCTCGCGTCGCCCGCGAAGTGCACCAGCCGGCCGTCGCGGGCACGCCCGCTCATCCGACCGGTGCCGGAGTCCTTGCGGCCCTCACCGGTGGCGACGAGCAGCTCCACCTCGCGTCCGACGAGCTTCTTGTTCTCGTCCCAGGAGATCTGCTCCTGCAGCGCGATCAGCCGCTCGTACCGCTCCTGGACGACCTGCTTGGGCAGCTGGTTCGGCATGGTGGCGGCGGGCGTACCGGGGCGCTGGGAGTACTGGAACGTGAACGCCTGGGAGAACCGCGCGGCGGCCACCACGTCGAGCGTCGCCTGGAAGTCCTCCTCGGTCTCGCCCGGGAAGCCGACGATGATGTCGGTGGTGATCGCGGCGTCGGGCATCGCGGTGCGGACCCGATCGAGGATGCCCAGGTACCGCTCCGAACGGTAGGAGCGGCGCATCGCCTTCAGCACGGCGTCGGAGCCGCTCTGCAGTGGCATGTGCAGTTGGTGGCAGACGTTCGACGTGGTGGCCATCGCGTCGATGACGTCGTCGGTGAAGTCCTTCGGATGCGGGGACGTGAATCGGACGCGCTCGAGCCCGTCGATCTCGCCGCAGGCGCGGAGCAGGTTCGCGAACGCGGAGCGGTCGCCGAGCTCGACGCCGTACGCGTTGACGTTCTGCCCGAGCAGCGTCACCTCCAGCACGCCCTCGGCCACCAACGCACGGACCTCGGCCAGGATGTCGGCAGGCGGACGGTCGGTCTCCTTACCGCGCAACGACGGCACGATGCAGAACGTGCACGTGTTGTTGCAGCCCACGGAGATCGAAACCCATCCGGAGTACGCCGAGTCGCGCCGCGCCGGCAGCGCCGACGGGAACGTCTCCAGCGACTCCTTGATCTCGACCTGCGCCTCGGCGTTGTGCCGGGCGCGCTCGAGCAGAGCGGGCAGCGAACCGATGTTGTGGGTGCCGAAGACGACGTCGACCCAGGGGGCCTTCTCGACGATCGTGCCCCGGTCCTTCTGGGCGAGGCAGCCGCCGACGGCGATCTGCATGCCCTCTTTCTGGCGTTTGACCGAGGCCAGATGACCCAGGTTGCCGTAGAGCTTGTTGTCGGCGTTCTCCCGCACGGCGCAGGTGTTCAGCACGACGACGTCGGGGTCGGTGCCGGGCTCGGCCGGGCGGTATCCGGACGACTCCAGCAGGCCGGAGAGGCGCTCGGAGTCGTGGACGTTCATCTGGCAGCCGAAGGTGCGCACCGAGTAGGTGCGCGCTGCCTCTTCAGTCGGGGCGCTCATAACACGTCACAGACTACGGCCTGGGCGTTGCTCGTTACTCGTCCGTGATCGCTCGGTACTCAAACCGGGTTGTTGGGTCGAATAGGGTTCGGCACTACGCAGGATCCCCATGCGCTGACTTGAGGAGCCCGATGCCGGATCAACCGACCACCGATACTCCCCTGGTAGCCGTCGAGGGCGTCAACAAGTACTTCGGC
Organism: Cryptosporangium sp. NPDC048952; assembly: GCF_043197895.1. Classification (NCBI taxonomy): domain Bacteria; kingdom Bacillati; phylum Actinomycetota; class Actinomycetes; order Cryptosporangiales; family Cryptosporangiaceae; genus Cryptosporangium; species Cryptosporangium sp. NPDC048952. The sequence continues at coordinate 625,985 of NZ_JBICTY010000003.1, read as the reverse complement.
GACCTGCACGTACTGCGGGACATCAACCTGAACATCGGTCGGGGCGAGGTCGTGGTCGTCGTCGGGCCGTCCGGTTCCGGGAAGTCGACGCTCTGCCGCGCGATCAACCGGCTCGAACCGATCGAAGACGGCGAAATCCGTATCGACGGCACGCCACTGCCCGCCGAGGGCAAGGAACTGGCCAAGCTGCGCGCCGACGTCGGCATGGTGTTCCAGTCGTTCAACCTGTTCGCGCACAAGACGATCGTCGAGAACGTCACGCTCGGCCCGATCAAGGTGCGCAAGGAGTCCGGTTCCGACGCGCGCGCACACGCGATGGAGCTGCTGGAGCGGGTCGGCATCGCCAGCCAGGCCGACAAGTACCCCGCGCAGCTTTCCGGTGGCCAGCAGCAGCGCGTCGCGATCGCCCGCGCGCTCGCGATGCGGCCGAAGGTGATGCTGTTCGACGAGCCCACCTCCGCGCTCGACCCCGAGATGGTCAACGAGGTGCTCGACGTCATGACCTCACTGGCCCGCGACGGCATGACGATGGTCGTCGTCACGCACGAGATGGGCTTCGCGCGCCGCGCTGCCGATCGCGTCGTCTTCATGGCCGACGGTCAGATCGTCGAAGCGGCCGAACCGGACACGTTCTTCACCAACCCGACTTCGGACCGGGCGAAGGACTTCCTCTCCAAAATCCTCACGCACTGACCCGCCTACCCGACGGATCCCCTGGAGGACATCACATGAAGCTCCGGAAGCTCGCCGTACTGGCGATCGCCGGTGCCCTCGCGCTGAGCACCAGCGCGTGCGGCAAAGAAGGCGACAGCGGCAGTGACGAGCCCACCTCGGCGGTCGAAAGTGCCGTCGCGGTGTCCGGCTCCAAGACCTTCGACGCGATCAAGGCCCGCGGCTCCGTGGTCATCGGAGTCAAGGAAGACCAGCCGAACCTCGGCTACAAGGACCCGACGACCAACGAGTACTCCGGCTTCGACATCTCGATGGCGAAGCTGATCGCCGCCAAGCTCGGCTACGGCGCGGACAAGGTCACGTTCAAGGCGATCCCGTCCGCGAACCGCGAGCAGGCGATCGTGAACGGCGACATCGACTACTACGTCGGTACATACTCGATCACCGACAAGCGCAAGACGCAGATCTCCTTCGCCGGCCCGTACTACATCGCCGGCCAGGACCTGCTCGTGCGCAAGGACGACGCGACGATCACCGGTCCGGACACCCTCAAGGGCAAGACGGTCTGCTCGGCCACCGGTTCGACCTCGATCCAGCGGATCAAGGACGAGCACAAGGACGCGAAGACCGTCGAGTTCGAGAAGTACTCGCAGTGCGTCGACGCCGTGCTCAACAAGCAGGCCGACGCGGTGACCACCGACGACGCGATCCTGCTCGGCTACGCGGCGCAGCAGCCGGAGAAGCTGAAGGTCGTGGGCAAGCCGTTCTCCGAGGAGAAGTACGGCGTCGGCCTGAACAAGGACGACAAGGCCCTGCGCGACAAGATCAACGACATCATCGAGGCGTCCGGTAAGGACGGCGAGTGGCAGAAGATCTACGACGCCACTCTCGGTAAGTCGGGTTCGACGGCCAAGCAGCCGGCGCTCGAGCGGTACTGAGTTTCCTTTCGCGGGGCCGCCCCTGAAGGGGCGGCCCCCTGCTCGTTACCGGGAGACCGATGAGTGACTTCCTGCCCACGCTGACCGACAACTGGTCGCTGTTCGGCAACGCGTTCCGGAACACCGTGCTCCTGTTCGTCCTGTCCGGAATCTTTGCCCTGATCGTCGGCACGGTCCTCGGGGCGTTCCGCGTCTCGCCGGTGCCCGCGCTGCGCTGGTTCGGCACCGGCTACGTGAATTTGCTGCGCAACACCCCGCTGACGCTGGTGTTCTTCTTCGTCGCGTTCGGGTTCCCCTACCTGGAGATCAACTTCTCGTTCACGACGTTCGCCGTGATCGCGTTGTCGGTCTACACCTCGGCGTTCGTGTGCGAGGCGGTGCGCTCCGGTATCAACACCGTGCCGGCCGGCCAGGCCGAGGCCGCCCGCGCAGTGGGGCTGACGTTCGCCCAGACGCTGCGGTTCGTGATCCTGCCGCAGGCGTTCCGGGCGGTGGTGCCGCCGCTGGCGTCGATCCTGATCGCACTGTTGAAGAACACGACGATCGCCGCCGGGTTCAGCGTCGCCGAGGCCGGGTCCATCCGGGCCAACCTGTCGGAGCTGGGCTATCCGGCGTTGGGCGGCCTGCTGTGGGTCGTCGTCGGCTTCCTGATCCTGGTGCTGCCGCTCTCCGCGGCGCAGCGCAATCTCGAGCGGCGTTGGAGCGTGGCGCGATGACTCTTGTTGCTCCTGCCCGACGCAAGCCGCGTACCCCGACCACGTCGGTGCTGTTCGACGTGCCGGGGCCGCGGGCTCGGCGCCGGAACCTGCTGATCGGCCTCGTCGGGTCCGTCGTGATCCTCGGGGCGCTGGCGTACGTGATCTACCGCTTCAACAAGACCGGGCAGTTCTCCGGGACGAAGTGGGAGATCTTCGAGTACAAGCAGCCGCAGATCACGATCCTCGAGGGCTTCCTCAACACGCTGAAGGCGGCGGGAATCGCGGCGGTGCTGGCGCTGGCCCTGGGCGTGGCTCTCGCGTCCGCCCGGGTCTCGGACCACGCGTGGCTGCGGGTTCCCTCGTTCTGGTTCGTCGAGGTGTTCCGCGCGGTTCCGCTGGTCCTGCTGATGTTCCTGTTCTACTACGGGACGCCGTCGCTGGGCCTGCGTGTCTCGCCGCTGTGGGCCGTCGTGCTCGGTCTGACGCTCTACAACGGATCGGTGTTCGCCGAGCTGTTCCGGGCGGGTATCGCCTCGGTGCCGCGCGGGCAGTCGGAGGCCGGGTACGCGCTGGGTCTGCGCAAGACCCAGGTCATGACGTCGGTGCTCGTGCCGCAGGCCGTGCGGGCGATGCTGCCGGCGATCATCAGCCAGCTCGTGGTGCTGCTGAAGGACACCGCGCTCGGGTTCCTGGTGACGTACGACGAGTTGCTCAAGCAGCTCAAGCAGCTGGCCACCGCGCCGCAGTTCGAGTACCCGTTGATCCCGCTGGTGATCGTGGGTGGGGCGATCTACGTCGCGACGTGTCTGTTGCTGTCGTGGTTCGCGACGTGGTTGGAGCGACGCCTGTCGCGGCGCGGCTCGCGGACGGCCGCGCCGACGATGGACGCGCGGCAGGATCTGGGCCAGAGCGGCGGGGCGGCCGCGATCTGAGGCTTGATTTGGGGCTTGCACGCTTTGGTGGCCTATGGGCCGCCAAAGCGTGCAGGGCTCAGCGGGCCACTCCGGTGGCCCGGGATTCACGGACGACCGTGATGCGGATCTGGCCCGGGTAGGTCAGCTCGTCTTCGATCTGCTTGGCGACGTCACGGGCCAGCATCTGGGCGGTCAGGTCGTCGACCTGGTCCGGCGCGACCATCACGCGAACCTCGCGCCCCGCCTGCATCGCGAACACCTTCTCGACCCCCGGCATCCCGGCGGCGATCTCCTCGATGCGCTCGAGGCGCTTGACGTAGGTCTCCAGGCTCTCGCGGCGCGCCCCGGGGCGTCCGCCGGAGCACGCGTCGGAGGCCTGGGTGAGCACCGCCTCGAGCGTGCGCGGCGCCACCTCGTCGTGGTGGGCTTCGATCGCGTGCACGACCTCGTCGCTCTCGCCGAGCCGGCGGGCGAGGTCGGCACCGATCAGCGCGTGGCTGCCCTCGACCTCGTGGGTCAGCGCCTTGCCGATGTCGTGCAGGAACGCGGAGCGCTTGACGAGCGCGACGTCCAGCCGCAGCTCGGCGGCCATGTGGCTGGCGATGTGGGCGGTCTCGATGAGGTGCTTGAGCACGTTCTGGCCGTAGCTCGTGCGGTAGCGGAGGCGGCCGAGCGTCGCGATCAGATCGGGGTGCATGTCGGCGATCCCGACCTGGACCAGGGCTTCCTCGCCGGCCCGCACGCAGAGCTGCTCGACCTGTTCCCTGCTGCGCTCGTAGACCTCTTCGATGCGTTGCGGGTGGATTCGCCCGTCGAGGACGAGTTTCTCGAGCGTCAGGCGGCCCACTTCGCGGCGGACCGGGTCGAAGCAGGAGAGCAGCACTGCCTCGGGGGTGTCGTCGATGATGACGTTGACACCGGTGACCGCTTCGAACGCGCGGATGTTGCGGCCTTCGCGGCCGATGATGCGGCCTTTCATGTCGTCGCCGGGCAGGTGCAGGACGCTGACGACGCTCTCGGCGGTCTGCTCGCCGGAGACGCGCTGGATCGCGTCGACGACGATGCGTTTGGCCCGTTCTTCACCCTTTGCGCGGGCCTCTGCTTCGATGTCGCGGACCAGGATCGCGGCCTCGCGCTTCGCCTGGGTTTCGACTTCTTTGACGAGTTCGGCCTTGGCAGCCTCGGCGGAGAGTCCGGCGATGCGTTCGAGTTCGGCGCGGCGGTCTTTTTCTGCTGTCTTGAGTGCTGTCTTTCGTTCGGTGAGCTCGTCGGCGAGGGCAGCGAGTTCGGTTTCGCGCTCGGCGAGTCGACCCTCGGTCTGGTTCGCACGTTCCTCGCGTTCGGCGACCCGGGCCTCGCGGCGTTGTGCCTCGTCGCGGCGGGCGGTTGCGTCGGCTTTGAGGCCGGCGGCGTCGCGTTCGGCGCTGCGTCGGGCGTCGGCGAGGAGGTCTTCTGCTTCCCGCTCGGCGCGGCGGCGGGCGCGGGCGAGGATCTCGGCGGCCTCGTCCTGGGCCGCCTGGAGGACGCCGCGCGCCTGCCGGGAGTTGTCGTCGTCCGAGGCCTGACGCGGCGCCACGACCTGCACGACCGAAGCGGCCTCCCGATACTCCGCGCCGTCACCACCGGCCCCGTCGGTACTCACCGCGCCTGCGCTGGCATTAGCCGCAGCACCCACCTCCCGGGTGCGGGTGCCCAGGGCACCCGCGACCGCCGGCCCCCCATCCGCAGCGCCGTTCCCAGCATCGCCGCTACCCGCCCCGCCGACGCCGCCCGTGCCAGCGCCGCCCGTGCCAGCGCCGCCCGTGCCAGCGCCGCCCGTGCCAGCGCCGCCCGTGCCAGCGCCGCCCGTGCCAGCGCCGCCCGTGCCAGCGCCG
>NZ_JBICTY010000003.1:401741-620792 GCF_043197895.1 Cryptosporangium sp. NPDC048952 | reverse complement strand
CCGCCCGTGCCAGCGGCGCCCGTGCCGGCGGCGCCCGGGACGCCAAGCGCGCCGGTGCCCGGAGTGCGAGCGCCCGAGTCGTCCGCAGCGCCGGTGCCTGCGGCCCCCATGCTTGCTGCGCCCGCGGCGCCAATGCCGGCGGCCCCGGTGTCCGATGCGCCAGCGGCGCCGGTGTCGGGTCCGCCGGCAGCGCCGGTGCCCGCGCCGCGAGCAGCGTTCGTGTCCGCACCGCGAGCAGCGTCCGTGTCCGCGCCGCCACGGCCCGTGGCGCCAGTACCAGTGGCGCCGCTGCCCGTGGCGCCGCTGCCCGTGGCGCCGCTGCCCGTGGCGCCGCTGGCGCTGACGGCCTGGGCGTTGGTGGTGGGGGCGGTGCGTTGGAGGGGGGCGGGTGGGTCTTGGGGGGTGGGGGGTCGGAGGCGGGGGGCTAGTGCGCGGAGGACCACGAACGCCGTCACTACGGCGATCACCACCGCCACCAACAGAACGACCACGGCGAAACCGGCGAACTCGGCTTCCGACGACATGGCCCCTCCTCGTCCCGGCGTGCGGCCGCGGAGGGAAGTCCGTCCGGAGACCGGGCAGTCCTCGTGCCGGGGCACGCACACGAGCCCGCAGTACGGGACACGCCGTCGCGCATCCCGAACGAACGAAGAAGGCTCCGTCGCTTGAGTGCACGACGGAGCGCGATCGGACCCAGAGGACCGATCAGCCTATGAGGACACGGTCAGCCCCGACGGGACCGTCCGAGTATCCAACTCAGTCCAGCACATTCAGCACGAAGCGGTCTTCGCGGAGTTATGGGTATCGCAGGTGCGTATCAAGAGATGTCACGTACACAGGCTCGATCTCAGTACCCGTGAGGCTATGTGCAGGTTACCGGCCGGTCAAGGAACGTCCACCCGCCGCTCACCGGCCTCACTCTCGACCCGAGGTCAAGGCTTGACTACTCACAGTGACCAACAATTGCGGCTCAGTCGTCGGTGAGCGTCGGGTCGGGCACGCCTGCCAGGTCGGGATCGGACCCCTCCGCGGCGAGCGCCTCACGGACGACCCGGTAGGCCAGACCCGCCGGGTGACCGCGGCGCGCGAGCATCCCCACGAGACGCCGGGCCCGCTTGTCGGAGGGCAGCCCGCGCGTGCTCGGGAGCTTCTTCGCGACGAGTCGCTGAGCCGCCGCAAGATCGGCGTCACCGTCGATCGTTTCGAGCGCTTCCTGCACGATCTCCCGATCGACGCCCTTTTTGCGCAGCTCTCCGGCGAGCGCACTGCGTCCCAGCCCGCGACCGCGCTGGCGGCTCTCGACCCAGGCGCGCGCGAAGGCCGCGTCGTCGATGAGGCCGACCTCGCCGAACCGGTCGAGCACCGCGTCGGCGGCCTCGGCCGGAACGTCGCGCTTCGCCAGCGCGGCGGCTAGTTCGGCCCGGGTGCGGGGCTGAACGGTCAGCAGCCGGAGACAGATGTTCCGGGCGACCTGCTCGGGGTTGGCCATCGGAGCGTCGTCGTCCGGACCGGCGTCGTCACCGTCCGTCCACTCTGGCGACTCATCACCGCTCGTGCGCTCCTCGCCACGCCGACGATTTCCACTCCGCCGTGACCCCCGTCCGGTGGTCCCCCACCGCCCGGCGCGCTCCCGACCACCCGACTCGCCGGCCCCGGTGCGCCCACCCCGCGAGCCACCACGCCGCGCGCGCCCACCCTCGTCCACCGACTCGTCAGCAGCGCGGGCCCGAGCAACACGCTCGGCTTCCTCCAAGGCAGCACGAGCCATCGCCGCGCGATCAGCGGCCGCTCCCGCCGGAGCACCAGCGCGGTCAGAGCCCGCGCCCGGGGCCGCCGAAGCGTCGGCAGGGCGCGAATGAGCAACACGCTCGGCTTCCTCCAGAGCCGCACGCGCGATCGCCGCGCGGTCGGCGGCCGCTCCGGCGGGAGCCGACGCGCGATCAGCGGCCGCTCGTGCGCGGGCGGCGGGCTCGTCGAGCGCGGCGGGTACGGTCGCGTGGGAGCGCGGTGGTGGCGCGGTGGGGCTTGGTACGGGTGGGGTGGGGGAAGGGGCCGTGGGGCTGGGGGCGGGGCCCGCCGGGGCGTTCCCGGCGGGGGCGTTACCGGCCCGGGGCCGGTTCGGGCTCAGAAGTCGACCGGAGCCGGTGCGACCCCGTTGACGTCGGCGTCAGCCATGGCGCCGATGCCGAGCTTCTCCTTGATCTTCTTCTCGATCTCGTCAGCCAGATCGGGGTTGTCGACCAGGAACTTGCGGACGTTCTCCTTGCCCTGCCCGAGCTGGTCGCCCTCGTACGTGTACCAGGCGCCGGACTTACGGATCAGAGCCTGGTCGACGCCGACGTCGATCAGCGAACCCTCGCGGCTGATGCCGTGGCCGTAGACGATGTCGAACTCGGCCTGCTTGAACGGCGGCGCGACCTTGTTCTTCACGACCTTGACGCGGGTGCGGTTACCCACCGCGTCGGAGCCGTCCTTGAGTGTCTCGATGCGACGGACGTCGAGCCGGACCGACGCGTAGAACTTCAGCGCCTTACCACCGGTGGTGGTCTCCGGCGAGCCGAACATGACGCCGATCTTCTCGCGCAGCTGGTTGATGAAGATCGCGGTGGTGCCGGAGTTGCTGAGCGCACCGGTCATCTTCCGCAGCGCCTGGCTCATCAGCCGGGCCTGGAGGCCGACGTGGCTGTCGCCCATCTCACCCTCGATCTCGGCGCGGGGCACCAGAGCGGCCACCGAGTCGATCACGATGATGTCGATGGCACCGGAGCGGACCAGCATGTCGGCGATCTCGAGCGCCTGCTCACCGGTGTCGGGCTGGGAGACCAGGAGCGCATCGGTGTCGACGCCGAGCGCCTTGGCGTACACCGGGTCGAGCGCGTGCTCGGCGTCGATGAACGCGGCGATACCGCCGGCGGCCTGTGCGTTGGCGACCGCGTGCAGGGCCACCGTGGTCTTACCGGAGGACTCCGGGCCGTAGATCTCGATGACGCGACCACGGGGCAGCCCGCCGATGCCGAGCGCCACGTCGAGGGCGATCGAGCCGGTGGGGATCGAGGCGATCGGCGGCCGGTTGTCCTCGCCGAGGCGCATGACGGAGCCCTTGCCGAACTGCTTGTCGATCTGGGCTAGCGCTACCTCGAGCGCCTTGTCGCGGTCAGGTGCTGCTGGCATGGCTGCCGCCTTGGGAAGTCGTCGGGAAGTTTTCATCGCGGCTGACGCTAGAGGCTGGGTACGACAGTTTCGCGCTCTGGCGCGGATCTGTGGACACCAGCACTCCGATGGTCGGTCACGATGCGCGTAGAGCCATGCTAACCGAACTTATGTTCGATTGCGCAACACCTTCCACAGGCGTGTCGCTCCGGACACGGAGAGTGAGAGTCAGCGCTCCCTCGCCGGGAGCTCGAACGCGGCGTGCACCGCACGCCACACCCACTTGGCGTCCTCGCCCTGGGCCAGCGCCTGCTCGACGGTCCGGCCGCCGAGCGTCGCCAGGACCTGGTCGGACGCGACCGACCGGGAGTAGACGGGACCGAACGCGGCGTCCATCCGCTGCCAGAATTCCGTGAGCCGCACGGCGGCCAGGCTACCTGCTCCCCCGCCCGATCCGCCGTGTCGTCCACAGCCGTCTCGGCGGCACCGGACGCCACCACGGCCGCAGCTCAGCGCGACCGGCCGTCCGCGCCGCGACCCGCGCTACCGGTGGGGCGCCATCCGTGCGGCGACCGCGGACGACACGGCGGCCGCCACGACCGGGGCGTCGGCTTCCGGCAGGGTGCTGGCGGTGATCCGGATGCCGGGGCCGGAGTTCACCCGGTACCGCGACCCGGGCGCGACCACGATCCCGCCGTCCCGCAGCGCCGTCACCGCTGCGGTCTCGTCGGTGACCGGCACCCACACGTTGAGGCCGGTGCGGCCCGTCGCCGGAACTCCGCAGTCCCGCAGCGCGTCCAACAGCGCACCGCGACGCGCGTCGTACACGCTCGCGGCGCGCGCGATCACAGCGTCCACGGCCACGTCTTTCCAGAGCTCAGCCACGATCTGCTGGGTCAGCCGGCTGACCCAGCCCGGCCCGAGCCGGCGGCGGCCGTCGACCCGGGCCACCGTCGTCGGATCACCGGCGAGCAGGGCGCAGCGCAGGTCGGGGCCGTAGGGCTTGCTGACCGATCGCACCACGGCCCAGTACGGTGTGACGCCCGCGAGCGTCGCCAGCGGGACGCCGGCCAGTTCGGCGGCGTGGTCGTCCTCGATGAGCAGCAGGTCGTGCCCGGAGAGCACGTCCCGCAGCTCCGCCGCCCGCGCTCCGCTGATCGCTCCCCCGGTCGGGTTCTGGGCGCGACTGGTGACCACCATCGCGGTGGCACCACGCCGGATCGCCGAGTCGACGGCGGACGGCAACGGACCGTCCCCGTCCACCGCCATGCCCACCGGCTCGACGCCCAGCGCGGCGAGCAGATCGAGCAGGTTGGCCCAGGCCGGATCCTCCACCGCGACCCGGTCGCCCGGACGCACCCGGGTCGAGAGGCACCGCTCGATCGCGTCGAGCGCGCCGTGGCACAGCGTGAGTGCCTCGGTGGGGACGCCGTCGGACTCCAGGCGGCCCGCGGCCAGCGACCGCACGGCCGGCAGCACCGTGTCGTCGGCATAGCCGTACGGTTCCGGCACCAGACGGGACAGCACCGGCGCCAACGACGGGAGGAGCGCCGGATCGGGCTCTCCGTGCGCCAGGTCGCGCGCACCCGACGGAACCGCGATCGCGACCGCCGACCGCGGCGCGGTCGCCGGGCGGGGCCGGATGCGGGTGCCGCGCCGGCCCGCCGTCTCCACCACACCGCGGCGGCGCAGGATCGAGTACGCGGCCGCGACCGTGGTGGGTGCGACACCCAGGTCGGACGCCAACTGACGCACCGGCGGCAGCACGGACCCCGGCGGCAGCTCGCCCTCCCGGACTCCGTTTTCCACAGCCGCGGAAATCTCTTCCGCCCGTCGGCCGGTGATCCGATATTGTGTCGTCACAAAATTAACTTTGTACCAGAACAAAGGCCCGAGGATGGACGCTCCCAGCCCACGTACCGTGCCCACCCGCTACGCGGACCGCGCCCGCTACGACTCCGACACGATCAGCGCGATCCTCGACGAGGCGCTCGTCGCGCATCTCGGCCTCGTGATCGACGGGGCGCCCCGGGTGATCCCGACGCTGCACGCGCGGATCGGCGACACGCTCTACCTGCACGGATCCACCGCCAGCAGGCCCTTGCGCGAGGCACCCACCCCGGTCTGCGTCACGGTGACGCTGCTCGACGGCCTGGTGTTCGCACGTTCCGGCTTCAACCACTCGGTCGACTACCGCTCGGTGATGGTGCACGGCCATGCCCGTACGGTGACCGATCGCGACGAGAAGCTCCGCGCGCTCGACGCACTGCTCGAGCAGGCGGCGGCCGGTCGCGCCGCCGACTGCCGGCCGCCGAGCGGCAAGGAGCTGGCCGCGACCGCGGTACTCGCGGTGCCGCTGGCCGAGGCGTCGGCGAAGATCGGCGACCGGCTGGTTCCCGGCGCAGTCGTCGAGGACGAGCCGGAGGACGTCCCCCTTTCCTACTGGGCCGGTTTCCTACCGCTGCGCGTGGTTCCGGGTGCACCGGTGGCGTCCGCCGACCTGGCCGACATCGCGACGCCCAGCTACCTCAAGACCTACCGGCGCCCCGGCTCGGCCGGCCCGAAGAACGCCTGGTTCCGCGCCCCGGTGCTGGAGGGGCGCCACGTCCGGCTGGAGGCCCTCGGTCCGCAGCACGTCGACGACCTGCTCGCCACCGCGAGCGACGCCGAGGTGCACGAGCACATCCCGCACCCCGTTCCCGGCACGCGCGAGCAGATGGAACAGCTGGTCGCGGCGGCACTGGCCGATGCGGACCGTGGCGTCCGGGTGCCGTTCGCGCAGATCGACCGGGCGACGGGCCGCGCGATCGGCAGCACCTCGTACTACGAGATCGAGCCCGACCGGCCGTCGATCGCGATCGGGTACACGTTCCTCGGCAAGGCGTGGTGGCGGTCGCCGATCAACACCGAGGCGAAGGTGCTGCTGCTCAGCCACGCGTTCGAGACGCTCGGCACGGAGCGGGTCACCTGGCACACCGACATCCGGAACCTGCGGTCACAGCAGGCGATCGAGCGGCTCGGAGCGGTGCGTGAAGGTGTGCACCGCCGGCACAAGAAGCGACGGGACGGGTCCTGGCGCGACACCGTGATCTACGGAATGACCGCACCCGAGTGGCCGGAGCACCGCGACCGACTGCGGGCCCGGCTCGAGAACTGAAAGGGCGGCGGTACCGAGGACGGGAGTCACTCGGTACCGCCGCTCCCCCGAAGCGCCGCTCCATCGGTGGTGCGCCCCACACACCCGCCGATGGCCGCCCCGGAATGTCTGAGAAGGGGGGCGCGGCTGGACGACGGAACCCCCTCGATTCCGCCGCCCAGCCGCTGGACGGCCGTGCTTCCCACTGAACCCCGCGCCCGAAGGCAGCAGAGCTCGGCGTCCCAGTTCCCCGTGCGTCCCCTCTCCGCGGGAGAACGAGACCACCGATGCGATGCTTCCCGGTCCAACCGGCGCCGTCGTACTAGCCGGACCCCCATCCGACCAGCTCACCGGTATAACCGCGCGGCCCCGAAGGGCGGCGTCACATCGTCAGCGGTTGCCGACCGATCACCGCGTCCCCGCGGTGGTTTCCTTGCCGTGATGGTCCGAGTGGCCGGACCTCTTGCCGGGTTACCGGGGCCAGTGCCTGCGCCGGAGGTGGGTCCGACACAGCTTTCGCGCCCGGTGGATCAGAAACGCCACGGCGTTCTCGTGCCTGACCCTGTCGTCGCGGTGATTAACACCCCGCACCGCCCTTTCGCCCGGTTTACACGCTTTCGTTCGACCGACCCCCCGCCGTTCGAACGCTCAGCGTGTTAAGACCGTAACGGTGGGTTGAAGTCGTGTGCGTCGACCCCAGGGTGGATCTTGACCGGATCGCCTTCACCGTTTCTGTCGGTGGGTCGAGGCACGATGGTGGCGTGGTGGAGAAATTCTCCGGGGGTGACCCGGTCGAGGCGTTCGGTGAGCCCGCACGCGCCTGGTTCCGTTCCGCGTTCGCCGAGGCGACCGCGGCGCAACTCGGCGCCTGGTCGGCGATCGGCAAGGGCGACGACGTGCTGGTGGTCGCCCCGACGGGCTCCGGCAAGACGCTTGCCGCCTTCCTGTCCGCGCTCGACCGGCTGAGCCGGGAGCCACTGCCGGAGGACGCATCCCGCCGTTGCCGGGTGCTGTACGTCAGTCCACTCAAAGCGCTCGCTGCCGACGTCGAACGCAACCTCCGTGCGCCGCTGGCGGGTATCCGGCAGGCGGCCCAGCGGCTCGGCCACCAGGAGCCCGACGTCACGGTCGCGATGCGTACCGGTGACACCCCGGCCGTCGACCGGCGGGCGTTCACCCGGGCGCCGTCCGACATCCTGATCACCACGCCCGAGTCCCTGTTCCTCCTGCTCACCTCGCAGGCGCGCGAGGCGCTGAAGGGCGTCGAGACCGTCATTCTCGACGAGGTGCACGCGGTCTGTGGCACGAAGCGCGGCGCGCACCTGGCGCTCTGTTTGGAACGGCTCGACGAGTTGCTGGAGCGGCCGGCGCAGCGGGTCGGGCTCTCGGCCACCGTGCGGCCGGTGGAAGAGGTCGCCCGGTACCTGGGGGGCGCCCGTCCGGTCACGGTCGTGCAGCCGCCGTCGTCGAAGCAGGTGGAGCTCACCGTCGAGGTGCCGGTCGAGGACATGTCGCAGCTCGGCGAGCCCTCCGGTGAGGTGGAAGGGAACGCGCTGGGTGCGCCCCGGCGGAACTCGATCTGGCCGGCGGTCGAGGAGCGGGTGCTGGATCTGGTCGGTAGTCACCGGTCGACGATCGTGTTCGCGAACTCCCGGCGGCTCGCCGAGCGTCTCTGTGCGCACCTCAACGAGCTCGCGGAGGAGCGCACCGAGGAGGCCGCCGGCCTCGCAGCCGCGTCCGCTGGGCCGGGCGGCCCGGGCGGGCGCGGCGCGGGCGGCCCCGGCGCCGACGGAGGTTCGGCCGATGTCTTCGGGCCGGCCGCCGGCGGGCGGGGCGGGCGGATGCCGGCGGAGGTGATGGCTCAGGCCGGGGGTGCGGCGGGGGCGCCGCCCGTCGTGGCGCGGGCGCATCACGGGTCGGTGTCGCGTGAGGAGCGGCGGGACATCGAGGAGGACCTCAAGGCCGGGCGGCTGCCCGCGGTGGTCGCCACGTCCAGCCTCGAGCTCGGCATCGACATGGGCGCTGTCGACCTCGTGGTACAGGTGGAGGCGCCGCCGTCCGTGGCGTCGGGGCTGCAGCGCATCGGCCGCGCCGGGCACCAGGTGGGCGCCGCGTCCCGCGGTGTCGTCTTCCCCAAGCATCGGGGCGACTTGGTCTCCTGCGCGGTGGTCGCGGAACGGATGGCCGCCGGCCGCATCGAGGCCATGCGCTACCCCCGCAACCCGCTCGACGTCCTGGCGCAGCAGGTCGTCGCGATGGTGTCGATGGAGCCGTGGGCGGTCGACGACCTGGCCGCGGTGCTGCGCCGCGCCGCCCCCTACGCCGAACTGCCCGACTCCGCGCTGGAGTCCGTGCTCGACATGCTGGCCGGCCGCTACCCGTCCGACGACTTCGCCGAGTTGCGCCCCAGGCTGGTGTGGGACCGGGTCACCGGTGTGCTCACGGCCAGGCCGGGCGCGCACCGGCTGGTCGTCACCAGCGGCGGCACGATCCCCGACCGGGGGTTGTTCGGCGTCTTCCTCGTCGGCACGCCCGGGGAGACCGGCCGGCGGGTCGGTGAGCTCGACGAGGAGATGGTCTACGAGTCCCGGGTCGGCGACGTGTTCCTGCTCGGCTCGACGTCCTGGCGCATCGAGGAGATCACCCACGACCGGGTACTGGTGACGCCGGCGCCGGGTCAGCCCGCCCGGATGCCGTTCTGGAAGGGCGACACCGCCGGGCGCCCGGTGGAGCTGGGCCGCGCGATCGGCGGGTTCCTCCGCGAGCTGTCCGGCCTCGACGCCGAGGCCGCGGCAGCCCGCGCCGCGGCGGCCGGGCTCGACCAGTGGGCCACCACCAACCTGCTCGCGTACCTGGAGGAACAGCGCCAGGCCACGGGCCGCCTCCCCGACGACCGGACGATCCTCGTCGAGCGGTTCCGCGACGAACTCGGCGACTGGCGCGTGGTCGTGCACTCGCTGTTCGGCACGCCGGTCAACGGACCGTGGGCGCTGGCGATCGCCGCCCGGCTCCGCGAGCGCACCGGCCTGGACGTGCAGGCCCTGCACTCCGACGACGGCATCGTGCTGCGGCTGCCCGACGTCACCGGCGAACTGGCCACCCCGACGGCCGACCTCGCGCTGTTCGAGCCCGAGGAGATCGAACCGCTGGTCACCGACGAGGTCGGCGGCTCGGCCCTCTTCGCCGCCCGGTTCCGTGAGTGCGCGGCCCGAGCGCTGCTGCTCCCCCGCCGGAACCCCGGGCGGCGGACGCCGCTCTGGCAGCAGCGCCAGCGCGCGGCCCAACTGCTCGGTGTGGCGTCGGAGTTCGGGTCGTTCCCGATCGTGCTGGAGACGATGCGCGAGTGCCTGCAGGACGTGTTCGACGTCCCCGGGCTGATCGGCCTCGCGAAGGACCTGCAGTCCCGCACGCTGCGCGTGGTCGAGGTGGAGACGCCGGCGCCCTCGCCGTTCGCCCGCTCGCTGCTGTTCGGGTACGTCGGCGCGTTCCTGTACGAGGGCGACGCACCGCTGGCCGAGCGTCGCGCCCAGGCGCTGGCGTTGGACTCGTCGCTGCTGTCCGAGCTGCTCGGCCGGGCGGAGCTGCGTGAGCTGCTCGATCCGGCCGTGATCGCCGAGACCGAGCTCCAACTGCAGCGGCTCACCGAGGAACGCCGGGCGCACGACGTCGACTCCACGGCCGATCTGCTGCGGGTGCTGGGTGGTCTGAGCACCGCCGAGGCAGCGGAGCGGGGGTCCACCGCGGAGTGGCTCGCCGAGCTGGAGACCACGCGGCGCGCGATCCGGGTGCGGATCGCCGGTGAGGAGCGGTGGCTGGCGATCGAGGACTCGGGGCGGGTGCGTGACGCGCTCGGCGTCGCGTTGCCCGTCGGGGTGCCGGAGGCGTTCACCGAACCGGTGCGCGATCCACTGGGCGACCTGGTGAGCCGGTACGCCCGCACGCACGGCCCGTTCCGCGCCGCCGAGTGCGCCGAGCGGTTCGGGCTCGGCGTCGCGGTCGTGCACGGCGCGCTGCAGCGGCTCGCCGCGAGCCGCCGGGTCACGTCCGGCGAGTTCCGGCCGGACGGGGCGGGCACCGAGTGGTGTGACGCCGAGGTGCTGCGGACGCTGCGGCGGCGCTCGTTGGCCGCGCTGCGCAAGGAGGTCGAGCCGGTCGGCCCGGCCGCCTATGCGACGTTCCTCGCCCGGTGGCAGCAGATCACCGCAGCTCAGCCGATCAGCGGGCGAAAGCTCCGCACCGGCGCTGCGGACTCGCTGCTGCGCGCGGTGGAGCAGCTGCAGGGGCTGGCGATCCCCGCGTCGGCGCTGGAGCAGCTCGTGCTGTCGTCGCGGGTGCCCGGCTACTCCCCGGCGTTGCTCGACGAGTTGTGCACGGCCGGTGAGGTGGTGTGGAGCGGCGCCGGGTCGCTTCCCGGTGACGACGGGTGGGTGACGCTCGCGTACGCGGACGCTGCGCCGCTGTTGTTGCCGCCCGCGGCGGAGTGGAGCACGACGCCGGTGCACGACGCGGTACTCGAGGCGCTCGACGGGGGTCGTGCACTGTTCTTCCGAGCACTGTCGGACGCTGTGGGGGCGTCAGTGGGCACCACCGACGACGCGGATCTGGCGGCCGCGGTGTGGGATCTCGTGTGGGCCGGGGTCGTCACGAACGACACGTTGGCGCCGCTGCGTGCGCTGCAGAGCGGAGGCCGTACGCGGCACCCGGTGCGCCGGGGTGCGCCCCCGGCGCGGTTCCGGCGGCTCGGTCGGGGCGGGTTGAGCGGCCTGAGCAGCGCGGCCCCGGGGGTGCCCCGGCCGGCGATGCCCAGCCGGGGCGGGCCGCCGACGATGGCCGGGCGTTGGTCGCTGGTGGGTGAGCGGGAGCTCGATCCGACGCGTCGGACGCACGCGGCCGCCGAGGTGATGCTCGACCGGTACGGCGTGGTCGTGCGCGGAACGGTCGGGCCGGAGCGGCTCCCCGGGGGTTTCGGGGGGCTGTACCGGGTGCTGGGCGCGGCGGAAGACACCGGGCGGGTGCGGCGCGGGTACTTCGTCGAAGGGCTCGGTGGGGCGCAGTTCGCGGAGCCGGGGGCGGTGGAGCGGCTGCGGGCCGTGGCCTCGGAGTTGGAGGCCGACGACCATCGGCCGCAGGCCGTGGTGTTGGCCGCCACCGATCCGGCGAACCCGTACGGCGCGGCGTTGCCGTGGCCGGGGCGCAGTGCCGACGGCGAGTCCGCCGCCGGTGACCCGCTCGGCGGGGCCGAGCCCACCGGCACCTGGGCCGCCCTGGCGGGCGGCACCCCCGGCACCGGCGTGCGCGGCAACGCGGCCACCGTCGGCGCCGCTGCCAGCGCCTCGGGCACGGGTTCCGGCGGTGCCGGCGCACGCGGCGGCGCGGGTGCGGGCTCCTCGGGGGCCGAGAAGGGGTCGGGGCGGGGGCGCGCGCGGGGACACCAGGCCGGTCGGAAGTCCGGCGCGGTCGTGGTGCTCGTCGACGGCGCGCTGACGCTCTACGTCGAACGGGGCGGCAAGACACTGCTCTCCTACCGCGACGACCCCGACACGCTCGCGCTCGCCGCCGGAGCACTCGCCGAAGCCGTCCAGGCAGGCCGGCTCGGCGGCCTCACCGTCGAACGCGCCGACGGCACCGCCGTCGGCAGCAGCCCTCTCGCCGACGCCCTGGAAGCCGCCGGCTTCCGAGCCACCCCCCGAGGCCTCCGGCTACGCGGCTAGCGCCGCCAGGCGCACCCGAGATCTCCACAGTTTCTCCACGAGCTCTGACGGAAGTGAGCACCGGGGGCTCCTACAGTCAGCGGCATGAGCGAGCGCCGAGTTCTCGTGGTCGAGGACGAGCAGACGATCGCCGAGTCGATCGCGACCCGGCTGCGGGCCGAGGGATTCGAGGTCGAGCTCGCGGGCGACGGACCCTCCGCGGTGGCGGCGTTCGTCGCCCGCCCGCACGACCTGGTCGTGCTCGACATCATGCTGCCGGGCTTCGACGGGCTCGAGGTCTGCCGCCGGC
This sequence comes from Cryptosporangium sp. NPDC048952, assembly GCF_043197895.1. Lineage (NCBI taxonomy): Bacteria > Bacillati > Actinomycetota > Actinomycetes > Cryptosporangiales > Cryptosporangiaceae > Cryptosporangium > Cryptosporangium sp. NPDC048952. The sequence goes on along the minus strand of NZ_JBICTY010000003.1, from coordinate 608,506 downwards.
TGCAGGCCGAGCGCGCGGTGCCGGTGCTGATGCTCACCGCGCGGGACGCCGAGACGGACCTCCTCGTCGGGCTCGCCGTCGGCGCCGACGACTACCTGACCAAGCCGTTCAGCATGCGCGAACTCGTCGCCCGCACCCACGCGCTGCTCCGCCGCGTCGACCGCGCCACCGAGCTGGCGAGCGCCCCGCCGCCGGAGGAGAAGAGCCTGACGCTCGACGACGTCGAGATCAGTCTCACCGAGCGTCGCGTCCGGGTGACCGGCGAAGAGGTCCACCTCACGCGCACCGAGTTCGACCTGCTGGTCTGCCTGATGTCCCGGCCCCGCGCGGTGCTGCCCCGGGAGCGGCTGCTCAGCGCTGTCTGGGGCTGGACGGACAGCGCGGGCAGCCGCACCGTCGACAGCCACATCAAAGCCCTGCGACGCAAGCTCGGCGGCGATCGGATCCGCACCGTGCACGGCGTCGGCTACGCCTGGGAAACCGCGCGATGAGGCGGATCTGGAATGCCGTGGCGGGCCGCCTCCGGCAGCTCCCCCAGCCGCTCGGCCGGATCCGCTCGATCAAGCTGAAGCTGGCGATCCTGCTCGTCGGATCGGGCGGGATCGGGTTCGCGTACTTCTCGCTGGTGCTCGGCTTCTTCCCGTTCTGGACGATGGCCACGGCGCTGACCGTCGCGCTGGTCACGTCGCAACTGCTCGCGCACGGCACCACGCAGCCGATCCGGGCGATGACCGCGGCCGCGCGGACGATGAGCCGCGGCGACTACAGCCAGCGGGTCCCGGCCACGTCCCGCGACGAGGTCGGTGAGCTCGCCCGCGCGTTCAACCGCATGGCCGCGGACCTGGAAGCCGCGGACCGCCAGCGCCGAGAGCTGATCGCGAACGTCTCCCACGAGCTCCGGACACCGATCACCGCGCTGCAGGCGGTGCTGGAGAACATCGTTGACGGACTCGCCGAACCGGACCCGGCGACGCTGGGCACCGCGCTCGCCCAGACCGAGCGCCTGACCCGGCTGGTCACCGAACTCCTCGACCTGTCCCGCCTGGACGCCGGAGTGGCGCCGCTGCGCCGCAGCCCGGTGAAGCTCGAACCGTTCCTGACCGCCGCAGTCGACGCTGCGACCGTCGGCAGCGACCGGGTGACGATCGAGGTCGACGTGCTCCCGGCGGGGCTCGAGATCAGCGCCGACGAAGCGCGGCTGCACCAGGTCGTGGCGAACCTGCTGGACAACGCGGCCCGGCACAGCCCGCCGGGCGGCCGGGTCCTGGTACGCGCCAGGGGCCTTCCCGCGCTGGGAACAGAGTCCGCGCTGGGAACAGAGCCCGCGCTGGGAACAGAGTCCGGGCTGGGAACACAGTCCGGGCCGGGACCGGAATCCGGCACCGGCCTGCTGCTCGAAGTGACCGACGAGGGGCCCGGCATTCCACCGGAGGAGCGCACCCGGGTCTTCGACCGGTTCAGCCGGGGTTCGACGCCCGCCATCGCGCGTGACGGCGGCACCGGCCTGGGGTTGGCGATCGCCCGGTGGGCGGTCGAGTTGCACGACGGCACGATCTCCGTCGCCGACACCGGTCCGGGCTGCCGAATCCAGGTCACCCTGCCCGCCTGAGAGTCCCCGCCAGAGCAACGACAGCTCGGTCCGCCATGCCCGAAACACCCCCACCGAGGGAGCCCCGTGCCCGAAACCGAGTCACCCGACAAACCGGCCGAACTCACGAAAGCACCGCCCCCCGAACTCTGGCCGGGCACCCACCCCGTACCGCCGCTGTGGTCCGACCGGATCTGGCCGGTGTCCACGGCACCCGCCCCCCTCACCGTCCTGATCGGGGCGGCGGCCACGGGAATCCTCGGCGCCCTCGTCCTGGTCGCCGACGAGATCGGTCTCGGCCTGGGGCTCCTGGCACTCGCCGTCCTGGTCACCGCACTGGCGAACAATGCGACAACCCCGCTCCAAGTCGGGTTCGCCGCGCTTTCCGTCGCGCTCTTCGGCGTCGCGACCTTCCGCTCCGCCCCCTGGCTCATCGCCCTCTGCATCCTCGCCGGCGCCCTCACCGCGCTGCTCGCGATCACCGCCGGCCGAACCTGGACCGGCCTCCTGCTCGGCACGTTCGCCCCGCTCGGCGCGGTCAGCCGCGCCGCGCGCTGGACCGGCCGCGGCATCGCCCCGCGCACGAAGGGCGCACCCGTCGGCCGTGTCCTCGTCGTCGGCACGGTGTCGGTGCTCCTGCTCGTCGTCTTCGGCGGTCTGTTCGCCGGCGCCGACCCGGTCTTCGCCGACCTCCTCGGCGGCCTCGTTCCCGAGGTCCCACCAGCCCTCGCGATCGTCCGCACGATCGTCGGGGTCCTCGTCACGGCCGGTGTACTCGTCGCAGCCTGCCTCGCCCATCAGAAACCCGACTTCGACGCGATCATCCCCGCCCGAGGCACGGGCCGCTCCCGCCTCGAGTGGGCGATTCCCCTCGGAGCGCTCAACACGCTGTTCGCGTGCTTCGTCGTCGTCCAGCTCGTGGTTCTGGCCGACGGGAACCAGCACGTGCTGCGCACCTCCGGCCTCACCTACGCCGAGTACGCCCGGCAGGGCTTCTGGCAGCTGCTCGCGGTCACCGCGCTGACGCTGCTCGTCGTGGCCGTCGTCGTCCGCGTCGCCCGGCGCGAGACCCGCGCGGACCGGACCACACTGCGGGTGCTCCTCGGCGCGCTGTGCGTACTGGCCGTGCTGGTGGTGGCGTCGGCGCTGCGCCGGATGTGGATCTACGAGGACGCCTACGGTTTCACCCGGCTCCGCGTGCTGGTCCAGGCCGTCGAACTGTGGTTGGGAGCGGTGTTCGTGCTGGTCGGGTTCGCCGGGATCCGGCTGCGCGGACGCTGGCTGCCGCGCGCGGTCATCGCGACCGGCGCGCTGACGCTGCTCGCGCTCGCCACCGTGAACCCCGACGGGTTCATCGCCGAGCGGAACGTCGCCCGCTACGCCGAGACCGGCCGGATCGACGTCGCGTCGCTGGCGGACCTGTCACCGGATGCGGTCCCCGCGCTCGACCGGCTCCCCGCGCCGCAGCGGGCCTGCGCGCTCCAGCTCATGGAATACCAGCTCAACGGCGACGAGGCCTGGTACACCGCGAACGTCGGCCGAGTCCGGGCCCGGGCAATCCTGCAGGCCCACCCGGTAAAGAACTGCTAGCAACCCGTCGGGAACGAGGTGAGCGGGGTCGTCGCGATGAAGACGGCCTCGTTGCCCTCGACCGGGTCCTTCACCGGCGTCTCCGGGAGCGCGAGCGCACCCTGCAGGTACTTGGGGCAGTCGGCGTTGAACACCGCGCGCTCCCCCGCGCCGGGCCGGGCGCCCTGGTCCTCGTCCGCGAAGCCCTTGGACGGGAACCACTCGTAGCTCTCGACGGTGTGCAGCACGACGAGCCGGACGCCCGCGCCCTTCGACCCGCCGGGCAGCGGCCCGGCCAACGGATAGATCCAGACGACGTCCGCCCGCACGACCAACTGCTCCAACGAGCCGGTGGTCACGGTGAGCGACCCGACCGCACGGATCGGCTTGGCCAGCGTGTACCCGGCGCCGAGGTTCGTCACGTAGCCGAGCGTGTCCTTGCCGCTGACGATCTCCTTCTTCACCTGCGAGCGGACGTTCGGCGCCAGAGCGTCGACATAGGTACTTGAATCGCCGCCGAGGACCTTCGGGTCGGTACGGGCCGAAAGGAGCACGGTCTTGGTTTTTTCCAGCACGGCACCGACGTCCTTGGAGGACCATTTGCCGGTTTTTGTGGCATCCGGAAGCTTGATGCCCTGTTCGGCCGGTGTGTAGTTGAGTGCAGGGGTGCCGTCGAACGGGTCGTTCGGGTTCAGCGACGGGGTCGTGGGCACCGGCGACTCGACAGCCAGCTCCGGGTCGGCCGCGGTGCCGTTCATCGTGCTGAACAGCGACTTGGCCGCGAGCAGCGCGGCCGGGACCAGTAGGAGGATCACGACCAGCGTCCCGATCAGCTTGCGGCGTGGACGCCGCCGGACCGCGACGACGCGATCCTGACCGTGACGTGCCTCGGTGACCGCGGAGCGGCGGTACCGGTATCCGGGCTGGGTCGGCATCGAACGTCGGTCTCCCTCTCGTCGTATGCGCATCCATACTGCCCTGCCTACGTCCGAAACGTGCAGCCGCCCGGGACGGCTCAACCGTTCAGTGGAAGGCACGATAGGGACATGCCCGAGGGAGACGTGGTGTTCCGTACCGCAGCCCGGCTGGACGCCGCGCTGGCCGGGAAGAAGATCGTCACGTCCGATCTGCGAACCCCGCGGCTGGCGCTGGTGGATTTGTCCGGCCGCACGGTCACCGGGTGCGTGCCGCGCGGGAAGCACCTGATGCTGCGGCTCAGCGACGGGCTCACGCTGCACAGCCATCTGAAGATGGACGGCAACTGGTGGATCTACCGGCCGCGGGAACGCTGGCGGTCGCCGGGCCACCAGGTGCGTGTCGTGCTCACCACCGACGACGTCGTCGCGGTCGGCGCGCGGCTGCACGACCTCGAGGTGGTGCGCACCGACGAGGAGTCGTCGCTGGTCGGCCACCTGGGCCCCGACCTGCTCGGCCCGGACTGGGACGCCGACGAAGCCGTGCGGCGCCTGCTCGCCACACCCGAGCGACCGATCGGCCTGGCGCTGCTCGATCAGCGCAACCTGGCGGGAATCGGCAACCTGTACCGGGCCGAGGTGCTGTTCCTGCGCGGTGTGCACCCCTCGGTGCCGACCGGCGAGGTCACCGACCTGCACGGCCTCGTGAAGACGGCCCAGCGGCTGCTGTACGCGAACCGCTCGCGCGTGGAGCAGTCGACGACCGGCTCGCTGATCCGCGGCCAGGAGCGTTACGTCTACGGCCGCCGCAACCGGCCGTGCCTACGGTGCGGCACCCGAATCACGGCCGAACCGCTCGGCTCCGGCGCCGAGGGCACCGATGCCGAGCGGACCGTCTTCTACTGCAAACACTGCCAACCGCTCTAATGCTGGACGCCACGCCGCGCGCGACGAGCAGTGGTGTTGAGCGGCAACGTGCCGAAATCGACGTCCTCCACACCCCGCTCCCGGTTCGTGTCGTGGACCGTGTTGAGCCCGTAGGAGAGGCCGGCGAGCCGGTCGGCGGCCTCGGTGAGCCGCATGCTCACGCTGTTCTCGCCACCGCGGGACACCGCGGCGACGCACTCGGCCGTCGCCGTCGTCAGCGCCTCGTACGCGTCGACGCCCTCGACGAAGCGCGCCACCAGCTCGTCGCGCGCCACCGTCAACGACGGACGCGCCTCGGGCGCGGCCGACGCGAGCGTCTTCTCCACCAGCCCGAGCCGGTTGCCCAGGTCGCGGAGCGCGACGTGGGCCGACTCGGCCTCGGCGGGTAGCTGGCCGCGGTAGGGCCCGAGCCGATCGAGCATCTGCGGCAGCACCCGCGCGGCGTTGTTCAGACGCTGCGCGGCGTCGTAGCCGGGCGAAGTGACCGGCAGCACGACGCGGTGCGGGTGGTCGATCAGCGCACCGAACCGCGGCCCGAGCAGCGGCGCCAGCCGCTGCCCGATCGTCAGGTCCCGCCGCGGCTCCGGTTCGGGCACCGGCGCGGCCGCGAGTTCCCGATGGTCGCGACGGCGCAGAACGGCCATCGCGGTGGCGCCACCGGCCGCGCCCGCCCACAGGATGTCGGGCAGACCCAGCCCCGCGTAGGGCACCGCGACGATCGCGCTCCCGCCGATCGTCGCGGCCCACACACCCCAGGCCCGTGCCTTGTTCCGAGCTTTGCGCAGTGCGCGCAGGTGTCGTTCCCGGGCGTCCGGGCCCCGCGTCCCCATCATCACGTCAGCTCACGATCACGCCGGCGGCCGGCTCGACGAGGCGTCGGTTTCCCGCCGCAGCTCGGCCAGGCGCTGCTCCGCCAGCGGCAGCGAGCCGTTCGACGAGGCCGGAGCCGAGTCCACTGCCGGCTGCTGCTGACCGGAGCCGAGCTGGCCACCGGCCATGCTGGCGCGGATCTGGTCCAGCCGGGACGCGCCGGCCATGTCGAGCGCGGACTTCTGCACCTCGAGCATGCGGCCCTCCACCGAGTTCTGGGCGAGCTCGGAGCGGCCCATCGCGGTGGCGTAGCGGGCTTCGATCTTCTCGCGCACCTCGTCCAGGCTGGGCACGTTGCCCGACGCGGTGAGCTGCGACATGCCCTGCAGCGAGTCGGCCACGCGCTCCTGCATCTTGGCCTGCTCGAGCTGGTTGAGCAGCTGCGCCCGCTCGGCGAGCCGCTGCTGCAGCAGCATCGCGTTGCTGTCGACGGCCTGCTTGGCCTGCTGTGCGGCCGACAACGCCTGGTCGTGCAGCGTCTTGAGATCTTCGAGCGCCTGCTCGCCGGCCACCAGCTGAGTGGCGAACGCCGTAGCGGTCTGCTCGTACTGGGTGGCCTGCTGCTCGTTGCCCTCGGCACGGGCCTTGTCGGCGAGCACCAGCGCCTGGCGCGCGGAGCCCTGCAGCTTCTCCACCTGCGTCATCTGGCGGGACAGCTTCAGTTCGAGCTGACGCTGGTTGCCGATCACGTTCGCGGCCTGCTCGACGAGCGCACGGTGCTGGTTCTTCGCGTCGTCAATGGCCTGCTCGATCTGAACCTTCGGGTCGGCGTGCGCGTCGACCGTGGCGCCCAATGACGCCATGAAGTACTTCCAGGCCTTGATGATCGGGTTGGCCATCGGATCCCTCAACTCCCCTGTGGCGCGTGCGACCAAAGCGGGGCCGGCCGCGGCTGCCAGTCGTGCTCGACCCTCGAAGTGCGTTTCCCCTATCGTCTCAGGCCTTCGCACCATCGTCACCTGCTCGAGGCCAGGCTCAGGGGAACCTCAGGGTGGAGCTCAGGGTCAGACCGTAGCCAGAACCCGCAGCGGGAGGACGGCAGCGAGCAGACGCGCGGACCCCTCGGCGTCGTCGGCGTCCGGGGCGGCGAGATGGCTGGCCAGCCAACGAACGACCAGATCGGCCCCGCGGGGGTCACGGCCGCAGGCGGCCAGCAACTCGGCGGCACCCGCCAGGGCAGCCCGCCGTCCCGCGGCGTGCATCGGGGCCCCTACCAGGGCCGCGAGGGCCGCCGGATCATCGTCGGCAACCCGACGCAACGCCGGATGCGTGTCGAGGCGGATGGCGGCGATCGCCAGCGCGTCCTCGAGTTCGACGCCGCGGCACTCGTCGGCGATGAGCGTGATCTCGGCCTCGACGAGGGCGGCGAACACCTCGTCCTTGTTACGGAAGTGGTTGTAGAGCGTTCCCTTGGCGATGCCGGCGGCCTGCGCGATGTCGGTCATCGACGTCCGGCGCGTGCCGCGTTCGGCGATCAGCCGGACGGCAGCGTCGAGCAGCGACGCCCGGGTGCGCCCCATGGCATTGCCGGCGCGTACCCGGGTTCCACGTGTGCGTTCGACGTCGCTCCAGTCCAGCGGGAGCTCCCCGGTGTCCCGGGTCACGCTGCCGCGACCACCCGGTGGCGGCCGCGCGTGTCCAGGTCGAGGTGGACTTCGAGCCGGCTCGGGCCGTTGGTACCGACGCCGACGACCTCCAGCTCGGCGCCGTCGCCGCCGACGGCGTTGAGCACCGCCGTGCTCGCACTCGCGGCGGGCGTGGTCTCGGCGACCTCGAGCGTGTCGCTCACGTCGCGCAGCACTTCCGAGAGCGGGACGCCGAGCGCCTCGCAGATCGACGAAAGCAGCTCGGAGGAGGCCTCCTTCTGACCGCGTTCGACCTCGGACAGGTAACCGAGGCTGACTTTCGCGGCCGAGGACACCTCACGAAGAGTGCGTCGCTGGGCGAGCCGCTGCGATCGCAGCGTGTCGCCGAGGATCCGGCGCAGCAGGACCATCAGGCACCCCTCTCGCACAGCTGCCAGGGATCAGGCATGGAGTCACCGTACTCCGGGCTCGCAGCCGGAGGCACGGTGACGGGCCGTCGAGAGGCCGAGGTTTGCCCAGGGCGTAACCGCTGGCCGTTCATCGCCGGGTCGGGTAGCCGTCGGATTTCGTCTGCTTCAAGCATCGGAGTACGTAACGTCCCAGGGTCTCCCGGGCTTCCCGCGCGCTCAGAGGCGGGACGCGAGCAGGCCGATGGCCTCGGTGACGGTCGCGGCGCGGATCGCGGCGCGGTCACCGTCGAGGTGCAGCGCCCGGGTGACGACCCCGTCCGGGCCCGCGACGCCCACGAACACGGTGCCGGCGGGCTTCCCGTCCTGCGGGTCGGGGCCGGCGACGCCGGTGGTGCCGATCCCCCAGTCGGCGCCGCAGCGCTGCCGGGTGCCGTCGGCGAGCGCGGCCGCGACCTCGGCGGCGACCGGGCCGAGCCGGTCGAGCAGATCGGCGTCGACGCCCACGAGCGCGGCCTTCAGCTCGGTGGCGTACGCGACGATGCCGCCGCGGAACACCCGGGACGCCCCGGGCACGTCAACGAGGTGGGCGGCGAGCAGGCCGCCGGTGAGCGACTCCGCCGTCGCGAGCGTCTCGCCCCGCTCCCGCAGCGCCGCGAGCACCCCCGCAGCTGTCGCCTCGGTCACCGCGGACCGCCGGCGGCGCTCTGCCCGCCGTTCGCGGCCGGCCCTTCCGCGCGGTCGCCGCCGCCGCCGTCGACGACGCCGCCGGAAGCGCGTGCGCGGCCCTCGCGGCGCAGGCGCAGGGCGCGGACCACGTAGTCCGCTCCTGTCACGACGGTCGCGAGCACCGCCGCTCCCATCACGACGGTGCCGACGTGGTCCAGCGGGTCCGGGATCGGGCAGAGGTACCAGATGATCGCGATGACCTGGAGCAGCGTCTTGAGCTTCCCGCCCCGGCTGGCCGCGATCACGCCGTGCCGGATCACCCAGAACCGCAGGGCCGTGACGCCGAGCTCGCGAACGATGATCACGGCAGTGACCCACCACGGCAGCAGGTCGTACGCCGACAGCCCGATCAGCGCTGCGCCGGTGAGCGCCTTGTCCGCGATCGGGTCGGCGACCGCGCCGAACGGCGTCACCAGGTCGTGGGCGCGGGCGATCCGGCCGTCCCAGTAGTCGGTGATCGACGCGATCACGAACAGCGTGGCCGAGGTCCACAGCCACCCGGCGTGCGTGCCGCCCGACACGATCAGCGCGGCGACGAACACCGGAACGAGCACGATCCGGAGTGCGGTGAGGAAGTTCGCCGCGTTCAGCAGCGGCGCCTGCTTCTTCGGAACGTCCTGCGACTCAGCGCCGGCCGCCACGCCGCTCATCCGCCAGAGCCGACGGGCACTGGAGCCCGCTCGAGGAGCGAAGGGTCGACGCCGACCCGGTCGACGACGCCCAGCACCTCGGCGTCCAGATCGACACCGAGGCTGCCGGTGACCCGGGCACGGACCAGATCGCCGACGGCGAGGCGGCCGAGCACCGGACAGTCGCCGCGCAGCGTCACCGAACCGTCGACCTCGGGCGCCTGGTGTTCCCCCCGGCCCTCGGCCGTGCCGTCGTCCGACACCGACTCCACCAGCACCTCGACGATCGTGCCGTGGCGCTCCTCGGCGCGTTGCGCGGTGAGCTCCTCGGCGAGCCGGGAGATGCGGTCGTAGCGGCGGTCGACCGTGTCGCGGCGCACCTTGCCGGGAAGCGTCGCGGCCTCGGTGCCGTCCTCGTCGGAGTAGCCGAACACGCCGATCGCGTCGAGCCGCGCCGCGGTCAGGAACCGGGCGAGCTCGGCGACGTCGGCCTTGGTCTCACCGGGGAAGCCGACGATGAAGTTGGAACGCACGCCGGCCTCGGGCGCGAGCTCGCGGGCGGCCGCCAGCAGCTCCAGGAACCGCTCGGTGGAGCCGAAGCGACGCATCCGGCGCAGCACCGGCTCGCTGGAGTGCTGGAACGACAGGTCGAAGTAGGGCACGACACCGGGCGTCTCGGCGATGACCTTGATCAGCGATGGCCGGGTCTCGGCCGGCTGCAGGTAGGAGACGCGGACGCGGACGATGCCGGGCACGGCGGCCAGCTCCGGCAGGAGGGCCTCCAGCAGGCGGGGGTCGCCGAGGTCCTTGCCGTACGACGAGGAGTTCTCGCTGACCAGGACGACCTCGCGGACGCCCTGCGACGCCAGCCACCGCGCTTCCTCGACGATCTCGGTGGGCCGTCGGGAGACGAACGCGCCGCGGAAGGACGGGATCGCGCAGAACGCGCACCGTCGGTCGCAGCCGCTGGCCAGCTTCAAGGGAGCGACCGGGCCGCCTTCGAGCCGCCGCCGCAGCACCCGCGGCCCACTCGCCGGCGCCCCCTGGAGCTCCCCCGCGCCGGAATCGCCCGGCGCGCCGGGATCGGCCGCCGCGCCTGCGCGGCCCGGTGCACCCGGCCCGGGCGCCACGACGGCGGCGTGGCCGGGGATGGCGACCGGAGCGGCAGCGCGGTCCACCGGGCTGATCGGCAGCAGCTTCCGCCGGTCGCGCGGCGTGTGAGCGGTGAGCTCCTCACCCGCGAGCACCCGGTTGAGCCGGTCGGAGATCGACGTGTAGTCGTCGAAGCCCAGGACGGCGTCGGCTTCGGGCAGCGCGGTGGCCAGCTCGTTGCCGTAGCGCTCGGCCATGCAGCCGGCCGCGACGACCTTCGCACCGCTGTCGGACGCGGCGAGCAGCGTGTCGACCGAATCCTTCTTGGCCTGCTCGACGAACCCACACGTGTTCACGAGGACCACGTCGGCGTTCGAGGAGTCGTCGACCAGTTCCCAGCCGTCACCGGCCAGGCGGCCGGCGAGCTCTTCGGAGTCGACCTCGTTGCGCGCGCAGCCCAGCGTGACGAGAGCGACACGTCGGTCGCCGGCATTCCGAGGCATGCGGCGAGCCTACCGGCCGATGATGGGTTCTCCCGCCGGACCGTGACCCCGCAGGCGACGCCGTATGGAACCGATCGGGGCGAATGTGACAGATTCCACCGGAAGAATTCACGTAAACCGGGCCAGGTCTGCATACACGTCGCCGCCTGACGCTCGTACGGCTTACAGTGTGTGGAGTAAGTCCACGCACTCAGTGAGGTGCGCACATGGACCATGACGTCACGACGACCCCGGTGACGCAGGTGACAGCGGCGATGGATGCGTTTCGCACGGAGCTGACGAGGCGACGTGTCGATGCCGGATTATCCAAGAAGGCATTGGCGCGACGGATGTCTTTCGATCCGTCCTACGTCAGCCACATCGAGAGTGGGCGCCACCGCCCCACGGAGGACTTCGCACGCCGTGCGGACGACGTCCTCGGGCTCGGTGGCCGGCTCTGGGCCCTGTGGCGGGAGTACGACCGCACCCGGCAGAACGCGGCCGCCGGTGCCGCGGTGCCGGTTTCGGTCACCGCCGACCCGTCGTCCGACCTGGTGGTCGAGCGGGAAGAAGCCTCGATGCGCTTCGACGGCCAGAACTACGTGATGACGATCCGCCGCTACCTGCACAACGTGGGCAGCAAGCCGGTGACGCTCTACTGGATCAAGATCACCAGCGACGACCGGTCCGAGACGCCGCTCACCTGGGACATGATCAACCTGCAGGCGACCTGCAACGGTGAGCCGATGGACCACCGGGTGACGAACGACCAGCCGTTCGCCAAGCAGGTGTGGCTGCAGTTCCGCCACGGCGACTACGAGTTCCCCCTCTACCCCGGTGCGCGCACCTGGATCGAGTACTCGTACACGGTGGCGGAGGACATCTGGGGCCACTGGTTCCAGCGCGCGATCCGGCTGCCCACCCGCTACCTGTCGGTCCGCCTCACGTTCCCCGCCGACCTGGAGCCACGGGTGTGGGGCACCGAGACCTCGATGACCGCGGACGGATCCCCACTGGGGGTCACGCCGCAGGTGACGTCCACCCCCGACGGTGAGGTCGAGTGGTTCTGGGAGGTCCCGCAGCCGCAGCTCAACGCGCGGTATCGGCTGCTGTGGCAGTTCCAGAACGGTCCGGGCGCGGGTCTGCGCGTCGGACGCGCGACCGACCGGGCCGAGCGGTCGGAGCACAGTGAGCGCTCCGACCATTCCAGATCCGGCGCACGCCGCTCAGCCCTGAATCGTCGACGGCCTGCCGTGCTGCAGTGAGCGCAGGAGGTCGAGGTCGACCTCCGCGATCCCTCCGACGGTGACGCAGTCGCTGGTCACCGGTGTCACGCCGACGACGCGGCAGCCGGCGGCCAGCGCGCTCGCCACGCCGATCGCGGAGTCCTCGACCACCGCGCACTCGGCGGGGTCGACGCCCAGCGCGGCCGCCGCGCTCAGGTAGGGCTCCGGGCTGGGCTTCGGCGCTGCCACGTCGTCGCCGCACACGATGACGTCGAAGCGGTGACGGTCGGTCTCGGCCAGGGCCGCGTTCACGTGCTCGCGGCCCGAGGAGGTCACCAGCCCGGTACCGAGGCCGGCGGCCCGCACGGCGCTGACCAGGTCGCGGGCTCCGTCGAACCACGGTGGCCGGGTCTCGTCGAACAGGTCGAGCACCCGGTCGTGCAGCCACTGGAGGTCACGTTCGAGAAGTTGGTCTCCGGACAGGCCCAGAGCCTCGTGGGCGATCGCGATCGCCTCGACAGTGGCCAATCCAACAATCTGGACGAAGAAGTCTGCCGACAGCTGGCCGCCGTGTGCGGCCGCCAGCTCGGTCAGGGCCCGATCCCACACCGCGTCGCTCGCTACGAGAGTGCCGTCCATATCGAACAGCACCACCCGTAATGCGACGTCGTCCTGTGGGCTTTCCTCACTTCCCGGCAAGTGCGACACACCTAAGCGTGATTCGCAACCCCGGCCTGCCGCAATCGGTCAGGGGCCGCATCGGCGTGAGAATGGATGAGAATCACCCTTCGGTGAGGCGGCAGCGCGAGGAGGCCTCGAACCGCTAATCTGCCCATCCGTGCCATCACGAGCCCCTCGCGTCACATTGACCACAGTGACCACCCCCTTCAGCGGCCGCCTGCGCTGCGGGTCCAGTACGGACATGCGCACGCTGGACATCACGCAGGACAGCGTCGAATCCTCGCTCCGGCTCCCTTCGACGGACTTCGGGCTCCCCGCCGAGGCAGCCGAGGCGCGACGGACGATCGCCAAGCTCCGCCAGCGGGCCGCTCAGGTCCGCGAAATCCACACTTTCCGGACGGGAATGGGCCTCGCGGCTCCCCAGATCGGGATCCACCGTCGCGCCGCGATCATCTACCTGGCCGAGCAGGACGACGTGATCACGCTTCTCAACCCCCGGATTCAAGAACAGTCGACGGCTGTCGAGACCCGGTTCGAGGGATGCCTGAGCTTCTTCGACGTCCGCGGACAGGTCGCGCGGCCGGTGCACCTGCTGATCGCCCACCAGCGCCTGGACGGCACGCAGGTCACCTCGGCGTTCGAGGGGAGCGTCGCCCGACTGGTGGCGCACGAGATCGACCACCTGAACGGCGTCCTCTACACCCAGCGCATGGCCGCCGGAGATCGGCCGATTCCGGTCGAGCACTACCGGCGCACCGCCTACGAGGTCACGACCGCCGACGCGTCCGGCAGCAGGGGCACGACGCCCGGCAGCGTCGGGTCGAGCAGGTAGGTGCCCAGCACCACCCGGTCCCAGCGGGTCAGCGGCACGCCGGCCCGCTCGGCCAGCCCGACGACGTACCGCCAGCCGGTCGCGCGACCGTCCCGGACGTCCTCCAGGCACCGACGGAGCCGGGCGTGTTCCGGCTCGTCGCCCAGGCGCGCGACGAGCCGGGCGACGGTGCCGGCCAGCGTCAGGTCCAGCGGCTCGTGCTCGCTCTCCAGCGTCCGCGCGAGTCGCCGGGCGACGTCTTCCGCGTCGGTGCCGGCGGCCATCGCCCGGAACACCACCGCGCGCTCGGCCTCGGTGCAGCAGATGCCGATTTCGCGGACGAGGTCGGCCGGCTCGTCAGCGCTGTGGACGAGGTTGAGTTGCTGGTTGAGCGTTCCGAGCGCGAACCGCAGCTGCCCCGGGCGGCAGCGGGTCGGATCGGAGGTGCCCTTGGCCCGGGTCAGCGTCTCCGCGGCCCCCTCGGCCCCGCCGGGCGCTCCGAGCACGAGCAGAAGTGAATCGGTAGCGGTCATGTAGAGGTCGGCCATCTCGCGGCGGTCGCGGGTCGCGGTGTTCCACTGGTACTGCCAGAACGCGCGGATCGCCCACCGGTTCACGTGAACGCGTCCGGCGTGGGCGACCCGCCATCCGCGGGTCGTGAGCCAGTCGATCGCCGGCGTCAACTGACGCCGGACGACGGCGTCGGGCTTGAGCAGCAACAATGCGTGCGTGGCAGCGATGCCGACGGCATCTTTTCCGGCGACGCCCGACAAATCTTCCCAGGCGTCCCGGAAATAGGTGTCAACGGAATAGAGCAACTGTTTACCGGCCGACCGGGCCAGACCAGTACGCATCCGCACGGGAATTGCAGCTGAGTCAAGTTGAATGATTTCCCATTCACTGACCACGCGGGAAAGCTCTGAGCGAGACACCCCATCCTCCCAGAAAGGCGTGTGGTAGTCCAGCGTGAACAGCGTCATCGTCCCAGCACAATGCGGGTTTCCCGGTCGCCACGAGGAGTCGCGGCAGTGCAATGCGTGCATGTATTCGGTCAGCATAAAACTGAGTCGACCGCGGATGACAGGTCACTTGCACCCGACGGTAGCTTAGATCTCGATTAATCATCTACGGATCGGAAAGGTCGAAGGGTGGCCGAGGAAGATATCCCCCCAAGACTCGTCGCGCTGACCACTGTTCGTGGTGTCGGATGTACCGGAGTCACCTTGCGCGCCATTTCCGAACTCGAGGAAATCGCAGACCAAAGGGAACTCGTAACGCAATGCGTGCGCTATTTGCGCCGGGAACTCTCCGGGTATGCGAGCCTCTGGCACCTCGAGCGCGCGCTCGCCGCCGGCGATCCGGCCACCGAACTGCCGCGCTTCGCGGCGCGCCTGGAGTCCGACGCCACGGCGGCCGTCGACACCGCTCACCGACTGCTCGCCGGGCGCGCGGGCGAGTTCGTGACCGCGCCGAGCAGCGGGCTCACCCGTCGCCTGCTGGCGCGACTCGGTTCGGCGTCGGAGCACGGGCGCACCGGTCTCTGCGGAGCCGACGCCCTGGGCCCCGGTGAGATGCTCAACATCGTCGGTACCCACGACCTGGCCGAGCGTCTGCCCACCGTCGTCGTCACCACACCGGACCGGCTCGTGCCCGCCAACGTCTTCGGCACGCTGGGCTCGCCCCTGTTCGAGCGCATCCCGCTTTCGATGTTCGAGGCCGTCGTCGTCGGCAACGAAGTTCTGACGCCCGCCGAGGCCGGCGCGCGCGCGGCCGCGCTCGGAGCGCACCACCCGGCCTGACCGGACAGCGGTCTACTCCGCGGCAGCGCCGCCGCGGAGGACCGTCAGCACCGAGTCCAGCTCGTCGGGCTTCACGAGCACGTCCCGCGCCTTGGAGCCCTCGGACGGACCGACGACCCCGCGCGACTCCATCAGGTCCATCAGGCGCCCGGCCTTCGCGAACCCGACCCGCAGCTTGCGCTGGAGCATCGACGTCGACCCGAACTGCGTCGTCACGACCAGCTCGACCGCCTGGCAGAGCAGGTCCAGGTCGTCGCCGATGTCCTCGTCGATGTCCTTCTTGGCCGCGACCGGCGCCGTGACGTCCTCGCGGAACTCCGGATCGCGCTGCTCCTTGCAGAACTTGACGATCGCCGCGGTCTCGTTCTCGGTGACCCACGCACCCTGGATGCGGATCGGCTTGGACGCACCCATCGGCAGGAACAGGCCGTCACCGCGGCCGACGAGCTTCTCCGCGCCCGGCTGGTCGATGATGACCCGCGAGTCGGCCAGCGACGAGGTGCTGAACGCAAGCCGCGACGGCACGTTGGCCTTGATCAGACCGGTGACGACATCGACCGACGGCCGCTGCGTGGCCAGCACCAGGTGGATACCGGCGGCTCGGGCCAGCTGCGTGATCCGGACGATCGCGTCCTCGACGTCCCGCGGGGCCACCATCATCAGGTCGGCGAGCTCGTCGACGATCACCAGCAGGTACGGGTAGGGCTTGTAGACCCGCTCGCTGCCCGGGGGCGCGACGATCTTGCCGCTCTTCACGCGCTTGTTGAAGTCGTCGATGTGCCGGACGCCGGAGGCCGCCAGGTCCTCGTAGCGCATGTCCATCTCGCGCACGACCCACTGCAGGGCGTCCGCGGCCTTCTTGGCGTTCGTGATGATCGGCGTGACCAGGTGCGGGATGCCCTCGTAGAGCGTCAGCTCCACGCGCTTCGGGTCGATCAGCACCAGCCGCACCTCGTCCGGCGTCGACCGGGTGAGGATCGACACCAGCAGCGTGTTGATGCAGCTGGACTTACCGGCTCCGGTGGCGCCCGCCACCAGGATGTGTGGCATCTTCGCGAGGTTCGCGACGACGTAACCGCCCTCGATGTCCTTGCCCAGGCCCACCAGCATCGGGTGCTCGTCGCTGGTGGCGGCGTGGCTGCGCAGGACGTCGCCGAGCGACACGGTCTCCCGGTCGGTGTTCGGGATCTCGACGCCGACCGCCGACTTTCCCGGGATCGGGCTGATGATCCGGACGTCCGGCGACTTCACGGCGTAGGCGATGTTCCGGGAGAGCTGCGTGATGCGCTCCACCTTCACCGCGGGGCCGAGCTCGATCTCGTAGCGCGTCACCGTCGGGCCCCGGGTGAAGCCGGTGACGGCAGCGTCCACGTCGAACTGTTCGAACACGCCGGTCAGCGCCGAGATCACGGTGTCGTTCGCGCGGCTGCGGGTCTTGGCCGGCGGGCCGGCCGCGAGCAGGTCGGGCGGAGGCAGGCGGTAGTCGCCCTCGGTCGCGGTGAGCGCGAGCTGTTCGGAGCGCGTCGGCGCCGGGGTGTGTTCAGGGGCGGGCTTGGGCGGTGTGGCGGGGATGTCCGACGGCTTCGGACGCCGCTCCCCCGGCCGCGGGCCGGGCACTCCACCCGCTGCGGGCACACTGTCCGGACCGGACCGCCGGATGGCGCCGGTCTCCTCCGGGTCGCCCACCGGACCGGTGTCGGGCGTGAGCCCGTCGGCCGTGCGGCGACGACGCCGGGGCTTCGGCGGCGCGATTGCGTCTTCCACTACCTCCAGGCCAGCCTCGTCGTACTCGACGTCGGGCTCGATCGTCGGAACGCGGCCCTGGGTGAGGCCCCAGAGCTGGTCGAGACGGGCCGGAATGGCGGCGATCGGCGTCGCGGTGACGACCAGGACGCCGAAGATGACGACGAGGACCAGGATCGGGATCGCGACCCACGCGGTGACGGCGGCGACCAGCGGCCCGGCCGCGAACCGGCCGATCACCCCGCCGGCGTGCGTCCAGGTGTCGGGGTCGGCGGCGTCACCGGCTCCGAGGTGGAACAGGCCGAGTAAACCGATCGTCAGCGCGGACCATCCGACGAGCATCCGTCCACGGTGCTCGGGGTCGGCCGGCGTTCGCATCATGCGGACGGCCGCGGCTCCGAACAGGAGCGGCAGCGCGACGGCCGCCGATCCGACGAGCCAGCGGACCGCGACGCGGATGCCTTCACCCGTGGGGCCGCCCGCGTTGAACCACAGCGCGGCGGCCGCGATGATCGCGAACGCGAGGACGGCGAGTCCCGCGCCGTCGCGCCGGTGCTCCGGGGGAAGGTCGCGCGCGGACGATGCCTGCCGTCCGGCGGCGCGAACTCCCCCGCCGACGCCCCGCGCGACCATGAGCCAGGCGCTGACAAAGGCCTGACCGGGGCCGGGGACGCGGGACGGCGCTTTCGCGCGCGCGGCCGGCCGCTTGCCCGCTGTCGCCTTGCCGGTGGCCTTCCGGGGCGCGGCCTTGGCCGCGGTGGTCTTCCGCGCGGTCGTCTTGCGCGGGGCAGCCTTCTTCGCGGGTCCTCTGGAACCAGACACACGCGAACCACCAGCCATGGTGATGACCGTATCGTGCCGACACTCGTCGATTGCGGAAGCGCGCCGTCGTGCGACACGCCGCAACCATACGTGTCGGAACGATTACGGCTTGTCCGGACGTTGTTCACTGGAGAAGGAACGTTCGCCAGGAAAGACCGTGCTAACCGAAAGGCGGCCAGATGGCGTCGATCATGAACCGCATCCGTGCGTTCGCGCGCACCCCGAAGGGCCAGCAGCTGATCGGTCAGGCTCAGCGTGAGCTGAGCAAGCCCTCCAACCAGCAGAAGCTCCGCAAGCTCTCCAGCCGGTTGAAGGGCCGCCGCTACTAGACGCTGCTAGACGGCTGCTAGACCTCGAGCACCGTTGGGACGATCATCGGGCGACGCCGGTAGGTGTCGCTGACCCAGCGCCCGACGGTGCGCCGCACGGCCTGCTGGAGCTGCCGCGACTCGATGACACCATCGAGCGCGGCGGACTCCAGCGCCTGCTCGATCAGCGGAAGCACCGGGTCGAACGCCGTCGGGTCGTCGGCGAAGCCCCGGGCGGCGACGAACGGGCCACCGACGACCTTGCCGGTGGCCTCGTCGACCACCACGGTGACCGCGATGAAGCCCTCGTCACCGAGGATCCGCCGCTCGGTGAGCGCGGTCTCGCCGACGTCACCGACCGCCAGACCGTCCACGTAGACGTAGTGCGTGTCGATGTGCCCGGTGATCCGCGCGCGGCCGTTGACCAGGTCGACGACGTCGCCGTCCGCGGCGAGGATGATCCGATCGGCGGCCACGCCGGTCTGCGCGCCGAGGCGGGCGTTGGCCTGCAGGTGCCGCCACTCGCCGTGCACCGGCATGTAGTTGCGCGGCTTCACCGCGTTCAGCAGGTACAGCAGCTCACCGGCCGGGGCGTGACCGGACACGTGGACCTTGGCGACTTCCTTGTGGATCACGTTCGCGCCCCACCGGGCGAGCCCGTTGATGACGCGGTAGACCGCGCTCTCGTTGCCCGGCACCAGCGACGAGGCCAGGATGACCGTGTCGCCAGGCTCGATCGTGATGTGGCGGTGGTCGCGCGAGACCATGCGTCCGAGCGCGCTCATCGGCTCGCCCTGTGATCCGGTCGACATGAAGACGACCTTTTCGGGCGGAAGGTTCGCGGCGTCATCGAGCGAGACGACGAGCCCCTCGGGAATCTTCAGCAACTTCAGGTCGCGGGCGACCCCCATGTTGCGGACCATCGACCGCCCGACGAACGCGACCCGGCGGCCGTGCACGTGGGCGGCGTCGAGCACCTGCTGAACGCGGTGCACGTGGGAAGCGAAGCTCGCCACGATGATCTTGCGCTTGGCCGACCGGAACAGATCCTCGAGCACCGGCCCGATCTCGCGCTCGGACGTGACGAAGCCCGGGACCTCGGCGTTCGTCGAGTCCGCGAGCAGCAGGTCGACGCCCTCCCGGCCGATGCGGTGGAAGCCGCCCAGGTCGGTGAGCCGGCCGTCGAGCGGCAGCTGGTCCATCTTGAAGTCGCCGGTGTGCAGCACGGTGCCGGCGGGCGTGCGGATCGCCACCGCGAGCGCGTCGGGAATCGAGTGGTTGACCGCGAAGAACTCGCAGCCGAACGGGCCGAGCTGCTCGGCCTGCCCCTCGCGCACAGTGAGGCTGTACGGCTCGATGCGATGCTCACGCAGCTTCGCCTCGATCAGCGCGAGCGTGAAGCGGGAACCGACCAGCGGGATGTCGGGCTTGAGCCGCAGCAGGTACGGGACACCACCGATGTGGTCCTCGTGCCCGTGGGTGAGGACGATCGCCTCGATGTCGTCCAGCCGGTCCGCGATCGGCGTGAAGTCCGGGAGGATCAGGTCGACACCCGGCTGGTCGGCTTCGGGGAACAACACACCGCAATCGACGACGAGCAGGCGGCCCTCGGCCTCGAAGACCGTCATGTTCCGGCCGATCGCCCCCAGCCCACCCAGCGGCAGCACGCGCAGGCCACCGGCCGGGAGCGGCGGGGGCGGTCCGAGTACCGCCGGCGCTACCGGCTGCCCCTTCTTGCTCCCTGGCGGGACGGTCATGCGTTCTCCTTGCTGTCGAGGTGCACCCCGCCGCGCGCGAGGTCTTCCCGGAGCACAGCGATCTGCTCGGGCGTCGCGTCGACCAGCGGGGACCGCACCGACCCGCCGGGCAGACCCAGCAGGTTGTAGGCGGCCTTGGTGAGAATCGCTGCCTGGGTACGGAAGACCCCGATATCGACCGGCAGCATGGCCTGGTGCAGGGCGGTGGCCTCGGCCACGTCGCCACGTTCGAACGCGTCGATCATCGCGCGGATGCGGGGGCCGACCAGGTGCCCGGTGACGCTGACGACACCGACCGCGCCGACCGACAGCAGCGGCAGCGTGAGGATGTCGTCACCGCTGTACCAGGCCAGACCGGAGTTCGCGATCACCTCGGCGCTGGCCGCCAGATCGCCCTTGGCGTCCTTGACCGCCACCACGCGCGGGTGCTGCGACAGCTCGATCAGCGTCTCGGTGGAGAACGCCACGCCCGTGCGGTGCGGGATGTCGTACAGCATGATCGGCAGGCCGGTGGCGTCCCCGAGCGTGCGGACGTGCCGGACCAGACCCGCCTGCGGCGGCTTGTTGTAGTACGGAGAAACGACGAGGACGCCGTGCGCGCCGGCCTTCTCGGCCGTGCGTACGAGCTCCAGCGAGTGCTGGGTGTCGTTGTTGCCCGCACCGGCCACGATCGTCGCCCGGTCGCCGACGGCCTCGAGGACCGCGCGCAACACCGACTCCTTCTCGGCGTCGGTCATCGTCGGCGCTTCGCCGGTGGTGCCGTTGACGATCAGACCGTCGTTGCCGGCCACGTCGACCAGGTGCTCGGCCACGGCCTGCGCGCCCTCGAGGTCGAGTGACCCATCCGCCGCGAACGGCGTGACCATGGCGGTGAGAACGCGGCCGAACGGCCGCCGTGGATCGGCACTCATGCTGCTCACGCTACCGTCCCGGCGGCCGCAACGCGTCGGCGGACTCAGCCCTCGGTGACCAAGGGACTGGTAGCAACTTCCGTGCCGTCAGGGAGCGCGGTGATCGTGAAGTCGGCGAACGCATTCGCCGCGATTCGCTGCAGCTCCCGCAGGCTCGCGACGGCCAGCGCGCGGATCTCGACGTCGGCGTGCTCGGTGGCGCGCATCGCGATGAAGTGGCGCCACGCACGGTAGTTGCCGGTGACGACGATGCGCGTCTCGGTGGCGTTCGGGAGCACGCTCCGGGCGGCCTGGCGGGCCTGCTTGCGCGCGAGCGTGCGGTTGGTGGCGCCCTCCTCGGCGAACTTCTTCTCCAAGCCCTCGAGCAGCGTCGTGTAGGCGGTGACGCTGGCCTCCGCGGCCTTCGCGAACGCCTCGTGCAGCTCCGGGTCGGCCGCGATGATGTCGGGCTCGACCATCGCCGCGTCCCGCTCCGGGACGTAACGCTGAGACAACTGGCTGTAGGAGAAGTGCCGGTGGCGGATCAGCTCGTGGGTGAGCGAGCGGGAGACGCCGGTGAGGTAGAACGTGACGCTGCCGTGCTCGAGCACCGACAGGTGGCCCACGTCGAGGATGTGCCGGAGGTAGCCGGCGTTCGTCGCGGTGGCCGGGTTCGGCTTGCTCCACGACTGGTAACACGCACGGCCGGCGAACTCGGCGAGCGCCTCACCGCCCTCGGCGTCGGTCGACCAGTCGACGTCGGCCGGGGGTTCGAAGTGCGTCCAAGCGATCGCGCGGACAGACAGCGGCACGATCTCGGCCACGATTGCTCCTTGCTGTTAACCGGTGAGGGGTCCGCCGGTCAGCTTACGTAGAACCAGTCGAACGGAGCCCACGGAAGGTTCCGCAACACCGCGAAGACCACCCAGAAGAGGAGGTAGCCGAAGACGGCGAGGAGCGGGATGCGCTTGCTCGGCAGCGTGACGTTGAACAGGCGCTTGGCGCCGAACACGAGGTACGCCCAGAGCAGGATCGGGATCGCTGCCAGCGCGACGATGTGGTACCGCGCAGCGTTGAGGACGTCGCCGTGCAGGAGGTACCAGACCATGCGGGTGCCGCCACAGCCCGGGCAGTCCAGGCCGGTGAGCATCTTGAACGCGCACGGCCCGAGCGGGTCGAGCTGTGCGTCGGTGGGGTCGTTGCTCAGTACGTAGGTACCTGCGGCTCCCATGCAGCCGAGGATCGCGAGCGGGGCGAGCCAGGACGGCTTGGTCCAGGCGGCCATCGCGATGCGCTCGAAGCGACTCGGGGGCGCGTAGTTCCACCCGTACTGCTCGTGGTGCTCGTGCCCGGCTTGCGGCGCTCCGGCCTGCTCGAGCATCCGTCCTCCTCGTGAAACTGGCTCCATCGCGACGATACACGCGGTTCGCGATCGCTGATCGGGCGTTATCGATCACCCGACAGCGGCGATCAGGGGTGCCGCGAGGTCCCCGTTCGGGGCGACCTCCACGCGTTCCAGCCCGAGCCACCCCGCGAGCGCCCGCAACTCGGCGGCGAGTGAGGCCACGGCCTCCTCGGCGAAGGCCCGACGCTTGGCGCCGGCACCCCGCACGGACCCGCCGCTGCCTCCGGTCGCAGCCGGGAGCGCGAGCTCGCCGTCCGCGACCGGTACGAACGGGGTGGCGAGTGCCGGCTCGCCGAAAGCGCCGGGGACCCGGAGGACGCCGGCGGCGCGGTCGGCTTTGAGGTCGACGCGGCCGACGAGCTGGCCCCGGAACAGGAACGGCAGCACGTAGTAGCCGTGCACGCGCTGGGGTGCGGGGGTGTAGATCTCCAAGCGGTAGCGGAAACCGAACAGGCGCTCGGTGCGCGGCCGGAACCAGACCAGCGAGTCGAACGGTGAGAGCAGGGCGGTCGCGCCGACGCGACGCGGGATCCGGGCGTCGGCGGCGAGGTAGCCGACGTCACGCCAGCCCTCGACGGCGACCGGGATCAGCGCACCCTCCTCGACCAGCTCGGCCACCGCGGGCTTGGACTGGTCGGGCTTGAGCCGGAAGTAGTCGCGCAGGTCGGGCTCGGTGGCGACGCCCAGCGCGCGGGCCGAGCGGCGGATCAGTTCGCGGTACGCCTCAGCGGGCTCCGGCGTGGGGGTCGCGACGATCTCGGGTGGGAGCACCCGCTCGGTGAGGTCGTACCGGCGCTCGAAGTTGCGCCGGTCGTACGTGCTCACCTCACCGGCCCAGAACAGGTACTCCAGCGCGAGCTTGCTCTCGCGCCAGTCCCACCAGGGGCCGGAGCGGGGCGCTTTCGGACCGTTCTCGGCCTCGAGTTCGCCTGCTGTCATCGGACCGCGCTCGGCGATCGTGTCGCGGACCTTCGCGACGAGCTCGGGCTTCTCCGCGGCGATGCGCCGCATGCCTCCCCAGGACCTGTCGGCGGCCTGTGCCATGCGCCAGCGCAGGAACGGCTGCGCGTCCACCGGCAGTAACGAGGCTTCGTGGGCCCAGTACTCGAACAGCTGCCGGGGGCGCCGGTAGGCGGCCCGTTCGAGCAGCTCCGGGCGGTAGGCGCCGAGGCGGCTGAACGCCGGGAGGTAGTGGGAGCGGACCAGCACGTTGACCGAGTCGATCTGGAACAGGCCCACCCGGTCGAGCACGCGGTGCAGCGCGCGGGCGCTGGGGTTGCCGGTCGGCCGCGGATCGGCGAAGCCCTGCGCCGCGAGCGCGGCCCGCCGCGCCTCGGCCGCCGAGAGACTCTGTATCGAGGTCACGGCGCCTATCCTGCCCGGACCCACCGACAAAACCGTCGCGCCACTTGTTCCGTTGTTCTGACGTGGAGCCCGCTGAGAGCGGCGCAGGCAGTCGAGCGCGAGGTCGCCTCGTATAACTGATACTCAAGACCTCGCGCTCGCCTGCCTGCGCCGCTCTCAGCGGGCCGTGCAGAATAGCCGACGTGGTTGATGCCTTCGTTCGACCGGCGCGAGCCGATGATGCCGATGCCGTCGCGCGGATCCAGTTGGAGACGTGGCGCGTCGCGTACGCGCGGGTGATCCCGGAGGACGTGCTGGCCGCGCTGGAGGCGGACGACGTCGCCGCGCAGTGGCGGTCGGCGATCGTGGAGCCGCCGACGCCGCGGCACCACGTGCTCGTGGCGCTCGAAGGCGACGCCGCCGTCGGATTCGCGGCCGCGGGCCCCGCGACGGTGGAGGACCTGGTGGGCCCCGGCTACGCGTCCGAAGAGCGTGGCGGCGACGAGTGGGACGCCAAAGCCCTCGCCGTGAGCACCCTGCTCGTCGAACCCCGCTGGGGACGCCGCGGCCACGGCAGCCGATTGCTGGCCGCCGTGGCCGACGTCGCACGCGAGGACGGTTTCACCCGTGCCGTCGCCTGGGCCCTGGATGCCGATCAGGCGACCCGATCGTTCCTAGAATCCACCGGCTGGGCCCCCGACGGCGTAGGCCGCGTCCTAGACATGAACGGCACCGAAGTCCCCGAACTCCGCCTAGCCACCACTCTCACAGACGCGTAGCGGCTGCGCTTTTGAGTAGTGACCTGGAGCCCGTCCAGGGCCGCCCTCTAACCGAACAGGTCGTCGAAGACGGACTTGTGGCGGCGGTGGCCTCGGTGGCGACGGTGGCCGTGGTGGCCGTAGGCGCCGTGACCGTAGGCGGGCTGACCGTGGCTCGGGTACGCCGGCTGCCCGTAGGCGGGCTGGCCGTACGCGGGCTGCTGGCCGTAGCCGGGCTGCGGCGGGTACCCCTGCGCGGGCGGAGGAGCGCTCGGCGCACCACGCCCGCGGCTGTACTTGTCTTCCGCATCGACCAGACGCTCGAGCTCGCCCCGATCGAGGAAGATTCCGCGGCACTCCGTGCACTGGTCGATGGTGACGCCGGCTCGTTCGTACTGCCGCATCGGTGCCTGGCACTTCGGACAGATCATGACCGGGAGGCCTCCTCAGTGGTGAATGGACACGCTGCCAACGGCTGAACGCCGCTCACAGGTTCCGCTCACTGATTGTGCCCGGTCCGCGCATCCCCGAGGTCGTTGCGGAGGGCTATCGCTTTGCGCGCCGCGTGCCGCGCCCGGCGTCGGTCCCCGGCGTCGTCGTAGGCCAGGCTCAGCCGGAACCAGCGACGCCAGTCGTCCGGATCCGCCTCCACCTCGGCCTGCCGCTCGCGGAACCGCTCGTCCGCGGCTTCCCGCACGACCCTCCCGGACGGCCGTCGCGGCAGATCGTCGACCGGCAGCCCGCCTTCGGCGTACAGCTCGTCGGCCAGCCGCTGCGCGGCACGCCCGAACTTGATCTCGAGCCAGATCAGCCACGCGCCGAGCACCGGCAACAGCACCATGGCGACGCCCAGCGCGAGCAACACGGCGTCGCCGGTGCGCAGCAGGATCACCGCGCGGTTCAGTGCGAGCGCCAGGTAGACGGCGAGCACCACCACCAGGGCGGCGACGGTGACCTTCTGCCGCATTTCAGGCAACACCGGACTGGTCGAGCATCGGGTCGAGGCCGATCGTCAGCCCCGGCCGAGACACCACCGAACGCACCGCGAGCAGCACCCCCGGCATGAAGGACGTCCGGTCGAACGAGTCGTGCCGGATCGCCAGCGTCTCCCCCGCCGCACCGAACAGCACCTCCTGGTGCGCGACGAGCCCGCGGGCCCGCACCGAGTGCACCGGGATCCCGTCGATCGACGCACCACGCGCGCCGTCGAGCGCCGAGGACGTCGCGTCCGGCACGTCGCCGAGCCCGGCCGCGGTCCGCGCCGCGGCGATCCGCTCGGCGGTCAGCCGCGCGGTGCCGCTCGGGGCGTCGACCTTCTGCGGGTGGTGTAGTTCGACGATCTCCACCGACTCGAAGTACCGGGCCGCGATCTCGGCGAAGCGCATCATGAGCACCGCGCCGAGGGCGAAGTTCGGCACCACCGCGACCCCGACGTGCGGCGCCGACGCCAGCCAGCCGCGCACGGTGTCCAGCCGTTCCGTCGTGAACCCTGTCGTGCCGGTCACCACGTGGATCCCGTGCTCGACGCACCATTTCACGTTGTCCAGCACGACGTCCGGGCGGGTGAACTCGACGGCCACCTGCGCGTCGGCGAGCTTGTCGAGGGCGTCGCCCGACCCGAGTTCGGCGACGATCTCCAGGTCGTCGGCCGCGGAGATCGCGCGGACCGACTCCGCGCCCATCCGCCCGTGCGCTCCGATGACGCCGACCCGCATCGCTCCCATTTCAGGCCACTCCCTCGGAAGTCCGCGCCGCTGCCGAAAATGCCGAATCGAAGTCGTTCTCCGCGAACGGCCCGACGACGCTGAGCGACACCGGCCCGGTGAACAGTTCCGCGGCGAGGGTCCGGACGTCCTCCGGGGTCACCGCCTCGATCCGGGCCAGTACGTCGTCGATCGAAAGGATGTTGCCGTGGACCAGCTCTGCCTTGCCGATGCGGCTCATCCGGGAGTACGTGTCCTCCAGGCCGAGCACGCTCGCTCCGCGCAGCATGCCCTTGCCCCGGCGGACCTCCTCGTCGGTGATCCCACCGGTGGCGGCCCGGTCGAGTTCGACCCGGATCAGGTCCAGCACCTCGTGGGCCCGGCGCGGCGCGCACCCGGCATAGACGCCGAACAGGCCGGCGTCGGCGTACTGCGTGTCGAAAGAGTAGACCGAGTACGCGAGGCCGCGCTGCTCCCGGATCTCCTGGAACAGTCGGCTGCTCATGCCGCCGCCCAGCGCCTGGTCGAGGACGCCGAGCGCGAACCGCCGCTCGTCGAACCGGTCGATCGCGGGGACGCCGAGCACGAGGTGCGCCTGCTCGGTCTCCTTCGAGCGCACGGCCAGCGCCGAGCCCTTGGGACGGACCTCCGGGCCACGACGGGCGGTCGTGGGTGTCCCCTCGGGACCGTCGGCGAACGCTGCCGCGATCAGCTTCACGGTCTCGTCGTGGTCGAGGTTACCCGCGGCGGAGATCACCAGCTGCGGCGGCGTGTACCGGCGGCGGTAGAACCCGGCCACCTGGTCGCGCTTCATCGCGGTGATCGACTCGGTCGTGCCGATGACCGGCCGGCCGAGCGGGTGGTCACCGTAGAGCGCGGTGGTGAACAGGTCGTGCACGACGTCGCTGGGCTCGTCGTCGTGCATCGCGATCTCTTCCAGGATCACCTGGCGCTCGACCTCCAGGTCGGCGCTGGTGACCAGCGAGGACGTCAGCATGTCGCAGATGACGTCCACCGCCAGCGGCAGATCGCTGTCGAGCACCCGCGCGTAATAGCACGTGTACTCCTTGGCGGTGAACGCGTTGGTGTCACCGCCGACGGCCTCGATCTGCGCCGAGATGTCCCACGCGGTGCGCCGCTTGGTTCCCTTGAACAGCAGGTGCTCGAGGAAGTGCGACGCACCGGCCAGCGTGGGACTCTCGTCCCGCGAGCCGATCCCGACCCAGACGCCGAACGAGACGCTGCGCACGGTGGGCAGCGCCTCGGTCACGATCCGGAGACCGTTGGGGAGAACGGTACGGCGGACAGTGCCGCCGTACCGTCCTTCTTGGCCAGATGTCACGCAGGCGTCTCGGCCGGAGCGGCCTCGGCAGCCGGAGCGGCGGCCTCGTCCTTCACCGGCACCAGGCTGATCTTGCCGCGGGCGTCGATGTCGGTGATCTCGACCTGGAGCTTGTCGCCGACCTTGACGACGTCCTCGACCTTGTTGATCCGCTTCCCGCCGCCGAGCTTCGAGATGTGGACCAGGCCGTCCTTGCCGGGGACCAGCGAGACGAACGCACCGAAGGCAGCGGTCTTGACGACAGTGCCCAGGTACCGCTCGCCGACCTTCGGCAGCGTCGGGTTGGCGATCGCGTTGATGCGGTCTACAGCGGCCTGCGCCGACGGGCCGTCCGAGGCACCGACGTAGATCGTGCCGTCGTCCTCAATCGTGATGTCGGCACCGGTGTCGTCCTGGATCGCGTTGATCATCTGGCCCTTGGGGCCGATGACCGCACCGATCTTGTCGACCGGGATCGTCACCGTGGTGACGCGCGGCGCGAACGGGCTCATCTCGTCCGGGCCGTCGATCGCTTCGCCCATGACCTCGAGGATCGTCAGGCGGGCGTCCTTGGCCTGGGTGAGCGCACCGGCGAGCACCTCGGAGGGGATGCCGTCGAGCTTGGTGTCGAGCTGGAGCGCGGTGACGAACTCCTTGGTGCCGGCGACCTTGAAGTCCATGTCGCCGTAGGCGTCCTCGGCACCGAGGATGTCGGTCAGCGCGACGTACTCGGTCTTCCCGTCCACCGTGTCGCTGATCAGGCCCATCGCGATACCCGCAACCGGAGCCTTCAGCGGGACGCCGGCGTTGAGCAGCGACATCGTCGAGGCGCAGACCGACCCCATCGAGGTGGAGCCGTTCGAGCCCAGCGCCTCGGAGACCTGCCGGATCGCGTAGGGGAACTCCTCGCGGCTCGGCAGCACCGGCACGAGGGCCCGCTCGGCGAGCGCTCCGTGACCGATCTCGCGACGCTTCGGCGAGCCGACGCGGCCGGTCTCACCGGTCGAGTAGGGCGGGAAGTTGTAGTTGTGCATGTACCGCTTGCGCGTCTCGGGCGCGAGCGTGTCGAGCTGCTGCTCCATGCGGAGCATGTTCAGCGTGGTGACACCCAGGATCTGGGTCTCGCCGCGCTCGAACAGCGCCGAACCGTGCACCCGGGGCAGGATCTCGACCTCGGCCGAGAGCGTCCGGATGTCGGTGAGACCACGCCCGTCGATACGGACCTTGTCGCGCAGCACACGCTGGCGGATGAGGTTCTTGGTCAGCGACTTGAGCGCGCCGCCGATCTCCTTCTCCCGGCCCTCGAACTTCGCGGCGACCCGCTCGATGGCCAGGCCCTTGACGCGGTCGAGCTCGGTCTCGCGCTCCTGCTTGGGGGCGATCCGCAGCGCGGCGTCCAGCTCGGTGCTGACCGCGGCGGAGACGGCCTCGAACACGTCGTCCTGGTAGTCGAGGAAGACCGGGAACTCGCCGGTCGGCTTCGCGGCCTTGGCGGCCACCTCGGCCTGCGCCTCGACCAGCGCCTTGATGGCCGGCTTCGCGGCCTCGAGACCGGCGGCGACGACGTCCTCGGTGGGCGCGGGGGCGCCACCGGCGATCAGCGCGACGGTGTCCGCGGTGGCCTCGGCCTCGACCATCATGATCGCGACCTCACCGGCCTCGGTGACCCGGCCGGCGACGACCATGTCGAACGTGGCGGTCTCGAGTTCCTTGTGGGTCGGGAACGCGATCCAGTCGCCACCGACGTACGCCACCCGGGTCGCACCGATCGGGCCGTTGAACGGCAGGCCGGCGAGCTGGGTGGAGAGCGACGCGGCGTTGATCGCGATCACGTCGTAGAGCGTGTCGGGGTCGAGCGACATTACCGTCACGACGACCTGGACCTCATTGCGCAGGCCCTTGACGAACGTCGGGCGCAGCGGGCGGTCGATCAGGCGGCAGGTGAGGATCGCGTCCTCGCTGGGCCGGCCCTCGCGGCGGAAGAACGAGCCGGGGATGCGACCCGCGGCGTACATGCGCTCCTCGACGTCGACGGTGAGCGGGAAGAAGTCGAAGTGCTCCTTCGGGCTCTTGGACGCCGTGGTGGCCGACAGCACGAGCGTGTCGCCGAGCTGGGCGGTGACGGAGCCGGCGGCCTGCCGGGCGAACCGACCCGTGCTGAAGCGGATCTCCCGCGACGGGTGGTTGCCGTTGTCGATGGTCGCGACGACCTCGGTCACGGTGTGTTCTGACATAAAGTTTGGTCCTCCTGGTCTCGTACCAGGCGATGGGAGGACCCGAGCGGCATCTCGTGCCGGTCTTCGATCGAACCAACTTGTAGGAGCTCCACAAGTGGGTACTACCGAGGACCGGCTCGCACGGGGTCCGCGGATCACCCGGTACTTCGGTTTGTCTACAACAACGGTACTGCTATGCCTCGGGGAGCGCCCGAAGGCGCTCCCCGAGGCAGGACGTCAGCGACGCAGGCCGAGGCGCTCGATGAGCGACCGGTAGCGGTTGATGTCGGTCTTGGCGAGGTAGTTGAGCAGCCGGCGACGACGGCCGACCAGCAGCAGCAGCCCACGGCGGCTGTGGTGGTCGTGCTTGTGCGCCTTCATGTGCTCGGTCAGGTCGTTGATGCGCCGGGACAGCAGCGCGACCTGGACCTCCGGGGAGCCGGTGTCGTTCTCCACCGTCGAGTACTCGGCGATGATTTCCTTCTTGACGTCTGCGGCGAGCGCCACGGACTCTCCTTGATCTCTTCGGTGTGGCCCCCGGTCGTGGTCACGAGGGCAGCCTGCACACCGCCGGGGTCAAACCCGGCGTCGAGCCAACGCTACCAGCCCGTACACCTGACGACGAATCACCCGCCGAGGAGCAGCTCGCGCACCCGGGACACGTCGGCGTTCATCTGGGTGATCAGCGCGTCGACCGACGAGAACGCGACGGTGGGCCGCAGCCGCGCGGCGAAGTCGACAGCGACGTTCTCGTCGTAGATGTCCTCGTCGAAGTCGAGGATGTACGCCTCCACCCGGCGCGCCCGCTCACCGGCGAACGTCGGGTTGGTGCCGATGCTGATCGCGGCCGGCAGCGGGATCTCGCGGTCCCCCGCGTGCTGGGCCGGGTTGCGCACCAGCCAACCGGCGTAGACGCCGTCGGCGGGCACCGACGTGAACGACGGCGACGACAGGTTCGCGGTGGGGAACCCCAGCTCGCGGCCGCGCTGATCGCCGCGGACCACCACGCCCTCGACGCGGTGCGGCCGCCCCAGGGCGGCCGCAGCGCGCTCGACCTCGCCCTCGGTGACGTCGGCCCGGATGCGGCTGCTGGACACCGGCCCGTCGGCGTCGGTGAGCAGCCCGACCGCGCGGACCTCGAACCCGAGCTCCGCGCCGAGCGTCCGCAGCCGGGCGACGTCACCCTCGGCCCGGTGGCCGAAGCGGAAGTTGTCGCCGACGACGACGGCCGCCGCGCGCAGGTGCTCGACGAGCACGGTCCGGACGAACTCCTCCGGCGAGAGCCGCGCCAGCTCCAGCGTGAACGGCAGCGTGCACAGACCGTCGACGGTCAGGCCGTCGGCCGCCAGCGCCTCGAGCAGCACGGCACGGTGGTCGAGCGTCGTGAGCCGGTCGGGCGCCGCCTCGGGCTGGAGCACCGCCGCCGGGTGCGGGTCGAACGTCACGACGACGACCGGCGGAGCGCCGGTGCCGGAGGGATGGGGCACCGGGAGCAGCGCCGCCGCCTCGCGCACCGCGGCGTCGATCAAGGCCCGATGACCTCGATGGACGCCGTCGAAGACGCCGATCGTGACGACGGTCCGGTTCCAGTCCGGCGCATCGTCCGCCAGCCCGCGCCACCGCAGCACGCTCGCCTGCCTCTCGTCGGCACTACCTGATCGAACTCAGCCTAGTTCGTCGGTCGGGATGGCCGACGCTCAGCCCGACGGCCGCAGTACCACTTCCGGACGCGCCGCGCCGTCCCGCTCGACCACCAGCGCCACGACCCGCCCGTCGGGGCCGAAAACCCCGTACGGGCCGGTCACACCGGTTGTCGGCAGGCGTCCGCCGTGCCCGAGAACGGTCGCGGTGGGGCCGTCGACGTCGCGCCGCGGGAACGCCGCGTCCACCGCCGAGTCGAGATCGAGTGTGACCGGATCCTCTTCGTCGGCGAGCTGTTCGAGGGTCCGGGCCTCCGCGAGCGTGAACGGACCGACCCGGGTGCGGCGCAGCGCGGTCAGGTGCCCACCCGTGCCCAGCGTCCGGCCGAGGTCGCGGGCGAGCGCCCGGATGTAGGTGCCCGACGAGCAGTCGACGACGACGTCGAGGTCGAGGAGGTCGGGTTCCGGGCGGCGGTCGGCGAGCAGGTCGAAGCGCGAGACGGTCACCCGCCGGGACTTCAGCTCGACCTCTTCGCCGGACCGCACCCGGTCGTAGGCGCGGCGGCCGTCGACCTTCACGGCCGAAACCGCCGAGGGCACCTGGTCGATGACCCCGGTGAGGTCAGCGATACCGGCGTTCACCTGATCGAGCGTCACGGCGGCGGCGGAAGCCCCGTCCAGGCGCGCGCCCTCGGCGTCGTCGGTCACCGTCGCGTACCCGAGACGGATCGTCGCGACGTACGTCTTCGCGGTCAGCGTCAGGTGGCCGAGCAGCTTCGTGGCCCGTTCGACGCCCAGCACGAGCACGCCGGTGGCCATCGGGTCGAGCGTGCCGGCGTGCCCGATCTTGCGTGTCTTCGCGATCCGGCGCATGCGGCCGACGACGTCGTGCGACGTCATTCCCGCCGGCTTGTCGACGACGACCAGGCCACTGCTGGCGTTCAGCTCGTCACCGGAACCGGAACGTCGTCCAGCGCCGCACGCAGGGACGCGACGACGTCCTCGAGCGGACCGCGACCGGTGAACCCGGCGGCGAACCGGTGGCCGCCACCGCCCAGCCGCACGGACAGCGCGCCGACGTCGATCGAGCCGCGGGAACGCAGCGAGATCGACCACTCGCCGGGCACGATCTGCTTGGCCACCATCGCGAGCGTGCTCTCCTCGGCGCCGCGGATCATGTCCACCACGCCCTCGACCCACTCCATGCCCAGGCCGTAGCGCTCCAGGTCTTCCTGGGTGACGTACGACCAGCTCAGACCGGCGCCACCGGCGAGGTCGGGCTCGAGCACGACCCGGCTCAACACGTCGGCGAGCAGGTGCAGCGACCGCATCGGCCGGGCGTCGTAGAGGCGCCGGCTGATCTCGTCGGGCTTGATGCCGGTCGCCAGCAGCCGCGCGGCCAGCTCGTGCGTCGACGGTGAGGTGGCGGCGCCGCGGAACGACGCGGTGTCGGTGGAGAGACCGACGTAGAGGCACTCGGCGATCGCGGCGTCGAGCCGCACGCCGAGCCGGGTCAGCAGCTCCTCCACGACGACGGCCGTGGCGGCCGCCCGCGGGTCGATGAGGTTGTACGTGCCGAAACCGCTGTTGGTGACGTGGTGGTCGACGACGATCACCTCGCCGGCGGCCGCGACGAGCGGAGCCAGGTCACCGAGCCGGTCGACGCTGCCGGTGTCGAACGTGACCAGCACGTCGGGCCGCGTCACGACCTCTTCGGGGCGGACCAGCAGCTCCAGGCCGGCGAGCTGGGCCAGCGCCTGGGGCAACCGGAACGGGTTGCTGAACGACGCCTGCACCGAGATGCCGAGCTGACGCAGGCCCAGCGCGGTGGCGAGCATGCTGCCCAGTGCGTCCCCGTCGGGGTTGAGGTGGCAGGCCAGGACGATCGACCGACCGGAGCCGCGCAGGAGCGTCAGCGCCTGCGCCCAGGCGTCCTCGGAGATCGCACCGGCCGCCGGCGGCACCGGCGCGGTCGACGCGCTCCGGCTGTCGGTCACGTCCGGACCGTACACCGGACGCGCGGCAGGCGCCCGGCGATGGGCCCGGCCGGGACGCAGGCCGGGCTGGTCGACGATTGCCGGGTTCACCGGCCGCTCCGGCCCGCCGTGTCGATGCCCGCCTCGACGGCGGCCGCGTCGGGGACCGCCGCGGGGGCGTCCTCGCCGTCGTCCTCGTCGTCGTGCTTGTACGGGTCGGCGTCGCCGGCGTAGCTGGCACCGGCGGCCTGCCGCTGCACCTCCGCGTCGGCCGCGCGCGCCTCGGCCAGCAGCTCGTCGATGTGGTTGACCGTGGTCGGCACCTCGTCGAGCGTGAACGCCAGCGTCGGGGTGAAACGCACCCCCGTCTGGCGTCCGACGGCGCTGCGCAGGACACCCCGCGCGCTCTCCAGTGCCGCGGCGGTGGCGGCGCGGTCGGCGTCGTCGCCGTAGACCGTGTAGTAGACGGTCGCGTCGTGCAGGTCCGCGGTGACCTTGACGTCGGTCACCGTCACCATGCCCAGACGCGGATCCTTGACCTGCGTGCGGAGGTTCTCCGCGACGATCTCCTGGATCCGGACGGCGAGCTTCCTCGCCCGTGCTGCGTCAGCCATCGTGTCTCACTCCTGGGCAGGGAATCAGTTGTCGCCGCCGTCGAACGGCTAGTCGTCATCGCTGGAATGCAGCCGGCGACGCACAGAGAGAAGTTCCAATTCCGGCCGGCCGGCGACCAGACGCTCGCAGGCGTCCAGCACCTCACCGACATGTTTGGCGGTACTCGCGACGGCCGCCACCCCGATCGCCGCCCGGCCGTGCAGATCGTTCAGATCGACCTCGGCGGCCGACACCTCCAGCCGACGCAGCGCGGCGACCACCGGGCGCACGTACGCCCGCTTGGCCTTCAGGCTGCGGCTGTCGGTGGGCAGCACGACGTCGAACTCCAACGTGCCTGTGAACACCTGGCTCCTCCGGAGTACAGGCGGCCGGCCGGGAGTGCCCCGGCCGACCGCCCGTGCGAACTCAGGCTCGCGGCTTCTCGCGCATCTCGAAGGTCTCGATGACGTCGTCGATCTTGATGTCGTTGAAGGAGCCGAGACCGATACCGGCCTCGTAGCCCTCGCGGACCTCGGTGACGTCGTCCTTGAACCTCTTGAGCGAGTGCACCTGGAGGTTGTCGGCCACCACGGCGCCGTCCCGGATGAGACGGGCCTTGGAGTTACGCCGGATGTCGCCGCTACGGACGAGCACACCGGCGATGTTGCCGAACTTGCTGGAGCGGAAGACCTCACGGATCTCCGCGGTACCCAGCTGGACCTCTTCGTACTCCGGCTTGAGCATGCCCTTGAGGGCATTCTCGATGTCCTCGATCGCCGCGTAGATGACCGAGTAGTAGCGGATGTCGACGCCTTCGCGGTCGGCCAGCTCGCTCGCCTTGCCCTGGGGCCGGACGTTGAAGCCGATGATGACCGCGTCGGAGGCCGACGCCAGCATGACGTTGGTCTCGGTGATCGCACCGACACCACGGTCGATGATCCGCAGGGAGACCTCGTCGGCGATCTCGATCTTCGCCAGCGCGTCCTCGAGGGCCTCGACCGCACCCGAACCGTCACCCTTGAGGATGAGGTTGAGCTGGGTCTTCTCGCCCTCCTTCATCCGCTCGAGCAGCGTCTCGAGCGTCGGGCGGCCACGGGTCGCCGCGAGCTGGGCATTGCGCTCGCGCGCCTGCCGCTGCTCCGCGATCTGCCGGGCCACCCGGTCCTCAGCGACCTCGAGGAACGTGTCACCGGCACCGGGCACGGCGGTGAAGCCGAGCACCTGCACCGCGGCGGACGGACCCGCCTCGGCGACCTGGGAGCCGCTGTCGTCGAGCATCGCCCGGACGCGACCGTGCGCCTCGCCGGCGACGATCGAGTCGCCGACGCGGAGCGTGCCGCGCTGCACCAGGACGGTCGCGATCGGGCCGCGGCCACGGTCGAGGTGACCCTCGATCGCGACACCCTGGGCCGGTACGTCGACCGGCGCCCGGAGGTCCAGCGACGCGTCCGCGGTGAGGCAGACCGCCTCGAGCAGACCGTCGATGTTGATGCGCGACTTGGCGGAGATGTCGACGAACATCGTGTCGCCGCCGTACTCCTCGGCGACCAGCCCGTACTCGGTGAGCTGCTGCCGCACCTTCGCCGGGTTGGCGCCTTCCTTGTCGATCTTGTTCACCGCGACCACGATCGGCACCTCGGCCGCCTGGGCGTGGTTGAGCGCCTCGATCGTCTGCGGCTTCACGCCGTCGTCGGCCGCGACCACGAGGATCGCGATGTCCGTCGACTTCGCACCACGCGCACGCATGGCGGTGAACGCCTCGTGACCCGGGGTGTCGATGAAGGTGATCGACCGGTCTTCGCCGTTGACGTGCGCGTCGACCTGGTAGGCACCGATGTGCTGGGTGATGCCGCCGGCTTCGCCCTCGGCGACCTTCGTGTGCCGGATGGCGTCGAGGAGCTTCGTCTTACCGTGGTCGACGTGGCCCATGACGGTGACCACCGGCGGCCGCGTGACCAGCGTCTCGTCGTCGTACTCCTGGTCGAGGTCGATGTCGAACCGGGCCAGCAGGGCACGGTCCTCGTCCTCGGGGCTGACGATCTGCACCTCGTAGCCGAGGTGCACGCCGAGCAACTGCAGCGTCTCGTCGGTGCACGACTGGGTCGCGGTCACCATCTCGCCGAGGCCGAAGGCCTCCTGGACCAGCGAACCGGGGTTCGCGTTGATCCGGTCGGCGAAGTCCGACAGCGACGCGCCACGCGGGAGCCGGATGACCTCGCCGTTACCGCGCGGGGCACCCGAGCCCATCGTCGGCGCGGAGAGGTTGTCGAACTCCTGACGCCTCTGCTTCTTGGACTTCCGCCCACGGACCGGGCCACGCCCGCCGGGACGACCGAACGCACCCGCGGCGCCGCCGCGACCACGACCGCCACCACCGGGACGGCCACCGCCACCACCACCGGGACGGAAACCGCCGCCACCACCGGGAGCACCGGCACCAGCACCGCCGCCACCAGGACGGAAGCCACCGCCGCCACCGCCGGGACGACCAGCGCCGCCACCGCCACCACCGGGACGGAAGCCACCGCCGCCGCCACCGGGACGACCGCCGCCACCGCCACCACCGGGACCGCCGCCGGGACGACCACCGGGGCCGCCACGACCGGGACCCGCGGGACGACCGGGCATCATGCCCGGGTTCGGCCGCGGAGGCATCATGCCGGGGTTGGGACGCGGACCACCGGGGCCGCTGGAACCACCTGGACGCGGACCGCCGGGGCCGGGACGACCCGGACGGTCACCGCTCTGCTGCCCACCGGGACGCGGACCGCCGGGGCCGGGACGACCGGGACGGTCGCCGCCCTGCTGCGGACCACCGGGACGCGGGCCGGGACGCGGGCCACCGGGGCCCGGACGCGGGCCGCCGCCCTGCTGCGGACCGGCCGGAGCCTGTCCGCCCTGCTGACCTTGGCCGGACGCTGCCGCCGGACGCGGGCCGGGACGCGGCGCGGGCTGCGCCGGAGTGCCGGGGCCGACACCGAACGGGTTGTTGCCCGGACGCGGAGCCGAGCGCTGCGCGGGGCCGGGACGCGGCCCCGGACGCGGGGCACCGCCCTGCCCGGGCGCGGGCCGCTCGGTCGCCGGCGGGGCCGCAGCCTCCGCCGCCGGAGCGGCCGGTGCCGGACGCGGACCCGGACGCGGGCCCGGCGTCGGACGCCGATCGGTGGCCGGAGCGGACGCCGCCGCACGCGCGGCAGCGGCCTGGGCCTGCTGGGCCGCCTTCAGTTCGGCGGCACGAGCCTGCTCGGCCTTGACTTCGATGTCCTGGGCGCTGGCCGTGCCCTGCGGGCGGGCCATCGTCGACGGAGACGGAATGTTTCGGGGCGGCCTGGGGCCGCTGGGCGGACCGGGCTTGCGCCCTCCGCCATTGCCGCCGGATGACGACGGCGAGGTGTATGCCTCCCGCAACCGACGCGCCACTGGCGCCTCGATCGTGGACGAGGCCGATTTCACGAACTCTCCGAGCTCTTTGAGCTTGTTCAGCACGTCTTTGCTGGGAATGCCAAGTTCCTTGGCGAGTTCGTGTACGCGGGCCTTGCCTGCCACTGCTCTCCTCTTCCGAGGCCGGGCGGCACGACCCGCTCGACCTTCTAGTTACTCACGAAGCTTGCTCATCGCAGAGACTTCATCGCACGCTCATACCGGGAGACCTACTTTTCGTCCGTGGGTCCGGGCAGGTTGCCCAGTCCCGTCTTGAGCTGTGTCACATACTCACCGACGGCCTCGGCGCCGATGACACCGGGGACCCGGAGCGCGCGCCCGAAGGCACGGCGCCGTTCCGCTAGTACGAAACACGCTGGGTCGGGATGCAGCCAAGCGCCCCTTCCCGGCAGCCGACGCGCCGGATCGGGGACCGCGACGTGGGAACCCCCACGTTCGACCGCGACGACGCGTAGCAACTCGGTGGCTGCCGCTCGCTGCCGACATCCCACGCAGGTCCGCGTTGGGAAGCGGTCATGCGGGGACGGCGCCGGACTGGTGCGGCGAACCACAGGCCAGTCTACCCCGCACTGCCTGGGACCGAAGCGTCCGGTTCCCCCACACTGGCCGCAGAGGTCTCCTCAGGCCCGGTGACCTCAGCATCGCTGTGGATATCGATGCGCCATCCGGTGAGGCGGGCGGCCAGGCGGGCGTTCTGGCCCTCCTTGCCGATCGCCAGCGACAGCTGGAAGTCCGGCACGGTGACCCGCGCCGAACGAGCCTCCAGATCGACGACCTCGACGGCCTTCACCTGCGCCGGCGAGAGTGCCGCCGCGACGAACCGCGCGGGGTCCTCGGCCCAGTCGACGATGTCGATCTTCTCGCCGTGCAGCTCGCTCATGACCGCGCGCACCCGGGCCCCCAGCGGGCCGATGCACGCGCCCTTCGGGTTGACGCCCGCCACGGTGGCGCGGACCGCAATCTTCGAGCGGTGCCCCGCCTCGCGGGCCACCGCGGCGATCTCCACGGTGCCGTCGGCGATCTCCGGGACCTCCAGTGCGAACAGCTTGCGCACCAGGTTCGGGTGCGTCCGGCTCAACGTCACCTGGGGGCCGCGCATTCCCTTGGCCACGTGCACGACGAGCGCCTTGATGCGTGCGCCGTGCTGATAGTTCTCCCCCGGCACCTGCTCGGCCGGCGGCAGCGTCGCCTCGATCTTGCCCAGGCTGACCGAGACGATGCCGCGCTCGGCGCGGGACTCGTGGGCCTGGATCACACCGGCGACGACCTCACCCTCGCGGGAGGCGAACTCGCCGAACGTCATCTCGTCCTGGGCGTCGCGCAGGCGCTGCAGGATGACCTGCTTGGCCGTCATCGTCGCGATCCGGCCGAAGTCAGCCGGGGTGTCGTCGAACTCGCGCTCGAGCGTGCCGTCCTCCGCGCGCTCCGCGGCCCAGACGGTGGCCACGCCGGTCTTGCGATCGACCTCGACGCGCGCGTCGGAGTGCGAGTGGCCGGTGTGCTTGTACGCGGTCAGGAGCGCGGTCTCGATCGCCTCGATGATCGTGTCGAAGGAGATCTCGCGCTCTCGCTCGACCGCGCGCAGGGCAGCGATGTCGATGTTCATCGGTCTCCTCCTTCTTCTTCGTCGTTTTCGTCGTTCGTGTTTTCGTCGTTCTTGGAACGACCGAACTCCACCTGCACCTTGCCCGGGCCGAGATCGGCGTACGCAACCGTCCGCTCGCCCTTGTCGTCGACGAGGTGCACGCCCTGGTCGTCGACCGCCTTGATACGGGCGGTCACGCTCTTGTCGCCGATGCGGACGGTGACCAGCCGGGTGACGTTCCGCCGCCAGTGGCGCGGCTCGGTCAGCGGCCGGTCGACGCCGGGCGAGGTCACCTCGAGGGTGTAGGGGCCGCTGCCGAACGAGTCGGCCTTGTCGAGCGCGGCGGAGACGTCCTTCGACACGGTTGCGATGTCGTCCAGGGAGATGCCGCCGTCGACGTCGACCACGACCCGCACGACGGTGCGGCGGCCCGCCTGGTTGACCGCGACCTCTTCCAGGTCGTAACCGGCGTCGACCACCACGGGTTCGACCAACGCCACGATCCGGGAGCGCATCGCCTGTGGGGCTGGCATCCGACACCTCCGAACGGTGGTCACTGTGCAGTTGTTGGGGTTCCCCGAACACCTGGGAGACAGCCTAACGGTTCGCAACGAACCGCCCTCCATCCGGCACGCGTGCGACGAACTGGGAAACTAGCGGGCGTGCCCTTCGCAACGCGCCGTGTCGGCTCGCTCACCGTGATGAACAGACGCCAAGTACTCGGGGGCCTGCTGGCCGCCGGTGCGGCCGGGTCACTGGCGG
This sequence comes from Cryptosporangium sp. NPDC048952, assembly GCF_043197895.1. Lineage (NCBI taxonomy): Bacteria > Bacillati > Actinomycetota > Actinomycetes > Cryptosporangiales > Cryptosporangiaceae > Cryptosporangium > Cryptosporangium sp. NPDC048952. The sequence continues at coordinate 568,931 of NZ_JBICTY010000003.1, read as the reverse complement.
GCTGCGGGCTGGTCGATCCGGGTCCGGCCGTTCCCGCCGTCGCGGCCGATCCGCTGGAGAAGCTGACCGTGGAGAAGCAGACGCTCGTCGACCTCTACGACGCGACGATCGCCGCGCACGAGAACCTGGCCGGACGGCTGCGGCCGTTGCGGGAGGCGCATCGCGAGCACCGCGACGCCCTGCTCGAGCTGCTGGACGCCCGGCGGCGGGCCGCGCTGGCGCGGGCGACCCCGGCGGTACCGGGACCGTCGGGCTCCCCCGGCGCGCCGGCGGCGAAGCCTGCCGGGGCGACGCCGACGGCCGCGTTGAGCGCACTGCGGGCGGCCGAGAAGACCGCGTCGGCAGCGTCGCGCACCGCGTGCCTGGCCGTGACCGACGGCGGCGGCGCGACGAGCACGTCCGAGCGGATCACCGTGCTCGGCAGCATCTGCGCGGCGGAAGCGTCGCACGAGGTGGCGCTGACGTGAGTGGCGTTGCAGACCGCCTGCAGTTGGCGCTGGCCGCGGAGAACGCCGCCGTGTACGCGTACGGGGTGATCGGGGCGTGGCTGAGCGGCGACGAACTGGCGTGGGCCCGCGCCGCCGACCTGGCCCACCGCCAGCAGCGTGACGCCGTGTCGGACCTGATCACGGCCGCGGGTGCCACACCCGCACCGGCCGCACCGGCGTACCAACTGCCGAAGCCGGTGACCGAGCGGGCGGGTGCGGTGGTGCTCGCCGTGGACGTCGAGACGCGGGCCGCGGCGGTGTGGCGCTCGGCGCTCGGGTCCCTCACCGGCACCGACCGCGAGGTGGCGCTCGACGCGCTCGTCGGTTCCGCCGTGCGCGCCGCCCAGTGGCGCACCGCAGCAAGCCCCGGCAAGCCCCCCACCACCCCCTGGCCCGGCTCCTAGTGGGCGGCCCGCCGAGAACGACGCTGCCGAGCGGGCGGAAGGACTTGAGTATTGCCTATACGCGGCGTCCTTCCGCCCGATCGGCAGCGCCGCCCTCGGCGGGCTCCAGGTTCGGACAAGGGCGCTAACTGCGCCAGTCGTCTATTACCGGGATCAGTTCCGGGAGGCGTTGGATGACTGCGTCGGGTTGGCCTACCGTGTGGCCGATCTGGTGGGCGGGCACCGTGCTGTGCGGCACGTGCACCGCCCGCATCCCGGCGGACTGGGCGCCGTAGATGTCGTCGAACAACCGGTCGCCGACGTAGACGCACGCCGCCGGGTCGTCGACGCCCACCGCGTCCATCGCGGCGCGGAACGCTTCGGGGTGAGGCTTGGTCCACGGGATCTCGCTCGTGTAGACCGCACCGTCGAACAGGTCGAGGACACCGTCGCGCGCCAGGACGCGCTCGTGGTGGTCGCGCCCCCACATCGTGTTGGAGAGCAGGCCGACGCGGATGCCGCGGGAGCGCAGCGCGGTGAGCATCTCCGCGGCCTCGGGATCGGTGTACGTGTGCGGCGCCCAGTGCCGCTCGTGCGCGGCCAGCAGCTCGGCCGTGAGCGCGATGCCTGCCGCCGCGCAGACGTCGGCCATCGTGGCCGAGGTGTGCTCGTCACGCGAGCGCAGCCAGGCCGCATCCTCGGCCGCCAGCAATGCGTCGACCAGCGTTGATTCGATGCCGCACTCGGTCGCGATCGTGAGCCACAGCGCCTTGGCGTCGACCGTGTGCCAGGGGGTGAGCGTGCCGCCCCAGTCGAAGAGAACCGCCTTCACCATGCAGGCACTCTCCCACGGCGGTCAGACAGTTTTTCCCGGGTCGCCGCTCAGGGGTCGGCGCTCAGGGGCCGCAGGGCGGCCGCCGCCGCACCCAGCACCAGCAGGCCGCCCACCAGGTACGCCGCTCCGTCCGATCCCGCCGCCACCGCGATCAGGCTCAGCACCAGCACACCCACGCCTTCGAGGAAGACGTTCGACGCGATCATCGTCGCCTCGAGCTGGCCCATTCGGCCCGCGGGTGCGAGCCGGGCGAACGTCGCCTGCGCGCCGACCGTCCACCCGGTCGCGGCCCCGATCACCGTGTTGACCAGAACCAGCAGCAGCGGATGGCTCCCCGCGAACAGCACGCCGGCGCCCACCAGCAGCGCGCCACCGAGCACCGCGGCGGTCCGGGCCTGGTTCAGCGGCCGCTCCAGGAACACGGTCCGGCCCGCCACGAACGCGAACGCGGCCCCGCCCAGCGCCGACGACGCCATCACGGCCGGTATCCAGGCCCGCGGGGCGTTCGTCGCGACGGTCTCCGGCAGCACGCTCGACACGAGTGTCGCCCAAGTGAGCAGCGCCAGCACGCGGAGCGTCGGCTGCTGCCAGATGAGCACGAACCCCGCGCCGGGTGGGAGCCGGTCGCGCCGGGAACGCGGCGACGCGATCGGCAGCGCCGCGAGGATCGCTGCCGCGAGCAGGAACGACGCCAGATCGACGAGCAACGCCACCCGCGGTCCCAACGCGATCGTCAGTCCGGAGCCCACCGCGATGCCGCCCACCTGCACCAGCAGGTTGATCACCGCCGCCATGCCGAAGTACGGCAGCTGGATCTGAGCGTCCACCGACTCCGCGACGACCGCCGTGGTCACGGCCACGTACGCCGCCCGGATCGCGCCGAGCAGTGCGGACGCCGCCAGCGCCGTCGCCGCGGCCGGGAACGCCGTCGGGAGCACGAGCGCCGCGGCTCCCCCGAGTGCCAGTAGGCACAGCGTCGGGCGGCGGGGTGGAACGTCGAGCCAGCCGCCGACCAGCGTCGCCACCAGGATCGCCGGCAGCGCCCGTGCGGTGTAGACGGCCGCGGCACCGAGCAGCGAACCGGTCTGCTGGTAACCGAGCAGCAACAGGGCCGCCAGGCCGACGAAGTCACCGAGTTCGGAGACCGCTTTGACGCCGATCAACGGGCCTGCGACCGGGTGCCGCAGTACCGCGCGGTACCCCGGCCGCGCGTCGGGCCGGACCGCTCCGGATCCCGTCACGGATGTCCTTCTCCTCGAGTAGCGTTCCGGCGACCTTAGCGTGCACGGCAGGATGTCGCTGTGGCCCTCTCCCACGCGTCTGAGCAGGAATCCCGCGCCGACCTCGCCGCCGACTGCGCCCGCCGCATCCGCCGCCGCTGGCGCGCCGAGGTGGCCGCTGTCGGCGTGACCGGCGCGCTGGCGCACGACGACGACCGCGACGGCACCGACGTCGAACTCGTCGTCGCGACGTACCGGCCGGGAACCGGCCCGGCGCCGACCCGCAGACGTCTCGACGGACACGTCGTCGTCCTCACCGTCGCGTCCCAGCAGGACCTGCTGAGCCGGGCCCGCGCACTCACCCCGCGGTGGCCGCTGCTCGCGGACCGCCACCTGCACATCCACCCGCTCGACGACGACAGCGGCTGGCTCGCGACGCTCCGCGACACCCACCTCGGTCGGCTCGCCGAGGCCAGCACGCGCGAGTTCGGCGCCCTCGCGCAAGAGGCATGGTGCGAGGCCTGGTCGCTGTTCGACGCCGCCGCCCGCTCCGGTCAGTGGCACGACGACGACGGCGCGATCCTGCTGCTCGCCCAGGCCCGCCTCGCCGCTGCCGTCACCGACGGTCTGCTCACCCGCACGTACTTCCGCGGGCCCGCCGACGCCGCCCGCCGGACCGGCACCACCGGCCTGGACCTCGTCGAACTGCGGGACCGCTTGGGCGCGCAGGCCACCGAGCTCGAGAAGCGTGGCCGCCCGGTGGACGCCGAGCTCTTCTAGGAGATGCTCGCGCCGATCAGCGACCCGACGAGATAGGTGATTCCGGCCGCGGCGGCGCCGAGGACGAGCTGGCGGAACCCACCGAGCCACCAGCGGCCGCCGGTCGCGCGCGTGGCGAGGGCACCGGCGGTGAACAGGCCGACGCCGCCGATCGACAACCCGAGCCAGAGCTCGTCGGACCCGAGCAGGAAGCTCAGCAGAGGGATCAGCGCACCCACGGAGAAGCACAGGAACGAGCTCACCGCCGCGGTCCACGGCGAGGGCTTCTCCTCGGGAACGACGCCCAGTTCGGTCAACGCGTGCAGCCTCACCTGCAAGTCGGGCTTGGTGGCCGCTTCGGCGGCGATGCGCTCGGAGAGGTCCGGGGAGAGCCCGGCGCGCTGCAGCATCAGCACGAGCTCGCGTCGCTCGGCGGCGGGGTGCGCGCTCAGTTCCCGGCGTTCCTTCGCCACCTCGGCGTCGAGTTGCTCGTTCGCGGTGCGGACCGAGCTGTACTCGCCGAGCGCCATCGAGACCGCGCCGGCGACCAGCCCGGCCACGCCGGTGAGCACTATCGCGTTCCGGTCGACGCCACCACCGCCGACGCCGGCGATCAGCGAGATGTTCGTGACCAGCCCGTCCATCGCCCCGAACACCGCGGCCCGGAGCCAGCCGCCAGAAACGTCCCCGTGGTGCGGAACCAGCAGGTATTCATCGTTCTCCACGCAAGTAGTCTCGCTGCATGTCCCTCACCCTGCTGCTGCCCCCGTCGGAGACGAAGCGGCCGGGTGGCGACGGGCCGGCGCTGGATCTCTCCACGCTCGCGTTCCCGCAGCTCCGGGACGTGCGCGAGCGGGTGCTCACCGGGCTGACCGAACTCGTCGGGGGCGATCCCGAGGTCGCGCTGAAGGCGCTGGGTCTCACCCTCGGCCAGCGCGACCAGCTCGCGCTCGACGCCGCACTGCAGACAGCACCGACGAGCCCCGCGCTGTTCCGCTACACCGGTGTGCTCTACGACGCGTTCGACCCGGCCGGGCTCACCCCGGCGCAGCGCAAGCGGGCCGCCGACCGGGTCGTGATCACGTCGGCGCTGTTCGGGGCGGTTCGCGGTGGTGACCTCATCCCGGCGTACCGGTTCTCCGCCGGCGCGCGGCTGCCGGGGCTCGGCACGCTCGGCGCGCTGTGGAAGCCGGTGCTGGGCCCGGCGCTCGCCGAGCTACCCGGGCTGGTCGTCGACCTGCGCTCGGGTGCGTACATGCAACTCGGCCCCGTGCCGGGCGCGATAACGGTGCGAGTTCTCTACGTGGCGCCCGACGGCAGCCGCTCGGTGGTGTCACACTTCAACAAGCACGCGAAAGGGCTGCTCACCCGCGCGTTGGCCACCACCACCGCGAAGGTGAACGATCCCGCGGGCGTGGTGCGGGTAGCCGCGAAGGCCGGCCTCTCCGCCGAACGCCACGGCCCCCGTGGCGTAGACGTCCTCCTCCACGAACCCCCGGCCGGCACCCCAGCCGCCCGGCGCCTCAGGGGAGAGTGAGGATTTCGGCGCCCGAGTCCGTGACGACCAGGGTGTGCTCGAACTGGGCGGTCCATTTGCGGTCCTTGGTGAGGACGGTCCAGCGGTCGGGCCACATGTCCCACTGGTACGTGCCCAGCGTGATCATCGGCTCGATCGTGAACGTCATGCCCGGCTCGATCTCGACGTCGAGGTCCGGGTCGTCGAAGTGCGGCACGTGCAGGCCGGAGTGGAACGTCTCACCGATGCCGTGGCCGGTGAAGTCACGGACCACGCCGTAGCCGAACCGCCGCGCGTAGGACTCGATGACCCGCCCGACGACGTTGAGCTGCCGCCCGGGCTTGACCGCGTTGATCGCCCGGCGCGTGGCCTCCTCGGTGCGCTCGACGAGCAGCCGCACCTCCTCAGCGGGCTCGCCGGCGAAAAACGTCGCGTTGCAGTCGCCGTGCACGCCGCCGATGAACGCGGTGACGTCGATGTTGACGATGTCGCCGTCCTCGATCACCGTGCTGTCGGGGATGCCGTGGCAGATCACCTCGTTGAGCGAGGTGCAGCACGACTTCGGGAAGTTGCGGTAGCCGAGCGTCGACGGGTACGCGTCGTGCTCGATCAGGAACTCGTGGACGACGCGGTCGATCTCGTCGGTGGTGACGCCGGGTGCGACGTGCTTGCCGCCCCACTGCAGCGCCTGGGCGGCGATCCGCCCCGCCACCCGCATCTTCTCGATCGTCTCGGGGGTCTGCACGTCCGAACCCGTCCACCGCTGCGGCGCGGGCTTCCCGACGTACTCCGGACGCGGAATGGACGCCGGGACCTCACGCCGAGGGGACTGTCGGCCGGGAACCAGGGGTGCACGCATGTCCCCCAGATTAGGTCAGCCCGCGCCACGCCGGGCGGGCCCCGACAACACCCCGAGCGTTAGCTCGCAGACACATCCGCCGGGTGTGCGTGCGGCTGCTGGAGCTGGCCCACCCGCTTCTCCCTGCCCGGCCAGGGCGACCGGTACTGGCAGGTGTCGCAGTTCATTAGGACGTTGCTGCCGACCGCCTCGGCGTAGCGCTCGAGGATCAGCCGGGCCACCGACGGGTGCGCGCCGAGCACCTCGGCGACCCGGGCGCCGCCGGCCAGCGCGTCCCGCCGCACCGCGCCGGGCAGGCGTCCCGGAGCCAGGAAGTACGGCACGACCAGCACGTCGTCGTGGCCCAGGGTGTGGAGCCGCGAAACCGCCTCCGCCACGGTCGGCGTCGTCGCACCGGCGTATGCCACCTCCACCGGGGGCCCACCGCGCCGGTACTCCCAGAACAAGCGGGCCGCACGCCAGATCTCCGCGTTCGCGTCCGGGTCGTCCGCCCCGGCCGACGCGAGCACGATCGCGGTGTCGGCCCCGGCGCCCGCTTCCACGACCCGGTCGGAAAGGGCAGCGAGCAGCAACGGATCCGGCCCCAACGGGCGGCCGTACCGCACCACCAACCCGGAATCCCGAACGATCCGCACTGCCCCCGCGATGTCCCCCTTGCTGTGCGACGCCGCGGTCAGCAGCAACGGCAACGTGGCGACAGTCAGGCCCTCGGAGGCGAACCGCCGCAGCGCGCCCAGCACGGACGGCGGTTCGTGGTCGACGAACGCCAGCTCGACCCGTAGCCCCGGCGCCAGCTCCCGCACCTGCTCCAGCAGCGCGTGCAGCGTCGCGATGCCGGGCGGATGCGCGGTGCCGTGCGCCACCGCCAGGAGAACGGGCTCGCTCATACCGCGGCGGGCTGCTCGACCATTCCGGCCGCCACGGTGGCGCCGGTGGCTTCGTCGATCAGCAGGAAGGATCCGGTTCCGCGCGACACCGCGTACGGGTCGACGGCAATGGGCTCGGCCAGCCGCAGTGTGACGTCGCCGATGTCGTTCAGCTCCAGAGCGTCGGCCTCTTCGCGTTTCAAGGTAGTGACGTCGAGCCGATCGGCGACCGAACCGACGATCGCGCGAACCTCACGGGTGCCCGCGCGCAGGCGGAAGCGATCCCCGGCCCGCACCTGACGCTCGGCGAGCACGCACACCCGGCCGGAGAGCTGGCGGATCGGCTGCGGAGCGTCGGGAGCGGCGGCGATCAGGTCGCCGCGGGAGACGTCCACGTCGTCGGCCAGCCGCACCGAGATCGAACGCCCGGTGGAGGCTTCCGAGAGCGAGCCGTCGTGGGTGTCGATGCCCGCCACCGTCGAGCGACGGCCCGACGGCAGGACGACGACCTCGTCGCCGACCCGCAGCGTGCCGGCGGCCACCCGACCCGCGTACGCGCGATAGTCGGGGTGGTCGGCCGAGCGCGGCCGGATGACCAGCTGCACCGGGAACCGCGCCCCCACCTGCCCGCCGCGCGGCGGCACCGGCACGGTCTCGAGGTGGTCGAGAAGCGTGGGGCCCGCGTACCAACCGAGGTTCGTGGACGGTTCCACCACGTTGTCGCCGTGCAGCGCCGACACCGGGATCGCGGTGAGCGACCCGAGGCCCAGTTCCGACGCCAGGATGTCGAAGTCCGCGACGATCCGGTCGTAGACCTCCTCGGAGAAGTCCACGAGGTCCATTTTGTTCACTGCCAGAACAACATGTCCGACGCCCAGCAGCGCGGCGACCGCGGCATGGCGGTGCGACTGCTCCACCAGACCGTGCCGGGCGTCGACGAGCACGACCGCGACGTCGGCAGTGGACGCGCCGGTCACCATGTTGCGCGTGTACTGCACGTGGCCGGGGGTGTCGGCGAGGACGAAGGTCCGACGAGGCGTCGCGAAATAGCGGTACGCGACGTCGATCGTGATGCCTTGCTCCCGCTCGGCGCGCAGGCCGTCGGTGAGCAGCGCCAGGTCGGCGGCGTCCAGACCACGACGCTTCGACGCGGCCTCGACGGCGTCGAACTGGTCGGCGAACACGTTCTTGGAGTCGTGGAGCAGGCGCCCGATCAGCGTGCTCTTGCCGTCGTCCACCGAACCCGCGGTGGCGACCCGCAACAGATCGGCCATGGTTAGAAGTATCCCTCGCGCTTGCGGTCTTCCATGGCGGCCTCGCTGGCGCGGTCGTCGGCGCGGGTGGCGCCCCGCTCGGTGAGGCGGCTGGTCGCGGTCTCCGCGATCACCTCTTCCACCGTCGACGCGGTCGAGCGGACCGCGCCGGTGCAGGTGGCGTCGCCGACCGTGCGGTAGCGCACGGTCTCGACGCGCACCTCCTCCGAGGCACGCGGCGGCGTGAACGGCGTCACCGCGAGGACCATGCCGTCACGATCGAACACCTCGCGCTCGTGGGCGTAGTAGATGCTCGGGACCTCGATCTGGTCGCGGGCGATGTAGCGCCAGATGTCCAGCTCGGTCCAGTTGCTCAGCGGGAAGATCCGGACGTGCTCGCCGGGGGCGATCCGGCCGTTGTAGAGGTCCCAGAGCTCGGGGCGCTGGTTGCGCGGGTCCCACTGGCCGAACTCGTCGCGGATCGAGAACACCCGCTCCTTGGCGCGGGCCTTCTCCTCGTCGCGACGGGCGCCGCCGAGCACGGCGTCGAACCGGTTGTCGGTGATCGCGTCGAGCAGCGGGACGGTCTGCAGCGGGTTGCGCGACTGGCCGGGGCGCTCGCTGACGCGGCCGCTGTCGATCGCGTCCTGCACCGAGGCGACGACGAGGTCGAGGCCCAGCTCGGCGGCGCGCCGGTCGCGGAACTCGATGACCTCCTCGAAGTTGTGGCCGGTGTCGACGTGCATCACCGGGAACGGGATCCGGCCGGGCGAGAACGCCTTCTCGGCCAGGCGCAGCATGACGATCGAGTCCTTGCCGCCGGAGAAGAGCAGCACCGGCCGCTCGAAGCTGCCGACGACCTCCCGGAGGATGTGGATCGACTCGTCCTCGAGGGCCGTGAGCGCTATGGACGCAGTGTCGTGGGCGATTTGCTGCTCGAGGTGCAGGTCGGAGATGGTCGTCACAGCAGACCCCTTTCGGACAACGCGGCGAGCACCGCGTCCACGGACGCGTCGAGAGATTCGGGCTGGAGCACGAGTTCGGGCGCTTCCGGCGCCTCGTAGACGTCGTCGACGCCGGTCAGGCCGGTGATCTCACCGGCGCGCTGCTTCGCGTAGAGGCCCTTGACGTCACGAACGCTGCAGATCTCGACCGGCGTGGCGACGTGGACCTCGAGGAACGGGGTGTCGCTCGCGACGTGCCGGGCGCGGACGGCGTCGCGGGCCGCGGCGTAGGGCGAGATGACGGCGGCGAGCACGAGGACGCCGTTACGGGCGAGCAGCTCGGCGACGAATCCGATCCGGGCGACGTTGGTGTCGCGGTCGGCGCGGCTGAAGCCGAGGCCGGCGGAGAGGTGCTCGCGGACGGCGTCACCGTCGAGAACCTCGACGCGGCGGCCCTGGGCGCGCAGCCGCTCGCCGACGGCTGTCGCGACGGTGGTCTTCCCGGCGCTGGGAAGACCGGTGAGCCAGACGGTGGCGCCAGTCACTGTGGGATGCACCACATCCACTGTGTCGGAGACGCCACTCTGCGTAGGTGGAGCAGGCACGCCGGGGGCGGCGGCGGAAACGATCGGCATCGCGCGATCACTCCTGACCTCGGGGAGGAACTTCGCTTTCCGGGACGACTTGCCTTATCTGGGCAGCGCTATTGTCCCGCCGGAAGTTCCGCGACGGGGGCACGACAACCGGTCAGCGCTCGCCGATGAGCTGCTGGTCAGGGGCCGGACCGAGGGAACCGTCTGCGCGGCGAAGAGGCCGGTACCGCGAAAGCCGCAGCCGCGCTCAGATAGCGCGACACACTGCGCTGGAGACGCGCAGGAAGTCGACGTGCCGACGCGAAGTCAGCATCGCCGAGGCGGGGCGGGTAAGGCCGGTCATGGTTGCCGATGATGACACAGCAATGAGGCCGAGCCAACCAGGATCGGATTACCTACTATTCCAGTAGGTGAGCACCGTTTCCCATTATCTGGCTGGCGCCGCATCGCTGTGCGATGCTTTTGGATGTGACGACGCGAGGCACCCTCTTGGTCGCCCGCCTGCATGTCGACCTGCAGCGGGTGATCAGCGCTGCCTGTCCTAGCTGACAGGTCCCGCCGCGCCCCGTCCGTCTCTCGACCGTTTTCGGCCTCTATCTCCCCGCGAATCCCCGGGTGAGAGCCGCAGGCTGCGGTCCGTCTCCCCTGTGAGGTAACCAGACATGCCTGCCCGTACCGCCAGTGGTCGACCTCGAGGCCAGGGCCAGTGGGCTCTCGGATACCGCGAGCCGCTGAACAAGAACGAGCAGATGAAGAAGGACTCGGACGGCCTGACCGTCCGGGACCGCATCGTCAACATCTACGCGCACGGCGGCTTCGACTCGATCGACCCGCAGGACCTGCGCGGACGGATGCGCTGGTACGGCCTCTACACGCAGCGCGCGCCCGGCATCCCCGGCGGCAAGACCGCGGTGCTGGAGCCCGAGGAGCTCGACGACCGCTACTTCATGCTGCGCGTGCGCATCGACGGCGGCCGGATGACCGCCGAGCAGCTGCGCACGATCGCCGGCATCTCCACGGAGTTCGGCCGCGATGTGGCCGACGTCACCGACCGGCAGAACATCCAGCTGCACTGGATCGCGATCGAGGACGTCCCGGAGATCTGGCGGCGGCTCGAGGCCGTCGGGCTGTCGACGACCGAGGCCTGCGGTGACACGCCCCGCGTCATCCTCGGCTGCCCGCTGGCCGGAGAGCTCGAGACCGAGGTGCTCGACGCGAGCGGCCCGATGTGGAAGGTCGTCGACCGCTACATCGGTGACCCGGCGTTCTCGAATCTGCCGCGGAAGTTCAAGAGCTCGATCTCCGGGTGCGCGGAGCACTGCACGAACCACGAGATCAACGACGTCGGGTTCGTCGGGGTCGTGGGTCCTGACGGTTCGCCGGGCTTCGACCTCTGGGTCGGTGGCGGCCTGTCCACCAATCCGCGGTTCGCCGAGCGGCTCGGCGTGTTCGTCCGGCCCGACCAGGTCGAGGCGGCCTGGGCCGGGGTCGTCGGTATCTTCCGTGACTACGGTTACCGTCGCTCGCGCAACCACGCCCGCCTGAAGTTCCTGCTGGCCGACTGGGGTCCCGAGAAGTTCCGCGAGGTGCTCGAGACCGAGTACCTGAAGGAGCCGCTGCCCGACGGGCCGCCGCCCGCGAAGCCGATCCAGGACCAGCGCGACCACGTCGGCCTCACCCCCATGCGTAACGGGAAGCTGGCGGTGGGCTTCGCCCCGCGCGCCGGGCGACTCTCCGGCTCGACGCTGACCGCCGTCGCCGACCTGGCCGACCGGCTCGGCGACGGCCGCGTCGCCGCCACCGCGCAGCAGAAGCTCGTGCTGCTCGGCGTCGACACCGCTGACGTCGACGAGGTCACCGACGAGCTGGCCACGCACGACCTGCAGGTCAAGCCGAGCGCGTTCCGCCGCGGCACGATGGCCTGCACCGGGCTGGAGTTCTGCAAGCTCGCGATCGTCGAGACCAAGGCCCGCGCCGATGTGCTCTACCGGGAACTGGAGAAGCGCCTGCCCGAGTTCGACGAGCCGATCACGATCAACATCAACGGCTGCCCGAACTCCTGCGCGCGGTTTCAGACCGCCGACGTCGGATTCAAGGGGTCGATGGTCCGCGACGACGACGGCAACACGGTCGAGGGTTTCCAGGTGCACCTGGGCGGGCATTTCGGTGCGGAGGCCGCATTCGGCCGGAAGTTCCGGGGTCTGAAGGTCACCGCGGACGGGATGCCCGACTACGTCGAGCGGATCCTCCGGGGCTACCTGGAGCGCCGGGAGCCGGGCGAGCGGTTCGCCGGATACGTGGCCCGCGCCGAGGAAGCCTGGCTCCAGTGAGCGAGCGCGCTGCGCCCTTCTACTGCCCCTATTGCGGTGACGAGGACATCCGTCCCGACGGTGAGCACCACGGCCAGTGGCGCTGTGGTGCGTGCACACGCGTCTGGACGCTGAAGTACGTCGGCCTGAGCCGTCCGTCGTTAGACCAGGAGGTGGCGCAATGACCCTCGAGGTCACTGATCTGCGTGGGGTGGCCGACCGGGCCGCGGCTGCGCTCGAGGGTGCCCACCCGATCGAGGTGCTGCGCTGGGCCGGGGAGACGTTCGGCGACCGCTTCTGCCTCACGTCGTCCATGGGTGACGCGGTGCTGGCGACGCTGGCCGCGGAGGCGGTGCCGGGTGTGGACGTCGTGTTCCTGGACACCGGGTACCACTTCGCGGAGACGCTGCAGACGCGGGACCGGGTCGCTTCGGAACTCGACGTGAACGTGGTGACGGTGAAGCCGGAGCTGACCGTCGCGCAGCAGAACATCACGTACGGGCAGAGCCTGTACGCGCGGGATTCCGACGCGTGCTGCGGGATGCGGAAGGTCGAGCCGCTCGACCGCGGGTTGGCGCCGTACGACGCGTGGGCGTCGGGGTTGCGGCGGGACGAGTCGTACGCCCGCCGGCACACGCCGGTGATCGGGGTGGACGCGCGGCGCAACAAGATCAAGGTGAATCCGCTGGCGTGCTGGACGCAGGCGGACGTGGACCGGTTCGTGGCCGAGCGGGACGTGATCATCAACCCGCTGGTCGATCGGGGGTTCCTGTCGATCGGGTGTGCGCCGTGCACGCGTCCGGTGCAGCTCGGGGAGGACTCGCGGGCCGGTCGGTGGTCCGGTTCCGAGAAGACGGAGTGCGGGATCCACCTCTGAGTTATCCCTCAGGGTGGGCACAGGGAGCTCACAGTTTCGCGAGCGATCGTTGCAGACATGGACGAATCGCACCGCTCACCCGCAGCCGGCGGTGACCAGGCCGGCACCCCGTCGACTGAGCACTCGCTCGGGACCCCGCGCCCCTCGGACGCGTCCTCCCCCTGGGCTCCCCAGCCTCCTGTCTCCCCTTCCGCTCCCTACTCCGCTCCTCCGGCCTACAACTCGGCCACCCATCAGACCGGGCCGTTTCCGGCTTGGACCTCCGGGGGCGCGCACGGGCACCAGACCGGCACGCTCGCGCCGCCCGCGAGCAACGGACGGCGGCGGGGGCCGTTGGCGGCGGCCATCGCCGGCGGGGCGCTCGTGTTGGCGCTGGTCGCCGGTGGGACCGGCGCGGCGGTCGGGGTCGCGGTCAGCGACCACTCCGGCACCGGCGTGACGATCAACCAGGAGTCGGGCACCGCGGTCACGAAGACCAGCGCCACCGGCACCGTGGAAGCCGCAGCCGAGACCGCGCTCAAGAGCGTCGTCACGATCGAGGTCGCGGCCAACTCGGGCTCCGGCACCGGATCCGGCGTGGTCATCGACGCGCAAGGACACATCCTCACCAACAACCACGTGGTCGAAGCCGCCGCGGACGGCGGCACGATCAGCGTCACGCTGCCCAACGGCGAGAACCGCACCGCGACGATCGTCGGCCGCGACCCGTCGTCCGACATCGCGGTGATCAAACTCGCCGACACCAGCGGGATCACCCCCGCGACGTTCGCCCAGTCCTCGACGGTCAAGACCGGCCAGACCGTGCTCGCGGTCGGCGCCCCGCTGGGCCTGTCGAACACCGTCACCGAGGGCATCGTCAGCGCGCTGAACCGCCCGGTGCGCACCGGCTCCTCCACCGACCAGAACACCGTCCTCGACGCGGTCCAGACCGACGCCGCGATCAACCCGGGCAACTCAGGCGGCGCGCTCGTCGACCTGTCCGGCCGCGTCATCGGCATCAACTCCGCGATCGCCACGGTCTCGAGCGGTTCGTCCGGCGGTCAGGAGAGCCAGTCCGGCAACATCGGCGTCGGTTTCGCGATCCCCTCCGACACCGCGCTGAACGTCGCCAAGCAGCTGATCCAGGACGGCACGGCCGAGCACTCGACGCTCGGCGTCAGCGCCCAGGACACCGAGACCGGCACCGGCGCGCAGATCGCCCAGGTGACCAGTGGGTCCGCGGCGGACAAGGCCGGGCTCAAGGCCGGCGACGTCGTCACCGCGATCGACGACCGCCGGGTGACCGACACCGACGGACTCGTCGCGGCCGTCCGGGCGCACACGCCGGGCGAGTCGGTGAAGGTGACGTATCAGCGCGGTGGCCAGACCTCCACGGCCACCGCCACGCTCAACAGCAGCGCGACCTGACCGGACCCCCCGCGCTGCCTGCCCACCGCCGCGCCACACCTTCCCCGGGGTGTGGTGCGGCGGTGTTATTTCCGCCCGGCCGCACGGACCAGGGCCCAGCCGAGGCCCAGAGCCACCAGTCCGATCCAGGCGGTCACGGGCACGACCACGAGGTGGGCCGTGCGCTCCGCCAGCAGGCCGTTGAGGCCGGTCACCGCCACCACGAGCAGGCCGAACGTCGCCAGTGCGACGCCGATGCCCGCGCCGACCCCGTCCAACGCACCGTGTCGGGCGGCAACCCGCGGCGACGGCCGCTCGAAGCGCCGGAACGCCAGCACCAGGGGCAGCAGCAGCGCGGCCAGCACCGCGATCCACACCGGCCGGGTCGCCCACCACAGCGCACCGCCCGGGGTGGGCGTCGGCAGACCCCACGCCACTGCCGCCGCCAGCACGAACAGGGCGGTGAGGTGCCAGAGGAACACTGTCATGACGACGCCGTTCGCCGCGACGACTCCCGTCCACACCGAACGACGCGCCAGCCACCGCGTCACCGGGCCGCGCGCCAGCACGACCAGACCGGTGAGCCAGGCTCCGTGCGCCACCAGCGCCAGCGTCGGCGGGTTCATGTTCGAGACCGGCGCGCCGGGCAGCCCCACCATCGAGATCGGGTACCAGCCCAGCACCACCGTGAGCAGCACGACGGCGCTCAGCCCGCCCAGCACGAGCCCGGTTCCGACCCGCCGGGTCAGCACCCCGTCGGCAAAGAGAAAGCCCAACTGATGCGCGGCCAGCCACACGAGCGCCACGTTCAGCGCCCCGATCGCCTCGACACCCCCGAGCAGCCGGACCGCGTCGACGACACCCGCCGCCACGACCAGCGCCACCGGCACCCACACCCCCCACCGCCGGTGCGCCGCGTGCATCAGCGGCGCCAGCCCGACGACCCCCAGGTACACACCCAGGAACCACAGCGGCTGGACGATCGTCCGCGTCGCGAGGCGCAGCACCTCGTGCGACTGCAGCCCCGCCAGCTCGGTCCCGGCCGCGATCACCACCCACACCCCGAGGAACACCGCGGTCGGCACCAGCAGCCGCCGCAGCCGCGACGCGACGAACTCCGCGTAGGTCCGCCGCCGCGACGTTAGCGCGGCCGCGTGCGCGGCGCCCCCGACCAGGAAGAACAGCGGCATCACCTGGAAGAGCCAGGTCAGCCCCTGGGCAGCGGGCAGGGACGCCAGCACGTTGCCGGTGCGCAGCTCCCCGTCGTCGACCGACAGCGTGAGCATCAGCCAGTGACCGAGGACCACCACTCCGATCGAGAAGACCCGCAGGAGGTCGACGTACCGGTCGCGGGTCGCGGGGGTGGCCGCGGCGAGATCCGCCGCCGAGAGGGTGGAGGGCGTCATGCCTCAACGGTCCCGGCTCGGACGCTCCCCGCCGAGAGCACTTCTACCTATGATGCCCGCCATGACGTCGACACCCACCACCTCCGAGCCCGTCCACCCGAACGTCGCGGCGGTGAACGCCGTGCTCGAAGCGTTCGGTTCGTCGAACCGGGTGCGGATCCTCCCGGACGCCGTCCGCACCGCCGCGCAGGCGGCCGAGGCGCTCGGCGTGAGCGTGGGGCAGATCGCGAACTCGCTGATCTTCGACGCCGACGGGGTGCCGCTGCTGGTGCTCGCGTCCGGTGCACACCGTGTCGACACCGCGATGGTGGCCGCGCTGGTCGAGGTCGAGGCCGTCCGGCGCGCGACGCCGGAGTTCGTCCGCGACGCCACGGGGCAGGCGATCGGCGGCGTCGCCCCGGTGGGTCACCCGGCGCGCGTGCGCACACTGGTCGACGTCGCACTCGCGGGATACGACACGGTGTGGGCGGCCGGTGGCATACCGCACGCCGTTTTCCCCACCACGTACGACGAATTGCTCCGGATCACCGGCGGTGTCGCGGCCGAGGTCGCCTGACGCTGCCGTTCAGCACGCTCACCCGTAGGCTGGCGACATGCCAGCAGCGCGGGAAGCCGAACCAGGCTCCCCGATCGTCACCGTCCACGTCTGGGGCGTCCCGGATCGACGGGTGCCGGCCGCACTCACGCGGATGGCCACCGATCGCCTCCGGCTGCGGCACACGCCGGGGTTGCGGTTTGCGCGCCTGCTGGGAACCGGCCGCGGCGACACGTTCACGGTTCGCGACGCCAATCCGAACCGCTGGGCGCTGCTGGCGACGTGGGGCTCCGAAGCCGAGGCCGCCGCGTTCGAACGCACCTCCACGGTCCGGGGGTGGGGCCGGCTGGCCGACGAGCGGTGGCGGCTCGAACTGACCCCGCTGGCCTCGTACGGCCGCTGGTCCAAGCGCGAGCCGTTCGGCGCGCCGACCCCGCGGAAGTGGGACGGTCCGGTCGCCGCGTTGACCCGCGCACGGATTTCCGCACGAAAAATGGTGACGTTCTGGCGCGCGGTGCCGCCCGTGGCGTCGGCATTGAACGACCATCGCAAGGACGGCGGCCTGCGGGCCGCGATCGGCGTCGGCGAGGCCCCGGCCGGCTGGCAGGGGACGCTGAGCGTCTGGCGGAGCGCGGACGACCTCCGTGCGTTCGCGTACCAGGGAGCCGCCCACGTGGCGGCGATCCGTAGAACGAAGGAGACCGGGTGGTACGCCGAGGAACTCTTCGCCCGTTTCGGCGTGGTGCGGGCGGACGGCTCGCTGGACGGCAGAGATCCGCTGACGTGACTCCGCTGACCCCGGCCCGCTGGTCCGCCCGCGACGTCGTCTCCCATCTCGACGAGGTGCTGGGCGTCTACGGCTCCGCGATGAACTACTCGCCGAGCCTGGTCGAGGGGCGGCGGGGCATCCTCGTGGCGCACACCCGCCGGCCGGAGTTCCGGGCGGTCGGCACGCTCGACGCCGAGGGCAACGTCGTGGGGTTCGGCTACGGGTACCGCGGTGAGCCGGGCCAGTGGTGGCACGAGCACGTGCGCTCGCGTCTGGACCCGAACGGGTACCGGGCGTGGCTCTCCGACTGCTTCGAGGTCGTCGAGCTGCACGTCGCTCCGGGTGTGCAGGGACAGGGCATCGGGGAGAAGCAGATCCGGTTGCTGCTCGACGGCGTGAACCGGCGCACGACCGCGCTGTCGACGCCGGAGGGTGGCGAGTCGCGGGCCTGGAAGCTGTACCGGCGCCTCGGTTTTCTCGACGTGCTGCGCGACGTCGTGTTCCCCGGCGACGACCGGCCGTTCGCGGTGCTGGGCCGCGGTCTGCCGCTCGACGACCCGACGCCGTGATCCGCCAGCGGGTACCGGTCGTCCTGGTCGGGCTCACCGTCCTGGCCCAGATCGCGTATCCGCTGGTGAGCGGTTCTGCTCGGAACGTTCTGACGATGGTGACGGTGGCCCTGGGGTTCGCCGCGGCGGTGACGCACGCCGCGGTGACCCGGGGCGTGCGGGTGGCCGCCGTGCTCGTGGTGGTCACCGCGGGCGGTGGGCTGGTCGTCGAGGCGCTGGGTACCGCGACCGGGTTCCCGTTCGGTGCGTACGCGTACGCGGACTCGCTCGGATCGAAGCTCCTCGGTGTGCCGTGGGTGATCCCGCTCGCGTGGACGATGATGGCGTGGCCGGCGTGGCTCGTCGCGGGACGGCTGGCGTCGGGGTGGGCGCGGGTGGCGGTGTCGGGATGGGCGCTCGCGTCGTGGGACCTGTTCCTCGATCCGCAGATGGTCGACGCCGGGCACTGGACGTGGTCGTCGCCGGGGGCGGGGTTGCCCGGGGTTCCCGGGATTCCGATCTCGAACTACGTCGGGTGGGTGCTGGTCGCGGTCGTGATGTCGGGGTTGCTACGGCTGTTCCTCGGTGAGGGGGATGCCGGGCCGGTCGCGCCGATGTTCGGCTTCTATCTGTGGACCTATGCGTCGTCGGTGCTGGCGCACGTGGCCTTCTTCGGCCTCCCGGCGTCGGCTGCGTGGGGTGCCCTCGGCATGGGCGTAGTGGCCCTCCCCCTGGCGGTGAGCCTCACCCGCACCACCCGCCCGGCGCCGATGGCGAGCACCCGATGACGCCCGGCGCACGCCGGCGCTCGCGCCGGGGCGGGCCGGTGCGGCGCTTCGCGGCCGATCCGGTTGCCTGGGGCACCGTCGGCGCGCTCGCGCTGGCGGCGCACAGCGTCGTCAATGCGCGGAAGTTGCGGCGGCCGCCGTCCCAGCCGCCGGAAACGCAGGTGCGCGTCTCGGTGTTGCTGCCGGTGCGGGACGAAGAGCAGCGGGTCGAGGCGTGTCTGCGGGCTCTGCTCGCCCAGCGGGGCGTGCCGGCCTACGAGGTCGTCGTGCTCGACGACGGCAGCACCGACCGCACCGCCGACATCGTCCGGCAGATTGCCGACGACCGGGTGCGGCTCGTGACCGGCGCACCCCTTCCCCCGGGCTGGCTCGGCAAGCCCCACGCCTGCCAGCAGGCCGCCGACGCCGCCGACCCGTCGTCGGACGTGATCGTTTTCGTCGACGCCGACGTCACGCTCGCGCCGGACGCGCTCGCCGCCGCGATCGCCGTCCTGGACGAGTCGGACCTCGACCTCGTCTCGCCCTACCCCCGCCAGATCGCGGAAACCGGCGCCGAGCGGCTCGTGCAGCCGCTCCTGCAGTGGTCGTGGCTCACGACGCTCCCCCTCGGCCTGGCCGAACGCTCCCCGAAGCCCTCGCTGACCGCCGCGAACGGCCAGTTCCTGGTCGTGCGGCGCAAGGCGTACGACGCCGCCGGTGGTCATGCCGCCGTGCGCGACGACGTGCTCGAGGACATCGGCCTGCTCCGTGCCGTGAAGCGCAGCGGAGGTCGGGGCGTGGTCACCGACGGGTCGACGCTCGCCGAGTGCCACATGTACGGGTCGTGGACCGAACTCCGGGACGGCTACAGCAAGTCGCTCTGGGCCGCGTTCGGCTCACCGGCGGGGGCCGCCGCCACTGTGAGCGGGCTGAGCCTGCTCTACGTCGTGCCGGCGGTCGCGGCCCTGCGTGGCAGCCGCCTCGGCCTGCTCGGCTACGCGGCCGGCGTCACCAGCCGGGTCGTCGCGGCCCGCGCCAGCGGCGGCCGAGCCTTTCCCGACGCCCTGGCCCACCCGGCCTCCATAGCCACCTTCGCCTACCTGGTGGCCCGCTCCCTCCGCGAACACCGCCGCGGCACCCTCACCTGGAAAGGCCGAAACGTTGGCTGAGGTCGTGGTGGTGGGTGCCGGGGTCGGTGGGCTGGCGGTGGCGGCGCGGCTGGCGGCCGGAGGGCACCGGGTCACGGTCTGCGAACGCGCCCCCGAGGTCGGCGGAAAACTCGGGCTTCTGACCCGCGACGGCTTCCGCTTCGACACCGGCCCGAGCCTCGTCACGATGCCGCAGGTCTTCGCGGACTTCTTCCGCGAAACCGGCGACCCCCTCGAGTCGGTACTCGACCTCGTCCCCCTCGACCCGATCGCCCACTACCGCTTCGGCGACGGCACCGAGCTCGACTCCTGCGCCGACCCCTACGAATTCCGCCGACGCATCGACGACGCCTTCGGCGGCGGCGCCGGCAGCGACTGGGCCGCGTTCTGGACACGCGCCGAACGCATCTGGGACGCCACGTACCAACCGTTCCTCGCTTCGACCCTCGACGGCCCCCGCACGCTCGCCCGCTACACGACGCGGATCCCTGACCTGCTCACGATCGCCCCCGGCCGCTCACTGCGGGCGTTGGCTCGCTCCTATTTGCGCGATCCGCGACTGCGGCAATTCGTCGAGCGCTACGCGACCTACACCGGCTCCGACCCGCGCAAGGCCCCGGCCGCCCTCGCGTCGGTGCCGTACGCCGAGCTGAGATACGGCGGCTGGTACCTGCGCGGCGGCCTGCGCCGGCTCGCCGAGGCGCTGCAGGCGCGGTGCGAGGAGCACGGCGTGAAGATCCGGACGAGCACCGAGGTCACCCGCATCCTCGCGAACGGCACCGGAGCGAACGGCGTCCAGCTCGCCGACGGTAGTCACCTGCCCGCCGACGTCGTCGTGGCCAACGCCGACGCCGCGCACGTCTACTCGGACCTGATCACGGTGCCGTCGGCAGCACGGCGCCTGCGCGCCACCACGCCGTCGCTGTCGGGCTTCGTCCTGCTGCTCGGGGTGCGTGGCCGGACGCCCGGACTCGCCCATCACACGGTGCTGTTCCCGCCGGGAAAGTACGACGCCGAGTTCGACGATGTGTTCGGCGATCCCGGCCGCCCCGTGCCGGACCCGACGCTCTATCTCTCGGTGCCCGACGATCCGGACGTGCGCCCCGAGGGTCACGAAGCGTGGTTCGTGCTGGTCAACGCCGCGCGCCATGGCGTCGGCAAGGGAGCAGTGGACTGGCGGACGCCAGGCCTGGCTGAGCGGTACGCGGACCTGCTTGTCGAGAAGTTGGCGCACCGGGGTCACGACCTCGAGGGCCGGATCCTGTTCCGCGAGATCCGCACACCCGCCGACCTCGAGGCCCGGACGCACGCCGTGGGCGGCGCGATCTACGGAACCTCGAGCAACGGCGCGAGCGCCGCGTTCCTCCGCCCGGCGAACCGCAGCCCCGTCCCGGGCCTCTTCCTGGTGGGCGGCAGCTCCCACCCCGGCGGCGGCTTGCCCTTGGTGACCCTGTCAGCTCAAACCGTCGCCGGTTTGATCGGCCCCGCCTAGCGCACCGCGACGGAGGCAGGGGCCAGGTTGTCGTAGACTTCTCGCGTCGAGGCGCTGCGGTTCAGCGTGATGAAGTGGATCCCCGGTGCGCCCTCCGCGAGCAACTTCGCGGACAACTCGGTCGCCACCTCGACCCCGATCGCCCGCACCGCCACCGGGTCGTCCGCCACCGCACGCAGCCGCGACGCCAGCTCCGACGGGAACGCCGCCCCGGACAACACCGCCATCCGCTCGATCTGCGACACGTTCGTCACCGGCATCACACCCGGGACGATCGGCACGTCGCAGCCCGACGCGACGACCGCGTCCCGGAGCCGCGCCCAGTCCTCCCAGTCGAAGAAGAACTGGGTGATCGCGAAGTCCGCTCCCGCACGGCACTTCTCCACGAAGTACCGCACGTCCGACTCGAAGTCGGGCGAGCGCGGGTGCTTCTCCGGGAACGCGGCGACACCCACGCAGAACTCGCCGGAATCCCGTACCAACTTCACCAGGTCGCTGGCGTACTCGAAACCCGACGGGTGCGCGATCCACTCCGCCTGCGGATCACCCGGCGGGTCACCACGCAGCACCATCACGTCGTGCACACCGACCGCGGCGTAGTGCCCGATCACGTTGCGCAGCTCGGCCACCGAGTGGTTCACGGCGGTGAGGTGCGCCATCGGCAGCAGCGTCGTCTCCGACGCGATGCGCTCGGTGATCGCGACAGTGGTGTCCCGGCTGGACCCCCCGGCCCCGTAGGTGATCGACACGAACGAGGGCTGCAACGCCTCGAGCTCGCGGATCGCCTGCCAGAGCTGCCGCTCCCCCGCTTCGGTCTTGGGCGGGAAGAACTCGAACGAGAACGTCGGCGCCTCGTCACGGACGAGATCACCCACAGAGGTGCGTCGAACAGAGACACCGGTTGCCATGTGCCAACACTGTAGTCGGGTCGAGGAGATACCTTGACATGAACCCGTCAAAGAAGGAGCCCCGCGTGCCCGCCTCCCCGCTCGACCGGGACGACCTGCGGACCCGCGTCAGCGCGGCCCTCCGAGCCCAGCTCCACCGTCAGCGCGGCACTCTCGCGCTGGTCGGCCCGGAACTCGGTCCGGTCGCCGACGCGCTCGCGGACTTCCTCGACGGCGGCAAGCGCCTCCGCCCGGCGTTCGCCTACTGGGGTTACCGGGCGGCCGGGGCCGTGGGCTCGGAAGCCGTGGTCCGGGCGGTCGCCGCGCTCGAGTTCGTGCAGGCCTGTGCGCTCATCCACGACGACGTCATGGACGGCTCCGACACCCGTCGCGGCAAACCGGCAGTGCACAAGCGGTTCGCCGCGCTGCACGGAACCGAGGGATACCACGGCGACGCCGACAAGTTCGGCACCGCCGCCGCGATCCTGCTCGGTGACGTCTGCCTGATCTGGGGCGACGAGATGCTCGACCGCTCCGGGATGCCGGACGACGCACTCAAGCGCGCCCGTCCGGTATGGGACGAGATGCGCACCGAGATCATGGCCGGCCAGTACCTCGACGTACTGGCCCAGGCGCAGGGCGACCACTCGGTCGATCGCGCGCTGCGCGTCGTGCGGTACAAGTCGGCGAAGTACACCGTCGAGCGTCCGCTGCACCTGGGTGCGGCACTGGCGGGCGCCGGCCCGGACCTGACCGACGCGCTCAGCCGCTTCGGGCTGCCGGTCGGCGAGGCGTTCCAGCTGCGTGACGACGTCCTCGGTGTGTTCGGTGACCCGACCGAGACCGGCAAGCCCGCTGGCGACGACCTGCGTGAGGGCAAGCGCACGCTGCTGCTCGCGTACGCCGCCGAGCAGGCCACCCCCGCCCAGCACGCGCTGATCGAGCGCCATCTCGGCGACCCCGGCCTGGGCCCGGACGGCGTCGAGGCGCTGCGCGGGGTGCTCGTCGAGACCGGCGCGCTCGCGCGCACCGAAGAGCGGATCAGTGCGCTGACCGCCCGTGCCACGACCGCTCTCAAGAACGCCGCGATCGACGCCGAAGCAGCGGACGCGCTGGGCGAGCTCGCCGCCGCCGCCACGGCCCGAAAGGCCTGACCACCGGCGTGTCGACGCCGATTGCAACCGTGCCCGTGCCCAATGAGCAGGTGACACGTACCGGAATCAGTCGGCGGAACCTGCTGGTCGGTGGCGGCGTTCTCGCCGGCGCCCTGTGGCTCGGCGAACCTGCTTTCGGGGCCGCCCCCGTGGGCACGGTGTGGCACCCGGCCGTCCGCGCCGGGTACCGCTTCCTCGACACCGCGATGGACGTGCACTACCCGGCATACGGGGAGCTGCGTCTGCCGCAGTCCTACACCGACGAGGCGGGCCTCTTCGGGTCGGCTTACACCTCCGACGCCGCGCTGGCCGCGCTCGCGTACCTGGCCGAGGGGTCCGACGCGTCCACGGCCAGGGCGAAGACGATCGGCGACTCGCTGCGCTACGCCCAGGAGCACGACCCGGCCTACCGGGACGGCCGCCTCCGGGAGTCCTACACGGTGGGGCCGTACACGCGGAACGGCGTCGTCCAGCCGGACGGGTTCGTCCAGCCCGACGGTGGTCTGGTGAACAGCGGCAACGTCTTCGACCACAGCGCGAGCACCACCGGTGACCAGGCCTGGGCGGGGCTGGCGCTGCTCGCGCTGGCCCGCCGGGGCCAGGGCGCCGCGTACGGCACCGCGGCCGCCCGGCTCGGCGAGTGGATCGTCACGAACTGCTCGACCGACCAGCCGCTCGGCGGGTTCCGCGCCGGCGTCGGCCGCGCGGGTGACGTCCTGAGCCGCACCGACACCGGGCACAACGCCGTGCTCGTCGCGTTCTTCGACCAGCTCGCCGCGTCGACAGGAGCGAAGGTCTGGACCGAGCGCCGGGCCAAGGCCGCCGCGTTCGTCGCCGCGATGTGGCAGTCGTCCGGCGGTTACTACGCGACCGGCTCGTACGACGGGGTGCTGCCCGCGCCGTTCCCGGTGACCACCGAGGCCCAGACCCTCCCGGTGCTCGCGCTGCGCGCCGACGCCCAGCGGACGTCGCTGGACTACGTGACGTCGACGCTGACGACGACCGACACGGCCGGCAGCGCGAACAGCGCACTGGCCGCGACCACCACGGCGACCGGCGTCACGTTCAGCGACTGGAGCCGCCTGGCCAACCCCGACCAGCCGATCGAGCCGGGCCTGAGCGCGCCCGACCCCGACGCGGTCTGGTACGCCGGGTCGGCGCAGCTCGCGGCCGCGCTGCTGAGCCGCGGCGCCCCGGGTGACCGCGACGCCGCTTTCGTACAGCTGAGCCGGCTCGTGGACGCCCAGACCCGGTTCGTCGGCGGGAAGACCGGTGGCGGAAAGCCGGTTGCGACCGGCGAAGGCATCGTCGCCGCGTCCAGCCCACTGCACGCCGGGGCGAGTGACTTCGGCTACTACCCGTACCGGCACGTGGGCACCACCGCCTGGTACCTGCTCGCCGCTACCGGGCGCAACCCGCTCGCGCCCGCGCGAACACGCGTGTAGCTCCGAAATGCCGTTGCCCGGCCGGTGCCCTAGCGTGTGGAATCGTGCGCACGGTTGAAGGCCCCACTGATCACGTCGTCGTCGTCGGAGCCGGCCTCGCCGGTCTGTCCTGCGCGCTGAGACTGCTCGGCGCCGGACGGCAGGTGACGATCGTCGAGCGGGAAGAGGTGCCCGGCGGGCGGGCCGGGCGGCTGAGCGTCGACGGTTACCAGTTCGACACCGGCCCGACCGTCCTGACGATGCCCAACCTGATCGAGGACGCGTTCGGCGCGGTCGGCGAGCGGATGGACGACTGGCTGACGCTCGACGAGGTCAGCCCGCTCTACCGCGCGTTCTACCCGGACGGTTCGACGCTCGACGTCCACCCGGACACCGAGCGCATGGCGGCGGAGATCGCGCGCGTCTGCGGGCCGAAGGAGGCCGACGGCTACCGAAAGTTCGTCGGGTTCGTCTCCGAGCTCTACCGCCTCGAGATGGACGAGTTCATCGACCGCAACCTCGATTCCCCGCTCGACCTGGTCGGGCCCGGCATTGCCCGCCTGCTCGCGCTCGGCGGCTTCCGCCGGCTCGCGCCGAAGGTCGGCCAGTACCTGAAGGACCCCCGCACGCAGCGCGTTTTCAGCTTCCAGGCGATGTACGCCGGCGTCTCGCCGTTCCAGGCCCTGGCGATCTACGCGGTGATCGCGTACATGGACTCGGTCGCCGGGGTGTTCTTCCCCCGGGGCGGCATCCACGCCGTGCCCGCGGCGTTGGCCGGCGCCGCCGAGAAGCACGGCGCACAGATCCGCTACGGCACGACCGTGACGCAGGTCGAGACGTCCAACGGCCGCGCGACCGGCGTCCGCACCAGCGACGGCGAGCGCATCGCGGCGGACGTCGTCGTCCTCAATCCGGACCTTCCGGTCGCCTACCGCGACCTGCTCCCCTCCTCCGCCGCTCCGCGGCGGCTGTCGAAACTGCGCTACTCGCCGTCGTGCTTCCTGCTGCACGCCGGGTCGACCGCCACGTACTCGAAGACCGTCCACCACAACATCCACTTCGGACGCGCGTGGAAACGGACGTTCACCGAGCTGATCGACCGTCAGGAACTGATGAGCGACCCGTCGCTGCTGGTGTGCAACCCGACCCGGTCGGACCCGTCGCTGGCCCCCGACGGGCGGCAGACCTACTACGTGCTCGCGCCGACGCCGCACACCGGAGCGCCGATCGACTGGTCGGTGATCGGGCCGCGGTACCGCGACGAGATCGTCGCGACACTGGAAGCGCGCGGCTACGTCGGCTTCGGCGACGGCATCGAGGTGGAGCGCGTCGTGACGCCCGCCGACTGGCAGGCGAGCGGCCTCGCGATGGGCGCACCGTTCGCCGCAGCGCACACCTTCTTCCAGACCGGCCCGTTCCGGCCGTCGAACCTCGCGCGTGGGTATGCGAACGTCGTGTTCACCGGATCGGGCACGCAGCCGGGCGTCGGTGTGCCGATGGTGCTGGTCTCGGGCCGGCTCGCGGCCGAGCGGATCACGGGTCGCCAAGGCTGAGAGCATGGTCGTCGTGACCTCCCCGTCCGTCGCCGCGGCCCCCGCCACCGCGCCTGGAGACCGTTTCGTCCGCTTCCGGTGGCTGGGGTTCGCCGGGTCGGTGCTGATCGGGGTCGCCGCTGTCGGTGCCGGTGCACTGCCGCGTCCCGATCCGTTGACCGACGCTCCGGTGCTGCGGTCGTTGCGGCACGGCGTCGGTCCCTCGGTGTGCATCACGCTGGCCGCGATCGGCATGGCGCTGCTCGTGCTCGCGTGGTGGCGCTCGCGCGACGCGGACGTGCGCGGGCTGACGATCAACGCGGCGCTGTGGGCGGTGCCGCTGGCCCTCGCGCCGCCGCTGTTCAGCCGCGACCTCTACATCTACCCCGGTCAGGGGATGCTGCTGGTCCAGGGCCTGGACCCGTACCAGGTGGGGCCGTCGGCGATTACCAGCGGTCCCGGCGTCGACTGGCTGTCGTCGATGTCGGTGACGTGGCTCGATACCCCCGCACCGTACGGTCCGCTGTTCCTGGCGTTCTGCGGCGTCGCGGCGCGCTTTGCCGGTGGGAACCTGCTGGTCGCGATGGGGCTGTTGCGCCTGGTCGCGGTGATCGGCGTGGTCGCGTTCGCGTGGCTGGTTCCGCGGCTCGCCGCCGCGTTCGGCACCGACCCGGCCAGGGCGCAATGGATCGCGGTCGCCAACCCCCTGCTGCTCGCGCATCTCGTCGGCGGTGCGCACAACGAAGCCGTCCTGGTGCCGCTGCTCGCGGCGGGCCTGCTGCTGGCCCAGCGCCACCGCGGAGTGGCCGCGGGTGCGCTGATCGGACTGGCCGCGGCGGTGAAGCTCTCCGCGGTGGTGGTGCTGCCGTTCGTCGTGCTGCTGATTGCGGCCGGGCTCCCGGCGGCGTCCGGGTTCCGGGGCCGATGGATCCGCATCCTGCGCGCGGCCGTTCCGGCCACGGTCGCCGCCCTGCTCGCGATCGCGCTGTCGTGCCTGGCCGCGGGCGTCGGCCCTGGCTTCGTGCACGCACTGCTGGTGACGAACGGGATCAGCGTCCAGTGGACGTCGCTGCCGACCGGGTGGGGCCTGGCCGCGGGCTGGTTCACCACGCACGACGCCGGAGCGCTGTCGGCCGGTCGCGCCGTCGGCACCGTGCTCACGCTGATCCTGCTGGTCGCGATCTGGTGGCGGGTGCACACGACACCGGAGAAGTCCCGCCGGGTTCTCGTCGCCTGCACCGCTGCCCTGCTGGTGACGATCGTCCTCGGTGCGGCGTTCCACCCCTGGTACATGGTGTGGTTGCTGGTGCCGCTGGCCGCCGTCGCCGACGCGTCGCCGCGTTTCACCACCGCGATCGCGGTCGCCTGCACCGTCCTCTGCTTCCTGGTCCTGCCCGACGGCAAGAACCTCGCGACCGAGGCCAAGCTGCCCGGCACGATCCTCGACGTCGTCGTCACCGTCGGTCTTCTGGTCTGTCTCGCCCGTCGTTGGAAGGTCCTCCGCCATGAGCTCCCGTGAACTGGACGCCGCCGGCATCACCGACCCGGAGCTGCGCGCGTCGTACGCGGAGTGCCGTCGTCTCCTGGCCGAGCACGGCAAGACCTACCACCTGGCGACGCTGCTGCTGCCGCCCGCGAAGCGTCCGTACGTGCAGGCGCTCTACGGCTTCGCCCGGTACGCGGACGAGATCGTCGACGACCTGAGCTCGACGCTGTCGGACGACGAGAAGGCCCGCGAGCTGGACGGGTTCGCCGATTCCGTCCGGGCCGACCTCGACCGCGGCGCGTCGGACCACCCGATCACGCGTTCACTCGTCGACACCGTCGCCCGCTGGGACATCGACCGGAAGTACATCGACGCGTTCCTCGACTCGATGCGGATGGACCTGACCGTCACCGAGTACGCCACCTACGACGACCTCATGACGTACGTCTACGGGTCGGCCGCGGTGATCGGCCTGCAGATGGTGCCGATCCTCGAACACCCCGGGGTGCCGCGTGAGGTCGTCGAGCCGTACGCCGCCGACCTGGGCGTCGCGTTCCAGCTGGCGAACTTCATCCGCGACGTCGGCGAGGACCTGCGGCGCGGGCGGATCTACCTGCCGATGGAGGATCTGGCGGTGTTCGGCGTCGACCGCGAGCACCTCGAGCGCGGCGTCGTGGACGGTCCGGTCCGCCGGCTGCTGGCCTACGAGATCGCCCGCTGCCGGGAGGTCTACCGGTCCGCCTGGCCCGGCTTCCGTCTGCTGCACCCGGCCAGCCAGGAGTGCATGAAGACCGCGTTCCTGCTCTACGGCGGCATTCTCGACGCCGTGGAGCGCGCCGACTACCAGGTGCTCGACCGCCGGGTCTCGGTGAGCAACACGCGCCGCGCCGCGGTGGCGATCCCCGCGTTGGCGCGAGCGATCCGCGCCCGCCGCGTTCCCGCCGCGCGATGAGCGCTCACCCCACGGCGCCGGCGTGAGCGCGCACCCGGTCCGGCACCTCCAGCGCGCCCGGGACCTGGCTGACGTGCGGTACGCCGAGCCGATCACGGTCCGCGACCTGGCGGACGCCGCCGGGCTCTCGCCGTCGTACTTCAGCCGTGAGTTCCGGCGCGTGTTCGGCGAGGCACCGCACCAGTACCTGCTGACCCGGCGCCTGGAACGGGCGGCGGCGCTGCTGCGCGACACCGACTGGACGGTCGCCCGTATCTGCCACGCAGTGGGCCTGACCAGCGTCGGTTCGTTCACGACAGCGTTCGGCCGGGTGTTCGGGCTCTCCCCGACGTCGTACCGGGCGTCGTTCCCGCCGGCCACCCGGCACATCCGGATCCCGCTCTGCGTCGCCCGCAGCTACGGACGTCCGGCATACCGCACGTTTCGAGAAGACCCGACGCCGGAGGCGTCCGTAGATTCGCCCGCATGAAGATCGCGAACGCACAGTTCTGGGTGCACGACCAGGACGAGGCACTGGCCTTCTACGTGGGCAAACTCGGCTGGGAGGTGCGCTCCGACGTGACGATGCCGGAGTGGACGTTCCGCTGGCTCGTCGTCGGTCCGGTCAGCCAGCCGGACGTCGGGCTGGTGCTGATGCCCGTGCCGGGCCCGCCACTGCTCGACGACGCCGACTCGGCGAAGATGGGCGAATTCGTCGCCCGCGGCGCCGGCGGAACGCTGTTCCTGGAGACCGACGACTGCCAGGCCGCCTACGACGAGTTGTCCGCGCGCGGCGTGGTCTTCAACGACCCGCCGACGGCCCAGGCTTACGGCGTCGACACGTCGTTCCGGGACCCGTCGGGCAACAACGTCCGGCTCACCGAGATACGCGAGTTCGTCCCAGCCGCACCCACGTCGACACCGTGAGCAGCACCATCGCGAACCCGAACAGCAGGTCCTCCACCGGCGCCCAGACGATGCGCAGGCCCAGGATGTCGTCCGGGTTGTACAGGACGATGCCCCGCCCGGTGAGGAACCCGTTCGTCAGCAGTTGGAAGAACACGACGATCGCGTAGGAGACCCACCAGACCCGGCGGGTGAGCAGCCGGGTGCGCCAGACGAAGAAGTCGACGCCGATCGCGGCGATCACGCCGAGGACAGCGGCCTGGGTGTACGTCACTCGTCACCCGCCGGCCAGCCCGTGACTTTCCGGACCGCCTCGAACGACAGGATCGCCGCGACCGGCACCACCAGGAAGAACAGCAGCTCCTCGAGCGGCAGCGGACCCAGCATGACGCCGGTCATCTGCGCGGGGTCGAACGTCCAGTGGTCGGCCGCGATCGCGGCCAGGTCCCAGAGCACGAAGATCACGACGGTGGGCGCCAGGGCCAGCAGGAGGCGCTTCCACCGTTGGTACACCCGGACCCGCAGGAACACCTCGAGCCACCCGGACCCGATCACCACGAAGACGAGGACCGCCAGGTAGCTGAGGTGTCTCAAAAGCCCAGCGCCTGCGCTCGGCGCTTGACCTCCGTCGGCCGCTCGCTCAGCGCGGCCGCCGGCGTGCCCTCGGGCAGCGACGAGTCGGGCGTGTACAGCCACGTCAGCGCTTCTTCGGCCTGGTAGCCGGCGTCGTGCAGCACGGTGAGCACCCCGGCCAGGTGGCGCGCCAGGTTGGAGTTCTGCCCGGCCGCCGACCGCAGGTCCGGAACCAGTTCGGCGGGCAGCTTCAGCACGCCGTCCCGGCGGACCGCGATCAGCGCGTTGCTCTTCACCATCTGGTGCACCCGCGTCACCCGGACGTCGAGGCGCTCAGCGGCCTCGGGGACGGTCAGCCATTCACTCGGTTCCACGTGACCACGATGCCATGACGTCTCGGTTGAGTGACGAACGGAGTCCGCGCGAACCTTTTGTCGTCGCAATCCGTGTGCTCGGACATGAAACTCCGTGGTCATATCATGACCAAAGGTCACCATGGCGCCTGGGGGGAGAGGATCTGCCCACCGGGATGGCAGGTCGCCTGTCTCGTCGACAGTCTCTCCGTACACTGATGCCCGTGGACAGGACGCTGGCCGACCCCATGGTGGGTTCCGTGCTCGAGGGGCGCTACCGAATTCGGGGGCGAATCGCGCGCGGCGGCATGGCGACCGTGTATGACGCCATCGACGAACGTCTGGAACGGACCGTCGCGGTCAAGGTCATGCATCCGGGGTACGCCTCCGACCCGGCGTTCGTCCACCGCTTCATCCAGGAAGCCCGCTCCGCCGCCGCGCTGAGCCACCCGCACGTCGTCGCGGTGTACGACCAGGGAGTGCACGAGGGCCTCGCGTTCCTCGTCATGGAGCAGGTACAGGGCCGGACGCTGCGCGAGGTGCTCGCCGCCCGCGGCCGGCTGCCCGCCTCCGACGCGCTCGCGATCCTCGACCCGGTGCTCGACGCGCTCGCCGCGGCGCACCGGGCCGGCATGGTCCACCGCGACGTGAAGCCCGAGAACGTGCTCATCGGCGCGGACGGCCGCGCGGTCAAGGTCGCCGACTTCGGCCTCGCCAGAGCCGTCGCAGCGGTCGGTCCGACGTCCACCCGCGGCGTCGTGATGGGCACTGTGGCCTATGTCTCACCCGAGCAGATCACGTACGGCCAGGCGAGCACGCGCAGTGACGTCTACTCCGCCGGGATCATGCTCTTCGAGATGCTCACCGGGTCGGTACCGTACGGCGGCGACTCTTCGGTGAACATCGCGTTCCAGCACGTCCACGCCGACGTGCCGCCGCCGTCGTCGCGCGCACCGCTGGTGCCGCCCGCGATCGACGAGCTGACGATGCGCGCCACCCGGCGTGATCCGAACGCGCGCCCGGCCGACGCCGGCGCGTTCCTCGACGAACTGCGCATGGTGCGCGACGAGCTCGACGGCCGCAGCACCCGCAGCGTGTCCGGAACCGGCATCCTGCAGGGCCTCAACCAGCCGAGCGGGCCGCCGACCATCACCGCGTCCGCGGCCGTGCCGGTGCCGCAGTCCCCCGGCCAGCACACGCAGGTCGTGCCGCGCGGCGGCGAGGCCCGCGGCACGGCGATGATGCCGAACGTCCAGCCGCTGGGCGGTGGCCACCGGGCCGGCGGCCTCCCGCTGCCGGGCCCGCTCGCCACGCTCAACCCGCAGCAGCGCAAGCTCGGGCTCATCGCCGCGATCGTGGTGTTCGCGCTCGTCGCGGCGAGCACCGGGTGGTACCTGGGCGTCGGCCGCTACACCGAGACGCCGTCGTTCGTGGGGCTCAACCAGACCGACGCGATCAGCCGGGCGCGGACGCAGGGCCTGGAGGTGCTGGTCAAGACGGCGAACGACGACAAGGCGCTGAACGGGCGAGTCTTCGATCAGTCCCCGGATCCGAACGGCCGCATCCGCAAGGGCGGCACGGTCACGATCACGATCTCCAAGGGTCCGAACGTCGTCACGATCCCGGCGACCCTGGCGGGCAAGAGCAAGGGTGACGTCGAAGCCGCACTGACGAAGGCCGGGTTCAAGTTCAAGTCCGACTACGACTTCAGCGACAAGGTCGACTCGAACAAGCTGATCTCGACGACGCCGGCACTCGGGACGAAGGCGAAGTACGGGACGACGATCCTGATCCTGATCAGCCGCGGCGCCGGCGTCGAACTGCCGAACCTGAAGGACAAGACCCGCGAAGAGGCCGAGCAGAAGCTCCGCGAGCTGGACCTGAACTTCGAGGTCCAGATCGACGAGTCGAACAACGATCCCGACAAGGCCGGCAAGGTCATCGACCAGGAGCCGCAGGCGGGGCAGGTCTCCGGCGACACGAAGGTCGTGCTGAAGGTCGCGCAGGGTCAGGCGCAAGTGGAGATTCCCGACGTGGGTGGCCGGGAGTTCGACGAGGCGCGGGACATCCTCGAAGAGGCCGGGCTGCGGGTCAAGCGCCGCGGTGGCCGCGACGACGACGACGCCCGGGTGCTCTTCCAGTTCCCCAGCGCGGGCCAGACCGTCGCCGGTGGCAGTGAGGTCACGCTCTTCACGGGCTAGGCTGGTTGATCGTGTCCTCACCGATTCTCGGCGCTCACGTGCCCGCCTCCGGAGGGCTCGCGAAGCGCGCGATCCCCTACGTCGAACGCATCAGGGCCAACACCCTGCAGGTGTTCGTCTCGAACCCGCGCGGCTGGGCGCTGGCTCCCGGGGTACCGGCGCAGGACGCGAAGTTCGCCGCGTGGGTGGCCGAGCAGGGCGTGCCGGTCTTCATCCACGCGACGTTCCTGGTCAACCTCGGCTCGAACGTGGAGGCGACGGTCGAGAAGTCGGTGGCGTCGCTGCGCCACGCGGTGGCGCGCGGACGGGTGATCGGCGCCCGGGGCGTCGTGTTCCACGCCGGTTCGTCGCTCGCCACCGAGCGCCGCGCGGAGGCCTACGCGCAGTTGCGGGCGCACCTGCTACCGCTGCTCGACGAACTGACCCCGGACGATCCCGACCTGCTCGTCGAGCCGACCGCCGGTGGCGGGTTCGCGCTGGCGTCCCGGATCGACGACCTCGGCGAGTACTACGCGGCCGTCGACAACCACCCGCGGCTGCGGGTGTGCCTCGACACGTGCCACGCGCACGCCGCCGGTCACGACCTGTCCGAACCCGGCGGCCTGACCAAGGTGCTCGACACCCTCGTCGACACGGTCGGCACCGGCCGTCTGGCGCTCGTGCACGCGAACGACTCCCGCGATCCGGCGGGCTCGCTGCGCGACCGGCACGAGACGCTGGGGCGCGGCACGATCGGCGCCCACGCCTTCGGTGCCCTCTTCACCCACCCCGCCGCCGCCGGCGTCCCGGTCGTCGTCGAGACCCCGTCCGACGACGACGGCATCGGCCACGCCGCCGACATCGGCCTGCTCCGCGGCCTGGCCACCCGCTGACCGGCACCCGACAGCGCATCGTGCGCATCATCGGTTACGCTTCGGACCATGCAGCAGCGCTTCTACTTTTGGTATGGCTACCGCCCGGGCTCTCCCCGGCGGCTAGTCGCGCTGCACTAGAGCGCACACGCCGCTAGGAACTTCCGCCCCGGGCCCCAGGCCCGGGGCTCTTTCGTTTTTTAGGAGATAAATCCGCCATGGTCATCGTGATGAGTCCCGACGCTCCGGAGAGCGCCGTCTCGACAGTCGTGTCGACGGTCGAGGAGGCGGGCGGCTCCGCGTTCGTCTCGCGCGGCGTCACCCGCACGATCGTCGGTGTCGTCGCCGGGGAACCGGTGCTGGCCTCGCTGGAGGTCGAAGGACTGCCCGGCGTCGCCGAGGTGGTCCGGATCACCTCGCCGTACAAGCTGGTCAGCAGCGAGAACCACCCGCGCACGTCGACGGTGAACGTCCGCGGTGTGCCGATCGGCCCCGACAGCGTGACGCTGATCGCCGGCCCGTGCGCGGTCGAGACGCCCGAGCAGACGCTCGAGGCCGCCCGGATGGCGCGCGGCGCCGGTGCCGCACTGCTGCGTGGTGGCGCCTACAAGCCGCGGACGTCCCCGTACGCGTTCCAGGGCCTGGGCGTCGAGGGTCTGAAGATCCTCGCCGACGTGCGGACCGAGACCGGCCTGCCGGTCGTGACCGAGGTCGTCGACCCCAACGACGTCGACGTGGTGGCCGAGTACGCGGACATGCTGCAGATCGGCACCCGCAACATGCAGAACTTTCCGTTGCTGCAGGCCGTGGGCGCGATCGGCAAGCCGGTGCTGCTCAAACGGGGCCTCACCGCGACGTACGAGGAGTGGCTGATGGCCGCCGAGTATATCGCTCAGCGCGGCAACCTCGACATCGTGCTGTGCGAGCGCGGCGTCCGGTCGTTCGAGTCGGCGATCCGGAACATGCTCGACGTCTCGGCGGTGCCGATGATGCACCAGCTCTCGCACCTGCCGATCCTGATCGACCCGTCGCACGCGGCCGGGCGCCGTGAGCTCGTCGTCCCGCTGTCGCGGGCGGCGATCGGCGTCGGCGCCGACGGGCTGCTGATCGACGTCCACCCGCACCCCGAGACCGCCAAGTGTGACGGGCCGCAGGCCCTGCACGGGGCCGACCTGGCGGAGCTGGAGACCGCCGTGCGCACGCTTCCGCCGGCGCTGGGCAAGACGCTCACCCCGGCCCCCTGATCTGCCGACACGACGAGGCGCCGCCCAGTGGGCGGCGCCTCGTGGTGTTCGGGAGCAAGTTCGAACAACCACTTGCATCCTGCGACCCTTTAGGTGACCCTTACTGAGCCAAGCCTTACCAACCACTCCCCGGCCGCGGAGGTGAGCTCATGTACGTCTGCATCTGCGCACGAGTTCGCGAGTCCGAGGTGAGGATGGCGATCTCCGCCGGAGCGCGCGACGAGTTCGACGTCGGCGAGGCCTGCGGTGCCGGCACCGGGTGCGGATCCTGCGTCGAGCGGATCTGCGGATTAATCCAGGACGGAGAAACGCCGCTGGCTCGAGCTTCCTGACCTGCGGGTAAGCATACCCCGATCGTAGAGGCAACAAGCTCTACGGTCGGCGAGTCATGCCCTGCAACAGGAAAAACCTCCGTTTCGGCGCTAGGGTGAGGTTTCCACACCCGAACGGAGGGCCTCCGGCATGCAAGGCGACGCGAGGACCATCGAGTTCCTCAACGAGCAGCTCACCGCCGAGCTGACCGCGATCAACCAGTACTTCCTGCACGCCAAGATGCAGGAGAACTGGGGTTACACGACGCTGGCCTCGCACACCAAGTCCGAGTCCATCGACGAGATGCGCCACGCCGAGGTGCTCACCGACCGGATCCTGTTCCTCGAGGGGCTTCCGAACTACCAGAAGCTGCTGGCGCTACGAATCGGCGAGACCGTTCCGGAGATGTTCCGGTGCGACATGCTGATCGAGCAGGAGGCCGTGACCCGGCTGCGCGAGGGCATCGCCCACATGCGCGGCATCGGCGATCACACGTCGGCCAACATCTTCGAGGACATCCTCAAGGACGAAGAGCACCACATCGACTACCTCGAGACGCAGCTCGACCTGATCGAGAAGCTCGGCGAGCCGCTGTACCTGTCCCGGTTGGCTGAGCACCCCTCATCCTGAACCGACTGATCGAGGCCCGTCCCGGCAGCTGCTGGGATGGGCCTTCATCATTTCACACCGCGTATTCATCTGATCACTGTGCGACTATCAGTGCGTGCAATGGCGTGCGCTGACGGTGACGTTGCTGGTGATGCTCGGTCTGCTGGTCGCTCCCCCGGGGGAGGCTGCCGCGCGGCGGCCGGCGGTCGTCGGGATGGGCGACAGCTTCGTCTCCGGGGAGGGCGCCGGCGCCTACCGGGCGGGCACCGATCGCCGCGGCAACTTCTGTCACCGCTCGCGGGCGGCCGCGATCGAGCACACCGCGCTGCCGGGCGTGCGGAACCCCGTCCGGGTGAACCTCGCCTGTGCGGGGGCGAGCACGGCCGACGTCCGGCTCGGGGGTCACCGTCGGTACGGCGAAGCGCCGCAGGCCGAGCAGTTGCGCTCGGTGGCCCGGCGTTACGACGTCCGGCTCGTCGTGCTGACGGTCGGCGTCAACGACATCGGGTACGCCAACCTGGCGTACGACTGTGTCGTCGCCTATCTGAACCTCGCTCCGCGCTGTCAGGACGCCTGGACGCCGATCGTCCGGAAGCGGCTCGGCGCGGCGGTGCCGCGGATCGAGCGGAACGTGCGTGACATCCAGACCGTGATGCGCGAGGCCGGGTACGGGCCTGGTGACTACTCGCTCGTCCTGCAGTCGTACGCGTCGCCGGTGACCGGCGACATCCGGTACGGCACGGCGAGCCGGGGCGTGTTCGGGTGTCCCGTCCGCGACGACGACGGGAACTGGGCCAAGAACTGGGTCGCTGGTCAGTTCAGTACGGCGTTCGCGCGGATCGCAGCATCGCGGAGCGTCTCCTATCTCGATCTGGCGCCGGCCCTCCGCGGACGCGAGGCGTGCGCGCGTGGGATCAGCCGGTTCCAGGAGTGGTCGCGCGGGGTGTCGGTGGATCTGGCCGGGGTGCGGCACGGGTTGGGCATGAACATGCTGCAGCAGTCCGCCCACCCCAACGCCCGCGGCCACGCGCAGTTCGCCGAGTGCCTCAGCACCTTCGTCGCCCGCCATCTCCAGCGCGCGAAGTGCGCCCGCCAGTCCAACGGCAACCTGGCCCCCGTCACAACCTCCGCAGCCGCCTAGCCCGGGACGCCGTGGCGGGGGCGTCGGTGGCGGCGAGGTTCCAGAGCGGTGTGCGTGCTGCGGCGGTGGCGTTGGTCGAGGACCGACTGGGCGTCGGCGCGCAGGCCCTCGGTGCCGTGCCACCGCGCGATCCCGGCGGTCGCGGCGTCGCCGAGCGTGGCGTCCGGGTCGGCCGGTTCGGAGGCGTCCACCGACATCCCGTCGAGCACCCGCACGAACGCGTCCGCGACGAGCGCCGCCACCGGATCGCCCTCGGTGTGCACCACCGACGCCCGCCGGAACGCCGGATCCGCCGTCGTCACACCTTCCAGCACGGCGGTGTACCGCACGATCCGCACCGGCTCGGCAGCCGCGATCAGCGTCTCGAGCTCCGCTGTCGTCGCCGGACCCAGCCGGTCGGCGTCACCTTCCCGCACCACCGCCGGTAGCCCGTCCGCGAGGTCCTGCCACCGGTCCTGGTCAGCGGCCAGGCGGCTCACCAGCCGCCCCAGGTCCTCCCCCGCCGGCACGCTCCAGAACGCGACTTCCCGCCGCGCACGCGCGTCCGCGAATCGCTCCTCCATCGCGACCAGGTACTCCTGGCTCGCCCCCCACTCCGGCGCGCTCATCCGCGTCCGCCGGATGAGCAGCAACGGACCCTCCGCCGACGGCACCCAGAACACGTCGACGTACACCGCGAGCCGATCGGGGCCCGACCCCAGCTGCGTACGCCACCGTTCGATGCGCTTGCGCCCGCGCTCCTGGGCCGCCCGGCGCCCCCGGAAGCGCGCGAGGTCGTCCCGCGCCGACGACCCGTTCCGCTCGGCGGACGGCCGGAACAGGACCGTGTTGGTCATCGTGGAACCCTCCCGCGGCCACCGCGTGAGCAACGACAGCACGGTCTCCAACCGGCTCACCCGGTCGGTGAGCTCGTCGACCTCCCGGCGGGCCCCCTCTCCTGCCCGCACCCGCCCACCCAGGTCACGCAGGGCGGCGTCGGCCCGGTCGGACCGCTGGTCGAGCTCGGCGACCCCGTTCTCCGCCGTCAGCTGGACGTCGACCAGATCGCGGATCGTCAACAGGACGACGAGTACCAGCGCACCGAAGCCCAGCGCGACCACGACCGGGAAGAACGGTTCGAGCAGCCACTCGGCGAACAACAGGGTCAGCGTGACGCCGAGCGTCCACGCGAGGATCAGCGATTGCTCACCGACAACCCGCCGTAAGGTGCGCATGACGCATCGTTGCGCCATGCGTCAGCAAAAAGAAAGGCTCCGTTCGGAGGGTTCCAGCTCATCCACCCAGTACAGATGAGAGCACCCGAATCGCCTGTTCGAGGCCTTCGTCGTCCACATCCAGGTGCGTGATCAGCCGTACCGTGCGCGGCCCGAACAGCGACGTCAGCACGCCCCGCTCGGCGGCCGCCGCCACCACCGCGGCCGGATCGTCGACGGTGAGCAGCACCAGGTTCGTTTCCGGGGCGTCCGCGCCGAGCGCTTCCGCCAGCCGTGCCGCCCGGGCGTGGTCGTCGGCCAGCCGGTCGACGTGGTGCTGCAGCGCGTAGAGCCCGGCGGCGGCCAGGATGCCGGCCTGCCGCATCGCTCCCCCGAGCTGATGACGCCGGGCGCGCGCCGCTGCGATCCGCTCGGCAGTGGAGACGACCAGCGACCCCACCGGCGCCCCGAGCCCCTTCGACAGGCACACCGAGAGCGTGTCGAACAGCGCCCCGTACTCGGCGAACGACACCCCGGACGCCACCGAGGCGTTCCAGATCCGCGCACCGTCGCAGTGCAGCGCCGGCACGCCGGCCTTCAGCCGCACCAGGTCGTCGTACGGCAGCACGGCACCGCCGCCACGCATGTTCGTGTTCTCGACCGCCACAGCTGTCGTCGGCAGCCCCGGATACCCGGGCACACGCACCTGCGCCAGCCACGCGTCCACGTCCAGGACGCCGGGCGACGGCCCCACCACCGTGCGGGTGCTGAAGCCGCCGATCGCACCGGCCGCCCCGCCCTCGTACGTGACGATGTGCGCGTCGGCGTCGCAGAGCAATTCGGCACCCGGACGCAGGAGCGTGGTCAGCGCGAGCTGGTTGGCCATCGTGCCGGACGGCACGAACAGCGCCGCCTCGTGCCCGAACATCGCGGCGACCTCGGTCTCCAGCGCGTTGACCGTCGGGTCCTCGCCGTAGACGTCGTCCCCGACCTCGGCCTCGGCGATGGCCTTGCGCATTCCGTCGGTCGGCCGCGTGACGGTGTCCGACCGGAGGTCGACGAGACTCATCCGCGCAGCATCTCCGCGATCAGGAACGCCAGCTCCAGCGACTGCTGGCTGTTGAGCCGCGGGTCGCAGGCGGTCTCGTACCGGTTGGCCAGGTCCGCGTCGAGCAGGTCCTGTGCACCGCCCAGGCACTCGGTGACGTCCTCGCCGGTCAGTTCCACGTGGATGCCGCCCGGGTGGGTGCCGAGCGCGCGGTGCACCTCGAAGAAGCCGAGCACCTCGTCGACGATGCGGTCGAAGTGCCGGGTCTTGTAGCCGTTGGACGCCTCGTGCGTGTTGCCGTGCATCGGGTCGCACTCCCAGACGACCAGGTGCCCGGTCGAACGGAGCTTCTCGACGAGCGGCGGCAGCGCGTCGCGGACCTTGTGGTTGCCCATCCGCGAGATCAGCGTGAGGCGCCCGGGGATGCGCTCCGGGTCGAGACGCTCGGCGAGCTCGACGACGTACTCCGGGGAGGTCGTCGGGCCGAGCTTGACGCCGATCGGGTTCGCGATCCGCGACACGAAGTCCAGGTGGGCGCCGTCGGCCTGCCGGGTGCGCTCACCGATCCAGATCATGTGCGCGGACAGGTCGTACGCGACACCGTTCTCGTCGCGCCGGGTGAGCGGGCG
Source organism: Cryptosporangium sp. NPDC048952 (assembly GCF_043197895.1). NCBI lineage: Bacteria > Bacillati > Actinomycetota > Actinomycetes > Cryptosporangiales > Cryptosporangiaceae > Cryptosporangium > Cryptosporangium sp. NPDC048952. The sequence goes on along the minus strand of NZ_JBICTY010000003.1, from coordinate 529,504 downwards.
CTCGTAGTCGAGAATCAGCGCCTCGTGCGAGGCGTACAGGTCGGTGGCGCGCAGCGCCGGGTCGTTGACGCCGGCGGCCTGCATGAACTTCAGCGCCCGGTCGATCTCGGCCGCGATCGTCTCGTACCGCTCACCGGCCGGGGAGTTCTTGACGAACTCCTTGTTCCAGTCGTGCACGGCGTGCAGGTCGGCCATGCCGCCCCGGCTGAACGCGCGCAGCATGTTCATCGCGGCGGCCGCGTTGGCGTACGCGCGGACCATCCGGCTGGGGTCGGGGATGCGCAGCTCGGGGTCGGGCGTGAACGCGTTGACCATGTCGCCGCGGTACGACGGCAGGCCGAGCGCGTCGACGTCCGACGAGCGGGGCTTCGCGTACTGCCCGGCGACCCGCCCGATCTTGACGACCGGCATCGACGCGCCGTACGTCAGGACGACGGCCATCTGCAGCAGGACGCGGGTGAGCGCCCGCAGGTGCGGCTCGGTGTTGTCGTCGAAGGTCTCGGCGCAGTCACCGCCGCGCAGCACGAACGCACGGCCCTGCGCGACCTCGGCCAGACGCTCACGGAGAGCGTCGACCTCATAGGGGGCGACGATCGGCGGAACCGTGGACAGCGTCCGGCCGACCTCGGCGAGCGTGTCGGGATTCGGCCAGGTCGGTTGCTGTGCGGCGGGCAGAGAGCGCCAGATATCCAGGTCGTCGACGACGGTGTCCATCACGTCCCCCAGGGTAGTTGCCGTGGCTACGGAGTTGCGGTCCCACCTGCGTGACCGCCACCACGTGGATTTGGAGAGGTATGAGCGTTCAGACGATTCCGGAGTCGGTGGGTCCGTTCGGCCGGGCCGCGGTGCCCGCTGGCCGTCCCGACACAACGCTGCGGGTCGCGATCGCCGGTCGGCGGCCGGTGCGACGGGTGGTGCGTGCGGCCCGGGTCGTGCTCGGGCTGGTCGCCGTTGCCGGCTTCGCCGCGTGGCCACTGACCAACCACGCTTCGTGGACGTTGTACGCCGCGTTCGGGTCGCTGGCCGCGATCGCGCTCGGTGGGCTGACGTCGTGGCCGCTGGCATCGTACGGCGGGTGGAGCCTGCGGGCCGAGCGCGCCCGGGTGATCGGCGACTGGTTACAGGCGATCACGCTCGCACTGGGTTGTCTCGGCCCGATGGTGGCGCTGTTGCGTCCCGAGTCGTCATGGGCACTGGTGGGAGGCGTCGGCGGAACGCTGTGCCTCACCCTGGGTTGGCTGTGGCCGGCCACCCTGGGGCTGGTCCTGGCCGCCGACGAACGACCGCGTCTCGAGCAGTACGAGCGGCTCGCGCAGCGCGACGAGATCCGGCGCCAGGTCGAGCGGGAGCCAGAGCGGTTCCCGGTGTTACCGACGCCGGTCGTGCTGCGACCCGAGGTGACCGAGCCGGTGACGCTGAAGTACGACGAGGACCTCGGCCCGGATGATTTCGACGATCCCGTCGAGTACGCCGAGTGGCTCATCGAGGAGCCGTTGCTCACGGTGCGTGCCGATCGCCGCTCGATAGTCCTGACCGACGACGACGGCAACCGCCGCACGCTGCGAGTCGGCGGCCGCGCGTACTCCGGCCCGACGGCCGGCGGCGGCTCCGGGTCGGCCGTCACCGACGGTGCCGGGCCGGGTGGGCCGGTGGCGTCGGTCGTGGTGCTGGTCGCGGCGGGGCTGACACCCGGTTCTCCGGAACCCGCGTTCGACGGGGAGACCGAGGCCGGGCTCAAGCGGCTGGCCGGGGACGTCGACCGGGTCGCGCTGCTGGACGCCACCGGGCACCGGGTCGTCGACCTGCCGGAGCTCGCGTGGTCCCTGCGCGAGCTCGCGCAGCTCGCCGGAGCCGCCGGCGTGCCGTGCGTCGCCTACCGGGTGGACGAGGACGTCCTCGACCGGGCCGAGGGCTCGACGCCCACCCGGGTGGCGTTCGACCTGCTCGCCGCACACCACCCGGCGGCGCCGGACCTGCTCGACCTCACCGATTGAGTAGATCCGGTCTGCCAGGATCGAGCCCGTGAAGCTCATACTCACGGTGCTCGTCACCGCGGTGGCGCTGCTGGCGTCGACGTACGTCGTCGACGGCATCGACGTCACCGAGACGTCCTGGCCGGCCAAGGTCGGCACCCTGCTCGTCGTCGCGGCGATCTTCGGTGTGGTCAACGCGATCGTGAAGCCGATCGTGAAAACGATCGGCTGCGGGATCTACGTCCTGACGCTCGGGCTGTTCGGGCTGATCGTGAACGCGCTCCTGTTCCTGCTGGTCGGCTGGTTCGCCGACCAGTTCGGGCTCGGCTTCGAGGTCGACGGCTTCTGGGCCGGTTTCTGGGGCGCCATCGTCGTCTGGGTCGTCAGCTTCGTCCTGAACCTCGCCCTCGACCTGGCCGGCGGCCGCGACGAAGACTGACCCCGCGCGAAGCGCGGAGTCAGTCCGTTCGAACCTGGAGCCCACTCAGCCAAAGAAGACTTCTGCTTCGGCGTAGCGGGACAACGGAACCGTCTTGAGTTCGCGGGTGGCCTCTTCGATCGGGACGCGGACGATCTCCGTGCCCTGCAGCGCCACCATCTTTCCCCAGTCCCGCTCGTGCGCCGCGTCGATCGCGTGCAGGCCGAACCGGGTCGCCAGCACGCGGTCGAACGGCGTCGGCGAGCCACCGCGCTGCACGTGCCCGAGCACGACGGCACGCGACTCCTTGCCGGTGCGCTCCTCGATCTGCTCCGCGAGCCACTGGCCGATACCACCGAGCCGGACGTGCCCGAACGCGTCGCGCTCGCCGCTCTTGAGCACCTCGGCGCCCTCGGCCGGCACCGCACCCTCGGCGACGACGAGGATCGGCGCGTAGTGCTGCGTGGCGAACCGCGACTCGACGTGCTTGATCACGTCGTCGAGGCTGAACGGCAGTTCGGGCACGAGGATCACGTTGGCGCCGCCGGCCAGCCCGGAGTGCAGCGCGATCCACCCGGCGTGCCGACCCATCACCTCGACGACCAGCGCACGGTGGTGCGACTCCGCCGTGGTGTGCAGCCGGTCGATCGCCTCGACCGCCACCGTCACCGCCGTGTCGAACCCGAACGTGTAGTCGGTCGCACCGAGGTCGTTGTCGATCGTCTTCGGCACCCCGACCACCGGAATGCCCTCGTCGGTGAGCCTCTTCGCGACGCCCAGCGTGTCCTCGCCGCCGATCGCGATCAGCGCCTCGATGCCCCGACGCTCCAGCGTCTCGCGGATCTTCTCGACGCCGTACTCCACTTTGTACGGGTTGGTGCGCGAGGAACCCAGAATCGTGCCGCCGCGAGGAAGGATGCCGCGGACCTGCTCGATGCCGAGCGGCCGCGCGTCGTCCTCCACCGGACCGCGCCAGCCGTCCCGGAAGCCGGAGAATTCATGTCCGTAGACGCTGACGCCCTTACGGACGACAGCCCGGATCACGGCGTTGAGGCCGGGGCAGTCTCCCCCGCCGGTGAGCACGCCGATGTGCATGGTGCGGTCCTTTCGTAGCACGCGGGCGGCGGAAGGGAACCGCGTCACGGTGCTACGAGGGGTGTCGATTCGACGCGGTAGCCGCCTCGGTGCACACGGTAGTCGTCAGACCGATCCGATGCGGACACCTTCCGCAGCGGAAACGCGCGCCTTCTCCATCGCGCGCCAGCGCGCGAGGTTGTGCCGGGCGTCGGCCACCGCGTCGTGCTGGTCGACGCCGGCCGGCGGCAGCTCGGGCTTGCCGAGATCGTCCCAGCGCTGCCGCAGGTCCTTGGTGAACCGCGGGATCGGGCGCGGCAGCGCGGGCATCGGGCCCCACAGCTGACAGAGCGCTACGTGGTCGTACGCGGCGTACCACGCCCACAGCTCGACCGAGCCGCGCGCGGGCACCCCGGCGGTGAGGAACTCCAAGAGTTCACCTTTGATTCGCTCGCGCGACATCCATGCCTTCGACGACGGACCGGGCAGCTTGTCGAGGACGTTTTTCCGCACCCAGGGGATCGCGCGGGTGTCGTCGAACTCGGTGGAAACGGCATAAAACTCGTTGCCGTCCTCGTCGACCGCTCCGATCGAGACCAGGTCGATGGTGTGCCCATCCTCGATGAATTCGGTGTCGTAGAAGATTCGGCGAAGCGGTGCCATCCCTCCATTCTGCCGTGCCGTGTTCACAGCACAAATCACAGGCCAGGGCGGTGGCGGGAGGGAATTCTCAGCGGTATTAAAACGGGAGTGAAGGGGTACAGATGGCCTGCTGTCCGGGGCCGGACGTTCTGCCCCTTCCAAACCGGTCACAACAGGTCACTTACGTGACCTCGGGACGAAACTCGCAAGAAACTATTGTCCGACAGCGTGGTTGTTCTCACCCGTCACACTGGGCTGGCTATCCCACAGCTCGGTCCTGACCGGAAGGGGTCGCCGATGAGAGCCGATACCCGTACGTGGTTCTCCCGCCGGACCTCCACTGCGAGTGACTGGCCCGTCGAGGCTCTTGCCGACCGCAAGGGCTCGACGAGCGTCGCCGTGGTGCTGCCGGCGCTCAACGAGGAAGAAACCGTCGGCACGATCGTCGAACGAATCGTGCGCCTGGCGGAGCAGACCTCCCTCGTCGACGACATCGTGGTCGTCGACTCCGGATCCACCGATCGAACCGCCGAGCGCGCTGCCGCCGCCGGGGCGCGTGTCGCCCACCGCGACGACATCGTCCCCGACCTGCCCAGTCGCCCGGGCAAGGGCGAGGTGCTCTGGCGTTCACTGCACGCGACCAGCGCGGACATCGTGGTCTACGTCGACGCCGACCTGACCGATTTCCGTCCCCATTACGTGACGGGCCTCCTCGGCCCGGTCCTGAGCGACCCGACCGTCCAGCTGGTGAAGGCGTTCTACGACCGGCCGCTGGCCGGTGTCTCACCGGTCGGTGGCGGACGGGTCACCGAGCTCACCGCACGACCCTTGCTCAACGCGTTCCTGCCGGAGCTGGCCGGTGTCGTCCAGCCCCTCGCCGGGGAGTACGCCGGACGGCGCTCCCTGCTCGAACGACTGCCGTTCGCCCCGGGTTACGGGGTGGAGACCGGCATCCTCATCGACACGGTGCTCGCCCACGGCATCGACGCCGTCGCCCAGGTAGACCTGGGTGAACGCGGGCACGGCCACCAGGACACCGCCGCACTGGGGCGGATGGCGGCCACCATAATCCAGACGCTGACCGCGCGCATCGGCCCGAGCCGGGCCGAGGGTCACGACCTGGTCCAATTCAGCCGGGTGGAAGGCGAAGTCGTCCCGGTGACCTGGGACATCCCGTGGGAGGAGCGACCGCCGATGATCTCGCTCCCCTCGTACCAGGCCACGCGTAAGGCCGCCTCCACACTGAGTTAACTTCCGCGTTACAGCGAGGGCACCGAACCGCCGGTTCGGTGCCCTCGCTGCATGCCTGGCCTTCCGTGCACCGACGCGAACGCTTAGTCTGAAATAGGGCGAATACTCCCATTTCTGTTGCTCTGTGCACCATTCGGACTGAAACGCACGCGACCCTGGAGGCCGCGCCATGCCCATGCCCGAAAAGCTCTCGACGCTGTTCCGGTACGACCTACCGGCCTCGTTCGTCGTCTTCCTCGTCGCAGTACCGCTGTCACTCGGCATCGCCGCCGCATCCGACGCCCCGATCCTGGCCGGCCTGATCGCCGCCGCGGTGGGTGGCATCGTCGCCGGCCTGCTCGGCGGCGCCCCGCTCCAGGTCAGCGGTCCGGCCGCCGGTCTGACCGTGATCGTCGCCGAACTGGTCGCCCAGTTCGGCTGGGCCACCACCTGCGCGATCACCGTGATCGCCGGCCTGGTGCAGATCGTGCTCGGCCTGAGCCGCGTCGCCCGGTCGGCGATGGCCCTCTCCCCCGCCGTCGTCCACGGCATGCTCGCCGGCATCGGGCTGACGATCGCCCTCGGCCAGCTGCACGTGGTGCTCGGCGCCGACAGCCCCGGCAACGGCTGGGACAACCTGATCGAACTACCCGGCCAGCTCCTGACGCCACACGGCCCGGCGACGTCCGTCGGGCTGCTCGCGATCGCCGTCATGGTCGGCTGGCGCTGGATGCCGGCCGCGGTACGGCGCATTCCGGCTCCGCTGGCCGCCATCGGCTGCGCGACGGTGCTCTCGATGACGCTGGCGTTGCCCGTCGACCGCGTCGACCTGCCCGGCGACCTGTTCCGCGGTCACCTGCTGCCCGCGCTGCCGGACGGCCACTGGCCCGCGTTCGTCGTCGGTGTGCTCACCGTCGCGCTGGTAGCGAGCGTCGAGAGCCTGCTCTCCGCCATGGCTGTCGACGGCATGCACCACGGTCCCCGCGCGTCGCTGAACCGCGAGCTGGTGGGTCAGGGTGTCGCGAACACGCTGTCCGGTGGCCTCGGCGGCCTACCGGTGACCGGGGTCATCGTCCGCAGCACGGCCAACGTCACGGCCGGGGCCCGTACCCGGGCGTCGGCGGTGCTGCACGGCGTGTGGGTGGTCGTCATCACGCTGTTCCTCACCGCCGCGATCGAGGAGGTGCCGCTGGCCGCGCTCGCCGGCCTGCTCGTCGTGATCGGAGTCCGGCTCGTCGATCCGCACCACGTCCGCGCGGTACGCAGGCACGGCGATCTCTCCGTGTACCTGGTCACCGCCGGTGGGGTCGTGTTCCTGAACCTGCTGGAGGGGGTGCTCGCCGGTCTGGCGCTGGCGGTCGCACTGACGCTGCGCCGGGTGCTCTGCTCCGGCATCTCCGCCGATGTCGACGCCGAGGGGCGGCACCGGATCACGGTGGAGGGCACGCTCAGCTTCCTCGCGGTGCCCCGCCTGTCCCGCGTCCTCGGCGCGATCCCGGCGCGCAGTGACGTCGTCGTGGAGCTCGTCGTCGACTTCCTCGACCACGCCGCGTACGACCACCTGAGCCTGTGGATCGACCGGCACCGGGCCGGTGGCGGCACGGTGCAGATCGACGAGATCGGTCACTCGGCACTGACCGACGCCGCCGAGACGCGATCGCGCACAGGGCTGCCTCTGCCGCGGTGGTTCTCGCCCTGGGGTGAGTGGCAGGCCGGCGAGCCGGGTGACCGGGTGCTGACCGGTGCGCGCGAGTTCCAGCGCCGGGCCCGCCCGCTGGTGCGGCCGTTCCTCGCGGAACTCTCCGACCACCAGGCACCGACGACGCTGTTCATCACGTGCGCGGACGCCCGCGTCGTGCCGAACCTGATCACGACGAGCGGGCCGGGTGACCTGTTCACTGTGCGCAACATCGGCAACCTGGTGCCGCCGTACGGAACGGACGAGGCGTCGAGCGTCGCCGCCGCGGTGGAGTACGCCGTCGACGTGCTGCACGTGCCGACGATCGTGGTCTGTGGACATTCGGCGTGCGGCGCCATGAACGCGCTGCGCAGCGGTGGGGACAACGGCGCTGGGCCGCTGGCCTCCTGGCTGTGCGCGGCCCGGCCGAGCCTGGAGCGCTACGAGCGCGACGAGCCGGATCCCCGGTTCGAGCCGCCGGAGCAGCTCGTCCAGGCCAACGTGCGCCAGCAGCTCGAGCACTTGGCGCAGTACCCGCCGGTGGCACGGGCCCTCGCGGAGGACCGGATCCAGCTGATCGGCATGTTCTTCGACATCGGCGGCGCCGAAATGTGGATGGCCGACACCGACGGCCACTTCACCCCGGTCGAGGACTCCGCGCTGGCCTGAACCGGTCCCGTTCCGGCGCGCTGGAACGCGCCGGAACGGGACCGCTCGGGGTCAGCCCACCGGCGTGGGCTTGCGGGTGCGCTTGGGGCGCTGGGCCGCGACGCTGGCGCGCAGGGCCGCCGCGCCCGCGCCCTCGCCGCGCAGCAGCGGCTCGAGGAACCGGCCGGTGTGGCTCGCCTCGACGGCCACGACCTGCTCGGGCGTGCCCTCGGCCACCACTGTGCCGCCCTTGTTGCCGCCCTCCGGACCCATGTCGATGACCCAGTCTGCGGTCTTGATCACGTCGAGGTTGTGCTCGATCACGATCACCGTGTTGCCCTGGTCGACCAGCCGCTCGAGCACCCCGAGCAGCTTCCGGATGTCCTCGAAGTGCAGACCGGTGGTCGGCTCGTCGAGCACGTACACCGTGCGCCCGGTGGAGCGCTTCTGCAGCTCTGTCGCGAGCTTGACGCGCTGCGCCTCACCACCGGAGAGCGTCGGCGCCGGCTGCCCGAGCCGCACGTACCCCAGCCCCACGTCGACGAGCGTCGCGAGGTACCGCTTGATCGCGGTGATCGGCGCGAAGAACTCCGCGGCCTCCTCGATCGGCATCTCGAGGACCTCGGCGATCGACTTGCCCTTGTAGTGCACCTCGAGCGTCTCCCGGTTGTACCGGGCGCCCTTGCACACCTCGCACGGGACGTAGACGTCCGGCAGGAAGTTCATCTCGATCTTGATCGTGCCGTCACCGGTGCAGGCCTCGCAGCGCCCACCCTTGACGTTGAACGAGAACCGGCCGGGGCCGTACCCGCGCACCTTCGCCTCGGTGGTCTCGGCGAACAGCTTCCGGATCCGGTCGAACACACCGGTGTAGGTGGCCGCGTTCGACCGCGGCGTGCGGCCGATCGGCGACTGGTCGACACCGACGACCTTGTCGACCTGGTCGAGCCCGGTCACCCGCTGGTGCCGCCCCGGCACCAGCCGCGCGCCGTTGAGCGTGTTCGCCAGCACCGAGTACAGGATGTCGTTGACCAGCGTCGACTTGCCCGACCCCGACACGCCGGTGATCGCGGTCAGCGTGCTGAGCGGGAACGCGACGTCGAGCCCGCGCAGGTTGTGCTCGCGCGCGCCCTTCACGACCAGCCGGCGCTTCGGGTCGACCGGGCGACGCACCACCGGCACCGGGATGCTCTCCCGCCCGGACAGGTACGCACCGGTCAGCGACTTCTTGCTGGCCAGCAGTTCGGGCACGGTGCCGGACACGACGACGTGCCCACCGTGCTCACCGGCACCCGGGCCGATGTCGACGACCCAGTCGGCGGCCGCGATCGTGTCTTCGTCGTGCTCGACGACGATCAGCGTGTTGCCCAGCTTCTTGAGCCGGAGCAGCGTCTCGATCAGCCGCCGGTTGTCGCGCTGGTGCAGACCGATCGACGGCTCGTCGAGCACGTAGAGGACGCCGACCAGCCCGGACCCGATCTGGGTGGCCAGCCGGATGCGCTGCGCCTCACCGCCGGACAGCGTCCCGGCGGGCCGGTCGAGCGAGAGGTAGTCCAGCCCGACGTCGAGCAGGAAGCGCAGCCGCTCGTTGATCTCCTTGAGCACCTGGCCGGCGATCATCCGCTGCCGGTTGTCGAGCTGCAGGTCGGCGAGGAACGCCGCGCACTCGTCGATGGCCAGCGACGACACCTGGGCGATGTTCTTGCCCGACAGCCGGACCGCCAGCACCTCGGGCTTGAGCCGCGTGCCCCGGCAGACCGGGCAGGGCACGTCGCGCATGTAGCCCTCGTACCGGTCCTTGCTCCACTCGGACTCGGTCTCCGCGTGGCGCCGCTCGAGGAACGGCATGACGCCCTCGAAGCTCGCGTAGTACGAGCGCTTGCGGCCGTACCGGTTGGTGTACTGGACGTGCACCTGGGTGTCGTGCCCGTGCAGGACCGCCCGCTTCTGCTTCGCGGTCAGCTTCTCCCACGGCGTGTCCAGGTCGAAGCCCAGCGCGTCACCGAGGCCGGAGAGCAGGCGGAGGAAGTACTCCAGGTTGTGCCCGGTGGACCACGGTTGGATCGCGCCCTCGCCGAGCGTCCGCTCCGGGTCGGGGACGACCAGCTCCGGGTCGACCTCCTTGCGGGTACCGATGCCGCTGCACTCGGGGCAGGCGCCGTAGGGCGCGTTGAACGAGAACGTGCGCGGCTCGAGGTCTTCGATCGCCAGCGGGTGGTCGTTCGGGCAGGCGAAGTTCTCGGAGAACTTCCGCTCCCGGTCGGCCGAGTCCTCCGGCAGGTCGACGAAGTCGAGCACGACGATGCCGCCGGCGAGCCCGAGCGCGGTCTCCACCGAGTCGGTGAGCCGGCGCTGGGCGTTCTCCTTCACCGCGAGCCGGTCGACGACCACCTCGATGGTGTGCTTCTCCTGCTTCTTCAGCTTGGTGTTGCCCTCGGTGAACTCGGTCAACGGCTGGACGACGCCGTCGACCCGCACCCGGGCGTAGCCCTTGGCCTGCAGCTCGGAGAAGAGATCGAGGTACTCGCCCTTGCGACCGCGGATCACCGGGGCGAGCACCTGGAAGCGCGAGCCCTCGGGCATCGCGAGCACCCGGTCGACGATCTGCTGCGGCGTCTGCTTGCTGATCTGCTCGTCGCAGACCGGGCAGTGCGGCACACCCGCGCGGGCGAACAGCAGACGCAGGTAGTCGTAGACCTCGGTGATCGTGCCGACGGTGGAACGAGGGTTGCGGTTGGTCGACTTCTGGTCGATCGAGACCGCTGGCGACAGACCCTCGATGAAGTCGACGTCGGGCTTGTCCATCTGCCCGAGGAACTGCCGGGCGTACGCGGAGAGTGACTCAACGTAACGACGCTGACCCTCGGCGAAGATCGTGTCGAACGCCAGGCTCGACTTGCCCGACCCCGACAGACCGGTGAACACGATCAGCGCGTCCCGGGGAAGGTCGAGGTTGACGTCCCGCAGGTTGTGCTCGCGTGCTCCGCGCACGAGGAGCCGGTCAGCCACGGTGTTCTCTTCCAATTCGTCGACGGACATACCAGAGCATCAAATCTAACGAGGGGGTCCGACAGTTTCTGCCCGCGCGCCCTAGCAGCGCTTTCCGACCATACGATGGAGCCATGAGCTACACCGGTCACGTCGATCCCCAGGGAGCGCCGGTCAGCCGCGAGGCAGGCCCGCTGACGATCACCAAGGTGTCGGTCGGCCCGATGGACAACAACGCGTATTTCCTGCGCGATACCGCCACCAGAGAAACGCTGCTGATCGACGCGGCCAACGACGCTGACACCCTACTTCGGGTTCTGGGCGACGCCGAGTTGGCGACGATCGTCACGACCCACCGCCACGGTGACCACTGGCAGGCGCTGGCCGAGGTGGCCAAGGAGACGAACGCCCGGTTGGTGGCCCACCCGGCTGACGCCGAGGCGCTGCCGGTCGCCGCCACCGACCTGGTCGACCACGGCGACACCGTCACGGTCGGTGACGTTCCGCTCGAGGTGATCCATCTGGTCGGGCACACGCCCGGCGCGATCTCGCTGCTCTACCGCGAGCCCGGCGGCCGCCCGCACCTGTTCACCGGCGACTCGCTGTTCCCCGGTGGCCCCGGCAAGACGAACTCGCCGGAGGACTTCCGGTCGCTGATGAACCACCTGGAGAGCCGCGTCTTCGGCAAATTGCCGGACGACACCTGGGTGTACCCCGGTCACGGCGACGACACGACACTCGGCACCGAGCGCTCCCACCTCGGTGAATGGCGCGAGCGCGGCTGGTGAAGTGGACGGTCGACCGGCACAGGGGCCGCCGGACGCTGGTGCGATCTGTCCCCCGGACACAGCGCGACCCAGCGACCGTCGGCCCCACCCCCTCCACGGCCGGTCGACCGTGACAGAGAGCTTGCCAATTCCATTCGCGACGGACAGCCGTGTCGGCCCCGAACCTCCTCGGGTGGGGCCACCCCTGGCGAGTTGGGGGTAGGCCCTCTGTACTGGCAGGTGGGCGACGGATAAGCATCGTGTCATGTATGCGGAGCGCGTGTCGCTGACCCGTCCCGCTCGGGCTTCCGTGCCCGAACGGGCCCGGTTGGCGACCACCATGGTCGCGGTCGTGGTGGCCGCCGCCGCGGTCTCGACGGCGCTCCAATGGCCGCTCTGGGCCATCAATCCGCTGCTCGCGAGCGTCAACACGCTGCTGGCCGTCGCGCTCGCGGCGGTCACTCCGCTGTTGCGCGAGACGAGCCTCGGCCTGCCGCGCGGTGTCGTCCCCTGGGCGTTCGGGTTGGCCGGCATCTTCCGCTGCGGTGTCCACGTCTACCTGTGGGGCGACGGGGTGCCGCGGATCATCGCGTACCTGTCGGACTCCGCGTTCTGGGTCTCGATGACGATCGCGCTGTTGTTCTGGACGCACGCGGTCAACCACTGGGAACGTCGTTACCTGATCTTCCTGACCGTCACGCTGGTGATCGGCGACGTCGCGATGGCGGTCAGCGACGGTGCGGAGTGGGCGCGCGCCTACTCGAACATCGACGGCCTGGTCTGCCTCGCCTGCTTCCTGACGCTGGTCGCCCGGCGGCTGGGCCGGGCCCGCGGGCTGGAACGCCGCACGCTGCGCACCGCTCAACTTCCGGCCGTCGTCACCGCGGCCACCGTGCTGATCACCTGGGTGCTCGCCGACTCGTTCACCCGGCAGGGGCTGCTCTCCGTGCAGGCCGTGGTCAGCGCGGCACTGCTGGTGCTGCCGATCACCGTCGTGGCCGCGACGGCCCGGCTCGCGGCCGAGCGGGCCGAGGTCGCCGACTCGGTCACCAGCATGTCGTGGCCGGTGAGCCCGAACCGGCTGCAGTCCGCGCTCCGCCGGGCGCTGCACGACCCGACGATCGAGATCGGCTACTGGGTCGACGGGCTCCGGCGCTACGTCGACGCCGACGGCAAGGAGCTCGAAGCCCCGATCGACGATCGGTACACCGTCGTCTGCCAGGACGGCCGCACCCTCGAGAACGACGACCACCTGCCCGACGTCCACCTGGAAGAACAGCCCGTTGCACTGCTCGTCGGAAGCCCTCACCACCGGCACCGCACCGACCTGGTCGCGGCCGCGGTCCGAGCGGCCGGGCCGGCGCTCGCGCTGGCCGGCCTGCAGGTCGGCCTCCGGGCGGAGAGACAGGATCTCACCGCCGCCCACCGGAAGGTGGAGGAGTCGCGGTGGGCCGAGCGAAGACGCTTGGAGCAGAACCTGCACGACGGCGCGCAGCACCGGCTGGCGGCCCTGACCATGAGGCTCGGGGCCGCCAGCGCGACGGTTCCGCTGGATTCCCGAGCCCAGGACCTGGTCGGGGAGATCCAGGACGAGATCCGCGAGGTGCTGCGCGAACTGCGTGAGTTGGCCGACGGGATCCACCCGACGACACTGACCGAGGCGGGTCTGGGACCGGCGTTGGAGGCCGTCGCCGACCGGTTCCCGGTGCCGGTGACGATCACCGCACCTGCCCGTCGTTTCCCACCGGTGGTAGAAGCGGTGGCGTACTACTCCACAACCGAGGTGCTGACGATCGTGACCAGACAGTTGCACGCCGCCGAGATCCTGGTCGAGGTGACGGCCCCCGGCGGTGACCTCTGGGTCCGAGCGACCGGCGTGGGAGCCAAGGACCAGGGCGAACGCTATTTCGCCCCGCTCGCCAGCGGTCTGCGTGCGATCGGCGGAGAACTGTTCACCCCCAGTACCGGTGTCACCAAAGAGGCGGGGACCGACTACACCGTGGCCGCGAGAATTCCATGCGAGTAGCCGTCGCGGACGACGCGGCCCTGTTCCGGGACGGGCTGTGCCTGCTGCTCTCGGCCGCCGGCGTCGAGGTGGCCGCTCAGGCCGCCGACGGTGACGAACTGTTCGAGCAGATCAAGACCGATCTTCCCGACGTCGTCATCCTCGACATCCGCATGCCCCCGAAGCCCGACGGTGGGCTCTCCACCGCCGAGAAGTTACGGGCGACCTATCCCGACCTGGGCATTCTCATGCTCTCGCACTACACCGAAACGCCGTACCTGATGAAGCTGCTGGAGATCGGCTCGCGCGGGGTCGGATACCGCCTCAAGGAACGGGTCGCCGACGTCGCGACCCTGCAGGACACGCTCACCCGCATCGCCGCCGGTGACACCGTGATCGAGCCCGAGGTCGTCGAGCGCCTGCTCGAGCAGCGCCGCAAACGCGCGACCAGTCCGGGCATCGCCCAGCTCACCGAGCGCGAGAAGGACGTGCTCCGGCACATGGCCGAGGGGCGCTCCAACGGCGGCATCGCCGAGGTGCTGGTGCTCAACACGAAGACCGTCGAGAAACACATCGCGAGCATCTTCGCCAAGCTCGGGCTGCCGGCGACCGAGACCAACCACCACCGCCGGGTCTCCGCCGTGCTGGCCTATCTCCGGGCCCGCCAGGACGGCGCGGAGAACTTGTGAGAGATCCCAGGAAACCTGTGCACGGCACCGACTCGGCCACAGAGCGGGCACAAGCGAACACAGCACACAGCTCCTAGCCCTAGGGTGACCTCGTGGTCACGGAGTTCGGAGCAGCTGGCGCGCGGAAGCGCGCCCCCTGGTACCCGGCTCCCGACCGCTACCCGCGGCAGTGGGCGATGCTGGCGGCGATCGGCGCGGCGCTCACGGCGACGGTGGCCGGGTGGCCGCACTGGGGCGTCCACACGCTGGCCGCCACGATCACGCTGCTGGAGTGCGCCACCACCGCGGCAGCCGGCGTCCTGCTGGCCACCGGGCGCGGTACGCGTCCGACCGGTGTCTACCTGTTGGTGGCGTCGTTCTGCTGGGCGCTGACGTGGTTGGCCGCGTGGAACGCCGGGCCGGGGCCGCTGATCGCGGTGTTCGCCCAGTCGCTGTTCTTCACGACCGGCGCGATCGGGATCCTGTACTACCCGGACGGTCGCCTGCACGGGCGGCCGGAGCGCTGGTGGGCCACGGGGGGCGCGCTCGCGCTGATCGGCGGCCAAGCGATGCTCTGCCTGTCGACCCCGCCGACGCTCTACGGCTTCGCCGACGACATCTTCTGGCCCCGGCTGTGGCACTCCGACCGCTCCGAGACGATCGTGCTGATCGGCGTCACGGTGATCTCGGCAGCGGCCGCCGCGACGTTCGCGGCAGTGATCTGGTGGCGGCAGCGGCGGCTGCACGGCGTCGAACGCGCGTTGACGCTGCCGGTGCTCGCGCTGGTCGCGGTCGTCGGGCTGCTCTCCGCGTTCGTGCAGACCGGGGCGATCACGGGCCTCGACCGGCAGCTCGACACGTACCTGGTGCAGGGCACGCTCGCGCTGTCGGTGCCGCTGGCGCTGCTGGCCGTCGGGCTCCGGCGGCGCTGGGCCGAAGTCGCGGTGGCCGATCAGCTGCTGCAGCTCACCCGCCCGCCGTCGGCGGTCCGGGTCCGCGACGCGTTCCGCGCCGTTCTGCGTGATCCGACGCTCGACGTCTGGTTCTGGGTGCCGCGCCAGGGTCAGCACGTCGACCACGCCGGACGGGTCGTTCACCCGCCCGCAGCCGACAACGAACGCTGGCGCCTGCCGGTGGTGACCGAGCACGGGGCGCCGCTGGCGATCGTGGACACCGACCCGGCGCTGCGCCGGCACGAGGGGCTGGTGACCTCCGCGCTGCTCGCCGGGCGTCGGGCGCTGGAGAACGCACAGCTGCAGACCGAGGTGCAGGCACGCATCGAGCAGGTCCGCGCCGCGCAGATGCGGCTGCTGCAGGCCGAGGCCACCGAGCGCCAGCGCATGGAGCGCGACCTGCACGACGGCGCCCAGCAGCGGCTGGTGGCGCTGGCGATGCGGCTGGCCGCGGTGGAGGGCACCGTCGTCGAGCCGGAGGCCCGGCGCGCGCTGCGCGAGGCCCGGGACGCCGCGACGCAGGCGCTGGGCGAGCTGCGGGCGTTCGCTCGGGGAATCCACCCCGGACAGCTCACCGAGGAAGGCTTGCCGGCGGCGCTGGAGAGCCTCGCCGAGCGGCTCGACCTGGCGGTCGAGTTACGGGTCGACGACGTCCGCCCGTCGCCGGGGCTGGAGCGGGCGCTGTACCTGACGCTGGCCGAGGCGCTGACCAACGCGGCCAGCCGGGCGTCGCGGGTCGTGGTGCGGGTCTACGTGGCCGACGGGTTCCTGGTCGGCGAGGTCGCCGCGGACGTGTCGTGGCACGGCAGCGGGCTGGACGGGATCCGCGACCGGGCCCGCGCACTGGGCGGCGAGATCGAAGCCGTCGACACGACGTTGCGCGTGCGTCTCCCGCTCGACTGAGTACACACCGTTAGAGGGACGTGGCTGTCCCCCACACTTTCGTGACTTCCCTGATACTGAGAGCCACCAAAAGAGGAGGAATGGTGGCAGCCCCCGCACAAAACACCGAGCCAGACACAACAGCCCGTGTCCGGCACGCCGACCGTCTGATCGAGCAGGCGATGGAGGAGCACGACCCCCATCTGCTCGACGAGGCCGTCGTTCTGCTTCGCGGGGTCGCTGCTGAGCTCCCCGAGAACGACCCCACTCGCCTCGCTCCCCTGTGGAGCCTGAAGTCCGCGCTGCAGGTCCGCTACGGCGTCTACGCGCACCCGGCCGACCTCGACGACGCCGTCGCGCTCCTGCGCGAGCTGCTCGCGGGCACGCCGTCGCAGCACCCCGCCGTCGTCGACGCCCGCGCCGACCTCGCCGACACGCTGCTCGGCCGCTTCCGCGAGGCCGGCCAGGAGAGCGACCTCGCCGAGGCGCTCGCCCTCTACGAGGGCGGCATCCCCGGCCTGCCGAACGACCATCCGGCCCGTCCGGGGTTCCTCGCCGGTTATGCCGACGCCCTGCTGGCGCGCGCCGAGTCCGCGCAGGACGCCGAGTTGCTGGACGAGGCGATCCGCACCGCGGGCACGGCAGTGGATTCGATGGCCAAGGGCGACCACCGCACCCCGCAGGCGCTCTGCACGCTGGGCCTGGCGCTCCGGCTGCGCTTCCGGGTACGCGGCCGGACCGCCGACGCCGACGCGGCGGTGACGATGCTGCGCCAGTGCGCCGAGCTCTCGATCGACGCCGACCCGAACCGGCCGGGGTACTTCGCGAACCTCGGGCTCGCGCTGGCCGATCGGCACGCGTTCAGCGGCCAGGACGAGGACCTCGACGGGGCGATCGACGCCCTGCGCCGGGCCGTCAAGGGTCTGCCGCCGGAAAGCCCCGAGCAGCACGAGGCGGCCTGGTGCCTGGCCGCCGTGCTCAAGGAGCGCTGGGACCGGGACGGTGAACCGACCGATCTGGACGAGGCGATCGTCAACGCCCGCTCGTCGATCGTCAGCGGGCCGAGCGGTCATCCCGGGCTCGCCGTGCGGCGGTGGCAGCTCGGGGACGCGCTGTTCGAGCGGTTCGAGCTGCACGAGCGCCGCGAGGACCTGGACGAGGCGGTCACGACGCTGCGGCAGGCGTCGGTGTCGGCGCAGCGCAGCGGCACGCCCGAGCCCGCGGCCGTGAACATGCGGCTGGGCACGGTGCTGGCCGAGCGGTACGAGCGGTACGGCGCCGAGGCCGACATCGGTGAGGCGCTGGAGCTGGGTCAGGCCGCCGTGGCCGCGACCGGCGACGACCACCCGGACCTGCCCGGACGCGTGGCCTCGCTGGGGTTCCTGCTGCAGACGAGCAGCCACCGGGCCGGACGCGACGCCGACCTCGACGAGGCGGTCGAGCTCCTCCGCGAGGCCCTCCGCGCCCCGCTCCGCTCCCCCGCGGCAACAGCCCCGGTCTCCGCCGAAGCGGCTGCGGCTGCGGCTGCGGGTGCGGGTGCGGCTGCGGGTGCGGAGGCCGATGGCGCGGCCGCTCCGGACGAGGAGGCGCCGGACGAGCAGGAAGGGCGGAACGCGGTGACGTTCCGGCTCGGCCTCGCGCTGAGCGAACGCTTCGGCCGCCGCGGCGCACTCGCCGACCTCGACTCCGCGATCAACGCCTACCGGACGCTGCGGGACTCGACCCCGCCCGAGCACCCCCTGCACGGGCTGGCGAGCAACACGCTCACCCAACTCGAGAGCGCCCGCGCCGAAGAGATCTGAAGCCCACGACGGGGCGCCCGAGGTCCGGGGCGCCCCGTTTGTGCATCCGCCTAACAGGTCCGTTACGCGCGAAACGGGCAGTTGTTCCCGATGAGACCGTGGGGAAATCGACCGCGACTGTACTTCTAGCCATGCGGTTAGTACCGGACACGCTGGACGGACACGAGTTACCGGTCGTCGTAGTCGGCGGCGGTCAGGCCGGACTGTCGATCAGCTGGCATCTTACCCAACACGACATCGAGCACGTCGTCCTCGAACGGCACAGCGTCGGGCACGAGTGGCGCACCCGCCGCTGGGACACGTTCTGCCTGGTCACCCCGAACTGGCAGTGCGACCTCCCCGGCCACCCCTATGCGGGTGCGGACCCGGACGGGTTCATGGTCCGCGACCAGATCCTCGACTACCTCACCGACTACGCCGCGTCGTTCCCGGTGCCCCTCTACGAGGGCGTGAGCGCGACCCGGCTGCGCGGTCGCCCGGACGGCCGCTACGACCTCACGACGTCGGCCGGAACCGTGATCGCCGACCAGGTCGTCGTCGCGACCGGCCCGTACCAGGTACCGGTGACGCCACGCCTGGCCGAGCGGCTGCCGGACGGCGTCACCCAGCTGCACTCGTCCGCGTACCGCAACGCAGGCCTGCTCCCGCCCGGCGAGGTGCTGGTCGTCGGCAGCGGGCAGTCCGGCGCGCAGATCGCCGAGGACCTGCACCTCGCGGGCCGCCGCGTCCACCTCGCGGTGGGCAGCGCGCCGCGCGTCGCCCGGTTCTACCGGGGCCGCGACGTCGTCGCCTGGCTCGAGGACATGGGCTACTACTCCCGCACGATCGCCGACTTCGCGGACGCCGACGCGGTGCGCTTCCGCGTCAACCACTACGTCACCGGCCGCGACGGCGGACGCGACATCGACTTGCGGGCCTTCGCCCGCGACGGCATGCGTCTGCACGGACGGTTGAGCGCCGTCGCCGAAGCCCTGCACTTCGACGACGATCTGGCGGCCAACCTGGACGGCGCCGACCGGGTCTCCGAGTCCATCAAAGACTCGATCGACGAGTACCTGGCGCGAACCGGCATCGAAGCCCCGGAGGAACCCCGCTACGTCCCCGTGTGGACGCCCGGCGACGCCGACTACGACCTGCGGGAACTGCCCGCGGACCAGCTCTCGGCGGTCATCTGGAGCACCGGCTTCGGCCCCGATCACCGCTGGATCGAAGCGCCGGTGTTCAACGGCAGGGGCTATCCGGTGCACGACCGGGGCGTCACGCCGTCTCCCGGCCTGTACTTCGTCGGACTGCCGTGGCAGTGGACGTGGGGCTCGGGCCGCTTCGGCGGGGTCGGCGCGGACGCGGCGTACCTCGTCGAGCAGATCGTGCGGAAGCCGCGGACCGGCATCCACTGGCTGGCCGGAACCCCGACGGAGACGTACAACACCGACTGGATCCCGGCGAGAACCGCGTGAACGACGCCCACCGGCACCTCGGCGTGCTGCCCGCCTATCCGTTCTACGGTGGTCCGCCGGTCAACCCCGACGTCACCGCACGCGCCACGCTCGCCGAGCTGATCGCCGACCTCGACGCCGAGGGAACCGAGCGGGCGCTGGTCATTCCGAACTACGGCGTCCCGGACCCCACCGTCGCGTTCGGCTTCAACGAGCTGTGCGTCGAAGCGGCGCAGAAGGACGACCGGATCCGCGCCGGGCTGTGGGTCTCGGCGAAGCCGTCCGACGCGGAGCGCACCGCTGCCGCGCTGGCACTGGCGGGTGAGCCCGGCGTCCGGGCGCTGAAGCTGAGCTTCCTGCTCGGCGGGACCGTCCACGACTCCCGCCCCGGCCTGGACACGATCTTCGCCGCCGCCCGGGAGCACGATCTCACCGTCCACGTCCACACGTCGCCCGGCGCGGCCTCCGACATCGACGAGATCACCCACCTCGTCGACTGGTACGGCGACGACGCCCGCATCCACCTCGTGCACTTCGGCGGCGGCATGAGCGGCCACATCAAGCTCGTCAGCGGGCGCTTCTTCGACTGGATCGCGGCCGGCAAGCAGGTCTACACCGACCTGTCGTGGGCGATCGGCTTCGCCCCGCGCTGGCTCGCCGCCGAGATCGAACGCCGCGGCGTCGGGCACGACCGGATCCTCTTCGCCAGCGACGAGCCCTGGGGCGACTTCGCCGGCGAGCACGCCCGTCTGAAGGCCGTCACCGGCGACGGCGAACTGGGCCGCCTGATCTTCACCGACACCTTCGAAACCCTCTACGGAAGGCCGAGCCATGACCACTGAGACCGCTGCCACCACGCTGACCGAGGCCGAGCAGAAGTCGCTCACCGAGATCCCGCACCCGTCGCTGCCCGAAGGCAGCAGCATCTACGGCGGGACGAAGGTCTTCCCGGACTACCAGGCCGAGCCCGGCCAGTCGTACTTCACGCTGGTGCACGGCATCGCGCACGAGTCGTCGGTGAGCTTCGTGGCGATCCTGCAGGCGACGCGCGCTCAGCGGAAAGGGTTCGAGTCCGCGATCTACTTCTACGGCCCGGGCTCGCTGAACTGCCTGGCCACGCGTGGTTTCCCGACGACCGGCAACTCGGCGTTCCCCGGCGAGCACAACATCAACGACTCGCTGAAGACGTTCATCGCCGAGGGCGGCAAGGTGTACTGCTGCCGGTTCGGGCTGTCGCTGCACGGGGCCCGCGAGGAAGACCTGATCTCCGGCGTCATCCCGACGCACCCACTCGACGTCCAGGACGCGCTGATCCACTACGCGCGCAAGGGCGCGATCATCAACTCCACCTACATGTTCTGAGCATGACGCTCAGCACCAGGGTGGATGTCGCGATCCGGGGCGTGCGGCTGGACGCCCCGGTTCGCCGGCCCGACGGCGCCGGTCCCAGCAACGATGGCCACGTCACGCTCGACGGTTCCAACGCCGCGATCCCGCTGGTGCTGGATTCGCCCTACTCGGCGGCGGGCGGCCGGCTGCTGTACCTCGGCGAGGACACCGGGCTCTCGCTCGAGCCGGTGCGCCGCCCTCGCTTCTACGACCTGGCCACCGCGGACGGCGTCTCCTACGAGAAGATCGCGCGGCTGCACGGCAGGGACGTCCTCGCCACCACCGTCGTCCAGACGTGCATCCGCTACGTCGAGGACCAGCGGTGCCGGTTCTGCACGATCGAGGAGTCACTGCGCTCCGGCGCGACGATCGCGGCGAAGACCCCGGCGCAGCTCGCCGAGGTGGCCGAGGCCGCGGTGCGGTTGGACGGCGTCACGCAGATGGTGATGACGACCGGGACGACCACCGGTCCCGACCGGGGTGCGCGAAACCTCGTGCGGTGCGTCCGGGCGGTGCTCGAGGCAGTGCCCGGGTTGCCGATCCAGGTGCAGATCGAGCCGCCCGGCGATCTGGGGGTTCTCACGGACCTGCGCGAGGCCGGGGCGACCGCGATCGGCATTCACGTCGAGTCGCTCGACGACGCCGTTCGGAAGGCGTGGATGCCCGGGAAGGGCAGCGTGCCGCTGGCCGAGTACGAGGCCACGTGGGACGAAGCGGTTCGGGTGTTCGGCCCGAACCGGGTGTCGACGTATCTGCTGGTCGGGCTCGGCGAGAACCCCGACGAGCTGGTCGCGGGCGCTGCCCGGCTCATCGACCGGGGCGTGTACCCGTTCGTCGTGCCGTTCCGCCCGATGGCCGGAACGCTCGCGCGTCGCGACGGGGCGACAGCTCCCCCACCGTCGCTGGTGCGGGACGTGACCGCGCGTGTCGGTGCGTTGCTGCGGGACGCCGGGATGTCCGGCGCCGCCCAAGGTGCCGGCTGCGCCGCCTGCGGCGCCTGCAGCGCCCTTCCCGCCGCGGGAGGATGACGTGCGTCCGCTGCTGGATGTTCCCACGCTCACCGGCGTGCGACGGCCGACGGTCACGATCGAGCGTGCTGACGAGTTGAGCGCCTACCGCTCGTTGCGGCGGGACGTGTTCGTCGCGGAGCAGGGGCTGTTCGCGGGGTCCGATCTCGACGAGCGGGACGAGGATCCGCGCACTGTGGTGCTCGTCGCGCGGGACCGGGAGGGGAGGGTGGTCGGCGGTGTCCGGCTCGGCCCCGCGACCGACGGCCCTGACCTGGGCTGGTGGACCGGCGGCCGCCTGGCCGTAGCCCCCGCCTGGCGCGGTGTGAGCGGCCGTGCCGACCGGACGGTCGGCGAGCGCGGAGCGGTCGGCGGGCGCGGAGCCGGCGGCGAGCGCGGGGCCGGCGGCGTCGGAGCCGGCGGCGTGGGGGCCGCGTTGGTGCGGGCTGCTTGTGCGTATGCGGAGAACGCGGGTGTGCTGCGGTTCGACGCCACCGTGCAGCCCCGGGCCGCGACGATGTTCCGGCGGCTCGGATGGGACACGGTCGGGCCGGTGACCGTCGCCGGGCGTCCGCACGTGTTGATGCGGTGGCCGATCGGGCGGATCGCCGCGCTGGTGGCGGCCACCAAAAGCGACCTCGGCGCACTGTTGACCGGACTCGCGCCGGGAGGCGCGGGGTGGGTCGGCGACGACGGGGCACCCGTGCCGGGATCGGACCTGATCGCCGCGTGCGACGCGATCCTGCCGTCGATGGTCGAGCGGGACCCGGAGTGGGCGGGGTGGTGCGGCGTGCTCGTGAACGTCAACGACCTGTCCGCGATGGGTGCGGCACCGGTCGGACTGCTCGACGCGCTCGGAGCGCGCGACGCCGAGCACGCGGCACGCGTACTCGCGGGGGTCAAGGCCGCCGCGGCGGCCTACGGCGTCCCGATCCTCGGCGGCCACACCCAGCTGGGGGTCCCCGCCGCCCTGGCCGTCACCGCTCTCGGCTCGGCACCAGCCCCAGTTCGCGGAGGGGGTGGGAAACCGGGGCACGAAGTGCGGCTCACAGTGGATCTCGGCGGTGGATGGCGGCCGGGTCACACCGGTCGGCAATGGGACTCGACCTCGTTCCGCGCCCCCGCGGACCTGCGCGCGATGAGCTCGTTCGTCGCCGCGTACCGCCCGGCGGCGGCCAAGGACGTGTCGATGGCGGGCATCGCCGGCACGCTCGGCATGCTCGCCGAGGCCTCCGGCTGCCGCGCGGTCCTCGACGTGGCCGCCGTCCCGCGCCCGGACGGCGCGACGATGAGCGACTGGCTCACGTGCTTCCCGGGCTTCGGCATGCTCACCGCCACCGACGCGGGCACCGGCGCCCCGACCGCCGGCCCGGCTACCAGCGCGGTCTGCGGCGAACTCGTCGAGGGGTCCGGCGTGACCCTCCGCTGGCCGGACGGCGAACTCACCGAGGTGATCGCATCCGGTGTCACCGGCCTGGGCGCCACACCTACCGAGGAGAAACGATGAGCACCCTCACCATGGCCGCTGTCGCGGCGCCGTTCGATCGGGATCTGGAGGCGGACTTCGTCCGGATCGAGCGGCTCGTCGAGAAAGCACGCACGGACGGCGTCGGGCTGCTGGCGCTGCCGGAAGCGGCGCTCGGCGGGTACCTGGCGGACCTGAACGGCGGGGCCGAAGGCCCACCGCCCCTCGCGCTCGATGGTCCGGAGATCTCCCGGCTCGCCGCGCTGGCCCGGGAGCTCGTCGTCGTCGCCGGGTACTGCGAGATCGCCCCCGACGGAACGAAGTACAACAGCGCGGTGTGCGTCACCGGCGACGGCGTGCTCGGCAACCACCGCAAGGTGCACCAGCCCCTCGCCGAGGACGCCTCCTACGGCGCCGGCGACGGGTTCGCCGCCTTCGACACCCCGATCGGCCGGATCGGCACGATGATCTGCTACGACAAGGCGTTCCCGGAGTCCGCACGCGCCCTGGCCCTGGACGGCGCGGAGATCGTCGTGTGCGTCTCCGCCTGGCCGGGCAGCCGCACCAACCCGTCGAGCGACCTCTCCTCGGACCGCTGGAAACGCCGGTTCGACCTGTTCGACCAGGCCCGTGCACTGGAGAACCAGGTGGTCTGGCTCTCGGCGAACCAGACCGGCACGTTCGGTTCGCTGCGTTTCGTCGGCAGCGCGAAGGTCGTCGATCCGGGTGGGGAAGTGCTGTCCGACACCGGCGTGGCCGGGGGCATGGCGGTCGCGTCGCTCGACGTCCGGCAGGCGCTGGAGAACGCGCGGCGCGCGATGGGCCACCTCCGCGACCGCCGCCCGGAGGCCTACCCCGTCCTGGGTGGTCGCCCGGAGTTCGAGCATGTCTGAGGGGCTAATCTCGGCTGCATGGCGGTGATCCGGATCGGCGCCGTGTCGGCCCACTTCGGGCGGAACCTCGACCACGACCTCGAGCGGATCGCCCGGCTGATCGACCAAGCGCGCGCACAGGGCGTCCACCTGCTCGTCCTCCCCGACGCCGCACTCGGCGGTTACCTCTCCGACCTGCGCGACCCCGACCCGGCGACGTTGCCCCCCGCCGTGGACCTGGACGGACCGTTGCTCGACACGGTGACCACGCTGGCCGGCGACATGATCGTCTGCCTCGGACTCCGCGAGGCCGCCGGCGAACACCGCTACAACACCGCGGTGTGCCTGTCCGGCGACGGCATCCTCGGCACGCACCGCAAGGTGCACCAACCAGCGGGCGAGTCGGCCGCGTACACCGCCGGTGACCGGTTCGCCGCGTTCGACACCCCGGTCGGCCGGATCGGCATGCTCGTCGACTACGACAAGACGTTCCCGGAGTCCGCGCGCACGCTCGCGCTCGACGGCGCCGAGATCCTCACCTGCCTGTCGGCCTGGCCGACGTCGATCACCAATCGGGCGCCACGGATGGCCGACGACCGCCAGTCACGGCTGTTCGACCTGTACGACTGCGCGCGGGCAGCGGAGAACCAGGTCGTGCTCGCGTCGTCGAACCTGACCGGGGCGATGGGCGGGATGCGGTTCCTCGGTCAGGCCAAAGTGGTCGGTCCGGGCGGTGACATCGTGGCGCGGACCTGGTCGAAAGCGGGGATGGCGGTGGCGGAGCTGGACGTCGCGGCGGAGATCGCGCGGGCCCGGCGCGTGCTCGCACACCTGGCGGAACGGCGTCCGGGGGCGTACGCGTGAGGGTCGCGCTGCTGACGTATTCGACGAAGCCGCGCGGCGGGGTCGTGCACACGCTGGCGCTGGCCGAGGCGCTGGCGCGGCTCGGCGTCGACGTGACCGTCTGGACGCTCGGCCGCGGCGGCGACGGCGGGTTCTTCCGGCCGGTCGACCCGGCGGTCACCGTGCGGGTCGTCCCGTTCGAGGCGTCGTCCGAGGAGTCGGTCGGCGAACGGATCGTGCGGTCGATCGCCGTGCTCCGCGAGGCGTTCGACCCCGTGGACTACGACGTCGTCCACGCACAGGACTGCATCAGCGCGAACGCGGTCCGCGGTACGCGCTACGCCCGCACCGTGCACCACCTGGACACGTTCACGACGCCGGAGCTCGCCGCCTGCCACGAACGCGCGATCGTGGAACCCGCCGCACACATCTGCGTCTCGTCCGCGGTCGCGGCCGAGGTCCAGGCGGGCTGGGGGCTGTCGCCGACGGTGATCCCCAACGGTGTCGACGCCGAGCGCTTCGCGTCCGCCGATGCCACGGATCCGGCGGGGCTCGGGAGCTACGTCCTGGCGGTGGGCGGCATCGAGCCGCGCAAGGGGTCGTTGGCGCTGCTCGAAGCGTTCGCACTGCTGGGCAGGCCGGACGTGAAGCTGGTGATCGCCGGCGGCGAGACCCTGTTCGACTACCGGGACTACCGCGCGGAATGGGAGGCCCGGGCCCGCGAGCTCGGTGTCGAACCGGTCGTGCTCGGCCCGGTCGACCACGACGCATTGCCGTCGCTCGTGGCGTCCGCCGCCGTCTTCGCGTTTCCCTCGACGAAGGAGGGCTTCGGGCTCGCCGCGATGGAGGCCCTCGCCGCCGGCGTCCCGGTCGTCACCAGCGACCTCCCGGTCCTGCGCGAGGTCTTCGGCACCGCGGTCCGCTTCGCCGCCGACGTCCCCTCGCTGGGCGTCGCCCTGAAAGACGCACTGGGCAACGGCGGGAACCCCGAGGAGGGCCGAGCCCTGGCCTCCCACTACACCTGGCCCACCGCCGCCCACCGGCATCTCGACTTCTACCAGCGTTTCCGAGCTGTTCGGTGGGGCACTGGACCATCGATGCGTGACTGAACAGTTACCCCGGCGTGGGGGCGGGGTTCACCCCGCCGCCCCCGGCCTCGTCCTGCTGATCTCCTGCGTCGTGGTCGATCAGCTCGACCACGGTGCCCGGCTCGTCGCCGCGCTGGCGGGCCTGCTGCTCAGCGCGTACCTGTGCTGGCGCGCGTTCAGCCCCGCTCGCTTCTTCCGGGCCTGATTCGAGCGGCCTAGTCCGGGAGCACGTGCGCCGCGCTACCGACGATCTCCGGGTCGGGCTCGGTCGCGATCTCCTCGTCCTTGTCCGCGTAGTTGAACCGCGAGAGCACGTATTTCATCGCCTCGATCCGGGCGCGCTTCTTGTCGTTGCTCCGCACGACGGTCCACGGCGCCATCTGCAGGTCGGTGCGGAGAAACATCTCCTGCTTCGCCGTTGTGTAGGCGCCCCACTTGTCGAGCGAGGCGATATCGGTCGGCGAGAGCTTCCACTGCCGCACCGGGTCGATCTCCCGGATCGCGAACCGGGTGCGCTGCTCGGACTGGGTCACCGAGAACCACAGTTTGATCAGGTGCACGCCGTTCTCGACCAGCATCTGCTCGAACTTCGGCACGTCCTCGAAGAACTGCTCGTACTGCTCGTCGCTGCAAAAGCCCATGACCCGCTCGACCCCGGCCCGGTTGTACCAGGACCGGTCGAACATCACGATCTCGCCCGCCGCCGGCAGGTGCGAGACGTAGCGCTGGAAGTACCACTGGGTCTGCTCGCGCTCGGTCGGCTTCTCCAGCGCGACCACGACCGCACCACGCGGGTTGAGGTGCTCCATGAAGCGCTTGATCGTGCCGCCCTTGCCAGCGGCGTCGCGTCCCTCGAACAGGATGACCAGCTTGTCGCCGGTCCCCTTGATGTGGTTCTGCAGCTTGAGGAGCTCGATCTGCAGCAGCCGCTTGACCCGGTTGTACTCGTCGCGGGTCATCCGGTCGGTGTACGGATAGCCCTCGCGCCAGGTGTCGACCGGGGTGCCGTCCGCGTGGAGCAGCACCGGGTCGTCCTCGGGGTTGTCCTGCACCCGGTAGCCGTGAGCGCGGGCCAACACGAAACGACCGTCCTCGTCGTACAGCTCGGCTCCGTCGACGCTGCTCTGGATGCTCATCGCGGTCCCTCCGTCGTCCTACGCACCGGATAACCGTTTCCCAGCTGCGTGAACGTCCGGTGAACGACGGACAGGCTCACGCGAAATGAGCGCCCAGAGCCGCGTCGACGGCCGCTCGGAGCTGCGCCCGGCGGACCGGACTGTGCAGTACCGCGGCGATGTCCGTCTCGGTGGGGTCCGCCGCCCGGCGCGCGGTGAGCGGCGCCACGACGACACGCGGGACCCCGGGGGCGACGCACGCGTCGGCGTCGACCACCGCGAACGCGGGATCGGCCGGTCCCGGCTCGGTCCGCACGGTCGCACCCCAGCTCACCAGGTGCGTCCGGAGCGCCCGCTCGGTGACCTTCTCGCCGTGCGCGATCAGCACGGTCCGGCCGGCGAGCGGCCGGTCGTCGGGGTCGGTGAGGCTCGCCGGTCCCACGTCCATGCTCACCGTGCTGGTGAACGTCGAACCGATGCCGAGCTCGGACGTGACCGTCAGCTCGCCGTCCATTCGCTGGCTGAGCTCCCGCGCGATCGAGAGCCCGAGCCCGGTGCCGCCGAACCGCCGCGTGGTGGACACGTCAGCCTGCCCGAACGGCACGAAGATGCGTTCCAGCGCGTCCGGAGCGATCCCGATGCCGGTGTCGTGCGCCCCGAATGCGAGGCACGCCCGGTTCCGGCCCGTCCGGCGGGTGTCCAGCTCCACCCACACGTGGCCCTCCGCCGTGAACTTCACGGCGTTGACCAGCAAATTCACCAGGATCTGGCGCAACCTCGTCGGGTCTCCGCACGCCTTGACCGGCGTGTCCGGGGTGAAAACTGCCGCCAAGCCCACTTCTTTCGACGCCGCCTGCGGCGCCACGATCGCCAGCGCGTCCTCGACGCAGGTGATCAGGTCGAACGAGATGCACTCGAACGTGAAGTGCCCGGCTTCGAGCTTGGAGAAGTCCAGCAGGTCGTCCATGAGGCTGCGCAGGTGGTCACCGGCCGCCCGGATCGGTGTCAGGTAGTCGACCTGTTCGGACGTCAGCTCGGTCTCGCCGAGCAGTTCCGCGAACCCGATCACGGAGTTCAGCGGGTTGCGGATCTCGTGCCCCATGTCCGCGAGGAACGCTGCCTTCGCCCGCGTCGCCTCCTCGGCGGCCACGCGGGCCCGCTCGAGCTCCTCGGTCTGCGCGGACAGCTCGGCGTAGAGCGCCATCAGCCCGCGGCTGGTCTCGTCCAGCTCGGCCCGGAGCAGCTCGACCTCCTCCCGGAGCGCCGCTTCGTCCGTCATGGCCGGTCCCGCCGGTGGGCGACGACGACAGTGGCGTCGTCGGTGCCGCGTGCGTAGTCGCGGTGCAGCACCGCCGCGGCGACGGCGGGGTCGTGGTCGAACAGGTCGCGGTAGCCGTCGAACTCCAGCCGGCTGCGCAGCCCGTCGCTCCAGAGCACCAGCGTCGCGTCGCGCGGCCAGGGGTACTGCTGGATCCGCGCGTTCGGCGGCTTGGCCGCCAGCCCCAGGCTGCCGCTGAACGTCACGACGCCCTTCTCGACGTCGCCGACCAGCACGCGGCCGTTGACGTTGCCGATCGCCAGAGCCGACAGCGTGTCGGTGACCGGGTCGAGCACGCACACCGTGGCGACCGCTCCCCGGGTGCCCCGGGCGGCCTCGTTGGCGCGCGGGGTGAACGACGTCAGCGACGCGGGGTCCTCGCCGAAGACGTCGAAGACGACGTCCGTGGCGGCCGAGGCGGCAGCGCCGTGCCCCACGCCGTCCACCACCGCCACCGCTTGGCGCCCCACGTCGGCGTCGCAGACGGACCAACCGTCACCACTGACCTCGGAGAGCCCGACGGAGACCCCGCCGCACGTCCTCGGTTGCGCCTCGGAACCGCCGATGTCGACGACGCTGAGCACCACGGTGCCGGCGCCGACGCGGGTGTAGAGGTCGAACAGCGCCGACGCCCGGCGGGCCGCCCCCAGACCGCACCCAGGCCTTTAGGAGCCGGTGCACGGCCCTCCAGCGCGGCCGCGGGGTCGCGGATGCCAGGGCCGCGGTCGACGGCGAGGATCTCGATCTGCCCCGGAGGCACGGGTCGCAGCAGGAGCCAGCCGTCCGGGTCGGCATGGCGCAGCAGGTTCGTGCCGAGCTCGGTGGCGACCAACTCGGCCCTGGTGACGGCCTGCTCGTCGCCGCCGAGTTCGGTGACCATCCGGTTCGCGATCCGCCGCGCCTCCCCCACCGCGGTCCCGTCAGTGACGACGACCTGCCGGTGCGGGGAGAACCGCCGGTTCACCGGCCCCACTGGGTGATCACCACCGTGGTGCCGCGGCCCGGGCCGGTGTCGATCGAGAACTCGTCGACGAGACGCTTGCTGCCGGGCAGGCCCAGTCCGAGCCCGCCGCCGGTGGTGAAGTTGTCGGTCATCGCCGCGTCGAGGTCGGGGATGCCGGGGCCCGCGTCGCTGAACGTCGCCCGCACACCGTGCCGGCCGCCCTTGTCGAGCGCCTCGATGAGCACCTCGCCCTGACCATGCACCGCGTACCGGACGATGTTGCGCGCCAGTTCGCTGCCGGCGGTCACGAGCTTCGTCGCGGCGGTCAGCCCGAGGCCGGCGGCCTGCGACTCGGCACGCAGCGTCGTCCGGACCTTCAGCAGGTCCGACTCGGCGAGGATCGCCACCGAGTGCGTGTCGCCGTCAATAGAGGTGGTCATCGCGCAGTCCCTCGAGGCGCGCCATGCCCTGCTCGGCGTTGAGCGCGGTGTGGACGTGTTTCATCGAGACGCCCAGCTCGACGAGCGTGATCGCGACCGCCGGCTGCATGCCGACGACAGTCGTCTCCGCGCCGAGGAGCCGGGTCATCCCGACGAGCCGGGCGATGACCCGGGCCACGAACGAGTCCACCAGCGTCAGGCCGCTGATGTCGATCAGCATGCCCCTGGCCTGCGTCCGGGCCACCTCGCGGGTGACGACACGTTCGATCTGCTCGACCGTGGCGTCCTCGAGGTCACCCTGCAGAGTGACCAGGAGGTTCCGGCCGATCCGCATGATCGGGACCTCGTCAGGCATCGACTGTCGGTTTCTCGGCCGCGATCGGCGCACCGACCAATCGGAGCGCGAGCTGCAGGGCGTCCTTGAGGTTGCTGCGGCAGCGCAGTGCGCCCAGTTCGATGCCCAGGTGGACGATGGCCTGCGCGGTTTCCGGCCGGACGCCGGAGAGGATGCTGACGCTCCCCATCAGCCGCGCGGCCTCGACGGTCTTCATCAGGTGCTGCGCGACCTCGGTGTCCACCGCAGGAACGCCGCTGACGTCGAGGATGACGACCTCGGCCTGGTCACGGGCGATGCGTTCGAGCAGGTTCTCGGTCAGCCGCGCGGCGCGGGCGCTGTCGAGCGTCCCGATGACCGGGAGCACCAGCACGTCGTCCCAGACCTGGATGACCGGCGTCGAGAGCTCGAGGATCTCGTCGCGCTGGCGGGACACCAGCTGCTCGGACTCACGTCGTTCGCTCTGGTCCCGTGCGACTTTGACGAAGCCGATGACGTCGCCGTTCCCGCCCTTGATCGGGCTGAGCACGTCGTTGGCCCAGAACCGGCTGCCGTCGCGGCGCAGCCGCCAGCCCTCGGCCTCGAAGCGTCCGTTGGTGACCGCGGCCGCCATCTCCCGCTCCGCGACGCCACGCCGTGCCTCGTCCTCGGAGTAGAACATCGACACCGGCTTACCGAGCACCTCCTCGGCGCTGTACTGCCGGAGCCGCTCGGCACCCGGGTTCCAGGACTGGACCAGGCCCTCCGCGTCGAGGCGGATCACCTCGTAGTCGGTGATGCTGTCGATCATCTCCTCGACGCTCCGGAGCGCGAGCTCCTGGTCGCGCCGCTCGGTGAGATCCCGGACGAGCAGGAGATAACCGCCGGTGACCGGCAGCGGAGTGATCGTGATCGTCGCCCAGAAGCGCTCGCCGTTCTTGCGCAGGCGCCAGCCCTCGGTCGCCCGCTGGCCGACGGAGGCGGCGGCGGTCAGGTCGGCACGGAGCGTCTCGGCATCGATGTACAGCACCTCGGCGGACGTGCCGAGGACTTCGTCCGGCCGGTAGCCGGTGATGTCGCTGATCGCGCCGTGCCAACCCTTGATGAGACCGCCGGGATCCAGCCGGATCAAACCGAACTCGGTGATGGCGTCGACCATCTCCCGGTACTCGGTGTTGTCCCCACTGTTCGCCTGCACCGCGTCACTCACGCCAGCCTCCCGCAAAGCTCGCCCTGAGTGACACCATATGTACTAAAAGTTAGATCTGTGAATAACCTCGACCAGTGGGACGGAACACCGAGCGGATCCCGAAGTACACGACGGCGGCGAGCAGGAAGCCGACGATCGGCGTCACGTCGCCGATCCCGGGGCTCGACCGCACAACCAGGCCCGTGTACTGCGCCTGGTTCGAGAACAGCCCGATCGAGACGACGAGCCCGGTCACCATCGCGATCGGCCCGGCCCAGTTCGCGTACGTCCGGTCGTAGAGCACCGCCGAGTAGTCCTCCCCGCGTCGCATCCACAGGTCGGTGAGCGCGATCCCGAGCCACGGCGCGATCCAGTACCCGATCACCAGCAGGAAGTTCTCGTAGTTGTGCCCCGCGTCCTCGAGCCCGAAGTACGCCACGACGAAACCGATGACGCCGAACGTGAGCGCGACGAGCGCCCGGCGCAGGTGCGCAGGCAGCTTGACGCCCATCGTCAGGAACGACATCGACCCCGAGTAGATGTTGAGCACGTTCGCCGAGATGCCGCCGATGACGATCGCGAGCAGCGTCAGGTTCGCCAGCAGCGAGGGCATCGTGTCGACGAACGCCGTCGTCGGGTTGTCGGACGCCGGCGGGCCGATCGTGACCGACGCCGCGCCGACGATCTGCAGCACCGTGCACGCGACGAAGATGCCCAGCCCGGCGAAGATCCCCACCTGGCGTCGGTTCGTGTCGGGCGGCAGGTAGCGCGTGTAGTCCGCGGCGTACGGGTTCCACCCCGACGCGTACCCGAACACCGCGGCGAGCGTGAGCAGGAACCCGCCGACCGTCCCGACCCCGGGGATCCCGTCACCGGCCGGCGCACCCGGGTGCGACTTGCTCAGCACGACGACGGTGCCGATCACGAAGATCACGGCCAGCACCGGGAACGCCCACCGCTCGAACGAGTGCACGAAGTTGTGCCCGAAGAACGCGATCGCGACCTGGGCGAGCACTACGACGACCAGGCACGCCCACGTCGGCAGGTCGGTGAGCGCGTTGAGGGCGAACGACGCGCTGACGCTGTTGACAGCGAACCAGCCGATGCCCGCGGTCACCGAGAGGAACCCGGCCGGGAGCAGGTTGCCCCAAAAGCCGAACGCGCCCCGCGAGAGCACCATCTCCGGAACGCCGTGCACCGGCCCGCGCGCCGAGAGCACACCGTGCGCGATCGACGAGAGCGCGTTGCCCAACACGATCGCGGCCACGGCCTGCCAGAACGTCAGGCCGAACACGAGCGTGGCGAGCACGCCCAGGTAGATCGTGGCGAACTCCAGGTTCGGCGATGCCCAGGTCCAGAACAGGTTGAGCGGCGTGCCGTGCCGGTCGGCCAGCGGGATCTTCTCGATGCCGCCGGGCTCGACGGCCACCACTTTCGTGCCGTAGCTCCCCTCCCGGAGGGGCTCGACGTCGTTTTCCTCAACTAACGACATGGTCGTCCTCCCGCAGGTATCAGCCGATGGTGATGGCGTCGAGGCGCTCTCGGATGAAGTCGCCGCAGACGACCGGCGGGTGCGCGGCGCGACCGATCGGCGGCTCCAGTGTCTCCACGATCGCGTCGTGGTTGGCTTCGTAGAAGTAAACG
Source organism: Cryptosporangium sp. NPDC048952 (assembly GCF_043197895.1). Classification (NCBI taxonomy): domain Bacteria; kingdom Bacillati; phylum Actinomycetota; class Actinomycetes; order Cryptosporangiales; family Cryptosporangiaceae; genus Cryptosporangium; species Cryptosporangium sp. NPDC048952. Next base: position 496,714 of record NZ_JBICTY010000003.1, on the reverse strand, counting down.
AGTGATACCAAGTCCTCGTCGGGGGCGTCGGCCTGCGGCGGCAGGACGCGGTGGCGCGCGGACAGCCAGCGGTCGCCGGTCCAGCGGGCGAGCAGGTCACCGACGTTGATCGTGAACGCGTCCGGGTCGTAGGGGGCGTCGACCCATTCGCCGTCGGCGGTGAACACCTGCAGGCCGCCGCTGCCGTACTCGCGGTCGAGCAGCGTCAGCGTGCCGAAGTCGGTGTGCGGGCCGATCCGGAACTGGCCCTCCTCCGGTTCGCCGACGACACCCATCGGCGGGTACCAGTTGATGTTCAGCGTCCAGGTGGGGTGATCGGTCGTGGGGCCGAAGAAGGCCTCCGGGAGGCCCAGGGCCACGGCGCACACCTCGAGCAGCTGGTCGGCGAGCGTGCGCATCGCGGCCTGGTACTCGGTGAGCGTCTCCTGCAGCGCAGGGCTCTCCCCCGGCCAGACGTTCGGCAGGAACCACGCCGCGTCGACGACCGGGTCGCCGACCGGGGTGTCGGCGCCGATCGCGAACGTCTCCTTCAGGTCCGGCGGGGTCTCGGTGCCCTCCGCGTACCCATTGGCCTCGACGCCGGTCGGCAGCCAGCCGCGTCCACCGACCGTCGCGGCGTAGCGCTGCTTGACGTCGGCGGGCAGCGCGAAGAACGCCCGGGCGGCGGCGCGGGTCGCTGCGCGCAGCTCGGGCGCGATGCCGTGGCCGGTGACCAGCATGAATCCCGAGCGCTGCAGGGCCGCGTCGACCTGAGCGGCGACTCCCGCGCGGTCGTCGCCGGAGAACCAGGGGCGCAGATCGATGGACGGTACGGGCTCAGTCAAGTTCGGCTCCGATGTCCTCGGCCCACAGCTCCGGGCGGTTCTTGATGAAGTCGGTCATCAGCCCGATGCACTCGGGGTCCTCGAGAAGCGTGATCTCGACGCCGTTCTCCGCGAGCCAGTCGTGCCCACCGTAGAACGTCACCGCTTCGCCGATCACCACGTGCCCGATGCCGAACTGGCGCACCAGCCCGGAGCAGTACCAGCACGGCGAGAGCGTCGTGACCATGATCGTGTCGAAGTAGGTCGGGCGCCGACCCGCGTTGCGGAACGCGGCGGTCTCGGCGTGCAGCGACGGGTCACCGTCCTGCACGCGCCGGTTGTGGCCCCGCCCGAGCAGCGTGCCGTCGGTGGTGAACAGCGCCGCCCCGATCGGGACGCCGCCCTCCGCCAGCCCGGCTCGCGCTTCCTCGACCGCCGCGGCGAGCAGCGTGGATGGATCCAGCGTCGTCATGCAGACACTGTGCGCCCGACGGATGCAGAGGACAACTGACACGGTGTCCACACTCGGAGGGTGTTTGACTGACACCATGTCGCTGACGCTCGCCGAGCTCCTGCAATTCGAGGCGGTCCGGGACGCCCAACCGGAGGTGCTGGCCGGTCGGCGGGCGCTCGATCGACCCGTGCGCTGGGTGCACTCCAGCGAAATCTACGAGATCGGCCCGCTGCTCTCCGGCGGGGAACTGCTGCTCACCACCGGCCTCGGCCTCGCCGGCAGCGACGCGGGCGCGCGCCGCCACTACGTCCGTGACCTGGCCGAGCGTGGCGTGAGCGGGCTCGCGGTCGAGCTCGGACGCAGCTTTCCCGACGTTCCGGCGGAACTGATCGACGAGGCGTCGCGTCACGGCTTCCCCCTGATCGTGCTGCGCGCCGTGGTGCCGTTCATCCGGATGTGCGAGGCCGCGAACACCGCGATCGTCGACGAGGCCGCCCGGCGGCTCCGCCTCGGTGACCGCGTCACCCGGGAGCTGAACGAGGCGCTGATCTCCGGCGCCGGTGTCGCCGGCCTGCTGCGCACCGCCGCGGACGTCACCGGAGCGCCGGTCGTGCTGACGACGGTGAGCGGCGCGCTGGTGGCCTCCTACGGTGTTCCCGACGACCACGCGGCGTGGGCCACCGTGGACGCGGCCGCGGCGGACGCAGAGGTGATCGTGCACGGCCGCGCCTGGGGGCGGCTCGTCGCCGGAGCCGGGTCGTCGCTGCCCGCCGAGGACCTCGTGTCGACGATCGAGCGCACCGCGACCGCGCTGGCGGTGGAGATCCTGCGCACCGGCGACCCGCCGACCGAGCGGGAGCGGCACGCCGCCGCGCTGCTGGCCGACCTGGTCGCCGCGGGTGGGCTTGCCCCGGCCGAGGCCGCGGTCCGCACCGGGCTCGCGGGGTTCCGTCCGCCGCCGGGCCGGTCGCTGATCGGCGTCGCGGTGGACGCCCCGGAGACCCGGCCCGCGGTCACACTGATCGACTCCGCGGCGCGTCTGCTCGGCACCACCGCGCTGCGGGCCCGCGTCCGGGAGTCGGTACTGGCGCTGGTGGTGGCGCCGGACAGCACCGGCGACGCGGTGACTGCCGTCGAGGCGGCGTTCATCGAGGCCGGTTTCCGCTCCGGCGCGCCGCAGATCACTGTCGCGATCGGGTACCCGGTCGACGCCACGGGCACGCCGGGCTGGGCGGCGTCGCTCGAGCACGCCCGGGCCGCGCTGGCCCTGGCGCTGACCGGCGCCCGCCGTCGGGGCTCCCGGCCGACGGTCGTGCCCGCCCGCACACTGGCCCTCGAGTTGGAGCTGCGCCGGAGCGGCGAGCCCCACCGGCTCGATGCGTTCGTCGAGCGGACGATCGGCCCGCTGGTGGCCTGGGACGCCGGCCACCGCACCGAGCTGGTGCGGACGCTGGAGCTCTACCTGCGCCACGGCACCAGCGCCACCCGCACCGCCGCCGCGCTGCACCTGCGACGCCAGTCGCTCTACCAGCGCCTGGAGCGCATCGAGACCCTGCTCGGCCACGCACCGGCCGACCCGGCGCTCTACCCGGCTCTCCTGGCTGCGTGCCTGCTCGTCACGACGCCGTCGAGCTGAGCTCCTTCTGCGTCGCCGCGCGGCCGGACTTCCAGAGGCTCGCCACCGTCGTCACGGCCAACGTGCCGATGATGACCACCAGCGAGAGCCAGATCGGCACCTCGGGCACCCACTCGATCTCGTGGCCGCCGTTGACGAACGGCAGCGAGTTCTCGTGCAGCGCCTCCAGGATCAGCTTGACGCCGATGAACGCGAGGATGAACGAAAGGCCGATCGAGAGGTAGACGAGCCGATCGAGAAGACCTCCGAGCAGGAAGTACAGCTGCCGGAGGCCCATCAGCGCGAACACGTTCGCGGTGAAGATCAGGAACGGCTCCCGGGTGAGGCCGAAGATCGCCGGGATCGAGTCGAACGCGAACAGCAGGTCGGTGGTGCCGATCGCGATGAGCACCACGACCATCGGCGTCCAGATCCGCTTGCCGTTCTGGTGCGTGCGCAGCTTGCCGTCGCCGAAGTCCTTGGAGATCGGCAGCACCCGCCGCGACCACCGGATCAGCACGTTCTCCTTGAACTCCTCTTCCTCCTCGTGGTGGAACGCCAGGTTCCAGGCCGTGTAGAGGAGGAAGCCACCGAACAGGAAGAACACCCAGATGAAGCGCTCGATCGCGGCCGCACCGGCGGCGATGAAGATGCCGCGGAGCACCAGCGCGAGCACGATGCCGATCAGCAGCACCTTCTGCTGGAACTGCCGGGGCACCTTGAATCGGCTCATGATCACGAGGAACACGAACAGGTTGTCGACCGACAGGCTGTACTCGGTCAGCCAGCCGGCGTAGAACTCACCGGCGTACCGCCCGCCGGCCAGCCAGAGGACACCCAAGCCGAACAACAGCGCCAACGCCACGTAGCCGATGACGCCCAACGTGCTCTCGCGCGTCGAGGGCTCGTGCGGCCGACGCCCGATCACCCAGACGTCGAACGCCAGCAGGACGACGAGCGTGCCCAGCACGCCCCACTCCACCCAGACAGGTATGTCCACCGTCAGGCCTTCCTCGAGTCAGACCCGCGCCTTACATGGTGCGACAACGACGTCGCCGTGTGTCGCCGAACGCACGAACTACCCATGATCGGCCGTCACTTCACGGGACGCTTTCCGAGTAGCCCGCAGGCTGGTGAACGTGGTGACGGCCAGCGTGAGGATCACTACCGCCAGCGACAGGGCGGTGGGGATGTCGGGCACGGACGGCCACACGGTGTGTGCGTAGTGGAGGATCAGTTTGACTCCGATGAAAGCGAGCACGAACGCCAGGCCGAAATGCAGGTGCACCAGCCGGTCGAGCAGTCCGATCAGCAGGAAGTAGAGGGCACGCAGGCCCAGCAGCGCGAAGGCGTTCGCTGTGAAGACGATGTACGCGCTTTCGGTGACACCGAAGACCGCGGGGATCGAGTCGAGCGCGAAGACCAGGTCGACCGACAGGATCGTGACGACGACGACCAGCAGCGGGGTCGCGAGGCGCTTGCCGTCCCGCTTGACCGTGAGCGCGCTGCTGTCGGGGTAGTCGTCGGTGACCGGGATGAACCGTCGCAGCATCTTCACCGCACGGCTGTTGCCGACGTCCGGCTGTTCCCCGTGCGAGCGCACCAGCTTGATCGCGGTGTAGATCAGGAACGCACCGAAGACGACGAACGTCACCGCGAAGCGCTGGATCGCCGCGGCACCCACGGCGATGAAGATCGCCCGCATGACGAGCGCACCGAGGATGCCGATCAGCAGCACTTTTTGCTGGTGCTTGTCGGGTACGCCGAACGTCCCGAGGATCACCGCGAAGACGAAGAGGTTGTCGACCGACAGGCTCTTCTCGATCAGCCAGCCGGCGAAGAACTCGGTGCCCGGCTCGGTGCCACCGAAGATCATCACGCCGATCCCGAACAGGATCGCGAGCGCGATATAGATCACCGACCAGGTGGTCGCTTCCTTGAAGCCCACGTGGTGGGGACGTCTGGCATGCCAGATGTCGATGGCGACGATGATGGCGAGACCAGCGATGGTCGCGGCCCACACCCACAACGAGACGGACATAAAGCCCCCGGATCACGCGCAGCAAACATTACGTGTCCGAGGTCTCGCTACCTGCCGAAACAGGCCGGTGCCCGGGGTCCGTGCAGATCGTATCCGCACTCGCCGTATTGACCGGGTGGACCGTGGGGCTACTCCCCTCGTCGGTTCCCCATAGTAGGGGGCGTTCCGGCTTCAGGCCAAGGGAGACCGGGTGAGTGTTGAAACACCTCACCTCAGTGACCAGATATTCACGTGCGCGTTGCACAGAGCCTCGTGCATCGAGCGTACGTGCACCGAGCGTGATGCTTCTGTCGTCATCCCGACGGATAGGCTCCGGATCATGGTTCTGGAAGTTGCTCTCATCGACGTCACCCCCGGTAGCGAAGCGGAGTTCGCCGACGCGTACCGCACCGCAGTTACAGAGCTGGACGGCGCGGACGGCTGCCGGTCGATCCGCATGACCCAGGGCGTCGAGACGCCGAACCGGTTCGTGCTGCTCGTCGAGTGGGACTCGGTCGAGGCGCACGAGCAGGGCTTCCGCGCGACCGAGCGGTACACGCGGTGGCGCGCGGCGATCGGCCCGTTCTTCGCCGGGCCGCCCCGCGTGGAGCACTTCGTGGACGTGGCGGCGGAGTAGGACGCCGAACGGCCGGCCGCTGGGGGTCAGCGGCCGGCCGTCGTCGTGCGGTGGGTCAGCGCGGTGGGTCAGAGCTTCTGCAGCGTCCCGAACGCCTGCCGGATGCTCTGCAGGGCCTTGAGCTGCGGCTTCGCGGTGCCGTCCGCTTCCATGATGCGGAAGCCGTACTGGTGGCCGAGGCTGTCCGACGGCGTCTTGTAGCCGCAGTACGTCACGGCGAGCTTCACCTGCGGGTATTGCTGCCAGGCGAGGTAGTACGACCGGGAGATGTAGGACGCCGCGGTCTGCTCGTCCGGCACGCCGTTGAGCCAGACCTGGCCGGCCGGCACCGCGTCGTTCGAGTGCACGCTGAAGCCGAACTCGGTCCACCAGATCGGCTTGGCCGAGTCGCCGTTCTGCGCCATCAGGTTGATGATCGCCGGCATGTTCGTCATCCGGGCCTTGCCGGTGATGTCGGTCGACTCCGGCGCCTTCATCTGGTTGCCCTGGTACGGGTGGACACCCATGATGTCGAAGTTGCCCTTGGCGCCGTTGGTGTAGCAGTCCTTGATGAAGACGTCGTCGGTCTGGCTCGGGCCGGCGAAGATCACCGGCAGCGAGGAGCGGCCGGCCTTGATCGCCGCGTAGGAGGCCTTGAGGATCGGCACGTACTTCACCGCACGCTGGTAGGCGTCGGAGATGCCGCAGAACTCGGCGAGGTTCGGCTCGTTCCAGACCTCGATCGCCAGGATCTTGGACCCGTAGGTGGAGGCGAAGAACGTCAGCCACGGCTTGATTGAGTTCGGGTCGGTCGGGTACTGCTTGACCTCGCTACCGGTGTTGGGGCGCGACCACGCCGGCGACTGGTGGATCGTCACGAACACCTGCATGCCGCGGGAGCGGGCCTGGTCGAGCACGGTGTTGACGCGCTGGTGGTACCACTGGCTCGCGGTCGGCGCCACGTTCGTGGGCTGCGCGGACGACCAGCCGACGTCGAGGCGGATGACCTGGACCCCGTTCTCGGCGAGCGTGTCGAGGTGCTTGTAGAACATGGCGTTCGGCGTGGTGCCGTTCCAGTACATGTCCCACGTGCCGTGGAACTGAACCCCGACGACCGGCGGGGCGGCGTTCTGCGTGGTCGCGGCGTCGCCGGAAACTTCCTCGGCCTGGCCCGAGAAGCCCTCGGTGACCTCGGCGCGCGGGTCGGAGCCGAAGTCCAGGTCACTGATCAGAGCGGCTCCCGCGATGGCGGGGACGGCGATAGCGGCGGCGCCGAGCAGCTTGCGACGATCCATCGTCTTTACCTCCGGGAGAACAATCCGTGTTCCTGACGGCTGTCTCATCGGAAGCGAACGGGTACGGCACGAGTATCGTCCAGGAGCCGAACGGTAGCGCGTCCACACGCCGCCCGCCCGGCTCCCGGGGGGCTACTTGACGCCGGCGGCGTCCATGCCGCGGAGTTCTTTCTTGAGCTCGCCGATCTCGTCGCGCAGGCGGGCCGCGAGCTCGAACTGCAGCTCGCGCGCCGCGGCCAGCATCTGATCGTTGAGCTGCTGGATCAGGTCGGCGAGCTCGGCGCGGGCCATGCCCTCGCGGTGGGCGCCGACGCCGACCGTGGTGGCCTTCGACTTCAGCCCGGGCACCGGCGACTTCCCGCGGGACTGCTGCCGGCCGGAGCCGCCGATCAGTTCGCCGGACTCGTTCTCGGCCGCCTCGCGGTAGATGTCGTCGAGGATGTCGACGATCTTCTTGCGCAGCGGCTGCGGATCGACCCCGCGCTCGGTGTTGTACGCGATCTGCTTCTCGCGCCGCCGGTTGGTCTCCTCGATCGCCCGGCTCATCGACGGGGTGATCTGGTCGGCGTACATGTGCACCTGCCCGGAGACGTTACGGGCGGCACGACCGATCGTCTGCACCAGCGACGTCTCGCTGCGCAGGAACCCCTCCTTGTCGGCGTCCAGGATGGACACCAGGCTGACCTCGGGCAGATCGAGGCCCTCCCGCAGGAGGTTGATGCCGACGAGCACGTCGAAGTCACCCTTGCGCAGCTCGCGCAGCAACTCGACGCGGCGCAGCGTGTCGACCTCGGAGTGCAGGTACCGCACCCGGATGCCGAGCTCGAGCAGGTAATCGGTGAGGTCCTCGGCCATCTTCTTGGTGAGCGTGGTGACCAGCACCCGCTCGTCGCGCTCGGCCCGTACGCGGATCTCGTGCACCAGGTCGTCGATCTGGCCCTTGGTGGGCTTGACCAGCACCTCCGGGTCGATCAGGCCGGTCGGGCGGATGATCTGCTCGACGAACTCGCCTTTCGCCCGGCCCATCTCGTACTTGCCGGGCGTCGCCGAGAGGTAGACCGTCTGGCCCACCCGGTCCTGGAACTCCTCCCACCGCAGCGGCCGGTTGTCCATCGCGCTGGGCAGCCGGAAGCCGAAGTCGACGAGCGTCCGCTTGCGGGACATGTCGCCCTCGTACATGCCGCCGATCTGCGGCACGGTGCCGTGCGACTCGTCGATGACCAGCAGGAAGTCTTCCGGGAAGTAGTCGATCAGGCAGAAGCCCGGTGAGCCGGGCTCCCGGCCGTCCATGTGCCGGGAGTAGTTCTCGATGCCCGAGCAGAAGCCGACCTGGCGCATCATCTCGATGTCGTAGCTGGTGCGCATCCGCAGCCGCTGCGCCTCGAGCAGCTTGTTCTGCCGCTCGAGCTCGGCGAGCCGCTCCTCGAGCTCGGCCTCGATGCCGCGGATCGCCCGTTCCATCCGCTCCGGGCCGGCCACGTAGTGGGTGGCCGGGAAGACGTGGAGCTCGGTCTCCTCGTTGACGACCTCACCGGTGAGCGGATTGAGGTGGTAGAGCTTCTCGATCTCGTCGCCGAACATCTCGATGCGGACGGCGAGCTCGTCGTACGCCGGGATGACCTCCACCGTGTCGCCACGGACGCGGAACGTGCCCCGGGTGAAGTTCAGGTCGTTGCGCGTGTACTGCACGTCGACCAGCCAGCGCAGCAGCTTCTCGCGCTCGATCTCCTGGCCGACCTTCAGCGGGATCGACCGGTCGATGTACTCCTGCGGTGTACCGAGGCCGTAGATGCAGGACACGGTGGCGACCACGATCGTGTCGCGCCGGGTGAGCAGCGACATCGTCGCCGAGTGCCGGAGCCGCTCGACCTCCTCGTTGACCGAGGAGTCCTTCTCGATGTAGGTGTCGGTCTGCGGGACGTACGCCTCGGGCTGGTAGTAGTCGTAGTACGAGACGAAGTACTCGACCGCGTTGTTGGGCAGCAGCTCGCGGAACTCGTTGGCCAGCTGGGCCGCCAGGGTCTTGTTCGGCGCGATGACCAGCGCCGGCCGCTGGAGCCGCTCGATCAGCCAGGCCGTCGTCGCGGACTTACCGGTACCGGTGGCACCGAGCAGCACGACGTCGTTCTCGCCGGCCCTGACCCGGCGCTCCAACTCGTCGATCGCAGCCGGCTGGTCACCCGCCGGGTCGTACTCGCTGACCACCTCGAACCGGCCGGGACGCCGGACGATGGCCGTGGTCGCGCCGTGGGCGACGGTGTCGTCACGCAGGCCTTCGGGCGCGTTCGGACCGGCGGAGGGGCGGGCTGACGGACTCATGATTCAACGGTACGTCGGGGGTCCGACAGTTCTCCCCGACGCGAATCCCGGGCCTTCTCCCAGCGCGGCAACATCTCCTGCACCTCGGCCGAGATGAACGAGTAGAAGTCGCGCATCTCGGCCAGCCGGTGGCCCGCCACGGTGTCCTCGCCGACCGCCTCCACGCCGTCCGCGGCCAGGTCGATGACGCCCTGCATGAGCACCTTGTACTTGTGCATCACGGTGTCGTACCAGCCGTTGTCGGCGATGCGGTAGTGGTCACGGCGGCTTCCCGGCGCCGGCACGCGCTCGACCAGACCGATCGTCGTGAGCGTCTTGATCGCGCCCGAGATCGCACCGGCGCTGGCCTGGAGCGTCTCGGCCAGCTCGGGCATCGTCATCGTCGGACCCTCGGCGACCGTCAGTGCGGCATAGACCCTGGCGACCATGCGCTGGAGACCCATGTCGGTCATGAGCAGCGCGAATCGCTCCCGGTACTCGGCGCGTGGATCGTCGTTCATGTCCGAATCCTAGAGGCATTCTTTAATCTTCACAAAGTTGTGAAGACTCGATACCGTCAGAACTATGCCAACCAACGCGATCGAACTCGCGGGAGTCGTGAAGAGGTTCGGGCCGGTCCGCGCACTCGACGGACTCGACCTCACGGTGCGGTCCGGGGAGGTCCACGGCTTCCTCGGGCCGAACGGAGCGGGTAAGACCACCACGATCCGGGTCCTGCTCGGCCTGCTGCGCGCCGACGCGGGCGAGATCCGCCTGCTCGGCGGCGACCCGTGGAAGGACGCCGTGGCACTGCACCGACGTCTGGCCTACGTCCCCGGCGACGTCAACCTGTGGCCGACGCTGTCCGGCGGCGAGGTGATCGACCTGTTGGGCCGGGTGCGCGGCGGCCTGGACCCGACGCGGCGCAAGGACCTGCTCGACCGGTTCGAGCTCGACCCCCGCAAGAAGGCCAAGACCTACTCCAAGGGCAACCGGCAGAAGGTCGCGCTCGTCGCCGCGCTCGCGTCCGACGTCGATCTGCTGATCTTGGACGAGCCGACGTCCGGCCTGGACCCGCTGATGGAAGCGGCGTTCCAGCAGTGCATCAGCGACGAGCGGGCGAACGGACGCACGGTTCTGCTCTCCAGCCACATCCTGGCCGAGGCGGAGAAGCTGTGTGACCGGGTGAGCATCATCCGCGCCGGGCGGGTCGTGGAGACCGGCACGCTCAGCGAGCTGCGTCACCTCACCCGCACGTCGATCGACGCCGAGCTCGACCGGGAGCCGCACGGGCTGACCGACCTGCCCGGCCTGCACGACGTACAGATCGCGGGCAACAGGTTTTCGTGCCAGGTGGACCAGGCGGCGCTCGGCGCCCTGCTCGGCCGGTTGGAGGCGTCGGGCATCCGCAGCCTCACCAGCCGCCCACCCACGCTGGAGGAGCTGTTCCTCCGGCACTACTCCGAGGCGGCCACGTCATGACCGCGGTACTCACCGCGGAACGCCGGACCCAGGCGCCCGCTTCCAGCAGCGAGTTCACCGGAACGATGGCGCTGCTCCGGCTGGCCCTGCGTCGCGACCGGGTCCGCGCCACCGCGTGGGTGCTCGGCGTCACGCTGTTCGTGTACAGCCAGGCCGTACCGCTCAAGGACGTCTACCCCACCCAGGCCGATCTGGACTCGTTCGCCCGCGCCTACGGCAGCGGCGTCAACCCCGGCCTGGTCGCGATCACCGGCCCGCCGCGCGCGCTGAACACGTACGGCGGAGCGACGGCCTGGCAGGTGCTGACGTTCGCCGCCGTGATCCTCGCGCTGATGAGCTACCTCATGGTGCTGCGGCACACCCGCGCCGAGGAGGAGGCCGGCCGGTCCGACCTGCTCGACGCGGCGCCGGTGGGCCGCTACGCACGGCTGGCCGCCGCGCTGGTCCACGTCGCGCTGCTCAACGTCCTGATCCTGGTGCTCGGTGTCGCGTCGCTGCTCACCGTCGGTGGCATCCCGTTCAGCGGTTCGCTGGCGCTGATGGCCGGATGCGTCTCGGTCGGGCTGGTCTTCGCCGCGCTCGGCGCGGTCACCGCCCAACTGACCGAGCACGCGCGATCCGCCGGAGGCATCGCCGGTGCGCTGCTCGGGGCATCGTTCCTGCTCCGCGCGGCCGGCGACTCGGCGGCGGTCAACGGCTCGTCCGGCCGGTGGCTCACCTGGCTGTCGCCGATCGGCTGGGCCGAGGAGGTCCGGCCGTACGCCGGGAACCGCTGGGTGGTGCTGCTCGTCCCGGCGTTGGCGGTCGCGGTGCTGCTCGTCGCCGTCGTGGTGCTGCGAGCCCGGCGCGACGCGGGCGCGGGCGTGTTCCGGCCCCGACTCGGTCCGGCGTCCGCACCGTCCACGCTGAGCGGTCCGGTCGGCCTCGCGTGGAGGCTCCAGCGCGGCAGCGTCCTCGGGTGGGCGATCGGCGCCGGGATCGGCGGGGCCGTGTTCGGCGGGCTCGCCCAGGACATGGTCACCGCGGCGAACGACGACCCGAACACCGCGGAGATGCTGCGGGACTACACCGGGGCCGGTGGCAGCCTCGCCGACGTCTACCTGGGGATGATCTACCTGGTGATGGGCATGGTGGTGGCCGGTTACGCGGTCGCCGCGATGCTGCGGTTGCGGACCGAGGAGGAGTCGCTGCGGGCCGAGCCCGTGCTCGCGGGCGCGGTGAGCCGGGTGCGCTGGGCGGGGGCGCACGTGCTGTGGGTCGCGGTCGGCTCGGCGGTGATCCTGGCGTCCTCCGGCCTGCTGGCCGGGCTCGCCCACGGGCTGCGCACCGACGCGGTCGGTGCAGAGGTGACCCGGCAAGTCGGGGCCGCGCTCGGGCAGCTGCCCGCGGTGCTGGTGCTGGCCGGCGTCGCCGTGGCGCTCTTCGGTCTGCTGCCGCGGTTGACGCTGGTCAGCTGGGTGGTGTTGCTGCTGGCTGTCGTCATCGGACAGTTCGGGGAGATCCTGCAGCTGCCGCAGTGGGTGATGGACCTGTCGCCGTTCACCCACCTGCCGAAACTGCCCGGCGCCGACGCCACCCCGGCGCCCTACCGCTGGCTGGTAGCGCTCGCGGCGGCACTCACCGCCGCCGGACTAGCCGCCTTCCGCCGCCGCGACCTCGGCTGACGGCCGGGGGCGGTCAGCGCGGTCAGGGCGCGACCGCGAGGACCAGGCGGGTCGGCTGGCCGGGGTCGGCGGAGCGGGCGGTACTTCCGCGGGTTCCGTCCAGGATCCAGCCCGACCCCGCCAGGGCCTTGCCCACCGACCGCACCTCGTCGGCGTCGGCTAGAAAGGCCCGTAGCTCCAGGGGCCCGGCCTGCTCGACGCGCAGGTCGGGCCGGTGCAGCCAGTTGCGCAGCCGCGCAGCGGCGCGCTCGAGGTCAGCCGGCACCGGCGCACCGGCGGCCTCCGCCGCAACCCCGTTCGCGATCCCGGACGCGTACGGCACCAACCGGTCCTCCCACAGCGCGTCCACAGCGGCCCGCAGCTGCGGCAGCGCACCGGAGTTGTCCAGCAGGACGTCAGCGGCGGCGACCCGCTGCTCGTCGGTCGCCTGCGCCGCGATCCGGGCCCGGGCGTCCTCGATCGGCATCCCGCGCAGCTCCGTCAACCGCCGCAGCCGGATCTCCTCCGTCGCCATCACGACGACGACCAGGTGAAAGCTCGCCCCCGAGCCGCCCTCGACGATGAGCGGGATGTCGTGGACCACGATCCCGTCCGGCGGCGCGGCGGCCGCGCGCTCCGCGGTGAGCGCGCCGATCAGCGGGTGGGTGATGCCGTTGAGCCGCGCCCGCGCCGCGTCGTCGGCGAAGACGATCTTCCCGAGCTTGGGCCGGTCCAGCGACCCGTCCGCAGCCAGCACGTCCGCACCGAACGCCTCGACGATCGCGGCCAGCCCCGGCGTGCCCGGCTCGACGACCTCCCGCGCGAGCCGGTCGGCGTCGATCACCACCGCACCCAACTCGGCCAGCCGCGCGGCGACCGCGCTCTTGCCCGCCCCGATCCCCCCGGTCAACCCGATCCGCAGCATGCGCCCATCCTGCCCGAAACGAGAAGGGCCCTCCCGACTCTCGTCGGAAGGGCCCTTCGTCCGTTCTGAACTACTTAGCTGCGGCCACCGGCCAACTTCTCACGCAGCGCGGCCAGCGCCTCGTCGGTCGCGAGCGTTCCCGTCGCGGCCGAGTCGTCGCCACGGCTCGTGCTGGTGGAGCTGGTGCTGCTGCTGGCGGCACCAGCGGCGGCACCCGAGTCGGACGAGTACGAGGTCTCCTCGGCAGCGTTCGCCTCGGCCGCGCGGGCCTCGGTGATCTGCTTCTGGTGGGCCTCGAAGCGGGTCTGCGCCTCGGAGTACTGGCGCTCCCACTCCTCACGCTGCTTCTCGTAGCCCTCGAGCCAGTCGTTCGTCTCGGGGTCGAAGCCGTCCGGGTAGACGTAGTTGCCGGCCTCGTCGTACGTGGCCGCCATGCCGTACTGAGTCGGGTCGAACGAGTCGGGGTCGACGACGCCCTCGTTCGCCTGCTTCAGCGACAGCGAGATCCGGCGACGCTCGAGGTCGATGTCGATGACCTTGACCATGATCTCGTCGCCGACGTTGACGACCTGCTCCGGGATCTCCACGTGACGCTCGGCCAGCTCGGAGATGTGGACCAGACCCTCTATGCCCTCGTCCACGCGGACGAACGCACCGAACGGCACCAGCTTGGTGACCCGGCCGGGGACGACCTGGCCGATCTGGTGCGTACGGGCGAACTGACGCCACGGGTCTTCCTGCGTCGCCTTCAGCGACAGCGAGACGCGCTCGCGGTCCAGGTCGACGTCGAGAACCTCGACCTCGACCTCCTGGCCCACCTCGACGACCTCGGACGGGTGGTCGATGTGCTTCCAGGAGAGCTCGGAAACGTGGACCAGACCGTCGACGCCGCCCAGGTCGACGAAGGCACCGAAGTTGACGATCGACGAAACGACGCCCTTGCGGACCTGGCCCTTCTGCAGCTTGTTGAGGAACTCGCTGCGGACCTCGGACTGGGTCTGCTCCAGCCACTGGCGGCGGGAGAGGACCACGTTGTTGCGGTTCTTGTCGAGCTCGATGATCTTGGCTTCGAGCTCGCGACCGACGTACGGCTGGAGGTCGCGGACGCGACGCATCTCCACCAGCGAGGCGGGGAGGAAGCCGCGGAGGCCGATGTCGAGGATGAGACCACCCTTGACGACCTCGATGACGGTGCCGGTGACGACTCCGTCCTCGTCCTTGATCTTCTCGATCGTTCCCCAGGCCCGCTCGTACTGAGCGCGCTTCTTGGAGAGGATCAGGCGGCCTTCCTTGTCCTCCTTCTGGAGGACGAGGGCCTCGACGTGGTCACCCACGGAGACGACCTCGGCCGGATCGACGTCGTGCTTGATCGACAACTCGCGCGAGGGAATGACGCCCTCGGTCTTGTAGCCGATGTCGAGCAGAACCTCGTCGCGGTCGACCTTGACGATCGTGCCCTCGACGATGTCGCCGTCGTTGAAGTACTTGATGGTCTCGTCGATCGCGGCGAGGAAGGCCTCTTCCGAACCGATGTCGTTGACCGCTACCTGCGGGGTGGTCGGCTGGGCCTCGGTGCTGCTCGTCATGTGGGCGGTTGCTCCGGATTGGGACAATGGGTCGTGCCGTGCGTCAAGGGCCCGCCGCGGACGCGGGTCGAAACACTCCAGTCACACCCCGATACCAACGGGCGCGACTCGGGCGCACTCAGACCCGATCACGCATACGGCTGCGAGCCTGCTCCCTACTGAGGCACGGTCAGCCCATAACGCGTTCTCAAGCCTACCGTGCAGGCGGGCTTAAGGTCCAACGCGAGGTGCTGTGCACCTTCGCCTGCCGAACAACCTGCGATCCGGCGACGCTATTCCGCCTCCCGTAACCGGAATTCCGGTTATCAGGTGGCTGTCCAACCGACGCGGTGCGTCGATCACACTGGACGGGTGCAGAACACAACGGAGACGGACGACGGCACCGAGAAGTTCACCGCCGTCCAGACGCTCGGCACCACCGGCATCACGCACCGCCAGGTGGGCCCGGCCGAGAGCCGGTCGGCGAGCCGGCTCTGGTGGGACGCGGACGCCGACGACTACCAGGCCTCCCACGGCGACTTCCTCGGCGACGTGCGCTTCCGCTGGTGCCCCGAGGGCCTCGTCGAGGAGGACGCCGGCCTGCTCGGTCCGGTCGCCGGCCGGGACGTGCTCGAGGTCGGCTGCGGCGCGGCGTCGTGTTCGCGCTGGCTGGTGACGCACGGTGCGCGGCCGGTGGCGCTGGACCTGTCGGCCGGGATGCTGCGTCACGCGCAGGAGGCCAACGACCGGTCCGGGGTCCCCGTACCCCTCGTGCTCGCTGACGCCGGAGAGCTCCCGTTCCCCGACGCCAGCTTCGACATCGCCTGCTCGGCGTTCGGCGCGGTGCCGTTCGTCGCCGACTCGGCCGTCGTCATGCG
The DNA here is from genome assembly GCF_043197895.1 of Cryptosporangium sp. NPDC048952. Classification (NCBI taxonomy): domain Bacteria; kingdom Bacillati; phylum Actinomycetota; class Actinomycetes; order Cryptosporangiales; family Cryptosporangiaceae; genus Cryptosporangium; species Cryptosporangium sp. NPDC048952. The sequence continues at coordinate 481,120 of NZ_JBICTY010000003.1, read as the reverse complement.
TGAGGTGCACCGGGTGCTGCGGCCGGGCGGGCGATGGGTGTTCGCCACCACGCATCCGCTGCGGTGGGCGTTCCCGGACGACCCGGGCCCGGAGGGGTTGACCGTCTACCACTCGTACTTCGACCGCACGCCGTACGCCGAATTCGACGACGACGGGCGCATCACCTATGTCGAGCACCACCGGACGCTCGGCGACCGCGTCCGCGAGCTGGTCGGCGCCGGGTTCGAGCTGACCGACCTGATCGAGCCGGAGTGGCCGGAAGGGCACCAGGAGGTGTGGGGGCAGTGGAGCCCGCTGCGCGGCGCATTGGTGCCCGGAACCGCCATTTACGTCTGTTCCCGGCGATAAAAACGAAATAGTGCCGCCCCGTGGGGGCGGCACTATTCGAACGTCCCGGTACGTATCCGTACCTAAGCGTTACGACCTCACCGGCGTCCGCGAGTCGGAGTGCTTCGTGGAGCGAAACGACGACTGCGAATTTCCGCCACGGCGCAACGCCAGGAAGAGGCCGACGACGATCAGGATCACGCCGAGAACACCGACCACGATCGGCGCGACCGTGCTCACCAGGGTGATCTGCGAGATCGAATCCTTGGCGAGGCTGACGGCTTCGCTCACCGTCTGGTCGTCGAACGTCAGCGTCGCCGCGAACAGCGTCACCTTGTCCGCGCCGGACGCGTCGCGCAGCGTCTGCGACTGGTTCTCCTGGCCCTTGAGGATGACGCCGGTCTTCGGCTCCACCCAGACCGTGCGGGTGTTGGTGTAGTACCGGTCGGCGGTGACCGCCGGCTCGGCGCTGCCCACCAGCTCGCCCGGCACCTCGAGATCACCGATCTTGACGGCCGGGACCTGCATCTCGTACTTGTACGCCTCGAGGCCGTTGATGTCCTCGCTGCTCACGTACTTGGCCTCGTACGTCTTCTTGGCCGTGGTGTCGAAGTAGTCGTAGGACTTCTTCTCCGCGCCGAACGGCCACTTGTAGATCAGGCCCTCGTGGTCGGTGGGCTCGTCGTCCACCGCCGCGTCGAAGCCCTTCTGGGCCTCCGCGGTACGCCGGTGCAGCCCCACCCGGTCGCTCGAGTACGTGATCTGCTTGTCGTCCCGCGCGTCCTGGAGAACGAGGAACTCGTCCAGCACGACGACGTCGTCGGTACTCTTCTCCGGATCTGCTCGGACCGTACGGGTCGCTTCGACCGGCACGTTCTGCTGCACCTGCAGAGAAGCGACGTCGAATACGGTTGCGTTGTCGGACGTGGCCACGCTGACCGTGTACTGGTCGAGCGGTGTTTTCACCAGATTCCCGGCCACGTAGGTGGGCAGCAGAATCGCTGCGACCACCAAGAAGCTTCCGAGTGCCAAAACCACGGCACCCACGGTGCGACGCATGAGGTTCCTCCCAGGAGACCTGCACTTCAACGCTGTTTCCCCGAGCGATCCCGCAGAGGTTACCAGTGAGTAAACTCCCCGTGGGCGCATTCGCATGGTTACCTCGAAGCAGTTTTCCGGCGTTATCTCCGCAGCTCCAGGAGGGTGTCGAAGACATGACCACGTACCTGCCGACGGCTCCGGCGCGCAAGCGCCCGGGGTCAGGGGCCGGCGGGAAACGCGGGTTACGGCCCTGGACGCTCGTCGTCGCGACGGTCGCCGCCGTGCAGGGCGTGGTGATCGGCGCGCTGGCGCTGTCCGGCTATTTCTATCTCGACGATCTCGACATGAGTTCCGAGGCCGCGAAACACCCGTTCGGCTGGGACTACGTCACGCTCGCCCTGAACGACCACCTGACGCCGGGCCTGCGCACGTTCTACTGGTTGAGCGCGCACCTCGCCCCGTACGACAACGCGTCGACGGTGCTGGTCCGGGTGCTGTTCCAGGCCGTCGCCACCGCGTTGATGGGCTACCTGCTGGCGCAGCTGCTCGGCCCCGGAAAGGCCGCGCTGCTCGGGCTCGGGCTCTACGCGTTCTCGCCGCTGCTGGTTCCGTCGCTGCTCTCCCTGTCCAGCGGCGTCAACCTGCTACCCACCCACGTCGGCATCCTGCTGTTGCTGGTGATGCACGTGCGGTACGAGGCGACGCGGGAACTGCGCTACGCGGTCTTCGGCGCGCTGGGCGTCCTCCTGGCTCTGTTGTTCTGGGAAAAAGCCGTGCTCAGTGTCGCGCTCGCTCCGCTGCTGACGCTGCTGTACCTGAGCAGCGGCGGCGGAAAGGCCCGGTTCCGCGCGGTCTGGCAGTCGTGGCGTGCCTGGGTGGTCTACGCCGTGCCGGTCGTCGCGTTCTTCGCGTACTTCGTCCTCGGCGACTACCCGAAGGCCGGTTCCTCGCCGAAGATCGGCGACGTCTGGAACGTCTTCTGGGACGCGTGGATGCACTCGCTCGCGCCGTCGCTGTTCGGCGGGCCGTGGCACTGGTACTCCGCCGACATCATCTATTACAGCGCGGCGCACCCCGGCCCGATCACGACCGTCGCCGGACAGCTCACCGTGATCGTGCTCAGCGCCGTGGCCGTGCGCCGGAACGGCTGGCGCACGTTGCGCGCCTGGCTGCTGCCGTTCACCGTGCTGCTCGGCACCTCGGGACTGCTGGCGGCCGGCCGGTTCGAGTACGTCGGCGTGATCCTGGCGCGGAACTTCCACTACCTGTCCGAGCTGACGATTCCGCTGGTGCTGGCCGTCGTCCTGCTACTCGTGGTGCCGGATCCGGCGGCGGTCGCGGAACGAGGTCGCACGGGTCTCTTCTCGGACGACGAGGGACCTCCGACGAAGACCGTCAGCCTCGGCCTCGTCGCCGTGCTCCTCGTGTACGCGGTCAGCTACGGCGTCACGGTCCACGGGTTCGAGAGCCGCTGGGTGCAGAACCCGATCCGCGACTACCTCACCACCGGAATCCACGATCTGCGGACGAACGCCGCGGATCGTCAGATCGCGATCTACGACAACACGGCACCCCCGGCCGTCGCGACGCTGTTACAGGTCAATCGCCGGGTCTCCGAAATCTTCCGGCCGATCGAACAGGGTTTACCGACCGCTGTCCGATGGGACGATGCATCACGACCGCTGTACATGTTCGACCAGGGAGGTCACCTGCTCCGGGCCCGGTTCGTGGAGGAGGCCACCAGTGCCGATCAGCCAGGCGTGTTCTGCGCCCATCCGTTACGCGGGGTCGGGTCGGTGACCGTGACGTTGAGCAAACGCATCACTCGTCCGGATTCGTTCGTGCGGCTGGACTATTTGTCGCAGTTACCCAGCGGGGTGTCGATCGAGCTTGCCGACGGCGCTCGCACGTTCGCACCGCGTCGGTTCGCCACGCCGACGCTGACCGCGGGCACGTACTCCTCGTTGCTGCTCGGCACGCCGGGCAAGGCCTTCGACCGGGTCGTGATCCGCAGCACCGACCCCGATGCGTCGATCTGCCTGGCGGCGAAAGCCGGCCACCCGGAGCCGGCCTCATGACCGCGCCGACGGTGAAGGCCGGTGGGCATCTCGACGTCCTGGACGGCGTCCGGGCCATCGCCGCGTTCGCGGTCGTCGGCACGCACGTGGGGTTCCAGACCGGCCGGGCGGTCGAGGGCTTCTGGGCGCCGTTCCTGGCCCGGCTCGACTTCGGCGTGACGCTGTTCTTCCTGCTGTCGGGCTTCCTGCTGTACCGGCCGTTCGTGGAGTCCGCGCTCGATCTGCGTCCGCGGCCGGAGAGCAAGGCGTTCCTGTGGCGGCGGTTCGCCCGGATCTTCCCGGCGTACTGGGCGCTGCTCGTGCTCACGATGCTGATCCGGCCGTGGGAGCACGACGTCGGGTTCACGGTGCAGAAGACGACGTGGACCGACTGGATCGAGTACGCGACGCTCACGCACATCTACTTCGGTGACAACCCGCACCAGGCGCTCACGCACATCTGGAGCCTCACCGTCGAGATGTCCTTCTATCTGGCGTTGCCGTTGATCGCGGCGGTGTCGCTGAAGGGCCGGCGGCCGCGCCGGATCATGCGGCGCCAGACCGTCGCGCTCGCGGTGCTGTTCGCCATCGGCCCGCTGTGGGGGCTGGTCGTCCACCAGATTCCGACGTTGCGTGACCAGCTCGCGCTGCAGTGGCTGCCCGCCTACCTGGACTGGTTCGCGCTCGGCATGATCCTGGCGTGTCTGCCGTCCGCGGCCTCGGTCGACGCGTGGCCGCGGCTGCGGAAGCTCGCGGAGGATCTGGCTACCGCGCCCGGTACCTGTTGGATCATCGCCGGCATCCTGTTCTCGCTGTCGATGACGCCGGTCGCGGGGCCGTACACGCTGGAGGCGGCGACGACGTCGCAGTGGCTGGCCAAGCACCTCCTGTACGGTGCCACCGCGTTCTTCATGCTCTTACCGCTGGTGTCGCCGGCGCCGGGAACCCATCCGCTGCGGAGGGTGCTCACCGACAAACGCGTGCGGTGGCTCGGGGAGATCAGCTACGGCGTGTTCCTGTTCCACCTCGTGTTGATGTTCACGCTGGTGGACGCGTTGAACCTGGAGCTGTTCCGAGGCGGGTTCAGCACGCTGTTCCCCCTCACGGTGCTGGCCGCGGTGGTCGTGGCGGCGATCAGTTACCGGGTGCTGGAGCGGCCGGCGCAGGCCTACGTCCGGCGCCGCACCCGCCGCGGCGCCGCCGACATCCAGGCCGTGCAGCCCACCCCGGCGGCCCCCGCCGCCCCCGCCGCCGCACCGGCCGAGCCGGTGGAGCCGGTCGTGCGCTGGGATTACGACCAGCCGGTCCAGCTCGGCCCGTGGGTGCCCGAGCAGCCCGCGTCCGAGAAGACCACCGAACCCATCCCCCGCCTCCCCCCGCCGGCCCAACGCGGCCCGTCCGACTAGCCCGGCGGCCGCCGGGCTAGCTGTCCTCCTCGGTCAGCTCCGGGGCGTCCTCGGCCGACGTCGGGTGAACTGCGACAACCGCCACGACGACGACAGCCGCCAGGCACAACGCCTGCACCGGCCAGGTGTCGGCCCACGGCTCGTGCTCCCCGGCGAACGGCCGGCACGCGCTGGCGATCCCGGCGGCCACCAGCGCGGCGCCCCCGACCAACGGCAGCCACCGCACGAGCGAATTCCCCCAGCGCAGCTTCCGCACGACCACCCACAGGACGATCGTGCCGATCAGCCCCGGCACCCCACCGATCACCGCGGGCAGCAGCAACGGCAGCCGCCGGGTGAGCGGCGTACGTCCCGCCCCGACCGGCGCCAACGCCTCGGGGGACCCAGCCTCCGCGGTGGCCGGCGTCGTCCGACCGAGCGGGCGCCCCCAGCGGGCGAGCGCGATCAGCGCGATCACCGCCAGCAGCCCGACCAGCAATCCACCCCAGTAGATCCACTTCGGCCGGTAGCTCAGCTCGACGGTGCCACCGTCACCGGCAGGAACGATCCACGCCTGCTCCCACCCGTCGACCCGGATCGGCACCAGGTCCTCCCCGGCGAGCGACGCCACCCAGCCCTCGTTGAAGTTCTCCGGCACGACCAGCACACTCGGCCGGTTGGACGGCCCGAGGTCGACGCTCCGCGAGGTCGACCCCCAGTCGCGGACGTCGGCCGTGCGCTGCGCCGAGCGGATCCCGGTGGCACCGAGCGGCGCCATCATCACCGACACCGGGCGCAGGTTGTCGGTACCGACCAGCTGCAGCCGGTGCTCCCCCTCGCTCAGCTCGAGGTCGGCTCCCGGCCGATCGCCCTCCACGCACGGCTCGATCTTGACCGGCCGCTCCTCCAGCAGGTCGCCGACGGTCAGCGGCCGCTGCGTCGCCGCACCCTCGAGCTGCCCCTGCTCGTTGACGACACTGGCGGCCCGCGTGCTGGTCGCGGGACCGACGACCTTCGTCTGGACGGTGCGTCCGTCGATCCGCAGCGTCGGTCCCTTGCCACAGGGCAGGTCGACGACGGTGTCGGCGGGAACCGGCTCCACCGTGTCCTCGGCCCCGACGAGCCGGAGCTCGGCGATACCCGGCGGCAGCAGCTCCTGGAAACCGTTGGCGGCGTTCGTCGTCGCGACCGGTGCCGTCTCGATCACCGTGACGTCGAACGCACGACCGGTCAGCGGCTTGGCGAACCGCACCGATCCGGTGACGCCGTTCGGCACGACCGTGCCGAACTGGGTCTGTCCGTTGTCACTGGTCACCTGGATCGTCCGCGGCGGCGCGGCGGTCGCGGTGCCGTCCAGCCGCAGCGTCAGCCCGGTGATCCTGCGTCGCTCCGGAAGCGTGACGGTGAGCTTGGGCGCCTGGACACCGGGAGCTGCGATCCAGACCGTGTCCGGGTCGTCGTCGAACACGGCTTGAGGCCGGGTCCTCGGATCGTTGTAGCCGGTGTCGTCGCTGGTCGCGATCGCCGCGTCGTCCTTTTCGGGTGCGAGCAGCGCGTCCAGTGCGTCGCCGGACGTCGGCAGCCCGGCGATCGTGACCGCGTACGAGGCCTTCGCCGGGAGCGTGAACGTCCGGTCGATGCCGGTCGGCTCCTCCGCCGGGGTGGACAGCCCCGGCAGGCAGACCGGCCGCCCGTCGTACGTGAGACAGTCCCCGTGCCCGCTGGTCGCCGCGCGGAACACGACGATCGCCGGGTTCGTGCCGGTCACCTTCGGGGTGACGAGCGTCCGGGTCGGCCGGACGCCCGGCACCGTGATCTCGGAGATCGCGAAGCCACCGGCCTTGGCAGCGTCCCCGTCCACGTCCCGCACGGTCAGCCGAAGCGTCCGCGTCTGCCCCGCCGGCACGCTGATCTCCTGCGGATCGCCGTTCGGCCGGACGTCCACCGACCGTGTTCCCCGGTCGGTGGTGACCTCGAGTCGGGTGGGCAACGGCCCCAGCTTCAAGCCCGCGTCGAACTGCACTTTTATCGACGTCAGATCGACGTCGGTATCGAAGTGCAGTTCGAGCCACTGACCAAGGGCACCCGGCGAACCGGTCGCCCAGCTGCTGCGCGGGTCGCCGTCGACGGCGAACCAGGGCGCGTGGGCGGCGTCGTGGGACACCGCCGCGTCGACGTCGGACCCGGACGACGAGGCCCGGAACCCCGAGACGCCGGTGTAGCGGGCGACGGTGAGCAGCGACGGGTCGTCGCTGTTGAGGTAATCGTGCGCAGAACGGGGGGCGAGAAAGGGCTCGTCCTTGGTCATCGTCGCCGAGACGTTGTGTCTGACCTCGCCGAAGTTGACCTCGCGCCGCCGGAGCGTGTCGGTGACGACCGGCGTGCCCACCCCGGGGCCGAGCAGCCGGTCGTCGCCGGCGAGCACCGACGGCCGACCGACCTGCAGACCCTGTTCGGCGAGCGAGAGCGTCGCCTCCGGACCACCGGCCATCCGCAGGACGTTCTCCAGCGGCACGCTGCGGACCGTCGCCGGGACGCCGGTGACCTTGTAGATCTCGACCGCGCGGTACGCGGCCACCTTCGGGTCGTAGAGCTTGCGGTCGACGAGGTCACCGGCCACCGTCAGCTCCGGCCCGAACGTCTTCACCCGCTCCAGCCCCGGTGATCCGTCGAGCGCCTCGTGCACGAGCTCCGGCCGGGTGGCGCGCCCGCGGCGCCAGTCCAGATCGTTGCGCACGACGACGTACCCGATGCCCGCGCCGGCGAGCGCGGTGGCCAGCCCCGCGGACGGTTGCCCGTCGGCGAGCAGCTGGTCGAACGCGTCGAGCAGGCGGATGTTGCCCGCGGAGCTCAGCGGCACGCCGTCACGCACCAGCCAGCCGCTCTTCGCCAGCGGCTGCAGGACGTCGTCGTTGGTGCGGCCCCAGTAGTACAGACCGAACGGCGCACCGGGGACGACCAGCCCGCGGCTCTCCCCCGCGTTGTCGGCGAGCCAGTCCGCGGTGTCGGCCCAGTACGTCGGGTACTCGGTGGGCCGGGACCGGTTGACCAGGTCGCCGCTGAACGCGGGGACGGCGCTGACCAGCAGCATTGCCGCGACGGCGATCCGGACCAGCGCCGCCACCGGCAGGTCCCGCAGCTGGATGCCGCGCAGCGGCCGGATCGCGGCCAGCAGGTGCGCGAGGCCGATGGAGAGCATCAGCCGGATCACCGGGTCGAACTTGTGGATGTTGCGGAACGGGCTGAGCGGGCCGTCCAGCAGGTCCTGGGCGGAACCGGCCCACGGCGGCGTCAGCGGACCGGTGTGGCCGAACGTGATCAGCGCGAGGCCGATGACCAGGCCCCCGCCGAGGAACAGCCGGTGCGGATTGCTGCGCTGCACGGCGCCGACCAGCCCGACGGCCGCCACCAGCACCGTGGCGATGATCGCAGCCGGCGCGGTGAGCAGCACCCAGCCGGCGGTCCATTCCGGGCCGTCCGGTCCCGCGATGCGCGCCACCCATTGCGTCGTTCCACGCCAAGCCTCGATCAGGCTGGTGGCCGACGTCGTGAACGAGCTCGACTCGATCCAATCCAAGAATGGTGGGCTGTAGCGGCCGAGCACGAGCAGCGGCACCACCCACCAGAGCGACGCCAGCCCGATCGCGAGCACCCACCAGCGGATCAGCTGGTTCTTGCGCTTGCCTTTTTCGCGGGTCAGCAGCCACCAGGCCGGTAACGGCAGGATCGCGAGCGCGGCGGCCGCGTTCACCCCGCCGGCGAATAGGAACGCGACGCCGGAGGCCGCGGCCGCCCGGCGCGGCGATCCGCGGCGGGCGCCGAGCACCAGCGGCGTGAGCACCCACGGCGCGACAGCGAACGGGATCACCTCCGCCGAGATGCCGCCCAGCTCGGTGAGCATCCGCGGCGCCAGCGCGTAGGTGAGCGCGGCGATCACGCGGACCGTGGGTGTCCCGATGCGCATCGCGTTGAGCAGGCGGTACGTGCCGCCCCACGCGCCGACCAGCAGCGCGGCGAACCAGAGCCGCTGCACCATCCAGGCGTCGATGTGGAGCACGTCGCCGAGCGCGAAGAACGACCCCATGGGGAACAGGTAGCCGTACGCCTGGTTCTGCAGCTGACCGGCGTAGCCGGTCGGATCCCACAGCCCGATCGCCCGACCGAGGAACGCGAGCGGGTCGACGACGAGGTCGAGCTTCGTGTCGGCGGCGATCTCGCCGGGCTTCTGGAGAAAAGCAAGAACAACAAGAGCTAGGGCGACGCCGATCAGCCGCACGCGGCGGACGGTCGGCGATGTCGTCGTGGTGCGCCCCGGCCCCGGGCGATCCACGGAATGCTCGTCGGACGTGTCGTCAGGACCGGTGACCGCGGTGGCGGTCACCGAACCCTCAGCACGAGAACGAGGTTCCACGTCACGAGCTCCCGGACTCCCGGCACGCGGACCACCCACTTGGCGCCGTTGGGGTGGTAGCGCGGAACGACGTCGAGGACGTCGAACTTACGCGCTTTCCGGCCCCGGTTGGCCCACCGGATCATCTCGCCCGCGGTAATTCGGAAGAGGCTCTCACCGAAGACGTTCTTGGGCTGATGACCCTGTTTTCGGGCGTAACGCCTCGCGGCGTAGTTGCCACCCAGGTAATGCCACGGGGAGGTCTCGTGGCCGCCGTGGGGGCCCCACCAGAGCATGTAGGACAGGAACACCGTCCCGCCCGGCTTGGTGACCCGCACCATCTCGTCGGCCATCAATTCGGGACGATCGACGTGCTCGAGCACATTGGACGAGTAACAGACGTCGACGGCCCCGTCGCGGATGGGCAGCGCCATGCCGCTGCCGAGCACAGTGCCCGGTCCCGGCTCGGTGCGCGCCGCGAGTTCTCCCAGGTCGGCGTCGATTCCCACGTAGCTCGCCCCGGCCTTGCGGAACGCGTCCGCGAAGTACCCGGGCCCACCGCCGACGTCCAACACCGTCTTCCCGGCCAGGTCCGTGTAGCCGGCGACCTGCCGCGCCGAGTCGGCCGCGAGCATCCCGTAGAAGAGGTCGGGGTCGGTCTGCTCCACCCGGAACGCGCGGAACAGCGCGATCGAGCGGCGGAGCGTTCCGGGCGGCGGCACGACCAGACGGCGCCCGTCGGCGGCGATGCCGGTCGAGCTCCCTGAAACGTCGATCAACGCGATTCGTCCCTCCGGACGGGCCAAGTGTCGTACGGTGTCGCGGCAAGGTTACTGATTGGTAGGGAGATGCGTGGTGGAAACCGCCGCTCTACCCGCCGTACTCATCTTGAACTGGCGGGATTTACGTAATCCCGAGGGCGGTGGCTCCGAGTTGTACGCGGAGCAGGTCGCCGCGGCGCTGGCCCGAAGGGGCCATCCGGTCACGATCGTGTGCGCGGCCCACGCGCACGGGGCGCCCGAGGAGACCACGACCGACGGCGTGCGCATCGTGCGCCGCGGCGGCCGTCACACGGTGTACGCCCGTGCTGCCTGGGAGTACGTGCGCGGTCGGCTGGGGCGTCCCGGCGTCGTGATCGACGTCCAGAACGGACTGCCGTTCCTGTCGCGGCTCTACGCGCGCACGCCGGTGGTCCTGCTCGTCCACCACGTGCACCGCGAGCAGTGGCGGGTCGTGCTGGGGCCGGTCGCCGCCCGCTTCGGCTGGTGGGTCGAGTCCTGGCTGTCCCCCCGCGTCCACCGGGGCTGCCGGTACGTGGCGGTGTCGGAGTCGACGCGCGACGAGCTGACCGGACTCGGCGTCGACGCCGAGCGGATCACGATTATCCACAACGGCACGCCACCGCCGGTTGTTGCTGCGCGGGCCCGGTCCGCCGCACCGACACTGCTGGTGCTCGGGCGGCTGGTTCCGCACAAGCGGGTCGAGGTGGCGTTACGGGTGGTGCAGCGCCTGGCGGAGACACACCCGGACATCCAGCTGGTGGTCGCCGGGCAGGGCTGGTGGCTCGACCCGCTGCGCGAGGAGGCTTCGCGGCTCGGCGTCAGCGACCGGGTGCGGTTCGCCGGCTTCGTCGACGAGGACGAGAAGCAGCGGTTGCTCGCTTCGGCGTGGGCCATGCTCGTGCCGTCACTGAAGGAAGGGTGGGGGCTGTCGGTCATCGAGGCCGCCGCCCACGGCACGCCCGCTGTGGCATTCCGCACCGCCGGTGGTGTCGCGGAGTCGGTCGTCGACGGGGAGACCGGTTTGCTGGCCGACGACGAGGAGGAGTTCCTCCGGCACTGCGCCCACCTGATCGCGGACGACGCGTTACGCAGCGCGATGGGCGAAGCGGCGCGAGCCCATGCGGGCCGTTTCACCTGGGACGAGACCGGCAAGCGATTTGCGGCCCTGGTGGACGACGTCACGGGCTGAAACCGGCTGCTCCGTACCGCGCGGTCGAAGTGGGACCGCGCGGTACCAGAGCCTGTCCATTTCGATTACGCGGCGTTGTCCAGTGGACACATCAAGCATTTCGGGTGCCGCCAGGAATGACTAATCAAATTCGTTCGTCATCGGTCGCGCAACGTTGTCATGTGACGCGCAAAAACGCGGCACGACTATTCTGCGCGGCGCGGTAAACCGGCAAATGGGTGTTCACCGACAGAGGGCGCCCCGAGGTGCGACCCGGACAGGGGCGCGACAGACGGAGGCCGGTGTGGCCGCAGTTGTTCCGACTGCGGCCACACCGGCCTCTGACTACTGATCCGCTGGTCAGCCGCCGCCCCCGAACGGCAGCGGGACCTCGGTGAACTCAGCGGTGCCCGTACTGAACCAGCGGCTTGCTCACCGCCGGGGTGTTCTCAGGCGACTGCTTGGTGACGCTCACGATCCCGACAGTGGTCGCCACCGCCAGTACGACGCCGATGACGGCGGCGACGATGATCGAGAGAAACGAGCTCATGGGGGCTCCCTCCATACGAAGCGGGGATGACGTTACCAAGCAGTAGCTTGGTAAGGGAAGTCTTGAAGTGAATACCCTTGTGCGATATCGGAAAACTGATCTGCGGTGTTACTCAGATCGTTCGACGCGCAGTCGCGACCGGGTGAGCGCCCATGATGCCAAGGCGCCGAGCAGAATGCCAACGGGAACGGCGTATCCGAACACAACCGTTACCACCCGTACCGTTTCAGGTCCTCTCGGCGGGGCCCCGGCTGAGCCGGCGCGGTAGAGGGCGAGGCTCCGGCCCTTCCAGAACTCGTGGTAGCCCGCGAGGGCGGTGGCCGGCACGGGTCCGGGGGTGTCGCGCTCGACCAGGATCCAGCGGATGCCGACGCTGCTGAGCGACCGTCCGTCGGCCAGGGCTTCGCGCACAGCAAGTGCGCGAGGGCTTTCGCCGCTCACCGTGGTGCCGGAGACGACCAGGGCGTCCTCGGTGACGACGTCCACCGGGAAGTAGCGCGGAGCCGGGTCGAGCGCGGTGCGGTTGTCGTTCCAGTCGAAGGCGCGGAAGGTCTCGAAGGGGAGCACGGCGAGTTCGCCGTGCGGGTCGGCGGCGATCTTCTCCGCCACCCACTCCCAGTCGTCGGGGTAGAGCACGGACGTGAGGCGGCCGGCGCCGCCCCAGGCGAGGTCCGGGAGTGCGACGATCGGGAACACCAGAGCCGCGACTGCGGCGGCCGTGGCGGCGGTTCGGGCGCCGCGGGTTCGGAGCGCGTCGGTGATGCGCTCGACGCCGAGCGCGAAGGTGAGCGCGAGCAGGAGGGCGAACGGCGCCACGAACTTCTGCCCGTCGCGCAGCAGCCCGCCCCCTGGCACATGAGCCACCACCTCCCCCAGCACCCAGTCACCCCCCGGCACGGTCCCGGTGATGGCCACCACCAGCGCCCCGCCCGCGACCGCGACCAGCGCCCCGAACCCCCCGACCCCTGCGGCCCGCCCAGCGCGATCCGCCGCCACGCCACCCTCCGACGCGCCACCCTCCGACGCGCCACCCTCCGACGCGCCACCCTCCGACGCGCCACCCTCCGACGCGCCACCCTCCGTTGCGCCACCCTCCGACGCGGCCACCGGCGGAGGCGCGGCGGCTTCCGACGCGACCGGCGGCGAAAGCGCGGCAGCCTCCGACGCGACCGGCGGCGAAAGCGCGGCAGCCTCCGACGCGACCGGCGGCGAAAGCGCGGCAGCCTCCGACGCGGCCGGCCGCGCCTCCGCGGCCGGCGGCGGAGGCGCGGCCGGCGGCGGAGGCGCGGCCGGCGGCGGAGGCGCGGCCGGCGGCGGAGGCGCGGCGGCGGGGTGGGCTCGGAGGAAGGGGCGGAGGCCTAGGGATGCGATGGCGAGGACGAGGAGGGTGAAGAGGGGGGCGGTGGCTAGGGTGCGGCTGGTGGGGACCACCTCGGCGTTCCAGATTCCGCCGAGGCCGAGGACGGCGCCGAGCGTGCCGGACCAGTTCTCGGCGCGGGCGGCGAACGCTCCGACCCCGTCCGGGTCGGAGACCGCACTCACCCGCGCCACGGCTCCCGCGGCCACCCACGGCGCGTTCAACGCAACCACCGCCAGCACCACCACGATGCGCGGCCACAGCTTCACACCCACCGCCCGCTCCGACCCGCGCACGGCGGACGACGGCCCGGCCGACGGTGGCCCGGCGGACCACGGCCCGGCCGACGGTGGCCCGGCGGACGACGGCCCGGCCGACGGTGGCCCGGCGGACGGTGGCGCGGCGGACGGTGGCGCGGCGGACGGTGGCGCGGCGGGCGACGGCTCCTGCCGGACGTCGGCATCGCGTGGTGAGGGCCAGAGGAGCACCGCGGACGCGGTGACGGCGGCGATCACACCGCCGGTAGGCGTGAGCGCCGCGAGCGCGCACCACCCTAGCAACGGCGCCGCAGCCGCGAACCGGGCCGCGCGGCCGTGGGCGCGTACCGCCGCGCGGCCGAGGCGGGCGCGTAGGGCGGCGCGGACTATCCACGGGAGGGCGGCGTAGGCGAGGAGGAGGCCCCAGTGTCCGATCAGGAGGCGCTCGGCGACGAACGCATTCCACCCGTACGCCGCACCGGCGACGAGCCGCACGACAACGCGCTCACTGGGCACGAGCCGCGCGGCCCCGACCACCGCCAACCACACGACCGCGACCAGCGCGACCACCTGCACGAGCCACCCGGGCACGACACTCGTGAGCACGGCCAGCACCGCATCCTGCGGCACCGCCCGCGGCAACCCGTCCCCCCACCCGAGCGTCGCCGCGGTGAACGGCACCCGCGGCGTGGCCACCATGTCGTAGCTCAACACGTACCCCGGACGCAGCACCGGCGCGAGCACGAGAAGCGCGAGAACGGCGGCGAGCCCGTGCTTGGCCGCGCGGGAGCGACGAGGCACGCGCGTTCCGCCTCCAAACTTACTCGTCAGTAGCTAGGCTGGGCCCCCTCACCGTATCGAGGACGAGGAGGCCCATGTCCGAGCCGCAGCCGACCGGCGTCACCGCGGCACGTTTCGCCGCCGGAGCGACGCTGGTCGCGGTCGCCGCGATGGCGGCGAACGTCCTCGCGTACGGCCTCCGGCTCGGCGGCAACTGGCTCCTCGACACCGACGAGAACGGCGCGCTCGGTGCGTTGATCGCGCTGCTCACGGTCTCGTCCGTGCTGCAGGTCGGCACGCAGACGGTCGCCGCGGTCCGCACCGCGAAGGGCGACAGCGACCCGGAGCGCCTGGTCACGATCGGCGTCCGGCTGTCGCTGGCGTCTTCGGCGCTTCTGCTGCTCGCGTCGCCGCTGCTCGCGGCCGTGCTGCACCTGCCGAGCCTGTGGCCGGCGGTGGCGCTCGCAGCCGCAGTGGGGCCGCTCAACGCGATCGGCATCCACATGGGGCTCCTGCAGGGCTCCGAGCGGTTCGGCCGACTCGCCGTCGTCACCGCGGTGGCCGCGGTGGGGCGCTCGGGTGGCGGTCTGATCGGCCTGCTGGTCGGCCGGAGTGCGTTCTGGACGCTGCTCGGGGTCGCGGTCGGGGGTGCGTTCGCGCTGATGGCCGCGTACGCGCTGTCCCGGCCGGTGCGCCGGTCGACCGCGGCGGGCGCGCCGCGCATCGTCGAGGTGCTCGGGGCGTGCAGCGCGATGCTGGCGATGCTCGCGCTGGTCAACGCGGACCTGCTGCTGGCTCGGGCGGTGCTGCCCGCGGGGGTCAGCGGTGAGTACGCGGTGGGCGCGATCCTGTCCAATGCGGCGTACTGGGCGCCGCAGGTCGTGGCGGTCGTGGCGCTTCCCCGGCTCGCGCAGGGGCAGCGGCGGGCGTTGCTCGTCGGCGCGCTCGTGGTCGGGACGACCGGCCTGATCGGTGTGCTGGCGACGGTGTTCGCCGGTGACCTGGCCGTTCGGGTGGCCGGTAAGGGCGACTACGCGGGACTCGCCGACGAAGCGTGGCTGTTCGCGGCGGCCGGTGCCGGGTGGGCCCTGGTGAACCTGTTCCTCACCGCCCGGATCGCGGCCGGTTCCCGCTGGGTGGCGGCGCCGCTCTGGGCGGCCGCGCTGGTGGAGACGCTGGGGGTGCTCGCGTGGCGTCCGTACTCCCTGACCCACACCGCAACCGTCGCCCTCGTGACCGCCTCGTTGAGCGTGGTGGTCGCCCTACTGCTCACCCGCTCGCGCCAGGGCACGACCCCCCGCGTGCCGGTACCAGCCGCCGGCGCGACCGCAGGCTGACGAGCCCGCAGCAGGCCTGCGACGAGTTGTCGGGCCTACGACGGGTTTCGGGGCCTACGAGGGCCGGTCGTAGGGCCGGAAAGTCGTCGTAGGGCCGAAAAGTCGCGTAGGGCCGGGAACGAGTCGAGTTCGCGTTCGGCGGGCCAGTGGCCGGGGACGAAGAGCGGGTCGAAGCCGGAGGACTTGCCGGTGCCGCGCATCAGGATCGCCACGTCGGCGAGGGACGGGCGTGCGCCGGTACGCACCAAGCGGTTGAGATTCGTCATCGCGCCGACCCGCTCGTCGGTCGTGAAGTTGCAGTGCCCGGCGCCGTACGGGGCGCCCGAACCGGGGTATCTCGCCAGCGGCGTCGTGGAGATCTGCATCAGGTCCCCGGTGCGACCGGTCGACCTCAGCGTGCGGTTCGCGAACACGGTCTCGTTCTGCACGATCGCGGTCCCGTCGTAACCCGGATGCATGGTGAGCGTCGGTACCCGCAGTGCGCCGGTCGGGTCGCCGAGCAGATCGGCCCGCTTGCGTGCGGCGGAGTCCGCAGCGGCCCGGGGTGCGCGCGCCAGTTCCGCGAGGTGGCCCGGCAGCCCGCCCGGGTCGATGAAGTCCATCTCCTGCTTTTCTTTGACGGAGATGCGCTGGTCGTAGCGCGCCCCGGTGTTCGACGACGGGTTTCCCAGGACCCGTAGCTCCAGGTCGTACCGAGCGATCGTCGCGTAGGCCATGACCGCGATTCGACGGTCGCGTCGTCGTGCTCCCGGGATTTTGACACCTGGTTACCCAGCGCACTGGAGCGCACCGTCGACCCAGTCCTCTCGCTCGGTGAGCAGCTCGGCGACGACGCCGCCCAGCGATTCGCCCCAGACGTAGGTGCGCTCGGGTGCGCCTACCGTGTCCCGGACGAAGCGGTAGAGGTTCTCGTCCGCCTCGACGCCCTCGCGGAGCGCGTTGCCGTTGCGGGGCCGCGTCGAGCCGGCGAGAGCGTAGCCGGCCTCGAGCAGCTCGTTCGCTGAGCCCCCGTCGCCGGCGACGGGGGCGTCCGTGCTCGCAGCCGCGAAAGGACGGCGGCCCACCTGCCTCCACACCGACGCCACACCTCGCAACGCAATCACCACCGCGAAGTGAGCACCGCCCATCGCGACGGCGCTCCTCCGCGCGGTCGCGCCCCGCCGCCCGCCGCGCGAGCGCGCCGCCCCGCCGCGCGAGCGCGCCGCCCCGAGCGCGCCGCGTCCTCGCGCGCACCCCGCGTGGTGCGTGCCCCGTGCGCACCACGGGAGCGCCGCGCGTCGGCTAGCGGGGTTGTTTGCGCGCGAGTAAGGACATGGCGGTGAGTGTCGCGCGGGACACAGGGTTCGGGGCGGTGACGCGGGGTACTGGGCTGGTGAGGCGCGGTGCTCACCGTGCCGCGGGATCTGTCCGGGAGAAAACGATGACCATCCCCGTCGGACCGTCCGCCGGTTCGCCCGTCAGCGCGAACGACGTCGACCGGACGCTGCTCGCCAGCTACGGCGACTACCTGTCCGCCCAGCGTGCGGTGGACTACCTCTCCGACCAGAAGTTCCCGGTCGAGCACACCACGATCATCGGATCGGACCTGCGCCTCGTGGAGCAGGTGATCGGCCGGATGTCGTTCGGCAAGGCCGCCGCGGCCGGTGCCGGTTCCGGCGCCTGGTTCGGGCTCTTCTTCGGCCTGCTGCTGGGGCTTTTCAGCGACGACAGCTTCGGGTCCTGGATCGCGCTGATCATCACCGCGATCGTGATCGGAGCCGTCTGGGGCGCGATCTTCGGCCTCGTCGCCCACTCCCTCACCGGCGGCCAGCGCGACTTCGCCTCCCGCAGCTCCCTAGCCGCCGGCCGCTACGACGTCCTCGTTTCCAGCGCCCACCTCGGCGACGCCCAGCGCGTCCTCGAGGGCATGACGGCCCGCTGAGAACATCTGACGCTGCTCATTGATCGCATTCGGCGGTCAGTGAGCGGCGTCGTCCCAGGTTCGGCCGGAACCGACGGACACGTCGAGGGGGAGGTTCAGGGGGTAGGCGGCGCCCATGGCGTCGCGGACGAGGGCCTCGAGCGCACCGCGCTCGCCGGGCGCGGTCTCGAACACGAGCTCGTCGTGCACCTGCAGCAGCAGACGCGACCGCAGCCCCTCCTCGCGAAGACGCTTGTCGACAGCGAGCATCGCCACCTTGATGATGTCGGCAGCCGACCCCTGGATCGGCGCGTTCAGCGCCATCCGCTCCGCCATCTCCCGCCGCTGCCGGTTGTCGCTGTTGAGATCGGGCAGGTACCGACGCCGCCCCATCATCGTCTCGGTGTAGCCCTCGCCCCGAGCCCGCGCCACCACCTCGGCGAGGTAGTCCCGCACGCCCCCGAACTGCTCGAAGTAGTCGGTCATCAACGCCCGCGCTTCCTCGGTGGTGATACCGAGCTGCTGCGAGAGCCCGTACGCCGACAATCCGTACGCGAGGCCGTAGTTCATCGCCTTGATCTTGCTGCGCTGCTCACCGCTGACCGCGGTGGGCTCCACGTCGAACACGCTGGCCGCGGTCGCCGCGTGGAAGTCGTGCCCGGACGTGAACGCCTCGATCAACGTCGGGTCGGCCGACAGATGCGACATGATGCGCATCTCGATCTGGCTGTAGTCGGCCGTGAGCAGGGTCTCGTACCCCTCACCCACGACGAACGCCTTCCGGATCGTCCGCCCCTCCTCGGTGCGCACCGGAATGTTCTGCAGGTTCGGGTCGGTGGACGAGAGCCGCCCGGTCGCCGCGATCGTCTGGTTGTACGTGGTGTGGATGCGGCCGTCGTCGGCGACCGTCTTGAGCAGACCGTCGACAGTGGTCTTGAGCTTCGCGACGTCCCGGTGGCGCAGCAGGTGCTCGAGCAGCGGGTGCTCGGTCTGCGCGTAGAGCCACTGCAGCGAGTCGGCGTCGGTGGTGTACCCGGTCTTGATGCGCTTGGTCTTCGGCAGCCCGAGCTCGTCGAACAGGATCCCCTGCAGCTGCTTGGGCGAGCCCAGGTTGAACTCGCGCCCGATCACGCCGTAAGCGGCCTGCTGGGCGGCTTTCACCTCGGCGGCGAAGTGCGACTCCAGATCGGCCAGGTGCGCGGTGTCGGCCGCGATGCCGATGCGCTCCATGTCTGCCAGCACGTGCACGAGCGGCAGCTCGACGCCGGTGAGCAGCGCGGTGCCGCCCCGCTGGTCGAGTTCGGCGACCAGCGCCTCGGCGAGCTCGGCGGTGGCCTGCGCCCGCTCCATCAGGTGGTTCTTCGCGGCATCCTCGTCGAGCCCGTCGAGCGAGAGCTGGCCGTCGCCGGGCCCCTCGGCTCGGAGCTCGCGGCGCAGGTACCGGAGCGCGAGGTCGGTCAGGTCGTACGTGCGGTTGTCGGGCTTGACCAGGTAGGCGATCAGCGCGGTGTCGGCGGTGACGCCCTCGATGCTCCAGCCGCGGGCGGTCAGCGCCAGCAGCGGGCCCTTCAGGTCGTGGACGGCCTTGGGCCGCGTCTCGTCGGCGAGCCACGCCGCGACCGCCTGGTCGTCGGCGGCGGTGAGCTGCGACGGATCGAACCATGCCCCGGCTCCGTCGGCGCCGGCCACTCCGATCGCCGTCAGCTCGCCGGTGCCGCGCCCCCACTTGCCGTCGAACGCCACCCCGGTGCGGACGCCGGCCGGGGCGTGCGCGGCGAGCCACGGCGCGACCGCGTCGGCGCCGAGCAGCTCACCGGTGACCTCGATGGTCGAATCGGCCTCCGGCTCGGCGGACTCGAGCGTGGCGTAAAGCCGGTCTCGCAGGACGCGGAACTGCAGCGTGTCGAAGACCTGGTGGACCTTCTCCCGGTCCCAGGCGCGACGCTCCAGGTCGGCCAGGTGCAGCGGCAGCTCGAGGTCGGTCAGCAGCGCGTTGATCTGGTAGTTGCGCAGGACGTCGCCGAGGTGGGTGCGCAGGTTCTCCCCCGCCATGCCCTTGACCTCGTCGACGTGCTCCACCAGGCCCTCCAGCGAGCCGTACTGGGTGAGCCACTTCGCGGCCGTCTTCGGGCCGACCTTGGGCACGCCGGGCAGGTTGTCGCTGGTCTCGCCGACGAGCGCGGCCAGGTGGCGATAGAGCGTCGGCGGCACGCCGTAGCGGGTGACGACCTCCGCCGGATCGATCCGGGCCAGGTCGGAGACGCCCTTGCGCGGGTACAGCACCGTCGTCTTGTCGTTGACCAGCTGGAACGCATCCCGGTCACCGCTGCAGATCAGCACCTCGGCGCCGGCGGCGTTGGCCTCGGTGGCCAGCGTCGCCAGGATGTCGTCGGCTTCGTAGCCTTCGAGGGTCAGGAACGGGATCTGCAGCGCATCCAGGATCTCCTGGATCAGGCTGACCTGGCCCTTGAAGTCCGACGGTGTCTCCGAGCGGCCGGCTTTGTACTCCGCGTACGCCTCGGTGCGGAACGACGTGCGCGACACGTCGAACGCCACGCCGAGGTGCGTCGGCTTCTCGTCGCGCAGCACGTTGATCAGCATCGACGTGAAGCCGTACACGGCGTTCGTCGGCTGGCCGGTGGTCGTGGAGAAGTTCTCCACCGGCAGCGCGAAGAACGCCCGGTACGCCAACGAGTGGCCGTCGAGCAGGAGCAGTCGGGAGGCGGTCTGGCTCACACCCCGAGCCTAGTCAAGACCACCGACAAAACTCGCGCCTAGGCTGGACGCCATGTTCACCAGCGATGATCTCGGACCGTTCGCGAAGTTCCTCGGGCTCGAACTCGACACCGTCACCGCGGACGAGATCACCGCGCGCTGGACCGTCCGGGCCGAACTGCTCCAGCCCTACGGCATCCTGCACGGTGGCGTCCACTGCGCGGTCGTCGAGAGCCTCGCGAGCACGGGAGCCGCCGTCTGGCTCGGTGAGCGCGGGAAGGTCGTCGGCGCCACCAACACGACCGACTTCTACCGCCCCACCACGGAGGGTGCGCGCCTCACGAGCGTCGCCACCCCCGTTCACCGCGGCCGCTCCCAGCAGGTCTGGGTCGTCGAGACCCACGACGAGGACGGCAAACTCGTCGCCCGCGGCCAGGTGCGCCTGGCCAACCTCATCGCCAACCTCACCCCTTGACCGACCCCGCGGTGAGCCCGGCCACGAAGTGCCGCTGAAGGAACGCGTAGGCCAGCACCATCGGCACCGACGACACCACCACACCGGTGAACAGCAGCGGATAGTCGGTCAGGAACTCCCCGCGGAAGTCCAGCAGCGCCAGCGGCAGCGTCCGCTTCGCCGGATCGTCGATCAGCAGCAGTGGGTACAGCAGGTCGTTCCAGTGCATGACCAGCAGAAAAATCGCGGTGGCGGCGAGCGACGGCCGGGACAGCGGCATCGCGATCCGCGCGTACACCAGCGCCGGGGACGCGCCGTCGATCTCGGCGGCCTCGTACAGCTCGGCGGGCAGCGTCCGCAGAAAACCGCCCAGGATGAACACCGCTACCGGCAACGTCACGACGACGTTGACCAGCGCCAACCCGAGCAGGCTGTCCCGCAGCCCGAGCCTGTCCAGCTGGACGTACTGCGGAATCATCACGGCCTGCGCCGGCACGGCCAGCCCCGCCGTGAAGATCCCGTAGAGCACGTGCCCCCGCCACCCGGGGATCCGCGCGACAGCGAACGCGACCAGACTCGCCAGGAAAAGCGTCAAAGGCACCGAGATCGACGCCACGACGACGCTGTTGCGCAGCGCGCCGGCGAGGTCCTGCTCACCCAGCACGGTCCGGTAATTCGACAGGGTCGGTGAGGTCGGCAGCCCGAACGGCGCGGAGAACAGCTGCTGGGTGGTCTTCAGGCTGCCGCCGACGACGACCAGCAACGGCACCGCGACCAGCAGCGCGTACACGGCCAGGATTCCGCCGCGGGACAGCCTGCTCATCCGTGTGCCAACCGCGCGGAGCGGTTCTGCAGCCAGGTGACCAACGCGATGATCGCCATGAACACGATCGACTCGGCCGCCGCGTAGCCGAAGCGCGAGTCCGCGAACGTCGTGTAGATCCGCGTCGACAGGATGTCCAGCGGCGGTCGGGGCGGGTTGCCGCCGAGCCCGAGCACCAGGTCGAACGCCTTGAACGACTGGATCGTCGTGTACGCGAGCACGAGCGCGGTGGCCGGCGCCACCATCGGCCAGGTGACGTGCCGGAACTGCTGCCACCGGGTGGCGCCGTCGGTGCGCGCGGCCTCGTAGAGCGACACCGGGATCTGGTTGAGCCCGGCGATGTAGACGATCATCATCTGCCCGGCGTGGAACCACACCTGCGCCACCGCTACCCAGAGGATCGCGGTGGCGTCGTCACCCAGGTAGGACCCGGAGAAGCCGAGCGCGTTCAGCAGCCCGAAATTCGGGTCGTAGACGAACCGCCAGACGAACGCGACCGACACCGAAGACAGGATCGTCGGCAGGAAGAACAGCGCGCGCAGCAGCGTCGAGCCGCGACTGCGCCGAGCCAGCAGCACCGCGAGCAGCAGCGACAGGGCAGTCTGGCCAACGACCACGACGAGCAGAAATTTGAGGTTGTTCTCCAAAGCCCGCGCGAACAGGTCGTCGTTGGTCGCGATGTCGGTGAAGTTCGACGCCCCGACCTGCGAGAACGTCGGGCTGAACCCGTCCCAGTCGGTCACCGCGTACTGCACGCCCTGCACCGCCGGCAGCACGAAGAACGTCAGGTAGAGCGCGAGCGCGGGAACCGGGAACAGCCACAGCGTCGCCGGAACCCGTCTCATCGCAGCACGCCCGGGATGGGACCCCCGCCGTTTGCGGCCAGAAACCTCCGCAGACATCGACCATCAATAACTCGATGGTACGCGCCAACGATATGATCAACCACGTGTCTCGATTCCGTCTGTACCCAACGTCTGGACAGGAAGCGCTGCTGGCGGAGCACTGTAGGCACGCCAGGTTCGTATGGAACCTTGGCCTCGAGCAGCGCCTGATGTGGCGGCGCGAACGCGGCCCTACTCCCGGCTACCACGGTCAGGCAGCTCAGCTGACCGAGGCCCGCCGGGCCGAGCCATGGCTGGCGGCCGGGTCGCAGACGGTGCAGCAGCAGGCTTTGCGTGATCTTGACCGGGCATGGACGAATTTCTTCGCGGGCACTCACGGCCGACCGACGTGGCGTCGTCGTGGTCAACACGAGGGTTTCCGGATTGTCGGCCCCCAGGCATCGCGTTTCCGTCAGGACAACCGACGTCGGTCCAGCGTCCTGATTCCTAAGGTCGGCTGGGTCGCGCTGCGACAAACCCGGGAGCTTCCCGTCGCGAAGTCCTACCGCATTACCTGTGACCGCTCGGGGCGCTGGCACATCGCGTTCGCGGCCGTGCCCGACCCGATCTCCGGGCCGGGCACGGGTGACGTGGTCGGCATCGATCGGGGCGTCACCGTCGCAGCGGCCCTGTCCACTGGAGAACTGACGTCGCCGAACGGGTTGCGGCCGAAAGAAAGCGAACGCCTCCACCGATTGCAACGCCGTTTCGCCCGCGCGCAGCGCGGATCCAACCGCCGCGAAGCCGTGAGGCTTTGCATCGCCCGGATCAAGGCGCGTCATGCCGACCGGCGAAAAGACTGGATCGAGAAGACCACCACGGACCTGGCTCGACGGTTCGACGTGATCCACGTCGAGAATTTGAACGTCAAGGCAATGACCCGATCTGCCCGCGGCACGGCTGCCGCACCGGGCCGGAACGTTCGGCAGAAAGCAGGACTCAACCGGGGAATCCTGGCCGCCGGATGGGGCCTGCTGCTGGCTCGGTTGGAACATAAAGCACCCGGCCGAGTCGTCAAGACCAATCCCGCGTACACGTCGCTGACCTGCAACGCCTGCGGGCACTGCGCCACGGACAACTGCAAGAGCCAAGCGGTGTTCCGGTGCTGTGCCTGCGGGCACCAAGCCAACGCCGACGTCAATGCGGCTCGCAACATCGCTGAAGGCAAGACTGCGGTCGGACGGACCGTGGCAGCACGTGGAGACAGGGCGAAGTCGGCCCGGTCTGCGAAGCGTGAACCTCAACTCGCCACCTCCTCGCGAGACCGGCAATAGTTGGAATCCCGGCCTGTCAAGGCCGGGAGGACGTCAACGCTTCTGATCGACGATCTTCTGCGCGTTCTCGGCGGCTTTCTCCGGCGCGGTGCCTCCGACGACGGAGATCGCCGCGTTCTCCACCGCGCCCCGCACGTCCAGGTTCAGGAACTGGAAACGCGGCGCCAGCAGGCTCTTCTTCTCCAGCCACGGCGCGAACGCCTTCAGGTCCGGGTCGGTGTACTCGACCCCGGAAACCGTGACGTGTTGCGCGGTGCCGTTGGCGTACACGGCGGCGACCGCGGGGTCGGACAGATGGGTCAGCCAGGCCAGTGCCGCCGCGCGATGCGTCGAGCGGGCGTTGACGCCGAGGATGAACGTCGCGTTGTGCACGCCCTCGTACTTGGCCTTGCCCGCGGCCACCGTGATCGGCGCGTACAGCCCCAGCGGGAACTTCGCGCCGAGCTTGCGCACCGCACCGGCGTGGAACGAGCCGGTGGCCAGCAGTGCCGCTTTCCCGGTGGCGAACAGCTGCTGGGCCGCTTCGGTACCGGTGCCGCTGACGCCGTTCTGCACGTACGGCCGCAGCTGCGCGTACTGCTTGAGCGTCGTCAGGAACCAGTCGTCGGTCACCTTCAGCTTCCCGGCCTCGACCTGCGCGAACGCGTCGTCGGACGGGGCGTTGTTCATCACCATCGTGTTGAGCAGCTGGCTGGCGTTGGCGGGGTCACCGCCGGGGAACGCCAGCGGCGTCACACCCTTGCGCTTCAGCGCGTCGCACATGCCGAGGAAGGAGTCCCAGTCCGCCGGCAGCGTCGCGAAGCCGTTCTTCGCCAGCAGATCGACGTTGGTCAGCGGCATGTTGAAGACGAGCTGGTAGGGCAGGCCCAGCTGCTTGCCGCCGCTCGCACCGGCCTCGATCAGCGCCGGCTCGTACTGCTTCACCAGGTCCTGGCCGTCCAGCGGCGACCACAGCCCCGCCTTGGCCATGTTGCTGAACTGCGCGCCCCGGAAGGCGGTGAACGCGTCGCCGACCTTGCCGCCGCGCAGCTTCTGCAACGCGGTGCTCTGGTAGTCCTCGGACGGCGAGATGTCCTGCCGGATCGTCACCTTCGCGTTCTTCTTCGCGAAGTCGGCGATGATCGTCTCGAAGACCGCCTTGTCCTCCGCCCGCCAGTGTGCGAACGAGAGCGTGCCCTCGACCGGCCCGTCGAATCCGCTCGTCGACTCGGGCCCGGGGTCGGAGGAACCGGGCCCGGCGCAGGCGGCCAACGCGGCCGCGCTCCCCCCGTAAGCGGCGAGCTGCAGTAACCGACGACGAGTAATCATCAGACGCTCCTCCGACAATCCCTAGTGGACAGGGATGCTATCGGAGGAGCGTCGTGACGGTCAGAGCACCTTGGACAGGAACGACTTCGTGCGTTCGTGCTGCGGGTTGTTGATGACGTCACGCGGCGGGCCGGACTCGACCACCACGCCACCGTCCATGAACACCAGGCTGTCGCCCACCTCGCGGGCGAACCCGATCTCGTGGGTGACGACGACCATCGTCATGCCGTCCTCGGCGAGCCCGCGCATGACGTCGAGCACCTCGCCGACCAACTCCGGGTCGAGCGCCGACGTGGGCTCGTCGAACAGCATGAGCTTGGGACGCATCGCGAGCGCACGGGCGATCGCGACGCGCTGCTGCTGTCCGCCGGAGAGCTGTGACGGGTAGTTGTCGACCTTCTCGCCGAGCCCCACCCGGTCCAGCAGCGTCCGGGCACGGTCCCGCGCGTCGGCCTTGCGTTCCTTCTTCACCTGCACCGGCGCTTCGATGACGTTGTCGAGCACGGTCTTGTGCGGGAACAGGTTGAAGCGCTGGAACACCATGCCGATGTCGCGGCGCTGCTCCGCGATGTGCTTCTCGGACATCTCGTGGAGCTTGCCGCCGCGCTCCTGGTAGCCGACCAGATGACCGTCGACCCAGAGCTTTCCGCCGTTGATCTTCTCCAGGTGGTTGATGCACCGGAGGAACGTCGACTTGCCGGAGCCGGACGGGCCGAGGATGCACATCACCTCGCCGGGATCGACCTTCAGGTCGATGCCCTTGAGGACCTCGAGGTGGCCGAACGACTTGTGGACGTTCTCCGACAGGACCATCGGAGTGGTAGTCATGCGCCCCCCGTCCCACCGCGGATCCTGCGGCGCGGCTGCTGGGTGCCGAAGCCACGGCCGAAGTACCGCTCGAGGAAATACTGACCGATCATCAGGATGCTCGACAGCGCCAGATACCAGAGGCACGCGGCCACCAGCATCGGGAACACCTGGAAGGTGCGGTTGCCGATCGCTTCGAGTTGGAAGAACAGCTCGTTGGTGACCGGCACCGCGACGAGCAGTGAGGTGTCCTTCAACATCGCTGTCACCTCGTTGCCGGTCGGCGGCACGACGACCCGCATCGCCTGCGGGAGGATGATCCGCCGCATCGTGGCCGTGCGGCCCATGCCGAGCGCCTGCGCGGCCTCGGTCTGCCCGGGGTCGACCGACTGGATACCGGCCCGGACGATCTCGGCCATGTACGCGCCCTCGGAGAGCGCCAGCCCGATCAGACCGGCGGTGAAGCCGGTGAGGAACGTGTTGGCGTTCAGCCCGAAGATCCGGGCGCTGAAGTCGATGCCGAGCAGGTCGGCGATCTGGTGGTCGAACGGCAGGCCGAACTCGAACCGGGCGTAGAGGATGCCCAGGTTGCCGAACAGCACCAGCAGGACGTACCGGGGCACGGCGCGGAAGAACCAGGTGTAGAGCCAGGCCACGGTCGAGAGCACCGGGTTCGGCGACAGCCGCAGCACTGCCGCGACGACGCCGAGCAGGATGCCGATGAGCATGGCCAGGACGGTCATGACCAGCGTGGTGCGGACGCCCTCGATGATCGGCGACCGGAACATGTGGTTGACCATGAACGACCACTGGAACGCGGGGTTCGTCACGAGCATGTGCACGAACATCGCGACCAGCACGACGATGACCACCACCGCGACCCAGCGGCCGGGGTGACGGACGGGAACTGCCTTGATCGGCTCCGGACGAACCCGCTCGGCGGGCGCCGGAGCGCCCGCCGAGGGAGCCGGAGAATCCTCCGGCGAGGACATCAGGGGTTGACGGCCGGGTCGGTGATCGCGCCGGCGTCGACGCCCCACTTCTCCAGGACGGTCTTGTAGGTGCCGTCCGCGATCAGCGCCTTGGTGGCGTCGGCGATCGCCTGCGCGAAGTCGGCCTGGTCCTTCTTGACCACGTAGCCGTACGGCGCCGCGTCGTAGATGTCACCGGCCAGCTCGAGCTGCCCGTTCGACTGCTCGACGGCGTACGCGGCGATCGGGGAGTCGGCGAGCGTGGCGGCGTCCTTGCCGGACACGACCGACGCGGTGGCCTGGTCCTGACCCGCGTACTGGTCGATCGTGATCGCCTTCTTGCCGGCGTCGGTGCACTTCTTCGACCGGGCCGTGATGTCGTCGACCTGGACCGTGCCCTTCTGCACCGCGATCTTCTGGCCGCAGACGTCGTCCGGGTTGATCTTGGTGCCCTTCTTCGTCGCCCACTGGGTGCCGGCGTTGAAGTAGCTGACCATGTTGACGGTCTGCTTGCGCTCGTCGTTGATCGTGAACGAGGAGACGCCGATCTCGTACTTGCCCGAGCCGATGCCGGGGATGATGTCGTCGAAACCAGCGGTCACGAACTCCGCCTTCAGCCCCAACTTCTGGGCCACGGCGGTGAACAGATCGACGTCGAAGCCCTTGATGGTCTTGCCATCGGTGTCGAGGAACTCGTTCGGCGCGTACGACGAGTCGGTGCCGACCAGGATCTTGCCGTCGGACTTGATCGCGTCCGGCACCTTCGAGGCGAGGTCGGTGTCGGCCGAGGCGCTCGGCGCGGGGGACGACTCGGACGAGGTATCGCTGGGGTCGTCACCACAGCCGGCCAGACCGGCGGCGACCGCGGCGAGCACGGCCACGGTGGCGAACATTCGACGGCCACGGCCGACAGGGAGCGAGCGCATTGGAGTTACCTCCCGGTAAATAACTGCCGCCGGGTCGGGGGATCCGGCGGGACTGCGACCGCGGGCCGACTTCTGCGCTGAGCCGGCCCGCGGGGGTGCTACAGGATCAAGCGACGCCCAGGTAGGCGGCCTTGATCGCGGGATCGCCGAGCATCTCCCGCCCCTGACCGCTCTTCACGATCGAGCCGGTCTCGAGGATGTACGCGCGGTCGGCGATCGAGAGCGCCTGCTGGGCGTTCTGCTCGACGACCAGCACCGTGGTGCCCTGCTCGTTGATCTCCTTGATGATCGTGAAGATCTGCTGGATCAGCATCGGAGCCAGCCCCATCGAGGGCTCGTCCAGGAGCAGCAGTCGCGGACGCGCCATCAGCGCGCGGCCGATCGTCAGCATCTGCTGCTCACCGCCGGACATCGTGCCGGCGATCTGGGACCTGCGCTCCTTGAGCCGCGGGAAGAGCGTGAACACGCGCTCCAGGTCGGAGACGCGGGCCGGGCCACGCCGGTCCTTGCGCGCGTAGGTGCCCATGTCCAGGTTCTCGGCCACCGACATGCCGGCGAAGATCCCCCGGCCTTCCGGGGCCTGCGAGATGCCCCGGGTCACGCGCAGGTCCGCGCGCAACGTCGTGATGTCCTCGCCGTCGAACACGATGCTGCCCCGGCTCGCCGGCCGCAGACCGGAGATCGCGCGCATCGTCGTGCTCTTGCCGGCACCGTTGGCGCCGATCAGCGTCACGATCTCGCCGGCCTCGACCTGGATCGAGATGCCGTGCAGTGCCTCGATCCGCCCGTAGGCGACCGCGAGGTCGTTGATCTCAAGCAACATCGGTCGGCTCTCCCTCCGGCACACCGAGGTACGCCGCGATGACCGCGGGGTTGTCGCGGACCTCCGCCGGGGTTCCCTCGGCGATCTTCTTGCCGAACTCGAGGACGACGATCCGGTCGGTCACTCCCATGACCAGGCGCATGTCGTGCTCGATCAGCAGCACGGTGTACCCCTGGTCGCGGATCGCGCGGATCAGGTCCATGAGTTCGGCCTTCTCCGCCGGGTTGAAGCCGGCGGCCGGCTCGTCCAGGCAGAGCAGCGTCGGCTCGGTGGCCAACGCTCGGGCGATCTCCAGGCGACGCTGGTACCCGTACGGCAGGTTGCGCGCCGACGCGTGCGCCAGGTCGGCGATCCCGACGAACTTGAGCAGCTCCATCGCCCGCTCGCGGCCGTCCTTCTCCTCGCGGAAGTGCCGCGGGGAAAGCCGGAACACCGCGCCGGGGACGCTCGTCTTGTGGCGGGCATCGGCCCCCACCATGACGTTCTCGAGCGCGCTCATCTCGGGGAACAGCCGGATGTTCTGGAACGTCCGGGCGATGCCGAGCCGGGTGATCTGGAACTTCTTGCGTCGGCCCAGCTTCTTGCCGTCGAACCAGACCTCGCCCTCGGTGGGCTGGTAGACGCCGGTCATGACGTTGAAGCACGTCGTCTTGCCGGCGCCGTTCGGCCCGATCAGACCGAGGATCTCGCCCCGGTTGATCGCGAAGTCGACGCCGTTGAGCGCGGTGACGCCGCCGAAGCGCAACGTGACGTTGCGGATCTCCAGCAACTTCTGGCCGACGCTGACGTGCGCTTCCCGCTCGGGCAGGTCGACGTGCTCGTCGACGTGCGGCGGCGGGGCGTCCGGAACAGCCCCGTTGGGGATATCAGGCGTTGACACCGACCGCCACCTCCTTCTTCCGGTCGGCGAGTTCGGTCGCGCGGCGCCGGTTCGGCAGCAGACCTTGCGGACGGAACACGCTCATCACGATCAGGGCGATACCGAACGCGAAATAACGCAGCGCCTGGACACCGTCCCCGATCTCGTCGAACACGTAGGGAGCGATCGCACCGAGAAGCACCGTGAGGAAGGCCCCCAGGAAGAGTGCCACGGTCTTCGCCGCCGGTGCCTCGGACAACCCGATCACGCGCACCAGCAGGATTCCCACGATCGCGACGACGACCACCGCGCCGACCAGCAGGCGGGTCGGGTTGTCGGTGCCGACGTCGGTCACGATCGAGTGCAGTTGCGTGCCGACCGACGCCGCGACGACGAAGCCGAGAATGCCCCCGACGATCGTCGCCGCCGCTCGCAGGTTGGTGCTGAGCAGCGTGCTCCGGCGCGCGATCAGCGTCGCGACCAGGGCGATGATCAGTACGACGAACCAGGTGCCGAACAGCGACTCGTCGAAACCGCGCAGCCGCTCGGGGATGTAGACCACGATGACCGCGCCGAGGATGACGCCGAACTTGTTGCCGGAACCGCCGATGACGACAGCGGCCAGGAACAGGATCGAGGTCAGGACGTCGAACGTGTCGGGGTTGATGAAGCCCTGCCGGCTGGCGAAGATGCCGCCGGAGATGCCACCGACCGCGGCGCCGATCGCGAACGCCCAGAGCTTGAAGCGGAAGGTCGGAACGCCCATCAGCTCCGCCGCGTCCTCGTCCTCGCGGATCGCGAGCCAGGCGCGGCCGACGCGGCTGCGCTCCAGGTTCGAGACCAGGATCAGGATGACGATGATGAACGCCAGGATCAGCCAGTAGAACGGCGTGATGTCGACGACGCCGAACAGCTTCGAGCCGTCGGCCTTCTCACCGGGCGGCTTCGGGATGTTCGAGATACCCGACCGGTTGCCCAGCCACGACGTGTTGACCGCGGCCAGCCGGACGATCTCACCGAAGCCCAGCGTCACGATCGCCAGGTAGTCGCCGCGCAGGCGCAGCGTCGGACCACCGAGGAGCACACCGGCGCACATCGCGATGGCGATGCCGATCGGCACACAAATCAGCCACGGGTAGGCGGTGGCCAGGTCGCTGGAGGGCGACCCGAAGACCGAGACCGTGTACGCGCCGACCGCGTAGAAGCCGACGTACCCGAGGTCGAGCAGGCCCGCGAAGCCGACGACGACGTTCAGGCCGATCGCGCAGAGTGCGAACGCACCCACCAGGAACAGCACGCCGGAGAAGCTCGTGTTGGGCGTGCCGATGACCGGGAGCCCGGAGCCGGTGGACGAGCGCAGGTTCTTGTCCCAGACCGGGAGCAGCACCAGCACGATCAGCAGGATCGCGGCCGGGACGTACCGGGCCGGCTTCGGCAGCCTGGCGAACCGCGAGCGGAGCGACCCCATTGCCGCGGACCGCCGGTCGGCGATCGCGTCGGCGACCTTCAGCAGCGGCGACCCCGTACGCGGCGCCGGCGGTGCGAGAGTGTCCTGACTCATGCGCGGGCCCTCCCCAGCGACTCGCCGAGCAGACCGGTCGGCCGGAACATCAGGACCAGGATCAGGAAGAC
Organism: Cryptosporangium sp. NPDC048952; assembly: GCF_043197895.1. NCBI lineage: Bacteria > Bacillati > Actinomycetota > Actinomycetes > Cryptosporangiales > Cryptosporangiaceae > Cryptosporangium > Cryptosporangium sp. NPDC048952. Next base: position 450,312 of record NZ_JBICTY010000003.1, on the reverse strand, counting down.
GAACGCGATGACGTCACGCCATTCGGACCCGATCACCGCCTGGCCCCAGTTCTCGACCAGACCGAGCAGCAGCCCGCCGAGCAGCGCGCCACGCAGGTTGCCGATACCGCCCAGCACCGCGGCGGTGAACGCCTTCAGCCCGAGCAGGAAGCCGGCGTTGAACTTCGTGACGCCGATGTTCTGGTTGTAGAGCACCGCGGCGACGCCGGCCATCAGACCGCCGAGGACGAACGTCCAGGCGATGACGCGGTCCTTGTTGACGCCCATCAGCGCGGCGGCGTCCGGGTCCATGGCCACCGCGCGGATGCCGCGGCCCAGGCGGGTGCGGTTGATGATCGTGTCGAGCAGGATCATCATGCCGAATGCGGCGACGACGATCAGGATCATCCGGTTCGTGATCGACGCACCGAAGATCTCGAACTGCGTCTTCGGGTCGATCAGGTTGCCGACCGGCACGTTGTCGCGGCTGTAGAAGACGCCGAACGCCTCCGAGATCGCGATCGACGCACCGATCGCGCTGATCAGGAAGACCAGCGGCGGCGCGTTGCGCTTCCGCAGCGGCCGGTACGCGACCCGCTCGACGATGAGCGCCGTGGCGCCGGAGGCGGCCATCGCGGCGATCACCGCGGCGAACAGCACGGCGATGACGACCGCGGTGCCCGGGATCGCATCGTCCGCGCCGACACCCAGCAACCGCGTGGTGAGGATCGCCGCGAACGACCCGGTGACGAACACCTCGGAGTGCGCGAAGTTGATCAGCCGCAGCACGCCGTAAACGAGTGTGTAACCCAGGGCGATGAGCGCATAGATCGCTCCCTGGGTGAATCCGGTCGCGGTGAGCTGACCGAAGTTATCGAATAGTGCAGAGAAGTCCATCTGCCAAAGTTCCAACCGGTGGGTTCGGGGGCTATGGGGTGACGCCGCCGTTCGTGGCGGCAACGTCTGGCCTTGCACGACGAAGGCCGGGCGCCGGTCGGTGCCGGCGCCCGGCCTCGTCGTTACTCAAGAGCAGATCAGGTGGGCCGGAGATACGTCCGGCCCGCTGGTGTTACTTGATCTCCTTGAGCGCGACGATCTTGCCGCCCTCGAACTTGTAGGCCCAGACGCCCTTGTCGGCGACCTCGCCCTTGTCGTCGAACTTGATCTGCTTCGTGATGCCCTGCTTGTCGTAGGAGGTCACGAACTCGAGCATCTCGGCGCGGGTCTTCTTGCCGTCGGCGATGCCGTCGAGGAACACGGTCGCGGCGTCGAACGCCTCGGCCGAGTAGGTCGACGGGTCAGCGCTGAACGCCTTCTTGTAGTCGTCGAAGAACGTGCCCGGGGCCTTCTCCGGCGGGAGGCACGGGCAGGTGACGATCGTGCCCTCGGCGGCAGCCGCACCGGCGCCGTCGACGAACTTGACGTCCTTCACACCGTCACCGGCGATCATCGTGATGGCCTGGCCACCGGCCTGCGACAGCTGCTTGCGCAGCAGGCCGGCCTCGTCGTAGTAACCGCCGTAGTAGATCGCGGTGGCACCGGACGCCTTGATGTCGGTGACGACCGCGGAGAAGTCGGTCTGACCGTCCTGGACCGTCTGCGACTTGACCACGGAGGCGCCGAGGTCCTTCTTGACGATGTCGGCGAGGCCCTTGCCGTACTCGGAAGCGTCGTCGACGACGTAGACCTTCGTCGCCTTCAGGTCTTCCTTGATGTACTTGGCAGCCTGCGGGCCCTGCGCGTTGTCGCTACCGAGAACGCGGTGGAAGGTCTTCCAGCCGTTCTCCGACAGCGCCGGGTTCGTCGCCGAAGCCGAAATGATCGGGAGGCCGGCCTCTTCGAACGTCGGACCGGTCGCCTTGGTCTCACCGGAGAACGCCGGGCCGACCACGCCGATGATCTTCTCGTCCTGGACGACCTCGGGAACGACCGTGGAGGCCTTCTCCGGCTTGCCCTCGGAGTCGTACTTCTTCAGCGTGACCTTGCAGTCCGCGTTCTTCTCGTTGTACTGGTCGACGGCCAACTGGGCACCGTTCGAGATGTTGATCCCGAGCGCCGCGTTGTCACCGGTCTGCGGACCGACGAACCCGATGATCAGGTCGCAGGCCTTGTCGCCGCCACTGGCGTTCGACCCGCCGTCGTCGTCACCGCCGCTACTGCAGCCGGTGATGGCGAGCGCGACGGCGGCACTGACAGCCGCCACGCGCGCGAGGTTGCGAAGACGCACGAGTAAACCTCCACTAAACGTGGGCATGCCGTCCGTCACCGCTCTCGGCACGAATCCGCATCCCCCTGTGTGGGAGGGACTATAGGAGGGCCGTCACTGCTCTGACCAGCCTTGTTGGACGTCGTAACCCCAAAGTGACCAGACGAGAGCCGCGGACGGGACGAAATCCGCACGTCGTACGTCTGACCAGCAGAGACTGACAACCCGGCCGTTACCCAATTGGGACGACCGGGTGCCCGAACGGACTAGCGTTTCTCAACTACCGGCGCGTTGCGTCTGTGTTTCGACGATCGTTTCCGCGACCAGTTTCATCGTCGTCCGGCGGTCCATCGCGGTGCGCTGAATCCAGCGGAACGCCTCCGGCTCGCTCATGCCCTGCTCCTGCAGAAGACCCTTGGCCCGCTCGATGACCTTGCGGGTGGCGAGGCGCTCGGTGAGGTCGGTGACCTCCTTCTCGAGCGCGGTGATCTCGGAGAACCGCGAGACCGCCATCTCGATCGTCGGCAGCAGGTCCTTCTTCTGGAACGGCTTCACCAGGTAGGCCATCGCCCCGGCGCTGCGCGCCCGCTCGACGAGGTCACGCTGGCTGAAAGCGGTGAGGATCACAACCGGCGCGATCCGGTCGCCGGCGATGCGCTCGGCGGCGGCCAGGCCGTCGAGGATCGGCATCTTGACGTCCAGGATCACCAGGTCGGGGCGGAGCTCCTCGGCGAGCTCGATCGCCTTTTGACCGTCGCCGGCTTCGCCGACCACCTCGTAACCCTCTTCGACCAGCATCTCCTTCAGATCGAGGCGGATCAGCGCCTCGTCCTCGGCGATGAGGACGCGTCGCGTCGTAGTTGCGGTTTCGGCGGCGGCCGAAGCCGGGTTGGACGCCGGAGACTCAGCCATGGGGCCTCCTCTGGGTTGACGTGGAGCCGGGCTTTCGCGCCCCGGGTCACGAGGCGTCGGAGGCCGACGGCTGATGTTGCCTGCTGGCGAGCAGCGTACCGGGCTAAGCTGTCAGAGCTTCCGTGCGCGGGCCGTGAACCGGCCGCCGGATACTTCCGGCTGCCCGTTTCCTCCGGTTCGCAGTTGCGGGGGCGGCGCTGGCGGTGGTAACTCCTTTACCGCCACCGCCGGGATGGAGGAATGGCAGACTCGGACGCCTCAAAAGCGTCTGCCCGAAAGGGCGTGCGGGTTCGAATCCCGCTCCCGGCACCGATGACGAGGGCCTGGCCGCAGCTGCGGCCAGGCCCTTTGTGCTGGATAGGTACTGAATTGGTTCAGCCCAGCGAGCCGATCCGGTGGACGCGGACGGTGTTGGTGGCGCCGGCCTGGTTCGGCGGCGTACCCGCCACGATGACGACGCTGTCGCCCTGCGAGCACCAGTCAGCTTCCTGCAGCAGCGTGTCGACCTGCTTCACCATGTCGTCGGTGTGCTCCACCGACGGTGAGAGAAACGTCTCGACGCCCCAGGACAGCGCGAGCTGGTTGCGGACGCTCTCGATCGGCGTGAACGCGAGCAGCGGCAGCTGGGTGTGCAGGCGGGCCACGCGGCGCACGGTGTCACCGGTGAGCGTGAACGCCACCAGGGCCTTGGCCTCGATGACCTCGCCGATCTGACGCGCGGCGGCCGCGATCGCGCCACCCTGCGTCCTCGGCGCGTGCAGCAGCGACGGGACCGGGGTCTTGGAGTCCTCGACCGTCTCGATGATCTTGCCCATCGTCCGGACGGTGAGGATCGGGTAGCGGCCGACGCTGGTCTCCGCGGAGAGCATCAGCGCGTCGGCGCCGTCGAGGACGGCGTTCGCGACGTCGGAGGTCTCCGCGCGGGTCGGGCGCGAGTTCTCGATCATCGAGTCGAGCATTTGCGTGGCCACGATGACCGGGCGGGCGTTCTCCCGCGCCAGCTGGATGGCGCGCTTCTGCACCAGCGGCACCTGCTCGAGCGGGAGCTCGACACCCAGGTCGCCGCGGGCGACCATCAGGCCGTCGAACGCCAGCACGATCTGCTCGAGGTACTCGACGGCCTCGGGCTTCTCGATCTTGGCGATGACCGGGACCCGGCGGCCCTCCTCGTCCATGATCGCGTGGACGAGCTTGATGTCGTCGGGCGAGCGGACGAACGAGAGCGCGATCATGTCGGCACCGAGGCGGAGCGCGAAGCGGAGGTCTTCCGCGTCCTTCTCCGAGAGCGCCGGGACGCTGATCTTGACGTTGGGCAGCGAGAGGCCCTTGTTGTTGCTGACCGGGCCGCCTTCGAGGACGAGGCAGCGGATGTCGTTGCCCTCGACGCCGGTGACCTCGAGGGCGAGCTTGCCGTCGTCGATCAGCAGCCGGTCGCCGATCGCGACCTCGTTGGCCAGCTTGCGGTAGGTGGTGGAGACCCGGTCGTGATCGCCGACGATTTCGTCGGTGGTGATCGAGACGACCTCACCGGTCTTCCACTCGACGGGGCCCTCGGCGAACTTTCCGAGGCGGATCTTGGGTCCCTGCAGGTCGGCGAGGACGCCGACTGCCTTACCGGTGGCCTCTGCGGCCTCCCGGACCCGTTGGTAGACCCCTTCGTGATCGGCGTGTGCACCGTGGCTGAAGTTCAGCCTGGCGATGTTCATACCAGCGTCGACCAGCGCGCGGAGGCGCTCTGACGACGCGGTCGCCGGTCCGATGGTGCACACGATTTTGGCTCGACGCGTCATGAGGTCAAGGTAGCCCTCCTAGTGAACCGATTCACATCCCTCCCGTGGCTGATTGATGTCAACTAGGGTGCTATAGCTGGGGAGGGGTGTGCCGGGGTGGCGTTATCGTGGTGCCCGTGGCCGCCTATGAGTACCGCTGTCGGGAGTGTTCGAGCATCTTCGAGGTGCGGCGTTCCGTGCACGAGAGCTCCCCGTCCGTCGTTCCGTGCCCGGCGGGTCACGCTGACACCTCGCGGGTGTTCTCCGCCGTGGCGGTTGGTGGTGGCGCGTCCGCGCCGATGACGGCCGCGCCTGCCGCTGGCGGTTGCTGCGGTGGTGGGTGCTGCAGCTGATCGGCGCCGTCCCGCTATGACTTCGGTTTCGTGAGGTCGTAGACGGTTTGGGTGCCGACGGTGGTGGCGGTGTAGTTCTGCTGCACCCAGGTGCTGATGTCACTGCTGGTGCCTCGGTCGCCGCCCGGGCCGCCGGTTCGGCCGCCGCCGACGTAGTAGGTGATCTGGCCCTCGGTGACCCATTTCTTGAACTGGTCGAGGGTGGGAGCCGGGTCGCTGCCGCTGAAGCCGCCGATCGGGATCACCGCGCGGTCGCTCTCGAGTTGGAGCGACGACGCGCTCTGTGAGCCGTTGGTGGCTGCGGCCCACTTCGTGGTGGTTTTCTTCAGCAGCGCGACGAGTTCCTTGTTGGCTTGGCCGCCGAAGCCGCCGGGCCCTCCCTGCTGATCACCCTGCCCGCCCATCCCCTGCTGCCCCTGCTGGCCGGGCATCCCCTGAGCCTGGTTCCCCTGCCCCTGCTGCCCCTGCTGACCCTGGCCCTGCTGGCCTGGCACCTGCTGGCCCGGTACCTGCTGGCCCGGTACCTGCTGGCCCGGTACCTGCTGGCCCGGCACCTGCTGGCCCGGCACCTGCTGGCCCTGGCCCTGCTGGCCCGGCGCCTGCTGGGCCTGGCCGGGTTGGCCTTGGGCCTGGTTGGCGGGGAATTGGCCGCCTGGGAAGTAGCCGCGGCGGGTGCCGCCGGGGCCGCCGAAGCCGCTGGTGCCGGCGGGGCCGGCTGTCGGGGTCGAGCCGCTGTGGGGCGTCACGGCGGTCTGGGCGGCGTACGCAGCCGGACCGGCCAACACCGCCACGGCCCCCACCGCCGCACCCACGACCGCCACCCGCCGGGCGATCCGGGCTCCGAGCAACAGAGCCAACACCCCGACCACGCCGGCGACGAGCACCACCCACCGCAGCCACGGGTTCCAGTCCGACGCCCGCCCGAGCAGGTCCCACGCCACGACGGCACTCACCGCGACGATCCCGGCGAGAACCACCCGTCCGGCCACCGCCGTCCGCCACAGCTCCCGCCCGCCGATCGCGAGCGTCGCCGCCACCCCGGGCGCCAGCGCGATGTTGTAGTACGAGTGGAAGATCCCCTCCATGTAGCTGAAGATCCCGGCGGTCACGACCAGCCATCCGCCCCAGAGGATCAACCCAGCCCGCACCCGGTCGGTGCGCACCGCCCGCCGCGTGATCCACAGCCCGGCGATCAACGCCACCACCGCCGCCGGTAGGAACCACGCGATCTGCGTCCCCATCTGGTCGTTGAACAGCCGGGTGATCCCGGTGGTCCCACCGAACCCACCGCCGCCCATCCCGCCGCCACCGCCGGGACCGCCGCCACCCGGTCCACTACCGCCCCCGGACACGACCCGGTCGAGCCCGTTGTAACCGAACGCCAGCCCGAGGAACGTGTTGTCCCCTGACCCACCGATGTACGGCCGGCTGTCCGCGGGCCACAGCATCGTCGCCACCACGTACCAACCGGCGGCGACGACCATCGCGGCGCCTCCGACCAGCAGCTGCCAGATCCGGCGCCAGAGTCCGGCCGGCGCGCACACCAGGTACACCAGGGCCAGCGCCGGCAGCACCAGGAACGACTGCAGCGTCTTGGTGAGGAACGCGAACCCGAGCGCGACACCGGCCAGCGCCAGCCACCATGTACCACCCCGCGACGCCGCCGCGTCCACGGCACGCGTCACGCAGTACGCCGCGACCAGCATCAACAGCACGAGCAGGGCGTCGGGATTGTTGAAGCGGAACATGAGCACGGCGACCGGCGTGAGCGCGAACAGCGCGGCGGCCGCGAGGCCGGCCGCAGGCCCTGACCAGCGGCGGACGGCCGCGTACAGCAGCCAGACCGATGCGACGCCCATCAGCGCCTCGGGCACCAGCATGCTCCAGCTGGAGAAGCCGAAGATGCGCCCGGACAGTGCCATCACCCACATCGCCGCCGGGGGCTTGTCGACGGTGATGACGTTGCCCCAGTCGGACGAGCCGAAGAAGAACGCGGTCCAGCTCTTCGTGCCGGCCTGTACCGCGGCGGCGTAGAAGTCGTTGGACCACCCGGAGGCGCCCAGGTCCCACAGATAGAGCCCGGCGGACACGGCGAGAATCAGCGCGAGCGTGGGGCGCACCCACACGGGATCGCCTGGGCGCCCGCGGAGGCGCCACCGCGGTGCGTTCTCCGCTGGCGCCGTCGGGGGCGCGGACGAGGGGGTCGGTTCGGTCGCAGTCTCCAGCACGGCCCCGACGATCTACGCCGAACCTGGCGCCGAGCTGAGACGAGCCCAAGAACAACCTGTGCTTGTCCTGCTTTGCTCTGACCTGGAGCCCGCTCAGAGCGGCGCTGCCGATCGGGCGGCAGGACGCCGCGTGTAAGTGACACTCAAGTCCTGCCGCCCGCTCGGCAGCGTCGTTCTGAGCGGGCCGCCCACTACCGGAAGATCATGCAGGTGGTGGTGGCGTGGGCGAGGAGGTGGCCGGCGCTGTCGGTTACTCGGCCCTCGGCGGTGGCTACGCGGCCGCCGACGTGGATCACCTCGCCGACGCACGTCAGCGTGCCCGCGTCGAGCGTGATGGCTTTGATGTAGTTGACCTTCAGTTCCAGCGTGGTGTACCCGACGCCGGCGGGGAGCGTGGTGTGCACTGCGCAGCCCATCGCCGAGTCGAGCAGCGTCGCGTGGATGCCGCCGTGCACGGTGCCGAGCGGGTTGGAGAACTCGGGCCGGGTGTCGAGTGTGAAGACGACCCGGCCCTCGTCGGCTTCGGTGAGGGCCATGCCCAGCAGCAGCGCGATGTTCGGGGGCGCTGCTTCGCCCGTCGAGATCGCGCGGATGAGCTCGAGCCCCGAGTGGCCGGCCAGGCCGTGCAGAGCGGACGGGTCCGACTGTCCGGGTCGGATCGTGGTCACGGCGGCTCCTCGCTGCTAGTGAGTTCTGTTTCAGAACCTAGCAGTTCAACGATAGGATGCGGAACATGCGATGGTCGGAGATCGGCGGCGAGCGGTGTTCGATCGCCCGGACGCTCTCGGTGATCGGTGAGCGCTGGACGATGCTCGTGCTGCGGGAGTCGTTCCGCGGCGTACGGCGGTTCGAGGATTTTCAGCAGCGCACCGGGGCGTCGCGGCCGGTGCTCGCCGAGCGGCTTCGGCAGCTCACCGCCGAGGGGGTGCTGCGGCGCGAGCGCTATGCCGAGAAGCCCGACCGGTACGAGTACCGGCTCACCGCGAAGGGGCTCGAGCTGTATCCGGTGATCGTGTCGCTGATGAGCTGGGGCGATCGGTGGATGGACGACGGCAGCGGGCCGCCGGTGCTGTTGACGCACCTCGGCTGCGAGGGGCCGCTCGCCCCCACGCTCGCGTGCGGCACCTGCGGCGACCCGGTCACCGCCCGAGACGTCCGCGCCACCCCCGCCTGACTCATCCGAGCGCGCCGAGCGGTCCCGTTCCGGCGCGCCACAGCCCGCCGGAACGGGACCGCTCGGCGCCCGCTGGGCGCCCGCTCGGCGCCCGCTGGGCGCCCGCTGGGCGCCCGGTCGGCGCCCGGTCGGCGCCCGGTCGGCGCTAGAGCACCGATACCGCGTAGGCGCCGAAGCCCGCTGCGGCCAGTACCGCCACGGGACCGACTCGGCGTAACGCACCGGTCCAGGGTGCTTCGAAGCGGCGGGTGGCCCAGACCAGGGCGGCCAGCACCAGGCAGTGAACCGGGAGCCACAGCAGTCGCCAGCCGGCCCAGCCGAGCCCGTCCGGCAGCTGGTGCAGACCCGGCAGGTCGAAAGTGACGAGCGTCAACAGCACCAGCGCGATCTGGTGCCAACAGAACACGGTGAGCGCGACCAGGTTCAGCATCGCCACCGCCGCCCACCGCCGCGGCTCCCGCAGGAACGACGCCAGCCGGTCGCGGAGCACCACCGCGAGCCCGCATTGCGCCATCGCCAGCGCCACGACCAGCAACGACGGCGGGTGCGAGTTCACCCGACCCGCGCCGGGAACGCCGACCACGCTCGCGGGGTAGCCGAACCACAGCACGAGTGACACCAGCAGCGCCGCCCCGATGCCCGCGAGCACCAGAGCCGCCCGCCGCGACAACCGCCCCTGCGCCCACGCCACACCCAGTACGTACGCGAACGCCCAGCCCGGCAGAACGTTGATCAACCCGACCCACCCGGGCACGTTCTCGACCCCGTAGCGCAGCGCGTCGACGGCCGCGACGGTCACCACCAGCGGCAGCGCGGCCCACGCCCCGAGCCGGCGCACCATACCCACCAGTACCGGCGTCAGCGCCGTGACCACCCCGTACACCGCGATGAACCACAGCGGCTGGATCACCAGAGCGGTCGTGGTGCGCAGCGTCCCCGCCGGGACACCGGCCAGCGCGAGCAGCGGGAACGCGCACGCCAGCACTGCGGTCACGGCGATCACCGGGCGGGTCAGCCGGATCGATCGGCGCCGGATCCACGGGCCGTACTCGCGGTCCCCGAGGCTCCGCGCCGCGGAGTATCCACCGACCAGGAAGAACAGCGCGAGCATCTGGAGCACCCAGCTCAGGGGCGCGAAGTCCGGCAGCGCGGTGAGCGGGCTGCGCACCCGCAGCGCGCCGTTCGCGTCCGGCACCAGTGCCATCACCAGGAAGTGCCCGACCACCACGCCGATGACGGCCAGCGCACGCAGCCCGTCGAGCGCCCGGTCCCGGTTGGCGGGGGTAGCGGCTTCGATTCGAGTGGCAAGCGTCATCGGAGGGTCACCTCTCCTGCGTGTCCGAGCACGATCCGGGCGATGTTCGCCAGCGACTCGGTGCCTTCGGCGTAGTACTGGTCGTGGCCGGTGGCGGTGCCGGTGCGGAACACCCGGGCGCCGAACTTCGGGTTGACCGGCGAGGTTCCGTGGCCCAGGCCGAGCACGCGGACCGCCGGGGTGATGCGGATCGGGTCGTCGGCGGTGCGGGCCGCCCAGACGCGGGCGGTGGTGCGCAGGTCGGAGGCCTTGCCGACGTCCATGCCCGGCGAGCCGATCGCGACGACCTCGTCCACCGGGGAGCCGGGGAGCGCGCGGCCGCACACCACCGAGCCGTAGCTGTGGCAGAGCAGGCTGACGTGCGCGTCCGGCAGGCTGTTCAGGAACCGGCGCAGGGCGCCCTCGCCGGCGATCGCGCGCGCCGACCCGACCGCGGCCAGGTCCACGCGCTCCGGAGCGTCGTAGCCGAGCCAGACGACGATCGCCGCGTCGTCGCCCAGCGCGCTCTGCAGGACCAGCGCGTTGGCCAGCGGCGACACCCGGTGCCCGGACGGCCAGCGCAGCACGTTGTCGAGCCGCCAGCTGCTGCCGGGTACCAGCACCGCGATGTGCTTCGCCCGCTCCAGGTCACCGATCACCTGCACCACGCGGCCGTCGCCGCGCGGGTCGTAAGCCAACGTGCGCCCGGGCCGCACCTGCCCCGTCCCCGCCGTTCGCTCCATCTCGATGCCCCGAGGCCGCCCACCGTGGTCGGTGGGAGTGGCACTCGGCGCCACGACCCACCGCACCGGCGCGAGCGCCGCGGTATTGGTGGGGGCGTCTACGGCCAGCGCTTGTTCGACGGTGGGGGTGGTGGTCTCGGCCAGGACGGATTCGTTGGCGGCGTAACGCATGGTGAGTGGGATGCCGTCGAGGTTGCCGATAGTGGTGGGCGCGAGCCGCACCAGATCATCCCGCTGACGCGGGGTGAGACGCTCGACGAAAGCGGCCACTTCGGAGGGTGCCGCGGTCAGCGCGGGCACGTCTGCGCGGCGCAGGTCCGGCGCGATCGTGGCGACGACGCTGGCCCAGGCCTCGGCACCGAGCGGCGCCTGCGGACGCGAGGAGGGGTTGCCGGTCGCCCACCATCCGGTGGCGGCGATCGAGCCGATGAGGATCAATCCACTGAGGAGGAGGGTGAGGCTGGCCTTCATGCCTCCAGACGCTAGAAATTCTGGCGCCGTGAATCGTCACGCTGCGGAGTCCAGCCTGCCTCCCTCTCAGGTATCGGTCGAGACGTCGACCCTTAGTACCCCCTACCCGACGAGCCCCCGCTGGTACGCGAAGACGACCGCCTGGGTGCGGTCACGCAGGTTGAGTTTTGTCAGAATGTGCCCGACGTGCGTCTTGATCGTCTGCTCGGCGAGGAACAACTCCCCCGCGATCTCCGCGTTGGAGAGCCCCCGCGCGATCAGCCCGAGCACCTCGCGCTCGCGTGGCGTCAGCTCGGTGACAGCACCACCAGGCAGATCGCGCTTCCGGCGGCGTGCGAAGTCGCCGATGAGCCGACGCGTCACCGACGGGGCGAGCAGCGCATCGCCACGCGCCACGACGCGGACCGCGTTGAGCAGGTCCGCGCCCGGGGCGTCCTTGAGCAGGAAGCCGCTCGCTCCGGCGGACAGCGCGTCGTACACGTACTCGTCGAGGTCGAACGTCGTGAGCACGAGGATCTTCGGTGCGTCGTCCTCCGGGGTGTCACCGAGGATCTCGGCGGTCGCGGCGATGCCGTCGAGCACCGGCATCCGGACGTCCATCACGATGACGTCGGGCGTGAGTTCGCGGGCCAGCTCGACGGCCTCCCGGCCGTTGCCGGCCTGACCCACCACCTCGACGTCGCCGGCGGCGGTCAACAGGGTCGCGAGACCGTCCCGAATCATCACCTGGTCGTCGGCGACCACCACCCGGATCGTCATGCGAGCACCTTATTCGGTTGGTTCCGGGTCGTAGAGTCGAGGACGTGATGAGCAGAGAAGAGCTGCGGCAAGGGCTGTTGCCCTGCGGGATTCGCTAGCCGGACCGGCGAATCCCGGCCCATCTCGTCGCTCTGGGAGCACCCCGTGTCACGCGTTTTCTACCGGCGGTTCTGGCTGAACCGGCCCGGATTCCACAGTTCCGCGTTCGTGTTGTCGGAGATCGAGCTGCGCCCGGACGATGGCGGGCTCGACCTGATCGCCCAGTTCCAGCTCGCGGACTGTCGTCGTTCGGCGACGCTCGATTTCGACGTGTACTCGAACGCTTCGGCCGGCGACCGTAAGAACGCGCTTCGCAAGGCGCGTCTTCTGCGCGACTCGGTGAACGCGTTCTGCGACGCGCTCGAAGTCGCCGCCGAGAAGCAGAAGAAGGCGTCCAAGAAGCGCCCTCGCAAGTCCGCCTGATCCGCGAACGATGTGGCGTAGGGGCCGCCCTGGTGGGCCTTACGCCACATCGTTCGTCGGGAGCACCGCTGTGACTTCCCATCCCCCGCCGGGGCGCGGCCCGGCAGACATCTCTCCCCCGAGCATCGCGGCCCGCTCCCGGATCCCCACCAACCCGTGTCCCCCACCCATCGAAGCCCGCTCCGCAGCCTCCGCCGCCGCGCTAGCGCGCTCCCCCGCGCCCCGCGAACCCGCGGCACCCGCACCACCTCCGCGCGCTTCCGCGGCGCGGAAAGCGTCGGGTGGTGGCGGGCCGGTGGCTGCGCCCACGGGGGTGCGGTGAATGGCGTCGATCGCGGTGTTGGTGACGGTCAGGTGCAGGGCCTCGGGACCGTAGCGGACCTCGACCCGCACCTGGCTGCCGGGCGCGTAGCGCGTGGCGTTGCTGAGGGCTTCCTGCAGGATGCGGTAGGCGGAGACGTCGACGGCGGCGGACAGCGGACGCGGGACGCCGACGACGGCGGGTGTCACCGTGAGGCCGCCCGCGCGGGCGTGGGTCACCAGGTCGTCGAGGAGCTCCAGGCCGGGAGCCGGAGACCGCTCAGCGGCCTCCTCCTCGGAACGGAGCAGCCCGACGACAGTGCGCGTCTCGCTCAGCGCCTCCCGCGCGGCCTTGTTGAGCTGCGCGAAGATCTCCACCGCCGCGGGCGGCAGGTCCGGCACCTTCAGCGGCGCCGCCTCGGACTGGATCGCGATCATCGTCATGTGGTGCGCGACCACGTCGTGCAGCTCACGCGCGATGCGGCCCCGCTCCTCGAGCACGGCCTGGCGGGCCAGATCACGCTTCCGGAGCGCACGTTGCTCGTCGAGCCGGGCCTGAATGCTGCGGCGGCCACCGATCGCATCCCCGAACAGCAGCCCGGCGAACGCGGACGCCATGAGGATGTCGCCGATCCAGAACGGCATCCCGGCGGTCACCCCGAACACGAACACCGCGACACTGCTCAGCAGACCGACGCCGAACCAGATGGGGCGCGGGTGGGACGCCCCGATCAGCATGAGCGTGAACAGCATCGCCACGCACGCGGTGACCGGCCACGGCCACACCACCCCTTCACGCGGACCGAACGTGACCGCGAGGGGTGTGTACAGAAAGCAGACGATCATGATCCGCCAGGCCAGCAGCGGCCGCGCCGGCGCGACGACGAACGGCAACGCCAGACCTAGGCCGAGGAACGCGGCCAACACGCTCGGGACGCGGAGCGCCAGCACCAGTTCGGCGATCGTGCCGCCGGTGAGCGCGCCCCCGAGCAGCACGGAGAACGCGCCGAGCGCCCACCGCCGCCACCCGCGCCGGGGCAACCAGGGGCGCCCCTGCACGGGCTTGATCGGCGCCCGAACGGCCGCGTCCCACACACCGAGTAGGTAGGACGCGACCGCTTTCATGAGCCCGAGATTACGGTGTGAGCGCCGGTGCGGCGTCACCCTTCAGAGCTAGCGCGCAGTGAGCGCCATCGTCGTCGGGAGGATCGGCGACGGGAGGAACGTCGACCCGGCGAGGTGCTTGTCGACGGCGGCGGCGGCCGCGCGGCCCTCGGCGATCGCCCAGACGATCAGCGACTGGCCACGACCGGCGTCACCGGTGACGAACACGTTGTCGGCTGTCGACTTCCAGTTCGCGTCCCGGACGACCCGGCCACGCTCGTCGATCTCGACGCCGAGCTCGTCGTAGAGCGGCCCCTTCTCGACCCCGACGAAGCCCATCGCGAGGAAGATCGCCTCCGCGGGGATCTCCCGCGAAGTGCCCTCGACCGGCACGAACTTCCCACCCTCGGACACGACCTCGTGGAGCACGATCGCCCGCACGTTGCCGTTCTCGTCCCCGACGAACTTCTCGGTGTTGACCGCGTAGACCCGGTCGCCACCTTCCTCGTGGGCACTCGTGACGCGGTAGAGCATCGGGTAGGTCGGCCACGGCATGTGACCGGCCCGCGCCTCCGGCGGCTGCGGCATGATCTCGAGCTGCGTGACGCTCTTCGCGCCCTGCCGGTGGGCGGTGCCCAGGCAGTCCGCGCCGGTGTCGCCGCCGCCGATGATGACGACGTGCTTGCCGCGCACGTCGATGTGTCCCTCGGGGTTTTCGACGCCGAGCGCGGCCTTGTTCGCCGGGACCAGGTACTCCATCGCGGCGTAAATGCCGTTCAGCTCCCGGCCGGGCGCCGGCAGGTTGCGCGGCACGGTGGAGCCGGTGGCCAGCACGATCGCGTCGGCGTCGAGGTCTTCGACGCGCAGGTCGGTGCCGACGGAGACCCCGGTGACGAACTTCGTTCCTTCCGCTTCCATCTGCGCAAGGCGACGATCGATGTTCGACTTCTCCATCTTGAACTCGGGGATCCCGTACCGCAGCAGGCCACCGATCTTGTCGGCCCGCTCGTACACGGTCACCTCGTGTCCGGCCCGCGTGAGCTGCTGAGCCGCCGCGAGCCCGGCGGGACCGGAGCCGATCACCGCGACCTTCTTGCCGGACAGGTTCTCCGGCAGCTGCGGCTTGACCAGGCCCTCGTCGAAGGCGCGAAGGATCGTCTCGACCTCGATCTGCTTGATCGTCACCGGGTCGTCGGCGATGCCGAGGACGCAGGCGGCCTCGCACGGCGCCGGGCAGAGCTTCCCGGTGAATTCCGGGAAGTTGTTCGTCGCGTGCAGGCGATCGATCGCGAGCGACCACTGCCCGGTGCGGGCCAGGTCGTTCCACTCCGGGATGAGGTTTCCGAGGGGGCAGCCGTTGTGACAGAACGGGATGCCGCAGTCCATGCACCGGGAGGCCTGCGTGCGCAGGTTCTTCTCGGGGAACTCCTCGTAGACCTCGCGCCAGTCGGTGATCCGGATGTCGACCGGACGCCGGACGGGCAACTCCCGTCCGCTCTTCATGAAACCCTGGGGATCAGCCACGTGCCGCCTCCATGATCGCCTCGTCCACCGGACGGCCAGCGGCCTGCGCCTGACGAGTCGCTTCGAGAACCCGCTTGTAGTCGCGGGGCATGATCTTCGTGAACGACCGGACGTGCCGGTTCCAGTCGGACAGCAGCCCCTCGGCCACCGTCGACCCCGTCTCGTCCAGGTGTCGTCCGATCAGCGCGCGCAGCGTCGCGGCGTCGTCGGTCGAGAGCTCTTCCAGATCGACCATCTCGGTGTTGACGAGCACCGGGTCGAGGTCGAGCACGTACGCGGTGCCACCGGACATGCCGGCGGCGAAGTTACGGCCGGTCGGGCCGAGCACGACGACCTGACCACCAGTCATGTACTCGCACCCGTGGTCGCCGACGCCCTCGACGACGGCGATCGCGCCGGAGTTCCGGACGCAGAACCGCTCGCCCACCCGGCCGCGGAGGTACAGCTCGCCCTGCGTGGCGCCGTAGAGGATCGTGTTGCCGGCGATGACGTTCTCCTGCGGCAGGAACGTCGCCTCGCGCGCCGGGCGCACGATGATCCGGCCACCGGACAGACCCTTGCCGACGTAGTCGTTCGCGTCGCCGAAGAGCCGCAGCGTGATGCCCTTCGGCACGAAGGCACCGAACGACTGCCCGGCCGAGCCGGTGAACGTCAGGTCGATCGTGCCGTCCGGCAGGCCCTCGCCGCCGTAACGACGGGTCACCATCGAGCCGAGCATCGTGCCGACCGTCCGGTTGACGTTGCGCACCGGGATCTCGAACTTCACCGGCGAGCCGTCGAGCAGTGCGCCCTCGCAGAGCTGGATCAACGTGTTGTCCAGCGCCCGGTCGAGCCCGTGGTCCTGCTGGATCACCTGTTTGCGCGAGGCACCCTCGGGAATCGACGGCACCTCGAAGATCGGCGACAGGTCGAGCCCGTCGGCCTTCCAGTGCTCGATGGCCCCGGCGACGTCCAGCAGCTCGGCGTGGCCGACCGCCTCGTCGATCGAGCGGAAGCCCAGCTCGGCCAGGTACTGGCGGACCTCTTCGGCGATGTACTCGAAGAACGTGACGACGAACTCCGGCTTGCCGCTGAACTTCTCGCGCAGCACCGGGTTCTGCGTCGCCACGCCCACCGGGCAGGTGTCGAGGTGGCAGACCCGCATCATGATGCAGCCGCTGACCACCAGCGGAGCGGTCGCGAACCCGAACTCCTCGGCGCCGAGCAGCGCGCCGATGACCACGTCACGACCGGTCTTGAGCTGGCCGTCGACCTGCACGACGATGCGGTCGCGCAGGTTGTTGAGCAGCAGCGTCTGCTGCGTCTCGGCCAGGCCGAGCTCCCACGGCGCACCCGCGTGCTTCAGCGAGGTCAGCGGGGCGGCACCCGTTCCGCCGTCGTGTCCGGAGATGAGGACGACGTCCGCGTGCGCCTTGGAGACACCGGCGGCGACCGTACCCACACCGATCTCGGCGACGAGCTTGACGTGAACCCGCGCCGCGTCGTTCGCGTTCTTCAGGTCGTGGATGAGCTGCGCGAGATCCTCGATCGAGTAGATGTCGTGGTGCGGCGGCGGCGAGATCAGCCCGACGCCCGGCGTTGAGTGCCGGGTCCTGGCGATCCACGGGTAGACCTTGTGGCCGGGCAGCTGACCACCCTCACCGGGCTTCGCGCCCTGCGCCATCTTGATCTGGATGTCGTCGGCGTTGACCAGGTACTCGCTGGTGACGCCGAACCGACCGCTGGCGACCTGCTTGATCGCACTGCGACGCGACGGGTCGTAGAGACGCTCCGGGTCCTCGCCGCCCTCGCCGGTGTTCGACTTGCCACCGAGCTGGTTCATCGCGATCGCGAGGGTCTGGTGCGCCTCCATCGAGATCGAGCCGTAGCTCATCGCGCCGGTGCTGAACCGCTTCACGATGGACTCGACCGGTTCGACTTCCTCGATCGGAACCGGGGGCCGCTCGCCGGTCTTGAGCTTGAACAGTCCGCGCAGCGTGCCGGACTTCGCCGCCAGCTGGTCGACGGTCTCCGTGTACTTCTTGAAGACCTCGAACTGCCGGCTGCGCGTGGCGTGCTGCAACAGGAACACCGTCTCCGGGTTGAAGAGGTGCACCTCGCCCTCGCGACGCCACTGGTACTCGCCGCCGACCTCGAGCCGGCGGTACGCGAGCTCCGTGGAGTTCGCGGGCCAGGCCCGGCTGTGCCGCGACTCGACCTCGGCGGCGATCGTCGCCAGACCGATACCACCCAGCGTCGACGTCGTCCCGGTGAAGTACTTGTCGACGAGTTCCTGGGAGAGACCGATCGCCTCGAAGATCTGCGCACCGGCGTAGGACGCCACGGTGGAGACGCCCATCTTCGACATGACCTTGAGAAGGCCCTTGCCCAGGCCCTTGACGTAGTTGCGGATCGCCTTGTGCGGGTCGACTCCGGCCAGCTCGCCGGTGAGGACCATGTCCTCGATCGACTCGAACGCCAGGTACGGGTTGACCGCGGACGCGCCGAAGCCGAGCAGCAGCGCGACGTGGTGCACCTCGCGGGCGTCACCGGACTCCGCGATCAGGCCGACCTGCGTCCGCGTCCGCTCCCGCACCAGGTGGTGATGCACGGCGGACGTGAGCAGCAGCGACGGGATCGGCGCCAGGTCGCGGGTGGAATCGCGGTCGGACAGCACGATCAGGCGCGCGCCGTCCTCGATCGCCTCGGACACGTGCTGGCAGATCTGGTCGAGGCGGGCCTTCATGCCTTCGGCGCCGTCGGCGACCCGGTACAGACCCGAGACGGTGACGGCCTGGAAGCCGGCCTTGTCGCCGTCCTCGTTGATGTGGACGATCTTCGCGAGCTCGTCGTTGTCGATGACCGGGAACGGCAGCGTGATCAGACGACACGACGCCGGACCCGGCTCGAGCATGTTCTGCTCCGGACCGATCGCGTTGCTGACAGCGGTGACGATCTCTTCCCGGATCGCGTCCAGCGGCGGGTTCGTGACCTGCGCGAACAGCTGGCTGAAGTAGTCGAACACCAGCCGCGAGCGGTTGCTCAGCACCGCGATCGGGGTGTCGGTGCCCATCGAGCCGAGGCCTTCGCCACCGGTGCGCGCGAGCGGCGTGATGAGAACCCTCAGGTCCTCCTCGGTGTAGCCGAAGGTCTGCTGACGGCGCTGAACGGACTCGTGGCCGTAGGTGACGTGCTCACGGTCTGGGAGGTCGGACAGGTTCATCAAGCCGGCGTGCAGCCACTCGGTGTACGGCTCGGCGCCAGCGAGTTCGGCCTTGATCTCGTCGTCGGCAACGATGCGGCCGGCCTCGGTGTCGACGAGGAACATGCGGCCGGGCTGGAGACGGCCCTTCGCGACGACGTCCGCGGGGTCGATGTCCAGGACGCCGGCCTCGCTGGCGAGGACGACGAGGTCGTCCTTGGTCTTCCACCAGCGGGCGGGACGCAGGCCGTTGCGGTCGAGTACGGCGCCGATCAGCGAACCGTCGGTGAAACAGACAGCGGCCGGGCCGTCCCAGGCCTCCATCATCGTGGAGTGGAACTGGTAGAACGCCCGCCGCTTCGGGTCCATCGCGGTGTTGTTCTCCCAGGCCTCCGGGATCATCATCAGCACCGCGTGCGGCAGCGACCGCCCACCGAGGTGGAGCAGCTCGAGCACCTCGTCGAACGTGGCGGAGTCACTCGCGCCCGGCGTGCAGATCGGGAAGATCCGCTCGATGTCGCCGCCGAAGGCCTCGGTGGTGCCGGGCGAGCGCAGCAGCGCTTCGCGGGCACGCATCCAATTGCGGTTGCCTCGTACGGTGTTGATCTCACCGTTGTGGGCAATGAAGCGGTACGGGTGGGCCAAGGGCCAGGAGGGGAACGTGTTCGTGGAGAAGCGGGAGTGAACCAGCGCGATCGCGCTCTCCACCCGCGGGTCCAGCAGGTCGGGGAAGAAGAGCGGCAGCTGGCTGGTCGTCAGCATGCCCTTGTAGACCAGGGTCCGCGAGGACAGCGAGGGGAAGTACACCTCGATGCCGGCGGCGCGGGACTCGTGCTCCACCCGCTTGCGGATGACGAACGCGACCCGGTCGAGCTTCAGATCGGTTCGAGCTTCTTCGCCGACCACGCTGTCGGTGAAGAAGAACTGGGCGACGTGAGGCTCGACCGCGCGGGCCTGCGGCCCGATGTCGGCTCCGTCGTTGTCGGTCGGAACGGTGCGCCAACCGAGTGGCGTGACACCCTCGTCGACCGCGATGCGCTCGATCAGCTCGACCGCGCGGGCGCGCTCGTCGGCGTCGGCAGGAAGAAAGGCATTACCGACGACGTACGCGCCGGTGGCGGGAAGCGGAAAGTCCACGACTTCGCGCAGGAAGGCATCCGGAATCTGCAGCAGAAGGCCGGCACCGTCTCCGGAGTTGGCCTCGGCACCCGCGGCGCCTCGGTGATCGAGGTTCGCCAGCGCGGTGATTCCCTGCTCGACGATGCGATGAGACCGTCGGCCCTGGGCATCGACAACGAACGCGACACCACAGGCGTCGTGTTCGTTCGCGGGATCATAGAGTCCCTGAGCCGGGGGGAGCGCAGAAAAGGTCACGCGCGGGCTCCTTCCGTCGTCAGCCCGCTGAGATCCGCTGGGTGCGTGATCGACGGGCGAGGTCGATGCGGGACGACGTCGGCCCAGGTTTCCTAGAGGTTACACATGTGGCGACCCGCCGGTAACAAGAGCTGAAGTGAGCAACGTCACCGGCGTGGCGCAGACACCGTGCGGTAACGCTCACTCCAGTTGTTCGCGCTTCCGGGCGTGGTCAGCGCCGTAAGGTGCCCGGCGACGACGCTGGTGGGCCTGCCCGAACGCGCGATCCTTCTACTATGCCCGACTCGCGTCGCGTTGACACCGCTCCGACGGTGTGAGAGAGGTCAGTCCCGCTCGGGTTTCGCGTCGGTTTCGGTCTTTCCGGCCGACGCCGAGCGCGCGGGCGCCGTGGCATCGGCGCCGTCCGTCGAGGCCGGGTGGGGGGCGCTCTCGCCCGCGTCGCTCTCAGCGGCGGCGCCGTCGGTTGCTTCGGTGGCCTCGACGGCGGGGGCGTCGGGGTCGAGCAGGAGGATGCGGCCGTCGTCGGTGTACTCCAGACGGGCCGGGGCGATCCCGCGATGGGTGAGGAACCAGATCAGGCCGCCGATGAAGCAGACCAGAGCGGTCCACTCGTTGAGCCGCAGCCCGAGGAAGTGGTGGGCCTCGTCGATGCGCAGGTGCTCGATCCAGGCCCGCCCGACCGTGTAACCCATGACGTACAACGCGAAGACCCGGCCGCCCCCGAGGCGCCACCGACGCTCGGCGAAGAGCAACAGCCCCGCGATCGCGAGGCACCAGAGCGACTCGTAGAGGAACGTCGGGTGGTAGGTGCCCGGGATCTCCTCGACGGCCCTGCCGTCGGAACCCATCCGGTGCACGACCAGGCCCCACGGCAGCGAGGTCTCACTGCCGTAGAGCTCGTTGTTGAACCAGTTCCCCCAGCGTCCGATGGCCTGCGCCAGGATGATGCCGGGAGCGACGATGTCACCGAGAACCATCAGCGGGAGCCCTGACCTGCGGCAGGCGATCCACGCCCCCACGGCCCCGCCCGCGATCGAGCCCCAGACGCCGAGGCCGCCCTCCCAGATCTTGAACGCGTCCAGCGGCTGGCCGTTCGCGCCGAAGTAGTGATCGGGCGACGTGATGACGTGGTAGATCCGCGCGCCGATGATGCCGAACGGCACCGCCCAGACCGCGATGTCGACGATCATCCCGGGCGGCCCCCCGCGGGCACGCAGCCGACGGTCGGACAACCACACCGCGACCAACACCCCGGCGAGGATGCACAGCGCATACGCCCGGAGCGGGATCGGCCCGAGGTGCCACACGCTGGTCGTCGGACTCGGAATCGAGGCGAGGGTCACGGCCCCCACGCTAGACGGTCAGCGCCGCACCAGACGTATCAGGGCGGCAACACCTCGCGCCATCCCGACGAGCAGGCCGCCGAACAGGGCACCGGCGACGTTGAGGATGACGTCGTCGATGTCGAACATCCGGCCCGCGATGTGCGTGAGCTGGACCAACTCGACCACGGCGGACGCTGCGGCAGCCGCGAGGACAGCGGTGACGATGCTCAGTCGGGGGAACGAGAGCGGCACGAGGATGCCGAAAGGCACGAACAGCAATGCATTGCCGACGACCTGCGCGAGGGACCGCAGCGAACCGTCCGCGAGCGAGCGGTTGATCTCCGCGAACGGCGTGTAGTTGTCGGCGGCGCCCGCACCGGCGGCGGCTTCGGGATCGCCGGGGCCGAGGGTGATCGCGGCCGTGATCGCGAGGTAGATCACCAGGAGCAGCAGGGGCCCGATCCGCAGCCACGGCCGCCGGTACTTGCCCTTCTCGACCGAGACCGACTCCGACCGGGTTTTCCTCGGCTCGGGAGGTGCCGTCCGTCGGGGCTTGCGCGCGATCTTCGTGCGAAGGCGATCAATGGCCTTGGGCGCTGCGGTCTCAACGTTCGCGGTCACGGAGAGCCAGTCCCCCGTGGACACGAACTTCAATCGTGGCCTCCGAGGAGTGCACATTTTGGTGGGCCATAGCCCCCCAAAATGTGCACGCCCCGGAGGGGCGTCAGCGGCGACGGACCCCGGCGGCCAGGTCGGCGGAGAGGTCCGCGATCGCACGGAGGCCCGCGGCGCGATCTTCTGCGTCGAGTAGGCAACGCACCAGGGCCGAACCCACGATCACACCGTCGGCGTAGCCGGCGACCTCGGCCGCCTGGGCTCCGTTGGAAACCCCGAGCCCGATACCCACCGGCAGGTCAGTGGCCTGCCGGACCCGCTCGACGAGCGGCCCCGCGGCCTCACTGGTCGACTCGCGAGCGCCGGTCACACCCATCACCGCGGTGGCGTACACGAACCCTCGGCATACAGCGACCGTCGACGCGATCCGCGCCGTGGTCGACGACGGTGCCACCAGGAACACGCGGTCGAGCCCGTGCGCGTCGGACGCCGCCAACCACGGCTCGGCCTCGTCGGGAATGAGGTCGGGGGTGATCAGCCCCGCTCCCCCGGCCGACGCCAGATCAGCGGCGAACCGCTCGACGCCGTACTTCTCCACGGGGTTCCAGTACGTCATGACGAGCGCCGGCGCTCCGGCGGACGCGACCGCCTCGACGGCCTTGAACACGTCCTTCACCCGGACGCCGTTCCGAAGGGCCTGCTCGGCCGCGGCCTGGATCGTCGGCCCGTCCATCACCGGGTCGGAGTACGGCACGCCGACCTCGACGACGTCCACCCCGGCGTCGACCATTGCTTTCATCGCGTCCAGCGAACCGGCGACGTCGGGGAACCCGACCGGCAGGTAGCCGACCAGCACACCGCGGTTGTCAGCCTTGGCCTTCGAAAAGACCGTGGAGACGCTCATCCGTGCACCCTGCTCTTCGCGCACGCGGCTCATCGGCCTTCGCTCGCTTCCAGGTCGCGCTCGTCGAGCAGGCCGAACCAGCGGCCAGCGGTCGCCACGTCCTTGTCGCCGCGCCCGGACAGATTCACCAGGATCGTGACGTCGGGGCCGAGTTCCTTCGCGACGCGCAGCGCCCCGGCCAGCGCGTGGGCGCTCTCGATTGCCGGGATGATGCCCTCGGTGCGGCAGAGCAGGCGGAACGCCTCCATCGCCTCGGCGTCGGTGGCCGGCTGGTAGTTCACCCGGCCGATGTCGTGCAGGTGCGCGTGCTCCGGCCCGACACCCGGGTAGTCCAGACCCGCGGAGATCGAGTGCGACTCGATCGTCTGGCCGTCCTCGTTCTGCAGCACGAACGACCGTGCCCCGTGCAGGACGCCCGGCGAGCCGCCGGTGATCGCGGCGGCGTGCAGACCGGTGTCGATGCCGTCGCCCCCGGCCTCGAAGCCGAACAGCTGCACCTGGGCGTCGTCCAGAAATGCATGGAAGATGCCGATGGCGTTCGAGCCGCCGCCGACGCACGCGCAGACGGCGGTGGGCAGTTGGCCCGTGAGGGCCAGCGTCTGTTCGCGGGCCTCCTCGCCGATGATCTTCTGGAAGTCGCGGACGATCAGCGGGAACGGGTGCGGGCCGCCGACCGAACCGATCAGGTAGTGGGTGGTGTCGACGTTCGTGACCCAGTCGCGGAACGCCTCGTTCATCGCGTCCTTGAGCGTGCGGCTACCGGACTTGACCGGTACGACAGTGGAGCCGAGCAACTCCATCCGGGCGACGTTGAGCGCCTGGCGCTCGGTGTCGACCTCGCCCATGTAGACGGTGCACTCGAGGCCGAACAGTGCGGCCGCGGTGGCCGACGCGACGCCGTGCTGGCCCGCGCCGGTCTCGGCGATGATGCGCTTCTTGCCCATGCGGCGGGTGAGCAGCGCCTGACCGAGAACGTTGTTCACCTTGTGCGCGCCGGTGTGGTTCAGGTCCTCGCGCTTGAGCAGGATGCGCGCGCCGGCTTTTTCGCTGAACCGCTGGGCGTCGTAGAGACGGCTGGGGCGGCCGGCGTAGTCGTCGAGCAACGCCTTGAGTTCGGCGCGGAACTCCGGGTCGGCCTGCGCCTTGGTGTACTCGGCGTCGAGTTCGTCGAGAGCCGCGATCAGGGCTTCCGGGACGAAACGACCACCGAAACGACCAAAGTGTCCAGTTTTGTCGGGCATTACGGTCATGAGGTTCCTTACGGGAGAACGGCGTGGGCTGAGCGAACTCCGCCGTTGCGCCATCGTCTCCCGTCGGGACGAGCCCTGTCGTCCCCGGTGCGGTACGTCGTTGCCATGGTTACCGGGGGCTTCGCGGGGTTGCCGGGTGGCTTCCCGCGGTCACCAGGTCGGCCACCGCCTGGCGGGGGCTGCGGTCGGTGACCAGGCCCTCGCCGACCAGCACCGCGTCGGCACCGGCGGCGGCGTACGAGATCAGGTCGTGCGGGCCACGGACGCCGGACTCGGCGATCTTCACCGTCTGCGACGGCAGGCCCGGCGCGATGCGCTCGAACACCGACCGGTCGACCTCGAGCGTCTTGAGGTCACGCGCGTTGACGCCGATCACGCGCGCCCCCGCTTCGAGTGCGCGACTGGCCTCTTCCTCGGTGTGGACCTCGACGAGCGCGGTCATGCCGAGGGACTCGACGCGCTCCAGCAGACCCGTGAGGACGTTCTGCTCGAGGGCCGCGACGATCAGCAGCACGAGGTCGGCGCCGTGGGCGCGGGCCTCGTGGACCTGGTACGTCGAGACGATGAAGTCTTTGCGCAGCACCGGAACGTCTACTTTTGCCCGGACCGCGTCCAGGTCCTCCAGGGAACCGCCGAAGCGGTGCCGCTCGGTGAGGACGCTGATGCAGCGGGCGCCCCCGGCCTCGTAGTCGCCGGCCAGTGCAGCCGGGTCAGGTATGTCGGCGATCGCGCCGCGCGAGGGCGACGCACGCTTCACCTCTGCGATCACGCCGACGCCGGGCGCGCGCAGCGCAGCCCAAGCATCGCGTGCCGGCTTCGCGGCCGCAGCGAGTTCCTTGACCCGTTCGAACGGTACGCGGCTCTCGCGGTCAGCAAGGTCGGCTCGGACGCCGACCAGAATCTCGTCCAGCGCGCTCGTCATGCGGCTCCATCCCGTGGTGCCATGGCGGAATCGTAACGAGAGTGCCAGACCGTATGGATCCGGGGTGACTCCGGGTGCCCTCTACACGGCTCACCGCCGTACAAACCCCCCAATTCTCCAACCCGTCACCACCTCACGGCTGCGTTGCGAGCTCGCCGAGCCCGAGTTTCCCCGCCCCGTCGATCAACCGCCGATCGAACGTATACAGGACCGTCTCCAGGCGATCGGCCAACTGGACGTAGAGCGCGTCCGAGATAGACAGGTTCTTGCCCAGGCTCAGCAACTGGGCGGTGTCGCGACGCGGATCCGGGGTGAACAAGGAGACGTCGAGATCCCAGACAGTGGATGCCGCTTCGATTGCGAGCTCCGGGGCGAGTCGGTCGGCACCCCTTGCCTTTGTGCGACCCGAGATCCGGCCGAGTACTTCGCTGACGAATAACGCCGGGGCGACCAGGCGGCCGTGCGACCGCTCCAACAACGCGGTCGCGCGGCGACGCTCGCCGGCATCCCCGCCATCGACTAGCAGCCAGCGGATGACCACGGAGGAGTCGACGACGATCGGATCGGTCGGGGCGGTGTTCACTCCCACCCCGCCTCTCGCCGATCGGCGTGGATGCCGTCGACGATCTCCTCGGTGGTCGCCCTACCGAATCGATCCGACGAACCGACTTCGCGAATCAGACGCTTTCGATAGGCATGGCGCTCTTCGGCGCGAATTTGTTCGGCGCGTTCGTGCAGGTGGGCTTGCACGAGAGCGGCGGCGTCGATGCCGTGAGCGGCGAGAACGGCGAGGTCTTCCGGGTCGAGACCCTCGACGACGAAATTGCCCGCTTCATCGGCCACTTCGTGATCATAAGCCTGCGTAGCGGTTGATGCGTTCATACGGGCCAACGTACCTATGAGTGAGCGGGGACAGGTAGCGCTGAGTGGGTGGAAGGTGGTCGGCTGAACGGTGTAGGGCGTTACTCAGCGGGTGGGGTCGTCGCCCTGGTCCATGGCGTCCCAGAGGGCTGTGGGGGGCGCATCGGGGCCGGTCGCGGCGTGGGCCTCCGCCCGGGCGGCCGGGGCGTCGTAACGGGCACCCATCGCCGCCCACCGCTTCCCGCGCGCCAGCGCGACGACACCGGCGCCGAGCACCAACGCCCCACCCGCCACGCTGAGCAACGGCCACCCGAACGTCGTGTCACCGACCAGCCCGCGGACACCGCCCGCAGCCGCTCCCAGCCCGGCCAACGCCACCAGGCACGCGACAGCGAACCGACCCCGCCCCCGCGTGGCCAGCAACGCCAACCCTCCCGCGATCCCGACCAGCGCCGCAGCCGACGCCCACGGCACCAGGTCGCTGCCGGTCGTCCGCACGGTCTCCGGCAACAGCGGCGCGGCTCGCTCCACGGTCGTGGACTCCCACACCCGCCCGGTCGCGAAGTAGGCGACCGCGCCCCCCACCACCGCGGTCACCACCGACACGGCAAGCCCGCGCGAGCTCATCGCGCGGCCCGGAGGGTTTCGGCGGTCGCGATGGCCGAAAGCACGGCCGCGGCCTTGTTCTGGGACTCACGCTCCTCGGCCAGCGGGTCGGAGTCGGCGACGACACCGCCCCCGGCCTGCACGTACGCGGTTCCGCCACGCATCAGCGCGGTACGGATCGCGATCGCCATGTCCAGGTTCCCCGCGAAATCCAAATACCCCACGGTGCCGCCGTAGAGCCCGCGCCGCGTCGGCTCCAACGCGTCGATGATCTCCATCGCCCGCACCTTCGGCGCGCCGGTCAGCGTCCCCGCCGGGAACGTGGCGGTCAGCACGTCGAACGCGGAGTGACCCGAGGTGATCTCGCCGACCACCGTCGACACGATGTGCATCACGTGCGAGTACCGCTCGATCTCCATGAAGTCGACGACGTCGACGGTGCCGGGCCGGCACACCCGCCCCAGATCGTTGCGCCCGAGGTCGACGAGCATCACGTGCTCGGCGCGCTCCTTCGGGTCGGCGATCAGCTCGGCGGCCAGCCGGGCGTCCTCCTCCGGCGTCGCGCCCCTCCACCGCGTCCCGGCGATCGGGTGCAGCAACGCCCGCCCGTCGGTCACCTTGACGTGCGCTTCCGGCGACGACCCCACGATGTCGAACCCGTCGAACCGCAGCAGGTACATGTACGGGCTGGGGTTCGTCGTCCGCAGCACGCGGTAGACGTCGAGCGGATCGGCCTCGGTGCTCACCTCGAACCGCTGACTCGGCACGATCTGGAAGCACTCGCCGGCGCGGATCGCTTCCTTGGCGACCTCCACGGCCTTCGGGAACTCACCGTCCGGCGTGCGGCTGCGGAACGACCCCGGCCCGAGCCGCGTCATCGTCGAGACGCCGGGTGGTGTCGGCCGCGACAAGGCGGTGGTCATCGACTCCAACCGGCCCACCGCCCGGAAGTACGCCTCGGACACCGCCTCGGGAGACGCGCCCGCAGGCACTATCGCGTTCGCGATCAGCAGCAGCGACCCATCGGTGTGATCCAGCACGGCCAGGTCGGTGGCCAGCATCATGCCCAGCTCGGGCAGCTCCAGATCGTCGATTCCGTTGCTGGGCAGTTTTTCTATCCGGCGGACGATGTCGTACGCGAGATAGCCGACCATCCCACCGGTGAGCGTGGGCAACCCGGGCAGCACGGGTGACTCCAACGCGGTGACGACCTCACCGAGCACGGCCAGCGGATCGCCGGAGACGGGCAGGCCGGGCGGCGGGTCACCGAGCCAGTGGGCGGAACCGTCGCGGCTGGTGAGCGTCGCTACACTGCGCACGCCGACGAAGGAATAGCGCGACCAGACGCCGCCGTGCTCGGCGGATTCGAGCAGGAAGGTGCCCGGTCCTCCGGCCAGCTTGCGGTAGAGCCCGACCGGGGTCTCGCCGTCGGCGAGCAGGCGGCGGGTCACCGGAACGACCCGCCGGTCGCGGACAAGGCGGGCGAACTCGTCGCGATCGGGGCTGAACGTACCGTCGGTGCCAGTAGTCACGAACCCATTGTGGCCGACGGGAGATTTCCGAGCAGCCGGGTAAAGCCCTCTGTGGATAGCGCGTCGGGACGGAGGCGAAGTGAGCGACCTCGGTGAAGCCATGTTCGACCGGCTGCTGTTCGACTCCCATCGGTGCCATCCCGAAGATCTCATCGACCTCGTCGCCATCCATGCGGCTCCGGTAGGGCTGCACGACCCGGTGCTCTACCTGGCCGATCTCCAGCAGGCGAACCTCGTCCGGGTGCCGCGTGGCCGCGTCAGCGCCCCGATCCGGTCGGCGGAGCGGGTACCGATCGACACCACCGCGCTCGGGCGCATCTTCCGCTACGGCGAATGTCACTTCACGCCCACCGACGACGGGCGCGCCCACATGTGGATGCCGCTGCTGGAGGGCTCCGAGCGACTCGGCGTGTTCCGGATCACCGTCGACGCGGACGACCGGCACGACGTCGATCCGACGATCGCCCAGCGTGCCCGTCGTCTGGCGTCGCTGGTGGGGTTGCTGGTCGTGACCAAGCGCGCGTACAGCGACACGTTGGTGGAGCTCACCCGGCACTCCGACATGACGCTCTCCGCCGAGATGCAGTGGGGTCTGCTGCCCCCGTTGACGTTCGCCACCGAGCGCATCGTGGTGGCAGGGGCGCTGGAGCCGGCGTACAAGGTCGCTGGCGACACGTTCGACTACGGCGTCATCGACGACGGCGTCCACCTGGCGTTGTTCGACGCGGCAGGGCACGACCTGAACTCGGCCGTCGTCGTCGGCCTGGCAGCGGCGGCGTACCGGAAGGGACGTCGGCAGAGCCTCGGCCTGCGGGAGCTCGGCGATGCGATCGACGAGCAGGTCGCGGCCCGGTTCGGCCCGCCGGAGCTGGTCACGGGCGTCCTCGCGCACTTCGACGCGGGCAGCGGGAAACTCCAGTGGGTGCTGCGCGGTCATCCGCCGCCCGTGCTGATCCGGGACGGCAAGTGGGTCAAGACGCTTTGGCTGAAGCCCGGTCTGCCGATGGGAATCGGCCTGCGTCGCCCGACCGAGGTGGGCACCGTCCAGCTCGAGCCCGGCGACCGGCTGCTGTTCTACACCGACGGGGTCACCGAGGCGCGCGATTCCGACGGCAACGAGTTCGGCCTGGACCGTCTCGTCGACTTCGTGATCCGGCGGGAGGCCGACCACCAGCCCGCGACCGAGACGTTGCGCCGCCTGATCCGGTCGATCCTCGACCACCAGGAGGGCCACCTGCAGGACGACGCGACGGTCCTACTGGTCGAGTGGCGCGGTTAGCAGCACTTTCGCGTCGAAACAGGTGCGGTCGCCGGTGTGGCAGGCCGCGCCCTCCTGGTCGACGGTGACCAGCAGCGTGTCCCCGTCGCAGTCCAACGCGACCGATTTGACCCACTGCCGGTGCCCCGACGTCTCGCCCTTCACCCAGTACTCCGACCGGCTGCGCGACCAGTACGTCGCGCGGCCGGTGGTGAGCGTGCGGTGCAGCGCCTCGTCGTCCATCCAGCCGACCATCAGCACCTCGCGGGTGTCGTGCTGCTGAATCACCGCGGTGACCAGACCCTGGTCGTTTCGTTTGAGCTGAGCGGCGATCGCTGGATCGAGACGAGTCACTCCCCCATCCTAAAGAAGCGTTCCGGCCATGCCCGCGTCGTCGTACCGGGCTCCGGCGACCGCGGCAGCCGGCACGGCGGCTTCGAGCGCGGCGAGGTGCTCCGCCGTCAGTTCGACGTCGAGAGCTGCGGTGTTCTCCTCCAGCCGCGAGATCTTCCGCGTGCCCGGAATCGGCACCACGCTCTCGCCCTGCGCGAGCAGCCACGCGAGCGCCGCCTGCGCCGGTGTGCAGCCGACCTCCTCCGCGACCCGCCCGACCGCCTCCACCAGCGCCGCGTTCCGGTCGAGGTTGCCGTCGGCGAACCGCGGGTTCGTGCGCCGGAAGTCGTCGGGGGCGAGATCGTCGAGCGAGGTCAGCGCACCGGTCAGTGCCCCGCGCCCGAGCGGCGAGTACGGCACCAGGCCGACCCCGAGCTCACGCGCCACCGGCACGAGGTCGTCCTCCAGGTCGCGGGTCCACAGCGACCATTCCTGCTGCACCGCGGCGATCGGGTGCACGGCGTGCGCCCGGCGCAACGTCTCGCCGTTCACTTCCGACAGGCCCAGAAAACGCACTTTCCCGACGTCGATCAAGTCGGCCATCGTGCCGACCACGTCTTCGATCGGCACGTCGGGGTTACGCCGGTGCATGTAGTACAGATCCACGTGGTCGGTGCCCAGCCGGTGCAGCGAGGCGTCGATGGAGTCGCGGATGTAGGCCGGCTCGTTGCGGATCACGCGGTTGCCGTCGGCGTCGCGGCTGATGCCGAACTTCGTGGCGAGCTGGATGCCGTCCCGGGGCATCTTCGCGAGCAGCTTCTCGTTCTCGCCCCAGCCGTACAGGTCGCTGGTGTCCCAGAACGTCACGCCGAGCTCGCGCGCCCGGTGCAGCGTGGCCAGCGACTCGGCCTCGTCGCTCGGTCCGTACGCGTGGCTCATGCCCATGCAGCCGAGGCCGATCGCGGAGACTTCCAGTCCGTTCCGGCCGAGTACCCGGTGCTTCATGCTGATTCCTCACTCACGCGCCGTTCGTAGACGGCAATTTTGTTGTCGATGAGCGCCAGGTCCGCGGTGAGCTCGGCCACCCGGGCGGCGAGCGCTACGCGGTGGTGTCGCAGCAATTCCAGGCGCTCCGCGTCGGCGCGGCCGGATTTCACCAGCTCCGCGTAGCGCAGCATTCCCGCGATCGGCATGCCGGTGGCGCGCAGGCGGGTGAGCATCACCAGCCAGTCGATCTGGCCCGTGGTGTAGCGGCGGTGCCCCGCGGAGTCGCGCGCGACGTCCCAGATCAGCCCGACGCGCTCGTAATAACGCAGCGTGTGGGCGGTCAGCCCGGTCTTGTCGGCGGTGTCCTGGACAGTGAGCCCTGGCGTCATGGATCAAGCCTCTCTCTTAGAGCGCGCTCGAAGTCAAGCTTCCCTCTTGCCGCGTCCGCCGGATTTCCACTACCGTTGAATTCAACAGCCGATGACTTCAGGAGGAGACATGGAACCGGCGATAGCGGTCGACGGCCTCGTCGTCGATCGCGGTAAGCGGCGGGTGCTGCACGGCGTCGGCTTCCTGGCGGCGCCGGGAAGCGTCGTCGGGCTGCTCGGGCCGAGCGGCTGCGGCAAGACGACACTCATGCGGTGCCTGGTGGGAGTCCAGAAAGTCCGGTCGGGCACGGTCACCGTGCTCGGCGAACCAGCAGGCAGCGCTCCCCTGCGTCGCCGGGTCGGGTACGTCACCCAGGCGCCCTCCGTCTACGGCGACCTGACCGTCCGGGAGAACGCCCGCTACTTCGCCGCCGTACTGGGCGTCTCGCCGGCGGAAGCCGACCGCGCGGTGAGCGACGTCGGTCTCTCCGACCACGCCGGTCAGCGGGTGGACGCGCTCTCCGGCGGCCAGCGCACCCGGGCATCGCTCGCGTGCGCGCTGGTGGGGCGGCCCGACGTGCTGGTGCTCGACGAACCGACGGTGGGCCTGGACCCGGTGTTGCGCAACGAACTCTGGCAGCGGTTCCACGAACTGGCCGCCGCGGGCACGGCCCTCGTGGTCTCCAGCCACGTGATGGACGAGGCCGGCCGCTGCGACCGGCTGCTGCTGATGCGCGAGGGCCGGTTCGTGGCCGACGACACCCCGGCCGCACTCCGCGCCGAGACCGGCACCGAAGACCTCGAGGAGGCGTTCCTCCGCCTGATCCGCTCCGCGTCGATGGAGGTGGCCTGAAATGTCCCCACGTGTCACCGCCGCCACGGCCCGGCGGGTGCTCACCCAGCTCCTGCGCGATCGCCGCACGGTCGCGATGCTGCTGATCGTCCCCAGCGTCCTGATGGTGCTGCTGCGATACGTCTTCAACAGCGACCAGCTGTTCGACCGGCTCGCTCCGGCGCTGCTCGGCGTCTTTCCGTTCATCATCATGTTCCTGGTCACCAGCGTCGCGATGCTGCGCGAGCGCACGAGCGGCACGCTGGAGCGCCTGCTCACCACCCCGCTGGGCAAGCTCGACCTGCTGCTCGGCTACGGGATCGCGTTCGCGCTCGCGGCCGCCGTCCAGGCCGCTGTCGCATGTGCCACTGCGTACTGGCTGCTCGGTCTCGAGACGCAGGGGCAGGTGTGGCTGGTCGTCGTGATCGCCGTCGCCGACGCGGTGCTGGGGATGGCGTTGGGGCTGTGGGTCAGCGCGTTCGCCCGCACCGAATTCCAGGCCGTGCAGTTCATGCCGGCGTTCGTCCTGCCCCAGCTGCTGCTCTGCGGGCTGTTCACGCCGCGCGAGGCGATGGCCGGGTGGCTCGAAGGCATCAGTAACGTGCTACCGATGAGTTATGCGGTGGACGCGCTCACCGAGGTCACCGCGAACACCGACATCACCGGCGTGCTGGTGCGCGACATCGTGATCGTGGGCGGTGCCGCGCTCGTCGCGCTGAGCCTGGCAGCCGCGACCCTGCGGCGCCGCACGGAGTAAGGAGCTGCATGCCACGAACCGGACGACGACCGGGCGGCGGATCGGGGACGCAGGAAGCGATCCTCGACGCCGCCCGCGCCGCGTTCAGCGAATCCGGCTACGACGGCGCGACGATCCGCGGCATCGCCGGGAAGGCCGGGGTCGACCCCGCGCTCGTGCATCACTACTACGGCACCAAGGAGCAGCTCTTCGTCGCGGCGATGGAGCTGCCGTTCGACCCCACCGTCATCCTGCCCGCGCTGCTCGAACCGGGGCTCGACGGCCTCGGCGAGCGGGTCGTCCGGATGCTGCTGGGAGTGTGGGACAGCGCGGGCGACAACAACCCGTTCGCGGCACTGCTGCGGAGCGCGATGACGTACGACCGGGCCGCGACGATGTTCCGCGAGTTCGCCAGCAGGGCGATCTTCGCCACGATCGTCGAAGCGATCGACGCCGACCGGCCGGAGCTGCGCACCGCCATGGTCGCGTCCCAGATGGCCGGCATCGTGATGACCCGCTACCTGCTCAAACTGCCCGCGATGGTGCAGGCCACTCCGGACGAACTCGTCGCGGGGATCGGCCCGACGCTGCAGCGGTACCTGACCGATCCGCTCGACCTGCCGGGCGGCTAGTGCGGGGCTAGGCTGCGGACATGCCGACGATCGCGCAGACCGAGCGCGCCGCCCTCGCTGACCTGTTCGAAGCCCTGGGCCCCGACGCCCCGACGCTCTGCGAGGGGTGGACCACCGCCGACCTCGCCGCGCACCTGGTCGTCCGCGAGCGGCGCCCGGACAGCCTGCCCGGCATTCGGCTCGGCGCGTTCGCCGGGTACACCGACCGCGTCCGCCTGGGCGCGCTGCGCTCCCGGGGCTACGAGCGCCTGATCGCCGAACTGCGCTCGGGCCCGCCGCTGCTGAGTCCATTCGGGCTCCCCGGTGTCGACGGGCTCGCCAACATGGGTGAGATGTTCGTCCACCACGAGGACGTGCGGCGGGCGCAGGACGGCTGGGAACCGCGTTCGTTGTCCCCCGAGTTCCAGAAAGCTCTCTGGCGGACGCTCGGCAGCGCGCGGTTGTTGCTGCGGTCGGCACCGGCGGGCGTGCGGTTGGTGTCACCGGGTCACGGTGAACGGATCGCGAAATCCGGGGAGCAGATGCTCAAGGTGTCGGGCGAGCCGGCTGAGCTCGTGATGTTCTGCTTCGGTCGTCAGGAACACACGCGGGTGACGATCGAGGGAGACGCCGAGGCAGCTGCGAAGCTGCGCGGTACCGACCTGGGTGTGTAAAGAAAACCTGAGTCACGTTAATAGGCACTGGTAACGTGCGTTTCTGGTACCGGCGACCCGGGGGGTTCGCCGGAGCCGAGGTTGCCGTCGGCGCGGGGATCAACTGCCGATCGCGGGCTCGCGGTTCGTCATGAGGAGAGGACCTTCAGATGCAACCCGGTGACCGTTCGCGGACGTCACTGGCCGGGTCCGACCCGTCGGGCCAGTCGGCCGAGGAGGTCGTCGACAACCTCTGGGCGGCCCTACAACGGAGCAAAGGACAGGAGTCTCGAGTGCCAGACGTCGACACGAGCGACCGGTCAGGCGACAGCGCCCGCACCACGCCGCCGGTGACGCCCGCCCAGCGCGGCCCCGGCGCGCCGGGCGGTAGCAGCGCACCGACCGGAGCCGGCCCGTCGTCCACCCCCGGCAGCACGTCGAGCGGATCGTCGACCTCTTCGGTCGGCAGCACGCCCAGTACGAACCCGACGTTCGGCACGGGGGCGAGCTCGGCCGGTTCGGGTGCCCCCGGTTCCGGCGTTCCGGGTGGTACCGGTGGTTCCGGTTCGTCGGGCGGCCCCGGGACTAGCGTGCCGGGTGCTGGTGGTCCTGGCACCGGCGCCCCCGGCGCAGGGGGCTCTGGCGCAGGCGGCCCTGGCGCAGGGGCTCCCGGGACGGCCGGGACGGGAACGGGTGCGGGTGACGGCACCGCTGGGTTGGTCCCGGCTGGACGGCCTGCTCCCGGTGGCGGCGCCCGCTCGGGCCTGAACGGCGGGCGCGATGCCGGTGGCGCCGCAGCCCGGCCGGACGTGCAGCCGCTGCTGGAAGCCGAGTACGCCGCGACCGTGCGGGAGCGGTGGTTCGGGGTGCAGTCGGCGTTCGTCGACGACCCCGAGAGCGCGGTGCGTGAGGCCAGCGTCGTGCTGGAGGACTCGATCGGTGAGATCGGTCGCGGCCTGGAGCGGCTCCGCCGCTCGGTGACCGACGCCGCCGAGGCCGCCGATGGTACCGAAGACCTCCGCGTGGCTCTCCTCCGCCACCGCGAGGTAATAGGCCGCCTGCTCCAGCTCTAGTCCTGCACGGCCCTCCCAGACCGAGGCTGACAGGCGAGCCCTGGGAGGGCTCCATGTCAGAGCGAACAGCGCCCTCCGCCTTCGGCGGGGGGCGCTGTTTGGTCGGGCTAGCGGACCGGGGTGCCTGCGGCTCGGAGAGTGTCTTTGACCTGGGGGATCGTCAGTTCGCCGAAGTGGAAGACGCTGGCGGCGAGAACCGCGTCGGCGCCCGCTGCGATCGCGGGCGGGAAGTGCTCGAGGGCTCCGGCACCCCCGGACGCGATCACCGGCACGTCCACGACCTTCCGTACCGCCGTGATCAACGGCAGGTCGTATCCGTCCTTCGTGCCGTCCCCGTCCATCGAGTTCAAGAGGATCTCACCGACCCCGAACTCCTGCCCCCGCGCCGCCCACTCGACCGCGTCGATGCCCGTCCCCCGCCGACCACCATGCGTGGTGACCTCGAACCCACTCGGCGTCGGCGGCCCGTCGACCACTCGCCTGGCGTCGACCGAAAGAACGACGCACTGGGAACCGAACCGTTCGGCAGCCTCCCGCAGGAGTTCCGGCCGCGCGATCGCGGCAGTGTTGATGCCGACCTTGTCGGCACCGGCACGCAGCAGCGCGTCGACGTCGTCGGTGGTGCGAACACCGCCACCCACCGTCAACGGGATGAACACGGTCTCGGCGGTGCGACGCACCACGTCGTACGTAGTCTCCCGACCGGACGAGGACGCGGTGATGTCGAGGAACGTCAACTCGTCGGCGCCGGCTGCGTCGTACGCGCGGGCCAGCTCCACCGGGTCACCGGCGTCCCGCAGACGGGTGAAGTTCACGCCTTTGACGACGCGTCCCTTGTCGACGTCCAGGCACGGAATGACCCGCACGGCCACCGTCATTTGACGGCGTCCAGAGCCTCCGGCAGCGTGAACGCCCCGGCGTACAGCGCCTTGCCGACGATCGCGCCCTCGACGCCCTGCGGCACGAGTGTCGCGAGCTCACGCAGGTCGTCCAGCGTGGACACACCGCCGGACGCGACCACCGGACGGTCGGTCGCCGCGCACACCGACTTCAGCAACTCGACGTTCGGGCCGGTCAGCGTGCCGTCGCGGCGCACGTCGGTGACGACGTACCGCGCGCAGCCCTCGGAGTCGAGGCGCGCCAGCACCTCGAACAGCTCGCCGCCGTCCTTGGTCCAGCCCCGCGCGGACAGCGTCGTGCCGCGGACGTCGAGGCCGACCGCGATGCGGTCACCGTGCTCGGCGATGGCCTTGGCGCACCACTCCGGGTCTTCCAGCGCGGCGGTACCGATGTTGACCCGCGTGCAGCCGGTCGCCAGGGCGGCGCGCAGGGAGGCGTCGTCGCGGATGCCGCCGGAGAGCTCGACCTTGACGTCGACCGCCTGTACGACCTGCGCCAGTTGCGCGGCGTTGGAGCCGCGGCCGAACGCCGCGTCGAGGTCGACGAGGTGGATCCACTCCGCGCCGTCGCGCTGCCAGGTGAGGGCGGCCTCCAGCGGGTCGCCGTAGGACGTCTCGCTGCCTGCCTCGCCCTGCACCAGCCGGACCGCCTGGCCGTCGGCGACGTCGACCGCGGGAAGCAGTTCGAGCCTTGTCATCTAGCGCACACTCCGGGAGTAATCGGTTCGGGTCAGGGCAAGCAGAACGGGCGTCAGCAGTAACGCCAGGATGGTTGCGCCGATGCGCAGCGCCAGCGAGTCGAGCGTGACCCAGACGACGAGCAGCAGCACGATCAGACCGGTCGCAATGGTCGCGAGCTGCGCGCGGTCGCGCCGCGCGGACACGCGGCCGGTGCGGCCCCGCCGAAACAGCCCGCGCCCGCCCGAGCCGCCGCGGCCACCCGTGCCGCGGCTGGAGCGGCCGGCGGAGCCGGTCGGGCCGCCGGCTCGGCCGGGGACGATTGCGCGGACCGCGCGGTAGGGGGCGGTGAGGATGGCCCGGCGGCGGGCGCGCCGCTCGGCTTCGAGCCGGAGGCGCTCCGCCTCGGCTTCCCGCGCGGCACGCGCCAGCGCCCGCGCCTTGCTCGTCATCGGATTCGCTCCGCGGCCGACCGCGAAGCGGTCCCCATCGGGTGCGCCATGACGCGTGCGAAGGGGACCGCTCGGGCGGCGGCCGCGGCGTGCACGGTGATCGTCATGGCAATGCTCGTACCCAGTTCGCGAGCACCGCAGCGCCCGCGTCACCGGACTTCTCCGGGTGGAACTGGGTAGCCGCGACCGCGTCGCGCTCGATCGCGGCCAGGAACGGCTCGTCGTGCGAGGCGGTGGTGAGCACCCCGTCGATGCCGGCGGCCGGTGCCGCGTACGAGTGGACGAAGTAGAACCGCTCGTCCTCCACCCCCTGGAAAAGGGCAGACCCGGCCCCCACCTCGATCGTGTTCCACCCCATGTGCGGAATCCGCTCGGCGGTCAGCCGCGTGACACCCCCGGGGAACACGCCCAACCCGTGGGTGCGAACCCCGTGCTCCACGCCGTAGTCGAACAGCACCTGCATGCCGACGCAGATCCCGAGCACCGGCCGGCCGTCGGCCACCCGCGAGTGGATGACGTCCTGCGCGCCCAGCTTCTCGATCCCGGCCATCACCGCCGCGAACGCACCGACACCCGGCACGACCAACCCGTCGGCCTCCGCAGCCGCCGAGAGATCCGGCGTCACCGTCACGTCGGCCCCGGCACGCTCCAGCGCCCGCTCGGCCGACCGCAGGTTGCCCGACCCGTAGTCCAGTACGACGACCCGGCGGCTCATCCGGACAACCGCCCCTTCGTCGACGGGACACCGCTCACCCGCGGGTCGAACGCCGTGGCGTCGCGCAATGCCCGTGCCACGGCCTTGAACTGCGACTCCGCGATGTGGTGCGGGTCGCGTCCGGACCGGACGAGCACGTGCAGCGCGATCGACGCGTTGTGTGTGAACGCTTCCCAGATGTGCCGGACCAGCGTGCCCGGGAAGGCGGGGCCGATCATGGCCACCTCCATCACCGCGGGCTCCTCGTGCACGAGATAGGGACGCCCGGCCAGGTCGACCGCCACCTGGACCAGCGCCTCGTCGAGCGGCACCAGCGCGTCACCGAACCGGCGGATGCCCGCCTTGTCGCCCAGCGCCTGGTTGAACGCCTGCCCGAGCGCGATCGCGGTGTCCTCCACCGTGTGATGCGCGTCGATGTGCAGGTCGCCGACGGTCTGCACGGTGAGGTCGAACCCGCCGTGCTTGCCGAGCTGGTTGAGCATGTGGTCGTAGAAGCCGACGCCGGTGGAGATGTCGCACTTCCCCGACCCGTCGAGGTCGACCTCGACGAGTACCTTCGACTCGCCGGTCGCCCGCTCGATCCGCCCGGTGCGGCTCATGCTGTTTCGTGTCCTTTCGAGGGAAGCGCAGCGTCCAACGCTGCCAGGAACGCGTCGGTCTCGTCCGGTGTGCCCGCGGTGACCCGCAGGTAGCCGGGCAGGCCGACGTCACGGATGAGGACGCCCTGGTCGAGCACGCGCTGCCAGACCGCTTTCTGGTCGCCGAGCCCGCCGAACATCACGAAGTTCGCGTCGCTGGGGACGACGTCGAGGCCCCGTTCGCGCAGCGACGAGACGATGCGGTCGCGCTGCTCCTTGATGGCCTCCACAGTGGCGAGCAACACGTCGGTGTGCGCCAGCGCGGCACGAGCGGTGGCCTGGGTGATCGACGACAGGTGGTACGGCAACCGCACCAGCCGGATCGCGTCGATCACCGCCGGGTCGGCTGCCAAGTAACCGAGCCGCGCCCCGGCCAGCGCGAACGCCTTGCTCATCGTCCGGGTGACGACCAACCGGTGGCTCGCGCGGAGCAGCGTCAGCGCGCTCGGCGTGCCTTCGCGCCGGAACTCCGCGTAGGCCTCGTCGACGACGACCATGCCGCGGGCCGCATCCAGCACGGCTTCGACGACGTCGAGCCCCAGCGCGGTGCCGGTCGGGTTGTTCGGCGAGCAGAGGAACACGATGTCGGGATCGTGCTTCCGCACGTCGGCGGCGGCCTGCTCGGCGTCGACCGAGAAGTCGGCGTTGCGCCGGCCGTCGATCCACGCGGTGCCGGTGCCGAGGCTCAGGATCGGGTGCATCGAATACGCGGGCGTGAAGCCCAGGGCGGTGCGCCCGGGACCACCGAAGACCTGCAGCAACTGCTGCAGCACCTCGTTCGAGCCGTTCGCCGCCCACAGGTTGTGCACGGTGAGGCCGTGGCCGACGTACCGCGCCAGCTCCTCGCGCAGCGCCGTGGCCTCCCGGTCGGGGTACCGGTTGAGACCGGCGGCCTCGGCGCGCACCGCGGCCACGATGGCCTCGACGACGGCGTCCGGCACCGGGTAGGAGTTTTCGTTGGTGTTCAACGCGACGGGGACGTCGAGTTGCGGAGCGCCGTAGGGCTCGCTGCCCTTCAACTCGTCGCGGATCGGGAGATCGGCGAGCGTCACCGTGCGATCCGCCCACCGCCCGTCCGGGCCGGGAGCGGTCACTGGGGGAACCTCGCTCGGACGGCGGCGCCGTGGGCCGGGAGGTCCTCCGCGTCGGCGAGCGTGGTGACGTAGTCGGCCACGTCGCGCAGCGCTTCCTCGGTGTACTCCACGACGTGGACACCGCGCAGGAACGTCTGCACCGACAACCCGGACGAGTGCCGCGCGCAGCCGCCGGTGGGCAGCACGTGGTTGGACCCGGCGCAGTAGTCGCCGAGCGACACCGGCGACCACGCCCCGACGAAGATCGCGCCCGCGTTGCGGACCCGCGCGGCCACTTCACGGGCGTCGGCGGTCTGGATCTCCAGGTGCTCGGCGGCGTAGGCGTCGACGACCCGCAGGCCCTGCTCCAGGTCGTCCACCAGGACCACGCCGGACTGCGGGCCGGCCAGCGCGGTGCGGACCCGCTCGACGTGCTTGGTGGCGGCCACCTGCCGGACCACCTCGGCGTCGACCGCGTCGGCCAGCTCGGTGGACGCGGTGACCAGCACCGACGCGGCGGCCGGGTCGTGCTCGGCCTGGCTGATCAGGTCGGCGGCGACGTGCACCGGGTCGGCGGTGTCGTCGGCCAGCACGGCGATCTCGGTGGTGCCCGCCTCGGAGTCGATGCCGATCACGCCGCGCAGAAGCCGCTTGGCCGCGGTGACGTAGATGTTGCCGGGGCCGGTGACGATGTCGACCGGCTCGACGGGACCCGCCCCGTCACCGGCGCCCGCCAGGCCGTAGGCGAAGACCGCGATCGCCTGGGCGCCGCCGACCGCATAGACCTCGTCGACGCCGAGCAGCGCGCACGCCGCCAGGATCGTCGGGTGCGGCAGGCCGCCGAACTCCTTCTGCGGGGGTGAGGCGACGGCAAGCGACGCGACACCGGCCTCCTGCGCCGGCACCACGTTCATCACGACGCTGGACGGATACACGGCCAGCCCGCCGGGGACGTAGAGCCCCACGCGCCCCACGGGCACGAACCGTTCGGTGACCGTGCCGCCGGGCACGACCCGCGTGGTGACATCGGTGCGCCGCTGATCCGCGTGGACGAGACGGGCGCGGCGAATCGACTCGGCCAGCGCCGCCCGGACCCCTGCGTCGAGATTCGCTTCGGCCGCAGCGATCGCCTCGGCCGGCACCCGGACGCCGGTGGCCTCGACACCGTCGAACCGACGGGTCGCGTCGAGGACGGCCGGGAGACCCTGGCGATGAATCGACTCCACCACCGGACGGACCCGTTCCACGGCGGAGTCCACGTCAAGGGCGGCGCGGGGCAGTACTCCCCGCAGGTCGGCGGTGCTGCGCTCGGCAGCGATCCCGCGGAGGTCGATTCGGGTCAGCACGGGTAAGAGTCTACGGAGCGGCCCGACAGGATTTGCCCCGCGGTGACGCGCTCAACGATGGGCTCTACCCGATTCAAAATGTGGTAACCGACGCAGCGTACGGTTTCAGCGCGCACGCTCGCGGTTGCGCTCCTACGCTGAAGACGTGGCCGAGATCATCCCGCTGTTTCCGCTCGGCACCGTCCTGTTCCCGGGAGTGGTGCTCCCGCTACACATCTTCGAGCCGCGGTACCGGGCGTTGATCCGCGACCTGATGGCCGCCGAGCCTGATTCCCGCCAGTTCGGGGTGTGCGCAATACGGCAGGGCTGGGAGGTCGGTGAGGACGCCGTGACCGCCCTCTACGAGGTGGGGTGCACGGCGGAGCTCCGGCAGGTCCATCCCTACCGGGACGGGCGGATGGACGTGGTCACTGTCGGACGGAACCGGTTCCGCCTGCTGGAGGTCCTCCCGGCCGGCGCCGACGTGCCCTACCTGCGCGCACGGATCGAACGGCTGCCGGAGTTCGACGCCGACGTCTCGGCGAACGAGGAGGCCGAGGTACTGGCCGGCGGGGTGCGCGAGGTGTTCGCCCGGTGCCGGACGCTGCTGCACGCGACGCTGCGCGCCGGGGAGCAGGCCGCGGGCGACGACAGCCGTCCCGTGCTGCCGGCGCTGCCGCTGCCCAGCGACCCGTCGATGCTGTCCTACCTGGTGGGGTCGGCCGCACCGCTCACGCTCGACGACCAGCAGAGCCTGCTCGCGATCGACGAGCCGGTCAGCCGGTTGCGCCGTGAACTGCGGCTGTTGAAGCGGGAGGCGACGATGCTGTCCCGGCTGCGTGCCGTGCCGGTGCCGTTGGCGGAGCTGCAGGTCGTGCAGTCCCCCAACTGAAGGCTCACTGGTCCGGCGGGCGGGCTCCCCAGTGGCGTCCGTGGGCGCGGTTGAGCGTCGGATCGGCTTTCAGGTCGGGATAGCGTGACCACGCGGCGACCAGCACGTACCCGAGCACCGCGACGAGCGGCTCGAGGAACAGCAGGCCCCGGGCGTCCAGCTCCACGGGCATGGAGA
The DNA here is from genome assembly GCF_043197895.1 of Cryptosporangium sp. NPDC048952. Classification (NCBI taxonomy): domain Bacteria; kingdom Bacillati; phylum Actinomycetota; class Actinomycetes; order Cryptosporangiales; family Cryptosporangiaceae; genus Cryptosporangium; species Cryptosporangium sp. NPDC048952. The sequence goes on along the minus strand of NZ_JBICTY010000003.1, from coordinate 408,764 downwards.
ACTCGCGGCCCGGCGCGGCGGTCTGCAGCAGGGACTCGTACTCCTCCTGCCCGATCCAGACGCCGAACTTCCAGCTGACGAATGCGGCCGCCAGGCAGCCCGCGGCCAGCCCGAGCAGGAGGATCGGCCCGCGACGCCGGCGGATCAGGTACGCGATCGGGCCGGAGATCAGCCCGACCGCGAGCGCGAGCCCGCCGAACGTCGCCTGCTGGCCGACCGACGATTCGCCGTAGTACTCGGCGAGGATCGGCCCGTTCGCGGTCATCAGGACCGGAACGTGCGGCCCGATCCAGGACCACAGCGCGCCGGTGCCCAGGCCGGTGGCGGCGACCACGACCCCGAGGATCACGGCCGCGAGAACGTCGCGCCACGCGATCGACGCGCGCAGGCCCGCCCAGAGGGCGGCGGGCGAGAGCGCCACCGGGTCCTCCGGCTCGTCTTCGGCCCCGTGCCGACGACGCACCGGCACCAGCTCGGCACCGCTCCCGGTGTTCGGCCCGCCGGCGGCGCTCGGCCCGCTCCCGGCGTTGGGGCTGCCAGCGGCGCTGGGGCCGCTCCCGGCGCTGGGGCCGCCAGCGGCGCTCGGGCCGCCAGCGGCGCTCGGGCCGCTTCCGGTGTTGGGGCCGATGAGGTAGCGGCCTGCCCCGGGCTCCGGGGCGCCACCGATCGTGTTCGGATGCGCGGAGCCGGGCGGCGGCGCGGGCGGCGGCGTCACGCCGTCCGACGGCCTCGGCGATTCCTGGCGCACACGTCAACCATAGTGCTCATCGTCCCCAACCCTGGACGAGGGCGGCGGACGCATCCAACCAGGCCCGACGAGTGGCGTCGGCGATCTTCGAGAACGCGATGGTCGACCCGGACTCCAGCGCCGGGTCGTAGGGGATCACGGCGACCGCCCGCGTGCGCTGCGCGAAGTGCTCGACAAGCTCCTCCAGCAGCGGCGAACGGACCGGGCTGGGGCAGCTCAGCACCGTCACGGCATCCGCGACGAGGTCGGCGTGGCCGTCCTCCTCCAGCAGGTCGAGCATCCAGTCGGCGGTGAACGCGGCATCCTCGCGCGGCAAGGTCGTGACCACCATCCGGTCGCTCTGCTGGATGACGGTCTTCCAGTTCGCGCTCTCGACGTTGTTGCCGGTGTCGACGCACACGATGTCGTACGCGCTGGTGAGCAGCCTCATCAGCCGCTGCACGACGTCGGGATTGAGGTGCCTGGCCACCCGCGGGTCCTCGTCGCCGGCCAGGACGTCGAACGAGCCGTCGGAGGAGTGCCGGAGGTAGTTCTCCAGCACGTCCTGGATCGGCTGACCCGACGTGACCGCCGATTCGACGCCGGGCAGGTCGCCGATCAGGTGCTTGATCGTCCGGGCGTGCCGGGCGGTGCCCGCGCGCAGGCCGAGCGTGCCGCGTAACTCGTTGTCGTCCCAGGCCAGCACCCCGCCGCCGCGCACGCTGCCGAGTGTCGCGGCGGCCAGGACAGTGGCGGTGGTCTTGTGGACGCCACCCTTCGGGTTGACGAACGCCACCGCTTTCGGCCTACCGACGTGGGCCCGGATCACTTCGAGTGCCTGCGGGATCGGCACCGTGCCCACGAGCGCCGCGGGCAACGGGGGTGCGGCCGGCTGCACGGGCGGTGGGGGCATCTCTCCGACTCGCTGCGGTGGTGGCACCAGCGTCGGCGCGAGGGGCGGTGGCACGAGCGGGGGTGCGAGCGGCTGCGCGACGCCCATCGGACGCGGACGACTCCGCGACCGGCCGAGCAACGCACGCCAACGCCTGACCGCTTCGCCCCGGTCGGCGGGCTCACTGGGCCCCACCGGCACCTCCCCGTTCGGACGCCACTGCGATCAGCTCACCGCAAGACTACGTATCTTCTGCCTCGTTGTGCTCGTCAGTCGCGATCTGATTCGGTCATCCGGCCAGATCCGCCGTGTACGGGAACGACTTCACGAACGGATATTCCACGGTGTTCGACAGGTCGTGCAGCTCACGGCTACCCGGGAGCCGCGTGTAGCCGAGCCGGGCGTAGAACCGGTGGGCGTCGGCGAACCGGGTGTCGGTCCACAGCTCGAGCTTCCGGACGCCCCGGTGCACGGCTTCGTCCTCCACCAGCGAGGTGAGCACCTCACCGAGCCCGTGCCGACGCGCGACCGCACCGACGTAGAGGCTCTTGAGCTCCGCGGCGTCGTCGGGCCCCGGGCGGAACGCGACCGAGCCGACGACCGCGCCGCTGAGCTCCGCCACCCACATCCGGCCGCCATTCGTCGCGTAGTAGGCGCCGGGTGCCCGCAGCCACGGCTCCTCGCCGTCGATGTCGAGCACGCAGCCGGGGTACTCGCCCCAGGTGGTGCCGATCAACTCGATCAGCCCGGCCGAATCGGCGTCGGTGACCGGACGGATCAGCGGAAGCACCTTGCGCATCTCGACGTGCCGGATGCCGGCCTCCTCGAACTCCGGCCCGACGGCCGAGTAACCGGCCCTCTCGTAGAACCCGGCGGCGTGCAGCTGCGCGTGCAGCACGATCTCCGGGTTGCCCCGGCGCATCGCGGCCCGCTCCAGCCCGCGGAGCACCGCGGTACCGACGCCGCCGCGCCTGGCCTCGGCGCGCACCGCCATTCGCCCGACGCGGCCGGGTGCCGGTGGCTCCCCGACGAGCCGCCCGGTGCCGACCAGCCGCGGCTCGGCCCCCGCCGGTGCCTCCGGATCGACCTCGTAGGCGCCGATGTGCACCGCTGTCGCGTCGAGCTCGTCGCGCTCGATCTCGACCGGCACCGACTGCCCGACGACGAACACGTCGTGACGCAGCGCGAACACAGCAGGCAGAGCCGCACCGGCCGCCTCCGTCACCCAGAGTGAGCCCTGATGGGTCTTCATGTGCATGCTGGAAAGCCTTTCGTGCGGAACAACGTTCGGATCGGGGTCTCTGCCGTCGGGTCGGGCCGGCTCAGCCGGCGGCCGTCGGAGACGGCGTCGTGCTCGGGCCGGCTGAATTATCGGACGGCGGACCGACAGTTCCGGACTGCTCGGGCAGCAACGGCGCGAACGCCGCCCGATCCAACCGGGTGACCTCGGGCGCCGCGTCGACCACCCGGATTCCCGGCCGCTGCGCCAGCGCGCGCAGCCGGTCGGGCGTCGCGCGGACCACCGCCGCGTACACGCACGCGCACAGCTGCCGATAGGCGGCCGCCTCGCGGCGCTGGAGGTCGGCCGCCGACGTGTAGACCGTTGCCAGGTCGGCCGTCGCGGCGGACTTCGCGGCGCTGGTGGCGTCCGCCGCGGCACGCTCCTTCTCCGACGCGACCCGGTTCATGCCGGCCGGCACGTCCACCGCCAACCGGTCGACGACCAGCGTCACCAGTTGGGTCTGGACGCCCGGGAGCGGCACCCGGGCCACCACCCGGTTCACCGGATAGCCGTCGAACAGCGCCGGTAGGGCATCCGGGCGCTGATAGTCGGCCAGCCCCACCAGCGCCCAGACCGGCGCACCGGCGGACAGCCCGGCGAGCTCCGCGGACGCCGCCGAGCGGTACGCGTCGACCTGTTGGCCGTCCGCCGGTCCGACGCGCGGCACGTTCCCGACCGTGTCGTCGACCGGCGCCGTCCGGGTTCCCGCCCGATAGGCGACGACGACCAGCGCGACGACGAGGACCAGGGTGACCAGCGCGGTCCACGACCGGGACAGCCGACGCGCCCCGCGCCCCAGCCGGGCCAGGACGGTTCTCACGACTCCGCGCGGACCGTGTCCAGTGCCGCCTGCAGGTCGGCCGGGTACTCGCTGGTGAACTCGACCCACTCGCCGGTGTCGGGGTGGTCGAAGCCGAGGCGCATCGCGTGCAGCCACTGCCTGGTGAGCCCGAGCCGCGCGGCCAGCGTGGGGTCGGCGCCGTACGTCAGGTCACCGACGCAGGGGTGCCGCAGCGCGGAGAAGTGCACGCGGATCTGGTGGGTGCGGCCGGTCTCCAGCGTCACTTCCAGCAGCGACGCCGCTCGGAACGCCTCGATCGTGTCGTAGTGCGTGACGCTCGGCTTGCCGCCGGCCACCACGGCGAACCGCCAGTCCGACGACGGGTGCCGGTCGATCGGCGCGTCGATCGTGCCGCGGCTCGGATCGGGGTGGCCCTGCACCAGCGCGTGGTAGACCTTGCTGACCTCGCGCTCCTTGAAGGCGCGCTTGAGCAGCGTGTACGCGCGCTCGCTGGTGGCCAGAACCATCAGCCCGGTGGTGCCGGCGTCGAGCCGGTGCACGACGCCCTGCCGCTCGGCGGCGCCGGACGTCGAGATGCGGTAGCCCATGGCCGCGACCCCACCGACGACGGTGGGCCCGGTCCAGCCGGGGCTCGGGTGGGCCGCCACGCCGACCGGCTTGTCGACGACGACGATGTGGTCGTCGGAGTACACGACGCGCAGACCGGGCACCGGCTCCGGATTGGCCGTCGGGGGCGCCGGCGGGGCGGGCAGCGTGACGTCGAGCCACGCGCCCCCCGACACCCGGTCGGACTTCCCGGCCGGGGCGCCGTCGAGATACACGTCGCCGGCCTCGATCACGCCGGCGGCCACGGTGCGCGAGAGGCCGAACAGGCGGGCCAGCGCAGCGTCCAGGCGCATTCCCTCCAGTCCGTCGGGGACCGGAAGGGTACGGTGCTCGCCGCGGACGACTTCAGTCATCCCTCAATTGTGCCCGCCCGCCCCGCGCGCCGGGTCAGCGGCGTTCCTCGATCTGCTTGCAGCTCACGCACAGGGTGACGCTGGGGAACGCCTCGAGCCGGGCGGTGGGGATCGGGTTGCCGCACCGCTCGCACGAGCCGTACTTGCCCTCCGCCAGCCGTGCCAGCGCGTGCTCCACCTGCTGGACGCGTTCCCGCAGACCGTGGACGAGCGACAGCTCCTGCTCGCGCTCGAACGTCTTGGTGCCCGTGTCGGCCTGGTCGTCGCCGGCCCCGTCGGCCACCCGGCTGCGCTGCAGATCGGTGAGGACGACGACAGCCTCGTCGTACTCGGTGGTCAGCTCGTGCAGCCGTGCTTCGAGGACGCTTTGCAGCTCCTCGTGCCGGGGATCCACCGACTTCGCGGACCCGGCCTTCGCGCGGGCGCGCGGGGCCTCCGCAGTCGTGCCGCCCGTTGGTGTGCTGCCCGTTGGTGTGCTGCCCGTCGCCGCGGTGCGCGTCGTCCGGCGCGTGCCGGTCTTCGCTGCCACCCGACGCGAGGTCTCTTTCGTGGCCTTCACCTGCTCGGCCATACGCGGCCACCTCCGCCCAGGTTCGCCGTGCCTAGCCGGCGGTTGGTCAGAGCGCTCAGGATACGTAGCCGATGCCCGCCCGACAATGCGACGCGCACCAATGCTGACGCCGTACACGCTCGTGTCCGGCACAGTCTCCGTCAGTCCGGGTCTGTGCGCACAGTGAGTCTTCTCTCACATACCGTGTCGGTCGGACTTCTCAAACCTGACGTGGGTTCGGCAAAGCCTCAGCTGTGGCGCAGAGCGGTGAGCCGCGCCGCGGCGTCGGCGGGGGCCGGGTCGAGCGCGATCAGCTTGTCCCGGCTCGTGCGGCCGGCGAGGAGGGTGGCGTGCGATGCGCGGACGCCGAAGGCCGCTGCCACGGCGTCCAGGACGGCCTCGGTGGCCTTGCCCTCGACCGCGCGGGCGGTGACCGCGACGACCAGGGCCGGACCGTGGGGGCCGTCGTGGGTGCCGCCCACGCGGGGGCGGGAGGCGCCGGGTTTCACTCGGACGGGGATGACGAAGCGATCGGGGTCTGGTTGACGCTGCGTCACCGGCGGAGGGCGACGAGGAGTCGAGTTGCCGCCGCACAGCGGCTACAGGGAGTGAAGCCGAGGTCGATCGCGGTGCCGGCGTTCAGTTCGATGGTCGTGCGGCCTTCGAGCTGGGGGCAGGCGTGCAGGTGGTAGCGCGGGCGCCCGTCGACGACGAGGACCGGTTCCTCCGCGCCGGCGAGCTTCTTCTTCTCCGAGGAGAGCAGCAGCTCGGCGGCCGGCTCCGGATCGGAGTCGTCCCCCGTAGGACTGGGCAACCCACTCCCCGCCGCGCCGACTCCCGCCGCCGACCTAGCCCCCGACGACCCCGCGCCCGACCCCGCTCCGGCGTCCGGCGCACCGGGGTTCTGACGTGATGCCGCGCTCGGCGCGGCCGGGCTCTGCGCGGACGTCCCCTGCGCGGACGTCCCCTGCGCGGACGTGCTCTGTGGGGGCGAACTCTGGGCTCCGAAGCCCGACGATTCGTCCGCCCGCGACGACGCCGAATACTGCTCAGAGGCCGACGCCGACTCGTCCGCCGCACCACCACCGAACCAACGCGATTCCGCCGCCGCGCGCGCGGTACCCCCGTGGCTTTCCGCCTGCTCAGTAGGCAGAGTCATCGCCTCGGTAACCGGCTCCGCCTCCCCAGCCGTCTCCGGCCACCACTCCCCCGCCCGCCCAGCGTCCGCCTCGGCCCGGCGGCCGGCCTCGGCACGACGGTCGCCTTCCGCACCCCGCCCGGCCCCCGCCCGACGCTCGGCCTCCGCCGCGCGCTCGGCCTCCGCCCGGCGAGAAGACTCTGCCTGGCGGGAAGACTCTGCCTGGCGGCCCCCGCCTGCGCTGCGACTCGCGTCCGCTGCGCGCTCCGCATCAGCCCATCGGCCCGCCTCGGCCCGACGATCCGCCTCGGCCCGACGATCCGCCTCGGCCCGACGATCCGCGTCCGCACGCCACTGTGCGTCGGCACGCCGATCGGCTTCGCGGCGCTCCACGTCCCGAAGGCGATCCGCCTCCGCACGGCGATCCGCTTCCGCACGACGCTCGGCGTCAGCACGGCGGTCCGACTCGGTCCGGCGAGTGGCGTCAGCGTGACGGTCGGCGCCGGCACGGCGATCCGACTCCGCGCGACGATCCGCGTCCGGACGGCGGTCCGACTCCGCGCGACGCTCGGCGTCCGCACGGCGATCCGACTCCGCGCGACGATCCGCGTCCGGACGGCGGTCCGACTCCGCGCGACGCTCGGCGTCCGCACGGCGATCCGACTCCGCGCGG
>NZ_JBICTY010000003.1:303281-401642 GCF_043197895.1 Cryptosporangium sp. NPDC048952 | reverse complement strand
ACGATCCGCGTCCGCACGGCGATCCGACTCCGCGCGACGCTCGGCGTCCGCACGGCGATCCGACTCCGCGCGACGCTCGGCGTCCGCACGGCGATCCGACTCCGCGCGACGCTCGGTGTCAGCACGGCGGTCTGATTCGGTCCGGCGAGGGGCGTCCGTGTGACGGTCGGCGCCGGCACGGCGGTCCGGCTCGGCGCGGCGGGTGGCATCCGCGTGACGGTCGGCGTCTGCGCGGCGGTTCGGCTCTTCGCGGCGGGGTGGTTGGTCGCGGCGGGTGGGGTCTGTGGGGCGGGAAGGGGGTGAGGTGTGGCCTGGGCCGCTTACGGGACGGTCGGGGGTGTCGTCTTCTACTCGGGTGGAGGAGATGAGTAGCACCGGTTGGGCGTCCAGGACGATCGTGTCGGTGGGCTCGCCCTCGCCGACCTGGTCGGCGTCGGACTGGGCACTGTCGACAGGCGTGTCGATGACCTCGGCCACGACATCCGCGTCGGTGACCACGACCGTCTCGGCCGTCTCGGAGATCTCCCGCTCGGCAGCGGTGGCGCGCGCCTCGTTGATCACGTCCGCGGGCATCGCATAGATGTCACGGTCACGCTCGGGCCGAACGCTGCCGCGCTGACCCGGATACGGCTGGTTCTGCGGCGTCGCGCCCGGCCGTCCGGACCGCGGCGGTCCCGACCCGTGCGGCCCAGACCCATGCGGCCCAGACCCATGCGGCCCAGACCCGTGCGGCCCAGACCCGTGCGGCCCAGACCCGTGCGGCCCAGACCCGTGCGGCCCGGAGCCATGGAGCCCCGAGGCGTGTGGCTGGGGAGAGTGCGGGCCGGGAGTGTGCGGCTGGGTTGGGGGGCGTTGTCCGGGGCCGGGGTACTGCTGGTCGGTCGGCGACGGGCGGCCGTAGGCGCGGTCGCCGCTGCTCGAACGGCCCGACGCGTATCCCTCGGCGTAGCCGGGCGTCGATCGGTCGCGGATGTCGCCTTCGCGGGGGTTCGGTGGGCGGTGGCTGCTGGTCGGTTGGTGCACCGACGGGGGCGCGGAGACGGGCCGCCCCGGTTCCTGCTGCGGACGACTCGGACGACCGGGCTCGGCCCAGGGGTCCGACGGCCGGGACGCGTGGCCGGGCCCGCCCGAGCGCGCCGGGCTCGTCTGTGCCGCCGCGGGCCACCCGGGTCCAGCATGCGCAGCGGCCGGCCGGGCCGGACTCGTCGGCCGCGCCGAATGCCCGGGGCTCGTCGGGTGCGCCGGACTCGTCGGATGACCCGGACTCGTCGGATGACCCGGGCTCGTCGGGTGCCCAGCAGAACGCGCGGGCCCCGCCTGCGCCGCCGGCCGCGAAGCCGCAGGCTGCTCGGGCCGCCGATACTCGTCCCGATAGTCGGGCCGATACTCCTCGTTGGGCCGCCCCTGGCCCGAAAACTCGGGCCGATCGTTCGGCCGTCCCTGGCCCGAATACTCGGGCCGACCCGACGAATCCGGCCGCCCGGCGTACTCGGAGCGCCCCTCGTGCTCAGCACGCGCCGCGAAACCGGGCCGATCCGACGGGTCGGAGCGGGGCACGTAGTCGGGGCGGCCCTGTTGGGGCGGGGGGAAAGCCTCGTCCGGGCGGCGGCCGTCCCGCGGGTAACCCGCGTCCGGAGCCGACCGAGAATCGGCCGGCTCCTCCACGGCAATGAGCCGCTCCGCTTTGACCCGTAACAGCGCCGGAGCGGGGGCGCTCGCTTCCTGCTCTCCAGGCGCAGCCGCTGCCGCCACACGGGCGCGTTGCCGGCGGATGCCGAACGCCAGGAACACGCCCGCGAGCAGACAGGTAGCGATGGAGGCCAGAACGAAGCCATCACTCGTCTGCACGACCCCCGCGCCCAATAGCACGGCTGACGCGCAGACGAAGAGAAGGCTGACGACGATCACGGCTTAGCGAAACCCCAGCCCGATGGCCCCAGGGTCAGCGACCGTGGGTGTCGGCGATGTCCCCGGAACGCGGTAGACCGCTGTGCGGCCCGCCGAATGCACCGGAGAGGCTGGAGGTGCCGACGCCCTCACGGCTGATCTCGGCCTCGGTGGCCTGGCCACGCGCCTCGAGGTCACGCAGCTGGCTCTCCAGGTAGGCCTTGAGACGGGTGCGGTACTCACGCTCGAACGCCTTGAGCTGCTCGATGTGCTTCTGCAGCGCGGTGCGCTTGGCCTCCAGGCCGCCCATGGCCTCCTGGTGACGCTGGCGTGCGTCGCGCTCGAGGGCCTCGGCCTTCGCCCGGGCGTCCCGGGTGAGCTCCTCGGCGTTGGAGCGCGCCTCGGAGAGCAGCTTGTCGGCCTCACGACGAGCGTCGGCGACGTGGTCGTCCGCGGTGCGCTGCGCGAGCATCAGCACCCGGAGCGCCTTCTCGCCCTGGTCGTCGCCGCCGCCACCGGCCACAGCGGGCAGTGCACCGCTGGTGACCTGGCTCTGGGCACTCTGCGCCTGCTGCTGAGCGGCCGCAGCGGCCTGCTTGGCCTGCTGGGTCTCCTGGCGGAGACGCTCGACCTGGTTCTTCAGCTCGCCGTTCTCGGCGTGCAGACGCCGGACGTCGGGGTCGCCCCCGGCCGGGGCCACCGGTGCGGCCGCCGGGCCGCCGGTACGGCCCCGCTCCACCTGAGCCTTGAGGTCGTTGTTCTCCTCGATCAGCCGAGCGAGCTCCCGCTCCACCTCGTCGAGGAAGGCGTCGACGTCGTCCTCGTCGTAACCGCGCTTGCCGATCGGCGGTTTCTTGAAGACGACGTTATGAACGTCGGCGGGGGTCAGCGGCATCGAAACTCCTCCGGACACATCTGGGTGGCTGGACGGCGTGCGGTCAGTATGCCGTCTCGGACAGCCGTCGGACCACGCTCATGAGGATGGTGACGATCATGAGCAGCAACAGGAAACCGAGGTCGAGGCTAACGCTTCCGATCCTCAGCGGGGGGATCACCCGGCGCAGCGCCTTGAGCGGCGGATCGGTAGTGCTGTATACGACCTCGAGCGCGGCGGACGCGGCGCGGCCCGGCCGCCAGCGCCGTGCGAAGACAAGCACGTACTCCGCCACAAGTCGCCCAAGAAGTACCAAAAGGAACAAATAGAGCAGCAAGTAGGCAAGCTGCCACACGAGCAACACGGGAGTACGACGTCCTTAGCTCTGGTTGAAGAAGCCGCCCTCGGCGATCCGAGCCTTTTCCTCCGCGGTGACGGTGACGTTGGCCGGCGAGAGCAGGAAGACCCTGTTGGTCACGCGCTCAATGCTACCGCGCAGGCCGAACGTGAGTCCTGCCGCGAAGTCAACCAGACGCTTGGCATCCGCCTCGTCCATTTCGGTGAGGTTGAGGATCACCGGAATGTGATTGCGGAACTGCTCACCGATCATTCGCGCTTCGTTGTAGTTCGTCGGATGAAGCGTGGTGATCCGGTACGACGTCTCTTCTGGCTCGCTCACGTCGCTCACCACCGCCCTCTCGCGAAGTGACAGCTGCGGCGCGAGCGCCAGGTTGTCGTGGGTCGGCGGCGCCGGCGTAACCGGAACCCGGCTGACCGGCCGGGCCGGGGTGCGCTCGAGACGGGTGGGCCGGGGAGCCGGCTCCTCGAACTCGTCCTCATAGGTGTCGAGATCGTCATCCGCATAGCGTCGATCCCGGTCGTCGAAACGCCGCGACTCATACCGACCGTCCTCGTACGGACCGTCCTCGTAGCGTGGGTCGTCCTCGACGAGGCCGAGCCAGACGCCTGCCTTCCGCCATGCACCCATGGAGCGCCCCCTCCTCCTCGTCGGCGTAAGAACGACCGAAGCTAAATGACACCCGTGTGATTCCGCTTTTTCAAGGCCTCACACTACCGTGTCCGGACACTCGATTCCCGAGCAAAGCCGATCCGACACGCACATGAGTCGCACCGTGTCGCACAGCCGACTCCAGATCGCCGCTCATACCCGCCGAGATCCACGTCGCGTCCACGTGCTCACTGCGGAGAGCGACGCTCGACTCGGCGAGTCGAGCGAACGCGCCGTCCGGATCTCCACCTAACGGCGCAACCGCCATCAGTCCGACGAGACGCAGCGCGTCGGCCGCGGCGACCTCGGCAGCCAGCGACGCCACGCCCGACGGCGCCACCCCACCGCGCCCGGCCGACGAACCGTCACCCAGATCCACCTGCAGCAGCACGTCCAGCGGAGACGACCGGTGCTGCGCAGCCGCCCTGGACAGCGCAGAAACCAGCTCCGGACGATCGACGCTGTGCACGACGTCGGCGTACCGCACGACGTACCGCGCCTTGTTCCGCTGGAGCTGCCCGACGAAGTGCCACCGCACGTCCAGCGACTCGAGCGAAGCAGCCTTCGCCCGAGCCTCCTGATCCTTGTTCTCCGCCACGTCGCGCACACCGAGCCCGGCCAGCTCCGCCACATCCGAAGCCGGCCAGGTCTTGGTGACCGCGATCAACGTCACATCCGCCGGATCGCGTCCCACGTCCACACAGGCCGCGTCGATGCGCTTCTTGACGTCGGCCAAGCTCGCGCTCAACTCTGCCCGGCGGTCAGAGATCTCAGGCGCCGTTCTTGAGGAAGTCGGGCACGTCGACGTCGTCGAAGATCACGCGCTTGGGCTGCGGAGCGGGCTCCGGCGCCGGGGGCTGCGGAGCCGGGGCCGGCGCCGCCGAGACCGGCTGGTTGGCCGGCTGCCGCGGCGCGTACCCGGACTGGTCGGTGTAGCGCTGCTGGTGCTGCTCGGCGTAGCTGACCCGGGTCGTCGCCGCCCGGTACGCCGGAGCACCACTGTCGAATCCAGCCGCGATGACGGTGACCCGCACCTCGTCGCCGAGCGCGTCGTCGATCACCGTTCCGAAGATGATGTTCGCGTCCTGGTGCGCGGCGTCCGCGACCAGCGAGGCGGCCTCGTTGATCTCGAACAGGCCCAGGTCGGATCCACCGGCGATGGAGAGCAGCACGCCGTGCGCACCCTCCATGCTGGCCTCCAGCAGCGGGCTGGAGATCGCCGCTTCCGCGGCTTCGACGGCGCGGTTCTCTCCGCGCGCACTCCCTATTCCCATCAACGCCGACCCGGCCCCGCTCATGACGCTCTTCACGTCGGCGAAGTCCAGGTTGATCAGACCCGGCGTGGTGATCAGATCGGTGATGCCCTGAACACCCTGCAGCAGCACCTGATCGGCCATCTTGAACGCGTCCATCATGCTGATGTCGCGGTCGCCGAGGGAGAGCAGACGGTCGTTCGGGATGACGATCAGCGTGTCGCACTCGTTGCGCAGGTCGTCGATGCCGGTCTCGGCTTGCACCGCGCGACGGCGACCCTCGAACGCGAACGGGCGGGTGACCACGCCGATGGTCAGCGCGCCGAGCTTGCGGGCGATGCTGGCCACGACCGGAGCACCACCGGTGCCCGTGCCACCGCCTTCGCCGGCGGTGACGAACACCATGTCGGCGCCCTTGAGGACTTCTTCGATCTCGTCCTTGTGGTCTTCGGCTGCCTTGCGGCCGACGTCCGGGTTCGCGCCGGCGCCGAGACCCCGCGTGAGTTCACGGCCGACGTCGAGCTTGACGTCGGCGTCACTCATCAGCAGAGCCTGGGCGTCGGTGTTGATCGCGATGAATTCGACCCCTTTGAGGCCCACCTCGATCATCCGGTTGACGGCGTTGACACCGCCGCCGCCGATGCCGACGACCTTGATGACCGCCAGGTAGTTGTGCGGAGGTGTCATCGGTGTGCCTTCCTAGTGAGCATGGTCCCGTGAGCGATGGAGGCCAGCGTCACGTGGCCGAACTCTCACCCTCTAGTAGAGCGTTACTATTATGTCAAGTGTTGATGTAGTCGGACGGTAGGCGTCTGCGCGGCAGTGATTCAAGCAGCCACGCGGGCGTGTCTCGTGAGGATCGCGGCGCCCGCCCCTACCTGACCGTCAATGCCACATTGTTCCCCAGAAGAGATAAATGTCCAAAGTGATCACCGTTGACCGGTCTCAACCGGCTGGAGAGGTCAAGCCTTACGCAATTGGAGAACGGTCCGCCACCCCGGGACGTTCCGCCCATTAGTTATAGCCCGAAACTCGACTAACGAACCGTCACGACATCTGGCGCACTGACGTCGATCCGTTTCCCGGATTCTTCCAGCAGCGCGGTGGCGATCGTCGCTTTCCGCGGACTGTCGGCCGACGTGCCCCAGAACACCACCCGTTCGTCGGACAACCTCACCTCGACGCGCTGTGAATTCCCCGCCACGACGACCGTGGTGAGTTCGCGCAGCGTCGGCGTCAGGGCACTCGCGACGGTCAGCGCGGCCCGGGTCGCCGGATCGCCCGCCTTCGCCCGGGGCACCTGGATCAGCGGCAGCTCCGCCGGCCGGGTCGTCACCGTCCGGAACGGAAAGCCCTCGGTGTCCAGCAGCACGAACACCCGTCCGCGGGCCGCCACCGCCACGGCCTTGCGCTCGGCGATCGTCACCACGACCGTGTTCGGCCACGCCCGCTGCACCTGGACGGACGCGACAGCGGGCAGCGACCTGATCCGGTTCGCCGCCGCGGCGGTGTCCAACCGGGCCAGTGGCGTCCCGACCGGGATCGCCGCGGCGCGGGCGATCTGTTCGGTGGTGACGGTCCGCTCGCCGCGCACCGAGATTGTGCGGACGCCGAGCAGCGCCGAACCCAGCAGTGCCCACACCGCCACCGACGAGACGCCCACCACAGCGGCGACGAGCGCGTACGGCGCCACCGCACGGAGACCGCGGCGGCTCTTGCGCAACGCACGCCGGCCCCCGGCCCGCGCCGACGTGTTGACCGCGTCCCGCCGGAGTCGCCAGCGACGCGCCGGACGATCGGCCTTGCCGGTCATGCTCGCCTCCTCCGCAGCGGGAAGGACGAGCGTACCGGCGCGGTCCTCACCTGGAGTGCCGACCCACCGGCTGCTCCTCGAGCGCGGTGAGGATCTCGGTGCCCAGCATCGAGATCGGCGGCGCGCCCATCGTCACGACCAGGTCGCCCGGGCGCGCCCGGCTCACCACCTCGGCCGCCACGGCCGACCACGACGGTTCGAACACGACGTTCTCCGGCGGCAGCGGCACCGCGCGCGCGAGCGGCGCGCCACCCTGCCCGGGTTCGCGCACCTCCCCCGGCCCGAAGACCTCCATCACGACGACGTCGTCCGCGAGCGCCAGCGACTCCGCGATCTCGTCCTGGAACGCGACAGTGCGGTACATCCGGTAGGGCTGGAACGCGACGATCAGCCGCCCCGTGCCGGCCAGCGTGCGCAGCGTCGTGAGCGCGCCGGTCATCGACGTCGGGTGGTAGGCGTACTCGTCGTAGACCCGGACCCCGGCCGCGACGCCCTTGAGCTCGAACCGGCGCCGCACCCCCCGGAACTGGCCGAGGGACTCCACGGCCTTGCCCGGGTCGAGGTCGAGCTTCACCGCGGCCAGCAACGCGGCCGCGGAGTTCAGCGCCAGGTAGCCGCCCGGCACCGGCACGCTCACCGCGCCGAGCTTCTCGCCGTTCAGCCGCGCCACGTAGGAGGTACCGGCGACGTCACCGGCCTCCTCGGTGAGCCGCAGGTCGGCGTACTCGGAGCGCCCGTAGGTGAAGACCTGCCGTCCGCATGCGCGGGCGTACTCCCCCAGCCGCACCGCCCCGGCGTCGTCGGCGCAGACGACGACGAAGCCCTTCGGGTGCACCCGGTCGACGAACTCGCGGAACGCGGCCTCCAGGCCGGCCATGTCGCCGTAGGTGTTGAGGTGGTCGGCCTCGAGGTTGGTGAGGATCGCGACGAACGGCGAGTAGAGCAGGAACGACCTGTCGCTCTCGTCGGCCTCGACCACGAAGTGCTGACCGGAGCCGTGGTGCGCGCCGACGCCCGCGTCGGCGAACTCGCCGCCGATGAAGAACGACGGGTCGACGCCGCAGTGCTGCAGCACGGTGGTGACCATCGACGTCGTCGTGGTCTTGCCGTTCGTGCCGGCGATCGCGATCACCTGGCGGCCGTTCATCGCGGTGACCAGGGCTTCGGCGCGGTGCAGCACCCGCAGGCCCAGCCGGCGCGCCTCGACCAGCTCGACGTTGTCGGCCGGGATCGCGGTGGAGTACACGACCGTGTCGACGCCGTGGACGTTCGCCGCGGTCTGTCCGAGCTGGATCGTCGCGCCGAGCGCGCGGAGCGTCTCCAGCGCCGGCCACTCCTTGATGTCACTGCCGCTGACCGGGATGCCGCGGGTGAGCAGCAGCCGCGCGACGCCGAGCATGCCGACGCCACCGATCCCGATGACGTGGACCCGGCCCAGGTCCTCCGCGGACAGTTTCGAGAGATCCTCCGTCATGCCGAAGCCTCCCGCTGGTTCTCCCGGACCGCCTGGTACACCAGGGCGAGCAGGGCCTCGTCGCCGTCCCGGCGACCGTATCCGGCGGCGGCGCGCCCCATGGCACTTGTCCGGTCGGGTTCACCCAACAGCGGTATCACGTTCTCCTCCAGCCATGACGCGGACAGTTCCGCGTCTTCCACCAGCAGTCCGCCACCGGCCCGCGTCACCGGTAGCGCATTACGCCGTTGCTCGCCGTTGCCCCACGGGAGTGGGACGTAGACCGCGGGTAAGCCCACCGCGGCGACTTCGGCACAGGTCATCGCGCCGCCGCGGCACAGCATCAGGTCGGCGGCGGCGTATCCGAGGTCCATCCGGTCGAGGAACGGCATCGTCACGTACTTCGTACCGGTGGGCTCGGGCATGATGTCGAGCGTGTTGCGGGCCCCGATGACGTGCAACACCTGGATGTTTGCTGCCGCCAGCGCGGGCGCGGCAGCGGTGACCGCCAGGTTCAGCGAGCGGGCGCCCTGCGAACCGCCGGAGACGAACAGCACCGGCTTGCCGGGATCGAGCCCGAAGTACTCACGAGCCGCCGCCCGCGCAGCCCCACGATCCAACTGAGCGATGGCAGCACGCAACGGCACCCCCACCACCGTGCCGTTCCGCAACGTCACGTGCTCACCGCCGAGCCCCACGAACGGCGTCAGGCGGGCACCCACCTTGTTGGCGATCCCCGGCGGATCGTTGACTTCGTGCACGATCAGCGGCAGGCGTTTGCGCCGGGCGGCCAGGTAGGCCGGGAGTGCCACATATCCGCCGAACCCGACGACCACGTCCGCGTCGACCCGTTCGAGTACCTCGGTCACAGCCGCCACGCTGCGCCGGACCCGGCCCGGCGTCCGCGCCAGATCGGCGTTCGGACGGCGCGGCAGCGGATACGCCGGAACGAGTTCGAGGTCCCAGCCGCGGGCCGGAATGATCTCGGCCTCCAGGCCCTTCGGCGTCCCGAGACAGGTGATCCGGGCGTCCGGGTGGTACCGGCGGATGCATTCGGCCAGCGCCAGCGCCGGTTCGATGTGCCCACCCGTGCCGCCGCCGGCGAGCACGACCGAGCGCAACGGCGTCACCGACGACCTCCTGTCCGCCCCCGATAATGACCTAACGGGCGCCCTGCCCTGCCAGACCGTAACGCCTGGCGTGCGCGGCCCGGACGCCCGGGCAGCTCCGGCAGCGGGATGCCCGACCACCGCACCCACCAGGCGCGGCCACGAGCGTGCAGCGCGAGCACGGCCTCGGGTTCGTGGCGGGCGAAACTGGCCAGCATGCCGATCACGAACATGGTCAGCACCAGCGAACTGCCACCCGCCGACATGAGCGGCAGCGGGACACCGGTGATCGGCAGCAGCCCCACCACGCCCCCCATGTTCACCAGCGCCTGTCCGGCCAGCCAGACCGTACCGGCGGCCGCCACGAGCCGGCGGAAGGGGTCGTCGACCCGGGAGGCGATCCGGATGCCGGCGTAGGTGAGCACCCCGAACAGCACGATGACGACGAGGCAGCCGAGGACACCGAGTTCCTCGCCGATGATCGCGAAGATGAAGTCGTTGTGGGCCTCGGGGAGCCCGCCCCACTTCTCCCGGCTCTGCCCGAGACCGAGACCGAGCCAGCCGCCGGTACCGAGCGAGTAGAAGCCCCGCACGACCTGGTACCCGCAGGTGTCCTGGTGGGCGAACGGGTCGGTGAAGCACGTCAGCCGCGAGATGCGCTCGGGTTTCGTCGCGACCAGCGGCACCAGGCCGACGAACGCGATCGCGCCGAGCGTCGCGAACACCCGGAACCGCACCCCGGCGGTCCACAGCAGCGCGATGAGGATGAACAGCAGCAGCATCATGCCACCGAAGTCCTCGAGGCCGACGAGGCCGAACAGCACCGCCGAACCGGCCAGCAGCGGCACCGCCAGGTGGCGCCACTCGGTCAGCAGTGGGCGCTTGCGCACGAGTACCGCCGAGCCCCACAGCGCCAGCGCGAGCTTGGCCACCTCGACCGGCTGGATCTGGATCGGACCCAGCGCCAGCCACAGCTTCGCGCCGTTCACCTCTTTGCCGAAGAACGGCAACATCAACAGCAAAATCATCGAGACGACGACGAGCGGCCAGCCGAGCATCGGCCAGACGCGCATCGGCAGGCGCAGCGCCAGCCAGAACGCCGGGATGCCCAGCAGTGCGAACGTCAACTGTTTGGTGAACTGGGTGAACGCGCTCCCGGAGTTGGCGTACGAGTCGATGCTGGAGGCAGAGAGCACCATGATCAGGCCCAGGCCCAGCAGCAGGCCCGCACTGCCCAGCAGCGCGTAGTAGGACGCCATCGGGCGGCGCAGCAGGCTCGCGACCACGCCGGTGGCCCGGCCGGGTGCGACGTGGGCATCCCGATCCAGGCCCGCCGGCGCCGCCACTCGTCAGTCCTGCAGTTTCTCGACCGCGTCGGCGAAGGCGAGCCCGCGCGCGGCGTAGCTCGGGAACATGTCCAGGGACGCCGCTGCTGGCGCGAGGAGCACGGTGTCGCCGGGGTGGGCCAGCGCGTCGGCGGCGGCCACGACATCGGTCATGGCACCATCATCGGTCCTGTCCACCTCGCGCACGGGGACGTGCGGCGCGTGTCGGCGCAGCGCCTCCGCGACCTCGGCCCGGTCGACGCCCAGCAGCACCGCGCCCTCGAGCCGGTCCGCGACCGTCTCCACCAACGGCGCGATGTCGACGCCCTTGAGCTGACCACCGGCGACCCAGACCACGCGCGGGTAGGCGCGCAACGACGCCTCGGCCGCGTGCGGGTTGGTCGCCTTGCTGTCGTCGACCCAGGTCACGCCATTTCGCTCGGCGACGAACGCGTTCCGGTGCGGCTCCGGCCGATAGACCGCCAGACCCGCGGCCACGGCGTCCGGCTCGACGCCGTGCGAACGGGCCAGCGCGGCTGCGGCGAGCGCGTTGGCGACATTGTGCGGCCCGGGTGGGCGCACCTCGCCGACAGTGCCGACTTCGTGGGCCTGCGACGGGTCCGGCGCGAACGCCCGGTCGACGAGGAGCGTCTGGACAACGCCGAATTCGCCGGGCATCGGCGCTTCGAGCGTGAATCCGACGGCCTTGCCGGGGGCGGTCGCGAGCAGCGCGGCGACCCGGGGGTCCTGCGTGTTGCCCACCGCGATCGTCTCGGGGAACTGCCAGAGTTTCGCCTTCGCCGCCGCGTAGCGGGCGAAGTCGCCGTGCCACGACAGGTGGTCGTCGGCGAGGTTGAGCAGCGCGGCGGCGGCCGGGGCCAGCGTCGACGACCAGTGCAGCTGATAACTGGACAGCTCCACGGCGAGCACGTCGTACGGCTCTGGATCGAGGACGGCATCGATCAGGGGCACACCGATGTTGCCCACGGCGGTCGTCCGCAGGCCGGCGCTCGCGAGGATCGTCGCCAGCATGGTGGTGGTCGTGGTTTTGCCGTTGGTGCCGGTGACCGTCAGCCAGGGAGTCTCGTTGGGACGCAGGCGCCAGGCGAGCTCCGGCTCGCTGAAGACCTCGATCCCCGCCGCGAGCGGCCCGGCCAGCAACGGGTTGTCCGGGCGGAACCCCGGCGAGACGATCACCTGGTCGGTGTCGCCCGGTAGCTCCGCGGGATCGATCAGCACCTCGGCGCCCGACGAAGCCAGCGCCTGCAGGGCGTCCGAGTCGACCCGGTCGAACACTGTCACCCGCGCGTCGACCGACTGCAGGGCGCGGGTCACCGCCGCGCCCGTCACCCCGGTGCCGCCGACGAGGACATGGCGGCCCGGGTACCAGGAGCGCGCGGTCACTGCTGCAGCACGTTCAGGTAGTCGGCGAAGAAGATACCGAGGCCGGCCGCGACGAAGAAGCCCGCGATGATCCAGAACCGGACCACGATCGTGGTCTCCTGCCAGCCTGCCAGTTCGAAGTGGTGCTGGAGCGGAGCCATCCGGAAGACCCGCTTACCGGTGCTGCGGAACGAGATGATCTGGATGACGACCGACATCGTCACGATGACGAACAGCCCGCCGAGGATCAGCAGCAGCAGCGTCGTGCGCGTGGTGAGCGCCAGACCGGCGATCAGACCACCGATGCCGAGCGCGCCGGTGTCACCCATGAACAGCCGCGCCGGTGGTGCGTTCCACCAGAGGAACCCGGCCAGCGCACCGGCTGCCGCCGCGGCGATCAGCGCCGTGTCGAGCGGATCACGGACCGAGTAGCAGTAGCCGTTCGGTCCGGCGACCTCGCCGCAGATGTGCCGGTACTGCCAGAAGCCGATCAGGATGTAGCCCGACAGCACCATGATCGACGGTCCGGTGGCCAGGCCATCCAGACCGTCGGTGAGGTTGACGCCGTTGGCGGCCGCGATGACGACGAACGCGAAGAACAGCGCGGCGCCGACCTGGGTGAGGTGCGCCCAGTCGAGGTCCCGGATGAACGAGAGCTTCTCGGACGCGATCGTGTAGCCCTTTTCGTCGGGCAGGTTCAGCGCGAGGAACGCGAAACCGGCCGCGACGACGGCCTGACCGATCAGCTTGCCCCGCTTGTTGAGGCCGAGGCTGCGCTTCTTGCGGATCTTGATGTAGTCGTCGACGAAACCGACGGCGCCCATGCCCACGAACAGGCCGAGCAGCGTGACAGCGGTCGGGCTGACCCGGTGGTCACCGATGACGATCTGGGCGACGACGTACGCGATGACCGTCGCCAGGATGAAGACGATGCCGCCCATCGTGGGCGTGCCGCGCTTGGACGCGTGGTGCTTGGGACCGTCGGTGCGGATCTCCTGGCCGAATTTCAGCCGATGCAGGTACCGGATCGCGACCGGGGTGCCGAAGATCGAGACGACGAAGGCCACGAACGCCGCGGCCAGAACACTCCTCACGCCAGTCCACCCCCGGGTGCCGGTGTGGCCACCGACCCGGCCAGCAGGGCGTCGACGACACGGTCGAGCCGCGCCGACCGGGACGCCTTCACCAGCACCACGTCGCCCGGCGCCAGCTGGTTGCCCAGCAGGTCCACCGCGGCGTCCACGTCCGGCACGTGCACCGACTCCTCTCCCCAGGACCCTTCCAGAACCGCACCGGCGTGGATCGCGCCGGCCTCGGGGCCCACTACGACCAGACGGTCGATGTCCAGACGGACGGCCAGCCGCCCGATCGCGTCGTGCTGTTCCCGGCTGGTGTCACCCAGCTCGGCCATGTAGCCCAGTACCGCCCACACTCTGCGACGCCCACGCGGCTCCTCGCCCGTGTCGGGCGCCGGGGTGGCCATCGCGCGCAGCGCCTTGAGCGCGGCCCGCACCGAGTCGGGGTTCGCGTTGTAGCTGTCGTCGACGATCGTCACGCCGTCGATCCGCTCGGTGACCTCCATCCGGCGCCGGCTCACCGGCCCGGCGTTCCCGAGGATCTCCGCGAGCTCGTCCAGCCCGAGCCCCAGTTCGAGCCCGACCGCGGCGGCCGCCAGCACGTTGCCGACGTGGTGCTCGCCGTGCAGTTTGAGCTGGACGTGCGCCTGCGCACCGCCGGCGTGGATCGTGAAGCCGGGCCGGCCGATGCCGTCCAGCGTGACGTCGCTCGCCCGCACGTCGGCGTCGGGCGCCAGGCCCACCAGAACGACCCGGGCCTTGGTACGCGTCGTCATCGCGCGCACCCGGCTGTCGTCGGCATTGAGGACGGCGAGCCCTTCGGCGGGGAGCGTCTCGACCAGCTCGCCCTTCGCCTGCGCGGTCACCTCGACCGAACCGAACTCCCCCACGTGGGCCGCGCCGACGTTGAGCACGACGCCGATGCGCGGCGGGGCGATCTCGGTGAGCCAGCGGATGTGTCCGACGCCACGCGCGCTCTTCTCCAGCACCAGGTACCGGGTGTCGGCGTCGGCGCGCAGGACGGTCCACGGGTGGCCGAGCTCGTTGTTGAACGAGCCGGGCGGCGCCACCGTCGGGCCGAGGCGGCCCACGACGGCGGCCAGCAGGTCCTTGGTGGACGTTTTGCCGCTGGACCCGGTGATGCCGACGATCGTCAGATCGGGCAGCCGGTCGACGACAACGCGCGCCAGCTTGCCCAGCGCCACCAGCGCGTCGTCCACCAGAATCGACGGCACACCGTCCAGCGGACGGGTGGCCAGCACTGCCGCCACCCCGGCGTCGATCGCGCCGGGGGCGAAGTCGTGGCCGTCGACCCGCTCGCCGTTCAGCGCGACGAACAGCCCGCCGACCGTCACCTTCCGCGAGTCGTACTCGACGGTGCCGGTGACCACCGTGCCCGGATCCGCGTTGCGGAGGTCACCGCCGGTCGCGGCCGCGATCTCGGCCAGCGTGAGCGGGATCATGCCCGTGCTCCCCGGGTGCCGACGGCTGCCAGCGCGGCCGCGAGCACCTCCCGGTCGTCGAACGGGTGCACCACTCCTGCGACCTCCTGGCCCTGCTCATGTCCCTTGCCGAGCACGGCGACGCAGTCGCCCGGCCCGGCCTGTTCGACCGCGGCGGCGATCGCTGCCGCCCGGTCACCGACTTCCACGACCTCGGCCCGTTCCGCGACCGGTACCCGGGCGACGCCGCCGAGCATGGCCGTGCGAATCGTCGCCGGCTCCTCCGAGCGGGGGTTGTCGTCGGTCGCGACGAACACGTCCGCTCCTCGCGCCGCGGCCTCGCCCATCAGCGGACGCTTGCCGACGTCCCGGTCGCCCCCGCAGCCGAGTACACAGATCAGTCTTCCGGTCGTGAACGGGCGCAGCGCGGCCAGCGCGGCCGCGACCGAACCCGGGTCGTGCGCGTAGTCCACCACACCGGCCGGACCGTCCGCTGCGCCGGTGACCCGCTCCATCCGCCCCGGCACCTGTCCGGCCTCCGCTACGGCCGCCACAGCCGTCTCCAGCGGCACTCCGACGCTCTCCAGCACAGCCAGCGCCATGAGGGCGTTCTCGATGCTGTAGGCGCCGGGCATCGCCACGCGGGCGGCGGTGTGTGCGCCATCCGGGCCGTCGACGGCGAAGTCCTGGACGAACCCGTCCGGGCCGCGCTCGACGACGCGCCACGTGGCATCCGGTGCGCCGGCCGCCGATACCGTGATCACTCCCGGGCTCACGAGACGCCGACCCGCAGCGTCGTCGACGTTGATCACCGCGCGCTCGGAACGGCCGTCGAACAGCCGCGCCTTGGCCTGGAAGTAGTCCTCGAGGTTCGCGTGGAAGTCCAGGTGGTCGACGCCGAGGTTGGTGAACGCGCCGACCGCGAACCGCACCGCGGCCACCCGGTCGAGCGCCAGCGCGTGACTGGACACCTCCATCACCACCGCGGTGACGCCACGTTCCCGCGCGACCGCGAGCAGGGCCTGCAGGTCGGGTGCCTCCGGTGTGGTGCGTGCCGAGGCGAGCCGCTCCCCCGCGATGCGGGTCTCCACGGTGCCCAGCAGGGCCGTCACGTGGCCGGCGGCGCGCAGCCCGGCGTCGATCAGGTAAGCAGTTGTCGTTTTGCCGTTCGTGCCGGTGATGCCGACGACGGTGAGCGCGGCGCTGGGGTCGCCGTAGACGCGCGCGCTGATCGTGCCGAGCACCGCGCGCGGGTCGTCGACGACGATCAGCGGGAGACCCTCGACTCCCTCGGCGCTCGCGGAGTCGGTGAGCACGGCGGCGCCGGCGGCGTCGGTCAGGACCGCGACCGCGCCTGCTTCCACCGCGCGGGACGCGAAGCGCGCACCGTGCGTGCGCGCGCCCGGAAGCGCCGCGAACAGGTCGCCGGGACGAACAGCTGAGCTGTCGTGGGTAACTCCGGTGACTACGGCCTCACCGGTGGCGGTGCCGCCGACTAGCCCGGCGAGTTCCGTCACCGGAACGGCCGCCGGAGACGTAGGCCGCGGGACGCTGGCGTTGGACACAGCCACGGACCCTACCGCCGACCTACCTGTACAGGGTGATCGGTGGGGCCGCGGCACCGGATGGTGACACGCCGTAACGGCGAAGTGTGAATCCGGCCAGGTCGGAGAAGGTCGGCCCGGCGATCGCTCCACCCACGCCATTACTGGGTGTGTGCACGATCACGCTGATCACGTACCGGGGGGAATCGGCCGGAACAATGCCGATGAACGACGTCACGTTGCCGTCCAGGTAACGGTTTCCCTCGGCCCGCGAGCCGGTTCCGGTCTTGCCCGCGACGATGTAGCCCGGTACCGCGGCCAGCGGAGCCGTGCCCTCGGTGGTGGCGATAGCTGTCATGTCACGCACGACCGTGTCGGCGGCTTCCTTGCTCACGACCCGGGTCGGCTTCGGCCGTTCCACCGGGCGGGCCGTGCCGTCGGAGCCCACGACGCTTTTCACGAGCGTCGGTTCGACCTTCATTCCGCCGTTGGCGAGCG
This sequence comes from Cryptosporangium sp. NPDC048952, assembly GCF_043197895.1. Classification (NCBI taxonomy): domain Bacteria; kingdom Bacillati; phylum Actinomycetota; class Actinomycetes; order Cryptosporangiales; family Cryptosporangiaceae; genus Cryptosporangium; species Cryptosporangium sp. NPDC048952. The sequence goes on along the minus strand of NZ_JBICTY010000003.1, from coordinate 384,976 downwards.
TCGCGTAGAGGGCGGTCATCTGCAGGGGTGTCACCGCCACACCGAGTCCGATCGGGATCGAACCGGCCGACGAACCACTCCAGTTCGACGGCGGCTGGACGATACCCGCCGACTCACCCGGCAGCCCGACGTCGGTCTTGCTGCCCAGCCCGAACGCGCGCTGGTACTCGTACAGACGCTTCGGGCCGAGCCTGTCGGCGATCTGGATCGTGCCGACGTTGCTGGACTGGGCGAGGATCCCCATCAGCGTGTAGTCGGGCTTGGCGTGCTTGTGGGTGTCCCGGTAGGTGTATCCACCCTTGGTGACCGTTTCGGGCAGCGTGAGGATCGAGTCCGGCTCGATCACACCCGCGTCGAGGCCGCCGGCGACAGTCAGTGCCTTGTGGACCGAGCCCGGCTCGACGACCGCCGCGGTGGCCAGGTCGAGCGTCGTGCCCTTTTTCGCGGTCTTCGGGTCCGACGCGTCGTAGGTGGGAACGCTGGACATCGCGAGGATCTCGCCGGTATGGGCGTCCATGACGATCGCGGTGCCCATGTAGGCCTTGGTGGCCGCCACGCGTTCGGCGAGCAGCTTGCTGGTCTGGTACTGCAGGTCGCGGTCGATCGTGAGGGTGAGATCGGAGCCGGCCCTCGGTTCCTCGGTACGGTGGTAGCCGTCCGGGATCTCCTGGCCACCCGTGCCCTCGTCGTACGAGCGTTTTCCGTTGACGCCCTTGAGCAGCTTGTCGTAGGAGGACTCCAGGCCGGCGAGGCCCGTGCCGTCGGAGCCGGTGTAGCCGAGCAGGTTGGCGGCGAACGGGCCGCCGGGGACCTCGCGGACCTGGTCCTCCTGGACGATGAGGCCCGGGACCTTTTCGCGGAGCGCGTTGATCTTGTCGCCGACCGCTAGCGACACCTTCTTCTTGAGGACGACGTAGCGGTTCTTGGTGCCGTCGGGGTGGGTGGTGTGGGAGAGCTTTTCCGCGACGGCAGCGGGGGTCATGCCGAGGATCGGAGCCACTGCTGCGGCGACCTCGTTGTGGTCCTTGATGTAGCCGGGGTCGGCGGCGATGGTTGCGCCCTGGACGTCGCGGGCGAGGACGTTGCCGTCGCGGTCCAGGATCGCGCCCCGGGGCGCGAAGAGTTCGATGCTGACGCGGCGGGAGTCGGCGGCGAGGGCTGCATATTGGGAGCCCTCGGTGGACTGGATCTGGACGAGTCGGCCGCCGACTGCGGCGAACATCGCCAGCAGGACGAGGAGGCTGATTCGGAGCCGGGCTCCGGGGTTGCCCAGGCGGGCGATGCCTCGGGAGCGGCGGGGTGGGCGGGGTGGTAGGTGCACCTGCCGCCGGCGAGGTGGAGGTGGCCCCTCCGCGTGCCGCGTGGTGACGCTGCGCCCCCCACGCCGCACCGTGCTCCCCCGCCCCCGCGCGCTGGTACCCCCGACCCGCCGAGCCCCGGTCCCTCCACCAGTGCCGCGCCCCGCGCTTCCACGCCCAGCACCACCCGAAGCCCCCCGGCCACCGCCGGAGGCACCCCGACCAGCGCTGCTGCCGCCGCGGCCAGATGTGCTGCTGCGACCAGAAGTACTGCCGCCGCGGCTCGCTGCACCGCCGCCCCTGCCGCCGCTGCCGCCGCCGCTGCCGGCTGCGCTGCTACTGCCTCGGCCGGCTGCGCTGCTGCTCCCGCGGCCGGCTGCGCTGCTGCTCCCGCGGCCGGCTGCGCTGCCACTGCCGCGGCTCGAGCCGCTGCTGCCGCCGCGACCGGAACTGCTACTGCCGCTGCGGCCGGAGCCGCTGTTGCCGGAGGCACCGCGGCTCGAAGTGCCGCTGGTGGCGCTTCCGCTGCGGCCCCCGGCGCTGCGGCTGGAGGCGGTGGCGCCGGAGTTCCGGGCGGGTGCGTCGTCCGAGGGGTGGGGGGTGCGGCCGCCTGCGGTGGCTTGGCGGGGGGTGCGGGCGGACTCGGCGCTCTCGCGGATCGTGCGGCCGCGGGGGTGGTACTGCTGCGCCTCGGAGAGGCGGCTCCGCCCCTCCCTCGGCCGGAAGGGCACCACGTTCTCGTCCGCGGACCGGTCGGAACCACTCGCCTTCCGGCGCCCGTCGCGCGGCGGCTGCGCCGCCATCACCGACCCGCCGACGGCGTCGGCTCAACGCCCCGCCCGGCACCTTCCCCAGCCCCGTCCCGGGCCGAGTCACCAGCGGTATCCCTCGCGGAGTCGCCAGCCGCGGACCGGGCGGAGTCGCCAGCGGCGTCCCCGGCCGAGTCGCCGGCGGCGTCCCCATCCGAGTCGCCGGCGGCGTCCCCGGCCGAGTCGCCAGCGGCGTCATCCCCGGCCGAGTCGCCAGCGGCGTCATCCCCGGCCGAGTTGCCGTCCGCGTCGTCCGACGCGGACGACGACGGGCGGGGGGACGAGGCGGACGGGGTCGGGGACGGGGGGGCCTTGGCTGGGGCCGGGGTTCCCACCACCTTGCCGTCGGGCAGCACGACGAACCCAGGATCCCCAGCCGGCACGAGCCCCATCTTCTTGGCCCGATCCGCCAACTTCTTCGGCGACTCCTGATCCTGCAGCGCCTGCTCGAGCCGCTGCTCCTCCTTGTCCAACCGAGCCTGCTCGGTGTCCAGATCGTGCAGCCGGAACGCGTTCTCGTTCACCGCGGTGTTCAGCAACACCAACCCGATCAACCCACCAGCAGCCAACACCAGCACGAGCACGATGAACGGAGCCCGCGACCCAGCAGCCGGCCGCCGCGACGGCGTCGACGGCGAAGGCGGCACGCTGATCGGCAACGCTTCCCGGCGCCGCTGAGCCGCCGCTCTCCGGGCAGCCTCCCGAGGCGCGGTCTTCGTCTGCAGTGGGCGTCCTTCTCGGACCACACCTGGACGCGACCGCAGGCCGGCACGTGAGCTCGACATCATGTCACCTCGCCCTCGTTGGGAACCTTCGAAAGCCGTTCAACTGCTCGCAGCCGCACCGATGCGGCTCGGGGGTTTTCCGCGATCTCCGCCGGGCTCGCAACCTCGGCCCCACGGGTCAGGTTGCGGAAACTCGGCCCGTACTCGGGCAGCGGCACCGGCAGGTCCGCCGGTGTCCGATCCCGCGTGACCTCGGCGAACGCCTGCTTGACCAGCCGGTCTTCCAACGACTGGTACGACATCACGACGATGCGCCCACCCGGCCGGACGGCGTCCAACGCGGCCGGCAGCGCACCGCGCAACGCGTCCAGCTCGCCGTTGACCTCGATCCGCAACGCCTGGAACGTCCGCTTGGCGGGGTTGCCCCCGGTGCGACGCGCGGCCGCCGGAATCGCGTCCCGCACCAGCTCGACGAGCCGGGCGCTGGAGTTCAGCGGCGTCCGCTCCCGCTCGCGCAGGATCGCCGACGCGATGCGCGGCGCGAACTTTTCCTCGCCGTACGTCCGCAGCACGCGGGCGAGATCGCCGTGTGTGTACGTGTTGAGCACGTCGGCCGCGGTGATCCCGCGCGACGTGTCCATCCGCATGTCCAGCGGAGCGTCCCGCGCGTACGAGAACCCGCGGTCGTCCTCGTCCAACTGCAGCGACGAGACGCCGAGGTCGAAGAGGAACCCGTCCACCGACGAGACACCAGCCTGGGCCAGCGCATCGGGGACCCGGTCGTACACCGCATGGACGAAATGGACGCGCGCGGCGTCGGGACCCAGCCGTTCGGCGGCGCGGCGCAGAGCGTCGGGATCACGGTCGATGCCGATCACCGTCGCGTCGGGATGGGCCGCGAGCATCGCGGCCGTATGGCCGCCGAGGCCGAGCGTGCCGTCGACCACCACCGCGCTCGGACGGCTCAGGACGGGCGCGAGAAGTTCCAGACAGCGGTCGAGCAAAACAGGAACGTGGATAGCGGCATAAGGGGACTCCTCGTCCTCGGCCATGCCGCCCCCTTGGATCCGGTGCCCGGTCGCATCCGGTGTACGAAAGGGCCGGGTCGCTCACCGTGTCGCCAGGTCCCCATCCGCTTCGCGTGGCCTGGCGCCGGGGAAGGTGCGCCAGGAGTGTCGCCAAGCGGCTGGAGACCTCACGTCACGGGGCTCGGCCGGCCCCGAAAGATCTCGCCGTGTTCAGAAAATCCCTGGCAGCACCTCCTCCTCGACTTCTGCGAACGCTTCCTCGGACTCGGCGAGGTAGTTGTCCCACGCCTGTCGGTCCCAAATTTCGACCCTGGTGCTCGCCCCGATCACCACGCAGTCCCGGTCGAGACCGGCGTACTCGCGTAGATGAGCGGGGATGGTGATGCGTCCCTGACGGTCAGGGACTTCGTCGTGCGCACTGGCGAAGAACACCCGGCTGTAGGCGCGGGCCGCCTTGTGTGTCATCGGAGCCGCGCGAAGTTGCTCTGCGACCCTGCTGAATTCGGTCATCGGGAAGACGAAGAGGCATCGTTCCTGCCCTTTCGTCACCACCAGTCCTCCTGCCAGCTCGTCACGGAACTTCGCCGGCAGGAAGAGCCGACCCTTTTCATCCAGACGGGGCGTGTGCGTGCCAAGGAACACGGCACCCGCCTCCCCCTGGATAGGAGCATCTCAGATGCTCCATCACGCCCCACTGTACTCCACTTCCCCCCACCGTCAACGACTCAAACCCGTAGCCACCAGGTGTCCCACCGATGTCTCCGCAGGTCAGCGTGGTGGAGCGTGGGTGGGGCAGGTTGGCACTCCGAGGGAGCACTCCTCCACCACGCGCCACGTGTGCGGCGGGAAGTGCAGGGAAAGGCGTTCCCGGGCGCTAACACACTTCGGGCCGGTGACCCCGATTACTCGGGGGCACCGGCCCAGTGAACTAACTCACGTAACTAGACGACGACCGTCACTATTCGGCCGGGAACCACGATCAGTTTGCGGGGCTCCTTGCCGCCCAGGAACGCGGCGACCTTCGGCTCGGCCAGTGCCGCAGCTCCGACGGCGGTCTGGTCGGCGTCGGCGGGAACCGTGATCCGGCCGCGCACCTTGCCGTTGACCTGGACCGGGTACTCGATCTCGGCCGCGGTCAGCAGGGCCGGGTCGGCGACCGGGAACGGGTGATAGGTCAGCGTCTCCTCGTGGCCCAGCTTCGCCCACAGCTCCTCGGCCAGGTGCGGGGCGAACGGCGCGACCATCAGCACCATCGGCTCGACGACCTCGCGAGGCGTCGCGCCCTTGCCCGAGTAGACCGACGTCACCTGGTTGGTCAGCTCGATCAGCTTCGAGACCGCGGTGTTCGTCCGCAGGCCCTCCAGGTCACCCCGGACGCCGTCGATCGTCCGGTGCAGCAGCCGCTTCGTCGCGTCGTCTGCCTCGTCGTCGGTGACCCGCAGCTCACCCGACGCCTCGTCGACCGCCGTGCGCCACAGCCGCTGCAGGAACCGCATCGAGCCGACGACGGCCCGGGTCTCCCACGGACGCGAGACGTCCAGCGGCCCCATCGACATCTCGTACACCCGGAACGTGTCGGCGCCGTACTCGGCACACATGTCGTCGGGCGTGACGACGTTCTTCAGGGACTTGCCCATCTTTCCGTACTCGCGGTTCACCGGCTGGCCGTGCCAGGTCCAGGCACCGTCCTGCTCCACCACCTCGTCGGCCGGCACGTAGGCGCCCCGGGCGTCGGTGTAGGCGAACGCCTGGATGTAGCCCTGGTTGTACAGCCGTCCGAACGGCTCCGACGACCGCAGGTGCCCGCGGTCGAACAGCACCTTGTGCCAGAAGCGCGCGTACAGCAGGTGCAGCACCGCGTGCTCCACGCCACCGATGTACAGATCGACGCCACCCGCGGGCTTGGCCTCGTCGGGGCCCATCCAGTACTGCTCGTTCGCCGGGTCGACGAACTCCTGCTCGTCGGACGGGTCCAGGTAACGCAGCTCGTACCAGCAGGAGCCGGCCCACTGGGGCATCGTGTTGGTCTCGCGCCGGTAGGCCTTCGGGCCGTCGCCCAGGTCCAGCGTGACGTTGACCCACTCCTCGTTGCGCGCCAGCGGCGGCTCGGGGTCGGTGTCCGCGTCGTCCGGATCGAACGTCCGTGGTGAGTAGTCGTCGATCTCGGGCAGGACGATCGGCAGCATCGACTCGGGCACCGCGACCGGCAGCCCGTCCTCGTCGTACAGCACCGGGAACGGCTCGCCCCAGTACCGCTGCCGGCTGAACAGCCAGTCCCGCAGCTTGTAGGTGGTGGTGGCCTCGCCGTGGTCGTTCTGGACCAGCCAGTCGATGATCCGCGCCTTGGCCTCGGCGACGCCCAGGCCGTCCAGGAAGCCGGAATTGATCGCCGGGCCGTCACCGGTGAACGCCTTGCCGTCGAAACCCTCGGTGGGTTGCACGGTACGGACGATCGGCAGGTCGAAGACCTCGGCGAACTCCCAGTCGCGCTCGTCCTGGCCGGGCACCGCCATGATCGCGCCGGTGCCGTAACCGGTCAGCACGTAGTCGGCGACGAACACCGGTACCCGCGCGCCGTTGACCGGGTTGATCGCGTAGGAACCGGTGAAGACACCGGTCTTCTTGCGTGCGTCGGCGGACCGCTCGATATCGGACTTCGACGCGGCCTGGGCCTGGTACGCGGCGACGGCGGTCGACGGGTCGCCCGCACCCCCGGTCCAACTCGCCGGGATGTCCGCCGGCCACTCGTCGGGGACGATCGCGTCCAGCAGTGGGTGTTCGGGAGCAACCACCAGGTAGGTGGCACCGAAAACGGTGTCGGGACGGGTGGTGAACACCCGGATGGGTGCCTTGGGAGCGCCGTGGCGGCCGCGGGCCGGCTCGGTGATCTGGAAGTCGATGTACGCGCCGGTCGAGCGTCCGATCCAGTTGCGCTGCATGGCCTTGATCGACTCCGGCCAGTCGACCTGGTCCAGGTCGTCGGCCAGCCGGTCGGCGTAGGCGGTGATGCGCATCATCCACTGCCGCAACCGCCGCTTGAAGACCGGGAAGTTGCCGCGCTCGGAGCGACCGTCGGCGGTGACCTCCTCGTTCGCCAGCACGGTGCCCAGACCGGGACACCAGTTCACCGGCGCCTCGGACAGGTAGGCCAGGCGGTGGCTGTCGATCAGCGTGCGCTGCTCGATGCGGGTCAGCTCGTCCCAGGCTTTACCGGGCGTCTTCCGGGCGCCGGACGCGAACGCCGCCTCCAGCTCCTCGATCGGCCGTGCCCTACCGGCGTCGGTGTCGTACCAGGAGTTGTAGATCTGCAGGAAGATCCACTGCGTCCAGCGGTAGTAGCTGACGTCGGTGGTGGCCAGCATCCGGCGGCTGTCGTGGCCGAAGCCCAGCCGGCGCAGCTGCGCCTTGTACCTGCCGATGTTCTCGTCGGTGGTCTTGCGGGGATGCGTACCGGTCTGCACCGCGTACTGCTCGGCGGGCAGGCCGAAGGAGTCGAAGCCCATGGGGTGCAGGACGTTGTAGCCCAGCATCCGGTGGTAGCGCGCGTAGACGTCGGTGCCGATGTAGCCCAGGGGGTGGCCGACGTGCAGGCCGGCGCCGGAGGGGTACGGGAACATGTCCATGACGAACATCGGCTGGCCGCCGTCGTTGTGCCACCCCGGCGACGGAGCGGCCAGCGGACCGGAGGGGTTCGGCGAGTGGAACGTGCCGTCGGCCTCCCAGCGGTCCTGCCAGCGCTCCTCGATCGCTGCGGCCAGCGCTGCCGAATAGCGGTGCGCGGGCGCGTCGGTGGAGTTCTGCTCGCTCATCGTGGGGTTCCTTGACTGAAGACTGGACAGTGGCGGGCTCGAGACACGAAAAAACCCCTCATATGAGGGGTCGCCGTGCTGCGTGGGGGCTCTCTCAGTCTGGCCGCACTTCAGGCACCGGGGCCGACGTCGGAGCCGCGCGTCAGCACGGCACGATAAGGAGCCCGGCACCCTTGCGGCAGGGACCGGCCACGGGGCTACGAACCTCGGCGCTCACCATGCGTGCACTATACCGCTCCGTTAATTCGTCCGCCGACGCGGATTACGCCAGGAACAAAAGGAACACACCGGTACGGATGTGTTGAGCAAAGCCGATCGCCTGGCGGTCGGGCGGGATCCTGGAACAATGGTCGCCGGACGGATTGTTCCGTCCCGGCTTTCGCGAGCCTTTCGCACTTGCAGGTAAACATGTGGATCCGCGGTGAGCGGATCGAGGAAGAGGGCAGTCGGTGACGACGCACGGCACGCTGGAGAACTACGGGGCCCCGGTCGACCTCGGGAGCGTCCGACTCGTCACCGACCGGATCGTTGCGAACGTCGAGCGGGTGATCGAGGGCAAGACCTCCACGATCACGCTCGCGGTCGCCGTTCTCCTGGCCGAGGGCCATCTCCTGATCGAGGACGTGCCCGGGGTCGGCAAGACGAAGCTGGCGAAGGCACTCGCCCGGTCGATCGACGGTTCGGTGCGGCGAATTCAGTTCACGCCGGACCTTCTTCCTTCCGACGTCACTGGTGTCAGCATCTACAACCCGGAGAACCGGTCGTTCGAGTTCAAGCCCGGCCCGGTGTTCGCGAACCTGGTCGTCGGCGACGAGATCAACCGTGCCTCGCCGCACGCGCAGTCCGCGCTGCTGGAGTGCATGGAGGAGCGTCAGGTCACCGTCGACGGCGTCACCTACCCGCTGCAGCACCCGTTCATGGTGGTCGCCACCCAGAACCCGACGCAGATGGCCGGTACCTATCCGCTGCCCGAGGCGCAGCGCGACCGGTTCACCGCGCGGCTGGCGATGGGCTATCCCGACCGCCGGTCCGAGCTCGCGATGCTCGACGGTCACGGCGAGGTGGACCCGCTCGACGGCCTGCGCCCGGTGTGCGACGGCAACGAGGTCCGCATGCTGATCGAGGCCGTCCGCCGCGTGCACGTGGCCGAGCCGGTCAAGTGGTACGTCATCGACCTGGTGAGCGCCACTCGTAACAACCCCGACCTACGGCTGGGCGCCAGCCCGCGGGCCAGCCTCCAGCTGCTGCGCACCGCCCGCGCGTTCGCCGCCGTGGAGGGCCGCGACTACGTGCTCCCCGACGACATCCAGCGGCTGGCGGCGCCGGTTCTCACCCACCGGCTGATCCCCACCGAAGAGGCCGTGTTCAACCGGCGGACGGCAGACGTCATCCTGGCCGACCTCGTCGCCCGGGTCCCGGTTCCGGACGCCCGGGGCGGGCGTCGGACGCGGTGATCCGGGCCGCCCTACGCGGGCTGACGACGCGGGGCCGGAGTTTCCTCGCGGCCGCGGCGGCGGCGACGGTGTCCGCGTTCGTCCTCGGCGAGCGTGAGCTGCTGCAGGTCGCGGGTCTGCTGGCGGCGCTGCCGATCCTGGCCGTGATCGCGGTGGCCCGCACCCGCTACCGCTTGTCCTGCACCCGCGCGGTGCACCCGGGCCGTATCCAGGCCGGCAACCCCGCCTCGGTGGCGCTGCGGTTGGAGAACCTGTCCCGCGTCCCCACCGGCGTGCTGTTGCTCGAGGAGCAGCTGCCCGCCGCGCTGGGCGAGCCGCCGCGGTTCGTCCTCGACCGCCTGGCGAGCCGGCAGTGGAGCAGCGTCGAGTACCCGATCCGGGTCGACGTCCGCGGCCGCTACGAGATCGGGCCGCTGACCGTCCGTCTCTCCGACCCGTTCGGCCTGTGCGAACTGACCCGCTCGTTCACCCGCACCGAACGAATCATCGTGACGCCGCAGGTGACGTCGCTCTCGCCGATCCCGCTCGCAGGTGACCAGTCCGGTGCGTCGCCGAGCCAGCCGCGCTCGACGGTGGCGCGCGGCGAGGACGCGGCCAGCACCCGTGAGTACCGGGTCGGCGACGACCTGCGCCGGGTGCACTGGAAGTCGACCGCCCGCACCGGTGAGCTGATGGTGCGGCGCGAGGAGCAGCCGCGGGAGTCGCGCGGCACCGTGCTGGTCGACACCCGGTTCAGCGCCCACCGCGGCACCGGCCCGGCGTCCAGCCTGGAGTGGGCGATCGGAACCGCGGCCAGCATCACGTGCCACCTGCTGCGGGCCGGGTTCGATCTGCACCTGGTCACCGATGCCGGCGTCGACCAGGAGCTGCGGCCCGACAGCGGGGAGAACATCGCGCTGGGGCTGCTCGCCGAGGCCGAAGCGAGCCGGATCCAGTCGCTGGGAATGGCGCTCGACCGGCTGCACCACGAGCGTGACCAGTTGCTGGTCGCGGTCGTCGGTCTGCTCACGCCCGAGGAGTGCACCCGGCTGGCCGCCGCGCGCACCGGCGGGACGTCGATCGCCGTGCTGATCGATTCCACCGCCTGGGCGTCGCTCCCGGCTGCGGCGAAGGCCGACGCCGACCGTCGCTATCAGGAGAATGTCACCCGGCTCTCGGCCGCGGGATGGAAGGTGCTGCCGGCGAAGCCGGGAGCGCGGATCAGCAGCCTGTGGGCACTGGCCGGAACCGCCAACGGTGGAGCCGCGCTCGCGGGCGCCGGCCCGGCAGCCCCGGGCGGCGCGAGCGCACCGACCGGCGCGGGAGCGCCGAACGGCTATCCGCCCCAGAACGGGCTCGGAGTACCGAACGGGCACGGTGTGCCGAACGGCCACGGAGCGCCTAACGGGCACGGAGCACCGAACGGCCATGGGACCCCGAACGGCCAGTGGTCGTCGAACGGATCAGGAGTGCCTCGATGAACCGACGGACGTACGTCTCGGCGGTCGCCGGAGTCGCGACGCTGCTCTGCGCGACCTCGCTGCGGGGCGTCCTGGAAGGCTGGTCCTGGCTGCCGGTCGTCGGCGGCGGCGTCATCGTCGTGACGCTCGCCGGCATCGGCGCCCGCGCGCTGCGGACGCCGGCCTGGCTGCAGCCGGTGGTCGGCGCCCTCGCCGTCCTGCTCTACACCACCGTCGTCTTCGGCCACGACCGCTTCCTCGGCATCATCCCGACGCCGGCGACGATCGTCGGCCTGCGTGCCGACGTCTCCAACGCGTTCGCCGACATCGCCGAACTCGCCGCTCCCGTGCCCGCGCGGCCCGGGATCCTGCTGCTCACCGTCGGCGGAGTCGGCCTGGTCGCGATTCTCGTCGACGTGCTGGCGTCGATACTGGGCCGGGCCGCGCTGGCCGGCCTGCCGCTCCTGGGCCTGTACACGGTGCCGGTCGCCGTCGACCGCAACGGCATCGGCTGGCTGCCGTTCGCACTCGGAGCGGCCGGTTTCTGCTGGCTGCTGGCCGCCGAGCACGGCACCACGATCCGCCGTTGGGGACGTCCGTTCCACGCCGGGAACACCCCCGAGGCGCAGCCCACCCGCTCCGGGGGCGGGTCGCTCGTCGCCGGTCGGCTGGCAATCTTCGGCATCGTGCTGGCCGTGCTCATCCCGGCCGGTGTTCCGGCGCTCTCGGCCGAAGGCCTGCATTCGCTGTTCGAAGGTGGTCTGCCGGGTAGCGGAGGCGGTCGCACCGTCACCGCGATCAACCCGGTCACCGAGCTCCGCGGGCAGCTCACCCAGGACGACCCCGTCGACCTGCTCCGCGTCCGCACCAACGACCGGCAGCCGTTCTACCTGCGGCTGGCCACGCTCGAGCGGTTCACCGGCAGCGGCTGGACGCTGCGCGACATGACCGCCAAGCAGGAGGCGCGGGTTCGGCGGGGTGTGCCGAACGTGTCCGGGATCAGCGGCGGTACGCCGACGGTCTCGCAGGAGACGTCGATCGAGATCGTCGGGCTCACCCAGTCGCGGTACCTGCCGCTGTACTCGAACCCCTCGTCGGTCGACGTGGACGGGGACTGGCGATTCGACCGGGGCTCCGAGGCGGTGTTCAGCACCGTCGACACCACCGAGAACCTCCGCTACCGGTTCGAGTCCCGGCGCGTGGAGTACACGCCGGACTTGCTGCGCTCCGCGGCCCAGCCGAATCCGGGTGACAGCACGGTCAAGCGGTACACCGAGCTCAAGGACCCGGACCCGACGGTGGAGAAACAGGTCGACGAGCTCGTCGCCGGCAAGTCGACGGAGTACGAGAAGGCCGTCGCGATCAACAACTTCTTCTCCAAGGAGAACGGCTTCGAGTACGACCTGCAGACCGCGGCCGGCACCAGCGAGAGCGCGATCGTGGCGTTCCTGGAGAACCGGCGGGGGTACTGCGAGCAGTACGCGTCGGCGATGGCCTACATGGCCCGTCTCGCCGGGCTGCCGGCCCGGGTGGCGATCGGGTTCGGGTACGGCTCCCCGCAGGGTGGGTCCTGGCTGATCACCAGCCACGACGCGCACGCGTGGGTCGAGATCATGTTCCCGGGCATCGGCTGGGTGCCGTTCGACCCGACGCCGCCGACCGGCACCGGCAACACCGGCGACCTGTCGTGGGTCGACAACGGCACGACCGACAACGGTGAGTCGACCGAGCAGACGCCGGTCGAGGAGGAGCAGGCCGCGCCCCTGCCGAGCGAGGAAGCTGCGGCGCCGCAGGCGAGCGACCCGGCCGTGGCCGCTGCGGCCGAGGAGAAGGACAAGGACAAGTCCAAGAGCTGGTACGAGAAGCTCATCCCGTATCTCGGCTGGGCGGCGTTGCCGATCGGCCTGCTGCTCGCCTTCGTGGTGTGGGGGTCGGCGCGGCGGCACGTACGCGCCAAGCGCTTCGCGGTCATGAACGGTGCGGGTGACCCCGCTGCGGCGGCGCACGCGGCCTGGGACGAGGTCGTCGACACGCTCGTCGACCTGGACGGGCGCCCCTCCGAGAGCGCCGAGACACCACGGGGGCTCTCCAGCCGGCTGCGTGCCGACGGGTTGGACGAGTCGGCTCAGGGTGCGCTGACGCTGATCGCCAGCGCTGAGGAGCAGGCGCGGTACGCGGCGCGTGTGCACGCGATGCCGGGGTTGGTGGAGGCGGTCGTGACGGTGCGAGCCGCTCTGCACCAGCGGTCCCCCCGGGGGCGTCGGGTCATCGCAGAGCTGCTGCCCCCGTCGACGCGGGCGAGGGCCCGCTCAGCCGTCCGCGCCCTCCCCGCCAAGGCCCGCGGCCACTGAGCCCCACCCGCCGCCTGATGCGCCCAGCCCGCCGACGGGCTGGGCGCTTTCGTGTACGGGGCCCGGCGGAAAGGTGACGTAAAACACTTCGGCCGCTGCCCGGAGGGCAGCGGCCAGAGTGACGGCAGCGTCAGGAGACGCGTGCGCTGACCGGCGAACCGGTCAGCGCGGGTACTACCCCGGGGGAGAGCAGAACCTCCGCACTCCCCCGCTCACTTCGTTCAGCGATCCTCGTCAGCCCGACGACGCCACCGCTCCTCGAGCCGATCGAGTAGCGACGACCGGTGTCCCCGGCTGCGGTTGCGAGTTTTGGGCTCGCTCCCAACGGCGTGCAGTGGTTTCTGCTCGCCGCGACCGGTGTACAGGTAGGACTGGACCCCCAGGACCGCGGCACCGAACATCACCACGAAACCGAGGATCCCCAGCAGCGGCACTCCACCCGGAGCGATCTTGCTGACCAGGCCGAACACCATGATCGCAACACCAACGAGGAACAGAGCGACCGCGAGCGCACCGCGTCGAACCGCGCGATGCCGAGGGTCGGTCGAGCGCACCTTGTCCGCGAACTTAGGGTCGTCCGCGAGCAAGCCGCGCTCGATCTGCTCGAGCAGCCTTTGCTCGTTCTCAGAGAGCGGCACGGCACTCCTCCCCGCTCTTCAGGGCCGCTCCAACCGAACCGGAAGCCCGGACATGGGCGACCGCCGTGGAACGGCCGTTGCGGCTATCCGACCATGAGTTTACGAGCGGCGCGCGATGTCGGAAAGACAGACGGCCACGCTCGTAGTCGGGGACCGGACACGTGTCGGTCACGAGCTCGTATTCACTGCTCAGATACCCGATCACGTTTTCCGTTTCCCTCCCTTTGGCCCTGGTTAGAGCCCTTCTGACCAGTTCTTTCCCCACGATCCACCGGCCGCACCAACGCTGCCGGACGAACCGCTCCGCTTCCGAAGCGTGCGATCGCGGCGTCGACCGCCCGATCTGCCTCGGTCCAGCCATGGTCGGGTTCGCCGAGCGTCGGTTGCCGGGCGACGGACGTCGCCGGACCGATCCCTTCGACCCGCACGCCGACCAGTCGGATCGGCATGGCGGCTGACAAACCAACATACAATCGCCGCGCTGTGTCGTAGATCTCCTGGGTTCCATCGGTGGGAGACTGCAGCGTTCGTGACCGGTTGACGGTGGAGAAGTCGGCGAATCGGATCTTGATCACGACCGTCCTCCCCACTTGCCCGGACGTGCGCAAGCGCGCGGCCGTCTTCTCCGACAGGCGGAGTAGTTCCCGGTTGATCGTGTCCTTATCCGTCTGATCGACGTCGAACGTCTCCTCTGCCCCGATCGACTTGTCAGCGGTGTCGGGCACCACCGAGCGCGGATCACGCGCCCAGGCGAGCGCGTGCAGATGGGCGGCTTGCGCCTCCCCTACTGAACGACGCAGAACACCCACCGGAAGTTGCGCGAGATCGCCCACAGTTTTCAGGCCGAGCCGGTCGAGCTGTTCACCCGTCCGGTCCCCGACGCCCCACAGCGCGCCGACCGGCAGCGGGTGCAGGAACTCCAGCGCGCCGTCGGCGGGAACCACCAGGAGGCCGTCGGGCTTGCACCGGGTGGACGCCAGCTTCGCGACGAACTTGGTGCTGGCCACCCCGACCGAACAGGTGATCTGCTGCTCGGCGTGCACGCGCTCGCGGATCAGCTGCCCGATGCGCGCCGGTGAGCCGAGCAGCCGGCGGGCACCGGCGACGTCGAGGAAAGCCTCGTCGAGGCTGAGCGGCTCCACCAACGGCGTGACGCTGCGGAAGATCTCCATCACGGCGGCAGAGACCTCGCCGTAGCGGCCGTGCTCGGGCTGGATGTACACGGCCTGCGGGCACAGCCGCCGCGCCCGGGCCGTCGGCATCGCACTGCGGACGCCGAACGCCCGCGCCTCGTAGCTCGCCGACGACACGACCCCGCGCGGGCCGGTGCCGCCGACCACCACCGGCCGCCCGCGCAGCGACGGATCCCGCTGGACCTCGACCGACACGAAGAACGCATCCATGTCGACGTGGAGAATCGTGCACCCGGTGTCGTCGGCGTCCCCGCCCCCGGGCCCGACCCGCGGCAGCGACTGGCTCCTACCCACGCCCCGAGACTAACGACCGGATACGACAGAAACGCCGGCTCGCGCCAACAGCAGTGGTACTTCGAGGTCGACGGAGGCGATCGAGCCGTGCAGACCGATCAGCCGGGACTCGCGGGGCTCCCGCTCGGTGGCGATCAGCGCGGTGTCGGGACCGGCGGCGACGATCACGTCACCGAGCCGCTCGAGCAACTCCGGTCGCACTGTCGGGCCGAACCAGCCCGCGTCGACGGCGGCCTCCCGGGAAAGCACCCAGGCCGCGTCCCCCAGGGTCGACGTCCAGGCCGCCAGCACGTCGTCGGCTGCGCCCGGCGCCGTGTAGACGTGCCGCGCCCTGGCCTCCCCGCCGAGCAGCGCCACCCCGTCGGTGAGCGCCGGATCGGCGTCCAGATCGATCCGGACGGACGGATCCACCATCCCGTGGTCGCCGACGACGACCAGCAGTGCGTCCGGCGGTAGCGCACCGGCCAGGCGCTCCACCATCCGGTCGGCGACCGCGAGCTCGTGCCGCCAGGCCGCCGAGCGCGACCCGTGGACGTGCCCCGCGTGGTCGACGCTGGAGTAGTAGGCCACGGTCAGCGAGCGCGGCTCCTGGGCCACCGCCGCGGCCGTCTCCGCCACCAGCACGCCGGGGCTGTCGGCCGGCCGGTACTCCGCCCCGCGCCACACCGCCCGGGTGAGCGGTGACTGCGCGAACGCGGCCGGACCCACGTGGAACGCCGGGATCCCGAGGCCGACCGCCCGCTCGAACACCGTCGACCGCGGCTGCCACACCTCCGGCACCGTGACCTTGTCCCAGCGCAGCAGGTTGAGCAGGACGTTCCGCGACGGGTCGCGGACCTGGTAGCCGAACATGCCGTGCTCACCAGGCGGCAGCCCGGTGCCGTAGCCGGCCATGCTCGTCGCGGTCGTGGACGGGAAGCCCACGGTCAGCGGCGCCTCGCCGTCCAACGACGCGAGGAACGGCGCGTCGGCGGTGTGGGCCCGCAGCAGGGCGGCGCCCAGCCCGTCCACGATGAGGACGCACACCCGGTCGGCGGCGGGCAGGCGCAGCGCCCCCTCGTCCCACGGTGCACCGGTCGCCCGCACCGCCGCCGGCAGCAGATCCGCTGCCGAGCGGAGGCCGTACGCGGGCGCCGCGGGTCTCACCGGCGGGCCAGCACGTGCAGCTGGGTCGCGATGTCGCGGTAGGGCGGACGCTCGGCGACGCTGAGTTCCAAGGCCACCAGTGCCTCCTCCGCGTCCGGTTCGACGTCGACGACAGCACCGGGCACCAGGTCGGCCAGCACCCGGACGCCGTGCCACCGCTCCGGCACCAGCCCTGCCTTGGAGACCAGGGTCGACAGTGCGTCCAGGTCGTAGCGGCGGGGTTCCAGCGCACCGTCGAGAGCTTCCTGCGCTGCCGCGAAGTGCCCGGCCAGAGCTCGGGCCACCACCGCGGCGACCCGGTTGGCGACCAGCACGCTCGCGCAGCCGCCGGGGCGCAGCGCGCCCGCGACCGCGGCCAGCGTGCGCGCCGGATCGTCGACCACCTCCAGCACGCTGTGGCACAGCACCAGGTCAGCGGTGCCGGGCTCGACGAGCGTGGGCAGGTCGTCGGCGTCGCCCTGGTAGGCGGTGACGCGGTCGGCGACGCCCCGCTCGGCGGCCCGCCGGGCCAGCGCGGCGAGCGCGTCGGGGCTCGGGTCGACGACCGTCACGCGGTGACCGGCCTGGGCCAGCGGCACCGCGAACCCGCCGGTACCGCCGCCCGCGTCGACGACGTGCGCCGGACCGCGGCGGTCGAGCTCCGCGTTCAGCACGGCCCAGACCACGGCGTAACGCGGGCCGGCATGCGTACGACTGCGGGGCACTGAGCCACCTCCGGGGTTCACGGTCTTTCGAAATGAACCCTAATCCTCAGCGGAAGTCGCGCGACGACGAAGCCACCCGCAGCGGCAGCGGCTCCATCATCTCGGCGGTCACCCCCACGACCTTCTCGACGTTCTGCAGCCGCCCGCGCACCAGCACCGCCGCCGAACCCCGCGCGATCCGTCGGTAGCGCTGCCAGAACCCCTGCGTGCAGACGACGTTGAGCATGCCGGTCTCGTCCTCGAGGTTGACGAACGTGACCCCGCCCGCGGTGGCCGGCCGCTGCCGGTGCGTGATCACGCCCCCGACCAGCACCCGGGCTCCGTCGGGCAGGTCGCGCAGAGCCGTGATCGGCAGCACGCCCCGGGCTGCCAACTGGTCCCGGACGAACTCCGTCGGGTAGCTGTCCGGCGAGACACCGGTCGCCCACACGTCCGCGATCGCCTCCTCCACCTCCGTCATGCCGGGCAGCATCGGGGCCTCCACCCCCACCACGACCCCCGCGAGCCGATCGGGTCGGCCCTGCGCGACCGCACCGGCGGCCCAGAGCGCGGCCCGCCGGGAGAGCCCGAACCCCTCGAACGCCCCCGCCGTGGCCAGCGCCTCGACCTGCGCGGTGGTGAGCGCGATCCGCTGCGTCAGGTTCGTCATGTCGGTGTACGGGCCGTTGGCGTCGCGTTCGGCGATCAATCGCTCGGCCAGGTCGTCGCCGATCGTCCGCACCGACGCGAGCCCGAGTCGCACGGCGTGGTCGAGCCTCGGATCAGCTCCCGGCGACGGCCAGCCGGAAAACGTCGGGTTTATACCTTCCAGCGTCGCCTGTACAAGGCTCAGATTGAGATCCGGTCCCCGCACCGTGACCCCGTGCCGCCGGGCGTCGGCGACCAGGGACTGCGGCGAGTAGAACCCCATCGGCTGGGAGGCGAGCAGCGCGGCGCAGAACGCCGCCGGGTAGTACCGCTTGAACCAGGAGCTGTAGAGCACCAGCGCGGCGAAACTCATCGAGTGGCTCTCCGGGAAGCCGAAGTTCGCGAACGCGGCGAGCTGCCCGAAGATCTGGTCGGCCAGCTCACCGGTGATGCCGTTCGCGGCCATGCCTCCGTAGAACCGCTCCTTCAGCGCCTCCATCCGCTCCGGTGACCGCTTCGAGCCGATCGCCCGGCGCAGCTGGTCGGCCTCGGTCGCGCTGAACCCCGCCACGTCGACCGCCATCTGCATCAGCTGCTCCTGGAACAGCGGGACGCCGAGCGTCTTGCTCAGCGAGTTCTCCAGCAGCGGGTGGGCGTACCGGGCCTTCTCCAGCCCGTTGCGGCGGCGGATGTACGGGTGCACCGAGCCGCCCTGGATCGGGCCGGGCCGGATCAACGCGACCTCCACGACCAGGTCGTAGAACTTCCGCGGTTTCAGCCGGGGCAGTGTCGCCATCTGGGCCCGGCTCTCCACCTGGAACACCCCGACCGAGTCGGCCTCGCAGAGCATCTCGTAGACCGCTTTGTCGTCCAGCGGAATCCGGAACAGATCGACGTCGACGCCGTGGAAGTCACGCACGAAGTCGCGGCAGTAGTGCAGCGCGGTGAGCATGCCGAGCCCGAGCAGGTCGAACTTGACCAGGCCGGCGCTCGCGCAGTCGTCCTTGTCCCACTGCAGCACCGTGCGGTTCTCCATCCGGGCCCACTCCACCGGGCAGACCTCGGTGACCGGCCGGTCGCAGAGCACCATGCCGCCGGAGTGGATGCCCAGGTGGCGGGGGAAGTGCAGCAGCTGCTCCGCCATCTCGGTGACCGGCGCCGGGATCTCGGCGTCGCCGATCTTCCCCCAGTGCTCCAGCTGCTTGCTCCAGGCGTCCTGCTGACCCGGTGAAAAACCAAAAGCCTTGGCGACGTCACGAATGGCCGATTTCGGGCGGTAGCTGATCACGTTGGCGACCTGGGCCGCACGCCGGCGTCCGTACTTCTCGTAGACGTGCTGGATGACCTCTTCGCGGCGACCGGACTCGATGTCCAGGTCGATGTCGGGCGGCCCGTCGCGCTCCGGAGCCAGGAACCGCTCGAACAGCAGCCCGTACTGGACCGCGTCCACGTTCGTGATGCCCAACGCGTAGCAGACCGCGGAGTTCGCCGCCGAGCCCCGCCCCTGGCAGAAGACGTCGTTCTGTTTGCACCAGGTGGTGATCGACTCGACGATCAGGAAGTAGCCGGGGAAGCCGAGCTGCTCGATGATGGCGAGCTCGTGGTCGATCTGGGCGTAGGCGTGCGGGAACTCCTCGCGGGTGCCGTACCGGGTTTTCGCGCCTATCTCCGTCAGATGGCGCAGCCAGCTCATCTCGGTGTGGCCGGACCCCACCTCGCAGTCGGGCAGCTTCGGGGCGATCAGCTGGAGGTCGAACGCGCACTCGGCCGCTAGTTTCGCGGCGTTCGCGACCGCGCCCGGGTAGCGGGCGAATTTCTGCGCCATCTCCGCTCCCGAGCGCAGGTGCGCGGTGGCGGCGGCGGGCAGCCAGCCCTCCATCTCGTCGAGGCTGCGCCGGGCCCGTACCGCGGCCAGGGCGGTGGCGAGTTTGCGCCGCGACGGGGTCGCGTAGTGGACGTTGTTCGTGGCGATCAGCTGCAGGCGGTGCTCGGCCGCGAGTGCGGCGAGGACGTCGTTGTGCTCGGAATCGAGCGGGTTGCCGTGGTCGATGAGCTCGACGACGACGTTGTCGCGTCCAAAGCGCTCGACGAGGGCGCGCAGCGCCTGATCGGCGCCCTGCGGATCGTCGAACGCGCCGTGCGGGCCGTCGGCGCCGCCGAGGCCCGACTCACCGCCGCCGGCGGTGAGCGCGGTGCGCACGGTGCCTTCGCGGCAGCCGGTGAGGATGAGCCAGTGGTCGTCGGCGGCCTCGGCCAGGTCGTCGAGGCGGTAGACCGGCTTGCCTTTCTCCTCCCCGCGCAGGTGCGCCTCGCTCATCGTCGAGCAGAGGCGGTGGTAGCCCTCCGGATCGCGGGCCAGCACCAGCAGGTGGTTCCCCTCCGGATCCGCGACGCCGTTCTGCGGGCCGGACAGCCCGAGGCTCAGCTCGGCACCGAACACCGTGGCCAGGCCGTGCGCCGCAGCGGCCTCGGCGAACCGGACCACCCCGTACATCCCGTCGTGGTCGGTGAGCGCGAGGCCGGTCAGCCCCAGCCGGACGGCCTCCTCCACCAGCTCCTCGGGGTGGCTCGCACCGTCGAGAAAGCTGAAGTTGGAGTGGCAGTGCAGTTCGGCGTACGGGGTGGTTTTTCCCGCGTGGATCGGCGGCGGCGTGTAAGCCTCGCGCTTGCGCGACCAGGCGGGCGCGTCACCGCCGTCGGGGATCTCGCCGGAGAGCGCCCGCTCCAGGTTCTTCCACGGCAGGACCGGGTTGTCGAAACCCATCAGTCGTACACCCCCGCCAGCAGCCAGGAGCCGCTCTCCAGCGCCAGCAGGAACGCCGACGGCTCCTCCCCGTCGAGCACCACCTGCATCCAGGCGCGCCGCCGGGCCTGCACCGGGCTCCACCAGCGTTCGTCCGCCGGCCAGGGACCGGCCCAGGCCAGGACGCCACGGCCCGGGCCGTTCCCCAGGCTGACCCGCGCCGGGAGGCCGGTGAGGGCGTGACGGCCGGTGACGCCGACCGCCTCGCCGTTCGGGCCGACGACGGTGACCGGCGGCGACGTAGCAGGCACCGTGGCCGGAGCAGGCGGGGGGAGTTGCCCCGGCCACGGTGGTTCGAGGGGCAGCGACGGCTCGCGCGCGTCGCGCCAGGCGACGTACCGGACCCGGCTCTCCGGGTCGCGGCCACCGCCGAGGACCGGCGTCACCACGGCTTCCGGACCGAGCAGGCCCTGCACGCGGGTCAGCGCCCGGTGCGCACGCTCGTCGTCGGCGCCGGTGTCGCCCCAGAGGCCCAGCTGTGCGCCGCCGTGCTCGACGACGTCCTCGGGGGCCAGCCGGACCACGGAGACGCCGGCGGTGGGGCTGTCTTCGCGGGACCGGCCGGTGAGCCAGCCGTCGAGCTGCCAGCGGACCCGGTCGGCGATGTCGCCGACCGTGAGGACACCGTCGTGCCGCCAGGTGCGGCTCAGTTCCTCGCCGTTGGCGGTGACCGCTTCGATCACCAGGCGGGTGCAGGCCAGTCCGTGGACGGCGAGTTGCTCGGCGAACTCCTCGGCGAGGGTGCGGGCCACGAACGCGACGGTGTCGACGCGTTCGGCCGGGGGGTCGATCTCCCGGCGGGCCGAGAGGTCGACCGGGGGGAGGCGGGCCACCAGGGGGCGGGGTTCGAGCCCGCGGGCCAGTCGGTGGGCGGCTGCGCCGTCGGGGCCGAAGCGGGCCAGGACGTCCTGGGACGGGAGGGCCGCGAACGCGCCCACCGTGCGGATGCCGAGGCGGCGCATCAGGCTGACGAGGTCGAGGTGGTCGCCGGCGGCCGGGCCGGCGGACGCCAGGACCGCGAGGTCGAGCGGGGCGAGGAAGGCCGGGGTGTCGCCCGGCGGGACGATGTTGCCGTGGCGGGCGGCCAGCGCGGCCGCGAACGTGCCCTCGGCGATGCCGACCGCCGTTTCGACGCCGGTCCGCTCGGCGACGGTGTCGACGACGCGTTCGGCGACTGCCGGTTCGGAGCCGAAGTAGCGGGCCGGGCCGCGGGCGCGGAAGGCGCACAGCCCTGGTCGGACGATTTCGACGCCCGGGGCGAGCTCTTCGATCGCGGCGACGACGGGTTCGAACGCGCGGGCGTCGCGGTCCGGGTCGTCGTCGAGGAGGACCAGCTCGGGGCAGAGCGCCTGTGCGTCGCGTCGGCGCTGACCCCGGCGGACGCCGTCCGCGCGGGCCACCTCGGAGCAGGCCACCACCCGGTTCGCGGACAGCACCGCGACCGGCAGGTGCAGCGAAACGTCCGCCGCCACCGCCGCGGCCACCACCGGCCAATCCGGCGCCCAAACCGCCGCCACCCGAGCCGGCCCGCTCATCCCGCCTCCGACGCTGCTCGAAGCTTCCGCGCCGCGGGCTGCGGCAGCGCCGGACCACGCTTCCGCGCCGCGGGCTGCGGCAGCGCCGACGCCGGCACCAGCCCCGGCAGATCCGGCACCACCGCCCGAATCCGCACCGCCGGCGCCCGCCCACCGGCGGTGGACGCGGGCGCGGCAGCGGCCGGCGCGGCCGCAGGCGCTCCGGCAGCCGCTGGCGCGGCGGCGACGGCGGGCGCGGCGCTGACCGCTGACGCGGCGGGGACGGTGGGCCTGATAGGGCTGATGGGGCGTGCCGGGGCGGGTCGCTCGGTCCGCTCCGGTGGCGCGGCCGGTTCGGGGCGCGTGGCCGGAGCCGCGGGTTCCGGTAGGGCGTGTAGGGGGCGGGGGTGGAGGGGGGCTATTCGGCCTTCGACGGTGGGGAGTAGGACCACCACGCGGCGGGGGCGGGACGCACTGCCGCGGCCCTCCGCGACGACAGTCACCTGGCGCTGACGTAGGCGCCCGTCTCCGCGCCCGGCGCCCTGCCACAGCGCGTCGGTGAGCGAGAGCCGCAGATCGGCGCTCGGCCAGGACCCCATCCCGATCAGCACCGAACCACGCTGCCGGGCCCGCGCCGTCAACCGGCGCACCTCGGCGAGCCCGAGAACGCCGGGATCACCGATCACGACCAGGTCGAACCCGTCGAGCAGCGCACCCACCACCCCGGCCGGGTCGGGCCCGGGATCCCGGACCAGCGCCAGCCGGTCGACGGTGACCCCGGCCTCGGCCGCCGCCACCACGCCGAACGCGGGCAGCCCGACCACCGCGCACCACGAACCACCGCTCGACACCGCGGCCAGCAGCGCCACCAGCAGGCTGCTGGAACGCCCGACCGCGAGCGTCGAACCCCGTGCCAGTCCTCCGGCCGGGAACAGCGTCGCCAACGGCTCCGGGGCCGGCAACAGGTCGGTGACCTGATGCTTCTCGGTCAGCGTCGAAGCCGCCCGAACCGTCTCCGCCAGCGCAGCCCGCGCCGCCGCCTTGGCGCTCACCGCACCCACCCCCGTCGCGCACGACCGCGCTCCGCGGATTGCCAGGAAGCCGTCGCGCCGCGCCCTCCGCGCCGGACGCTTTCCTGGCAATCCGCGCAGAGCCGACCGGCCTGCCCTCTCCCCCGTCGCGCACCCATCGCGCAAACGCCCCCTGTCGTCACCGCCCGGAACCGGCGAAGCCGGTGAAAGCCACTCAGTGGCGGAACAGCTTGATGCCGGCCCCGCCGGCGTGCACCGCGCCTCGCGCGGAACGTGCGGCGCGGTCAGCCCGCTCGGGGTGTCTCGGCGGGGAGTTGGGTGGGGAGACCGAGCATGGTCTCGATCAACGTGCAGAAGCGCTCGGCATCACGCAGCAGGTCATCGGCCTCCCGCGAGCTCGCCGCCCGGGGCAACCCCGCCTCGGCAGCCGCCCGCTTCACCGCCGCGGTAGCGAAGAACGCCGCCCACTCCCCCAGCTCGGGAGCAACCTGGGTGAGCAGCACCCACACACTGGTAGGCCGCGACCGGGGCCGCCGCACCCCCGGCGGCAACGGCCGCGCCCGCACCGCGAGCACCGCCGCGGCGGCACGCAGCGCGGCCAGGTGTGCGGTGGCGTAGCGCGGACCGGGCGACCGGGTGACCGCCGCCTCACCCAGCCCGTGCCGCGCCAGCGCGAGCAGCTCCCGCGGAGTGCGGTGCGGCAGCGCGGACGCCGGCACGGAGACGGGCATCCCGCCGGACGCGTCACCGACGGCCGTGGACGGCCGGACCGAGACGGGGACCGGATAAGTCATTGCTCCTCCTCGAGGATGTCGATCCTGGTGACGGTCCAGCGCCCGACCACCCAGTCGAAACGCAGGTCGAAAACGCCGGCGAGAGCGGGCGCCGGCTGCGGCGAACTCTTTTCAACCTCAGCGATCCCCGCAGGCTGAACGCCGTCCGCAGAGCTCGGTCGAAAAGAATTCGATGCCGACGAACTCGCTGTCACTCGCCAGATCTCCTCGTCGGGAGGCCCGGCAGCCGGAGAGTCCGGTAGCTCGGAGGGCTCAGCCGCACGAGCCGCGCGACGGGCCTCCAGCTCATCCAGTACGGGCGGGGAAGGAGGGAGATCGGGGCGCGTGGAGGAGCCCGGCCGGGGCGAGTTGCGAATGCGGTGATGCGTGAGCACCACCCGCACCCGGTGGATCTGAC
This sequence comes from Cryptosporangium sp. NPDC048952, assembly GCF_043197895.1. Lineage (NCBI taxonomy): Bacteria > Bacillati > Actinomycetota > Actinomycetes > Cryptosporangiales > Cryptosporangiaceae > Cryptosporangium > Cryptosporangium sp. NPDC048952. The sequence continues at coordinate 360,922 of NZ_JBICTY010000003.1, read as the reverse complement.
CGTTCCAGCGGAACTCCACCGGAGCGTCCGCGCCGGCTCCGCGCCGGACCTCGGTCTCCTCGGCCACTGCTTCCCCTCCACGCCGTACCACCGAATGCCCGGACGGACACCCGGTGCCGCTCGAGGGGAAGGTGAGCGGCACCACCGACTCGGGCAAGGCGCTTCCCCTCGCCTTACCCGAGCCGGCAGCAGCCTTCATCGCCGGTAGAAAGGGTCGGTCCACCGGCGGTGAAGGATCCCCGGAGGCGGGTCGCGACACCCGCTCCGAGTGTTCGAACGAGTGTTCGAACTAGCCCAACAGTAACCCCGCCCCGGGCCAGGCGCAACGCCGACTCACCCCCTGGTCACCTCAGGCAGACTGTTCGGGTGAACACCGTTGATCGTCGCCGTCTCGCCGATTTGCTCAGCCGCGAACGGGCCCGCTACGCCGACGCGCACCCGCGTTCGGCGTCGGCCTACACGAACGGAAAGCACCTGTTCGGCCGCACCCCCATGACGTGGATGGCCAAGCAAGCCGGAGGGTTTCCGCTCTATCTCGCGAGCGCGCGCGGAGCGCGCGTCACCGACCTGGACGGGCACACGTACATCGACCTCTGCCTGGGCGACACCGGCGCGATGGCCGGGCACTCCCCCGCTCCGGTCGTGGAGGCGGTGCACCACCGCCTGGCCGAGCTGGGCGGGGTCACCGCGATGTTGCCCACCGAGGACGCCGAGTGGGTCGGCGCGGAGCTGACCCGGCGGTTCGGTCTCCCGCAGTGGAGCCTGTCGCTGACCGCCACCGACGCCAACCGGTGGGCGATCCGGCTCGCCCGTGCCATCACCGGGCGGCCGAAGATCCTGGTCAACAGCTACTGCTATCACGGCAGCGTCGACGAGTCGCTGATCGTCGTGGGGGCGGACGGCCGGCCCGAGATCCGCGAGGGCAACGTCGGTGCGCCGGTCGACACCCGGGTCACCAGCCGGGTCGCGGAGTACAACGACCTCGAGGGCCTCGAGACCGAACTGGCCAACGGTGACGTCGCCGCGGTGCTGATGGAGCCCGCGCTGACGAACATCGGCATCGTGCTGCCCGAGCCCGGCTACCTCGAACGAGTCCGCGAGATCACCCGGAAGCACGGCGTGCTGCTGATCAACGACGAGACCCACACGTTCTCGGCGGGCCCCGGGGGCTGCACCGGGGAATGGGGCCTGGAGCCCGACATCCTGACGGTCGGCAAGGCCATCGGTGGCGGCGTACCGGTCGGGGCCTACGGCCTGTCGGAAGAGGTCAGTGCCCGTATCGAGGCCCGCACCGACCTCGACCTGATCGACATGGGGGGCGTCGGGGGCACGCTGGCCGGGAACGCACTGTCCGTGGCCGCGACGAAGGCCACCCTCGAGCACGTGCTCACCGACGAGGCGTTCGCCCACATGACCGAGCTCGGCACGCACCTCGCCGAGGGAACCCGGAACGCCATCAAGACCATGCCGTGGTCGGTCACCCAGCTCGGCGCCCGCGCCGAGTACCGCTTCGCCGACCCCGCGCCTCGCAACGGCGGGGAGTCACACGCCGCCGGCGACGCCGAACTCGACGACTACCTGCACGTCTACGCCGCCAACCGCGGCATCCTGCTGACCCCGTTCCACAACATGGCCCTCGTCTGCCCCGACACGACAAAAGCAGATGTCGACGCCCACCTCGAGGTGCTAGCCACCGCCGTCGCCGAGCTCGCCTGACAAAAACGCCGAAGGCAAAGTTCGAACCTGGAGCCCGCTCAGGGCCGCCCCCTAGAACAGAACCGTGGAGAAGGTGCCGACCTGGGTGAAGCCGCAGCGTTGGTAGACGGTGCGGGCGGCGTGGTTGAAGTCGTTGACGTAAAGGCTGACGATCGGCGCGACGTTGCGGAGCGTGTCGGCGACCACTGCCGCCATCGCCGCCGTCGCCACGCCCGTCCCGCGCCGGTCGGGGTGCACCCACACACCCTGCACCTGCGCGACCCGGTTGCTCACCGCGCCGAGCTCGGCCTTGAACACGACCTGGCCGTTCTCGATCCGCAGGTACGAGCGACCGGCCCGCACCAGCTCGGCGACGCGGGCCCGGTAGGCGACCCCGCCGTCCCACTCGACCGGCGAGACCCCGATCTCCTCCGTGTACATCGCGATGCACGCCGGCAGCAGGGCGTCGAAATCACGCATGTCGGCGCGCCGGACCCACGGGTCCGGCGCCACCGGCGGCAGCGCGGACGTGGCCAGCAGCGGCTGGGAGGCACGCACTTCCCGCGGCTGTCCCCAGTCGTGCACCAGGTCGTCCCAGAGCGGCAACACGGCCTTGTCGGGCCCGACGATCGATGAACAGACCCGACCCTGTTCCCGGGCGACGTCCGCGAACGCGCGCACTGCCTCGGGCTCGGTGGTCAACGGCACCAGGTTCGCGCCGGAGTAGCACAGACCGCACACCACGCCGTCGAGCGTGTAGCCCCAGAGTTGGGCGCCCAGCCGCCAGCGCGAAATCCCGTGCGTGCCGATCCGGGCCGCGACGAACACACTCGCGACCGGATCCGCGTCCAGTAGTTCTTCGACGTCGGTACGGTCCGCGTCCCGCAGGACCCGGACCGGCCTGGTCGTCAGCACGAGGAACTCACGATCCCAGCCTGCCACGGACTACCCGACAGGCCAAAGCCCTCAGTGAACCTCGACCGTGGGAGCGAGCCCACGGAGCTCCTCGGGCAGCTCGGCACCCATCTCCTCGGCCAACCGGAGGGCTTCCTCGATCAGCGTCTCGACGATCTGCGACTCGGGCACGGTCTTGATGACCTGGCCCTTCACGAAGATCTGGCCCTTGCCGTTGCCGGACGCGACGCCCAGGTCGGCCTCGCGCGCCTCGCCGGGGCCGTTCACGACGCACCCCATCACCGCGACGCGCAGCGGCACCGGCAGCCCCTCGAGGCCAGCGGTGACCTCCTCGGCCAGCGTGTAGACGTCGACCTGGGCCCGGCCGCACGACGGGCAGGAGACGATCTCTAGGCCACGCTCGCGCAGGCCGAGCGACTCCAGGATCTGGTTGCCGACCTTGACCTCTTCGACCGGCGGGGCCGACAGCGAGACGCGGATCGTGTCGCCGATGCCCTCGGCGAGCAGCGCGCCGAACGCCACCGACGACTTGATCGTGCCCTGGAACGCCGGGCCGGCCTCGGTGACGCCGAGGTGCAGCGGGTAGTCGCAGGCGCGGGCCAGCTGACGGTACGCGTTGATCATCACGACCGGGTCGTTGTGCTTGACCGAAATCTTGATGTCGCGGAAGCCGTGCTCCTCGAACAGCGAGCACTCCCACAGCGCGCTCTCGACCAGCGCCTCGGGCGTCGGACGGCCGTACTTCTGAAGGAGACGCTTGTCGAGCGAACCGGCGTTGACGCCGATCCGGATCGGCACCCCGGCCGCGGAGGCCGCGTTCGCGATCTCCTTGACCTTGTCGTCGAACTGCTTGATGTTGCCCGGGTTGACCCGGACCGCCGCGCAGCCCGCGTCGATCGCCGCGAAGACGTACTTCGGCTGGAAGTGGATGTCGGCGATGACCGGGATCGGGCTCTTCTTCGCGATTGCGGGCAGCGCGTCGGCATCGTCCTGGCTGGGAACGGCCACCCGGACGATCTGGCAGCCGGACGCGGTGAGCTCCGCGATCTGCTGCAGCGTCCGGTTGATGTCGGACGTCGGCGTCGTGGTCATCGACTGGACGCTGACCGGGGCGTCACCGCCCACCGGGACGTTGCCGACCATGATCTGCCGGGAAACGCGTCGTTCGGTGAGCTTGGGCGCGGGGGGACGGGGCAAGCCGAGGGAGACGGCGGTCACAGCGAGACCTCTATCGGGTGGTGAGCGTGATCGGGTTGATGATGTCGGTCGCGACCGTGAGCAGCGTGATGCCACCGAAGATCAGCACCACGGCATACGTGATCGGCAGCAGCTTGGTGTAGTCGACCCGGCCCGGGTCGGGCTTGCCGCGCTTCGCCGCCCACCACGACCGGACCTTTTCGAACCAGGCGATCGCGATGTGCCCGCCGTCCAACGGCAGCAGCGGGAACAGGTTGAACACGCCGATGAAGAAGTTCAGGTTGGCCAGCAGCAGGAAGAAGATCGGCCAGATGCCCCGCTCGACGACCTCGCCACCGATGCGGCTGGCACCGACGACGCTGACCGGCGTCTCCGGGTCACGCTCCTGGCCCATCAGGGCGTCCCAGAGCTTCGGGATCTTCTCCGGGAAGTTGGCGATCGCCGTGAACGTGCCGGCGAAGATCTGCCCGGTGTAGTCGGCGGCCTGGCCGACACCGTCGATCGGCCCGTAGGTGACGGTCAACGGAGCGTCGGAGCCCTTCGGCGAGACGCCGAGGAAGCCGACCTGCTGCACGTTGGGTTCGTCGGTGGTGCTGATGTCGAGGTTGCGGCGGATGACCGTGATCGTCGTGGTCTCGGTCTGACCGTCGCGGACGTAGGTCAGCGGCACCGCGCCGGCCGGCGACTTGCGCACCATCGCCACGAGTTCGCCGTACGTCGGCGTGCTGACGTTGTTGAACGCGGTGATGCGGTCGCCGGGCTCGAGCCCCGCGGCCGAGGCGGGCGACCGGGGGTCGCCCTTCGCGACGTCACACGAGTACGAGTCGGGCGTCGCCGGGACGCACTCGTTCACCGCGCCGAGGACGGCCGGTTCCTTGTTGGCGTCGTAGGCGGCGCGCTCGGGATTCGGCAGGCCGACGAACACGGCGGTGATCCAGAGCAGCACGACCCCGAGGATGAAGTGGGTGATCGATCCGGCGGCCAGGACGATCGTCCGCTTCCAGACCGGCCGCTTCCAGAAGACCTTGTCCTCGTCGGCCGGGTCGACCTCGTCCAGCGGGGTCATCCCCACGATCGAGACGAACGCGCCGGCCGGGATCGCCTTGAGGCCGTACTCGGTCTCCTTGCGCCGAAACGCGAACAGCGTCGGGCCGAAGCCGATGAAGAACCTCGTGACCTTCATCCCGAACGCCCGGGCACTCCACATGTGGCCGGCTTCGTGCAGCGCGACCGAAATCAGAATGCCGAGGGCGAACAGAATAATTCCACCCGTGTACGCCATCGGCGCTTACCTCGACCCTTCAGCAGATCCAGCGTCGGTTCCGTAGGCCCGACGGTTCGCTTCCGTCCGCGCCCAGCGCTCGGCGGAGAGAACGTCCTCGACGCTACCTGGCTCATCCAACAGTTGCCGGTCGGCGTTTTCAGCCGATTCAACTACAGAACGTACAGTGTCAACGATCCCAGTGAACGGGAGCACACCTGCGAGAAACGCAGCGACACATTCTTCGTTGGCGGCGTTGTAGATCGCCGGCAGGCAACCGCCGGTCGTGCCCACCTCGCGCGCGAGTTTCACGGCCGGGAACGCGTCATCGTCCAATGGCTCGAACGTCCAGGTCGCGGCTTTCGTCCAGTCGACGGCCGACGCGGCCTGCGGAACCCGGTCGGGCCAAGCGAGGCCGAGCGCGATCGGCAGCCGCATGTCGGGCGGGCTGACCTGGGCGAGCGTCGAGCCGTCGACGAACTCGACCATCGAGTGCACCAGCGACTGCGGGTGGACGACGACGTCGACCTTCTCGTAGGGCAGGCCGAACAGCTCGTGAGCCTCGATCACCTCGAGGGACTTGTTCACCATCGTGGCGGAGTTGATCGTGACCACCGGACCCATGGACCAGGTGGGGTGCGCCAGCGCCTGCTCGCGGGTGACGTTCGTCAGCTCGGAACGCCTACGCCCCCGGAACGGACCGCCGCTTGCCGTCAGGATCAGCTTGCGCACCTCGGACGGCGCACCACCGCGCAGACACTGGGCCAGCGCGGAGTGTTCGCTGTCGACCGGCACGATCTGCCCGGGTTTGGCCACCGCGCGCACCAGCGGACCACCGGCGACCAGCGATTCCTTGTTGGCCAACGCGAGCGTGTGCCCGGCCGTCAGTGCGGCGAGCGTCGGCGCGAGGCCGATCGAGCCGGTGATGCCGTTGAGCACCAGACCGTTCTCCCCCAGCGGCCTTGCCGCCAGGTCGGTCGCGGCGTCGGGCCCGGCGAGGATCTTCGGCAGCGTGAACCTGCCCTCGCTCCAACCGCGACGCTGGGCTTCGGTGTAGAACGCCAGCTGCAGGTCCTGGGCGGTGCTCGCTCTGGCGACCGCGACGGCGTCGACCTCGAACTCCAGTGCCTGGGCGGCCAGCAGCTCGACCTGAGCGCCGCCGCCGGCGAGACCGACGACCCGGAAGCGGTCGCGGTTCCGACGGATCACGTCGAGCGCCTGGGTGCCGATCGAGCCGGTGCTGCCGAGGACCATTACCTCGCGCGAACTCATGGGAAGCATTCTCCCGCACCCGTACGACAGGCGCGCGACCAGCACGGTGTCCACATCCGAGCAAGTCGTGTCGGTCACAACGACGACAGTTCGGACGGGACACTACAAATCAACCGAATGGCCAGTGTGAACTCGGTCAATGACATGAACGATGAACAGTTCGCACTCGGGCGGTTACCGAAAGCCGTCGGGCTCGTTGTGCGGGGTGGCAGGGCGGTCACGCCGGCCGACGGGCACCGGGCGGTCAGTCGGCACACAACGCGGTGACCGCCGCAGCGGAAGTTCGCGAGGGGGTCTTGGAGTCGTGACTGTGATGGTGAACCGTCGGGAGCGCGTCCGGGCGGCGACGGTCCAGGAAATCAAGGACGTGGCGCGGAGGCAGCTGGTCGGCGACGGGCCATCAGCGGTCTCGCTGCGGGCCATCGCCCGCGAGATGGGAATGACGGCACCGGCGCTGTACCGGTACTTCCCGAGTTTTGACCACTTGGTCCAGTCGCTGGTGACTGACCTGTCCACCGAGCTGTGTGCGGCCGTCGAGCACGCACGTGACCTGGCGTCCCCGGACGACGCCGGTGCACGGCTGCTGGCCGTGTGCCGGGCCTTCCGGGCCTGGTCGGTGGGGCATCCAGCGGAATTCGGGCTGATCTTCGGCGCACCCACGCCGGGGTACGGAACGCCGGCGTACAACGCCGGTCCGAGCGGGCTCACGCCTACCCAGACCAGCCGGGCCGCGGCCAGCGACTCCGCCGGGTCGGACAGTGAGCCCACCGCCGAGCGCCTCGACAACGGTGGCGCCCGGTTCGGGCGGCTGTTCCTGTCCGCGTTCGCGGACGTGTGGCGCGAGCGTCGATTCCCGACGCCCGAAGCCGAGTCGCTGCCGCCGCGGCTCACCGAGCAGCTTGCCGCGTACCGCCAGCGGCTGGGCAGCACGCTGCCGCTAGGTGCGCTCGCTGTGGTGTTCGGGTGCTGGATGCGCCTCTACGGCTTGGTCAGCCTCGAGGTGTTCAACCACATGAGCTTCGCCCTGCCCGACCCCGAACCGTTCTTCGAGGGAGAGCTGGCGGAGATCGCCGCCCGGCTGGACATCACCGAGGTCGAGCCGGCACTGCGGTGACTCAGGTAGCCACTCCGGCCATCCGGCGCCGGAGTGGCCGGCGGCCGGGTCCGGCGGACGTACGCCGGTTGCTGACCGATTCGTCGGGTAGCGACCGGGGTCCCCAGGTCTACGCACAACCGATCCTCGACCTGGTGTCGGGAACGCTGAGCGGCTACGAGGCGCTCGCGCGGTTCCGGCAGTTCCCGGCGGCGACCCCCGACGACTGGTTCGCCGCCGCCCACCGAGCCGGCGTCGGCGCCCAGCTGGAGGCCTATGCCGTCGCCAAAGCCCTCGAACTGGGGGCTTCGCGTCCACCGGGCACCGTTCTCTCGGTGAACGTGAGCCCGAGCGTCATCGACTCACCCGAACTGCGGGCCGTACTCCCGGCGGACCTGACCGGTCTGCAGTTCGAGGTCACCGAGCACGAACTCGCCGACGACGGCACCGCGCTGCTCGCCGCCCTCGACCGGCTGCGACAGCGCGGTGCCCGGATCGCGGTCGACGACGTGGGTGCGGGCTACGCCGGCTTCAAGCGTCTGGTCGCGCTGGCGCCGGACGTCCTCAAGCTCGACCGGACGCTGGTCACCGGCGTCAGCCACGAACCGCGCAAGAGCGCGATGGTCGAAGCGATCGTGCACTTCGGGGCCCGGACGGGGGCGCGGGTGTGCGCGGAGGGACTGGAAACCGTCGAGGACCTCGCCGCCGTGACCGACCTGGCGGTCGGTCTCGGGCAGGGCTGGGTGATCGGCCGGCCGACCGCGGAGTTCGCCGCTGTCGATCCGGTCGCCCGCCAGGCCTGGGACGCCGGACGCGCGGGCGGCGCGGTCACCACCGGGCCGCGGCAGCTGCACGGACTCGCCGAGGTGCTGGAGAGCCTCGCCGAGGTGCGGACGCTCGACGCGGCCGCAGCCGTGCTCGCGGGGTCCGCCACCCTGCTGGGGTGCCAGGCGATCGGCCTGGCCGTGCTGGAACACCCCCGTCGGGCGTCGGCTCAGGCCGAACTCCGTCTGGTGACGCCGGAGGGGGCGTCGCTGGACGGACGGTCGGAGCGTCCCGGCGGGGCCGGGTGGCCGTGGCCGCTGCACCGGGCCCCGGTCGCCCAGCAGGTCGTGGACGAACGGGCGGTGTGCCAGGTGCTGGCGACCGATGTGGACCCCGACACCGCGGAGCGGACCTGGCTGGCCGCGACCGGCACCCGCTCGATGGTGCTGTTCCCGCTGGTGTCGGCGGGTGCGGCGGTGGGGGTGCTGGTCTGCGGCCGACGCCACGAGCAGCCGTGGAGCCGGGCCGAGCTCCGTCCGGCCCGGACGGTGGCGGCCGCAGCGGGGGCCGTCATCGCTGCGGTTCGTCCCTGACACCCCACGGCGAGCCGTACTCCGTCAGCAGGTCGAGGAACGGGACGGCGTCGAAGGCCTCCGGCCCGAGCACGCCGTTGCCCGCCCACGTGCCGTTCGCGAGCAGCTCGAGGGCCACCACCGGGTTGATCGCGGTCTGCCAGACCACGGCCTGAGCGCCGTACTCCGCCATCGTCTCCGCGTTGTCGACGACGTGGTACAGGTACACCTCGCGCGGGTTACCGTCCGTCCCGGTGCCCTTCACCCAGGTACCGGCGCACGTCTTGCCGGACATCCGGTCGCCGAGCGTCGCCGGGTCGGGCAGGCACGCGGCGACGACGTCCCGCGGCGAGACCTCGACGCCCTTGACGCGGACCGGCGCGGTCCGGTCGAGGCCGAGCTGGTGCAGGGTGCGCAACACCCCGATGAACTCGGAGCCCAGGCCGTACTTGAACGTGACCCGCTTCGCGTCGACCCACCGCGGGATCAGCAGCACTTCCTCGTGCTCGACGTTGACGCACTCGACCGGGCCGATGCCGTCCGGGAAGTCGAAGATCTCCGGCTCGCTGAACGGCGCGGTCGTGAACCAGCCCCGGTCCCGCTCGTAGATCACCGGCGGGTTCAGGCACTCCTCGATCGTCGTCCAGATCGAGAAGCTCGGCGCGAAGACCGGTTCGCCGTCGTCGCCGGTGACGACGAGGTTCGCGCCGTCGCGGACGCCGATCTCGTCGATCTCGGAGAACAGGTGGTCGGCGGCGTAGCGGGCGAACACGTCCGAGAGGCCCGGTTCGACGCCCATACCGACGAGCGCGAGCCGCCCGGCGTCGCGCCAAGCCGGTTCGGCGGCGAACTGCTCGGCGCCGAGCGCGGTGCCGACCTGCTCGTACGGGTGGGAGGCGTGCGGCGCGGAGAGCGACATCGCCATGTCGAGGTAGTCGACGCCGGCGCTCTGCGCAGCCGCGAAGATCGGGAGGACGAACCGCGGGTCGACGGCGTTCAGCACATGGGTGACGCGGTGCTCGGCGATCAGCGCCTTGATGGCCTCGGTGTCCGACGCGTCCACGGCGGCGGCGGCGAACCGGGGGTCGTTGCCCGGGACCGCCCGGGCCGCGCGGGCAGCGTCGTAGTCGGCGACCACCATCGTCTCGAAGAACTCACGCCGGGCCGCGATGGCGGCCACCGCGCTGCCCACTCCACCCGCACCTACGACTAATACGCGCATGCGAGTCACGGTAACCGACGGAATCAGTGAAAAACTAGCTCATGACCTTCGGGAATCGAACCTACGAGCGTACGGAACGCACTGAATTCTGCTTGTTCCTCCGCAGACTCGGCGTACGGCGAGATACGGCTCAGCTCGGTGACCGTCATCCGGATCTCGAGCGGCGAGAAGATCACTTCCCCTTCGTTCGACAGCGAGTCGAGTGTCCGCGTCCAGCCCTCGGGGACCCGCTCCAGCACCGCGAAGAAGGGAGCACCCAGCGTCAGGGACTCCCCCACGGGCGCACTCGGCTTACGTCGAAAAAAGCCCTTACGGATGGGCCGGACGGAAACGCTACGCACCCGCCGGAGCCGACCTGATGGGGTGGCCGACGGACGTGAGGCACTTGCCGTCCGCCAGACGCCACTTCCAGCCGTGCATCTGGCAGGTCAGGACGCCGTCCTCCACGTGTGCGAACTTCGTCAGGTCGGCCTTGAGGTGCGGGCAGCGCCGCTGCACCTCCCAGCCCTCCAGTTCGATGTTCTCGTCGTCGGTGTTCTGCTCGGCGAACCAGCCCTCGGCGTAGTTCAGCCGTTCCTCACCGAGGCACTTGAAGAACGCGTAGACGAACTCGTTGTACGGCCCGACGCGGTGCGCGGTGAACCGGCACGACAGGAAGAGGCTGTTCACCCAGTCGATCTCGTGGATCGCGACCAGGTGCTCGAGCAGCTCGCGCGGCGCGGTGAACCGGTAACGCACCCGCTCGCCGTCGTAGGCCCGGACCTCGCGGCCGACGAAGTCGAACAGCAGGTCGACGTCGCCTCGCTCGGGCGAGAGCGCGGTGAACCGCACCGGCCCGTTGATGCCGGTGGCGATGGTGTCGGCCTGCTTGATCAGCGGCTCGATCCACTCCTTGAGCGACGGCAGCAGCTCGATCTCCGGGTGCGCCCAACTGGCCTTCTCGGCCTCGAGCACGGCCTTCTTGCGCTCCTGGTAGGCGCGCAGGTACGGCTCCTTGTTCGCGCCGAACACCGTGGCCGGGTCGTAGGGGTGCTCGATCGGCGCGCCCTCGGCGTCGAAATCGCAGACCGAGCCCGGCAGCAGCAGGATGCCGTTGTCGCGGCCTTTCTCGGCCATGTGGTCGAGGAAGACCTGCTGGTCGGGGAAGATGTTGCCCGGATCGGTGCCGAAGTCGTTGAACTGCCAGAGCTCCTCGTCGAGGAAGCACGGCGGGCCCGCGATCGGCACGACCCAGGTGGCCTCGAGGTCGTCGATGTAGCGGATCGTGCGGTCGAACTGGCGCGCCCGCTTCTGCTCGCCGAAGACCCGCTTCGCGTGGTCGGTGAGCTCGTAGACCATCGGGTACCAGATGGCGCCGGAGTACTGGAGCAGGTGGATGTCCACGTGGCCCAGCTCGGCGAATGCCGACAGCTCGGTGGGGCGGGCGTCGTTCTGGTTGAGCAGCTTCGTGGTGCCGTCGTCGAGCCAGAGCGACGAGTCACCGATCGGCCCGTCCGTGGGCGAGATCAGCGCCTGGATCATCACTTTCAGCCCGTCGAGGTCATGCACCTCGCCGTTCTTCGTGCGGAAGATCTTGGTGAAGCCGGCGTCGCGCAGCGCGTCGTGCAACTCGTCGGTGGGGAACTCCGGCAGCAGCACCGTCGCGGACTTGGAGATCCGCTTCAGGTTCTCCGTGTCGTAGTGGTCCCGGTGCAGGTGGGAGACGTAAAGGTAGTCGACCTTGCCGATCTCGTCCCAGTCGAGCTCGGAGTTGTCGGGGAACGGGAACCACGATCCGAAGTAGGCAGGGTTCACCCAGGGATCGCAGAGCACGCTGCCGTGAGCGGTCTCGATCAGGGCACTCGCGTGGCCCAGGCCCGTCACTCGCACAGCGTTCCGACCTTCCCGCGGCGCGCGGCGCCGCCGACGACTGTTCCTCGGTCTCCTACGGTAGCGGGCCGCGATGGTTGCACTGCGCATCGGTGGGCAATACCCGGGCCGTGAGCGAGCTGCGTGCCGAAGGCCTTCCCGAACCCCGTGACGAGCAGGGTGGCGAGAGCACGCTGACCGTCGTCGTCGCCGGTGCCGCGAACCTGGCGATCTCGATCGCCAAAGCGGTCGGCGGCATCCTCGCCGGATCCTCGGCGATGCTGTCGGAGGCCGCGCACTCGCTCGCCGACACGATCACCGAGGTGCTGCTGCTCACGGCCGTGAAGCGCAGCGGCCGCCCGGCCGACGAGTCGCACCAGTTCGGCTACGGCCAGGCCCATTACTTCTGGGCGTTCATCGCGGCGCTGGCGACGTTCACCGCCGGTTCGGTGTTCTCGATCTTCCAGGGCGTCCACACGATCCTGGAGGGTGAGGAGCCCGGCGACTTCCTGGTCTCCTACATCGTCCTCGCGGTGGCGTTCGTCATCGAGTCGATCTCGCTCGGCCAGGCGGTCCGGCAGATCCGGGGCGGCGCGCGCCGCTGGAAGATCCGCCCGTCGCGGTACCTGCGCCGGACGCCGGACACCGCGCTGAAGGCGGTGGCGTTCGAGGACTCGGCCGCGCTCGTCGGCCTGGTCCTCGCCGCCGCGGGCCTGGCGGGCACCGAGTTCACCGGCAGCGCCTACTGGGACGGCGGCGCGTCGATCCTGATCGGCGTGCTGCTGGCGGTGGTCGCCGTGACGCTCGGCCGGGACAACGCGTCGTACCTGGTCGGACGCTCCGCGACGCCGCGCGTGCAGCAGGCGATCGAGCAGGCGCTGACCGAGACGCCCGGCGTCGAGAAGGTCGTGACGCTCTTCACCCAGCACCTCGGACCGCACGAGCTGCTGGTGGCCGCGAAGGTCGACTTCGCCGACGGGGACGCCGACCAGGTCGAGCACACCGCCGAGGAAGCCGAACGCCGCCTCCGCGAACAGATCCCCTCGATCCGCGAGGTCTTCCTCGACCCGACCCCGCACCGGGCCGCCCACTAAGCTGAACGCACTGTGAGTGACCACTACTTCAGCGCGCGGCCCGCGGCGGCGCGGGCGCCGAGAACCGTGCGGCTGGCGCTGCGCGACGTCCAGGCCGGGCTCGCCACCGACAGCGGGGTGTTCTCGCCCGGTGCGATCGACGCAGGCACGCTCGTCCTGCTGGAGACCGTACCGCCGCCGCCCGCCACCGGTGACCTGCTCGACCTCGGGTGCGGCTACGGCCCGATCACCGTGACGCTGGCGCATCGTGCGCCGAACGCGACGATCTGGGGTGTGGACGTCAACGAGCGGGCCCGTGAACTCGCCCGTACCAATGCAGAGGGACGCCCGAACGTCCGCATCGCGGCGCCCGACGAGGTTCCGGACGACACGAAGTTCGCCGCGATCTGGTCGAACCCGCCGATCAAGGTCGGCAAGGACGTGCTGCACGGGATGATGCGCCGCTGGCTCCCCCGGCTGACGCCGGACGGGGTCGCGTACCTGGTCGTGCAGCGCCACCTGGGCGCCGACTCGCTGCACACGTGGCTGGAGGCCGAGGGCTTCCCCACCGAGCGGCTAGCCTCGCGCAAGGGGTACCGGATTCTGGCAGCGAGAGGGAACGAGTGATCCATCAGCTTCGGGGGACCGAGCTCAAACGCCTCCACCGCACCTGGCGCCGGCGCAGCGACGGTCGACTCGCCCTGCTGCTGGACGACGTCGGCAATCCGTACAACGTCGGGTCGATCACCCGGTCGGCGGCGGCGTTCGGCGTCGATCACCTGTACCTGTCGGGATCGTCGGTATCACCGCGGGCGCCGAAGGCGGCCAAGACCGCGCTCGGCACCGACCGGTACCTGCAGTGGTCGGAGCATCCGACGATCACCGATGCGATCGGCGCCGCGAAGAAGGACGGGTACCGGGTCGTCGGGGTCGAGCTCGCCGAACCCGCGTCGCCGCTCGCCGACCTCGACCTGTCGGTCGACGTCTGCCTCGTGCTGGGGCACGAGGAACGCGGGATCTCGACGACCGGCCTCGCGGAGTGCGACGCGATCGGGTACGTGCCGCTGATCGGCCGGGTGGGCTCGCTCAACGTGGCGACAGCGGCCGCGATCGCCTGCTACGAGGTCCGACGTCAGTCCTGGGCCGAGGGCGACTGGTCCGATTCCGACGCCGACGCCGAGGCGGCGGAGCTCGCAGAGACATGACCACACGCGCGGTGCGGGTCAACCAGGTCGGCTATCCGGCCGGGTGGCCTCTCCGCGCCACCGTGGTGACCGACTCCCCCACGCCGCTGCCCTGGCAGCTCCGGAACTCCGCCGGGGAGACGGCCACCGCCGGTGAGACGGTCGTGCACGGACACGATCGGGCCGCCGGTGAAGACGTCCACACGATCACCACCACGGCGCCGACCGGCGACGACCGCTGGACGCTCGTCGTCGACGGGGTCGAGAGCGTCCCGTTCGGCACACCCCGGTACCGCGACCTGGCCCGCGACGCCGGCCACTTCCTGTACCTGCAGCGCAGTGGCACCCCCATCGCCGATCCGCGGTTCGGACGCCCCGCCGGCCACGTCGACGTCTCCCCGAACCGCGGCGACGGCGCGGTGGCCTGCCACCGCTCGGACTGCCCGCGCCGCCGCCTGCTGTTCGGCTGCCGCGGCCACGACCTGCGCGGCGGCTGGTACGACGCCGGTGACCACGGCAAGTACGCGGTCACCACGGCGGTCACGGTCTGGCTGCTGCAGTACGCGGTCGAGCGCTCCGGCGCTGGAGGTGTCGGAACTACGGGAAGGACCCTCGCCGAAGCACGCCACGGCCTGGAGTTCCTGCTCGCCGCCCAGCTGCCCACCGGCGACCCCGACGCCGGCATGGTGTTCGCCGCCGTGCACGACGTCCGCTGGACCGGGATGCCGCTGCGCCCCGACCAGGACCCGCAGCCACGGATGGTCCGCGCACCCACCACCGCGGCCACGTACGGGCTCGCGGCGGTCGCCGCGCAGGCCGCGCGGGTCTGGGAGGTGCACGACCCGGTGTTCGCGGCGCGGTGCCGCACGGCGTCGGACCGCGCGTGGAACGCGGCCACCCACAACCCGGTCGTGTACGCCACGGTCGCCGAAGCGGACGGCACCGGCGGCGGCCCCTACGACGATGACGACGTCCGCGACGAGCGGTACTGGGCCGCGGCCGAACTCGCGGCGCTGACCGGCGCCGAGGAGTACCGGTACGCGATGCCGCACTCCGGGCTCGACCCGCTGGCCGCGCTCCACGAGGGGTTCGACTGGCGTTCGACGCTCCCGCTGGCGCAGCTGACGCTCGCGCTGGGCACGGGCTGGACGGCTGCGGCGGCGGCGAACGAGGCACGGACGGCGCTGGCCACCGCGTCCGAGCGGCTGCTGACGAACATCGAGGGCCACGGCACCCCGTACGTGCCGTCGGACGGGCGCTACTGCTGGGGTTCCAACTCGCGCGTGCTGGCCCACGCGACGACGCTCGGCGCTGCCGCCGACCACACCGGCGACGCCCGCTTCTTCGCCGGTGAACTCGCGTGCCTGGATTACCTGCTCGGACGCAACGCGACCGGCTTCAGCCAGGTCACGGGGTACGGCGCCCGCGCGGCGTCGAGGCCCCACCACCGGTTCTTCGCCCACGCGATCGATCCGGAGTTTCCGCCGGCCCCGCCGGGTGTCGTCGTCGGCGGACCGAACAGCGGCCTCGACGACCCGGTGGCGGTCACCGCCCGGAGCTCCGCGCCACCGCAGAAGTGCTGGATCGACGACCCCGGCTCCTGGGCCACGAACGAGGTGACGATCGGCTGGAACGCCGCGCTCACCGTGGTCTCCGGTCACGTGGCCGCGCGCCTGGCGCCTCCGCGCTCGTTAGACGCGGCGGCCTAGGCACTGCTCGCGGTCTCCGCGGCCAGGAGGCTGTCCAGCGCCCCGGCGCCGACCGGCTTGGAATACAGGAACCCCTGCGCGCGGTCGCAGCGCAGCTCGCGGAGCGTGTCGGCGCGTTCGCTGGTCTCCACGCCCTCGGCCACCGTCGACAACCCGAGCGAGTGCGAGAGCTGCAGGATCGCCTTGGTCAGCGCGGTGTCCTCGCTGTCGGCCCCGTCGGGCCCGTCCATGCTGAACGCCCGGTCGATCTTCAGGATGTCGACCGGCAGGCGACGCAGGTAGGACAGCGACGAGTAGCCGGTGCCGAAGTCGTCGATGGCGATCCGGATACCGCGCCCCCGCAGCTGCTCGAGCCGCGCCACGACCGCGTCGGTCTCAGCCGCCGTCGCCGCGATCATCGTCGATTCGGTGATCTCGAGGACGAGTGCCTCCGGCGGGAGGCCGCTGAAGCGCAGCGCACCGATGACGGTCGAGACGAACTCCGGGTCGCGCAGCTGGGCGGTGGCCACGTTGACCGCGACCGAGATGCCGAACCGTGCGTACCAGTCCGCCGCGTCGACGCAGGCCTGGCTCAGCACCCAGGCACCGATCGGCACGATCAGGCCGCTTTCCTCGGCGATCGGCACGAAGTCGGCCGGCGACATCCGGCCCTGGTCCGGCATGTCCCACCGCAGCAGCGCCTCCACCGAGCTGATCCGCTCGGTGACCAGGTCGACGACCGGCTGGTACTCCAGCACGAACTCGCCGTTGGCCACCGCGCGGCGCAGCCCGGCCAGCAGTTCGACCTTGTCCAGATGCGCGGTGCGCAGCTCCTGGCGGTAGGGCACGACCTGGTCCTTGCCGGCCCCCTTGGCCGCGTAGAGCGCCAGGTCCGCGTTGCGCAGCACGTCGCTCGGCGTCGCCGTTCCGGTTCCGACGTAGAGCCCGACGCTGGTCGTCAGGTAGAGGTCGTGCGCGGCGATGTGGAACGCGGTGCGCAGCGCCTCGGTGAGGCGCCGGCCGACCGCCAGGGCGGCCTCCTCGTCGGTCTCACCGATCAGGACGGCGAACTCGTCGCCACCGAGCCGGGCGAGCAACGCACCGTCCGGGAGCGTGGCGCTGAACCGGGCCGCGGCCTGGACGAGCAGTTCGTCGCCGACCGGGTGTCCGTGGGTGTCGTTGACGTCCTTGAACCCGTCGAGGTCGATCAGCAGCAGCGCGTACGACTTGTCGTCGGAGGGCGGGAGGGCGGCGTCGGCGAGCACCCGGTCGAGGGCCTCGGTGAGTTTCGCCCGGTTCGCCAGCCCGGTGAGCGGATCGTGCAGCGCCCGGTAGGTCAGCTGCCCCTGCAGGGCCTGCTGCTCGGCCAGCGCCGCACCGAGCGCGGCCGCCTGCGCCGCCTGCTCCTGCTCGCGCCGGTAGGAGTCCCGGGCCTGCCCGGCGCTCCGGACGGCCAGGTAGAAGCAGAACAGCGTCGTGATCGTCACCGGCGGGCCGACGTCGATCAGCGGGTCCAGCACCCACTGGTTCACCGACGCCAGCACGGCGTACGCGGGATAGACGAACACCGTGAGGCCGAGCAGCGCCATCTTCAGCCGCCCGGTCGGCTGCTGACCGTCGACCGGAGGACGCCGCTCGACCACCGACGGATGCCAGGCCGCGACCGCCATCAGGAAATACCCGATGAGCACGATGGCACCCGGGGCCCCGGTCGCCACGACGCCGGTCGGCTGACCACCGGTCACGCTCCGGAGCAGGTCCCCGACGAGGAACATCAGCGACGCCAGGCCGAGAAGCAGCTGGGTGGTGTTCCGGATCGAGACCGTGAACACCATCACGGCCATCCCGAGCAGCGACAGGTCGCCCATCACGAACGCGAACGCGATCCACCGTTCGTCCTTGGCCTCCCCGTGCAGGTAGGGCACGACGAACAGCAGGTAGAGCACCGATCCCAGGCTGTAGGCGATCGCCAGGCCGTCGACGATCCGGTGGCTGCGGTAGCCGCCGCCGCGGCCGACGATCCCGATCAGACCGGCCACCAGCAGGGGGAACGAGAGGATCCGGATCGCCTGCGTGACGGTCAGCGGCGCGCCGGGCAGGAGCACCACGTGCGGCGCGGCCTGGTAGACCACCAGACCGGTCAGCCGGGTCGCGAGGCCGGCACCGAGGAGAAGCCACGGCCAAGCCGGTGACGGCCGGTGGACGGCGAGCGCGACCCAGAGCGACAGCACCGCGCACAGCGCGGCCACGACGTAGGTGCGCGGCGACTGCGGGCCCGGGAGCGCGAGCAACAGCCAGGGCACGACGAGCGCGACGGCGGAACCGGCGAGCCAGTGCGTCCGCCGGCGGGCGATGACCAGCTCCGCGGCGTGCGACAGGCCGTCCATGGGCGTGGCCACGCCCGAACGGGTGCGCACGACCAGACCGTCGGCCGGCGCAGTGTGGGTCTGCACGGTTGTCTGTACGGACGCGCACGACCAGACCTGACGGTTTACTCCGACCTTTGACCGAGCAGCTCCGGCGTGTCGAGCACAGGAAGACGTCCGGAGTGCGCCGCGAGGAACGAATCGAGGTCGGCCGCGGGCAGCGGCGGCGTGAAGTAGTTGCCCTGCATGAGGCGGCAGCCCAGGTCACGCAGCCACTCGACGCGGTCTGCGCTCTCGACCCGCTCGGCCACCGCGCGCAGCCCGAGCGTCCGGCAGATCTCCAGCACCGCCCGGGTCAGCGCCGCGTCGACGAGCGCGTCGGTCGAGGTGTCCAACGCCGCCGCGCGGCCCAGCGCCGGATCGAGTTTGAGCACGTCGACCGGGATCTGCCGGAGCAACGCGAGCGACGACTGGCCGGTACCGAAGTCGTCGACGGCGATCCGGACGCCGCTGCCCCGCAGCTCGACGATCCGGGACGCGAGTGCGGCGGTGTCCCCGGTGACCGCCGACTCGGTCAGCTCCAGCACCAGCGCGTGCGGCGGCAGGCCGCTGTCGTCGAGCACCGAACGGACCAGTTCCAGCAGGCCGGGGTCGAGCAGGAGACGCTCGGAGACGTTCACCGCGATCCCGACGCCGTACCGCTCGAACCACGGCCGCGCCTCGACGCACGCGGTGCGCAGCGCCCAGGTGCCGATCGGCACGCTCAGACCGGCCGCCTCGGCCACCGGGAGGAAGTCGCGGGACGGGACCGGGTCGCGGCCCGGGGGCGCCCAGCGGATCAGCGCTTCGACGACCGTCGCGCGGCCGGTGACGACGTCGATCGACGGCTGGTAGTGCAGCACGAACTCGTTCCGGGTGACGGCCTCGTGCAGCCCCGCGGCCAGCGCGGCGCGCTCCGCGTGCGCCGCGCGCAGCACGGGTGAGAACACCGACACCTGGTTCTTGCCGTTCTGCTTCGCCGAATAGAGCGCGAGGTCGGCGTCGCGCAGCAGAACGCCGGCCAGCCCGTCGGGCAGGTCCTCGCTGATCACCCGCACACCCACGCTCGCGGTGACGCACAGCTCCCGTTCGTCGACCGGGTACGGCCTCGCCACGACCTCGACGATCCGGCGGCCGAGCTCCACCGCCCCCGCCCGGTCGGCCCGGCACAGCAGGATCGCGAACTCGTCGCCACCCAGCCGGGCGACGACCGCCTCGGTGGCCGCCGCCGTGGCGTCGGCAGCGACGGTGGCGGCCAGGCGATCGGCGGCGAGCCGGAGCAGGGCGTCACCGGCCGGATGGCCGAAGCCGTCGTTGACGGCTTTGAAACCGTCCAGGTCGAGCAGGAGCAGCGCGGGACGACTCCCGGACGGCAGGGCCGCCAGCGCGTCGGTGAGCGCGGCCCGGTTCGCCAGCCCGGTCAGGGCGTCACGCAGCGCACGCACGCGGGAGTCGGTGGCCTGCTGGTGGACGCGGAGCAGCAGCGCGATCGAGAGCACCGCCATGCCGGCCACCGGCACCACGACGTTGCGCCACGGATCCAGCGGCGAGTTGGTCAGCGCGGAGATCGTCAGCGCGATCGGCGGCGCGACGACCGCGACCAGGAACAGCGGGAGACGGGAGTTCGAACCGCCGGCCGGGGGCGAGGGAACGCCGGCACCGTGCAGCACCCACCACCGCGACGCCGTGGCCGCCGCGACGCCCGCGGCCAGCGAGATGGTCAGCGCCCAGCCTGGGTCCTCCCGATCGAAGAGCGGGCCCCACCAGACCAGGCTCGAGATCAACAGCAGCCCGACCGACGCGACGAGCAGACCGGTCTCGGTCCGGCCGTCCGCGACCAGCACGAGGCGGAGCACGGCCACCCACCCGGCCAGCGAGATCACCGCGAGCAGAACGACGGTGACCAGCGCAGACGGCCCCGACGGGAGTACGACCACACGTGTGCCGACGAGCGTCGCGACGCTCGTGCCGATGCCGAACCCGACCACCGTGAGGTCGATCAGGCCGCCCCGGGCCGGCGCGAGGTTCAGCGCGCGGTGCAGGCGCACCAGGCCGACGACCAGCGTCGCGAGGCCGCCGAGGTGGAGCAGGAACGCCAGGAACGGGTCGGGTTGCCCACCGGCCGAGAGCCGCACGGCCAGCGCACCGTCGCCCAGCACCATGATCGTGATCCCGATCAGCGTCATCGGGGCGCCTGGCGCCGCGTACCCGATCTCGGCGACCTGGTCCTGGACCGTGGTGAGGATCAGCCAGAGCACGACCCCGGCGTAGAGCGAAACCGCCAGCTGGACCGGCACGAGCGGCAGCACGAAGAGCGGCAGGGCGCCCGCCAGTGGACGCCCCAAGCCGCGCAAGGGCCCCGGGAGCCCCGTTGGTCGCGCTTTCGGCACGCCTTTAGCTATACAGGGCTCACGCTGAGTTAGATAGCACGAAGGGCCCCGAGAGGGGCCCTTCGTGTTGGGCTCAGGCCGCCTGAGCGGCCTCGGCCGCGGCCGGCTCGAGCGCGAGTGCGACCACGTCGGCCACGTCCTCCATCAGGTGGACGGTGAGCGCCTCCCGCACGCTGGCCGGGACGTCGTCCAGGTCAGCGGCGTTGCGCGCCGGCAGCAGCACCTCGGTGAGCCCGGCACGGTGGGCGGCCAGCAGCTTCTGCTTGACGCCACCGATCGGCAGCACCCGCCCGGTCAGCGAGACCTCGCCGGTCATGCCGACCTCGGCGCGGACCATCCGCCCGGTGAGCAGCGACGCGAGCGCGGTGACCATCGTGACGCCCGCGGACGGGCCGTCCTTCGGCACCGCACCGGCCGGCACGTGGACGTGCAGCCGGCGGCCGCGCAGCTCCTCGGGGTCGGCCCCGAACCGGTCGCCCTGGCTCCGCAGGTAGGAGAGCGCGATGTGCGCCGACTCCTTCATGACGTCGCCCAGCTGCCCGGTGAGGACGAGCTCGGGCTCCGATTTGGCCTCGGCGCCCGGCGAGGCGTTCGCCTCGATGAAGAGGACGTCACCGCCCGCACCGGTGACGGCCAGACCGGTCGCCACACCCGGAACCGCGGTGCGCTCGGCCGACTCCGGCGTGAACCGGGGACGACCCAGGTAGTCCTTCAGCGTCTCGGCAGTGACGTCGACGGGCGTCGCCGGCGGGTTCTCCCCGGCGAGCTTCGTCGCGACCTTGCGCAGCACCCGCGCGAGCGAGCGCTCCAGCTGACGGACGCCGGCCTCGTGGGTGTAGTCACCCGCGATGAGCTTGAGCGCGTCCTCGTCGATCGTGACGTCGGTCGTCTCCAGCCCGGCACGCTCCAGCTGCCGCTTCCAGAGGTGGTCACGAGCGATCGCGACCTTCTCGACCTCGGTGTAGCCGTCCAGGCGGACGACCTCCATGCGGTCGATGAGCGCCTCCGGGATCGCTTCGGCGACGTTCGCGGTGGCCAGGAACAGCACGTCGGACAGGTCGAGCTCGACCTCGAGGTAGTGGTCGCGGAACGTGTGGTTCTGCGCCGGGTCGAGCACCTCGAGCAGCGCCGCCGCGGGGTCACCGCGGTAGTCGGCACCGATCTTGTCGACCTCGTCGAGCAGGACGACCGGGTTCATCGCGCCGGCCTCCTTGATCGCCCGCACGATGCGGCCCGCCTGCGCGCCGACGTAGGTGCGCCGGTGACCGCGGATCTCCGCCTCGTCGCGGACGCCGCCGAGCGCGACCCGGACGAACTTCCGTCCGAGCGCCCTGGCGACCGACTCGCCGAGCGACGTCTTGCCGACGCCGGGAGGACCGACCAGCGCGAGCACCGCGCCGCTCCCCCGCCCGCCGACGATTTCCAGACCGCGCGCGGCCCGGCGGTTGCGCACCGCCAGGTACTCCACGATCCGGTCCTTGACGTCGTCGAGGCCGGCGTGGTCCGCGTCGAGCACGGTCCGCGCTTCTCCGACGTCGGTGCTGTCGTCCGTGCGGACGTTCCACGGAAGCTCGAGAACCGTGTCGAGCCAGGTGCGGATCCAGGACGCCTCCGGCGACTGATCGCCGGTGCGCTCCAGCTTGTCGACCTCCCGGAGCGCGGCTGTGCGCACCTTCTCCGGCAGATCGGCGGCCTCGACGCGGGCCCGCGGGTCGGCCTCGGGGTTGTCGTCGTCGCCCGAGAGCTCACCCAGCTCCTTGCGGATCGCGGTCAGCTGCTGGCGCAGCAGGAACTCGCGCTGGGTCTTCTCCATCGACTCGCGGACGTCGTCGCGGATCGTCGCGGCGACCTGGAGCTCGGCGAGCTGCGTCTTGCCCCAGTCGAGGACGAGCTGGAGGCGCTTGACGACCTCGGGGGCGTCCAGGAGCTGGAGCTTCTGGTCGGTCTCCAGGTACGGAGCCCAGCCGGCCACGTCGGCCAACTCGCCCGGCTCGGTGATCCGGCGGATCATCTCGACGGCCTGCCAACCCGATGCCTGCTCGGCCTCCGCGCGGTGACCGAGGATCTCCTGGACGACCTCGCGGTACTCGGCCGCCAGCTGGTCGACCTTCTCCTGGTCGGTGGCACTGATGCGGTCGGGCATCGTGGTGGCCTCGACCCAGAGCGCAGCGCCGGGGCCGTTCACGCCCTGGCCGACCCTGGCCCGGGACACGGCGCGCAGCACCGCGGCCGGACGGCCGTTGGGGAGGCGGCCGACCTGGTCGATCGTGGCCAGGACGCCGACCTCGTGGTACTTGCCGTCGATGCGGGGCACGATCAGGAGCTGCGCATCGTCGTCGTTCGTGACCTTGGCCTTCGCCGAGTCGATCGCGGCTCGCTCTTCGCTGTCGAGCTCGACCGGGATCACCATTCCGGGAAGCACGACTGCGTCGGCCAGCGGCAGCACCGGCAGGGTGAAGGTGGTGACGGGCCCGCGCGGCCCGCCGGGGGATCGATCCATCGCCGTACCTCACAGCAGTCGGAAGTTGAGTGCACCCGGCTCAATGCTTACAGCGTTGCGAGCATTCCCCGGGTCGGCGATGTTCGCTGTGAGCGGATACGCCAGCCTCAATTGGCGCGCGCCCAGAGCTAGGCCAGGGCTGTCGGTGATGCGAGGTGCGCGGCATCCCAGAAGTCTCGGAGCACCGCCATCGCGTCGCTCACCGTCGGGGGCGAGTCGGTCAACTTCTCCGCAATGCCGGGATATTGCGAGGCCCAGGCAAGCGGTGGGTCCGCGATCCTCCTCGGCAGCGCATGAGTTCCCCGAACGTCGAAGACGTGCCGCACTACAGCGACCAAAGAACTATCCGGTAGGAGACCCGACTCGATCAACAGCACCAGATCGGCGAGATCTTTGACTCTGGTGTTCGCCCGGTTGCCATAGTCACGCGTCAACGCGTGCAGCTTCTCAGCGAAGTGTTGCCGCCGGTCCACAGCCTCGATACTCCTCGGCGGAGTACCCGCAAAGTCCAGCGTATTAGGCAGGCTTAACTGCTCAGTGACGGCTATTTCCTCACTTCGCGCCACGACATCAAGTTTGATCGTTGCGAACAGCCGCCCGGCGAGTAACGCCCGGATAGTGAATCGCCACGCACCGCGGCCGGCCAAATCGTCGGACAAATCAGTTGGCTGAGCAGCCCTGAAGACGAAACCGTCGCCATCCAAGTCGGGAGAAATCGCCTCAATGAGTCGACTGCGAACGTCATCACCCTTCAGGCACCCCAATCGCGCGGCCACGTCAAGATCTTTCGTTGTTCGCGCGCGCTCACGCAGTCGGAACTCCAACGCTGCACCGCCCTTCAGGACCCACTCGGCGCCCTCGTCAGTGGCCAAGCGAGCCGCTAGGCGATCGAAAACGATGATCCGACGCTGACGAGTCAAGTCATAGCCGTGGACGGAAGCCTGCTGTCGGAGCCGATCCTCCAACGCTCGGCGCAGCGCAACCGGACTTTGGTAGCGACTACTCACGGCTGCGCCGCCAGCGCCCGCTCGATACCGAGCTCTGCTCGCGGTCCGAGCCGTCCACCAGCCTCCAGCAACTGCTTTCGCGTTACTTCCCCGCGGGACAACAGGTCGGCAACGGCGGAATCCACCACGTCTTGGTCCGCGCCAGCGGAGGAGCATTCAGCGATAGCACGAAGCGGAGTGGTGATCCGGTAACCCAGTCGCTGCTCGACGTCGGTAGTGGCTAGTTCCGCGAAATGCAGCACCACTGCCGAACTCCTCTGGCGAAATCCAGGAGGAACAGTCAGATGGATATCTGCAGGATTCGCGATACCAATCTCATGCACCGAAAGTGCGCTGAGGTGCGAGACAACCGCCTGTTCCTTACCCCAGAGGTACCACTGGACCAGGTAGTCGTCAGCTTCGCTGGGAAGATAGTTGTACTCGCCCAACCGGAACACTCCGCGGTCCACCCGACCCCAATTCCCTTGTCGTACATGGAAGTGTTGGGCTTGATAGGAGTATCCGACCTTCAACGCCTGAGCTGCGGTGAAGTACCCACGCTGCTGACTAGCGAGTTGCCAGAGCGCTTCCCTCAAACCCTTGCGATCCGTGGCCATAAAAACCTCAAACTTAGCTTTAGTTTGAGGGATATTATCACGCAGAACTAAAGTCTGACTGTAGGTGGAGTCCATCAGACCGCCGCGCCGCTCCCGCTCAGGGGCGGGATGGCCAGGCCGTCGGGGCCGGCTATCGGGAGGCCGCACCGGCGGGCGACCTCGGCGGCCCAGATCCAGCGGCTGCACGGCCAGGGTGGTGCGGCCGGGCCGACCGCACAGGTGAGGTACGGGCACTGATTGCGGTGGTCGGGCCGGTGGAGCTCGAGAAACAGCCGCGCCGTCTCGATCTGCTCTTCGTTCGGGTTCAAGGGGATGTCGAAGCCTCCGATTGCCATGCCCGCAATACTAGAGCTGACGTACCTACGTGTCCACGAGCTGTCGTGGATACGTACCCCTATAACGTCCGCGACATGATCGATCCGCACGGTGACCGGGCTGTTTACCGGCAGCTGGCCGACCAATTGCGCGCGGACATCAACAGCGGCGAGTACGGACCCGGGGCTGCGATCCCGTCCGAAGCCGCGTTGATGCAGCGCTACGGAGTCGCCCGCAACACGGTGCGGCTGGCGATGGTGATGCTCCGCGAAGAAGGCCTGGTGGTGACCCACCACGGTCGCGGCACGTTCGTCCGCGACTCGCTGCCGATCCGGAAGATCTCGTCCGATCGGTACCGCGCCGCGCTGAGCGCTCCGGAGCCGCCCGAGTACCGCACCGAGGCCACCCACCAGGAGGTCCCGGCCACCGCGCAGGTCGCCGAGCTGCTCGGCGTCGACGTGGGCACGCCGGTGCTGGAGCGGCGGATCCTGTTCCTCGACGGCAGCCTGCCGCAGCAGATGAGCATGTCGTACATCCCGCTCGAGCTGGTCGCGAACACGCCGGTGGCCGATCCGCAGCACGAGCCGTGGGCCGGCGGCACGGTCGCCGCACTCGCCAGCATCGACGTCCGCGTGACGTCGGTGCGCGAGCTGGTGCGGGCCCGGATGCCGCAGCCCGACGAGACCCGCTCGCTCGCGGTCGCGGTCGGCACTCCGATGCTCACTGTCACCCGGACGATGTTCGCGGGCGACCGGGCCGTCGAAGCCGCCGTGGACATCGTCGTGCCTGGTGACCGGGGCGAGCTGGAGTACCGCGTCGACCTCGGCGGTTGAATTTCCGGTAAACGGGCAACGACGACGACATGAACCCGCCGCGCGACGAATCTGCCGCTGAGCGGCTCGACCGCAACATGGGCGAACTGCTGCAGGAGCTGCGCGTCGCCCAGACCGGCGTGCAGATCCTGTTCGCGTTCTTACTCACGCTGGCGTTCCAGCAGCGCTTCTCCGAAGTGGACAAGTTCGGCCGCGTCGTCTACGTGGTCGCGCTCGTGTGCTCGTTACTCTCGAGCGGCTTCCTGATCGCTCCGGTCGGCTACCACCGGTTGGTGTTCCGCCGCGCGATGAAGGAAGAGGTCGTCCGCACCGCGAACGTCTTCGCGCTGACCGGCATGGTGTTCCTGTCGATCGCGCTGGGGGGTGCGCTGACCGTCATCCTGGACGTGATGTTCAGCAAGGAAACCGCGATGGCCGGGGGCGTCGTCGCACTGGTGTTCCTGGTAGTTCTCTGGTTCGCGATCCCGTGGGTGCGCCTGCGCACGAAGCGCGGGGACTAGTCCTCGGGCGTGTCGATCTCGCCGCGTTCGTCCGCGGCCAGGACGGCGACGGCCCAGCGGTGCCGCGCGCACGGCCACAGCGCAGGTGTGTAGTGGGTGGCACTGGCGCAGTACGAACGGTCATGGGCGTCGGGAGCCGAAGGCAGGTGCATCGTCAGCAGCCGGTGTGCAGTTTCGACGTCCTCCTGCACCAGTGGCCGGTGGTACTGCACGACCCCTCCCCTTCGCCGCCGTTCCGCGACCATGCCACATATTTCGTGCCCTCTCAACGGGCCCGGAAACGCGAAACACCGATCACCCTTCCGGAGAAGGGCGACCGGTGTCCGGATCGGACTCAGGAACGGCGGAGCTTGATCCGCGTGCGGTACTGCGCGGCCAGCACGAGGAACAGCGCCAGGAAGAACATGATCGAACCGATCACGTTGATCTGCGGCGGCACCCCACGCTGGTTGGCTCCGAACACGAACATCGGGAACGTGACGAGGTTGCCCGAGTTGAAGTTCGTGACGATGAAGTCGTCGAAGCTGAGCGAGAACGACAGCAGCGCGGCCGCCACGATGCCGGGCAGCACGAGCGGCAGCGTCACCCGTCGGAACACCTGGTAGGGCGTGGCGTACAGGTCGGCCGCGGCCTGTTCGAGCCGCGGATCCATGCCCTGCAGCCGCGCCTTCACGGTGACGACGACGAAGCTCATGCAGAACAGCACGTGCGAGATGAACAGCGTCGTGAAGCCACGGTCGACGCCACCCTGCACGAACAGCGCGAGCAGCGACGAGCCCATGACCACCTCGGGTGTGGCCATCGGCAGGAAGACCAGCAGGTTCGTCGGCTGCCGTCCGCGGAAGCGGTGGCGCACCAGGGCGAACGCCAGCAGCGTCCCGAGTACGACGGCGCCGAGCGTCGCGAACAGCGCGAGCCGGATCGACAGCCAGAGGCTGTCGCACATGCCGCCGATGCCGCAGACGTTCGTCCAGGCTTCCAGCGAGAACTCGTGCCAGGCGAAGTTGAAGCGCCCGGCCGGCTTGTTGAACGAGAAGATGAAAACGACCAGGACGGGCAGCAGCAGGTAGCCCAGCGCCGCGAGACCGGCGAACGTCACCAGGTGCTCGCGGACCCAGGCCACCGCGGCCGACAGCGGCGAGCGCGCCGGCTTCGTCACCCGGTGTCCACCCCGGTTCTGCGTGAGGGTCGCCATCAGACCAGCTCCTCCGTCCCGGCCCGGCGCACGTAGACGAGCACCATGGAGATGATCACGACCATGAGGATCACCGAGAGCGCCGCGGCACCCGGGTAGTCCAGCGAGACCAGGAACTTGCTCTGGACGACGTTGCCGATCATCGACGTCTGCGGTGTTCCGAGGAACTCCACGTTGACGTAGTCGCCGGCCGCGGGGATGAACGTCAACAGCGTTCCGCCGACGACACCCGGCAACGACAGCGGGAACGTCACCTTGCGGAACGTCGTGAAAGCGTTCGCGTAGAGGTCACCGGCCGCCTCGAGCAACCGGCCGTCGAGGCGCTCCAAGCTGGTGTAGAGCGGGAGCGTCATGAACGGCAGGAAGTTGTAGGTCAGACCGCAGACCACCGCGATCGGCGTCGCGAGCAGACGGTCGTCGGTGAAGCTGAGCAGGCCGAACGCGCGCAGCACGTCGGCGACCCAGCCCTCGTCGGCCAGGATGATCTTCCAGGCCAGCGTCCGCACCAGGAAGCTGGTGAAGAACGGCGCGACGACCAGGATCAGCAGCACGTTGCGCCAGCGGCCGGCCTTGAACGCGATCGTGTACGCCAGCGGGTACGCGATGATCAGCGCGGCGATCGTCGCCAGCCCGGCGTAGACCAGCGAGCGCAGGAACTGTGGCGCGTAGTCGCTGAGAACCTGGCCGTAGATGCCGAAGTTCCAGGTCAGCGCGTAGCCGAGCTCGAGCGAGCCCTCCTGGAGCGACTGGCTGATCAGCGTGATCGTCGGAATGACGAAGAACACGGCCAGCCAGAGCAGCCCCGGCAGCACCAGCAGGTACGCCGTCGACTTCCGGGACGTCATGAGACGGATCCCGCGGGCACCCCACCCAGCTCCGGGTCGATGATCTCGCCCGCGTGGATGTCCTGGCTGCCGTCGAGGCCGAACGCCGACGCCGGGTCCCAGTGGATCTGCACCTCGTGGCCCGGCCGCGGGCCGAGGTCGGAGGTGAGGTTCTGCGCGAACACCGAGAGCGTCTGCCCCCAGCGCGTGCGCACCTGGTACTGGGTGCTGACGCCGATGAAGCTGGAGTCGACGACCTGGACGTCGATACGGTTGTGCCGGTCGGGCACCGGGGCGCCGTTCGGGCTCAGGTGCAGCTTCTCCGGGCGGACGCCGACGTAGATCCGGTTGCCGGTGGACGCCGACCGGTTCACCGGGAGCGCAACCCGGTACCCGGAGACGTCCAGCAGCAGGTCACCACCCGAGCGGCCGTTGACGGTGCCGGCGAGCAGGTTGGACTGACCGAGGAAGTTCGCGACGAAGACCGTGGCCGGCGTCTCGTACAGCTCGACCGGACCGCCGAGCTGCTCGACCCGGCCCTGGTTCATGACCGCGATCGTGTCGGCCATCGACATGGCCTCTTCCTGGTCGTGCGTCACGTGCACGAACGTCGACCGGACGCCGGTCTGGATCTGCTTGAGCTCGAGCTGCATCTGGCGACGCAGCTTGAGGTCCAGCGCACCCAGCGGCTCGTCGAGCAGCAGCACCTGCGGGCGGTTGACCAGCGCGCGGGCCAGAGCGACGCGCTGCTGCTGACCACCGGAGAGCTGGGTGGGCTTGCGCTGGGCCAGGTCGCCCAGCTCCACCATTGCCAGCGCCTCGCTGACCTTATTCTTGACCTCCGACTGACGCCGCCGGCGCAGGCCGAACGCGACGTTCTCGAAGATCGTCAGGTGCGGGAAGAGCGCGTAGCTCTGGAACACCGTGTTGACCGGCCGCTGGTACGGCTTCTTCGTCGTGATGTCGTCCTGGCCGAGCAGGATCCGGCCCTCGGTGGGCTCCTCGAGCCCACCGATCATCCGCAGCGTCGTCGTCTTCCCGCAGCCCGAGGGGCCCAGCAGCGCGAAGAACGACCCCTCCGGGATCGTCAGCGACAGGTTGTCGACGGCCGTCATCGGCCCGAAGCGCTTCGAGACCTCGACCAGCCGGAGGTCCCGCCCCGTCCCCGGCGCGGTCACGCGCCGATGACCTTCGCGAACTTGTCCGCGAAGGACCGCTCGGTGGCGTCGTCGAGCGCCTTGAACGTATGCAGTTTCGTCAGCGTCGCTTCGCTCGGGAAGATCAGCTCGTTCTTCGCCAGGTCGGGATCGGTCTGCGCGACGATTTCCTTCGCGCCGACGACCGGGCAGATGTAGTTGACGTAGGCGGTGAGCTCCGCGGCGACCTTCGGGTCGTAGTAGTAGTTCATCAGCAGCTCGGCGTTCTTCTTGTGAGCTGCCTTGTTCGGGATCATCATGTTGTCGTTCGCCCGGGTCGCGCCCGCTTCCGGCGTCACGAACTGGATCTTCGGGTTGTCGTTCTGGAGCTGGACGATGTCACCGGACCACGCGATGCAGGCCGCGACGTTCCCGGCCGCCAGGTCCTGGGTGTAGTCGTTACCGGTGAAGCGGCGGATCTGGCCGCTCTTCACGGCGGCGTCGAGCGTCGCCAGCGCCTCGTCGAACTGCGCCTCGGTGACCGACGCGGGGTCGGCACCGTTCTCCAGCAGGATCAGCCCCATGGTGTCGCGCATCTCGGTGAGCGCGGTGACCTTGCCCTTGAGGTCCGACCGGGTGAGCAGGTCGGTCACGTTGTCGACCTTGCCGGTCACGTCGCTGTTGTAGGCGATGCCGGCCATGACGCCCGCCCACGGCAGCGAGTACTCACGCGCGGAGTCGAACTCGACCTCGGTGAGCGACGGCTGGATGTTCTTCTTGTTCGGGACGTTCGCCGCGTCCATCTTCTGGACCCACTTGAGCCGGATGAGCCGGGCGGCCATCCAGTCGGTGAGCACCATGACGTCGCGCTTGATGTCGTTGCCGGCGGCGAGGTCGGCGCGGACCTTCCCGAAGAACTGGTCGTTGTCGTTGATGTCCTCGACGTAGTTGACCTTGATGCCGGTCTGCTTGGTGAACGCGTCGAGGGTCGGGTGGACCTTCTCGTCGTTCTCCGCGACGTCGATGTACAGCGGCCAGTTGGAGAAATTGACGACCTTGTCCTTGTCGGACAGGTCGGCCGCGGCAGCCTGGTCGGCCTCGGTCTTCTGAGCACCCTTCGTGCCACACGCCGCGAGCAGCGGTCCGCCGGCAGCCAGTAAGCCGGCGGCACCGGCGCTACGGAGCACCGACCGACGCGACAGCAGCTGGCGCAGCGACCGCATTACGTCCGGGTCGACATCCGTCATCGGAGCTGCTCCTTCAGATACTTCGTTGGCCGCGGTAGCGGACCGTGATCAGTTGAGTGTGTCGGGGTAATGCTGCCGCTACGGTGCGGCTGTGGCCAGCGGGTCTGAAAATTACCCATCCCGGAAAACAGTTCGATGCCACGGTTTGGCCGCCTGCGCCGTCAAGTCGTACATGACGTGCTTGACGGCGGTGTACTCCTCGAACGAGTAGCTCGACATGTCCTTGCCGAAGCCCGAGGCTTTGACGCCGCCGTGTGGCATCTCGCTGATGATCGGGATGTGGTCGTTGACCCAGACGCAGCCGGAGCGGATCCCGCGGGTCGCGTGCAGCGCACGGTGCACATCCCTGGTCCAGACCGAAGCGGCCAGACCATAGGGCGTGTCGTTGGCAAGCGCGATCGCCTCGTCCAGGTCGGGGTCGTCTCCACCCTGGTGTCCCGCGCCACCCCCGAACGGCACGGCGACCAGAACCGGACCGAAAATCTCCTTCTGGACTATCTCCGAGTCTTGGTCCACATCGACGATCAGCGTCGGCGCATAGTACGAACCTCTGATCAGATCGTCGGTCTTCGGAATCTCACCGCCGACGACGACCCGCGCGCCGTAACCGCGCGCCCGGTCGACGAAGCCCGCCACGCGCTCCTGCTGGGCGCGGTGGATGAGCGGCCCGAGGTCGGTGTCCGGGTCCAGCGGCGCACCCAGCCGGACCGCGCTCATCAGCTCGGCGACCCGGTCGACGAACTCCGCGAACCGGGAGCGGTGCACGTACGCGCGGGTTGCCGCGGTGCAGTCCTGGCCGGTGTTGATCAGGGCGCCGGCGACGGCTCCGTGCGCGGCGGCCTCGAGGTCGGCGTCGTCGAGGACGACGAACGGGGCCTTGCCGCCGAGCTCCAGGTGGATGCGCTTGGGGCCCAGGGCGGCCAGCTCCATGACCCGGCGGCCGACCGCCGAGGAGCCGGTGAACGAAATCATGCTCACGTCCGTATGGGAGACGAGAGCTTCGCCCGCCTCCCGCCCGACCCCCGTGATCACGTTGACGACCCCCGCCGGGGCACCCGCCTCGGTGACGAGCTCCGCGAGGCGCAGCGAGGTGAGCGGCGTGTTCTCGGCCGGCTTGAGGACGATCGTGTTGCCGGCGGCGATGGCCGGCAGGATCTTCCAGGCCGCCATCTGCAGCGGGTAGTTCCACGGGGCGATCGAGCCCACGACGCCGATCGGCTCGCGCCGCACCATCGACGTGTGGTCGGCCGAGTACTCGGCGGCGGCCTTGCCGGCCAGTTCCCGGGCAGCGCCGGCGAAGAACGCGGCGTTGTCGACGGTTCCCGGCACGTCGAACTCGGTCGAGAGTCGGATCGGCTTGCCGGTCTGCCTGCTCTCCAGCGTCGCGACGGCGTCGGCCTCGGCGTCCAGCAACTGCGCCAGCTTCGTGAGCACGGCGGACCGCTCGCCCGGCGTGGCCCGCGACCACTCGTCGAACGCCGACCCGGCGGAGGCGACCGCCCGGTCCACGTCGTCGGAGTTGGCGAGCTCCACCGACTCGACGGTCTCCCCCGTGGAGGGATCGACGACGTCGTAGGGGGTCCCGCTGGAACCGCGTGCCCGTTGCCCGGCGATGTACTGGTGCACCCGTTAGTCCGTCCTTCTCTCGCGCCGCGAGATTACGTCATGGCGGTTTCCGTGCCCGCGCCGATCCGGGGCGTTGGAAACGGTCGAGTGGGCTGAGAATGACACCCAGGGCCTCAATCGGGCAAGGAATCCGTGAAACAATACGGTCTCGGATGATGAATCCGTTGTGGAGACTGGGAAACATCCCGGTAACCGCTGTTCGTGAAGGGTCCGTTCGACCCCGTTTCGTCGTTTCGAGGAGTGCCCGAATGGCCGATTCAGTTCTCAGCCTTTGGCTCGATGGGCGGACGCCCGGGCCCGCTGATCGTCGGCCCGCACTGGACAGCGACCTCGCGGTCGACGTGGCGATCGTCGGTGCCGGCTTCACCGGGTTGTGGACCGCCTACTACCTCGCGGCGGCGGATCCCTCGCTGCGCATCGCGATTCTCGAGGCCGAATTCGCCGGGTTCGGCGCCTCCGGACGCAACGGTGGCTGGTGCTCCGCGCTGTTCCCGGCGTCCACCGCCCGCGTCGCACGCGAGCACGGTCGGGACGCCGCCATCGCGCTGCGGCGGGCACTGTTCGACACGGTCGACGAGGTGGGCCGTGTCGCGGTCGCCGAGGAGCTGGACATCGACTGGGCGAAGGGCGGCACGCTGACGCTCGCGGCCGGTGCGGCCCAGGAAGCCCGCTTGCGCGAGGAGCTCGAGGACGAGCGGCAGTGGGGGTTCTCCGATTCCGACTACCGCTGGCTGTCGCCCGACGAGGCGCGGGCCCGGGTCGAGGTCGCGACCGACGTGCGCGGCGCGTTGTACACGCCGCACTGCGCGGCGATCCATCCGGCGAAGCTGGCGCGTGGGCTGGCCTCGCTGGTCGTGGCGCGGGGCGTCCAGCTGTTCGAGGGGACGCGGGTGACCCGGCTGGAGCCCGGGCGGGCGGTGACGGCCGGCGGCACCGTGACCGCCGACGTCGTCATCCGCGCGACGGAGGGGTACACGCCGTCGTTGCCGGGCTATCGGCGCGCGGTGGCGCCGCTGTACTCGCTGATGATCGCCACCGAGCCGCTGCCGGCCTGGTTCTTCGAGCGCGTCGGGTGGGGGGCGCGGGAGACGCTCACCGACGGCCGGCACCTGATCATCTACGCGCAACGCACCGCCGACGACCGGATCGCGCTGGGTGGGCGGGGTGCGCCGTACCCGTACGGGTCTCGCCTCCGACCCGAAGCCGAGCACGACCAGGAGGTGTTCTCGGCGCTGCACCGGACGCTGCTCGAGATGTTCCCCGGGGCGTCGGGCGCCGCTGTGACCCACACCTGGGGCGGGCCGCTGGGGGTGCCGCGGGACTGGCACGCGTCGGTCGGGCTCGATCGGTCGACGGGGGTCGGCTGGGCCGGCGGGTACGTCGGCGACGGTGTCGCGACGACGAACCTCGCCGGCCGCACCCTCGCCGACCTGGTGCTTTCGCGGGACACCTCGCTCACCCGCCTGCCCTGGGTGGGCCACAGGTCGCCACTCTGGGAGCCCGAGCCGTTCCGCTGGCTAGGCATGAGCGGCGGCCTCTGGGCCATGACCAGCGCCGATCGCGTGGAAGCCCGCACGGGCGCCCCGGCGCGCCGAGCGTCCCTGATGCAGGGCCTCTTAGGCGGTTGAGGCGGCGCAGCCGCCGATAGTTCTAACCTGGAGCCAGCTGAGGGCAACGGTGCCAGTCGAGCGCGGACCCGCCGCGTATAGGTGATACTCAAGGGTCGGCGCTCGCCTGGCAGCGTTGTTCTCAGCTGGCCGCCCACTAGCTCTCGATGTTGGTCATTACGTGCTTGACCCTCGTGTAGTCCTCCAGGCCGTACATGGAGAGGTCCTTGCCGTAGCCGGAGTGCTTGAAGCCTCCGTGCGGCATCTCGGCGACGAGCGGGATGTGGGTGTTGATCCACACGCACCCGAAGTCGAGCTTCTTGGCCATCCGCATGGCCCGCCCGTGGTCCTTCGTCCACACGGACGACGCCAGCCCGTACTTCACCCCGTTGGCCCAACGCAGCGCCTCGGCCTCGTCCGAGAACTTCTGCACGGTGATGACCGGCCCGAACACCTCGTTCTGCACGATCTCGTCGTCCTGGCTGAGCCCGGACACGACCGTCGGCGCGTAGAAGAAGCCCCGGTCGCCGACGCGGGAGCCACCGGCGTCCAGCGACGCGTGGTCGGGCAGCCGGTCGATGAACCCGGTGACCTTCTCCAGCTGCGCGGCGGAGTTCACCGGCCCGTACAGCACGTCGGTGTTGCTCGGCGCCCCGGTGACAGTGCCCCGCGCCTGCTCCGCCAGCGCCGCGACGAAGTCGTTGTGCAGGTGCGGCGCCACGAGGACCCGCGTCGCCGCGGTGCAGTCCTGACCGGCGTTGAAGTACCCGGCGATCGCGATCGCCTCGGCCGCCGCCTCGAGATCAGCGTCGTCGAACACGATGACCGGAGCCTTGCCGCCGAGCTCGAGGTGCACACGCTTGAGGTCCTTCGCGGCACTCCCCGCGACCTCCATTCCGGCGCGGACACTTCCGGTGATCGAGACCATGTCGACGTCCGGGTGGTCCACCAGCGCCCGCCCGGTGTCGCGGTCACCGGTGATCACGTTGAACACACCCTCGGGCAGGAACTCCGCCGCGATCTCCGCCAGCAACAGGGTGCTTGCCGGAGTGGTGTCCGACGGCTTCAGAACAACCGTGTTCCCCGCCGCGAGAGCCGGCGCGAACTTCCAGACCGCCATCATCATCGGGTAGTTCCACGGCGCGACCTGCCCGCAGACACCCACCGGCTCGCGCCGGATGAACGAGGTGTGCCCGGCCATGTACTCCCCGGCCGACTTGCCCTCCAGCACCCGCGCCGCCCCGGCGAAGAACCGGATCTGGTCGACCATCGGAGGAATCTCTTCCTCGTGGGTCAGCTGGATCGGCTTGCCGGTGTTCTCCGACTCCGCTTTCACCAGGTCGTCGGCGCGTGCCTCGATCGCGTCAGCGATCTTCAGCAGCGCCTTCTGCCGCTCGCTCGGCGTCGAGTCGCGCCACGACTCGAAGGCGGCGCGTGCGGTCTTCACCGCCGTGTCCACGTCCGCAGCACCGGAGAGCGGGGCGCTCGTGTACACCTCGCCCGTGCTCGGGTCCACCACGTCCGTCGTCCGTCCGTCGGCGGCGGCCGTTTGCTTGCCACCGACGAAGTTCTGCAGCGTCATCGTCTCTCCGTAAGTTCGACTGAGCGTGCGCCTCCTATCTCATTGCATTCGTAACGGAATCCGCAAGAAGAAGGCGAATATTCAACGGATTCACTTGCTTCAACAGGTGCTCTCGGCAACCATGAGCAGGTGCAGCCCACCTCCTCCAGCCGCTCAGCCGGTCCGCCCGTCGTCCTGGACGACATCGCCAAACGGATCATCGAGCAGCTCCAGAAGGACGGCCGGCGCTCCTACGCGGCGATCGCGAAGGACGTCGGACTTTCCGAGGCAGCGGTTCGCCAGCGGATCCAGCGCCTCCTCGAGGCCGGGGTCATGCAGATCGTCGCGGTGACCGACCCGTTGATGCTGGGGTTCCGGCGTCAGGCGATGGTCGGTGTCCGCGCCGAGGGTGACCTGCGTGAGGTGGCCGAGCGACTCGGCAAGTTGGACGAGATCGACTACGTCGTGCTGACCGCCGGGTCGTACGACGTCCTGCTCGAGGTGGTCGCCGAAGACGACGACCACCTGCTGCGCGTCGTCAATGAGCTGATCCGGCAGGTACCGGGTGTGCGGAGCACCGAGATCTTCATGTACCTGCGCCTGGTGAAGCAGACCTATTCCTGGGGGACCAGATGACCACCACCCCGATCGATACCGCCGGGGCAGGCGGGGACGACAAACTCTCCCGAACCGCGTACGACCACCTGTGGATGCACTTCACGCGGATGTCGACGTACGCCTCCGAGCCGGTTCCCACGATCGCTCGCGGCGACGGCATGTACATCTACGACACCGCCGGCAAGAAGTACCTCGACGGGCTCGCGGGCCTGTT
Source organism: Cryptosporangium sp. NPDC048952 (assembly GCF_043197895.1). NCBI lineage: Bacteria > Bacillati > Actinomycetota > Actinomycetes > Cryptosporangiales > Cryptosporangiaceae > Cryptosporangium > Cryptosporangium sp. NPDC048952. The sequence goes on along the minus strand of NZ_JBICTY010000003.1, from coordinate 324,563 downwards.
CGTCGTGCAGGCCGGCCACGGCCGCGTCGAGCTCGCCGAGGCCGCCTACAAGCAGGCGCAGGAGCTGGCGTTCTTCCCGCTCTGGGGCCACGCGCACCCGGCCGCCATCGAGCTGGCCGAGCGGCTGGCCCACTACGCGCCCGGCGACCTGAACCGGGTCTTCTTCACGACCGGTGGCGGCGAGGCCGTCGAGACCGCGTGGAAGGCCGCGAAGCAGTACTTCAAGCTCACCGGCAAGCCGTTAAAGCACAAGGTGATCAGCCGTTCGATCGCCTACCACGGCACTCCGCAGGGCGCGCTGTCGATCACCGGCATCCCGGACGCGAAAAAGTACTTCGAGCCGCTGGTGCCGGGTGCCTTCAAGGCTCCGAACACGAACTTCTACCGGGCGCCGGAGCACGGCGACGATCTCGAGGCGTTCGGACGCTGGGCCGCCGACCAGATCGAGCAGGCCATCGTGATGGAGGGCCCCGACACCGTCGCCGCGGTGTTCGTGGAGCCCGTGCAGAACTCGGGCGGGTGCTTCCCGCCGCCGCCTGGCTACTTCCAGCGGCTGCGCGAGATCTGCGACCGCCACGACGTGCTGCTCGTCTCCGACGAAGTCATCTGCGCGTTCGGCCGGCTCGGGACGATGTTCGCGTGCGACAAGTTCGACTACGTGCCCGACATCATCACCTGCGCGAAGGGCATGACGTCCGGCTACTCGCCGATCGGTGCCGCGATCTTCTCCGACCGCCTGATGGAGCCGTTCCTCGACGGCGCCAACTACTTCCCGCACGGGTACACGTTCGGCGGGCACCCCGTGTCGGCGCGCGTCGGGCTGGCCAACCTCGACCTGTTCGAGCGCGAGGGCCTCAACAACCACGTGCTGGCGAACGAGGACGCGTTCCGCTCCACCCTGGAGAAGCTGTACGACCTGCCGATCGTCGGTGACGTCCGCGGGAACGGCTACTTCTACGGCATCGAGATGGTCAAGGACAAGAACACCAAGGAGACGTTCGACGCGGACGAGAGCGAGCGGCTGCTGCGCGGCTTCCTCTCCAAGGCGCTGTTCGACGCCGGGCTGTACTGCCGCGCCGACGACCGTGGCGACCCGGTGATCCAGCTGTCGCCGCCGCTGATCGCCGACCAGTCGCACTTCGACGAGATGGAGCAGATCCTGCGGTCGGTTCTCACCGAGGCGTGGTCCCGGATCTAAGTTCTACAGCGTGTGGAAGAATGCGGCTCAACGAGGCCGGACGAGGAGGAATCGTGGCTGAAGACGAGCCGGTTACCGCACCTGACCAGTTCAGGGAGGGTCACCCGAAGCTCTGGCGTGGGCTTGCCGTCGTGTCTGCTCTCTCGCTGCTGGTGATGGTCGTCGGCAACCACGAGGGGCACGTCGAAGACCTGTTCCTGATCGTCGGTGCGGTCATCATCCTGGCTCTGCTCGCTTGGGACGCGGTTCAGCGGCGTTACGGCGTCAAGCGCTGAGTTCGTTGCACGAAGAAGCCCCCGGGGATTTCCCCGGGGGCTTCTTCGTACGGATCGTCAGCCGCTGTGCTGCCTAGGTCGGCTCAGCTCAGCCGACGCGGCGGCCGTAGAGGCCGCGGACCTGGCGCAGGGCCTCGTCCACGTCGTCCTCGAAGTAGCCACCCTGCACCAGGCCGAACTGGCCGGGCATCAGGTCGCTGTCGGAGACCTGGCCGCCGCTGCGGCCCTCCATCATCGCCTGGATGGCGTCGAATAGCCGCTCGACCTGACCCGGGTCGTACCCCGAGCCGAAGCGACGCGGCCGGAAGCTCGACCGCAGCTCCGCGACGACGGCCTTGTCCTCGTTGGTGAACGGGGAGACGAGGCCAGGAACGGCGCCCATCTCCATCGTCATCTCCTTGCCGTACCGGCCGGCGTACTCCGGCTCGGCTCCGCCGCGACCGGCCGGGAGCTCACGGAAACCGGACTCCTGACCGAACTGGCGTCCACCCCGGGGCGGCGGGACCGACCCGGAGACCGGCACGCCGGACACGACCGGGTGCGGACCGGTGCCCTCGGGCTCGGGGTAGCGGCCGCCCGTGCGGTACTCGCCGGTGTTGCCACCGCGGTTGTACTGCCCGGCGAACTCGCGCGCGGGGACGTCGCCGTAGGACGGACCCTCCTGGTACGGCTCGGGGTAGCCACCGTTGCGCGGCCGCGGGCCACCACCGCCGCCGTAGGGCGCGCCGGAGTACGGCTGGCCCTCGGCGTAGGACGGGCCCTCGCGGTACGGCGAGCCCTCGGCGTACGAGGGGCCGTCACCGCGGTACCCACCGGCCGAACCGTAGGGCGGGATCTCGGCGTACGCGGTCTGATCCAGATACTGCGACTGGTCGCTGTACGGGGCCTGCTCCGCGTAGGACGGGCCTTCCTGGTACCGGCCGCGGTCGTTCCGGTCGTTCATCCCGCCGCGGTCGTTCATGCCGCCGCGGTCGGCGTAGGCGGCCTGGTCCGCGTACTGGGCGCCTTCGGCGTACGACGGCTGCTCGACGTAGGGCGGCGCGTTGTCGTAGCGGTCACCACCGCGATAGCCGCCGCCGTACGACGGCTCCTCGCGGAAACGGTCGCCACCGGGGCCGTTGCCGGGGGCGCCGCCGTAGGGCGCCTGCTCCGGGTACGGGGCGTTGTCGCGGTACCGCTCGTCGCGGTAGGGCTCGTTCGGCTCGTTCCAGCCGCCGCCGCTGACCGGGGCACCGCGGTACTCCGCGGGCTCACGCATGGGGCCGGGCTGGTGGATCGTCGGCGCCTCACCGGCGCCGCGGTCGAAGCCCTGGCCGCGGTAGCCACCGCCGTACGAGGGCTCCTCGCGGTACCCACCGCCGCCGTAGACGGCCGGCTCCTCGCGGTAGTCGGGACCGCCGTAGGACGGCTCGTCCCGGCTGTATCCCCCGGGTTCCTCACGGAAGGCTGGGCGGCCGTACGCGCCGGACGGCTCGTTGCGGAAGCCACCGCCGTACGTGGTGGCGGGTTCCGGCGGCATGCCGGGGGACCCGACCGCGCCGTAGGACAGCACTTCCTCGCGGTCCTGGTAGGCCGAGGGACCGGCCTCCAGCGCGCGGAACCCGTTGGAGCCACGCGGCGGCAGGCCGGAGGCCAGCTCGTCGAGCTCCTTCTCGAGGCGGTCGAGGTGGAGGTCCACCTGCCACTCGTCGTAGCCGCCGAAGCGCGTGCGGAACACCACGTCGCGGATGTCTGCTGCCGTCAGCGGATCACCAATGGGTCGCCGCGCCAGCGTCGCCTCGGCCCGGTCGAGGAACTCGTCGACCTCGTCGACCTTGTAGCCCCGCTTCAGTGCCTTCCGGCGAAACCTGTCGCCCTGAGCCATTGTCCTCATACCTCCGCTGCCGCGAGCTGGCCGCATGCGCCGTCGATCTCTCGACCGCGTGTGTCCCGGACCGTCGTCGGGACGCCAGCGGCCCGCAACCGGTTCACGAACTCCCGCTCTACCGACTTCGGGCTGGCGTCCCAATCACTGCCCGGAGTGGGATTGAGCGGTATCAGGTTCACGTGCGCAAGCCGCTTTGCCAGCAAGCGACCCAGCAGGTCTGCTCGCCACGGCTGGTCGTTCACGTCCTTGATCATGGCGTACTCGATCGAAACGCGTCGCCCGCTTCGCTCGGCGTACTCCCACGCGGCCCCCAGCACCTCAGCGACCTTCCATCGGGAGTTCACCGGCACCAGCGTGTCTCGTAGTTCGTCGTCAGGTGCGTGCAGGGACACCGCGAGAGTGGCGTTAATGCCTTCGGCTGTCAACCGGTTGATGGCAGGGACCAGACCAACGGTGGAAATGGTGACCGAACGTTGGGAGAGACCCAGTCCGTCCGGAGCAGCATCGGTGATTCGACGGAAGGCCGCGAGCACCCGCTTGTAATTCGCGAGCGGCTCACCCATGCCCATGAAGACGACGTTGGACAACCGGTCCCCCGTCTTCGCCATCTCCCGTGCCGCGACCATCACCTGCTCGACGATTTCACCGGTCGAGAGGTTCCGCTTGAGGCCGCCCTGACCCGTGGCGCAGAACGGGCACGCCATTCCGCAGCCGGCCTGGCTGGAGATGCAGACCGTCGCCCGGTCGGGATAGCGCATCAACACGCTTTCGACCAGGGACCCGTCGAACGTGCGCCAGAGCCACTTCCGCGTCTCGCCGTCGTCGGTGGTGACCGAGCGGACGGACGTGAGCAACTGCGGAAGGAACGCTTCGGCGAGCGGTTCGCGGTCAGCGGTCGGCAGGTCGGTCATCGCGTCCGGATCCGTGGTCAGCCGCCCGAAGTAATGCGTCGAGAGCTGTTTGGCCCGGAAGGCGGGACGACCGAGCGCGGACACGGCTTCGCGGCGCTCCGCTGGGTCGAGATCCGCCAGATGGCGGGGCGGGGCGGTCCGGCGGGGCGCGTCAAGCACCAGAGGGAGTGTCGTCGTCATCGCTTGCTCATTGTCACACGCCGCAGCGGGCCTGCGGCCGGTCTCGGACAGAGGCGTCCGCCACGAAGACGTCTCTCACAGTGATATTCCACCGTTTTACTGCGTTGGGTGATCGGCCGAACACCTGACGTAATTTGTTCGCATCATTTCTCGACGTCACGTCGGCGGCGCGAACGCCGTCAACAGCAGGTACGCGACGGGGGCGGCGAACAGCAGGGAATCCAACCGGTCCATCAATCCGCCGTGTCCGGGCAGCAGCGAACTCATGTCCTTGACGCCGAGGTCACGTTTGATCATCGATTCCGTGAGGTCCCCGAGCGTGGCCGCGACCGCGATCGCGAGGCCGTAGATCACGCCCTCCCACCACGCTCCGTTGTCGAACCCCAGCTCCAGGAACGCCGCGCCACCGATCGCGCAGGCGATCAGCGAGCCCGCCATGCCCTCCCAGGACTTTTTCGGGCTCACGGTGGGGGCCATCGGGTGCCGACCGGCCAGGACGCCCGCCGCGTAGCCGCCGATGTCGCTGCAGGCCACCGTCGCGATGAACGCGATGATCCGCATCACGCCGTCGTCGGCGGTCTCGAGCAGGACCGCGAAACCGCCCAGGAACGGGACGTAGGTGGCCACCAGTACCGCGGCGGTGACGTCACGCTGGAAACCGACCGGACCGTCGGGGATGCGCCAGACCACGACCGCCACGACCGTCAGCAGCAGGCCGAGCAGGAGCGCTTCCGAGCCGCTGGTGTATGTGATGACGATCGTGCCGACGCCGCCCACGACCAGCGGGATCATCGGCGGCCGGGCCTCTACCGGGCGGATCGCCCGAACCAACTCCCAGATGCCGACGCCCATCGCGGCCGCGATCACGGCGGCGAACGCGATCTTCGACGTGAACAGCGTCACGAGGACGAGCGCGGCGAGACCGACACCCACCCCGATCGCCGCCGGCAGGTTGCGCCCGGCGCGACCGGCGCGGGCGGCCGTCGAAACTGCGGCCCCCAGCGGTGGCCCTACCGGAACCTCGTCACTCACCGGGGTGACCTCATCCATGCCTTCGTCGGGCCCTCCCGGCACGCGCCGGGAGGGCGGCTCCCTCAGACCTCGAGGAGCTCGGCTTCCTTGTGCTTCATCAGCTCGTCGACCTGGTTGACGTACTTGCTGGTGGTGTCGTCCAGTTCCTTCTCGGCGCGACGCACGTCGTCCTCGCCGGCCTCGCCGTCCTTGCCGATCTTGTCCAGCGCTTCCTTGGCCCGCCGCCGGATGTTGCGGATCGAGATCTTGGCGTCCTCACCCTTGGAGCGGGCAACCTTCACCAGGTCGCGGCGGCGCTCCTCAGTGAGCTGCGGGAAGATCACGCGGATGATCGAGCCGTCGTTGCTCGGGTTGACACCGAGGTCGGAATCGCGGATCGCCCGCTCGAGCGTGCCCAGCTGGGAGCCGTCGTACGGCTTGATGACCGCCATCCGCGCCTCCGGGATCGTGATGGAGGCGAGCTGGGGCAGCGGCGTCATCGCGCCGTAGTAGTCGACGAAGATCTTGCCGAACATGGCCGGGGCCGCCCGGCCGGTACGCACCGAGCCGAAGTCCTCCTTGGCGACCTCGACGGCTTTCTCCATCTTCTCTTCGGCTTCGAAGAGAGTTTCGTCGATCACGGTGTCGCCTCCTGGGCTCGGTCTCTTGCCGGCGTGCAGATTATTTCAGTCCGTCGAAGTCGTGGTGACCGGCTCCGTGGTCACCAACGTTCCAATCCGGTCACCGCGCACCGCCCGCGTGATGTTGCCGGCGACGAGCAGGTCGAAGACGACCAGCGGGAGGTCGTTCTCCATGCAGAGGCTGATCGCGGCCGCGTCGGCCACACCCAGGCCGCGGGTGAGCACCTCGGTGTAGCTGATCCGGTCGAACCGGACCGCCGCCGGGTTCTTCTTCGGGTCGTCGTCGTACACACCGTCGACCTGAGTGGCCTTCAGCAGGACGTCGGCACCGATCTCCAGCGCGCGCTGCGCGGCGACGGTGTCGGTGGTGAAGTACGGCATGCCGGCGCCGGCGCCGAAGATGACGACGCGGCCCTTCTCCAGGTGGCGCATCGCGCGGCGCGGGATGTAGGGCTCGGCGACCTGGGCCATGTTGATCGCGGTCTGGACGCGGGTGTCGATGCCCTGCTTCTCGAGGAAGTCCTGGAGCGCGAGGCAGTTCATCACCGTGCCCAGCATGCCCATGTAGTCCGACCGCGCCCGGTCCATACCGCGCTGCTGCAGTTCCGCGCCGCGGAAGTAGTTACCGCCACCGACGACGACCGCGACCTGCAGGCCCTGCCGGACGACGTCGGCGATCTGGACGGCGATCGCCTGGACGACGTCGGGGTCGACGCCGAACTGGCCACCGCCGAACACCTCACCGGAGAGCTTGAGCATGACCCGTGACCAGGGGCGGTCGCGGCCGGTGGTCTTCGTGTCCGGAGCGGGGCTGGTCTGCAGAGTCATCGCTGGCCTCCTAGTGGGTGTTCATGCGAAAGCCGCCGGTGGCGGTATGCCACCGGCGGCTTTCGAGCGTCGTCTGGACACGCGAGCCGGCCCGGTGGGCCGGCCTCGTCAGGCCTGTCCGACCTCGAACCGGATGAACCGGCTCACCGTGACACCGGCACCGTCGAGCTGGGCCTTCACGGTCTTCTTGCTGTCCTGCACCGAGGACTGCTCGAGCAGCACGTTCTCCTTGAAGAAGCCGTTCACCCGGCCCTCGACGATCTTCGGGAGCGCCTGCTCCGGCTTGCCCTCTTCGCGGGCGGTGGCCTCGGCGATACGACGCTCGTTCTCGACGACGTCGCCCGGCACCTCGTCGCGCGTGACGAACTGGGGACGCATCGCGGCGACCTGCATGGCAGCGCCGCGGGCGACCTCGACGTTGTCACCGGTGAACTCGACGAGCACGCCGACCTGCGGCGGCAGCGACGGGTCCTTGCGGTGCATGTACGTGGCGACCTGGCCGTCGAGCAGCGCGACGCGGCGCAGCTCCAGCTTCTCGCCGATCTTGATCGAGGCGGCCTCGATGTTCTCGCCGACGGTCTTGCCGTCCTTGAGCTTCTCGTTCAGCAGCGACTCGAGGTCGCCGACCTTCGCCGCCGCGGCGTGCGCCACGATGTCGGCGGCGAGCGTCTGGAACTCGTCGTTCTTCGCGACGAAGTCCGTCTCGGAGTTCAGCTCGATGATCGCGCCTTCGGCGGCGGCGATGAGGCCGTTCGCAGCGGTGCGCTCGCCGCCGCGCTTGGCGGCCTTCGCGGCACCCTTGATGCGCAGCACCTCGACGGCCTTGTCGAAGTCGCCATCGGCCTCGGTGAGGGCCTTCTTGGCGTCCATCATGCCCGCGCCGGTCTGGTCGCGGAGCTTCTTCACGTCAGCGGCGGAAATGTTCGCCATTGTCCGTTCTCTCAAGTCGGTGGTGATCCGGGTGCGGATGGTTTCCCATCCGCACCCGGGGTGATCAGGACTCGGTGCTGGCGGGGGCGGGCTCGGCGGCGGGAGCCGCAGCGGCCTCGGCCGGAACCGTGGCGGGAACCTCGGCCGGGACCTCGGCGGCGGCCGGCTCGGCGGCGGCCGCGGGCTCCTCGGTCTTCGACTCGAGCAGCTCGCGCTCCCACTCGGGCAGCGGCTCGTTCTCCGCGGGGGCGTCCGGCTTGGCGTCGGCCTTGCTGCCACCGGCACGGGCGATCAGGCCCTCGGCGACGGCGTCAGCGATGACCCGGGTGAGCAGGGCGGCGCTGCGGATCGCGTCGTCGTTGCCCGGGATCTTGTAGTCGACCTCGTCCGGGTCGCAGTTGGTGTCGAGGATCGCGACGATCGGGATGCGGAGCTTCCGCGACTCGTCGACCGCGATGTGCTCCTTCTTGGTGTCGACGATCCACACCGCGGAAGGCACCTTCGACATGTCGCGGAGGCCGCCGAGCGTGCGCTCGAGCTTGTCCTTCTCGCGCTTGAGAACGAGGGCTTCCTTCTTCGTGAGCACGTTGTCGCCACCGGTCTGCTCGATGATCTCGAGCTCCTTGAGGCGCTGCAGGCGCTTGTACACGGTCTGGAAGTTCGTGAGCATGCCACCCAGCCAGCGCTGGTTGACGTACGGCATACCGACCCGGCGAGCCTGCTCGGCGATGGCCTCCTGGGCCTGCTTCTTGGTGCCGATGAACAGGATCGTCCCGCCGTGCGCGACGGTCTGCTTCACGAACTCGAACGCGTTGTCGATGTACGTGAGCGTCTGCTGCAGGTCGATGATGTAGATGCCATTGCGCTCCGTCAGGATGAAGCGCTTCATCTTCGGGTTCCAGCGTCGGGTCTGGTGCCCGAAGTGCACGCCGCTCTCGAGGAGCTGGCGCATTCCGACGACGGCCATGAGTGTGGCGCGTCCTTCCGTTTTTCGGGCGGCGCGCTTGTTCGGCGCACCGCGGTTTCCTCGGTTGTCGCTCCGGGGTACTGCGCTGTGGCAGGCCCGGCGCCCTGGTGCCCCATCGGTCGTTGGCCCCCAATAGGGGACCGAGGAGACCGCCGCGTGTTCTGTTCTCCGCCGGGGCGGAGGCTTCTCCGCCGGGGCGGAGGGCTGGACGCGCGGTGGGCACGCGAAGTCGACCCGCAGGCGCGGGTCGCCGCCGAGAAGTCTACGCGGCCGGGGCCCGGAACGCCGAACCCGCCCGTCGGCGCGGCTCAGCGGGGGTGCGCTGCCCGCTCTTGGCCCGTGCCGGCGGGGAGCGCTGCACACTTTGGCCCGGGCGGCGGGGAGCGCTGCACGCTCTTGGCCCGGGTGGCGGGGAGCGCTGCACGCTCTGGCCCCGTATAGGGGACCGGAACGTGCAGTCCCCCGTGGGGGGACGGAGTGTGCAGCGCCGCCGGGGGCGCGGCGGCTAGCCGACGGCGATGGCGGCGCAGAGGAGTACGGCCACGCCGAGGACGATCGGGAGGGCGCCGGGGCGGGCCAGCAGGGCGGGGAGTGACTGGGTGCTCGGGGCGGGCGCCTTTGCGCCCTTGAGCGTGCCGACAGCCAGCAGGATCAGGCCGACGGTGGCGAGGCCACCCCCGACCGCGCCACCGGAGTCCGGCACGTCCGCCAGCGCGGAACGCCAGCTCAGCACTGTGGCGGGCACGGCTGCGGCGAGCAGCACCACGAGCACGAGCGCGGTGCGCGCGCCCGACCGCCACTGCGCCGGCGTGGGGCGTCGGCGCAGTGGCTTTCGCGGGCGGGTCGGCGCCGCGGACCTGCTCGGCCCAGGCGTCAGATCGACGGGTGCGGGCGCGGATCCCGCCGGAACCGGCCGAGCCGCCGCAACCTCGAGCGGCACCGGCGCGCCCCCACGCTCCATCCCGCCGAGCCCGGTGGCACCAGGCTCCGCGCTCCCGAGGCCGGTGGCACCGGCCCCTGTGCTGCCGGGCCTCGTGGCGCTGGGCGCGCTGGCGCTGGGCGCGCTGGCGCTGGGCGCGCTGGCGCTGGGCGCGCTGGCGCTGGGCGCGCTGGCGCTGGGCGCGCTGGCGCTGGACTCCATTGCGCTGGGCTCCGTGACGCTGGGCGCGTGGGCGCTGGGCGCCGTGGCGCTCGGCGCCGTGGCGCTCGGCGCCTGGGCGCTGGACTCCGTGGCGCTCGGCGCCTGGGTGCCGAGGTCTGACGTGTCGGGCATGGCTCCGGCGCTCGCGATTTCGGGATCTGCTGGGGAGCCGGCCGAGATCGCGGTGCCCGGATCCGTCGAAACGGATTCCGGGGTTTCCACCCGGTCGCGCCGCGCCTTGGAACCGGCGGCACGCGAAGGCAACAGGCGGCGCACGGACTCCCGCGACGGAAGCATCGCCGCGAACCGCTCACCGAACGGCCGAGCGGGAACGCGCGAGGGCGCCTCGGGCCCGGGCTCGAGCGGACCGGGCGGCGGCACCCGCCGCTCGTCACTCGACTTCACCCGCGCACGAGTCCGCGCAACCAACGCGTCGAACGTCGGAACCGGCTCAGCGATCGTGATCGGGTGCGGAACGGAGCCGATCGGGAAGGTCCCGGCACGATCCTCGTCAGCGGTCTCTTCCGCCGGCGGAGAGGCGTCCAATACGCGCCCGTACTCGTCGACCAGCCCCAACCGAACCAGCACCGACTCGGTCTCGGGCCAGTGCGACCGCCCCTCACGAGCCGATTCCTCGTCCCCCTCGGCCGAAGCAGCCCACGAGCCCACCCCGTCCCACGACCCGCCGGCGCCCTCGTCCACCTCGATAGGCGTCAATCCAACAGTCGTCGCCTCCCCCACCGACACCCCGGACGCCGCAGCGGTGGGCGCCGACGCGGCCGATGCCTGCGCGGTGACCGGCGCGTTGGTCGGTGTGGGCGCAGCGGATGACGGGCCGGCAGCGGCCCGGTCGGCAGCGGTCGGAGCCGACGAAGCGGGGACCGCCGGGCTGGGCGCCGATACGACTGATGCCGACGCAGCCGGCGCGGGCTCGTCGGGCGCCTCGGGGGCCTCGGGCGGGGTCTTCGCCGCGGCATGAGCGGCAAGCGCCTTGGGCACCGCGAGCGTCCGATACGCCTGAATCAGCTCCAACGCCGCAGGATGCTCCACTTCCCCACCCGAACCGGCGCCATCCCTGGCATCGACAACCTCATCCTCCGGCTTCGGCGCTCCCCGCCCCCTGGCACCAGCCCGGGCCGCCGCGCGCGACGTCGCCGAATTCTGGACAGACGGAGTCGCCTCACCCGAGGCAGGAGCCGAACCCGACGCCTCCTCGGGCGGATCGACCGGACTCAACGGCTGAGTCGCCGCCGCCCGGGACCGCGCCGGCGTCGACTTCCGCGCCGCCTTGCGCGGCTCCGCCGTCGTACTCACCGTGCGCCGCGCCGGCCGAGCCGTAGCCGCCGAAGTCCGCGCCCGAGGCGCACGCCCAGCCGCCTTCGCCCCCTCCGACCCCGAAGCCGCCTCCGACCCCGAAGCCACAACCGACCCCGAAGCCACAACCGACCCCGAAGCCGCGTCCGACCCCGAAGCCGCGTCCGAGCCTGAAGCCGCAACCGAACCTGAAGCCGCAACCGAGCTTGAAGCCGCGTCAGCCCCCGCAGCCGCGTCAAACGCTGCAGCCGCATCGACCCCCGAAGCCGCAACCGCCTCCGGCGCGGAAGCCGCATCAGCCCCCGACCGGGAACCCCGATCCGACACCGACTCGTCCGCCGACGAAGGGTTCTCGACCATCGGAGCTCCTCCCGCTGCGACGCGTCCCGCGACTCGCGCCTTAGCAGACGTTACCGAGGTAACCCCCACATCCCGATGACCGACCCGGCGTCCCCTGTACACCCGACTACGAACCCACTACCCAGTTCGTCCGATTAGCGGTAATCAACCGTCCGAACCCTCGCTTTAGGAGGACCTTAAGTCAAGATATGGTGGGCGAAAAACCCCGCCCGATGTGCTGAACAGGAAAGACAGCGCCTATGGTCTGGGGTCATGACCCCTGCCGGCAACGCTGGTTCCGAGCTCACATCGCACAGTGAGCCCTCCCGCTCGCAGGAGACCCGTCGCGGTATCGCTCGCATGCGCGGCTTCGGCACCACGATCTTCACCGAAATGACCTCCCTGGCGGTCCGCACCAACGCGATCAACCTCGGCCAGGGCTTCCCCGACACCGACGGCCCCGGCCAGATGCTCCGCGCGGCAGTGAAGGCGATCCAGTCCGGTCAGAACCAGTACGCGCCGGGCGCCGGCACCCCCGACCTGCGCACCGCGATCGCCCGTCACCAGGGCGACTGGTACGGCCTGGACTACAACCCCGACACCGAGGTGCTGGTCACCGCCGGCGCCACCGAGGCCATCGCCGCTACGCTCCTCGGCCTGTGCGAGCCTGGCGACGAGGTGCTCTGCGTCGAGCCGTACTACGACTCGTACGCCGCGGTGATCGCACTCGCCGGCGCCGTCCGCCGCCCGGTGACCCTGCGCCCGCCGGACTACCGCCTCGACACCGCCGCGCTGGCCGCCTCGATCACCCCGCGCACCCGCGTCATCCTGATCAACTCGCCGCACAACCCGACCGGCGCGGTGTTCGACCGCGAGGAGCTCACCGAGGTCGCGCGGCTGTGCGTCGAGCACGACCTGATCGCGGTCACCGACGAGGTGTACGAGCACATCGTCTTCCACGGTGAGCACGTGCCGCTGGCCACGCTGCCGGGCATGCGCGACCGCACGGTCACGATTTCGTCGGCCGGCAAGACGTTCAGCGCGACCGGCTGGAAGGTCGGCTGGATCTGCGCGTCGGCCGATCTGGTCGCTGCAGTCGCACGGGTGAAGCAGTTCCTCACCTTCACCAACGCAGCGCCGTTCCAGCCGGCCGTGGCCACCGCGCTGGGCCTCCCCCGCGACTACTTCGCAGGCCTGGCCACCAGCCTTCGCGCCAAGCGTGACCTGCTCTGTCAGGGCCTGAACGCCGCCGGGTTCGACGTCCACATCCCGGCGGGAACGTATTTCGTCACTGCGGACGCGGCTCCCCTCGGCGGCGTCGACGGTGTCGCGTTCTGCCGGGCGCTCCCGGAGCGCGCGGGGGTCGTGGCCGTGCCGGTCGGCGTGTTCTACGACCAGGAGGCCCACGACGTGGTCCCTGGCGCGTCCCTGGTGCGTTTCGCGTTCTGCAAGCAGGACGACGTGCTCCACGAGGCCGTGCGCCGGCTCGAAAAACTCCGCGACGGCGGCCCTGTCGTCGAGCCCGCCCCGCGCCGGATGCCGGGCGCCGGTGGACACCCCGGCTCCTGGGCGCGCTGAGCGGGTTTTCCACAGCTGACCGAGGGACCTGGCGAGGGCGGGCGAAGGCGTCCACCCTCGCCTCCATGCTTTTCCCGATCGACGTCAATCAAGCCGGCGCCCGCAGGCGTCGCACCACACCCCACCAAACCCCCACCCTGGCCTCCCTCACCACAGCCCTAGCCGTAATGGCCTTGGCCGCCCCAATCCCCACCGCCCAGGCCACCACGCCCCCGGCCGAGGCCGCAGCCGCGCAGGTCGGCGCGGATCCGGCCGCGGTCGCGTGGGCCAACGCGTACTCGGCCACCGCCGCGCTGGTCGAAACCGCGCCGCCCGACGCCGATCCGGGCCACCCAGACCCGGCCCACCCGGACCCGGCCCACCCGGACCCGGCCCACCCGGGCCCGACCCACGCCGGCCCGATCTACGCGGGCCCGGCTCACACGGGACCGATCCACGCGGGACCGATCCACGCGGGACCGATCCACGCGGGACCGATCCACGCGGGACCGATCCACGCGGGACCGGCTCACACGGGACGGAGCTACGCGGGCCCATACGGTCGGCCGGCGGGGTGGCGGGAGGCGCCTGGCGGGGTGGTGGGCTGGCGATGGCCGGTGGACGGGCAGGCGCGGGTGGTGCGGCGGTTCGAGGCGCCGGACGGGCCCTACGGTGCCGGCCACCGTGGCGTCGACCTGGCCGGGACGCCCGGCGCCGTAGTGCGTGCGGCCGGGGCCGGAGTCGTACGGTTCGCGGGCCCAGTGGGCGGCCGGGGTGTCGTGAGCGTCACGCACGACGACGGTCGCCGCACGACCTACGAGCCGGTCCGGGCATCCGTTCGCGCCGGTGACCGGGTCGTCCCCGGCACCCCGCTCGGACACCTGGACGGAACGCACCTCGGCTGCGGCGCCGAGACCTGCCTGCACTGGGGTCTGATCGTGGCCGGCCAGTACGTCGACCCGCTCACGCTCCTCGGCCCGGGGAGCGTCCGGCTCTACCCGGTGACGACCTGATCGGTGCTCAGGGGCGCGTACCGGGCGTCGGAACCGGTGCTCCACGCCCAGTACCGCTCGCCGTACGACCAGTGCCACCACTCCGTCGGGTAGTTCACCAGCCCTGCGGCGGTCAGCGTCGCCACGAGCAGACGCCGGTTCGCCGCGGCCTGCGCGGAGATGTCGGGTGCTGCGGTGTAGCAGCGGTTCTCGCTGGCGACCGGGCTCGCGTTCACCTCGGTGCCCATGTCCAGTTCGACGCCGTCGGCCGAGCAGAGCGTCAGGTCGATCGCACCGCCGGTGCAGTGCGGGGCCACCTCTGGCGGCGAGATGAACCGGGAGGCCTCGCGGCGGAGGCGCTCGGGCGTCCAGTCGGGGTTTTGTTCGCGGAGGACGTCGGCATAGGCAGTGAATTGGTGGAGTTGCACGGCGGGTGGACGGTAGCCCTCGATGAGGAGCAGGTGGGTGCCGGTCGGGAGGCTCTGTTCGGCGTGCAGCAGGCGGCGGTGGAGGCCGGAGCGGACATAGTGCAGGAGCGGGTTGTACTGGTCTTCGCGGCGGTCGAGGCGGAGGTGGGTGGCCTCGATCACGGGTTCGCCGCAGTCGGAGGTGGCGATTGCCGCGATCGCCGGGTCGCTCAGAAGCACGAAGTCGCTGGCCACCCCGTCCACGCTAATCCCGCCCCCACCACCCCCTCCAAGCGGCCAGCTACGCGCTTTGCCAGGAACCCGTCGACCCCGACCCTCCACACCGAACGTTTTCCCAACAATCCGCGCCGCCGCAGCGGGCATCCGCGTGCCGCACCAGGCGTGGCTGGGCACAGCGCTTGTCGAACGCGGCAGTGATCGAACCCGGCGCTCATCGGACCCGGCACTGATCGAGCGCGGCGCTCATCGGCCGCGGGTGGCTAGGCCGCGGGTGGCTAGGCCGGGGGTGACTAGGCGCGGGGGTGGGCCTGGCGGTAGGCGGTGCGGAGTCTGTCGACAGTGACGTGGGTGTAGATCTGGGTGGTGGCCAGCGT
Source organism: Cryptosporangium sp. NPDC048952 (assembly GCF_043197895.1). Lineage (NCBI taxonomy): Bacteria > Bacillati > Actinomycetota > Actinomycetes > Cryptosporangiales > Cryptosporangiaceae > Cryptosporangium > Cryptosporangium sp. NPDC048952. The sequence goes on along the minus strand of NZ_JBICTY010000003.1, from coordinate 309,391 downwards.
GGCGTGGCCCAGGAGTTCCTGCACGGTGCGGAGGTCGGCGCCGCCGGCGAGCAGGTGGGTGGCCGCGGTGTGGCGGAGGCCGTGCGGGCCGAGGTCGGGTGCGCCCGGGACGTCGCGAAGGCGGTCGTGCACGATCTGTCGGGCCGTGCGGGGGTCTAGGCGTCCGCCGCGGACCCCGAGGAGGAGCGCTGGGCCGCTCCGGGGCGTGGCGAGCGTCGGGCGGCCCCGTTCGAGCCACATCGTGATCGCTCGTTCGGCCGGTACGCCGTACGGAACGCTCCGCTCGCGGTTGCCCTTGCCGACGACGCGGAGCAGGCGACGTTCGCGGTCGACGTCGTCCACGTCGAGCCCACAGAGTTCGCTGACGCGGACACCCGTGGCATACAGCAGCTCCAACACGGCCACATCCCGCAGCAACGCAGCTTCGGCCCGCGGATCGCTCTCCCCCACCGAGCCCTCGGCTCCAGCGCCCGCCGACGCGGCACCACCGGCCACAGCGCCCCCGGACACAGCGCCCCCGGGCGCCGAGCCACCGGGCGCCGAGCCACCGGGCGCCGAGCCGCTGGGCGCCGAGCCGCTGGGACCGACGCCGCTGGGGCCTATGCCGGCGGGGGCGTTGCCGGATGTGCCGCCGGGCGGGGTCGTGCCGGACATTGTGGCGTCGGAGTTGGCGGCGGAGGGAGACGCGCCGTCGGGCGTGGCGGGGGGCGCGGCGGTTTCGCCGGGAGCGGTGGCGCGGGGCGGCGCGGCGCCGGCTGGAGCGGCTTTGGACGGGGATGGGCGGTTGGTGCGGGCGGTGTCCAGGAGGGCGGTGGCTTGGGTGACGTCCAGGACGCGGGGTAGGTGGGCCGGGAGTTTCGGGCTGGCCAGGTCGCGACCCGGATCGTCGGCGCGGCGGCCGGTGCGCTGCGCCCAGGCGGTGAGGGCGCGGGCGGCGGCCGCACGTCGGGCCAGTGTGCGGGGCGCCGCACCCGTGCTGCGCTGGCGCGCCAGCCAGCTGCGGAGTAACGACAGGTCGAGGGCGTCGAGGCGGTCCTGCCCCGAGCGGGTCAGGTGGTCGAGGAGGAGTACCGCATCGGCCACGTACGCCCGCAGCGTGGTGGGCGGATGGCTCCGCTCGTGCTCCAGGTAGGCCTCGAACGCGTCGACCGTCTCCGCGAGAGCCGGCGGGAGGGCAGCGCGGAGCGCCGCCACCCGCGGTCGGGATCCAGCCACACCCCGACCGTGCCCGCTCCCGCTCCCCCGAGCAAGCCGCCCCGCCGAAACGAGCGCGGCGTCAGTCGGGGCCGAAGGGGTTTTGGCCGTAGGTGAAGGGGTCGTCGGGGTAGGGCGGGAGGTACTCGGAGGTGGCGGACGGTGGGGAGTCGGCGAACGTCGGAGGGCCGAGGCCCGCTTCGGTCAGGCGGTAGCCGCCGTCCACCGCCCGCACGAACCCGCGCATCCGCAGATCCGGCAGCGCCCGGCGCACCTCCGTCGGGGGTAGTCGTGCCGCGAGCGCGACGTCCTCGACGGTCACGACCCGCCCGGCGGCCACGGCCTCGAGCACGGTCCGCAGCGACGGCGGGAGCGAGGACCGGTCAGGCTCGTCGGACGGAGGAGCTCCAACCGGCAGCGACGCGTCCCACTCCGCCGGGTCCCACCCGGGCTCGACGCCCCACTCGGCGGCACCGATCGGGCCGACCGCCTCCAGCACGTCCTCGGCGCTGGTGACCAAGGTCGCGCCGAAGTCGCGGATCAGCCGGTGAGTGCCCACCGAGAGCGCGGACGTCACGGGTCCGGGCACCGCGAGCAACGGCCGGTCGAGCTGGTGCGCGCGCTCGGCGGTGACGCTGGTGCCGGACCGTGCGCCGGCCTCCACGACGACGAGCCCGCCGCCGAGCGCGGCGATCAGCCGGTTCCGTGAGAGGAAGCGGTGACGTTGCGGCGACTCGCCCAGCGGCACCTCGCTGATCAGCAGCCCCTCTTCGGCGATGCGGTCGAGCAGCCCCGCGTGGGCGAGCGGGTACGGCACGTCGACCCCGCCGGCCAGCACGGCGATCGTGGGTCCGCCGCCGGCGAGCGCTCCGCGGTGGGCCGCGCCGTCGATGCCGAACGCGCCGCCGGAGATCACCAACCAGCCGCGTCCGGCCAGTCCGTAGGCGATCTCGGTGGCGACGTGCTTGCCGTATGCCGTCGCCGCTCGTGCGCCGACGATCGAGACCGTGTGCTCGGGCGCGCGCGGTAGCGCCAGCGGCCCCCGGACCCAGAGGCACGGTGGCGGTGCCACGTCGACCCGTTCGGCCTCGGCCAGTGGACCGAGCCCGGCGAACGCCTCGGCGGGCCACTCGGCGTCGACCGGCGTCACCGCACGCGCTCCGGCTCGTGCCGCCGCGGCCAAGTCGGCCTCGGCGCGTTCCCACGGGTCGGCGCCCGCCAGGCGCTTGCGGATGCCTCGGCTGACCTGGTCGCGGGCTCCCGCGAGCACCTTCTCCAGCAGGGCACGCGCTCCCCCGGCGGTCGCTCCCACCAGCGTGCGGCGTCCCGGCTCGACGAGACGCCCGAGCGCCACCCACGCAAGCCGCTCCGCGGCCACCCACTCCGTCTCGCCGCTCATGCCGCCACCGAGCCTCGGCGTAGTTCCAGGGCCTCGTTGACGTCGCCGTAGTCGGGCGCCGACCGGCCGGACAGGTCGGCGAGTGTCCAGGCGATGCGCAGCACGCGGTCGTAGCCGCGGGCGGAGAGTTCGCCGCCGTCGATCGCACGTGCCGCGGCGGCGGTCACCAGCCGCGGTAGCCGCCACTCCCGCGAGCGGAGCGCCGTACCGGGCACCGCGGCGTTCGAGGACCACCCGAGGCCGGTCCAGCGCTCGACCGCAGCCCCGCGGGCCTCGCGGACCCGGTGCGCGACGACCGCGGTCGACTCCGGCTGGTCGTGCGTCGCGTACAGCGCGGCCGACGCCACGGGCAGCAGCATCACGCGGAGGTCGATGCGGTCGAGCAGCGGGCCGGAGATCCGGCCGAGGTAGCGGCGCCGCGCGGTCGGCGTGCAGGTGCAGGCCCGGTCACCGGCCGCCGACGCGCAGGGGCACGGGTTCGCGGCGAGCACGAGCTGCACCCGCGCCGGGTACCGCACGGCACCCCCGGTGCGGGCCAGCAGCACCTCGCCCCGCTCCACCGGCTGACGCAACGCATCCAGTGCCCGGGGCGAGAACTCCGGGCTCTCGTCGAGGAACAGCACCCCGTGGTGGGCGAGCGAGATCGCGCCCGGCCGCGCGAGGCCGGTGCCGCCGCCGACCAGCGCCGCCACCGTCGCGGTGTGGTGGGGCGCCTGGTACGGAGCCCGGCGCACCAGCCCGGTGCCGACGGGGAGCACCCCGGCCACCGAGTGAACGGCGGTCACCTCGACCGCGGACTCGTCGTCCAGGGGCGGCAGTATGCCCGGCAGCCGCTCCGCGAGCATCGTCTTGCCCGCCCCGGGTGGCCCGAACAGCGCCAGGTGGTGGCCCCCGGCCGCCGCGACCTCGACCGCGCGCCGCCCGATCTCCTGCCCGGCGACGTCGGCCAGGTCACCCTCGGAGCCGTCGGTACGGGCCAGGATCCGCAGCGGTGGCGGGGCGGACGCCGCGTCGTCGGTCGGTGGATCCTCGCCGCGCAGGAGCGCGATGACTCCGCGCAACGTGCGGCGCCCGACGACGTCGGCGCCCGGCACCAGTGCGGCCTCCGACCAGTTGGCCGCCGGCACCACGTACCGGCGGAGCCCGTCCTGGGCGCCGGCGGCCACCGACGGGAAGACCCCGCGGACCGGACGGAGCCGCCCGTCGAGGCCCAGCTCGCCGATCAGCACCAGCCCGTCCAGCGCGACCAGCGGGGTGGCACCGGCGGCCGCCAGGATCGCCGCGGCGACCGCCAGGTCGAAGTTCGTGCCGTGCTTGGGCAGCCAGGCCGGCCCGAGCCCGACCGTGATCCGCTGGTCGGGCCAGCGCTGCCCCGAGTTGAGCACGGCGGCGCGCACCCGGTCGCGCGCCTGGGTGACGGCCGCGTCGGGCAAGCCGGTGATGACCAGGCCGGGCAGACCCTGGGCGAGGTGGGCCTCGACCTCTACGACACGCCCGTGGACACCGTGCAGGCCGACGGCCAGCGCCCGCGCGAACCCCGCCATCAGAACGCCCCGCGCAGATGGTCGACCCGCGCGGCACCGGACCGCTGCGGCCGCACGCTCACGACGTCGAACCGGACGGTGCCGGGGTGGACGCCGGTCGCCCGGATCCAGTGGGTGGCCAGGCGACGTAACCGGGCGGCCTTGGCCGCGACCACCGCCTCGGCCGGAACGCCGTACTGTTCCCCGCGCCGGGTCTTCACTTCGCAGATGACCAGCGCATCACCGTCGCGCGCCACGATGTCGAGCTCGCCCTCGGCACATCGCCAGTTCCGGTCGAGCACGACCAGACCGGACTGCTGGAGATAGCGCAGGGCGACCCGTTCGCCGTACGCCCCCACCGCTTGTTTCGCGCCCATCCGCCGCCTCCCGATCGCCAGGTGAGAGGTCCACGGTGGTGGGGAAACGCCGTTCCCCGGAGCACGAGCCAGCCCTCAGGGGATAACCGGAGGACCTGTGGACGACGGCACGCCACCCCGTGCGGTGGTACGAAAACAGATCAAACAGATCCGACTTATTACTCTTACGAACTATGACGGACGAATGGGTCTCACTCGGCACCGTCGCCGGGGTGTGCCTCCTGGTGGCAGTGCTAGGTGCGGCGACAGCGATCGGTATCGCACGCCGTGGCCATCGTCAGATCTCGGAGGTGATCACCGCCGGGCACCGGCAAGCCGTGCTGTTGGCCCGGGAAGACGAACGGCGGGACGCGTACACGGCCGCGCTGGAGTACGCCGACTCGGCCCGGCTGGAGTACGGGAAGGTCGGCCGCGGCGAGAACGCCGAGTTCCTGCCGCCCGACATCGAGCGCTCGGCGCCCCTGCTGGCCGCCGTGTCGGCACACGGCGGCCCCGAGGCCTCCCGGCGGCTTTCCGACCTGCTCATGCACGCGCCGACCGTGAACTACTACGCGGCGCGGCTGTCCCGCGCGCCCCGCGACGCCGACCGCGAGCAGGAGTTCGTGTCGGCGCTGCTCCGCTTCGAGGAGCTCTACGAGTCGTTCGCGACGTACGCGCACGCCGACCTGACGACTCCGCTGGAGATGCCCGCGGACTAACGCGAGTGGTCGGTGCGGCCCGGCAGCGGCGTGGCCGCCGTGTCGAACTCCCGTCCACCCGCACCCACGTCCGGCGTGTGGACGCCCTCGACCGGCGCCATCGACTCGGACGTGCCCAGCGCCGGTGCGACCTCCGGTGCGGTGTCGTCCGGGACACCACCTTCGCCCGACGGCGGGTAGTCCTCCGGCGACGGCTTCTCGGCGTACCCGGTGCGTGCTTCCGCGGGCATCGTCGGTGGAAGGTCACCCGTCCGGACGCGCGCGGCAGGGTCCATCGGATCCGCCACCGGATTGCGGTCGGGAACGCTTTCGCCCGGAGCCTGGCGCTCCGTGCTCGTGTGGTCCGAGGTCTCGTCCATGGGGCAGACCTACCCCGGACCACCCGTCACGAACCGAATCCGCCGTTCCCCGGTAGCGAGATGTCGGGCTTGTCGAGCTCCTCGACGTTCACGTCCTTGAACGTTACGACGCGGACGTTCTTCACGAACCGCGCCGGCCGGTACATGTCCCAGACCCACGCGTCCGACATCGCGACCTCGAAGTACACCTCGCCGTCGGCGTTGCGAACCTGCAGGTCGACCGAGTTCGCGAGGTAGAAGCGACGCTCGGTCTCCACGACATAGGAGAACTGCCTGACGATGTCCCGGTACTCGCGATAGAGCTGCAGCTCCATCTCGGTCTCGTACTTTTCGAGATCCTCAGCGCTCATACCTCGTCCTCCACCTGACCATTGTGGCTCACGGCCACCGGCACCAGCGCCTCAGCCCCGGTTCGAGCCGCAGCCGTCGTGCCGGGCGCGTGCGCCTCAGCCACTGTGTTCGGCTTTCGAGCCGCAGCCGTCGTGCCGGGCGCGTGCGCCTCAGCCACTGTGTTCGGCTTTCGAGCCGCAGCCGTCGTGCCGGGCGCGTGCGCCTCAGCC
>NZ_JBICTY010000003.1:83957-303183 GCF_043197895.1 Cryptosporangium sp. NPDC048952 | reverse complement strand
CCACTGTGTTCGGCTTTCGAGCCGCACCAGCCGCCGCCGCGACGTTCGCGTACGACATCCGGTGCTCCGGGCACGGACCGTGAACGGCCAGAGCCTCGGCGTGCGCCGCGGTCACATATCCCTTGTGCTGTGCGAAGTCGTAACTCGGATAGGTCTCGTGCAGGGACGTCATGATCCGGTCCCTGGTGACCTTCGCCAGAACCGAGGCGGCCGCGATGCACGCCGCCACCCGGTCGCCCTTCCAGACCGCCAGCCCGGGCAGCCCCAGACCGGCGACACCGAACCCGTCGGTGAGCATGTAGTCCGGGCGCACGGTCAGCTGCTCGAGCGCCCGGCGCATCGCGTCCACGTTGCTGCGGTGCAGCCCCCGGGCGTCCACCTCTGCCGCCGGCACGATCACCACCGAGTACGACTCGGCGCGCTCGAGCACCTCGTCGTAGACCCGATCGCGGGCCGCCGGGGTGAGCAGCTTGGAGTCGGCCAGGCCGGGCACCTCGCCGCGTGCACTGGCCGGCAGCACGGCGGCCGCGACCACGAGCGGGCCGGCGCACGCACCGCGCCCCGCCTCGTCGGCACCGGCGACACGGGCGAAACCGCGCCGGCGCAGCGTACGTTCGAGCGCGTAGAGACCAGCGTCGCGGCGGACCACCGCGCGCGGGGGGACGAGCACGTCACGCCTCCTTCACGAGGTCGTCGAGCAGATCGGCGAGGTTCGGAGGGTAGACCGTTTCGGTCGCCGCGCGCAGTTCGGCGCTGCTCCACCACCGTGCCTCGCCCATGAACTGCCGTTCCCACTCGGTCTGGGCCTGTCGGTCGATCTCGAACCCGCCGCGGCGCAGTACGAAGTACTGCTGCGTCTGACGCTGGGTCCCGGTCGCCGTCGGGTACTCGACGACTTCCTCGAAGACCGGCCCCTCGAAATCGGTGGGGGCCACGACCAGACCGGTTTCCTCGGCGAGCTCACGCACCGCACCGGAACGCACGTCCTCGTCCGACTCCAGGCCACCACCCGGACTGATCCACCAGGGCCCGTCTTCCGGCCGGTGTGCGCTGCTGCAGCGGAACAACAGCACCGTGCTGCCGTCGAGTACCAGAACCCGGGCGGCCCGCCGTGCACTCACTTCAGTCATCGGTAGCCGAGCGTATCCGCTGTCCGCGCTTCCGTGCGGCGAGGAGTCAGCACCAGACCGCGAAGCCCGTGTCGACGACGTCGCCCGCCAGCAGACGAGGCAGCGTCTGAGCTATTCCGTCAGGAAATGTCCGGGGAAGCTCGTTCAGGCCCGCGACCGGTATCCAGTCGGCACCGAGGAACGTCGCACCTTCGTCGGGCGTGTAGGCGAGGTCGGCGACCTTTTCCGGTGTCACCGGGGGACGAGCCAGGTGGATCGCCTGCCGCGACCACCGCCGCCGCCCGAGCCACAGATACGTGACCTCCGACCACCACACCGCAGTGGGAACCACGGCCGAGGTCTCGATCGCCACACCCGTCTCCTCACGCACCTCGCGCAGAGCGGCCGCAACCGTGTCCTCGCCCGGGTCGACACCGCCGCCCGGAACCTCCCACCACTCCCCGAGCTCCGGATACTCCGGATCCCGCGCCCGGATCAGCAGCAACCGGTCGATCGGGTCGAGGACCAGCAGCCGGCCGGAGAGCCGCCACGGACGCGGTGGCGCACCGGGCGGCTCCTCGTCACCTGCGGCGAGCGGCAACTCCCAGGAGGCGTCAGCCACCAGACGGCGCCGGGATCGCCTCATACCCCTTTGGCACCGAAAGCGTCCCCACATGACTGAACGGCCAGAAGATCACAAATGCTCGACCGACGACGGCATCGACGGGAATCGTGCCGGACTGGTAATCCGTGTGGAACCGTGAGTCCGCGGACGAGGACCGGTGGTCGCCCAGCACGAACAGCCGACCGGTCGGCACGGAGACGTCGAACGGCTGCGCGGACGGGACGTCGTCCTCGAAGAGGTAATCCTCCTGCAGCACCTTGCCGTTGATCGTGATCCGCCCGGAGGAATCGCAGCAGACGATCTTGTCGCCACCGACACCGACCACACGCTTGATGTAGTCGTCCTTGGCCGGGCCGGCGTCCCACTGCTTCGGCGGCACGAAGACGACTACTTCGCCCCGGCGTGGCTCCCGGAAGCGGTAAACCATTTTGTTGACCAGAACGCGGTCATTGATGAGGAGCGTGGTCTCCATCGAGCCGGACGGGATATAGAACGTCTGTACCAGAAACGTCCGAACCAGTACGGCGACGATGACCGCTACGAGGAGGAGGATCGGGAGCTCGACCCAGAAGGATCGCTGTTTCCGACGGGAGGTCTCGGGCATCACCAGCGCAGCCTACGGCGTCGGCGCGAATCTGGGCGCAACAGCCACCCGAGGGGCGTACGAGACCAGAGCAACCCGAAGGGCCCGAACAGGACGGGAAGCACCAGGAGCGCTGTCGCTCCGGCCGGGCGCGCCACGGTGTGGGGTTTCTCACCCAGTGCAGTCGGTACGTTGCTGAACGTGTCCGGCTCCTGCAACAAGCCCCATCTCGACGCCGGCCAAGCCGTCGCGTAGGCCTGACCGATCACCGCATCCACCGGGATCGTGCCGCGCCATTGGTCGCTCAGGTACACGCGGGAGTCGGCGGACCTCGATCGGTGGTCGCCCATCATGAACAGGCGGCCCGCGGGCACCGTGACCGGCCCGAACGGGCGCTCGTTGATCGGGTCGTCCTCGAAGATGTACGGCTCGACGAGCGGCATGCCGTTGACCTCGACGCGACCGTCCTTGTCGCAGCACTGCACGACGTCGCCGCCGGTGCCGATCACGCGTTTGACGAAGTCCTTCTCGTCGGGTGGGGCGGCGCCGATGAGTCCGCCGAGCATCCGGCCCGCGGTGGCGAGCGTGCCGGTGTTCTGCGGGACGCCGTTCTCCGGCACCCAGGAGTCGGTGCCGCGGAAGACGACGACCTCGCCGCGGCGGGGTTCGCGCGTGTCGTAGACGAACTTGTTGACCAGGACGCGGTCGCTGACCAGCAGGGTGTTCTCCATTGACCCGGAGGGGATGTAGAACGCCTGGACGACGAAGGTCTTGATCACGGTGGCGAGGACGAACGCGATGATGAGGAGGAGTGGGATCTCCTGCCAGAGCGGGAGGGTGCGGCGGCGGCCGCTACTGGTGCTGCGGGCGTAGGGGCGGGCGCCCGCTCGGTGCCGGCCGGCCGAGGCTGCCGCGCTCGAGGTCCGGCTGCTGCCGTACGTCTTCCGGTAGTACGCGGAGTCCTCTTCCGCCGCGTACCGCTGCTCCTCGACGTACCGCTGCGGCTCCGGCTCCGCGGCATACCGCTGTTCCTCCGGGTACCGCTGCGGCTCCGGAGACCGAGGATCCGCGTACGCCTGATCCGCGTATCGCTGATCGACGTGACCCGCGTCGCCGTACCGCGGATCGCCGTACCGAGATTCCTCGTACCGCGGCTCGCCGTACGCAGGACCGGCTGCCCGAGGATCCGCCGAACGCGGATCGACTGAACGCGGGTGCGCCGCCCGGGGATCGACCGAGCGCGGGTCCGCCGCGCGGGGATCGACTGAGCGCGGGTCCACCGCGCGGGGATCCACCGAGCGCGGGTCGGCCGAGCGCGGGTCCACCGACCGCGGATGTACGGACCGGGGGTCGGCCGAGCGGGGATCGTTGGAGCGCGAATCGGCGGGGCGGCGCGAGCCGGAGCGGGGATCGGCGGGGCGGGGACGTGGCTCTCCCTCGGTCGGAAGCAACCGCCCCCGAACAGGCCGACCATGCCGATCGACCGGTACCTGCTCCACGCCGCCCATTCGTGCCACACCGGAATCACGGCCCGAACCGTCGTAAAGTTCGCCGCTGTCGCGGACGGGATCGGCGGGCGGCCGCGCGGACGGCAAAGGACGGCCGGGCAGAATGAGCGAGCCCGAGCCGTCCAGTGGTGAAGCAGGCGGATACGCCGGATCAGCACGTGGCCGACGTCCGAGCCGACGGCGCGCCAACTCGTCGAGACCCGTCGGTTCGGACGCTCCAGGATCGGAGCGACCGAACCTCTCGGGTGCTGTCACGCGCTAAGCGTAAGTCTCAGCCGACTCAGCCGGCCGTGGTCTCGCGCTTCTCCTTGATCTTGGCGGCCTTGCCGCGCAGACCACGGAGGTAGTAGAGCTTGGCGCGACGCACGTCACCGCGGGTCACGACCTCGATCTTCTCGATCACCGGAGTGTGCACCGGGAACGTCCGCTCGACGCCGACACCGAAGCTCACCTTGCGGACCGTGAAGGTCTCGCGCGAGCCGGTGCCCTGCCGACGGATGACCGCACCCTGGAAGACCTGGATGCGGGACCGGTTGCCCTCGACGACCCGGACGTGCACCTTCAGGGTGTCGCCGGGCCGGAAGGCCGGGATGTCGGAACGCAGGCTAGCGGCGTCCAGTTCATCCAGGGTGTTCATCGCGGTCTTCACTTTCCTCGTCGTCGGACCGCCTGCACGCGCCCGCGAGGCGGGAACCGTAGACGGTGAAGAAACTCAGGCACGCTGAAACGGCTCAGCCGTCAGCGGCAACTCTCCTACTGTGCCACATCTTTCGAGCGAACCGGAAACCCGGCCTCGTCGAGCACCGCAAGGTCCGCTTTGTCCAGCAGAACCGACGACAGCAACTCCGGACGCCGGGCAGCCGTACGCCGCAGCGATTCGTCCCGCCGCCACCGCGCGATCGCCGCGTGGTGCCCGGAGAGCAGTACGTCGGGCACCGGACGGTCCCGCCAGACCTCCGGACGCGTGTACGCCGGCCCCTCGAGCAAACCGTCGGAGAACGAGTCCTGCTCGTGCGAGGCCACGTTCCCGAGGACGCCCGGCAACAGCCGACCGACGGCCTCCACGATCACGAGCACGGCCACCTCGCCGCCGGCCAGCACGTAGTCGCCGAGGCTGACCTCGTCGACCACCATCCGGTCCGCGGCGTACGACACCACCCGCGAGTCGATGCCCTCGTAGCGTCCGCACGCGAACATCAGCCACGGTTCGGCCGCCAGTTCGTGCGCGAGCGCCTGCGTGAACGGCCGCCCGGCCGGCGTCGGCACCACCAGGCGCGGCTGCGCCGCGCCCACCGGCGCCAGCGTGTCCAACGCCTGACCCCACGGCTCCGGACGCATCAGCATCCCCGGCCCGCCGCCGTACGGCGAGTCGTCCACCGTGCGGTGGACGTCGTACGTCCACTGCCGCAGGTCGTGCACACCGAGCTCGATGACGCCCCGGTCGACGGCCTTGCCGATCAGCGACTCCCGCAGCGGGGCCAGATAACCCGGGAAGATCGAAACCACGTCGATCTTCACAGGTCGAACAGCCCCTCCGGCGGATCGATGACGACCCGGCCACCCGGCACGTCGACGGTCGGCACGAACTCCCGGACGAACGGCACCAGCCGCTCGGCGCCCTGGTATTTGAAGACCAGGAGCTCGCCCGCGGCGGAGTGCACCACGTCGACCACCGATCCGAACGACGCCCCGTCAGTGCCGACCACGGCCAGCCCCACGAGCTCGTAGTCGTGGAACTCGTCGGGATCGTCGGACGGCGCCAGATCGTCGGAATCGACGACGAGCAGCAGACCGCGGAGCTTCTCCGCATCGTTCCGGTCCTGGACGTCCGCGAAGCGGACGACGAGCTTGCCGGAGTGCCAGCGGGCGTCGGCAACCGTGAGCGGACCGGCGTCGGCAGGGTCGGTGACCAGCACCGACCCCGCCGCGAACCGCTCATCGGGCTCGTCCGTGCGTACCTCGACCAGGACGTCCCCACGGATGCCGTGGGCACGCCCGATCCGCCCCACTACGAGCTGCATGGTGTCAGCGCGCGTCGGTTTCGACCACGTCGACCCGGACGCCGCGGCCACCGATACCGGTGACGACCTGGCGCAGGGCCTTCGCGGTGCGGCCACCCCGGCCGATCACCTTGCCGAGATCCTCCGGGTGGACCCGAACCTCGAGCACCTTGCCGCGGCGACCGTGCACCAGATCGACCCGGACGTCGTCCGGGTTGTCGACGATGCCGCGGACGAGGTGTTCCAGCGCTGCGGGCAAGACCACGTCAGGACTCCGACGCGGCCGTGGCGTCGTCGGCGTCGGCCTTCTTCGCGGCCTTCTTCTTCGGGGTGGTCGCGTCAGCGACCGGCGCACCGTCGGCGGAGGCGCGCGCGACCTCGTTGAAGAGCTCCTTCTTGTCGCGCTTGGGAGCCGCGACCTTCATGGGCGGCGGAGCCGGCTCGCCCTTGTGCTTCTGCCAGTCGCCGGTGACCCGCAGGATCGCGGCGACGGCCTCGGTGGGCTGGGCGCCGACGCCGAGCCAGTACTGCGCCCGCTCGCCGTCGACCTCGATGAAGCTCGGGTCTTCCTTGGGGTGGTACTTGCCGATCGTCTCGATGACACGGCCGTCACGCTTGGTGCGGGCGTCGGCGACGACGATGCGGTAGTGCGGCGCGCGAATCTTGCCGAGACGCAGCAACTTGATCTTGGTGGCCACTGGTGTGGATGCTCCTGGGTTTCGGTACGAAGTGGGCCGCCGACGCCACGTGGGGACGTATGGTGCGCCGACCCGGCGGACCGAACACCGTGGGTGGGATAGAGGGCCCACACGGTGGTCAGTTCAGCCGCCTATTCTGCCAGATCCGCCGGCGATGAGCCGAATCGGCTCAGGAGCATCTCGGCGGAGATCGAAACGACCGGGTTCTCCCACTCCGGGAGCAGCGTCGGAGCCACCCAGGACGGGTCCGGGCGGAAGTCGGTCAGCCAGCCGTCGAACGGCGGCCGGCCCGCGGTAGCGGCGTCGATCGCCTTCGCCGCCTCCAGCCGGGTGCGGTCGGCCACCCGCGTCGGGATGTCGCCGGCCTCGACCGCCGCTTCGAGCTCGTCCTCGTCCTTGAGCACGCACGACCGGTCCGGTGCGATGACGACGTCGAGCTCCAGATCGTCGGAGTCGAAACCGTGCCTCCACCGCACCGGCGGGGTCTCCACGTTCACGTACCAGTTGCGGAACCGGCCCGCGCCGTCGAAGAACCAGTACACGGTGTGCCAGGACGCGCCCGGTGGGATCCACTCCAGCGCGCTGGTACCGGTCCAGACGCCCGGCCCGGTGTGCCACTCCCGGGTGAACCGCTCCGCGAGCGGCACGTCCCGCACCGGCCGGTCGTCGGCGAACAACGAGATCCGCATCGGGGTGTCCTTGGGCAGCCAGAGCAACGTGCCGTCCGGCCCGTCGTCGACCACGACGCACGGCCGGACACCCTGCACGATTCCACCGCGGCAGTGCCGGACCAGTGCGGTTCGGCCACGTTCGAAGAACATCAGTAGGACCGGCCCACGATCGCGAGCACGCCCGGCTCGTCGTCGGACTCCGGCACCGACCCGTCGGGCCGGATCAGGCACCGGACCGTGATCGCGTCCTGAGCCAGCCGGTTCTCGCCCCCGTCGATCAGGGCCGACCACGGGATCCGCGCCCAGCCGGTGGCAGCCGCCGCAGCGGCGTCCTCGACCGTGCTCACATCCGTCGTGCGAGACTCCCGGCGGGCGAGCGCCTCGTCGTACAGCGCCTGCTGGTCTTCCACCAGCGCGGTGGAGACCGCCGTGGCGACGCTGCCGAGCGCCGTCGGGGTCTTCGACCCCGGGATCCGTCGAACGACCGTCACGTTGCCCTCAGCCAGGTCGCGCGGCCCGATCTCAATCCGCACGGGAACGCCCTTGAGCTCGGCGTCGACCGCGCGGCGCCCGAACGGCGTGTCGGTGCGGTCGTCCAGGACCACACGCACGCCCGCTCCGCGCAACTCCGCGACGAGCTTCGCGGCCGACTCCCCGACTCCCTCGCCGTCCTTCACGACCATGACGACGACCTGAGTGGGCGCCAGGCGGGGCGGCAGCCGCAGCCCGTTGTCGTCGCCGTGGCCCATGATCAGGCCACCGACCATGCGGGTGGACGTGCCCCAGGACGTCTGCCAGACGTACTCGCGCTGGCCCTCGGCGGAGAGGTACTGCACGTCGAACGCCTTGGCGAAGTTCTGGCCGAGCTCGTGGCTGGTGCCCATCTGCAGGGCCTTGCCGTCGCGCATCATGCCTTCGAGCGTGAGCGTGTTGATCGCGCCCGCGAAGCGTTCCTTGGCGGTCTTGCGGCCGACGACGACCGGCATCGCCATCACGTTGACCATGAAGTCCTCGTAGGCCTCGTGCAGGATCTGCCGGGCGTAGGAGCGGGCGTCCTCCTGCGTGGCGTGGCAGGTGTGGCCCTCCTGCCAGAGGAACTCGGTGGTGCGCAGGAACACCCGCGGGCGCATCTCCCAGCGCACGACGTTCGCCCAGGCGTTCACGAGCAGCGGCAGGTCGCGGTACGACTGCACCCACTTGGAGAACGACGCGTTGATGATCGTCTCGGACGTGGGGCGCACCACGACCGGCTCCTCGAGCTGCTTGCCGCCCGCGTGCGTGACGACGGCGAGCTCGGGGCTGAAGCCCTCGACGTGCTCGGCCTCCTTGCGGAGGTAGGACTCCGGGATGAACAGCGGGAAGTACGCGTTCTGCGCACCGGCGACCTTGATCCGGTCGTCCATCTCGCGCTGCATCCGCTCCCACAGCGCGTACCCGGTCGGTCGGATCACCATCGTGCCGCGGACCGGCCCGTTGTCGGCCAGTTCGGCCTTCGCGATCACGTCCTGGTACCAACGGGGAAAGTCCTCAGCCTGAGGGGTGAGCACGGGAGCCTTAGCCATGGGCACACATCCTAGGGCGTGTCGCCCACGGACCGTGACCGAGTAACCGGCGCACCGGCCGCGCGATCAGGCGATGACTCGGCCTCGGAGCACGATGCGGGACGGGGCTCGGAGCACGCGGAGGTCGGCGCGGGGATCTTCGGGGTAGACGGTGAGGTCGGCGAGGGCGCCTTCCTCGATGGTGGGGAGGCCGAGCCACTGGCGGGCGCCCCAGGAGCCGGCGGCGAGGACGTCGATGGGCGCCATTCCGGCGTCGGCGAGCAGGAGCATCTCCCCCGCGGCGAGCCCGTGGTCCACGCCCCCACCGGCGTCGGTCCCCACGTAGATCGGCACGCCCGCCTCGTACGCGGCGCGCACGACGTCGGGGAAGCCGGCCTGCAGGCGCCGCATGTGGTCGGCGTAGCCGGGGAACTTCGGCTGGGCCTGGTCGGCGATCGTGCCGAACGTCAGGATGTTCGTCATCGTGGGCACCAGCGCGATGCGGTTCCGCGCCATCGTGTCGACCAGGTCGAGCGAGAGGCCGGTGCCGTGCTCGATCGAGTCGACCCCGGCCGCGATCAGTCCCGGCAGGGCGTCCTCGCTGAAGGTGTGCACCGCGACGCGGGCGCCCGCGTCGTGGGCAGCCGCGACTGCTGCGGCGAGCGTGGCATCGTCGTAGGTGGGGCCGAGGTCGCCCGCGCCGCGGTCGATCCAGTCGCCGACGAGCTTGATCCAGCCGTTGCCCGCCTTGGCCTGGACGGCGGCGGCCGCTGCCAGTTCGGACGGCTCACACTCGATCGCGAGGCCCGGCATGTAGCGGCGGTGCGGCGCGAGGTGACGTCCGGCGCGGATGAGGCGCGGCATGTCGGGGTCGTCGTCGAGTTCGCGGTAGTCCAGGGGTGAGCCCGCGTCGCGGATCGTGAGCACGCCGGCGTCGCGGTCGATCAGCGCGAGTCGCTTGGCTTCGGCGACCTCGGTGACCGCACCCCCCGGTGCGATGCCCGGGTGGCAGTGCGCGTCGACGAGCCCCGGTAGCAGGAAGCCACCGTCCGCCACGGTCTTCGCGTCCGCGACCGGCTCGAACGTCAACCGGTCCCCGACGATCCAGACGTCCCGCTCGACGTCGTCCGGCAGTACCACGCCCCGCAGATGAAGTGCCACGAGGGCGATTCTGCCCGCCGCCTCCGGCGGGCGGGCGGAAAGGGGGCCGCCCCCGGGGGGCTCCGCCCCCGCGCCCCCGCGGCGCGGCGCTTAGCGTCGTGGAATTGACGAGGGACCCACGGCCTCGGCGCCGACCGCGCGGACCCGTGCGCGGAGAGCGCGGTCGGCGGTGACCACCACCACCGGGGGTTCCGCCCCGGCGGTGACGGACACGATCGTGTCGTCGCCGGAGCCCGGGGCGGACACGACCTCGACTCCGGGGACGCCGGTCACCCCGCGGGCCGCGCCCTCCACGACGAGCACGACGCGCACCGGCCCGGGCACGACGCCGGGCAGCCCGGAGCCGGCCACCGGCGCGAGTGCGTCGCGGAGGCGCTCGGCGGCTCCGCGACGATCCTTCCACCACCCGTCCGGCACCGAGCCGACGACGTTCGCGCCGTCGACGACCAGCGTGGCCAAGGCCTACTTCTTCGGCAGCTTCGAGAAGTCGATCTTCGGCATCTCGAACCCACCCGGCAGCCCGTCGGGCTGCTGCTGCGGCTCGGCCGCCGGCGGCGCCGCCCCGGGGAATCCCGGCGGCAACGCGGGCATCCCCCCGGGGAGCTGCTGACGCGGCCGACCACCGCCACCGCCCCCGCCCTTGCGCCCCTTCTTGCCCTTGCCCTTCTTGGAAGAGCCCCGACGCGCGCCCCCGCCGCCGAACCCGAACTGGCTCGACATCTGGCGCATCATCTTGCGCGCCTCGAAGAACCGCTCCACCAGCTGGTTCACGTCGGTCACCGTGGTGCCGGACCCGTTCGCGATCCGCAGCCGCCGCGACCCGTTGATCAGCTTCGGGTCCTGGCGCTCGAGCGGCGTCATCGACCGGATCACCGCGGTGATGCGGTCGAAGTGCTTGTCGTCGAGCTGGTCGAGCTGGCCCTTCATCTGGTTCATGCCGGGCAGCATCCCGAGCACGTTCTGGATCGGACCCATCTTCTTGACCGCGAGCATCTGCTCGAGGAAGTCGTCGAGCGTGAAGTCACCCTCGCCGAGCATCTTGTCGGTCATGCGCTGCTGCTGCTCGGCGTCGAAGACCGTCTCGGCCTGCTCGATGAGCGTCAGCACGTCGCCCATGCCGAGGATGCGCGAGGCCATCCGGTCGGGGTGGAAGACGTCGAAGTCCTCGAGCTTCTCACCGGACGACGCGAACATGATCGGCTCGCCGGTGATGTGCCGCACCGAGAGCGCGGCACCACCGCGGGCGTCACCGTCCAGCTTGGTCAGCACGACGCCGTCGAACCCGACGCCGTCCTTGAACGCCTGGGCGGTGTTGACCGCGTCCTGACCGACCATCGCGTCGACGACGAACAGGATCTCGTCGGGGTTGACCGCGTCGCGGATCGCGACGGCCTGCGCCATCATGTCGGCGTCGATACCGAGGCGACCCGCGGTGTCGACCACGACGATGTCGTGCTGCTGCCGCTTGGCGAACTCGATCGAGTCCCGGGCGACCTTCACCGGGTCACCGACGCCGCTGCCGGGCTCCGGCGCGTACACCTCGACCTCGGCACGCTGCCCGACCACCTGCAGCTGCTGCACCGCGTTCGGGCGCTGGAGGTCGGCGGCGACCAGCAGCGGCGTGTGCCCCTGTTTGCGCAGCCAGAGCGTCAGCTTTCCGGCGAGCGTCGTCTTACCGGCACCCTGCAGACCCGCGAGCAGGATGACCGTCGGCGGGTTCTTGGCGTACCGCAGCCGACGGGTCTCCCCGCCGAGGATGCCGATGAGCTCCTCGTTGACGATCTTGATGATCTGCTGCGCCGGGTTGAGCGCCTGGTGCACCTCGGACCCGCGGGCCCGGTTCTTGACCGACTGGATGAACGCCTTCACGACCGGAAGCGCGACGTCCGCCTCGAGCAGCGCCACCCGGATTTCCCGCATGGACTTGTCGAGGTCGGCATCGGTGAGCCGCCCCTTCGACCGGAGCGAAGTGAAGACGGCGGAGAGCCGGTCGGAAAGCGTGTCGAACATCGGTCCTCACGAGGGTCAACTAGCGGCGGCCAGTGAAGGCACAGTCCCCTTGAGCGTAGCCGCACGACTACCACGACCGACGCCGACCGACAGGGTCGCGGCGAGAAGGCACAGCGCTCCGGCCGCGTACCAGGCGGGTGTGTAGGTGCCGAACGTGTCGCGGATCCAGCCCGCTCCGGTCGCCATCAGGGCGGCTCCGAGCTGGTGGGACGCGAACACCCAGCCGAAGACGACGGGCGCGCGGTCACCGAACGCCTGCCGGCAGAGCGCGACGGTCGGCGGCACGGTGGCCACCCAGTCCAACCCGTAGAACACGATGAACAGCAGCATCGTCGGCCCCACGCCGTGCCCGAGCGACGGCAGCAACGCGGGCAGCAGCAGCAACGACGCACCGCGCAGCCCGTAGTAGGCCAGCAGGAGCAGCCGCGGGTCGTAGCGGTCGGTCAGCCAGCCCGACGCGATCGTCCCGACGATGTCGAAGATCCCGATCACCGCCAGCAGGCTCGCCGCCGCCGTCGTGGGCAGGCCGTGGTCGTGCGCCGCCGGTACGAGGTGGGTTCCCACCAACCCGTTGGACGACGCTCCGCAGATCGCGAACCCACCCACCAGAAGCCAGAACGTACCGCTGCGGACGCCGAGCGCGAGGCCACTGAACGCGGACCGCGCAGCTCCACCGGACGGCCGCGCGGGGCTCGGTTCGTCGCTGCCGTACCGGGTCAGCCCGACGTCCTCCGGCTGGTCACGCAGGAAGAAGATGACGAGCGGCACCACCGCGAGGGCACACGCTGCGACGGCCAGCGACGCGGCGCGCCAGCCCTGGGAGTCGGCCAGCGCGGCCACCGGCGGCAGGAAGATCAGCTGGCCGGTGGCGCTGCCGGCGGTGAGGACGCCGACCACCAGGCCGCGGCGGGCGACGAACCAGCGGTCGGCCACCGACGCGGCGAACACCAGCGCCATCGAGCCGGTGCCGAGCCCGACCAGGACACCCCAGCAGAGCACGAGCTGCCAGCGCGACGTCATCCCGACGGTGGCGGCCGCACCGATCGCCACCAGCAGCAGCGCGGCCGTGGTGACCCAGCGCAAGCCGATCTTCTGGATCAGCGCGGCCGCGAACGGGGCCGTGAGGCCGAAGAGCACCAGGTTCACGGTGACGGCGAGCGAGATGTCGGCCGTCGACCAGCCGAACTCCTCCTGCAACGGCAGGATCAGGACGCTCGGCGCGGCGCGGAACGCGGCGGCGCCGACCAGCGCGATGAACGCGACGCCGGCGACGAGCCAGGCGCGATGGAGCCGCCGCTTGGACGGCACAGCAGTGTTGACCACGGCAACCAGCTTCGCTGACGCCTCCGGCGCGAACCAGTGGCCCGAAGGACACCATGTGCAAGAATTCGGCCATGGCCTTCAGTGACTCCGGGCGCCACCGGATCGCCGTGCTCGCGCTCGACGACGCGGTGCCGTTCGACGTCGGTATTCCGGGTCAGGTGTTCGGCGCCGCCGAGCGCGACGGCGAGAAGCTCTACAGCGTCCACGTGTGCTCACCCGGAACGGCACCGGTGGAGACGACGGCCGGGTACGCGATCCAGCCCAGATACGGGCTCGAGGAGCTCGAGACGGCGGACACCGTGCTCATCCCCGGCATCCGCGGTGCGACCGCCGGGTCGCGCCAGTTCCCCGCCGAGGTACTGGATGCACTCCGGGCAGCCGCCTCGCGCGGCGCGCGGGTGGCGTCGATCTGTACCGGAGCTTTTGTTCTGGCCGCGACCGGCCTGCTGGACGGCAGGCGGGCCACCACCCACTGGTTGTGGGCGGAACCGTTCCGGGCGCGGTACCCGCAGGTGACGCTCGACCCGGACGTGTTGTTCATCGACGAAGGGATCATCGCGAGTTCCGCGGGGGTGGCCGCCGGGATCGACCTGTGCCTGCACCTGGTCCGGCGGGACCAGGGCAGCGAGGTCGCGAACCGGGCTGCCCGGAGGTGCGTGGCGCCGCCGTGGCGCGACGGTGGGCAGGCGCAGTTCGTCGAGCGGCCGATGCCCGCGGTCTCCGACGCCTCGACCGGGCCGACCCGGGCGTGGGCGCTGGAGCACCTGGACGAGCCGCTCGACCTGGCGAAGATGGCCGCACACGCCGGGATGAGCGTGCGGACGTTCACCCGGCGGTTCCGCCAGGAGACCGGGCAGGCACCGGGCACGTGGCTCACCGCGCACCGGATCGAGCGGGCCCGGCACCTGCTCGAGGAGACCGACCTGTCGGTCGATCGGATCGCCCACCGGGCCGGGTTCGGGACGACCGCGTCGCTGCGTTCGCATTTCGCGACGTCGGTCGGCACCTCCCCCGGCGCGTACCGCCGGACGTTCCGCGCTAGCTGACCGCCGCCGTCAGCACCGCTTTGCCGATCTCGTCGCGTGCCAGGTCGCTCCCGATCAGGTAGAACGCGTCCACCACGGCGGAGCCGAACGTGCTGACCCGCGCGCCGCGCACGATCGCGCCGGACTCCTCCAGCGCTGCCGTGACGTCGTGGAGCAGCCCGCGTCGATCCTCAGCGCGCAGTTCGAGCACCGTTGCCTCGGTCGACGCGTCCGGGAGCCAGCTGACCTGCGGCGGTGCCGCGTCACGACCCTCGCGGGCCTCGGCCTCGCGCTTGGCCAGCGCGCCCGAGACGTCGTAGTTCCCGGCCACGGCCCGACGCAGGTCGGCGGCGAGCAGGGCGGGATCCGGCAGCCGCCCGAACCGCGGCGCTGCGCGCACGACGACGACGGGGTGGCCGTCGAACGTGCCCGCGTCGGCCGCGTAGACGTCGAGGCGGTGCAGGGCGCAGATGCCGGCGGTGCGGCTGAGCAGGTGTCGGACGTCGACACCGCCGACTACTGCGACCTCGTCGCCGTGGACGGTCACGGTGCATTCGTCCGGGCCGGGGCGGGGCTCAGCCGCTGCGAACACTTCCGCCGGGCGCGGACGCGCCACCGGCGCCGCCCCCTGCCCGATGAGTACGTGTACGCGCTTTACCAGGTCACTGACCAGCCCGGCTTTCCAGCTGCTCCACGCGGCCGGGCCGGTCGCCGAGGCGTCCGACTCGGTGAGTGCGTGCAGCACGTCGAGCAGCACGCCGTCGTGCCCGACCGCGTCGGCCACGACCTCGAGCGTCGCCGGGTCGTCCAGGTCCCGCCGGGTCGCGGTGTCGGGCAGCAGCAGGTGGTAGCGCACCAGCCGCACCAGCCGGTCGGTGTCCTCCGTCGACAGCCCGAGCCGCACCGCGATGCCGCCGGCGATTTCGGCGCCGACCTCGGAGTGGTCCCCCGGGAGGCCCTTGCCGATGTCGTGCAGCAGGGCGCCGATCAGCAGCAGGTCCGGGCGGGCGACCCGCCGGGCCAGCGGCGCTGCCGCGACCGCCGCGGCCACCAGGTGCCGGTCGACGGTGTAGCGGTGCAACGCGTTGCGCTGCGGCAGCGAGCGGACCCGGCCCCACTCGGGCAGCCACTTCTCGACCATGCCGTGCCGGTCGCACGCCTCCCAGACGTTGATCGCCGGCTCACCGGCGCCGAGGAGTGCGACCAGCGCCTGCAGCGCGGTTTCCGGCCACACGTCGGGCAGCGGTGGAGCCGCCACCGCGAGCCGTTCCAGCGCCGAGCGCGCCGGCGGGATGTTCGCGATCGCCGATGCCGCGGCGAACCGCAGCGGCAGCACGACGTCCAGCGCCGGATCGACGCCCCGGGCCAGCACGACCTCGCCGTTCTGCTCGACGACGCCGTCCGCGAGCGGACGCCGGTTGACCGTGTTGCGACGCCGGATCGGCCACCGCCGCCGCTTGCTCAGTAGCCCGTCGACCTGCCGCCAGGCCGTGTCACTGGCGTAGGCGACAGTGCGCGCCGCGTCAGCGACGGCGTGCAGCAGGGCGTCGGCATCGGTGTAGTTCAACGCGGCGGAGACGGCGTCCTGTTCGGCCAACAACAGCCGGTCGAGCGCCCGGTCGGCCGAGCGGTGCAGCGCATCGCGGGTGTCCAGCAGCAGCCGGTAGGCGTCGCGGACGCTTCCCCTGGGGGCGTCCACGAGCTGGGCGTAGGCCAGCGCGCGGAGCGTGACCGCGTCCCGGATGCCGCCGCGGGCTTCCTTCAGGTCGGGTTCGAGGAGGAACGCCAGCTCACCGGCCGTGCGCCAGCGCGCCTCGGTGAGGTCGCGCAGCTCCCCCAGCCAACCGGCCGGGCTGGCCCGCCACGCGGCGCGGACGGCGGCGGCGAGCTCGTCGGCCAGTGCACGGTCCCCCGCCACGTACCTGGCATCGAGCAGACCCAGCGCCGCCTTGACGTCGCTGCGAGCCACCGAAACCGCCTCGTCGACGGTGCGGACCGCGTGGTCGAGACCGACCGGTGAGTCCCAGATCGGGTACCAGACCGACTCGGCGATCTCGGAGATCCGCGGGTGTCCGGTGTGGAGAAGGACGAGATCGACGTCGCTGTGGGCGACGACCTCGCGGCGGCCCAGGCTGCCGACGGCGACCAGGGCTACCCCCGCGACCGGCGGCAACAAGCCCGCCAGCCAGCGGTCGAGCGTGTCGGAGAGCTGGGCGCGAGAGGGCGGACCGGCCGCCCCCCACGGAGCCTGCCGGCCGGCCGGGTCGTCGTGCGACCCGGCCGGTCCGTTCAGGTTGCCTCCGAGGTGCCGGTCAGAGGGCATCGAGTCCGCGCTCGCCGGTACGGACCCGGATCACCTCGTCGATCGAGGTGACCCACACCTTGCCGTCACCGATCTTCCCGGTGCGGGCGGCCGCGACCAGTGCGTCCACGACCTTGGCGGCGTCGATGTCGTCGACCAGGACCTCGATGCGCACCTTCGGCACGAAGTCGACCTGGTACTCGGCGCCACGGTAGACCTCTGTGTGGCCCTTCTGCCGTCCGTATCCCTGGACCTCGGAGACCGTGAGGCCGGCGATGCCCAGCGCGGAGAGGGCGCCCTTGACGTCCTCCAGCTTGAAAGGCTTGATGACTGCGGTGACCAGCTTGGCCATCGGGCTCTACTCCTTACCGGCCGGAGCCGCTTCGCGGACGCTCTGGTCGTTGATACCAGCCGGAGCCGGACCCCCGACCGCGCCCGAGCGGATGCTGCTGCCCGACACGAAGTCGTACGCCGACTCGGCGTGGACCGCGGTGTCGATGCCCGTGATCTCCGCCTCCTCGTCCACCCGGAAGCCCATCGTCTTGTTGATGATGAAGCCGATGATGTACGTGAGGATGAAGGAGTAGGCCAGCACCGCGAAGGAGGCGACGAACTGCTTACCGAGCAGTCCGAGGCCGCCGCCGTAGAAGAGGCCGTTGGTGTCAGCCACGACGGTGTCGGTGGCGAGCAGACCGATCAGCAGCGAGCCGGCCAGACCGCCGACCAGGTGCACACCGACGACGTCGAGCGAGTCGTCGAAGCCCAGGCGGTACTTGAGACCGACGGCGAGGGCACAGACCGCACCGGCCAGCAGGCCGACGATCAGCGCACCGAGCGGGTTGATCGAGCCACAGGCGGGGGTGATGGCGACCAGACCGGCGACCGCACCCGACGCCCCACCCAGCGTGGTGGCGTGCTTGTCGCGGACCTTCTCCACGACCAGCCAGGACAGCACCGCGGCAGCGGTGGCGACCTGCGTGTTGATGAACGCGATACCCGCGGTGTTGTTGGCGGCGACGGCCGAACCGGCGTTGAAGCCGAACCAGCCGAACCACAGCATGCCGGCGCCGAGCAGGACCAGCGGCAGGTTGTGGGGCTTGAAGCTCTCGCGCGGCCAGCCCTTGCGCTTGCCGAGCACCAGCGCGAGCGCCAGGCCGGCCGCACCGGCGTTGATGTGGACCGCGGTTCCACCGGCGAAGTCGAGCGCGCCGAGCTGGTTGGCGATCCAGCCACCCTTGGTGGTGTCGGTGTCGAACGCGAACACCCAGTGGGCGACCGGGAAGTAGACCAGCGTGGCCCAGACCCCGGCGAAGACCATCCACGCGCCGAACTTCGCGCGGTCCGCGATCGCACCGGAGACCAGCGCGACGGTGATCACCGCGAACATCAGCTGGAAGGAGGCGAAGACAGTCTCGGGCAGGGTGCCGGAGACCCCGGTGAGCGTGCCCTTCAGGCCGATCTTGCCCAGGCCGCCGACGAGGCCGCCGAAAGCGTCGTCATCGAAGGCGAGCGAGTAGCCGTAGAGCATCCACAGGACGGAAACGAGCCCGAGCGCGCCGAAGCTCATCATCATCATGTTGAGCACGCTCTTGGCCCGGGTCATGCCGCCGTAGAAAAGCGCGAGACCCGGAGTCATGAGCAAGACGAGGGCGCTGCTGGCGAGAATCCAAGCGGTATCGCCGGAGTTGATTTCCATGCCCCTCCTTCCGAGGAACAAAGATGTGGGGGTCACCGCAGGGCACCAGGGCCGGGTAACCCTTCGCCGTGCGTCGGGGCCAGCGTGCTGCGACGACGTTTCGACGGCCGTTCGAAGGAGTTTCTGGCTCGTGACGCTCTGTTTCTTCGCAGTTAACTCTTCCCTCCGCGGATTTCACCTCGCGGCACGCTGACCTGCAGAAATCCGTACCATCCCGGGCATGACGCCCACTGTTCCCCCCTAGAGGACGCCTCGATGAGCCAGCCGGCGTTAGCCCGCTCACACCCGCCGATCGTCCTCGTCGGGTCCGACGCGCTGGCCGCTCGGCTGGTCGAGGAACTCGCGAAACTGGAGGACGTCGACACCGGGAGCATCAGTCGGCGGACCGCGGCGCGGGTCCAGCGTCGGCCGGCGGCCGGGGACCCTCCGTCCGGTGGAGCGTCCGGCTGGGTGACGGTCGTCGTTCCGGATCTGAACGGCCCGTTCGTGTCGCACCTCCGACGGTCCGGCGCCACGATCCGGACCGGGTCCGGCCGGGACAAGACGGTGCTCGAGGCCGCCGGGGTCGGGACGGCGTCCGCGCTGGTACTGCTCACCGACGACGACGTCGCGAACCTCCACGCCGCGCTGGCCGCCCGTGAGCTGCAGCCCGGCATCCGGCTGGTGATCCGAATGTTCGATGAGAAACTCGCGGCCCGGGTCGAGGAACTGTTCGGCCGCGACTGCACGGTGCTGTCCTCGTCGCTGATCGCCGCGCCGTCGTTCGTGGACGCCGCGCTCGGCGACGGTCAGCAGCTGATCGAGATCGGCGGCAAGACGCTCAACGCCGGGCCGCCGTCGACGATCGCCGGCCATCCGATCGTCGTCCTCGCCCGGACCGACGCGGGTACCCCGGACGGCGCGGTGCTGCTCCCCGCCCGCGGAGCCCCGGACGCGGAGCTGGTGCTCGGCGAACCGGCGGTGCCGGTTCCCACGCCGACTCGTCGTCGACGGCGGATGCGCTGGCCCGGTGGGGTCACCCGCTGGGCCAGCGCGCGCCTTCGCTGGACGCTCGCCGGCCTGTCGGTGCTGGTCGGGGTCGGTTCGGTCGTGCTCCGGGAAGACCTGGGGTTGAGCTGGCTCGACTCGCTG
This sequence comes from Cryptosporangium sp. NPDC048952, assembly GCF_043197895.1. NCBI lineage: Bacteria > Bacillati > Actinomycetota > Actinomycetes > Cryptosporangiales > Cryptosporangiaceae > Cryptosporangium > Cryptosporangium sp. NPDC048952. The sequence goes on along the minus strand of NZ_JBICTY010000003.1, from coordinate 283,800 downwards.
TACGGCATGGTCTCGACGCTGACGACCGGCGCACCCGACGGCATCGAGCGAGCCGGCGCCGCGGTGACGCTGTTCGTCGCCGGGTCGATGCTGGCCGGTGTCGTGCTGATCGCGCTGATCACCGCGTTCGCGGTCGACGACCTGCTGGGCAGCCGACTCTCCGGGGCGCTCGGCCCGTCGGTGGGCCGCACGTCGGACCACGTCGTCGTGTGCGGGCTGGGCACTGTCGGCCTCCGCATGGTGGAGCAGCTGCGGGCGGCCGACATCCCCGTCGTGGGCATCGACACGGATCCGGACGCCGCGGTGGCGGCCGTCGCCCGCCGGCTGGGCGTCCCCGTGCTGCGGGGCGACGCCAGCGACGAGCACACCCTGCGCGCGGCGCGGGCGGACCGGGCCCGGAGCGTCGTCGCCGCCACCGACGACGACGTGGCGAACGTCGAGGTGGGGCTCGCGGTCTGGGCGATGGACCAGAACCTGCGGATCGTCCTCCGGCTGTTCGACCAGGACCTGTCCGATCGCATCACCGGAGCGTTGCCGCAGGCCGTCTCGCTGTCGGTCTCGGCGGCGGCCGCGCCGGTGTTCCTCGCCGCGATCCTCGGCCGTGAGGTCAAGGCCGCGATCGGGCACGGCCGTAACGTGCTGCTGGTCGCCGAGGCGCCGGTCGGCGCCGGCAGCCCGGCGGAAGGCAAGCCGCTGGGCGAGCTGGAGCAGGCCGGCCGGGTGCGGGTGTTCGGGCACGTCCGGGACGGCGAACGCTGGCGGACGCTCAAATGGAACCCGGATCCGGAGGCGGCCGTGGTGGCCGGCGACACGCTCCTACTCGTGGCCACGCGCTCGGGGCTGGCCGACGTCCTGTTACGTACCGGGGCCACCAGCGACGTCCCGGAAGACCGGCCGGGCGTGTCCGTGGTGCGCGGCGCACCGGCCCGGCGCCGCTTCACCCCCGTGTCCGCGCGCCTCGCCGGACGGTGGCAGTCGGGGCGGGGATTCTTCGGCATCGATTGACGCTGGTGTCGTTCCGGCGACACGGACGAGCGGATTGTCGGTGGGGCCTGCGATTCTCGGACCCAGGATGGACGAGGAGGTGCCCGATGCGCGTTATCGCTGCCCCTGGTGACACTTGGGGCATTCCTGGCCAGACGTTCCTGATCGGGTACGTCGTGCTCGCCGGTGTGGTGATCTGGTTGACGATCCTGCTGCGTCGCGGGGTCGCCCGTGGCCCGGCCACGGAGAACCTGCTGCCGCAGTCCGACCCGTTCGCGCTGGCGTTACTCGCCGGGGGTCCGCTGCTGGTCGTGCAGTCCGCGATCGCCGGGCTGCGCTCGCGGCACCTGGTCACCGCGGCGTCCGGTGGTGGCGTCAAGGCCAACGGTGCCACTGCGAAGGGTCTGCACCCGGTGGAGAACGCGGTGTACCGCACCATCACCGACCGCCAGCGGCACGTGTACCAGATCGCGGCCGACCGCCGGGTGAAGGCGGCACTCGCCGATGTGCGCAAGGGCCTGCAGCGCGACGGGCTGGTGCTGGACGACGTTCAGCGCACGCTCTATCGCCTGCTGGGGCTGCTGCCGCTGGCCGTGATCGCGGTGGGAGCGGCGCGGTGGTGGACCGGTGTCGAGAACAACCGGCCGGTCGGTTACCTCACGGTGCTGTTGATCGCGCTGGTCGTCATTCAGATCGCGTTCGCCGTGCGGGGTGCGCCGACCCAGACCGGGGCGGGCAAGCGTGCGCTCCACCAGGAGATCGCGCGCAACGATCACCTCAAGCCCGAGTACAGCCCGTCATGGGGGGCGTACGGCGCGGGTGGCGCGGCGATGGGTGTCGCGCTGTTCGGGGTGGCGTCGCTCTACGCCGCCGACCCGGCGTTCGCCGCCGAGGCGGAGCTGCGACGCCAGGCAGCCGCGTCGTCCGGGGGCGGTGACAGCGGCTCCTCCACGTCGTCGTCGTGCAGCAGCTCGTCGTCCTGCAGCTCCGGCTCCAGCTGCAGCAGCGGCTCGAGCTGCGGCGGCGGTGGCGGGTGCGGCGGATGAGCGTGCTGCCTGAGTTGGGGGTCGGGATCGGGTGGCGGCCGGAGATTGCGGGGGTGGTTGCCGAGCTGCCCGATCTGCGGTTCTGCGAGGTCGTCGCGGAGGGCGTCCACACGCACGTGCCGCTGTCCGGTCCGCTGGCGACGCTTCGCGAGCGTGGGGTGACGCTGGTGCCGCACGGGGTGCGGCTCTCGCTCGGCGGTGCCGAGCCGGTTACGCCGGAGCGGGTGCGGCACCTCGCGGAGTGTGCGGCGTTGCTCGAAGCGCCGCTGGTCAGCGAGCACATCGCATTCGTGCGTGCCGGGGACGTGGAGGCCGGGCACCTGCTGCCGGTGCCGCGCACCCGGGCTGCGGTGGACGCGCTGACGGCGAACTACGCGCGCACTGTCGACGGACTCGGCGGGGTGCCGCTCGCGCTGGAACCGATCGCCGCGCTGTTCGACTGGCCGGACGACGAGTACGACGAAGCGGATTTCCTCAACGCGGTGCTCGACCGCACCGGCGCGATGCTGCTGCTCGACGTCGCGAACGTGTACGCGAACGCACGGAACCGCGGGGAGGATCCGATCGCGCTGCTCGACCGATTGCCGCTCGACCGGGTTGCGTACGTGCACGTCGCGGGCGGGCGTGAGCACGAGGGCCTCTACCACGACACCCACACGGACGCCGTGCCCCAGCCGGTGCTCGACCTGGTGACCGTCCTCGCCGAACGGGCCACACCGGCCGGCTGGCTCCTGGAACGAGACGGCGACTATCCCCCCTCCGCGGTCCTGCACACCGAACTAGCCGCCATCACCACCGCCGTGACGGCAGCCACCCGCGCGACGGCCCCCCGATGACCCCCCGTCCCGCGCCCCCCGCGCAGGGCGCGCAGGCGCAGGAGGGCGCCGCCGAGGTGGCGGCGGGGGTGGCGGAACTGGCTGCGGCGCAGGCGGAACTGGTGGCGGCGCTCGTCGCGGGTGGGGCGTTGCCGCCGGGCTTCGACGTAGGGCGGGTGGATGCCACGCGGCGGGCGTTGCTGCGCAAGCGGGCCGGGGAGGTGGCGAGGGCGTGGCCGCTGCTGGCCGGCTCGCTGGGCACGGCGTTCACGCCACGGTTCGTGCAGTGGGCCACCGGCCGTGCACCGGCCGGCTCCCACGCCGACGGCCTGGCCTTCGCCCAACACCTCCGCGACACCGGCGAGCTCCCTCCGCTAGGAGCCGAGGAACTAGCCGCCCACGAGAAGCCGACTCAAAGCGTCCGCCGCCGCCCTTGGCCCTTCAAGCGCAGCTAGGCGCGCGCACTGCGTGTCGAGGCGCCGCCAGGCGCGAGTGCCTGAACCTGGAGCCCGCCGCCCACCTACCGAAGAGCGTGCTCCAGGAGGTGCCGCTCGTGGTCGATCAAACGGAGGTCGCGCACCGGGCGCTTGAGATGACCTTTCTGCACGATACGCACGAACGCCGGTTCCCCCGCCTCGGCCATGCGCCGAATTCCCTCGATGTGATCGACGATCCGCGTACGAATCGTGCGCACCAACCGGGCCCGGTCGCGCGGCGTCAATCCGTAGGCGTCGGCGAACAGGCGGAGGCGCCGCGGCCGATCAGGGTGCCGCCAGCCGAGCGTGCGCGAGTCCCGGTCGGAGAAGAGCGGCACCCACGTCCACGCCGAGTACGCCACGTCGTAGATGCGCGCCCCGGGCGACGACAGGTCGAAGTCGATCATCGCCAGCGTGCCGTCGGGCCGCCAGACGACGTTGTGCGGCGCCGCGTCGTGGTGGCAGATCACCTCGGTGTCGGGCGGCGGAGGCCCGAACGAGCGCCACCGCGTGCCGGGCGGCGGCACGAAACCGGCCTGGGCGTCGTGGAACAGCCGCAGCATGGTGGCCACGGTGACCAGCGCCTCGTCGGTGGTCCAGTGCGGCTTGAGTGGATACTCCCCGGTCTCGCCGTCGAGGTACGAGAGAACCTCGCGCCCCTTCTCGTCGATGCCGAACGCGCGGGGTGCGCCGGTGAACCCCACGGCCTCGAGGTGACGCAGCAGCGCGTGCACGGCAGGCGTCCACGGGCCGGCCGTCCGGCGGACGGTGTCTCCGACCCGGACGACCGTGCTGACGCTTCCGCCCTCGAGCGGGATCTCCTGTTGGGTCACGCTGCCTCGCCGAGGAGCGCATCGACGAACGCCGCCGGCTCGAACGGAGCCAGGTCGTCCGGGCCCTCTCCGAGGCCGATCAGCTTCACCGGGATGCCGAGCTCACGCTGGACGGCGATCACGATGCCGCCCTTGGCGGTGCCGTCGAGCTTGGTGAGCACCACCCCGGTGACGTCGACGACCTGGGTGAACACCCGGGCCTGCAACAGGCCGTTCTGACCGGTCGTGGCGTCGAGGACGAGCAGGGTCTCGTCGACCGGCCCGTTCTTCTCGATCACCCGCTTGACCTTGCCGAGCTCATCCATGAGACCCACCTTGTTCTGCAACCGGCCAGCGGTGTCCACCAGCACGGTATCGACCTTCGACGCTATTCCCTGCCGAACCGCGTCGAACGCCACCGAAGCGGGGTCGGCTCCTTCCGGGCCCCGCACGGTTTCGGCGCCGACCCGCTCGCCCCAGGTCTGCAGTTGGTCTGCCGCTGCGGCACGGAACGTGTCGGCTGCGCCGAGCAGTACGGTGCGTCCGTCGGCGACCAGAACCCGTGCGACCTTTCCGCAGGTCGTCGTCTTCCCGACGCCGTTGACGCCGACCATCAGGACGACGGCGGGGCGGTCGTCGTGCGGCAGCGTGCGCAGCGACCGGTCGACATCGGCGCCGATCGCGGCGACGAGTTCCTCGGCGAGAAGCTTCCGCAGATCGTCGGGAGTGCGCGTGCCCAGGACCCGGGTGCGTTCGCGCAGCCGCTCGACGATCTCGGTGGTGGCGGTCACCCCGACGTCGGCGGTGATCAGCGCGTCCTCGATCTCTTCCCAGTCGTCGTCGTCGAGATGATCGCGGGAGAGCAGCGTCAGCAGACCGCGACCGAGCGCGTTCTGCGAGCGGGAGAGACGGGACCGCAGGCGCACCAGCCGCCCGGCCGTGGGTTCCGGCACGTCGAGGGCGGGCGCCGTCGGCTCGACGACCACCGGAGCCTCTTCGACCGGTGGTGGTGGAGCCAGCGTGTCGGTGCCGCCCCGCGCCTCGTCGGTGACCTCGTCGGCGACCTGGCCCGGGGTCACCGGCGGCAGATCGATCCGGCCACGGCGGCGGGGAACGACCAGTCCCACACCCGCGCCGATGAGCACGACGAGCAGGATCGCTCCGAGGATCAGGTACTCCATGACACGAATCCTGTCAGACCCGTGCTTCCCGCGGCGTCGTGGCTCCACAGGGAATACGCACGGACACGTTCGGAATGATGGACTAGCGGGGAATGACAGAGCCTGCACGCTGCACCGACGACAGGATTGGCAGAGATGGCTGAGCTCGTACTGGGCCCACTCCTCCGGCACGTCACCGAAACCAGCGTGACCCTGTGGGTGGAAACCGACGTCCCCTGCGAGGTGGACGTGCTGGGCCGTACCGCCAGGACGTTCAGCGTCCACGGGCACCACTACGCGCTCGTCGTGATCGACGACCTGGAGCCGGGCTCCCAGCACGCGTACGAGGTGAGACTCGACGACGCGGTGGTGTGGCCGGAGAAGGAGTCGGTGTACCCGCCGTCCGTGCTGCGGACGCTGGACCCCGACCGGCCGCAACGGCTGATCTTCGGTTCGTGCCGGCACGCCACGCCCAGTGCGCTCGAACAGCTCGGGTACGAGCCGGACGCGCTGGACACGTACGCGCAGCGGATGGCCACCGAGGAACCCAACCGGTGGCCCGACGCCGTCCTGCTGCTCGGCGACCAGGTGTACGCCGACAACACGTCACCCAAGACGCAGGAATTCATCCGCGACCGGCGGCCGATCGACGTGCCGCCGTTCCTCGAAGTGGCGGACTTCGAGGAGTACACGGTGCTGTACCACGAGTCGTGGACCGATCCCGACATCCGCTGGCTGCTGGCCAACGTGCCGAGCGCGATGATTTTCGACGACCACGACGTGCGTGACGACTGGAACACCTCGTACGAGTGGCGGCGCGACATCGAGCGGACGTCGTGGTGGCGTTCGCGCATCATCGGTGGGCTCACCAGTTACTGGGTGTACCAGCATTTAGGGAATCTCTCCCCCGACGATCTGGCGACCGACTCGATGTGGCTGGCCGTTCGCGCGGCCGGTGACGCCGGGGTTGACGCCGGACCGTTGCTGGAGCGGCTGGCCGCGACCTCGGACGCCGAGGTGGACGGCGACCAGGACGCCGCCGGTATGCGGTGGAGCTACAAGATCGACTACGGACGCACCCGCGTGCTGGTCGTGGACACGCGGTGCGGGCGCGTGCTCACCGAGACCGAGCGCACGATGATCAGCGACGCCGAGTTCGACTGGCTCGCCGAACAGCTCGACGGGGACTACGACCACCTGCTCATCGCGTCGTCGTTGCCGTGGTTGTTGCCGTGGGCGATCCACCACGTGGAGAACTGGAACGAAGCGTTGTGTGCGGGGTCGCGGGGGCCGCGGCTGGCGAAGTTCGGTGAGTTGGTGCGTCGGGCGGCCGATCTGGAGCACTGGGCTGCGTTCGCCGACTCGTTCGAGCGGCTCGGGAAGATGCTCGCGGCGGTGTCGCGGGGTGAGCGGGGGCCGAAGCCGGCGAGCATCAGTGTGTTGTCGGGGGACGTGCACCACGCGTACGTCGCGAAGGCGTCGTTCGATCCGCCCGGGTCGGTGCCGGTGTATCAGCTCGTCGTGTCGCCGGTGCACCAGACGGTGCCGGGGGCGATCAAGATCGGGTTCACCGTGGGGTGGAGTCGGACCGCGGCCGCTATTGCGCGGCCGCTCGCGCGGTGGGCGAAGGTGCCCAAGTCGCCGGTGCGGTGGGAGCGGCTCGCTGGGCCGTTCTACGGCAACGAGCTGGGCACGCTCGTGATCGACGGGCGGGTCGCCCGGTTCAGCCTCGAGCGGGCGCTCCGGACGCCGGGCAGCGCGCCCCGGCTGGCCACCGTGAACCAGACCCCCCTCTCCTGGCGCGACAACACCACCGCCGACCCGGTGGCCCCCTTCCCAGCCCGAGCCCAAATCTCCTAGCCGCGCCCCCTACTGCCTGTGGGGCGTTCGCGGGCGAACGGTTTGGCCGTCGGGCAGCGGAACGACCCCGCCCGACGGCGGGGTCATTCTTGGTGCACGCCGGGCGCACCACCCGGGACCAGCCGGAAGGAGCAGGACGATGAGCTACGGGACCGAAACCTACGAGGAGTCCGGCTCGGCCGGCACCGACTACTACTGCTACGAGGACGGGTACTACTACCGCGCGGCACGCTAAGCGGTTACCGCCGCTTTCAGGCAGGCACAGTTTTCAGGCGCTGGCTGATCACCTGGGTGATGCCGTCGCCGCGCATGCTGACGCCGTACAGTGCGTCAGCGATCTCCATCGTGCGCTTCTGGTGCGTGATGATGATCAGCTGGCTGGACTCCTGCAGCTGCTCCAGGAGCGTGATCAGACGCCCGAGGTTGGTGTCGTCCAGCGCCGCCTCGACCTCGTCCATGACGTAGAACGGCGAGGGCCGCGCCCGGAAGATCGCCACCAGCAGCGCCACCGCAGTCAGCGACCGCTCCCCACCCGACAGCAGCGACAACCGCTTGACCTTCTTGCCCGGCGGCCGCGCCTCCACCTCGATGCCGGTGGTCAGCAGATCGTCCGGGTCGGTGAGGAAGATCCGCCCCTCCCCGCCGGGGAACAGCGTGCGGAACACGATCTCGAACTCGCGCTGGGTGTCCTCGAACGCGCTCTTGAACACCTCGAGGATGCGGTCGTCGACCTCCTTGACGACCACCAGCAGGTCGCGCCGGGTGTCCTTCAGGTCCTCGAGCTGCGTCGAGAGGAACTTGAACCGCTCCTCCAGCGCCGCGAACTCCTCCAGCGCCAATGGGTTGACCTTGCCCAGCAGCTGCAGGTCGCGCTCGGCCTTCGCGGCCCGCTTCTCCTGCGTGGGCCGGTGGTACGGCAGCGCGGGCGGCGCCGGTTCGCCGTTCTTCTCCGCCTCGGCGATCTCCGCCTGCGTCGGCGGTACGGGCATCTGCGGCCCGTACTCGGTGGTCAGCGTCTCGACGTCGATCGCGAAGTCGTCGGAGGCCTTCGACTCGAGCCGTTCGATGCGCATCCGCTGTTCGGCGCGGGCGACCTCGTCGCGGTGCATCGCGTCGGTGAGCCGGTCCATCTCGCCGGCCAGCTCGCGGACCCGGGCGCGGACGCCGGTGAGCTCCGCCTCGCGTGCGACGCGGGCCTCGGCGACGGCGTCGCGTTCGTCGGCGGCCGCGATCAGCGACGTTTCGATGCGGGTCAGCGCCAGGCGGGCACCGGACGAGACCGCCCGCGCCACCGCGGCTCCGCGGGCGCGGGCGAGGCGGGCCGCTTCGGCGCGGGCCCGGGCCGCGCGCTCGGAGGCCGCTGCGCGCTCCAGTGACTCGGCGCGGCCGGCCAGCGAGCGCACCCGTTCCTCGGCGGTGCGGACGGCGAGCCGCACCTCCATCTCGTTCTGGCGGGCCTGGCTGGCGAGCGCGTTGAACTCGTCGCGCTCGTCGGTGGACGGCTCGTCGTCCAGCGGCGTCTCCTCGGCGGTTACGAGACGCTCCTCGAGCGCCGCGAGGCCCTCCAGGTCCTTGTCGCGGGCCTCCTCGGCGCGCTGGCGGCCCTGCGCGAGGCGGTCGGCCTCGCCGCGGGCCGAGCGGGCCGCTGCGGCGAGTTCGGCGATGCGGCGGGAAGCCTGGTGCCGGGCACCTTCGGCTTCCTTCTGCGCGGCGGCGACGACCCGCACGGTTTCCTTGCGGGTGTCGACCTCGGCGCGGGCTGCTTCGAGCTGCGCCCGGAGCCGTTCGCCGCGGCGTTCGGCCTCGGCGCGGCGGTCGCGGGCGTCGTCGACGGCGGCCTGGATCTCGAGCGTGCTCGGGGCCTTGGCAGCGCCACCGCCCGCTTCGGTCGTCCCGATGACGTCGCCCTCGGGGGTGATCGCCCGGATGCTCGGTTCGCGGGACACCAGCGCGCGAGCGGCGTCGACCGAAGGCACGAACGCGACCTGGTGCAACGCGCGCCGGACGGCCGGCCGCAGATCGTCCCCGACCTTCACCAGGTCGACCGCCCACCGAACCCCGTCCGGCACATTCGGCCACGGCCCATCGGCGCCGTCGCCGGGCCCGTAGGCCGACCCGCCCCCGTCGGCTACGAAGAGGGTGGCTCGGCCCGCGTCGGCGGAGCGGAGCCAGCTGATCGCGTCGGCGGCGGTGTCGATGGACGCCACCGCGACGGCGTCGGCCAGGCCGCCGAGCGCCGCGGCGAGCGCGGCCTCGTAGCCGGCCTCGACCGAGAGCAGCCCGGCGACGCTCCCGAGCAGCCCCGGCACCTGGTCGCCGGCGGCCAGCAACGCGCCGGCGCCGTCCTTTTGCGACAGGCCGAGCGCCAGCGCCTCCTGGCGCGCCTTCCACTCGGACGCCTCGCGCTCGGCGACCCGCTCGGTCTGGGTCAACTCACGGACCCGCGCCTCGGCCGCCTCGAGCTCCTCGCGGGCCGCGGCGTGCCGGGCGAACAGGTCGGTGTCGCCCTCGTCGAGACCTTCGGCGGCCTCCTGGGCGACCTCCAGCTCCCCCTGCGCCTCGTCGGCGCGGGCACGGGCCTCACCCAGCGACGCGGAGAGCCGGGCGATCTCGTCCTCGGCGGCGGTGGCGCGGGTACGCAGCGCGTTGACCTGACCGGTGAGCCGCGCCAGACCTTCGCGACGGTCGGCCACGGCTTTCATAGCGGCCACGTGGGCGCGCTCGGCGTCGTAGGCGCGCCGCTCGTATTCGGCACGCGCCTCGGTGGCCTCGGCCAGCCGGTCCTGATCGGCCTCGAGCGCCTCGGTCAGCGCCTCGTGCTGCTCACGGACCACAGCGGCCTCGCGCTCGAGGGCTTCCGGGTCACGGCTGGGGCGACTGTCCTCCGTCTCGGCGGAGAGGTAGCGCAGCCGCTCGTCGGCGAGTTGCGCCAGACCGCGCAGACGTTCCTGCAGCGCGGAAAGCCGGTACCAGGTGTCCTGGGCCTTTGCCAGCACCGGAGCGTCGGCCGCCATCTCGGTGTCCAGCTGGGCTTCGCGGGCCCGGGACGCCTCGAGCTCGGTGTCGACCTGTGCCCGGCGGGTGCGGATCGCGGCCTCGTCGGCGACGTCCTGCTCCAGCGCGGTACGCAGCGTCACCAGATCGTCGGCGAGCAGGCGGAGACGCGAATCGCGCAGCGCCGACTGAACGCCGGCCGCACGGCGGGCCACTTCGGCCTGTCGCCCCAGCGGCTTGAGCTGGCGACGCAACTCAGTCGTGAGGTCCGTGAGCCGCGTGAGGTTCGCCTGCATGGCGTCGAGTTTGCGAAGCGCTTTTTCTTTGCGCTTGCGGTGCTTCAGGACACCGGCGGCTTCCTCGATGAACCCGCGGCGGTCCTCCGGGCGCGACTGCAGAACGCTGTCGAGTTGGCCCTGGCCGACGATGACGTGCATCTCGCGCCCGATACCCGAATCCGACAGGAGTTCTTGGATATCGAGAAGACGGCACGGATCACCGTTGATCTCGTACTCGGAGTCTCCGGTACGGAACAACCGCCGAGTGATCGAAACCTCGGCGTACTCGATCGGCAACGCACCATCGTGGTTGTCGATCGTCAGAGTTACTTCCGCGCGACCGAGCGGTGCACGTCCCGCCGTTCCGGCGAAGATGACGTCTTCCATCTTGCCGCCGCGCAGCGCCTTGGCGCCCTGCTCACCCAGAACCCACGAAATGCCGTCGACGACGTTCGACTTGCCCGACCCGTTGGGCCCCACGACGCAGGTGATGCCCGGTTCGAACCGCAGTGTTGTCGACGACGCGAAGGACTTGAAGCCCCTCAGCGTGAGGCTCTTCAGATGCACGGGACTCTGCCTGGGTGGGGGAAGGTGTCATCAGACCATACCTTCCCCACCAGCAACGATCCGCGCAGACGGGGCCGTGTCGGAGCGGGCCGGTGCGGCGGCCCGGTCATCGACCCGGGTGCCTCAGACGGGCTGGTGCTCCAGCTCAGCCACCCGGCTCAGCTCCGAATCGCGGTCGGAAAGTTCGGCCACGAGCCGGTCGTTCTCGGCGCGGAGTCGAGCCACCTCGAACTCCAACGTCCGTACCGTCCCGCGCAGCCGTACTACCTCGTCGCGCAGTCGACCGTCAGCAACGTTGCCGACGTGGCCGAAGAGGGCCTTCGCCATTGGTGTCTCCTCGTATGGGCGTTCGAACGCCGTGTTTATGGTGACCCGCAGACGCGCGAAACACCGACCCCTGGCGCGATACCTGCCCGAACGTTCAGGCAGGGGCATCGCAGGGCCGGTGCGTGAAGGGCGGCCGTTAACCCCTGGTCACGCAGTCCACCGAAATGGTCCGCAAACAGCTTACGGGGTCAGGCGTCCAAGGTCACGCCAGGCGTGGGGATGGGCTCCGCCACATTCGCCCATACCCACGTCAGCGCTCGCGAAAACCCGACAGTCCGCCCTTCGCACGACTGAACCGCTCAGTGACGTGATCGACATGTCCCGGAGTGCCTTCTCCGCGCAGGAGATTGAGGAGTGCATCACAGTGCTCCTCGGGGCCCTCGGCGACCACCTCGACCCGCCCGTCCGACGAGTTCCTCGCCCAGCCGACCAGACCGAGCTCCAGCGCGCGGCTCCGCGTCCACCATCGGAAACCGACGCCCTGGACCCGCCCACGAACCCAGGCGGTCAGTCGAACCGGATCCGGCGACGGTGCGTCTAGGGGTTGACGAGCTTCCCTAGGGGTCACTTGACGAGGTACGCCACCCTCGGCGGGTTCACCCTGGTTCACGGCTGCCAACTGTAACCGCGCATTAAACCGACCTTGTGGTTGCGGCGTGGGTCTGGTGTGGCGGTCTCACGCGTTCCTAATGTTGCCGCCGATGGAGCACCAACGGAGCAGTTACCGACCCCGCCACCGGCAGGCCGACAAAGTCGGTCCGGCCCCGTGGCGATCCGCCGGGGGACGCGGCAGGACGCGTCAGCGTGCCGGGTTCAGCACCCGGAGCGTTCTGACCCTCGTGGTGCTCGCGTCGGTCGCCGTAGGAGCGTGGCTCCCCTTCTATCTCGGGCGCGCCGGCGCCGACACGCTGGAGACCGCGAGCGGTGCTCCGGTTTCGGTCGACACGACGGAGAGTGAACCCGTCGAGGCCGCGAGCACCGAGGCGGGTTCGTCCAGCGGTGAGACCGCGAGCCGTTCGAAGCGGCCCGCCGCGGCGGCCCCCGACGCGAAGTCCGAGTCGCCGTTACCGGCCAGCGAAGAACCCGAGTCGGAGGCGCCGAGCAGCGAAGCGTCCGACTCGACCGAAGCCGAGGACGGCGGCGAGGAAGCCCCGTCGACGCTCTCGGCGGCGAACGAGACCGAAGAGGTCGTCGCGCTGGTCAACAGCGCCCGCGCCCAGGCCGGGTGCGACCCGGTGCACGCCGACGCGAAGCTCACGTCGGCAGCGCTGCTGCACAGCCAGGACATGATCGCCCGCGGATACTTCTCCCACAACACGCCGGACGGCGCTTCTCCGTGGGACCGGGCCAAGGAATCCGGCTACGAGGTTCCGACCGGTGAGAACATCGCGCAGGGCCAGAAGACGGCCGAAGCCGTGATGGACGCCTGGATGAACAGCGAGGGCCACCGCGCGAACATCCTCAACTGCTCGTCGAAGGCCATCGGCATCGGCCGCGCCATCGACTCCGGCGGCACCGTGTACTGGACTCAGATGTTCGGCGCGGAGTGAGCGGCCCGCTCAGAACGGCGCTGCCAGGCGAGCGCGAACCCTGGAGTATTCAGTTATACGCGGCGGCTTCGCGCTCGACTGGCAGCGCCGCCCTGAGCGGGCTCCAGGTTCATACCTACTGCGCTCCGCGCATTGATCTGCCGAGCATGGCGGTGATCCGATTCTGGAGCTCCCTCGGGCTGAAGGGCTTCAGGATGTAGTCGTCGGCGCCGACGTCGAAGCCGGCCTCGACATCGGACTCCTGGCCGCGGGCAGTGAGCAGGATGACCGGGACGCTGCTGGTCATCGGTTCGGCGCGGAGTTCACGGCACACGTCCAGCCCGGACATCCCGGGCATCGAAACGTCGAGGACGACGATGTCCGGCACCGAACGCCGGGCCTCGGTGAGCGCGGTGGCACCGTCGGTCGCCGTGATCAGCTCGTGCCCGGCCGCGCTGAGCTTGAAGGCGACCAGGTCGAGGATGTCACGGTCGTCGTCCGCGATCAGGATCGTGCTCATGCGGGCATTTTCGCACGTAATGCGACATATACCCCGATTACCACCGCGCGCGGCGAGGCTTCGGCTGGCACTTCGGGCAGCTGTACGACGACCGGTTCATGAACGCGTCCCGGCGGATCGCCGTCCCGCACCGCGGACACGGCCGGTCCTCCTGCCCGTACGCGGCCAGCGACCGGTCGAAGTAACCACTTTCCCCGTTGACGTTCACGTACAGCGCGTCGAACGAGGTACCGCCCTGCACCAGCGCCTCGCGCATGACGTCCTGCGCGCCGCTGAGCAGCCGCTGGACCTGCGGGGTGGTCAGGGTCTCGGTCGGGCGCGCGTAGTGCAGCTGCGCCCGCCACAGCGCCTCGTCCGCGTAGATGTTCCCCACGCCGGAGATCAACGTCTGGTCCAACAGCGCTCGTTTGACGCCGGTCCGCTTGCGTCGTAGCGCGGTCGCGAACGCGGTCGCGTCGAACAGCGGGTCGAGCGGATCACGGGCGATGTGCGCGATGCTCGGCGGCACGTTCTCCCGGTCGCTGCCGGGCGCGGGCAACGGCTCGACCGACAGACCACCGAACGTGCGCTGATCGACGAAACGCAGCTCGCGTTCGTAGCCGGCGAACCGCAGCCGCACCCGCAGATGCGTCTCGTCCGGTGACTCGGCGGGCTGCACCAGCAGCTGGCCGCTCATGCCGAGGTGGCCGATCAGGGCGTCGCCGCCGTCGGTGGGCAACCAGAGGTACTTGCCGCGCCGGTGGGCGGCGAGCAGCCTCCGGCCGGTCAGTACCTCGGCGAAGTGCAGCGGGCCGGCGGTGTGCCGACGGATCGCGCGGGGGTTGTACACCTCGACCGACTCGATCGGACGGTCGAGCACCCACCGTTCCAGCCCACCGCGAACGACCTCGACCTCGGGAAGTTCAGGCATCTTTGGTGTCTGCTGCACCCGGGTCGACGATCTTCGGCGTCACCGCGCTCGCCGGCGAGGCCGCGCCCGGGGTCGCACCGGCGTCGATCCGGTTGCGCAGCGTGCGCCAGGCCAGCTCCGCGGCCTTCTGCTCCGCTTCCTTCTTGCTGCGGCCCTCGCCGCTACCCAGCTCCTCGCCGCCGACGACAGCGGTGGCGGTGAACGTCTTCGCGTGGTCCGGACCCGCCTCGGTGACGCGGTACTCCGGCACACCGAACGCGTTGCTGGCGGTCAACTCCTGCAGGCTGGTCTTCCAGTCCAACCCGGCACCGCGCTGGGCGACGTCCAGCATCAGATCGTCGAACAAGCGGTGGATGACCTTGGCCGCGGTCTCCAGACCGTGCTCCAGGTAGACCGAGCCGAGCAGCGCCTCCAGCGTGTCCGCCAGGATGCTCGCCTTGTTCCGGCCGCCGGTGGCCTCCTCGCCCTTGCCGAGCAGGAGATGCGCGCCGAGCCCACCCGGGCCAAGGTCGCGGGCGACACCCGCGAGCGCGCGCATGTTCACCACGGAGGCGCGCAGCTTCGCCAGCTGCCCCTCGGGCAGGTCCGGATAGCTCAGGTACAGCGACGACGTGATGACCAGGCCGAGGACGGCGTCGCCGAGGAACTCCAGCCGCTCGTTGGTCGGCAGTCCGCCGTTCTCGTACGCGTACGACCGATGGGTCAGCGCGCGGGTGAGCAGGTCCGCGTCCAGATCGACGCCGATCGCTTCCTCCAGCAGCGCTGCGGGGGGTCGCTCCCTCATCGCCGTGCCTTCTCTCCGGGGGCCGCGACAACGGCGGCCATTCGTGCCTGCAAGCGGTTGTGTGCCTGGCCGACGGGGGCCGGCGCGGCCTCGATGGGGACCCCGTCGTCGTAGTCCGTGACCGGATCCGAGTTCTCGAGCATCGCGCGGAGCACTGCCAGGTGGTTCTCGCGAACCGCGGCGGCTGCCAATGCGATGCAGTCGGCGACGTCGGCAGGCGACGCCGCACCGTGCCCGATGACGACGGTTCCCGCGACGCCCAAGAGTGTGGCGGCGCGGCGGGAAGGCCCGCGCTGCTCGGCCGCGGGGACCGCGCCCGCGAGCGCCAACGACCCTTCCAGCGTCTTGAGCACCACGTTGCCGGTGAAGCCGTCGGTGACGACGACGTCGGCGCGGCCGCCGAGCGGCACGTCGTACCCCTCGACCAGACCGATGTAGTTCAGGCCGCTCCCGGTCAGGCCACGATCGGCCCTCTTGCGGAGCGGATCGCCCTTGCCGGGCTCGGTACCGATCGACAGCAGCCCCACCCGGGGCCGGTCGAGGCCGAGGACCGTCCGCGCGAACGCGGAGCCGAGACGCCCGTGCCGGACCAGATCGGCGTCGGACGCACCGGCGTGCGCGCCGACGTCGACGAGAACGACCGGATGCGCGAGCGCGGGCAGCACCGCGGCCAGCGCCGGGCGACGAAACCCGGACAGCTTGCCCAGTTCGGTGACGGCAGCGGCCACGACGGCGCCGGTGGAGCCGACGCTGACCACCGCCTCGGCAGCACCGTGCCGGACCGCTTCGACCGCCAGCCGCACCGAAGTGCGGCTGGTGCGGACGGCGCGGACCGGAGCGTCCGCCATCCCGACGCTCTCGTCGGTGGGCAGCAACGTCACCCGATCGGCGACGGCTGCCCACCGGGGGCGCAACCCGACCGGCCCCGCGAGAACCAGGTGGAGCTCTGGATCCGTGGAAAGCGCGGCGAGTGCACCGTTGACGACAGCGTCGGGAGCACGATCGCCCCCGAGGAGGTCCAGCGCGACCCGGACCGGACGCACGACAGCAGCCCGGGCGTACGTCGCCGCGGCGTCCGGAGACGCCGCGGCGGAGACGTGCGCCGGGTTACCGGCTGTGCGTCTCCTCGGGCTCAGACCGCGACGACCTGACGGCCGTTGTAGTAGCCGCAGTTCGAGCACGCCGCGTGCGGCAGCTTCGGCGACCGGCAACGGTCGCAGGGCTGCGTGTTGACCACGGTGGTCTTCCACTGGGCGCGGCGCGAGCGGGTGTTGCTGCGCGACATCTTCCGCTTCGGAACGGCCACGGCTCTAGCTCCTGAATTCTTCGATGGGTTACTTCGGCTGGCTGCCGTTGCCCGGGTCCTGCAGCGACTGCAGCGCGGCCCACCGGGGGTCAGCTACGTCGTGCGAGTGCTCGGGCGGCAGATCGTCCCAGTGCACCCCGCAGTCGGGGCACAGGCCGGGGCAATCGTCGCGGCACAGCGGGTTGGTCGGCAGTGCGAGCACCACCGCGTCCCGCAGCGCCGGCTCCAGGTCGAGAAAATCTCCCTGCAACCGGCTGACCTCGTCCTCGTCGGTCGTTTCGTCCGTTTCGCTGTCCGGGTAGGCGTACAGCTCCTGGATGTCCACGTCGACGGTGTCCTGGAACGGTTCGAGGCAGCGACCGCACTCCCCCTCGAGCGGAACCGAGACGGTGGTGGAGACGAGAACGCCTTCCAGTACCGACTCGAGCCTGATGTCGAGATCGAGCGTGGCCCCTACCGGGACCCGGACCAGGTCCAACGCGAGATCTTCCGGCACGGGGACGGGGCGGCGTAGGCGCTTCATCGATCCTGGCCGGCGACCGACCTCGCGTGTATCGAACACGAGGGGCTTCCGGTGGTCGAGGCGCTCCTGCGTCTTCCTGTTCTCGGGCATGATGATCTTTCGGCGCTGGTGAGGCCGTCGGGGAACTCTACCTGAGTACGACGGCCAGAATCGAATCGGGCTCGGCTGAAGGCCCGACGTACAAGCGTACTGCTTCTGGTTCAGAACGGGAGCGGGCGCTCCTCAGCGGTGGTGTCGAAGCCGCCGATCTCGGAGAGGGCGCGCATCTTGTCACGGCCCCGCTCCACCGTCGCCAGGGTGCGGTTGAGCATCTGTTCGAAGTTGGCGAGCGTGGTGTCGACGTACTCCTCCACCTCGTCACGCAGGCGCTGCGCCTCCGCGCGGGCCTCCCCGACGATACGCGCGGCCTCGTGTTCGGCGGAGACCGTGACCTCCGCCACCGACACCAGCCGCTGGTGTTCGACCTCACCCTCGCCGACGATGCGGTCGGCCTCCCGCTGGCCGGCCGCGATCACCTTGTCGCGCTCGTCCAGCAACGCCTGCGCGCGCCGGATCTCGGTCGGGAGGTCGGCGCGGAGCTCGTCGAGCATCCCGAGCAGTTCGTTGCGATTGACGATCGCGTTCGACGACATGGGCATCGAGCGCGCGGACTCCACGAACGCACTGATCTCGTCGATTCTGTCGAGTGGGTCCACAACACGGCTCCGGTTCGGTAGCTCGAAGGTGTCGTCATCCTGCCGCTTCCGGCATACCCCGGCGACCTCGGAGGCATGTCGTGGCCTTTAGGGCTGAGTATCGAGCCGATCGACCAGACGACGTCGTACCGCTTCCGGTACGTGTGCGGACACGTCGCCACCGTACTTGGCGACCTCTTTGATCAGGCTGGAAGACAGGAACGAGAACAACGGGTTGGTAGCCATGAACAGGGTTTCCACACCTGCCAAGCCGTGGTTCATCTGGGCCTGCTGCAGTTCGTAGTCGAAGTCGCTGACCGCTCGCAGGCCCTTGACGACGACCGGGATGTCGTTGGCCTTGCAGTAGTCGACGAGCAGGCCGCTGAACGTGTCCACGCGGACGTTGCCGTAGGAGGCGGTCACCTCCTCGAGCAACTCGATGCGCTCGTCCACCGTGAACAGACCGGCCTTGCGCGGATTGATCAGAACCGCCGCCACGACCTCGTCGTAGAGGCGACTCGCCCGTCCGATGATGTCGAGATGACCATTCGTCACCGGGTCGAAAGATCCAGGACACACAGCGCGTCTCACGAACGGCGACCGTACCAAAGCGTTCCCTCGCCGTAACGGCGCTCACGCACCGCGACCAGTGGTTTCGACCACACCCAGGCCTCGTCGCGGGTGGCGCGCTCGACGATGACCAGCGCGTCTGAACCGAGCCAACCAGAGGTTTCGAGATCGGTGAGCACGCTGGTCAGCGCCGCTGCGGACAGCGCATAGGGCGGATCCGCGAAAACCAGGTCGAATTGGCGCGTAGCGGGTGCAGCGGCGAACCGCTCGACCGGGCCGGACCAGATCTCCGCACCGGGCAGTTTCAGCGCCGCGGCGTTCGCGCGGAGCGTCCGCACGGCCTTCGGATCGGACTCGACGAGCACCGCGTGGGCGGCTCCCCGCGACAGCGCCTCGAACCCGACCGCGCCGGATCCGGCGTACAGGTCGAGGACCGCGGCGCCCTCCAGCCCGAGCGCCGCCTGCACCGCGCTGAACATCGCCTCCCGCGCCCGGTCCGACGTCGGCCGGGTACCCCGCCCCGGCGGGACGTCGATCCGACGCCCCCCGGCCGCGCCCGCCACGATCCGGGTCATGACGGCGCCTCCCTACGGTCGGCGCCGTCATGACCCGAGGCGGACTCTGCTCGCCGGACCTCGCGCAAGCGCTCGGTCATGTCTTCTCGAGGTAGTCGGCTGCGTCGGGGTCGACCAGGGCGTCGACGGCCGCGGCGAGGCCCGGGTGGGCGCGCAGCTCCGGGTCCTCGCTGACCAGCGTGGTGGCCTCGGTGCGGGCGTCCTTGATCACGTCCTCGTCCTGGATCAGCGAGAGCAGCTTGAGCCGCGAGCGGCGTCCGGACTGCGCGACGCCGAGGACATCGCCTTCCCGGCGCTGTTCGAGGTCGAGCTGGGCCAGCTCGAAACCGTCGGTGGTGCTCGCCACCGCGTCCAGGCGCTCGCGGGCCTTCGTACCGGCCGGGGCGTCGGTGACCAGGAGGCACAGCCCGGCCGCGCTCCCCCGGCCGACGCGTCCGCGCAGCTGGTGCAGCTGGCTGACGCCGAAACGGTCGGCGTCCATGATCACCATCGCGGTGGAGTTCGGGACGTCGACGCCGACCTCGATGACGGTGGTGGCCACCAGGACGTCGAGCCGGTGCGCGGCGAAATCGCTCATCACCGCGTCCTTCTCGTCGGGCGGCAGCTTGCCGTGCAGGATGCCGATCCGCAGATCGGTCAGCGGACCCTCGGCGAGCTTCGGCGCCACTTCGAGCACCGCGAGCGGCGGCCGCTTCGCGGTTCCCTCGTCCTCGGGCGGCGGCTCGAGGTTCGGGTCGTCGGCGCCGTCGAGCTCGTCTTCCTCCTCGGCCGTCGCCTCCCCGATGCGCGGGCAGACGATGTACGCCTGGTGGCCGGCCGCGACCTCCTCGTTCACCCGCTGCCAGGCGCGCGCCAGCCATCCCGGCTTCTCCGCGACCGGCACCACCGAGGTGGCGATCGGCGACCGACCGCTGGGCAGCTGGGTGAGCGCCGAAGTCTCCAGGTCACCGAAGACCGTCATCGCGACCGTGCGCGGGATCGGTGTCGCGGTCATGACCAGCACGTGCGGTGGCGTCTCGCCGCCCTTGGCGCGCAGCGCGTCCCGCTGCTCGACGCCGAACCGGTGCTGCTCGTCGACGACGACCAGACCGAGGTCGGCGAACTCGACGCCCTCGGAGAGCAGCGCGTGCGTGCCGACGACGATCCCGGCGGAGCCGTCGGCGGCCTCCGCGAGCGCGGCCCGGCGGGGGGCCGCGGCCAGCGAACCGGTGAGCAGCGCCACCCGGGTGGCGGTCTCGGCGGCGTCGAGCTCGCCGGCGCGGGCCATCGGGCCGAGCATCGCCCTGATCGAGCGGGCGTGCTGCGCGGCCAGCACCTCGGTGGGCGCGAGCAGGGCGGCCTGGCCTCCGGAATCGACGATCTGGAGCATCGCCCGGATCGCCACGACCGTCTTCCCGGAGCCGACCTCGCCCTGGAGCAGCCGGTGCATGGGGTGTTCGGCGGCCAGGTCGTCGGCGATCTCGTCGCCGATGCGGGCCTGGCCCTCGGTGAGTGCGAACGGCAGCGCGGCGTCGAACGCCTCGAGCAGACCACCGAGGCGCGGGGGCCGGGCCGTGGCCGGACGCGCGGCGGCGGCCAGGCGGCGCTGGGCCAGTGTGGCCTGCAACCCGAACGCTTCATCCCACTTGAGGCGGTACTTCGCCCGGTAGAGGTCTTCCTTGGACGCCGGTTGGTGGATCGCGCGCAACGCGCCGTCCAGGTCGGGCAGGTGACGCCGGCGCCGGATGGCCTCCGGCATCGGGTCGTCGACGTCGGCGAGGATGTCGAGCGTGGCGCGGACCGCGCGGGCGATCGTCCAGGTGGGCACGTTCGCCGCGGCCGGGTAGACCGGTATCAGCGCGTTGGCGAACTCGGCCAGCACGTCGCTGCCCTGGCTGTCGGCGAGTTCGCCGGGCTCGGCGAGGAGCTGGTAGTCGGGCTGGTTGAGCTGCAGCTTGTCGCGGAACTGGCCGACCTTGCCGGAGAACAGGCCCCAGCGGCCGATCGTCAGCTGGCGTTCGCGCCAGGCCTGGTTGAAGAACGTCAGCTGCAGGTAACGGCGGCCGTCGGTGACGGTGACCTCGAGCATCTTGCTGCGGGGTTTCTGGCGCATCGGGCGCACGGTGATCTTGTCGATCTTGGCGGCCACCGTGACGTGCTCGCCGATCTCGAGGGCACCCAGGTCGGAGACCTCACCGCGTTCGGCGTACCGGCGGGGGTAGTGGTGCAGCAGGTCGCCGACCGTGTGCAGGTCGAGCTTCTCGATCAGCGCCTTCGCGGTCTTGTCTCCGACCGCGTCGCGCAACGGCGAAGCGAGGGTGGGCTGCACCGAGGGGTCACCTCTCCGGCTGTCGGTCGCCCCGGGCGACGGACGGGCCCGGGCGCTCAACTCCTACCACCCTCCTACGACAAATCCACCCCGCGGGGCGCGGGGTGGATGTGGGCGCCCGGGTGGGGGCGCGGGCTACTCGACGCCGATCAGCAGGGCGGAGCGGGGCTGGCCACCATCCAGGAGATGCACCTCGCAGAACGGCCAGCGGGTGTGCAGGTGGGCGTTCAGCGCGTCGCCGAGCCCGGGGGGTGCTTCGGCGCCGGTTACCAGCGTGACCAGCTCGCCGCCGGCGTTGAGGAGGCGATCCAGCAGGTCGCGTGCCACGCCGGCCACGTCCGCACCGATCGCCACGACGTCGCCGTCGACCAGCGCGAGAACGTCACCGACGTCGCACGGACCGACGACCGTCAGCCCCGCCCGATCGGCGACCACCACCTCCGCCGACCGGGTCGCGGCCGCCGCCTCCGCCATCGCGACGACGTCGTCCCGGAACGGCCGACCGGCGGCGGCCACCGCCAGCGCCGCGATGCCCTGCACCGGCGAGCGGGTGTGCAGCACCGAAACGGTCCGCCCCGGACCGGCCGCCCTCGCGGCGGCCGCAGCCGCGGCGGCGTGCGCCCCGTCGTTCGGCAGCAGCACCACCTCGGACGCCCCGGTGCGCTCCACCGTGTCCACCAGCGCGTCGACGTCCGCCACGGGCACCGCCCCGGCCGCCGCGAACAACTGCGCGAGCCCCGCACCGGGGACGATCGCCACCACGACCCGGTCGTACGCTGGACTCGAAGGTTGGACGGTTTTGTCCGGATCGACCATCAGCGGCGTGACGACGACCCGGTGCGGGCGCCCGGCGAGCAGCCCGGCCTCCAGCGCGGCCCCGATGTCGTCGGCGTGCACGTGCACGGTCCAGACCCCGGCCCGGGGGTCCGCGCAGGCCACGACCACCGAATCCCCCACCGCGGCCAGCCGCGACCGCAGGCCCGCGATCAGCACGTCGGCGTCACCGGCCACGTCCAGGAGGTACTGGACCTCCCACCCCTCCTGCTTCCCGGTGACCGGCAGTGGCCCGTGGGCGGGCGGGCTCGAGTAGTCGATCGCCGCACCCCGCACCACCGCGTCCAGCACGTCGAGCATCACGACCAGGCCGCGCCCACCGGCGTCGACCACGTCGGGCAGGCCGAGCGCCGCGAGTTGCGCGGGGGTGTCCTCCAGCGCGAGCCGGGCCGCGCGCAGCGCGGCGGAACTGACAGCGGCGAGGTCGTCGGAGTCAGCGGCCACCGCGCCCCGCGCGGCGGCACCCGCCACCGACAGCACCGTGCCCTCGACCGGCTCGACGACCGCCGCGTACCCGGCGGCGACCGCCGCCTCCAGCGCCGCCGCGAGCGCGCGTCCCCGCACCGGTGTGCCGACCGGCAGCGCGTCGGCGGCACCGGCCAGCAGCTGCGACAGGATCATCCCGGAGTTGCCCCGTGCGCCCAGCAGGGCTCCCCGCGCCATCGCGCCCCACACGTCCCGTGCGGTGTCGCCGTCCAGCGTCTCGACGGCGGCCTGGAGGGTCAGGACGAGGTTCGTGCCGGTGTCGGAGTCGGCCACCGGGAAGACGTTGAGGGCGTCGATCTCCTGGCGGTTGCGGCGCAGCGCCGCCAGCGTGCCGATGCACCAGCGCCGCACCGAGTCGGCGTCGAGGCGGTCGCGCACGCAGCACCCTCCGGGGTTGGTCTCGCCTTCGTATGGTGGCCCATCAGGGCAGCCGGACCCCCGGCGACCCCGGCCGGTTTGGCGCCGCTCAACCGAGTAGGTAGGCTGTTCCGGTGTCCCGCGATTTCGCGGGCGTATCCCCGTGCTCACCGCAGCGCGGCGGCATCGTGACCATCTAGTGCAGGAGTGTTTCCGTGGCGAGCGTGTGCGACGTCTGTGGCAAGGGGCCGGGCTTCGGCATGTCGGTCTCGCACTCCCACCGGCGCACCCACCGCCGGTGGAACCCGAACATCCAGACCGTTCGGGTCCCGGCGGGTGGCGGCACGACCGTGCGCAAGCAGGTCTGCACCTCCTGCATCAAGGCCGGCAAGGTCGTCCGGGGCTGACGCCCCGACGCACCCAGCTGTACCGATGACGCGTGGCCCAGTGGGCCGCGCGTCATCGTCGTGTCAGGTCCTTCTCCAGGTGGATCGAGCCGTCCGCGTCGGCGTACAGCCCGAACGGCGCCGTCGGCACGTATCCCGCTGCCCCGTACAGCGCCGTCGCTTCCGGCTGCTGGTCCCCGGACTCCAGGATCATCCGCGCGTACCCCGCGGCCGCCGCCGACTGCTCCAACTCGGCCAGGAGTAACCGCGCGACGCCGCGACGCCGGGCCGCGCCCGAGACGAACATGCGCTTGACCTCCGCGGTGCGCCCCGGATCGGCGGCGTCGTCGCGCCAGCCACCGCAGCCGACCGGCTCGTCACCGAGCCAGGCGACGACGAACCGCCCTCGCGGGGGCGCGAACTCGGCGGGATCGACCGGCGTCTCGTCGGGGCCGCCGTAACGCACCCGGTACTCGTCCTGGAGCGCGGCGATCAGCGGAATGGCTTCGGGTGAGTCGTACGCGGACGGTCGCAGTGCGACCCCAGTGGCAGCAGAAGTCACGTCCTCCACGGTGCCACAGTCAGCTCGCGCGGGCCTCCGTCGCGGCGGTACGGCTCCGCGGCGACCAGAGGCCGGGTCCGCGCCGACGGCGGTGCGCACCGGTACCGCGTCGGTACGCTGCCGATTCCTCCAGCTGCCCGGTCTCGACGTCCTCGTCAGGCTGCTCGACGTCGTCGATCACGATCTCTTCGGACACGGACGCGACGACGACCTCAGCGGTGGGCAGCTCCGAGGAGTCCGGCGCAGCCGGTGCCATCATGAACGCCGGACGTTCGATCGACGCGGCCATCTGCGGGTCGTGCACGGCCAGCAGCTTCCGGCACTGCAGTGCGGTCGGGCGCCGGCTCGGGTCGAGCGCGGTCATCGAGCGGATCAGCCGTCCCAGCGGCGCGGGCGTGTGATCGGGAACCACCGGCTCGCGGTGCAGCCGGGCCATCGCGGCCTCCAGCTGCCCACCCGGGTACTCACGCTTGCCGGTGAGGCACTCCAGCAGCACCAGGCCGAGGGCGTACACGTCGCAGGGTGGCCCGACCCGTCCGCCCTGTACCTGCTCGGGCGCCAGGTACGGAGCTGTTCCGACCACCACGCCCGAGCAGTCGGTCTCCTCCGCGCCGGTGGGATGGGAGATGCCGAAATCCGCGAGGAACACCGAGCCCTCGTCGGCACAGAGGACGTTGGACGGCTTCACGTCACGGTGGACGATGCCCCGGGCGTGCACGTGGTGCAGGACGTCGGAGAGCACCGCACCCACCCGGACGACGTCCCGCGGCGGCAACGCACCGGCCGCGATGCGGCGACCCAGCGTGCGGCCTTCCACCAGCTGCATGACCAGGTACTCGCGGTCGTCGTGCCAGCCGACGTCGTAGAGCGCGACGAGTCCGGTGTGGTTCAGCGCGGCCAGCAAGCGGGCTTCGTCACCGCATCGCCGGTCGGAGTGGGCGCCGGCGCGGGTGCGGAACATCTTCACCGCGACCGAGCGGCCGAGCCGGAGATCCTTCGCCCGGTAGACGTCCGAGGCTCCACCGCCGCCGAGACGCTCTTCGATTTCGTACCGCCCGTCGAGGACGAGTGGGGGGTCGGAAACAAGAGAGGTCTCGGTCGCCTTCACAAATCCGCCCTGCCCCTCGTCACTACGTCGACCCGCTGGAGGTATCGGCTCGCTGGAGGCGGGTTAGCCTCCGAACGGGTGGACGAAACGCCGGAACCGGCGCACGCCGCCCTGAAGCCGCTACGGCCATTCGGCCCAAATCACCCATCGGCGACCATAGCGGTTGCCTGAGACGAAGCTCACCCTGGGGTCAGCGGAAGTGGTCGAATCCCTGGTCATCGCTGGGTTGCCCGTTGACGTAGACGCCGCGACCCCGCACCACCCGGCCGAGCGTCAGCCACGGCTCAGGAATTTCGATTCCAGCCGGAAAAGTTGCGAGCAATGCGTGGTCCTCGCCCCCATCCAGGAGCCAACGCACCGGATCGACACCCAACGCAGCGGCCGCGTCACGCATCTGCGGGGTCACCTCGAGCACGTCGGTGGTGATCTCGATCGAGACGCCGCTGGCGACGGCGATCGACCGCAGATCCGCGACGAGGCCGTCGGACACGTCGGTCATCGCCGTGGCGCCCAGCCCGGCGGCGACCGGACCGGCCGCGTAGGGCACCGACGGGAAGCGGTGGGCGTCGACGAGGGCCCTGGGCGTCCGGAAACCGCGCGAGAGCACCGCCAGCCCGGCGGCCGACCAGCCGACCCGTCCGGCGATCGCCACGACGTCACCCGGCTTCGCCCCGGCGCGGGTGACCGGCTCGCGGCCCCCCATCGATCCCAGCGCGGTCACCGCGATCGTGATGCCGTGTTCGGAGCGCACCAGGTCACCACCGATCACACCGGCGCCGACCGGCTCGCACTCCGCACGCAGGCCGTCGTAGAACGCCTCCACCCAGCTCAGTTCGGTGTCAGCGGGCAGCGCGAGCGCGATCAGCAGCGCGGTGCCCACGCCGCCCATCGCGGCGACGTCGGCGAGGTTCTGCGCGGCCGCCTTCCGGCCGATGTCACTTGGGCTCGACCAGTCCTGCCGGAAGTGGCGGCCCTCGACCAGCATGTCGGTAGTGGCGACCACGCGACCGCCCTGGACGGTCAGCAGCGCCGCGTCGTCGCCGGGCCCCACCACCGTGTCCCGACTCTGCGGCAGCCGCGGGAACACCCGCTCCAGCAGACCGAGCTCCCCGATGTCCGACACCGTCACGCCGCTCTCTCCTCCCCTGCCCCCGCTCTGAGCTGCCACGGCCTGCGGTAGCGTGCATCCGTCCTACCATCCGTCGTTCCGGTACGGACGGTGTCGAATGGCGTTACAGGGAGCGTGTCCGTGGTCCAGGCATACATCCTCATCCAGACCGAGGTCGGCAAGGCCCGGGATGTTGCCGCTACGGTCAGCGACCTTCCCGGCGTCGTCCAGGTCGACGCGGTGACCGGTCCGTACGACGTCATCGTGCTCACCCAGGCCGAGACCGTCGACGAGCTCGGCTCGCTGGTAGTCAGCAAGGTGCAGAGCGTCACGGGCATCACCCGGACGCTGACCTGCTCGGTCGTCCACCTCTGACCGTGCCCACAGTGCCCACGGAAACCATGACCCCCGAGCCGCGAGCGGCGACCAGGACCGAGCGCATCCGCGCCTCGATCACCGCGACGCTGGTGGCGGTCCCGCTCGCGGTACTGGTCGGCCTCGGCTGGTTCTGGTGGGCCGGCGGGTTCGCCGACGACGATCCGAAGGCCCCGGAGACCGGACCGGTCGCCGTCGACCTGTCGGTCAACAACAAGCCGTCGACGATCGACGCCAAGACCGAGACCGTCTGCCGTGCGCTGCTGGCGAACCTGCCGGTGACGCTCGACGAGCACGACAGCCGGCCGGTGGAGCCGCCGTCCGCGTCCGAGCGCGCGGCGGCCTGGGGTGACCCGGCGATCGTGCTGCGCTGCGGCGTCGGCCCGCCCGCGACCACGGCCGGCAGCACCGGTCAGGTGCTCGCCGTCGACGGGGTGTCCTGGCTGGTCACCGAAGGCGACGAGGTGACGTTCCTGCGAGCGCTCAACCTGAGCACCGCGGTGGACGTGCGGCTTCCGGCGCCCTACAACGTCGGACGCCCCGGCTCGCTGCTGCGGCCGCTGTCGAAGCCGATCCTCGACTCGGTGCCGGCCGCGGGCTGACGCCGGAAGCGGCGCCCGCCGGTCGGCGGGCGCCCGGCGGTCAGCGCAGACCGGAGCCACGGGCGACCGCGGTGCGCACCAACCGCCCGACCAGCTCGTCGAAAGGCAGCCCGGTGGCCGCCCACATGCGGGGGAACATCGAGATCGGGGTGAAGCCCGGCATCGTGTTGACCTCGTTGACGACCAACCCGCCGTCGGGCGTCACGAAGAAGTCGACGCGGGCCAGGCCGGCGCAGCCCAGCGCGGTGAACGCCCGGCCGGCCGCCTCGCGCAGCCGCTCGGAGACGCCCTCGGGAAGAACAGCGGGGATGTCGAACTCGCACGCGTCGTCGAGGTACTTGGCCTCGAAGTCGTACCAGTCGTGGTCGGGGCTGACCAGGCGGATCTCCGCCGGCAGCGACGCCTCCGGCGCGCCGCCGTGCTCACCTTCCAGCACGCCGCACTCGACCTCGCGGCCCACGACGGCGGCCTCGACCAGCACCTTCGGGTCGACGGCACGGGCCATCTCCACGGCCTGGTCGAACTGCGACCAGTCGGTGACGCGGGTGATGCCGATGCTCGACCCGGCACGCGCCGGCTTCACGAACACCGGCAGACCGAGGTGCTCGCGCTGCTCGAACGACAGCGTCGCGCCGTCCCGCAGCACCACGTAGTCACCGACCGCGAGCCCCTCGGCCGCGAGCAGCTTCTTCGTGTACTCCTTGTCCATCGCCGCGGCCGAGGCGAACACCCCCGACCCGACGTAGGGCAGCCCCGCCATCTCGAGCAGGCCCTGGATCGTGCCGTCCTCGCCGTAGGGGCCGTGCAGCACCGGGAAGACGACGTCCACACCTTCCAGCGCGCCCACGCCCTCGGCCGGTGACGAGACCACCAGTCCGCCGCGGGTCGGGTCGCCAGGCAGGACCACCTCGGTGCCGTCCTTGACCGTCGGCAGCTCACGGCCGACGGCACGCAGCAGCGCCGGGTCGTCGGGCGCGAGGACCCAGCGCCCTTCCGCCGTGATGCCCACCGGGATCACGTCGAACTCGTCCCGGTCGAGGCCCGCCAGCACGGCGCCCCCGCTGACACAGGAGATGGCGTGCTCGGTGCTGCGTCCGCCGAAGATCACGGCGACGCGGAGTCTCTTCGACCCGGGGGTGGGATCGCTCGTCACGGGCCAGACCCTACATCCGGCCCTACACCCCCCGCCCGCCCGCCCTGAAGTCGGAATTCAGTCCTCCTGGCCTACCCCGCGTTATCCGCCGAGGGCGGCGGTGAGGTCCGCCACCAGGTCCTCGGGATCTTCGATTCCACAAGAGATCCGGACAAACCCTTCCGGAACGACGTCGCCGCCCCACTGCGCCCGTCGGTCGATACCCGTGCGCACGTCCCCGAAGCTCGTCACCGCCGACGCCAGGCGTGACATCGACAGCATCCGCTGGACGAACGCCGCGTCCGGGAGCACCGCGGACAGCACGCCGCCGAACCGGCGCATCTGCTTGCTGGCCACGGGGTAGGCGGGGTCGTTCGGCAGCCCGGGGTAGCGCACGGAGATCACCTCGGGGCGGGTCGTCAGGAACGACGCCACCGCCAGCGCGTTCGCCGCCTGCCGTTCCAAGCGCAGATCCAGCGTCGCCAGCGACCGCAGCGCCAGCCAGGCCTCGAACGGACCAGGAATCGCACCCGTCCAGGTGCGCCACTGACGCACGGTCGCGGCCAGGGCCTCGTCCCGGGTGCTGACGTGGCCGATCAGCAGGTCACCGTGCCCGGAGAGCGCCTTGGTGTCGCTGGCCACGACGAAGTCGGCACCGAGGTCGAGCGGACGCTGACCCAGTGGCGTCGCCGTGGTGTTGTCGACCGCGACGAGCGCACCCGCCGCGTGGGCCTCGGCGCAGACGGCGGCGAGGTCGCACACGTCCATGCCGGGGTTGCTGGGCGTCTCCAGCAGCACCAACTTCGCGCCCTCGAGGTCGTACGGGCCCGTGGTCGGCGCCTCACGCACGGTGACGCCGAACGCGGCCAACCGGTCGGCGGCCAGCGGACGGGTCGCGTAGTAGCCGTCGGACGGGATCACGACCGTGTCGCCGGCCTTCAGCGTTCCGAACAGGACCGCCGAGATCGCCGCCATCCCCGAGGAGAACGACGTGACGTAGACCCCGCCACCCTCCAGCTCACCCAGCGCCCGCTCGAGGTCACGGAAGGTGGGGTTGTCGGTGCGGCCGTAGGAGTCGGAGGCGCCCGGCAGGTGGAACACCGACGAGAGCACGGGGCCCGGTCGGTGCGGCTCGCCGGGAACCGGGGGTCGCTCCCCCGCGTGCGACGCGGTGGTGCCGTCGCCGGTCACGAGCGGTGCTCCGGCTTCGGCTCCCGCCGCATCAGGTACTTCATCGCGACGCTCGGCGCGATGCCCTCGTGGCACACCTGCACGACCTGCTCGGTGATCGGCATCTCGATGCCCGCGACGGCGGCGAGCTCGAGGATCGACAGGCACGACTTCACGCCCTCGGCGGTCTGCCGGATGTGCGCGATCGCCTGCTCGAGCGTCTCGCCCCGGCCCAGCCGCTCGCCGAACGTCCGGTTCCGCGACAGCGGCGACGTGCACGTGGCGACCAGGTCACCGATGCCGGCCAGCCCCGCGAACGTCATCGGGTCGGCGCCCAGCGCCACGCCCAGCCGCGCGGTCTCGGCCAGGCCCCGCGTCATCAGTGAGGCTTTGGTGTTGTCGCCGAAGCCCATGCCCTCGGCCATGCCGCAAGCCAGCGCGATCACGTTCTTGACCGCCCCGCCCAGCTCGACGCCCACGACGTCGGTGTTCGTGTAGACCCGCAGGTAGGACGTGGTGGAAGCACGCTGCAGGAGCTCGGCCCGCGCCGGGTCGGTGGCGGCGACCACGGTGGCGGCCGGCTGCTCGGACGCGATCTCCTTGGCCAGGTTCGGCCCCGACACGACCGCGACCCGGTCGGCCGGGACACCGGTGACCTCGACGATCACCTCGGTCATCCGCTTGTGCGTGCCGAGCTCGACGCCCTTCGCGAGGCTGACCAGCGTTGCGTCGCCGCCCAGCGCGTCGGCCCACCGCTCCAGGTTCGCGCGCATCGTCTGCGACGGCACCGCGAGGATCACCAGGTCGGCGCCGTCGAGCGCCCGGTCGTGGTCGGCGGTGGCGCTCAACCGGTCGGGCAGGCGGACGCCCGGCAGGTAGTCGCCGTTCTCGCGCCGGGCGTTGATCGCCTCGGCCAGCTCGGGGCGGCGAGCCCAGAGCACGACCTCGCACCCCGCGTCGGCCAGCACCTTGGCGTACGCCGTGCCCCACGAACCCGCACCCAGTACCGCGGCGCGCACGGTGTCAGAACCACTCACGACGCCAGCCCTCGCGGTTTCTCGTCGGACACGTGGAGCGGGCCGGTCGGCGCCGGCTCGCCGCGGAGTTCGGCCAGGTCGTCGCGCAGCCGCCGCATGATCACGTCGGTCATCTCTTTGAGGACCACGCCGGTGGGCGGCGAACCGACGAAGGCAGACAGATCGATGGGCGCCCCCGCCGACACCGTGACCGGCGTGCGCGGACGCAGGCGCACCTTGCCGGTGCGGTAGTCGTGCAGGTTGTGCGCACCCCACTGCACGATCGGGATCACCGGCGCACCGGTGTCGAGGAACAGCCGGGCGGCTCCGGTTTTGCCCTGCATGGGCCAGAGATCGGGGTCGCGGGTAACGGTGCCCTCCGGGTAGATGAGCGGGGCTTCCCCCGCGCGGATACGGGCCGCGGCGGTGCGTAGCGCGTCCCCCGCGGTGCGGGTGGCCCGGTGGACCGGAATCTGACCGGACGACCGCAGCACGGTGCCGACCAGCGGAACGGAGAACAAGCTCGACTTCACCAGCACCCGCATCTCGCGGGGACGGTCGTAGAGGAAGTGCGCGATGACGAGCGGATCCGCCATCGAGGTGTGGTTCGCGACGAAGATCGCCGGCCCGCTGACGGGAACGTTCTCCCATCCGCGCCAGGTCCGCTTGGTGAAAACGTTCAACAGCGGACGCAGGATGAACTCTGCGAACCGAAGCCAGAATCCCCGGCGCACCGCGGTGCCGCCTCCTCGCCGTACGGGGGTCCGGCGGGCCCCAACCTGCAGGAAACCTCACCCTACGCCGCTGGGTGGAAGAAACGCGCTTGAACAGTGTGAGGATAGAGACGTGACGGGATGGTCGATCGTTACGCCGGTCAAGCGGCTGGGGCAGGCGAAGAGCCGGCTGCGCGCGACGCTGCCCGCGTCCGCCGCGCTGTTCACCTACACCGCCAGCGGTCCGGATCCGCTGGGTGCGCTCGACCCGCCGGACGAGCCCGACGACTGGCACGCCGACGTCGCCCTCGCGATGGCCCTGGACACCGTCGCGGCCGTGCTGGCCACGCCGGCCGTCGACCGCGTCGTGGTGGTGACCGACGACCGCGTCGCGGTCGCGGCGCTGAGCGCGCTCGGAGCGGTCTGCGTTCCCGACGCGCCGCGCTCGGGTCTCAACCCCGCGCTGCGGCACGGTGCGGCGATGGCTGCCCTGCTCAGCGGCGCGGACGGGCGCGGCGGCCGCGGTACGGCCACGCTGGGTGCGGACCTTCCCGCCTTGAAAAGCACACAGCTCGACGTCGTGCTGCGTGCCGTCGAGCGGCTGGGTGCCCGCGGGTTCGTGCCCGACGTCGCCGGGACCGGCACCACGCTGCTCGCCGCGCCCCGGGGCGTGCCGCTGGAGCCCGACTACGGACCGGGGTCGGCGCTGCTGCACGCCCGCGGCGGCGCGGTGGACCTGGCGGCAACCGGGGAGGTCGGGATTTCGCTCCGGCAGGACGTGGACACCGCGACCGACCTCGACGCGGCCCGATCGCTCGGGCTCGGGCCGCGGACGGCCGCGCTCTTCGATCCGATGCGCTGCGCCTGCTGAATTCCGCAGGCCGGGGCCTAGAGTGAACTGCGTGACGAGCGTCCAGGGCACCGTGAGGCTCTTTGCTCCGGAGACGCACGAGGGCAGCGTCCTGCTCGACGACGGCAGCGACGTCCCGTTCGACGCGGCAGCGTTCGCCGCCGGTGGGCTCCGGTTGTTGCGGCCCGGTCAGCGCGTCCGGCTGGAACGGGACGCGTCGGGCGCGGTCTCGCTGGTAACGATCGTCACGTTCACCAGCCTCGGCTGACTCACGTTCGCACGTTGTGCATGTGACGTCAGATCAGGATTTCTGGACAGGAACTACCCGACGGCGGGAAGGATGGGACCGTGAGCGCCACGACTGACAGCACCGCGAACACCGGTGGCAGCACTGAACGAGCCATCCGCACCCGGGATGCAAGCGGCCGATTCATCGGCCGTACCCGGGGCAACGTCAAACCGGAGGACGCCACCGTGGGTGCCCCGGTGAGCGCTGCCGAGCGCAACGGCTCCACCGCCGTCGTGGAACCCGTCGAGGCACCGGTGGAGGACGGCCCGCTCCGGACGCCGACGACCCCGGTCGCCCCGGTGGACCCGAAGGTCGCGGACGCCGCAGCGGAGGGCCAGCCCGAGCCCCCCGCCACCGCGGCCTCGGCGGACGCCGGCGCTGGGACCACGGCGGAGGTCGACGCCGTCACCTCGGCGGATGCGGCGGACGCGGCGGCGGTCGCCGGGGCTGCGACCACGGCGGGCGTGGAGTCGGTCGACGACAGCGACGAGGTGGACGAGCTCGGCATCCCGGTGGCCGACGCCGCCGGTGAAGCGGCTCCGGTCTCCACCGAGGAGCTGATCGAAGAGGTCGAACAGCTCGAGGAGGACGACGTCCCGCTGGAGGACCAGCCGCTCCCGGAGGGGCGGTTCCTCAACCGCGAGCTCTCGTGGCTCGACTTCAACGCCCGCGTGCTCGCGCTCGCCGAGGACGTCACGGTGCCGCTGCTCGAGCGCGCCAAGTTCCTCGCGATCTTCGCGTCGAACCTCGACGAGTTCTACATGGTCCGGGTCGCGGGCCTGAAGCGCCGCCGCTCCACCGGCCTCTCCGTCCGCTCGGTGGACGGTCTCTCCACCGGCGACCAGCTCGCGCTGATCGCCCAGCGCGGCGCTGAGCTGGTCGAACGCCACGCCCGCTGCTTCTCCGATGACGTCCAGCCCGCGCTGGAAGCCACCGGCGTCAAGATCCTGCACTGGGCCGAGCTCTCCGACGACGAGCAGCACCGCCTGCACCGGTTCTTCCGCGAGCTGATCTTCCCGGTCCTCACCCCGCTGGCCGTCGACCCCGCGCACCCGTTCCCGTACATCAGCGGCCTCTCGCTCAACCTCGCGGTGGTGGTCCGCGACCCGGAGAGCGGCCAGGGCTCGGAGCGCTTCGCCCGCGTCAAGGTGCCCGACAACGTGCCGCGGTTCGTCGCCGTGGAGGGCGGTTTCCTCCCGGTCGAGGACCTCATCGCGGTCCACCTGAGCCAGCTCTTCCCCGGCATGCAGGTCGTCGAGCACCACCTGTTCCGCGTCACCCGCAACGCCGACCTGGAGGTCGAGGAGGACCGCGACGAGGACCTCCTGCAGGCCCTCGAGCGCGAACTGGCCCGCCGCCGGTTCGGGCCGGTCGTTCGGCTCGAGGTGGCGGCGAACGTCAGCGAGCACGTGCTCGAACTGCTCGTCCGCGAGCTCGACGTGGCCGAGCAGGACGTCCTGCGCGTCCCGGGGATCCTCGACCTCTCCGGGCTGTTCGCGCTGGCGGCCGTCGACCGACCGGAGCTCAAGTACGAGCCGTTCGTGCCCGCCACCCACCCGCGGTTCTCCGAGGGCGAGACGCCGCGCAGCGTGTTCGCGACGCTGCGCGAGGGCGACGTGCTGGTGCACCACCCGTACCACTCGTTCGCGACGAGCGTGCAGCGCTTCATCGAGCAGGCCGCCGTCGACCCGAACGTGCTGGCGATCAAGCAGACGCTCTACCGCACCTCCGGTGACTCGCCGATCGTCGACGCGCTGATCGACGCGGCCAGCGCCGGCAAGCAGGTCGTCGTCCTGGTCGAGATCAAGGCGCGCTTCGACGAGCAGGCCAACATCTCCTGGGCGAAGGCGCTGGAGCGTGCGGGCTGCCACGTCGTCTACGGCCTGGTGGGCCTGAAGACGCACTGCAAGACGTCGCTGGTCGTGCGCAACGAGAACGGCCGCATTCGCCGCTACGCGCACATCGGCACCGGCAACTACAACCCGAAGACCGCGCGCCTCTACGAGGACCTGGGCCTGTTCACTGCCGACCCCGACGTGGGCCGTGACCTGACCGACCTGTTCAACGTCCTCACCGGGTACTCGCGCCAGACCGACTACCGGACGCTGATGGTGGCGCCGTACGGCGTCCGCCGCGGCATCGTCGAGCGCCTCGACCGCGAGATCGAACACGTGAAGGCCGGTCGCCCCGGCCTGATACAGCTCAAGGCCAACTCGATCGTCGACGAGGGCATCATCGACGCGCTGTACCGGGCCTCGCGCGCCGGTGTCCGCGTCGACCTGATCATCCGTGGCATCTGCGCGCTGCGGCCGGGCGTCCCCGGGCTCTCGGAGAACATCCGGGTGCGCTCGATCCTCGGCCGGTTCCTGGAGCACTCGCGGGTGCTCCGGTTCGGCAACGGGGCTCCCGGCACGGAGGCCGAGGAGTTCTGGATCGGCTCGGCCGACATGATGCACCGCAACCTCGACCGCCGCGTCGAGGCCATGGTCCGGGTGACCGACGAGCAGGCGCGCCGCACGCTCCGGTCGACGCTCGACACCTCGCTGGCCGCGTCGGCGTCCGCGTTCGAGCTCGGACCGGACGGCGGGTGGACGCGTCGGCAGGGGTCCCCCGACCGCCCGCTGCGTGACGTCCAGGAAACGCTTTTGACCCGGATCATCGGCTGAGGAAGCGGGACACCTGTTGCGCGAAGAAGAACTGAAGTTCGGCGTCCATGGCAAGTTCGCCCTCCCGGACCTGTCCGGGGTGGGCGATCGGGTCGAGGCCCAGGGTCGCCAGGTGCTGACCGCGGTCTACTACGACACCGCCGACCTGCGGCTGGCCCGGCTCGGCATCACGCTGCGGCACCGCACGGGCGAGGACGGCCCGCCGTGGCATTTGAAACTTCCCCGGGGGGCCACGGCGGCCGGGGCGACCGTCCGCGAGGAGATCGCTGTCGACGGCCCGGCCGACACTCCCCCGCTCGAGCTGACCGCGCTGGTCACCGCGTGGGTGCGGACCGCGCCGCTGGTCGCGGTGGCGACGCTGCGCACGGACCGTGACCGGTACCTGATCCGCACCGGGGACAGCACGCTGGCCGAACTGGTCGACGACACCGTCGAGGTGTCGGAGGGCCGTGGGCTGCTGGCCGACGGGTCCGGCGTCCGGACGAGTTTCCGCGAGATCGAGGTCGAGCGGAAGTCTGACGGGAAGAAGGCCGACAAGGCGATGGCCGCCGCGTCGACCGTGCTGGTGGAGGCAGGTGCAGCCGCCGGAGCGACGACGCCGAAGCTGGTGCGTGCGCTCGGCCGCCGGGCCATCGCACCGCCGGACGTCCCGGTCGCGGGCGAGGTCAACGAGAACTCGTCGGCGGCGGACGCGATCGCGTTCGTGCTGCGTCGTTCGGCGCGCCGGCTGCTCGACTTCGACGTGCGGGTCCGCCGCGACGAGAAGGACGCGGTGCACCAGGCCCGCGTCTGCTGCCGGCGGTTGCGCAGCGATCTGCGGACGTTCGGCCCGCTGGTGGACGACGAGTGGGTAGCGCCGATCGACGCGGAGCTGCGGTGGCTGGCGGCGGCGCTCGGCGGCCCCCGGGACGCCGAAGTGCTCCGCGCCCGGCTACGGTCGACCGCTGACACCGATCCACTCGCGCCACTGGACCCCGCGGTCGTCACCCGGATCGATTCGATCCTCGGCGACCGGCAGCGGCAGGCGCTGAAAAACCTGGACGCCGCTTTGAGCTCGGACCGTTACCCCGCCCTGCTGGACCTGCTGATCGAGACCGTGCGCACGCCGGAGACCGTCGACCTCGCCGACCAGCGAGCCGTCTGGGTGCTCCCCGCCATGGTCGAGACGGTGTGGGACAAGCTGGCGCGGAAGGCGGGCAAGCTGACGCTCGAGGACCCGGACGACACCTGGCACGCCTCCCGTATCCGCGCCAAGCGCTCGCGGTACGCGTCCGAGGCCGTCGCGCCGGTGATCGGTGCACCGGCCACCCGGCTGGCCAAGGCCTGCGCCGAGGTGCAGGAGGTACTCGGTGAGCACCAGGACGCGGCGATCGCGGCCGACGAGTGGCGGGACATCGCGCTCGCCCACTCCGACGACACCGAACTGGTCATCACCTGCGGGCGGCTGTACGAGCGGGAACGGGCCGCGGTGCACGCGTCGCGCGAACGGTTCGCGCCGGTGTGGGAGCGCACCGATCGGCCGAAACTGACGGGCTGGCTACGGGGATGAGCGACGACGACGCGACGGTTCGCGCGGCCGGCGGCGTCGTCTGGCGGCAGGGTGTGGACGGCGTCGAGCTCGCCGTCGTCCACCGGCCGCGCTACGACGACTGGTCGCTGCCCAAGGGCAAGCTCGACCTGGGCGAACACGTGCTGGCCGCCGCCTGCCGCGAGGTGATCGAGGAGACCGGCCTCCAGCCGGTGGTGGGCCCGCGCCTGCCGTCGACGTCCTACCTGGTCGAGCCGCGCGGTCGCCACCGCACCACCGACGCACCGGGCCTGGTGCCCAAGACCGTCGACTACTGGGCGATGCGTGCCGCCGAAGGCGAGTTCACGCGCAACGAAGAGGTCGACGGCCTGGCCTGGCTCCCGCCCGAGGAGGCGGCCACGCGAATGACGCACGGGCACGACGCCGGCGTGATCCGCACGTTCGCCGCGCTGCCGGAGATCACCGCGACCGTGCTGCTCGTCCGGCACGCGAAGGCGGGGAACAAGAACACCTGGACCGGACCCGACGCCGATCGTCCGCTGGAGCCCAGCGGGCAGGCGCAGGCAGTGTGGCTGGCGGATCTGCTGCCGTGGTTCCGCCCGGAGCGCGTGCTGTCGGCGACGAAGCTGCGGTGCCAGCAGACGATCGAACCGCTGGCGTCGGCGCTCGGGCTGAAGGTCACTTCCGAGACGGCGTTCGACGAGGAGTCGTTCGACGATCCGGACGCCGTCGTCGCGCGGTTCCGGGCGCTCGCCGCGGAGGGCGACGTCTCGGCGGTGTGCAGCCAGGGTGGTCTGATCCCCGGCGTCATCACCGAGTTGGCCGAGGCCGACGACGCGATCGTCGACAGCAATCCGGTGGCCCATCGGCGCGGTTCGGTGCGGAGCCGCAAGGGCAGTGCGTGGGTGCTGCACTTCTCGGGTGAGCGGCTGGTGCAGGCCGACTACCTGCCGACGATCCGCCCCGGGAGCAACCCCTAACCGCCGGGGCCGGCCGCGGGGCCTGGGAGAACGTCGCTTCCCCGCGACGTCTCGTTGGTCCCGCGGCCGGCAACCCGGTCGAACAGTTCCTACTTCTTCTTCTTGCCGGCCGGCTTGGCCTTCTTGCCCGCCGACTTCGACGCGGTGGCCGCCTTCGCCGGGGCAGCCTTGGCGGTCGCGGTCTTGGCCGGAGCCTTGGTCGCCGTGGCGGCGGCCGTCTTGGTGGCAGCCGTCTTGGCCGGAGTCGTCTTGGTGGCAGCCGACTTCGTGGCCTTCGCGGGAGACGCCTTGGCGGTGGCCTTGGCCGGAGCGGTCTTGGCCGTGGCCTTGGTGGCGGCGGTCTTCGCCGCGGTCGCCTTGGTGGCCGCCACCCGGGTGGTGGCCTTCGTCGTCGCGGCCTTCGTGGCGGCGGTCTTCGTCGCCGTGGTGGCCTTGGCGGCGGTCTTGGCCGGAGTCGCCTTCGTCGCGGTGGTGCGCGACGCGGTGGACTTGGCCGCAGTGGCCTTCGCCGCGGTCTTCGCCGGAGCCTTCGTCGCGGTGGCGCGCGACGCGGTGGACTTGGCCGCAGTGGCCTTCGCCGCCGCCTTCGCCGGAGCCTTCGTCGCCGTGGCGCGCGACGCGGTGGACTTGGTGGCGCTCGCGGTGCTCTTCGTCGCACGCGTCGGCGTGCCGTTGACCGAGCGGGCGGACGCCGCACGAGCCGACGCCGGACGGGCGGCACCGTTGCGGGACGCGGTCGTCGTGGCGCGGGCCGTCGTACCGGTGGTGCGGGTCGCAGCCGCGACCGGAGCGGACGTGGACCCGGACACCGCCGCGGTCGACGCCACCGGAGCCTTCGCCAGCTTCTTGGTGCCGGTCACGACATCCTTGAAGCCCTGCCCCGCCTTGAACGCCGGGGCGAACGACTTCTTCACCTTCACGGTCTCACCGGTGCGCGGGTTGCGCGCGGTGCGCGCGTTGCGGGTGCGCTTCTCAAAAGTGCCGAAGCCGGTGATGCCGACGCGCTCGCCGCGAGCGACGGCCCGCTGGATCTCCTCGAGCACTCCGTCGAGAGCCTCGGTAGCGGCGCGTTTGTCACCGAGCCGCTGCACGAGTGCCTCGATCAGTTCGGTCTTGTTCACTAGTTCCCCCTCGAAGTGCGCATCCAGGTACGAATGCGCGCAGGCCGGACGCCTCGGCGCGAACGTTAGGCCCGCTTTCGAGAATGCACAATGACCATTGAGGGACGAATTTCGTTGTGTCGTAACGGTTTCACCCGTTGAAGGCCCGATTTGAGCGTGAGAAGCGCCGTGTACCGCCGAAAAAAGAAGCGGCCGGAATCCGTTGCTGGCAACGGATTCCGGCCGGTTCGAGCCGACGGTACGGCTTACTGCACGGTCGAGAGGGTGCGCGGCAACCAGCTCGGACGCTGCTTCTCGAACTCGTCGACGGCATCCGCGTGGCGGAGTGTCAGACCGATGTCATCGAGGCCTTCGAGCAGGCGCCAACGGCTGTAGTCGTCGAACTCGAATTCCTCGACACGGTCTGAGAAGCGCACCTGACGAGTCCGCAGATCCACGGTGACCTCGCTGGTCGGATCGGCCTCGATCACCTTCCAGAGCGACTCGACGGTCTCTTCCGGGAGAACAACCGTGAGTAGGCCGGCCTTGAGCGAGTTACCGCGGAAGATATCCGCGAACCGGGGCGAGATGACGACCTTGAAGCCGTAGTCCATCAACGCCCAGACCGCATGTTCGCGCGAGGAACCGGTTCCGAACTCGGGCCCGGCGACCAGGATCGTGTTGTTGG
Source organism: Cryptosporangium sp. NPDC048952 (assembly GCF_043197895.1). Taxonomy (NCBI): domain Bacteria; kingdom Bacillati; phylum Actinomycetota; class Actinomycetes; order Cryptosporangiales; family Cryptosporangiaceae; genus Cryptosporangium; species Cryptosporangium sp. NPDC048952. The sequence goes on along the minus strand of NZ_JBICTY010000003.1, from coordinate 244,832 downwards.
CGTATTCGGGCTGATTGAGCACGAACTCGGGATCGCTGCGCCAGGCCGAGAAGAGTCCGTCCTCGAAACCGGTGCGGGTGACCCGCTTGAGATACACCGCCGGGATGATCTGATCCGTGTCGACGTTGGATCGGCGCAGTGGAACTGCGCGCCCGGTGTGCGTCGTGAATTGCTCCATGATTTGTCAGCTCCCCACAGCTGCGGTCTCGACGGGCGGCAGATCGGCCGGTGCCGCCAGGTGGCCGGTGATCGCGGTCGCGGCGGCCACCAACGGCGAAACCAGGTGCGTGCGGCCGCCCTTGCCCTGGCGTCCCTCGAAGTTGCGGTTCGAGGTGGAAGCCGAGCGCTCACCGGGCGAGAGCGTGTCGGGGTTCATGCCCAGGCACATCGAGCAGCCCGCCTGACGCCACTCGGCGCCCGCCTCGCTGAAGACCTTGTCGAGGCCTTCGGCCTCTGCCTGCTGCTTGACCTGCATCGAACCCGGCACGACGAGCATGCGGACGCCGTTGGCGACCTGCCGCCCGTCGAGCACCGCGGCGGCGGCACGCAGGTCCTCGATCCGGCCGTTGGTGCAGGAACCGAGGAAGACCGTGTCGACAGCGATGTCACGCAACGGCGTACCGGCGGTGAGGCCCATGTACTCCAGCGCGCGCTCGGCGGCGGTGCGGGCGCCCGGGTCGGTGAACGACGCCGGGTCGGGGACGCTCTCGCCCAGCGGGAGGCCCTGGCCCGGGTTCGTGCCCCAGGTGACGAACGGCGTCAGCGCGTCCGCGTCGATCTCGACCTCGACGTCGAACGTCGCGTCCTCGTCGGTGGGCAGCGACTTCCAGTACTCGACCGCGGTGTCCCAGTCCTGGTTCTCCGGCGCGTGGTCACGCCCCCGCAGGTACGCGAACGTGGTCTCGTCCGGCGCGATCATGCCGGCGCGGGCGCCCGCCTCGATCGACATGTTGCAGATCGTCATCCGGCCCTCCATGGAGAGCGCCCGGATCGCCTCGCCCCGGTACTCCAGGACGTAGCCCTGGCCACCGCCGGTGCCGATCTTGGCGATGACCGCCAGGATGATGTCCTTCGGCGTGACGCCCTCGCCCAGGCTTCCGCGGACGTTGATCGCCATCGTCTTGAACGGCTTCAGCGGCAGCGTCTGGGTGGCGAGCACGTGCTCGACCTCGCTGGTGCCGATGCCGAACGCCAGCGCGCCGAACGCGCCGTGCGTGGACGTGTGACTGTCGCCGCAGACCACCGTCATGCCCGGCTGGGTGAGCCCCAGCTGCGGACCGATGACGTGCACGATGCCCTGGCTGGCGTCGCCCATCGGGTGCAGGCGGACGCCGAACTCGGCGCAGTTCTTGCGCAGCGTCTCGACCTGCGTGCGGCTCACCGGGTCGGCGATCGGCTTGTCGATGTCGACGGTGGGGACGTTGTGGTCCTCGGTCGCGATCGTGAGATCGGGACGGCGTACCGGCCGCCCGGCGAGGCGAAGTCCCTCGAACGCCTGCGGGCTGGTGACCTCGTGTACGAGGTGCAGATCGATGTAGAGCAGATCCGGTTCACCCGGCTGCGAACGCACTACGTGTGCGTCCCAGACTTTCTCCGCGAGCGTTCGGCCCATGTCAGGCTCCCAACCTCATGACTTCCTGCGATGTGGGATGGTAGTTTCGTCTTGTGGGACAGACTATCAGCGGTGTCGGGGTACTCGACAAGGCCGTGGCAATCCTCGAAGCCACGGTCGACGGCGCCAGCCTGGCCGAGCTCGTGGAGCGTTCCGGCTTGCCGAGGGCCACGGCGCACCGGCTCGCGCAGGCACTGGAGGCGCACCGGTTGCTCGTCCGCGACGAGGCCGGGCGCTGGCGACCGGGGCCGAGGCTGGCCGAACTCGCGAACGCGGCGCCCGACGCGCTGTTGACCGCTTCCGCGCCGGTGCTCGCGCAGTTGCGTGACGCCACGGGCGAGAGCGCGCAGCTCTATCTGCGCCGGGCGGACGAGCGGATCTGTGTGGCCGCTGCGGAGCGGTCGAGTGGGCTGCGGGACACCGTGCCGGTGGGCACCGGGCTGCCGATCACGGCGGGGTCGGGCGCGCAGGTGCTGCTGGCGTGGGAGCCGCCGGAGTCGGTGCTGCCGCTGCTGCCCCGGTGCCGGTTCAGCGGGCGGACGCTCGCCGAGGTGCGGCGGCGGGGATGGGCGTCGAGCGTGGCCGAGCGGGAGCCCGGGGTCGCGTCGGTCTCGGCGCCGGTGCGGGACCGGCAGGGCCGCGTGATCGCCGCGATCTCGATTTCCGGCCCCATCGAGCGCCTGGGCCGCCGCCCCGGCGAACGCCACGCCGTCCAGGTGATCCGGGCGGGCCAGCGCTTGTCCGGCCTCTAGGCGCTGCACGCTGTGGGCCCCTATACGGGCACGGAGCGTGCACCGCTTGGCGCTGCACACTCACGACGAAGGCCCCGAGCTTTGCTCGGGGCCTTCGTCGTTTGCCGCTAGCTGCGGCGGCGGCGCGAGGCGGCTACCAGGGCTGCGCCGGCGGCGAGGATGCCGGCGCCGAGGCCGGCGATCTTCGGGCCGTCGTCGCGGCCGGTCACCGGCAGTTCCGGCTGGTTCTGGCCGGACTCGGGCTGCTGCGGCTGACCGGGAGGCGTGGTCTCCACCGAGGGCGGCGGCGTCGTGCCCTCGCCCGGCACCTGCGGCTGCCCAGGAGGCGTCTCCTCGGCCGGCGGCGTGGTCTCCGGCACTTCGGGCGGCGTCGAGGCCTGCGGCTGCACCGGCTGGTTACCCGACTCCTCGCCCGGCGTCTCCGGCACCTCGGGGCCGGTCGACGAGCCCGGCTGCACCGCGCCACCCTCGTTCTCGTCGGCCGGCGGGCTGGCCTCGTTCGGCGTCGCCGCCGCGACGCGGGCGCCCGGCTGCCCCGCCAGCGCCGCACCCCCCTGCGTATCCGACACGCATTCGACGGCGAGCGGCTGGGTGACCGCGTTCCCGCACTGCTCGGCACTCGCGGTGGTGGGTCCCCCCGCAAGGACGAACGCCGTCACGGCTGCTCCCACGGTCGCTGCTCCCGCATACGCGAGGCGGCGGAACCTGGGCTTCATATCAACACCTACCTGTCCACAATCGGGTCGACCGGCTCACGGGTCATTTAACAGGATGAATGGGACACAGGTGGTGTTCGCGGGCTTAGAGGGAGTCAAAACCATGCTTGTGATGAAGAGGGACCAACCTGGACGGCGTGTTACGTATCGACACGCCGCCGCCCCTGGGCACAGACAAAAGACCCGCTCGCACGAGTGCGAGCGGGTCTTATCTTGTAGCCCCGACCGGATTCGAACCGGCGCTACCGCCTTGAGAGGGCGGCGTCCTAGGCCGCTAGACGACGGGGCCCTAGGACAACGTTCGGGACGAACCGAACGCTGTTGAGCTGGGGTACCAGGACTCGAACCTAGACTAACGGAACCAGAAACCGTCGGGCTGCCAATTACCCCATACCCCAAGAAAGCTATGTACTTCTGAGCGCTGCATTGCTTGCGTCTGCTTGGCGGTCATCCGCTCGCAACGTCGGTAACTCTAGCCGAGAGTGCGGGCCGGTCCCAAATCGGCCCCCGACCCGCCTCCCCAGCTCGTGTATCCAAGCCAGTCGTCTCAGGCGGGAACCAGCTCCCGGGCCGCCCGCAGCCGCGCCAGCGACCGCTCACGCCCCAGCAACTCCATCGACTCGTACAGCGGCGGCGACACCGTCCGGCCGGTGACAGCGGCCCGGACCGGCGCGAACGCCTTCCGCGGCTTGATCCCGAGCCCGTCCACCAGGGCGCCCTTCAGCGCGCCCTCGATGCCTTCCGCAGCCCACGAATCGAGCCCGTCGAGCGCCTCGATCGTCGCGTCCAGAACCGGGCCGGCGTCGGCGCCGAGCACCTTCGCCTGCACGTCGGCGTCGACAGTGATGTCTTTCACGAACAGGAACCCGAGCATGCCGGGAGCCTGACCGAGGACCGGCATCCGCTCCTGGATCAGCGGCGCAGCCGCGACGAGAAGTTCCTGCTCGGAAGCCGTCGGCTCGGGCGCGATCAGACCGGCGCCCGCGAGGTAGGGCACCAGCCGCGACGCGAAGTCGTCCGGAGCCAGCAGACGCAGGTGGGCGCCGTTGATCGCCTCGCACTTCTTGGCGTCGAAGCGGGCGGGGTTCGGGCTCACGCGGGTGACGTCGAACGCCTCGGCCATCTCGTGCAGCGTGAAGATGTCCCGGTCCTCGGCGATCGACCAGCCGAGCAGCGCCAGGTAGTTGAGCAGCCCTTCGGGCAGGTAGCCCTGCTCGCGGTAGTGCAGCAGGTTGGCCTGCGGGTCACGCTTGGAGAGCTTCTTGTTGCCCTCCCCCATGACGTAGGGCAGGTGACCGAACTCGGGCACCCGCTCGGCCACACCGACGTCGATCAGCGCGCGGTACAGCGCGATCTGGCGGGGCGTGCTCGGCAGCAGGTCCTCGCCGCGGAGCACGTGGGTGATCCGCATCAGCGCGTCGTCGACCGGGTTGACCAGCGGGTACAGCGGGTCGCCGTTGCCGCGCACGACGACGTAGTCCGGCACGGTGCCCGGGGCGAACGTGACGTCGCCGCGCACCAGGTCGGTCCAGCCGATCGAGTCGTCGGGCATCATGAAGCGCAGCACCGGTACGCGTCCGGCCGCCCGGAGTTCGTCCTTCGCAGCGTCGGACATCGTGCGGTCGTAGTTGTCGTAGCCGAGCTTCGGGTCGCGGCCGGCGGCGCGGTGCCGGGCCTCGATCTCCTCGCCGCTCGAGAACGACTCGTAGAGATAGCCGGCTTCACGCAGCTTCGACACGACGTCGAGGTAGATCTCCCGGCGCTCGGACTGCCGGTACGGGCCGTGGTCGCCGCCGACCTCGGGGCCCTCGTCCCAGTCCAGGCCCAGCCAGCGCAGCGAGTCCAGCAGCTGCTGGTAGGACTCCTGCGAGTCGCGGGCGGCGTCGGTGTCCTCGATGCGGAACACGAACGTCCCGCCGTGGTGCCGAGCGAACGCCCAGTTGAACAGGCAGGTGCGGACGAGGCCGACGTGCGGGTTGCCGGTGGGCGACGGACAGAACCGCACCCGTACGGACGGATCGCGGGTCACGTGTGTTCCTTTCACGCGCGGTTGGCGACGGGGTTGGTGAGGGTGCCCAGGCCCTCGATGCGGACGCTCACCGAGTCGCCCGCGACGATCGGCCCGACGCCCGCCGGGGTGCCGGTGAGGATCACGTCGCCGGGCAGCAGCGTCATCACGTGCGAGACGTAGGAGACCAGCGTCGGGACGTCGAAGATCATGTCCTTGGTGCGGCCGTCCTGCTTGACGTCGTTGCCGACGAGGGCCTGGACGCCGACGTCGGCCCAGTTCAGGTCGGTCTCGATCCACGGGCCGAGCGGGCAGAACGAGTCGTAGCCCTTGGCGCGGGTGAACTGGACGTCGTTGCGCTGCTGGTCGCGCGCGGTGACGTCGTTGGCGCAGGTGAAGCCGAAGACCGACTTCATCGCGTCCTCGCGGGAGACCTGACGGGCGCCGCGGCCGCCGATCACGATCGCGAGCTCGGCCTCGTGCTCGACCTGCTTGGAGTCGATCGGCAGGCGGATCGGGGCGCCGGGGCCGATGATCGCGGTCGGCGGCTTGAGGAACAGCAGGGGTGCGCTCGGCACCTCGTTGCCCAGTTCGGACGCGTGCGCGGCGTAGTTGCGGCCGACACCGACCACCTTGCTGGGCAGGATCGGCGGGAGGAGTTCCACGTCGGCGAGCGTCCAGCGCTCACCGGTGTAGCGGATGCCGCTGAACGGCACCCCTTCGAGCTCGGCGATCGTCAGCACTTCCGGATCGTCACTTCCGGCCGGCCCTTCCACAGCGCCGAAAGCTCGGCCGCCGGGGTGAGCGAAGAGCGCGATGCGCACGATTGAACTCCTGGTTCGAGGGTCGTCTGGTGCGCCAACCCTAACGCCGCACCGGCCCCGACTCACCGCCAAGGAGTCGGGGCCGATGCCCCCGTGTGGCCGGGCACCGGCCACACGGCTACCGCGCCGCGTGCGTCAGCGCGGTTGGTAAATTGCGTACCCGAAATCGGCGGGGAGTTGGCCGCCGGTCAGGTCCTGCGCCCAGAGCCCGAAGAACGCTCCGGTGAAGCCCTGGATCTTCTCGTTCGCGTCGATGAGCTCGAGCGCGTACTCGTCGGAGAGCACGCTCGCGTCGTGCGTCTCCGGCCACCACTGGACGTCCTCCCCCGGCAACTGGTAGCCGAACTTCAGCGAGGACCCGGCCAGCGCGGCCCGCAGCGTCACCCCCGCCGACGGATCGGCCACCGGCACCGGCGCCCCGGCGTTCAGCAGCCGCCCGCGGTTCGACGCCAGCACGTCGACGCACGGCCCGTGCGCCTCGTGCCAGGTCAGCCGGGCGTACAGCCAGTTGAGCGTGTTGTAGTACGCGACGATGCCGGCCATGTGCCGGTAGGTCGTCGGCTGCGCGCTGACCTGGGCCTCGAACGTGCTCGACACGTGCTGCACGCGGCGGGCGACCAGGCTCGGGTCCCGCAGCGACGCCGGCGACTCCCCGCCGTAGAGCCGCAGGTAACCGGGCCGCTCGGTGAGGCTGAGCCACTCCGGCGACGGCGGCCGGCGCAGCGTGCTCCACTCCGGCCGCAGCTCCGGCTCGTCGAAGTCGTCCCGCTCCGGCACCGACGGCCACCGGTGCGGCTCGAGCGCCGGAGCGGCCACCTGGTCGGCCGGCCGCGCGCCCGCGACCCGCGGCCACCCGTCGGCGCTCCACTCCACCCGCTGGATGGCGGTCTCGCGGCCGAGCACGCAGCGGCCCCGCTCGGTCAACGGCCGGCCGACCAGGTGCGCGATGAACCACTCGTCGTCCGGCGTCGCGACGAGCGAGCCGTGCCCGGCCTTCTGCAGCGTCAGCGACGGGTCCGGCCACGACGTCAACGTGGGGCCCTCGGGGTCGACCTCGTACGGCCCCTCGATGTCCCGCGAGCGCGCGATCGTCACCTGGTGCTTCCAGAACGTGCCGCCCTCGGCCGTGACCAGGTAGTACCAGCCGTCGCGCCGGTAGAGGTGCGGCGCCTCGGTCAGCCCGGCCTGCGTCCCGGTGAAGATCGTGACCGGCTCGCCGACCAGCTTCCCGGCCGACCGGTCGTACTCCTGGAGCACGATGCCGGAGAACGTCTCCCGCCCGGGACGGAAGTCCGCGGACATGCTGAGCATCCAGCTGCGGCCTTCGTCGTGGAACATCGACGCGTCGAACCCGAGCCCGTGCAGCCGCACCGGATCCGACCACGGCCCCGCGACGTCCGTCGCGGTGACGACGTAGTTCGGGGTGTCCCAGAACCCGCCGCCGTACGTGCCGACGTTCGAGTAGACGAGGTAGAACAGCCCGTCGGCGTAGGACAGGCACGGGGCCCACACCCCACCCGAGTCCCGGACGCCCCGCATCTGGAGGTACTTCTCGCTGGTGAGCGCGCCGCCGAGCGACCGCCAGTGCACGAGGTCGCGGGAGTGGTGCAGGGTGACGCCGGGGAACCACTCGAACGTGGACGTCGCCAGGTAGTAGTCCTCGCCGACGCGGAGGATCGACGGGTCGGGGTGGAACCCGGTGAGTACGGGGTTCTGGATCACGGTGGGTGGTGCCTGGACTTCGATCGCCATGGAAGAACCCCTTATTTGCCGAACCCGGCCGCGAGGCCGCTGAGCAGTTGACGTCGTCCGAACAGGTAGAGCGCCAGCACGGGCAGCGCGGAGAGCACCACCGCGGCGAGCAGGCCGGGCACGTCGGTGCCGTACTGGCTCTGGAAGTTCCACAGCCCCAGCGGGAGCACCCGCTGCTCGGAGCTCTGGGTCAGGACGAGCGGGAACAGGATGCCGTTCCACGCGTTGAGGCCCGCGAAGATACCGATGCTGGCCAGCGCCGGCCGCGACAGCGGCACGACGAGCCGGCGGAAGATCAACGCCTGGCCGGCCCCGTCGACGGTCATCGCCTCGTAGAGCTCGTTCGGCACGTCACGCAACGCGCTGGTGAGCACGAGCACGGCCATCGGCATCGTGAACGCCGCCGTCGGCAGGATGATCGCGGTGAGGCTGTCGTACAGGTGCAGGCGCGTGATCAGCAGGAAGATCGGGATGATCACGGCCTGGGCCGGAATCGCGAGCCCGGTCAGGAACAGCGTGAAAGCGTAGCGCACCCACCGGCTGCGGCCACGCACGATCGCGTACGCGGTGGGCAGTGCGAGCACCAGCACCAGCACCACGGTTCCGGCCGCGACGATCAGGCTGTTGAGCAGGAACGTGCCGAACCCGAGGTCGATGACGTTCTGGTAGTTCTTCAGCGTCGGTGACGCGGGCAGGTCCAGCGGCCCGTCGGAGACGTAGGCCTCCTGGGTGCGGAGGCTCGTGACGACGATGAAGTAGATCGGTACCGCGACGATCAGGAGCCAGATCAGCGCGGCGACGCCGGCGGGGACGTTGGCGTTGCGCCGCTTCCGGGGCCGCTTCGGGGGCACGGCCCGGGTCTGCGTCTCCGGCCGGGTGAGAACTTCGGCGCTCACAGGCCCTCCCGATCACTCGTCATCCGGTGGTAGCCGGTCGACCGCACGACGACGACCGAGAGCACGGTGCCGACGATCACCAGCAGCACGGCGAGAACGCTCGCGTAACCCATGTCGAAGGCGATGAAGCCCTCCTGGTACATGTGCAGCGGCAGCACCTTCGTCGCGCCGCCGGGCCCGCCGTTGGTCAGCAGCAGGACCGACTCGAAGACCGTCACGGAGCCGACCAGCATCATCACCGACGACGCGACGACCGTGTTGCGCAGCTGCGGCAGGGTGATCGAGAAGAACTGACGCACCCGACCGGCGCCGTCGAGTTCGGCGGCTTCGTAGAGCATCGCCGGGATCTGCCGGGTCGCGGCCTGGTAGAGCAGCGTGTGGAACGGCACGAACTGCCAGGCCACGACGAAGACGATCGTCGGCAGCGCCCGGGTGGAGTCACCGAGGAAGTTGCCGTCGGGGGTGGCGAGGTACTTGCCCCACAACGCCGCCAGCCCGAAGTTCGGGTCGAGCAGCGAGACGAAGACCAGCGCGATCGCGGCCGTCGAGAGCAGCAGCGGCAGGAAGAACACCGTCGACAGGACGGCCCGGAACCGCTGCTGGCCGGCCGACCAGACGCCGATCAGCAGCGCGAGCGGGGTCTGCACGAGCCAGGAGCCGACAGTGAGGAAGAACGTCGTGCGAACCGCCGGCGGGAAATCGTGGTCTTTCAGCAGCGCGGACCAGTTGTCGGCCCCGGTCCACTGCGGCGTGCCCAGCCCGTTCCACTTCGTGAAGCTCAGGTACACCACTACGGCGATCGGGACGATGCCGAACAGTGCGAAGAAAACCGCCGCAGGGGCGGCCCAGACGAATCCGGGCCGCTCCCGCTGTGAAACGGTGGTCACTGCGCCGAAGCCATGTCGTCGGCGAAGGCCTGGGGGGTCATCTTCTGCAGGAACAGCTTCTGCAGGTTGGCCAGCAGCCGCTTCGCGAGGTCCGGAGCGATCGCCTGGTCCCAGGACTGCGCGAACGACGGCGCCGTCGACACCATCTTGAAGATGTCGGTGTTGAACTCCGCGTTCGGCTTGCCGGCGAGCTTGGCCTCCGCACCCTTGGTGGCGGGCACCGCGCCGCTCTTGATCAGGTCGTCGATGTAGGCGTCGGACGCCACCGTCGAGGTGAGGTAGTCGATCGCCGCGTCCTTGTTCTTCGACGCAGCGGTCACCGAGAAGTAGTTGCTCGGGTTACCGACCAGGTTGCCGGGCTCACCCTTGCCACCGGGGATGGACGGGAACTGGAACCAGCCGAGGTCCTTCTTGGCGAAGGCCGGGTTGTTGGTCAGCTGGGTCGGGTACTCCCACGTGCCCATCAGGAACATCGCGGACTTGCCGGTCGCGAGCAGCTTTCCGGCACCGGCGTTGTCGTAGTTGATCGACGCGAAGTTCGTGCCGAAGGCGCCCTTCTTGGCCAGGTCCTGGCAGTACTGCAGCGCCTCGACGACAGCGGGGTCCTTCCACGCCGCGCCGCCGTTCTTCGCGATCGCGTCCCACTTCTCCGGGCCGCCGATGCGGTCGAGGAAGTACTCGGCGTACATCAGCTCGGTCCAGCCCTGCGAGCCGGGCAGCGCGATCGGCGTGACCTTCTTGGACTTGAAGGTGTCGACCAGCTTCAAGAACTCGTCGTACGTCTTCGGCGGCTGCGCACCGGCCGCGGCGAACACGGCCTTGTTGTAGAAGAAGATCACCGGCTGGGTACCGGTCATCGGCAGGCCGTACTGCTTGCCGTCGATCTTCGCGGTCTCCAGGACGGCCGGCAGGAACGTGTCGACCACTTCCGGCTTCTTCGCCAGCGCGTCGTCGAGCGGGGCGACCTGCCCGGCCTTGACGAACTGCGCGAGGTTTCCGCCGCCCCAGTTGTAGAAGACGTCCGGCGCGTTGGGCGATCCCATCGCGACCTGGATCTTCTGCTTGTAGGCGTCGTTGATGTACGTGGCCAGCGTGGCCTTGGCTTCGCCGTCCTTGTTGTAGCGGTCGACCGAGGCCTTGACGACCGGGTTGAGGCCGGCGTCCTGCAGGGACCAGACCTGCATCTTCCCGGGCGTGGAGCCGGGTCCGGAGCTACCGCAACCGGTTAAGGCGAGTACGGCGGCAGTCCCGAGAGCAATTGCGGTTCGGCTGAAAAGCGCACGTCGGCGCATCTGAAGCACCCGTCCTTCACCACGTCATTGGGTTCGAAAGGTTTCGAGCGGTATGAGGTGCACGGAAGGTAGGGGGAAGCGCTCTCATGGTCAACGCAATCGCAAATCACGATCCGGTAACGTTGCCATGGTTTCGAAAATTTTCGGCCCTAAGCTCCGCCCATGCCAGGACGCACGACGATCGCGCAGATCGCCCGTTCCGCCGACGTTTCGGTGTCGACGGTTTCGAAAGTTCTCAACGGCCACAGCGACGTCGCCGACGACACCCGGCGCCGCGTCCAACGACTGCTCGACGAACGCGGGTACCGCAAGCGCCGCGCCGCGCACCACCGCGGCCACGGCGACCTCGTCGACCTGGTGATCAACAACCTCGACAGCGCCTGGGGCCTGGAGATCCTGACCGGCGTGGAGGAGGTGGCGGAGTCGGCGGGGCTGGGGCTCGTCGTGAGCGCCGTGCACAGCCGGGCCGCGCTCACCCGCCGCTGGCTGGACTCGCTGCTCGCCCGCGGTTCGCAGGGCGCGATCCTCGTGCTCTCCGACCTCGACCCGGCCCAGCGCGAACAGCTGCGCCGGCACGGGACGCCGATCGTCGTCATCGACGGGGTGAGCCAGCCGCCGCCGGACGTGGCCTCGGTGGGCGCGACGAACTTCGCCGGCGGGTACGCCGCGACCGAGCACCTCATCGGCATGGGCCACCGGCGGATCGGGATGATCGGCGGGCCGGAGCAGCTGGCCTGCACCCGGGCGCGGATCGCCGGGTACCGGGCCGCGCACGAGGCGGCGGGCCTACCGATCCCGCTCGGCGTGCTGCGGTACGGGAACTTCTACCATGACGGTGGGCTGCGGGCCGCGCAGTCGCTGCTCGCGGAGGAGGACCCGCCGACCGCGATCTTCGCCGGCAGCGACATGCACGCGATGGGCGTCTACGAGGCCGCGCGCCAGTTCGGCCGGCACGTACCCGGCGACCTGAGCGTCGTCGGGTTCGACGACCTGAACTTCGCGTCCTGGACGGCACCGGCGCTCACCACCGTGCGGCAGCCGCTGCACGAGATGGGCGCCACGGCCGTGCGGACGCTGCTGCGGCTCATCGCCGGTGAGACGCCGGACTCGGCCAGCATCGAGCTGGCGACGAGTCTCGTCGTCCGCGACAGCACCGCGCCGCCGTCGGGCGGCTGACGCTGACGCCCCGGGCCCCGCGGGTCGGCGAGGCTACGCTGAAGGCATGGAGGTGATGGCGCGCAGCGAATGGGAGGCGCGCGCCTCCTCGCACGCCGCAGCGGTGGACGCGCTCCTCGCGCCGCACCTGGAGCGACGGCGGCGGGGCATCAAGCACCCGGTCGAGGATTTCCTGTTCGAGTACTACTCGTACCGGCCCGGGCAACTGCGCCGCTGGTTCCCCGGTGTCGGCGTCGATCTGGAAGGCATGGAGCCTTTCGATCTGGACGCGTTCCTCGAACGGCGGGGCGACACCGCGCGGTGGGTGCGTGACCTGCTCGCCGCGACGGCGACGCGCCCCGCGCAGCTGGGCTGCTTCGGGCTGCACGAGTGGGCGATGGTGTACCGGTCGCCGGAGACCCGCCACGACTGGCCACTCCGGCTCGGGGCCGCCGGCACTGACGCGGTGGTGCAGGAACGCGGGGTGCGCTGCAGCCACTTCGACGCGTTCCGGTTCTTCACCCCGTCGGCCCGACCGTTGAACGTCCTCCAGCCCACCCGGGACACCCAGGTGCAGAACGAGCAGCCGGGCTGCCTGCACGCCACGATGGACCTCTACAAGTGGGCGTACAAGCTGGCCCCGCTCACGTCCGCGGACCTGATCCTCGACTGCTTCCGGCTGGCGCGCGACGTCCGCGTGCTCGACATGCGCGCCAGCCCGTACGACTTCGCGGCGCTCGGCTACGAGCCGGTGCGCATCGAGACCCCCGAGGGCCGCGCCGAGTACGCGGCCACCCAGCGCGGCTTCGCCGAGCGCGGCGGTGTGCTCCGCGCACGGCTACTTCAAGCCTTGACGACGGCCTGACTCCGGCGCACGCCGTACTCGATCGCGTCGATCAGTGCCCGGCAGGACGCCTCGATGACGTTCTCGTGCACGCCGACCGTCGTCCATTCGTTCTTGTGGTCGGTGGTGTCGATCAGCACGCGGGTGACCGCGTCGGTGCCGTAGCGACCGTCGAGGATGCGGACCTTGTAGTCGGCGAGCTCGAGGTCGGCCAGCGACGGGTAGAACCGGGTCAGCGCCTGGCGCAGGGCGCGGTCGAGCGCGCTGACCGGGCCGTTGCCCTCGGCGGTGGCGATCACCCGCTCGCCGTCGACGTGCACCTTCACCGTCGCTTCGCTGACGACGAAACCTTCGTCGCGACGCTCGGCCAGTACCCGGTAGGACTCCAGACGGAAGAACAGCGGCGCCGCCTCACCCTCCAGCTCCGACCGGACGAGCAGTTCGAACGACGCGTCCGCGGCTTCGAACGACGAGCCGGACGCCTCCAGCTCCTTGACCCGGGTGACGACCCGGCCCACGGCCTCGGGCTCGCCGGTGAGGTCGATGCCCAGCTCCCGCGCCTTCAACTCGATCGACGCACGGCCGGCCATCTCGGTGACCAGGATGCGCATGTCGTTGCCGACGGCCGAGGGCTCCATGTGGTTGTAGAGCTCCGGCGCCACCTTGATCGCGCTGGCGTGCAGACCTGCCTTGTGCGCGAACGCGCTCGCGCCGACGTACGGCTGGTGCGTATCGGGCGCGATGTTCGCGATCTCGGCGATCGCGTGCGAGACCCGGACGAGCTCCGGCAGGCACTCTGTCGGCACTACCTGGCGGTCCATCTTGGTCACGAGCCCACCGATGACCGCGAACAGGTCCGCGTTGCCGGCGCGCTCGCCGTAGCCGTTCGCGGTGCCCTGCACGTGGGTGGCACCGGCCTCGACAGCGGCCAGCGTGTTCGCGACCGCGCACGCGGTGTCGTCCTGCGCGTGCATGCCGACGCGGAAGCCGGTGCGCGCGATCACCTCGGACACCACCCGTCCGACGCCCATCGGCAGCATGCCGCCGTTGGTGTCGCACAGCACGCCCACGTCGGCGCCGGCCCCGAACGCTGCTTCCAGCACCCGGACGCCGTAGTCGCGGTCGTGCGCGTAGCCGTCGAAGAAGTGCTCGCAGTCGACGAACACCCGGCGGCCCTCGCCGGCGAGGTACGCGACCGTGTCGCGCACCATCGCGAGGTTCTCCTCGAACGTGGTGCGCAGCGCGTCGGTCACGTGCCGGACGTCGGACTTGGCGACCAGGCAGACGACCGGGGTCTGCGCGGCGAGCAGCGCCGCGACCTGGGCGTCGTCCTGCACTTTCTGGCCTGCTCGCCGCGTCGATCCGAAGGCCACGAGCTGGGCGTGCTTCAGGTCGAGCTCGGTGACCGCCCGGGCGAAGAACTCCGTGTCGGTCGGCAGCGCCCCCGGCCAGCCGCCCTCGATGAACCCGACGCCGACCTCGTCGAGGAGACGCGCCACCGCGAGCTTGTCGGTGGCCGAGTACGAAATGCCCTCGCGCTGGCCCCCGTCCCGGAGTGTGGTGTCGAAGACGTGGAAGGTGTCGTCCAGCATGGCGAAGGCCTCTCATCAGCGGGTTCTTGGACAACAAAAAAGACCCCCCACTCGTGGGAGGTCTGCGCGCCGGCGTGGTGCGTGCTGGCGCGCTAGCTGGTAATGCAGAACCCGGTCATGCGTCGATAGTTACACACGCGGGTCGGTCGCGGGAGCCCGACTCGCTCCTGCGTCCACATACTGGAAGGGGCCCCGTGGCTCGTCGTCCGTTGATCGGCATCACGTCCTACGTCGAGCACGCCCGCTGGGGCGTGTGGGACTTCCGCGCATCTCTCGTTCCCTACGGCTACGTCGAGGCGGTGCAGGCGGCCGGCGGCCGCGCGGTGCTGCTCCCACCGGATTCGGTCGACGACGACGTGCTCGACGCGGTGGACGGGCTGATCGTCTCCGGGGGTGTGGACGTCGATCCGGCGTTGTACGGGGCAGTGCCGCATCCCTCGACCGATCCGCCGCAGGTAGCTCGGGACGCCGGTGAACTGACGCTCATCCGCGGGTCGTTCGCCCGGGACCTGCCGCTGCTCGGCGTGTGCCGCGGCGCGCAGCTGATGGCCGTGGCGCGCGGCGGAACGCTGGTGCAGGACTTACCGCTCGGCGTCCACCGCGACGTCCTCGGCGTCTTCAACTGGCACCCGGTGACGCCGGTCGGCGGTCTGCTCGCCGACATCCTCGGCGACGCGGAGCTGAAGGTGAACGCGCACCACCACCAGGCCGTGGACGATCCCGGATCGCTGGTCGTCACGGCGCGGGCCGAGGACGGAGTCATCGAGGCCGTCGAGGACCCGACGCAGCGGTTCGCGATCGGCGTGCAGTGGCATCCGGAACTTCTCGAGGACTCCCGTCTCTTCGTAGCCCTGGTCGAGTACTCTGGTTCGAGTATTCGAGAGCGGGGGTAGGCATGGCGCGGCGACGGGTGTCCAATCCGTTGGCTCTCGCTGCCCTGACGCTGCTCCAGGAACGGCCGATGCATCCGTACGAGATGTCCGCGACGCTGCGCGAGCGGCGCAAGGACGACAGCATCAAGCTCAACTACGGGTCGCTCTACTCGGTGATCGAGTCGCTGCAGCGCCACGGGTTGATCGAGGCGCAGGAGACCACGCGCGAGGGCCGCCGCCCCGAACGCACCGTGTACGCGATCACCGAGGCCGGCAACCGCGAGGCCGAGGATTGGCTCAGCGAGCTCGTGAGCCGCCCGGTGAAGGAGTTCACCCAGTTCGAGGCCGGGCTGTCGCTGATCGGGGCATTGCCGGTCGACGACGTCGTCCGCCTGCTCCGGCTGCGGCTGAACACGCTGACGATGGAAGCCACGAAGGCCGCCGCGATCCAGCAGGCGCTGGGGAACTTCCCGCGCGTGTTCATGCTGGAGAACGAGTACGAGATGGCGCTGCGCGACGCCGAGATCCGGTTCGTCACCGATGTCCTGCGTGACATCGAGGACGGTTCACTGACCGGGATCGACGGCTGGCGTCGCATCCATGAACTGCGCTCGTCCGGGCTGTCGCCGGACGAGGTGGAGGCGAAACTCCAGCAGGAGTTTCCGGTCGTCTACGACGGTCCGTCGGAGGTGAAACCAGCCGACTGACGAACGGCCCCCGAACCGGCGTTGGCGCGCCACTTCGAGGGCCATCCCCCAATTCCCTCGAGTCGAGCCCGCCGGAGCGGACGCGGACCCCAGGTCGCACCTTCAGGGTACCGTCGCCGCCTCCCTGGGCTCGGCCGTCGACCCATGAAGGGTTATCCATGTCTGTCATCAGCGCGTCCGGGCTCACGAAGTCCTACGGACGCGTCACCGCACTGAAGGGCGTCGGCTTTTCCGTCGCTGCCGGCAGCGTGTTCGCGCTGCTGGGGCCGAACGGGGCCGGCAAGTCCACCACCGTCAAGATCCTGAGCACGCTGTCGCGGCCGGATGGCGGGACCGCGTCCGTCGCGGGGTTCGACGTGCTGCGGCAGCCCGCCGCGGTGCGGGCGGCGATCGGGTACGTGTCCCAGCGTCCGGGGTTCGATCCGATGGCTACGGGACGCGAGAATCTCGTGCTCACGGCGCGGATGCGAGGGGTCAAGTCGCGGGCCGCTCACGCGCGGGCCGCGAACCTGCTAGACGCGTTCGATCTGACTTCTTCCGCGGATCGGCTCGCTCGTACGTGGTCCGGCGGCATGCAGCGCAAGCTCGACGTCGCGATGGGGTTGGTGCACGAGCCGTCGGTGCTCTACCTGGACGAGCCGACCACCGGGTTGGATCCCGAGGCACGCACGCAACTGTGGGGCACGGTGCTGGGGCTCGTGCGCAGCAGTGGGCTCACCGTCGTGCTGACCACGCACTACCTCGAAGAGGCGGATCAGATGGCCGATCAGCTGGTGATCGTCGATCGGGGGCGGGTCGTGGTGTCCGGGTCGCCGGCGTCGCTGAAGGCGGAGCTCGGTGGTGACACGGTGCAGGTCGACCTGCGCTCGGTCGACGACGGCGCCCGCGCCGGGAAGCTCTTGGAGTCGTTGCCGGGAGTCGTCCACGTGCGACGCGACGGGCTGCGCCTGCGCGCCCAGGCCGAGGACGCCGCCGGCGTCCTGCCGCGAGCGCTCTCCGAACTCGACCGGGAGGGCATCCCGGTGGACGCCGTGGGCCTCTCCCGCGCATCCCTGGACGACGTCTACCTCCGCTACGCCGGACGCGCGTACCAGGCTTCCGCGAGCGAAACGGCGGTGGCGGCATGACGCTCGCGATCAGTCAGACCGGGTTGCTCACCGCGCGGTCGTTGCGGACGCTCGGGCGGCAGCCCGTCTATCTGGCGTTCTCGCTCGTGCAGCCGCTGCTGTGGCTGTTGCTGTTCGGCAGTGTGTTCAAGGCCATCGGGCAGCTGCCGGGCTTCTCCGGCTCCTACCTGGAGTTCCTCACGCCGGGCATCGTGGCGATGACCGCGATGCTCAGCGCGAACTGGGCCGGCACCACGTTCGTGCAGGACATCGACCGCGGTGTCATGGACCGCACGCTCAGCTCACCCACCCGCCGCGGCGCGATAGTCACCGCGTCGATCGTCCACCAGGGCATCAGCGTGCTGATCCTGGGCACGCTGGTGTTCGGCGCGGGCTGGCTCGCCGGGGTCCGGTTCCCGGGGAGCTGGGTGGGGGTTCCGGTCGCACTCGGGCTTTCCGTCCTGCTCGCCGCCGCGTTCACTGCCTTGTCCGACGCCCTGGCGGTGCTGTTGCGCTCGCAGGAAGCACTGATCGGACTGTCGCAGTTCCTCACCCTGCCGCTGTCGTTCCTGTCGTCGGTGTTGATGGCACCGGAGTTGATGCCGTCGTGGGTGGCGACCGCGTCGAAGTGGAACCCGCTCGACTGGGCGGCGTCCGGCAGCCGCGAGGCCCTGTCCGCGTCCCCGGACTGGGCCCTGGTGGCCCGTGACGCGGCTCAACTGGCGGCACTCGCGCTCGTGCTCGCCGTCGCCGCGGTAGGCGCCTTCCGCGCCTACCAACGCAGCTCCTGACCCCGGGGACCCGACGCTTGACACACTCGGTGGAACGAGTACCACGGTCATGGCGTCGGGTCCCCGCCTTCGGGCACTTCGTTCGCTGGGATAGTCCCCGCACGCACTTGGTTCTGGCCGATCGAGGTCGCGCTCGCCGTAGAGATCGTGTCGCCCGAGTCCGAGCACCGCGATCGGGTTGTGAAGCATGCCAAGTACGCCCGCGCAGGCATCCCGCACTACTGGCGAATCGAGGAAGATCATGGCACGCCGGTCGTGCATGCCTTCGAGCCGGACCCCGAGCGCGGTCTCTACCTGGATAGGGCCGTCGAGCGGGTGAAGCTCACGCTCGAGCGGCCGTTTCCGATGACCATCGATGTCGACCGTTTGTATCCCTAGAGGGGGGTCACGTAGGCGCCGCTGATGCCGCCGTCCACCAGGAACTCCGACGCGGTGATGAACGAGGAATCGTCGGAGGCCAGGAAGGCTACGGCGGCCGCGATCTCGGTCGCGTCGGCGAAGCGGCCCATCGGGATGTGCACCATGCGCCGCGCCGCCCGCTCCGGGTCCGACGCGAACAGTTCCCGCAGGAGCGGGGTGTCCACCGGCCCGGGCGACAGCGCGTTCACCCGGATCCCTTCGCGCGCGAACTGCACGCCGAGCTCCCGCGACATCGCCAATACCCCACCCTTCGAGGCGGTGTACGAAATCTGCGACGTAGCGGCCCCCATCCGAGCCACGAACGACGCCGTATTGATGATCGAACCCTTGCCCTGCCGCTGCATCACCGGAATCTGCGCCTTGCAGCACAGGTACACCGACGTCAGGTTCACGTCCTGCACCCGGCGCCAGGCGTCGAGCCCGGTCGACAGGATCGAGTCGTCGTCCGGCGGCGAGATGCCGGCGTTGTTGAACGCGATGTCCAGGCGTCCGTAGGTGTCCACCGCCGCGGCGACCATCGCGGCAACCTCGGTCTCAGAGGTCACATCGGTGCGCACGAAGATCCCGCCGACCTCGTCAGCTGCCGCTTTGCCGGCATCGGAATCCACGTCGGCGACCACGACCCGCGCCCCTTCGGACGCGAACCGCCGCACGGTCGCCAGCCCGATACCGCTCCCCCCGCCGGTGACGATCGCCACCCGGTCAGCCAGCCGTTCCATTCATGCCTCCGTCGAGATGAACACGTTCTTGACCTCGGTGAACGCGGACAGCGCGTCCGGGCCGAGTTCCCGCCCCAGGCCGGAGCGCTTGAAGCCGCCGAACGGCGTCGAGTAGCGCACCGAGGAGTTCGAGTTGACGCTCAGGTTGCCCGCCTCGACCCCGCGCGCGACCCGCAGCGCACGGCCGACGTCCCGCGTCCAGATCGAGCCCGACAGCCCGTAGAGCGTGTCGTTCGCGATCCGCACGGCGTCGGCTTCGTCGTCGAAAGGAAGCACTGCGACGACGGGACCGAACACCTCGTCGGTCACGATCCGGTCGGAGGGGTCCGACGGCAGCACCACGGTCGGCGGGAACCAGAAGCCCGGGCCGGAGGGCGCCGAGCCCGCGAACGCCACCGAGGCCTCGGCCACGTAACCCGAGACGCGGACGAGCTGCGCCGCGCTGACCAGCGGGCCCATGTCGGTCGCCGCGTCGAACGGGTCGCCGACCCGGAAGTTCCGCACTGCGGGTTCCAGGAGCGAGAGGAACTCGTCGAACACCGACCGCTGCACCAGGATCCGCGACCGCGCGCAGCAATCCTGCCCCGCGTTGTCGAACACCCCGCCCGGTGCCGCAGCGGCAGCACGTTCCAGGTCCGCATCGGCGAACACGATGTTCGCGGACTTCCCGCCGAGTTCGAGCGTGACCCGCTTGACGGTTTCCGAACAGCGAGCCATCACGTGCTGCCCCACCGCCGTCGACCCGGTGAAGACGATCTTCGCGACGTCGGGGTGCGAGATCAGCCGCTCCCCCACCACCCGCCCCGCGCCGGGCAGGACGGTGAACACGCCCTCCGGAATGCCTGCGTCCAACGCCAACTGCCCCAGGCGAACCGCGGTCAGCGGCGTCAGCTCCGCGGGCTTCAGCACGACCGTGTTCCCGGCCGCCAGCGCCGGCGCGAACCCCCAGCCGGCGATCGGCATCGGGAAGTTCCACGGCACGATGATGCCCACCACACCCAGCGGTTCGGCGAACGTCACGTTGATGCCGCCGGCCACCGGGATCTGCTTGCCGAAGTTCCGCTCGGGCGCACCGGAGTAGTACTCCAGGACGTCCCGGACGTTTCCGGCCTCCCACCGCGCCGAGCCGATCGGGTGACCGGCGTTGCGCACTTCCAGCTGCGCCAGTTCCTCGATGTGCTCGTCGACGACCGCCGCGAACCGGCGCAACAGCCGGGCGCGGTCGGCCGGGGCCACGTCCCGCCACGCCGGCCAGGCAGCCCGTGCCCGCGCGACGGCCTCGTCCGTCTCCTCCTCGGAGGCCAGTTGCACGGTCGCGATCGTCTCGGCCGTGGCGGGGTTGATCACGTCGTGCGCGCCCACCGCATCCACAGTATTCGTGCTCAAACAAACGCTCCTAGAGACGCTCGAAGCCGCGGCGCAGCTCCCAGTCGGTGACCGCGGCGTCGAACGCGGCCAGTTCGACGTCCGCGGCGTTGAGGTAGTGGTCGACCACGTCGTCGCCGAAAGCCGAACGGGCCAGCGCGGACCCGGCGAAGAGCGAACGGGCGTCACGCAGGGTCTTCGGAACACGCGGAGCGTCGGACGTGTACGCGTTCCCGACCAGCTCCGGCTCGAGCTCCAACTCCTCCTCGACCCCGGCAAGCCCAGCCGCGATGATCGCAGCCGACGCCAGGTACGGGTTCACGTCCGCACCGGGCACCCGGTTCTCGAACCGCAGCCCGTGCCCGTGCCCGACCACCCGCAGCGAACACGTCCGGTTGTCGTGTCCCCACGCGACCGCCGTGGGCGCGAACGACCCGTCCGCGTACCGCTTGTACGAGTTGACGTTCGGCGCGAACATCAGCGTCAGCTCACGCATGTACTTCAGCTGGCCGGCCAGGAACCGCTGGAACAGCACGTCGTCGTCGGCGAAGACGGGTGAACCGTCGAGACCACGCAACGACAGGTGGATGTGGCACGAGTTGCCCTCGCGCTCGTTCACCTTCGCCATGAACGTCAGGCTGACGTTCTCCTGTGCCGCGATCTCCTTCGCGCCGTTCTTGTAGATCACGTGGTGGTCGCACGCCGCCGTGACCTCGTCGTACTTGAACGCGATCTCGTGCTGACCGGGGTTGCACTCGCCCTTCGCCGACTCCACGGTGAGCCCGGCGCCGGTCATCGCGAGCCGGATCCGGCGCAGTAACGGCTCGATGCGCGCGGTGCCGAGCAGCGAGTAGTCGACGTTGTACTGGTTCGCCGGGGTCAGGTTCCGGTAGCCGGCGTTCCAGGCCTGCTCGTAGGAGTCCTTGAACACGACGAACTCGAGTTCGGTGCCCGCGTACGCCTTCCAGCCGCGCTCGGCGAGGCGGTCGGCCTGCTTACCGAGGATCTGCCGCGGCGACGCCACGACCGGCGTCCCGTCGAGCCACTCCAGGTCGGCCAGCAGTCCGACGCTGCCGGGGTGCCACGGGATGCGGTGCAGCGTGGAGAGGTCGGGCTGGAGCACGAAGTCGCCGTAGCCCGTCGACCACGAACTCATCGCGTACCCGTCGACGGTGTTCATGTCGACGTCGACGGCGAGCAGGTAGTTGCACCCCTCCGCGGCGTGGCCGAGCACGTCGCTCAGGAAGTAGCCCGCGTCGAGGCGCTTGCCCTGCAGGCGCCCCTGCATGTCGGTGAAGCCGAGGACCACGGTGTCGATGTTTCCGTCCGCGATCTCGATGCGGAGCTGTTCGAGGTCCAGTCGGCCCGCCATGCCCACCTCCGGATTTCGGTCGTTGCTGCGCAACGTAGGACTTGTGTGCCGTCTGCGCAATGGTCCACGTTCAGACCTTTACATCGACGCAACGCGAGCGGCCGTGGGAGGCGTGCACGCCTTGGGGGCTCATACGCCACCAAAGCGTGCACGCCTCAGCGCAGGAACCCGCGGAGGAGGGCGGCGGTGGCGTCGCAGTGATCGCGCATCACCTTGGTGGCGCGGTCCGGGTCGCCGGCGGCGATCGCGGCGACGATGTCGGCGTGTTGGGCGTCGGAGTGGGTGATGTTGGTGCGGAGGACGGGGATCAGTTCCAGGAGGCCGTTGATGCGCGACTGCACGTCGGCGACCGCCGCGATCAACGGTTCGTTGCCGGTGACGCTCGCGATCGCGAGGTGGAGCCGGGAGTCGGCGCGGCGCCGGAACCCGTCGTCGGTGGTCTCGGTGACTTCGGTGAGGCACGCCCGCAGGTGGTCGTGCGCGGCCTCGGACAGTGCGGTGGACGCGGCGAGCGCGGCGGCGCCCGGCTCGATGATGCGGCGGTAGTCCAGCGCGTGGACCAGCGCCTCCCCCATCGAGCGGGCCACCGCCTGGGCGTCCCCGTCGCGGGGTGGACGATGACACACGAACGTTCCGCCCCCGCGGCCCCGGCGCGAGGTCACGAACCCCGCGTCGGCGAGCGCGGCCAGCGCGTCCCGGAGCGTCATCCGGCTGACGCCGAGCATTCCCGCCAGCTCCCGCTCCGGCGGAAGCCGCTCAGCCACCGCCCCGAGCCGAATGGCAGTAGCCAGCCGCTCCACCGTCACCTCGAACGGGTTCCCGTCCCGAACAGGCCGGAACAGCGTCCGCGCGAGCGCGGCGTCCGCGCCGGACGGCTCCGTGTCCGCCGGAGCCGCGCCCGGGTCGCCGGCCGGCCGGGCGCGGCCCGGGTCGGGCGCTCGGGACGGTGGGGCGGGGATCGTCAGCCTCCGTCCACGCCTGGGATGCGGCCGTTGCGGAACGCGTCGACGAAGTGGCGGTGGTCGTCGCGGACCTGGCGCGCGTAGCCGAGGCCGAACGACACCAGATCGGCGGCGAACTCCTCGTCGCGGTCACCGACCGCGGCCACGATCGCGTCCTCGGTCTGGAACTTCACCAGGCTCTGCTCGCTGTCGGCGTCCGACACGCAGTGCACCTTCGCGACCGCCTGCCCCAGCTGGTCGAGCAGCGGAATGATCTCGTCCGGCTCGTTGACGTCCGACCAGTCGATGTCGTTCTCGTACGGCGAGAGCTCCTGCACGACTTGCCCCACCCCGTCGATCTCGGTCCATCCGAGCCACGGGTCGGCGTGCGCCTGCAGCGCCCGCTGCGACACCACGGTGCGGTGCCCGTGGTGCTGGAAGTACCCCTTGATGTCGGGGTCGGTGATCACGCGGCTCGGCGCGGCGACGTTGCCCTGCTTCATCGACAGCACGACGTCGTTCTCCAGCGCCTGCGTCGCGCCTTCGACGAGCAGGTTGTACGCGGGCAACCCCGCCGACCCGATCCCGAACCCGGACCGGCCCACGACGTCCTTCACGACATAGCTCGCGATGTCCTTGCGCTTGCCCTCCGGAATCGTCTCCAGGTACTTCCGGAACGCCGCCTCGACCGCGTCTCGTTCGGACGACGACAGCAGCCGGACGCCCGGCCCCTCCCGGAACACCCGGTCGGCCTCGCGGATCGTCGTCGTGCGCTGCAGCAACGCGATCCGCGTCTGCATCCGCGAGTCGAGCAGGACGTCGCGCAGCACGCCGGTGGCGCTGTCGAGCGTGAGCCGGAACTCCTCGTCGCCCGCGTGCTCGGAGAACCGCCGCACGGTGCGCAGATAGGCCCTGGACACCGTGCGGATCATCCGCTCGATCGTGGAGTCGGACAGCGCCTTTCCAAAACCCAGCAACGCGAGGCTGGCCGCCAGACGCTGCAGATCCCAGGTGTAGTGACCGACGTAGGCCTCGTCGTAGTCGTTGACGTCGAACACCAGCACGCCGGACGAGTCCATGTACGTGCCGAAGTTCTGGCAGTGCAGGTCACCCTGGATCCAGACGCGACGCGTCCGTTCGTCCGTCCAGGGGTCCTCGATGTCGATCCGGGAATCGGTGACGTCGGCGTAGAAGATGCACGCGCTGCCGCGGTAGAACGCGAACGGGTCCGCGGCCATCTTCCGGAACTTCGTCCGGAAAGCGGCGGGCGCGGCCTCGATCAGCGGATGGAACGTGTCGACCAGGATCTTGATCAGCTCGTCGGAACGTTCGTCCGCCGGTCGAGCCGCGATCGCCTCGACCAGCGCGGAGGCTGGGGTGTCGCTCATGCGCGCAGAGTAGACCGCACGGGCCAACCTTTACAGGCGGGTGATCCAGCCGTGCGTGTCTTCGGTGCGGCCGTGCTGGAGGTCGAGCAGCGCACCGCGCAGCTTCATCGTGACCTCGCCGGGACCGCCGTCGGCGACCTGGAACTCGCCGTCGGTGCCCTTCACGGTGCCGACCGGGGTGATCACCGCCGCGGTACCGCACGCGAACGCCTCGGACATCCGGCCGTTCGCCGCGGTCTCGCGCCATTCGTCGGTCGAGATTCGCCGCACCTCGGTGTTCAGGCCGAGTTCGCCGGCCAACTGCAAAATGCTGTCCCGGGTGACGCCCGGCAGCAGCGACCCGTTGAGCTCGGGCGTGACGAGGGTCGTCCCGTCCAGGATGAAGTACAGGTTCATCCCGCCCATCTCCTCGATGTACTTGTGCTCGATCGCGTCGAGCCAGACCACCTGGTCACAGCCCTGCGCAGCGGCCTGGGCCTGCGCGACCAGGCTCGCGGCGTAGTTGCCGGCGCACTTCGCCTCACCGGTGCCGCCGGGGGCGGCGCGGGTGTAGTCCGTGGACAGCCAGACGCTGACCGGCTGCACACCGCGCGGGAAGTACGCGCCGACCGGGGACGCGATCAGCACGAACAGATACTCGAGCGCTGGGCGGACACCCAGGTAGGGATCGGTCGCGAACATGAACGGCCGCAGGTAGAGGCTGGTCTCGGGAGCGCTGGGCACCCACTGCTCGTCTTGCGCGACGAGAAGCCGGATCGACTCGAGGAACAGCTCTTCGGGGATCTCCGGCATCGCCAGGCGCGCGGCCGAGCGGTTGAACCGGCGCGCGTTCTGCTCCGGCCGGAACAGCCCGAGGGCACCGTCGGGGTGGCGGTAGACCTTGAGACCCTCGAAGATCTCCTGGCCGTAGTGCAGCGCGGACGTCGCCGGGTCGAGGCTGATCGGGCCGTAGGGCTCGAGGCGGGCGTCGTACCAGCCCTTACCCTCGGCGTACTTGATCGTCACCATGTGGTCGGTGAAGATCCGGCCGAAGCCGGGGTCGACCATCAGCGCGGCGCGCTCGTCATCGGTACGCGGGTTCGTGGCCGGGACGATCTCGAAATCCAGGGTGCTGCTCATGGCGGTCCTTCCGCATCGCTGGGGTTCGGCCGACCACGAAGGGGGCCCGACCCGAATTTACCGCCCGTTCAGGCGGTGGTGTTCGTAGGGAACGACGAAGGCCCGGTTGCCGCTTCTCGCGGCAACCGGGCCTGTGTCGTACGAAAAGGCCTAACTCACCCGCGAGGCGATCCGGTCGCCTACCTCGGAGGTGCGTACGGGAGCACCGGGCTCACGCGCGGCCAGGTCGTCGGCGACGGCGCTCTCCACGCGGGCGGCCTCGTCGGCGTGGCCCAGGTGCTCGAGCAGGAGCGCGACCGACAGGATCGTGGCCGTCGGGTCAGCGATGCCCTTGCCCGTGATGTCGGGCGCGGAACCGTGCACCGGCTCGAACATCGACGGGAATTCCTTCGTCGGGTTGATGTTGCCGCTCGCGGCCAGCCCGATGCCACCGCTGATCGCAGCCGCGATGTCGGTGAGGATGTCGCCGAACAGGTTGTCGGTGACGACGACGTCGAAGCGCTGCGGGTTCGTCACGAAGAACATGCTCGCGGCGTCGACGTGCTGGTAGTCGGTGGCGACGTCGGGGAACTCCTTGCCGACCTCGGCAAACGTCCGCGACCACAGGTTCCCGGCGTTGACCAGCACGTTCTGCTTGTGGACGAGCGTCAGGTGGCGGCGCGAGCGACCCTGCGCGCGGGTGTACGCGTCACGGATCACGCGCTCGACGCCGCTGCGGGAGTTCAGGCTCTCCTCGGTCGCGACCTCGCGCGGCGTGCCCTTGGCGAGCACACCACCGGCGCCGACGTAGAGACCCTCGGTGCCCTCACGGACCACGACGAAGTCGATGTCGCCGGGCTTCAGACCGGCCAGCGGGCTCGAGACGCCCTCGTAGAGCCGCGCCGGGCGCAGGTTCACGAAATGGTCGAACGCGAACCGCAGCTTGAGCAGCAGGCCCCGCTCGAGGACGCCCGGCGGCACCCCCGGGTCGCCGACCGCGCCCAGCAGGATCGCGTCGTGGCGGGACAGCTCGTCCTGCACCGACTCGGGCAGAACCTCCCCGGTCGCGTGGTAGCGGCGCGCACCGAGGTCGTATTCGGTGGTGCTCACGCCGGGGAGCACGGCGCTGAGCACTTTCAGCCCCTCGGCCACCACCTCGGGCCCGATCCCGTCTCCGCCGATCACCGCGAGGTTCGTGCTCATGGCTTCACCCTAGCGGAGGTTTCCCAAGGCTCGGTATTGACGTCTCAGACTCCGGACAGGTCCACCGTATTCGCAGCGTGTGCCCCTATCGCCGCGGCGAGTCGCTGCAGGAGATCGGCCGGGACCGCCTGGTCGACGGCGAGCGCCATCAGCGACGCGTTCCCGCCGAGAGCCCGCGCCACCTGCATCCCCGCGATGTTGACGCCGGCGTCGCCGAGCAGCACGCCGAGCGTCCCGACCACCCCCGGACGGTCCGTGTACTCCAGGAAGAGCAGGTTCCCGTTGGGCACGAGGTCGATGTCGAACGCGTCGATGTTCGTGATCTTCTGCGCGCCGCGCGGGCCGGACAGCGTCCCCGACACCGCGAGCGTCCGCCCGTCGGCCAGCACGCCCGACACCGTCACGAGGTTGCGGTACTCCGCGCTCTCCTCCGACGTGGTGAGCCCCACCTCGACACCGCGTTCCTTGGCCAGCAGGGGCGCGTTCACGAACGTCACCGACTCCTCGACGATGTCCGCGAACACCCCCTTGAGCGCGGCCAGCTCCAGCACGCTGACGTCGTACTCGGCGATGTCACCACGCACGTCCACGGTGATCGACTGGGCGAGACCGCTGGCGAGAGCGGTGAACACGCGCCCCAGCTTCTCGGCCAGCGGCAGCGACGGCCGCACCTCCTCCGCGACCACGCCCCCCGCCTGCACGTTCACCGCGTCCGGGACGAACTCGCCGTGCAACGCCAGGCGGACGCTCCGCGCGACCGCGAGCCCCGCCTTGTCCTGGGCTTCCACGGTGGACGCACCGAGGTGCGGGGTCGCGACGACGTTCTCCAGGCCGAAGAGCGGGGAGTCGGTGCAGGGCTCGGTCGCGTAGACGTCCAGGCCGGCGCCGGCGACCCGGCCTTCTTTCAGGGCCGCGTACAGGGCCTGCTCGTCGACCAGCCCACCCCGTGCGGCGTTCACGATGCGCACCGACGGCTTGACGAGACGCAGCTCCTTCTCGCCGATCAGGCCGAGCGTCTCCGCGGTCTTGGGCAGGTGGATCGAGATGAAGTCGCTCTCGGCGAGCAGCTCCTCCAGGCTCACCAGCCGGACACCGATCTGCGCTGCTCGCGTCGGCTGCACGTACGGGTCGTAGGCGATCAGGCGGGTGCCGAACGCGGCCATGCGCTGGGCGAACAACACGCCGATCCGGCCGAGCCCGACGACGCCGATCGTCTTGTCCGCGATCTCGACGCCGGTGTACCGCGACCGCTTCCACTCCCCGTTGCGCAGCGCGGCGTGGGCCGGAGCGGTGTTGCGCGCGCTGGCCAGCAGCAGCGCGATCGCCTGCTCGGCGGCCGAGACGATGTTCGACGTCGGCGCATTGACGACCATGACTCCGCGGGCGGTCGCGGCCGGTACGTCGACGTTGTCCAGACCGACGCCGGCGCGGGCGACGACCTTCAGCCGCGGCGCCGCGGCCAGCGCGGCCGCGTCGACCTGGGTGGCGCTGCGGACGAGGATCGCGTCCGCGTCGGCAAGCGCCGGGATCAGTGCCGCTCTGTCGGCGCCGTCCACGTGGCGGACTTCGAAGTCCCGGGCGAGAACGTCGAGCGCGGACGGTGCGAGTTCCTCGGCGACGAGGACGACAGGCTGTGGCACGTCACGTACCTCCGGGCATCGTTGCGTCACTGCGCGCGACCCCGATAGTAGGTGTCGGGACCGGCCTCCCGGCGCTTCGTGACGACGGTCACCAGCGCACGTGGAACAGACGTCAGTGCAGTCACAGGGGTTCAACGCACCGGGCCAAACGCGAGGGTTCGACGGGTGCGGCAGGCACAATCGAAAGGTGACCCAGGACAGCATGCGACGCGAGACCACGAACCGCGGGTGGGCGACCGCCGGGCTGCTCGGCGCCGCGCTGTCGATCGGCTGGGTCGGGGTGGCGGTCGCGTTCGTGCTGCCGGCTTTCACCGGCTCCCCGCCCGGAACATGGGGCGACGGTGTCGCGCTCGGCATCGTCGTCTTCGGCGTCCTGCTGCTCGCGGCGATCGCCGCGGTGGGTGCCCGTTCCGCGTGGAAGCACGCGTTCTACGGCGAGGACGAGCAGCCCCGCCGCCTGATGACGGCAGGCCTCTGCACTGTCGTGATCGCGGGTTGGCCCGCGGTGGGCGCGCTCACCCGCGGCGCCGACGGCATCCTCGACCCCACCGGCGCCGCCGCGATCGCCCTCACCGCGATCGGTGGCGTCACCCTCGTCGTTCTCCACCGAGCCCGCAACGCCGAAGGGGTGCGGGCGTAAGCCCGCACCCTCTTACGCATGTGCGGGCGTAAGCCCGCACCCTCTTACGCGTGTGCCGAGCGCCGCCAGGCGCAAAGGCTTGCGCGTCGAGCGCCGCTAGGCGCGAGTGTTCGAACCTGGAGCCCGCCCAGGGCAACGCTGGCAGTCGAGCGCGAATCCGCCGCGTATAGCTGCATACTCGAGGGTTCGCGCTCGCCTGACGGCGTTGCCCTGGGCGGGCCGCCCACTCAGGCCGTTTCGGTGATGGGGCGGTCGACCCAGGACATCAGGCCGCGGAGCTTCGCGCCGGTGACCTCGATCGGGTCCGCGGCGTTCTCCTCGCGGAGCTTGAGGAAGTTGGCCCGGCCGTTCTCGTCCTCGGCGATCCAGTTGCGGGCGAACGTCCCGTCCTGGATCTCGGTGAGGATCTGCTTCATGGCCTTCTTCGTCTCGTCGGTGACGACGCGCGGGCCGGAGACGTAGCCGCCGTACTCGGCGGTGTCGCTGACCGAGTAGTTCATCCGCGCGATGCCGCCCTCGTACATGAGGTCGACGATCAGCTTCAGCTCGTGCAGGCACTCGAAGTACGCGACCTCCGGCTGGTAGCCGGCCTGGGTCAGCGTCGAGAACCCGGCCTTGACCAGCTCCTCGACGCCACCGCAGAGGACGGCCTGCTCACCGAACAGATCGGTCTCGGTCTCCTCGGTGAACGTGGTCTTGATCGCGCCGGCGCGGGTACCGCCGATGCCCTTGGCGTAGGACAGCGCGAGCGCCAGGGCGTTGCCCGACGCGTCCTGCTCGACGGCGACCAGCACCGGAACGCCCTTGCCGTCCACGAACTGACGACGGACCAGGTGACCCGGACCCTTCGGCGCGATCAGCGCGACGTCGACGCCGGCCGGGGGCTTGATCAGCTCGTACCGGATGTTCAGGCCGTGCCCGAACAGCAGCGCGTCGCCGTCCTTGAGGTTCGGGGCGATGTCGTTCGCGTAGATCGTGCGCTGCGCGGTGTCGGGCGCGAGCACCATGATCACGTCGGCCTCGGCGCTGGCCTCGGCCGGGGTGACGACACGCAGGCCGGCCTCCTCCGCCTTCGGACGGCTCTTCGAGCCCTCCGGCAGGCCGACGCGCACGTCGACGCCGGAGTCACGCAGGCTCAGGGCGTGGGCGTGCCCCTGGCTGCCGTAGCCGAGCACGGCGACCTTGCGGCCCTGGATGATCGACAGGTCCGCGTCGTCGTCGTAGAAGAGCTCGGCGCGGAGGTTTTCAGAGGCCATGACTAGTACTTCGTCCTTCCGTTGTTAATAAAATCAAGCGCTGACGCTACGCAATGCGACTGCGGGCGCCGCGATCGACCGGGGTCCCCGCCCGATCGCAACCATGCCGGACTGCACCAGTTCCTTGATGCCGTACGGCTCCAACACGCGGACGAGAGCCTCGAGCTTCTCGGCCGTGCCGGTCGCCTCGACCGTGATGGAGTCGGTGGAGACGTCCACCACGTGCGCACGGAACAGCTCGACGGTTTCGAGCACGTGCGATCGCGTTTGCGGGTCGGTGCGGACCTTGCAGAGCATCAGCTCGCGCTGGACCGACACCGACGAGTCGAGCTCGACGATCTTGATGACGTTGACCAGCTTGTTCAGCTGCTTGGTGACCTGCTCGAGCGCGAGGCCCTCCACGGTGACGACCACGGTCATCCGGGAGATGTCGGGGTGCTCGGTAGGCCCGACCGCGAGCGAGTGGATGTTGAACCCGCGACGGCTGAACAGGCCGGACACCCGGGCGAGGACACCCGGCTTGTTCTCGACCAGCACCGACAGGGTGTGCTTGCTCATTGTCGTCGTCTCTCTCGATCAGGTCTGGTCCTCGCCCCAGACGGGGCGGACGTCACGGGCGGCCTGGATGTCGTCGTTGCTGGCGCCGGCCGCGACCATCGGCCACACCATCGCGTCCTTGCCGACCACGAAGTCGATGACGACCGGCTGGTCGTCGATCTCCATCGCCTTCTCGATCGTGGCGTCGACGTCACCGGCGGTTTCGCAGCGCAACCCGACGCAACCCAGCGCGTCGGCCAGCTTCACGAAGTCGGGCACGCGCTGCTTGTGGGTCTTCAGGTCGGTGTTCGAGTAGCGCTTGTCGTAGAACAGCGTCTGCCACTGCCGCACCATGCCGAGGTTGCCGTTGTTGATGACGGCGACCTTGATCGGGATGCCCTCCAGGGCGCAGGTGGCCAGTTCCTGATTGGTCATCTGGAAACAGCCGTCGCCGTCGATCGCCCACACGGTGGTGTCGGGCTTACCGACCTTGGCGCCCATGGCGGCGGGGACGGCGTATCCCATCGTCCCGGCGCCGCCGGAGTTCAGCCAGGTGTACGGGTTCTCGTACGAGATGAACTGGCTGGCCCACATCTGGTGCTGGCCCACGCCCGCGGCGTAGATCGTCTCCGGTCCGGAGATCTTCCCCAGCCGCTCGATGACGTACTGGGGTGCCAGCGTGCCATCGGGGTGTTCGTCGTAGCCCAGCGGATAGGTCTCGCGGGTCTTGTTCAGCAGGGCCCACCAGGGGTCCAGGTCCGCGCGGTGCCCGGCCTGGTGCTCGGCCTGCAGCGCGACGACCAGCTCGGCGATCACCTCGCGGGCGTCACCGACGATCGGCACGTCAGCGGTGCGGTTCTTGCTGATCTCGGCCGGGTCGATGTCGGCGTGGACGATCGTCGCGTACGGGGCGAAGCTGTCGAGGTTGCCGGTCACGCGGTCGTCGAAGCGGGCGCCCAGCGCGACGATCAGGTCGGCCTTCTGCAGCGACGTCACCGCGGCGACGGTTCCGTGCATGCCGGGCATGCCCAGGTGCTGCGGGTGGCTGTCGGGGAACGCGCCGCGGGCCATCAGCGTCGTGATGACCGGTGCGCCGGACAGTTCGGCCAGTACCTTCAGCTCCCCGGCCGCGTGGGCCTTCAACACGCCACCGCCGACGTAGAGCACCGGGCGCTTCGACGAGGTGAGCAGCCGGGCGGCCTCGCGGACCTGCTTGCCGTGCGGGTGGATCGTCGGGCGGTAGCCGGGCAGGTTCAGCTGCGGCGGCCACTCGAACCGCGTCATCGCCTGTTGGACGTCCTTCGGCACGTCGACCAGCACGGGGCCGGGGCGGCCGGTGCTCGCCAGGTGGAACGCCTCGGCGATCGTCTGCGGGATCTCCTCCGGGTGCTTGACCAGGAAGTTGTGCTTCGTGATCGGCAGCGTGATGCCGCAGATGTCGGCTTCCTGGAACGCGTCCGTGCCGATCATCGGGGTGCTGACCTGACCGGTGATCGCGACCAGCGGCACGGAGTCCATGTACGCGTCGGCGATCGGCGTCACCAGGTTCGTCGCGCCCGGGCCGGACGTCGCCATGCAGACGCCGACCTTGCCGGTGGCCTGCGCGTACCCCTCGGCCGCGTGGCCGGCGCCCTGCTCGTGCCGGACCAGGATGTGCCGGACGCCCGGGGTGTCGTACAGCGGGTCGTACGTCGGAAGAATCGTGCCGCCCGGGATGCCGAAGACCACCTCGGCGCCGACCGCCTCGAGGGAGCGGACGAGCGACTGGGCACCCGTGACCGATTCGTTGGCCGGTGGGGTGGCTGGTGCGTTCATGGCATTGGCCTCTTCGTGTAGCGGTGACGCGGTCTCGAGTTCTCGGGCAACAAAAAACCCCTCGTGCCTGCGGCACGGGGGGTGAGCGCGTCGACGTGGTGCGGTGTCGACGCGCTAGCTGAGTACGAGAATCTGGGTGGATCGCACGTCGTCCACGCTAGGCCGCTTCCCATCCGACGTCAAACCCATCCCACTCTGTGGTCCCGCACGTCGGCACGGGACCACAGAGCGACGACTCAGCTGCAGACGGCGCCGGTGGCGGCGGAGCCGACCAGCTTGGCGTACTTGGAGAGGACGCCGGTCTCGTAGGTGGGCGGGAGCGGCTTCCACTCCTGGCGACGACGCTCGATCTCGGCCTCGTCGACCAGCAGGTCCAGCGTCTGGGCGTTGAGGTCGAGCCGGATCCGGTCGCCCTCGCGCACCAGCGCGATCGGCCCACCGTGCGCCGCCTCCGGCGCCACGTGACCGATGCACGGCCCGGTCGTACCGCCGGAGAACCGGCCGTCGGTGAGCAGCAGCACGTCCTTGCCGAGCCCAGCACCCTTGATCGCGCCGGTCACCGCCAGCATCTCGCGCATCCCGGGCCCACCCTTCGGGCCCTCGTTGCGGATCACGATCACGTCGCCCTTGTTCAGCGTGTTGTGGGTGACCGCGTCCATCGCTGCCTGCTCGCCCTCGAACACCCGCGCGGTGCCCTCGAACACGTCGTATTCGATGCCTGCGGACTTGAGCACGGCCCCGTCCGGCGCCAACGACCCGCGCAGCACGGTGATGCCACCGACCGGGTGGATCGGGTTCTGCACCGCGTGGATGATCTTGCCGTCCGGGTCCGGCGGCGCGATGTCGGCGAGGTTCTCGGCCAGCGTCTTGCCGGTCACGGTCAGGCAGTCGCCGTGCAGCAGCCCGGCGTCGAGCAGCGCCTTCATGACGACCGGCACACCGCCGATCTCGTCGACGTCGGTCATCACGTACTGACCGAACGGCTTCACGTCGGCCAGGTGCGGGGTGCGGCGGCCGATCTCGTTGAAGTCCTCGAGCGTGATGTCGACCTTCGCCTCGTGCGCGATCGCCATCAGGTGCAGCACCGCGTTGGTGGAGCCACCCAGCGCCTGCACCAGCGTGATCGCGTTCTCGAACGCCTCGCGGGTCATGATCTGGCGCGCGGTGATGCCGTTCTTGATCAGGTTGATCACGGCCTCGCCGGACTTCACCGCGTAGCCGTCACGGCGACGGTCGGGCGCCGGCGGCGCGGCTGAGCCCGGGAGCGACATGCCCAGCGCCTCAGCCGCGCTGGCCATCGTGTTCGCCGTGTACATACCGCCGCAGGCACCCTCGCCCGGACAGATCGCGCGCTCGACCCGGTCGACCTCCTCGCGGCTGATGAGCCCGCGGGCGCACGCCCCGACCGCCTCGAACGCGTCGATGACGGTGACCGTGCGCCCGTCGATCTTGCCCGGCAGCGTGGAACCGGCGTACAGGAACACCGACGCCAGGTCGAGGCGCGCGGCGGCCATCAGCATGCCGGGCAGCGACTTGTCGCAGCCGGCCAGCAGGACGCTGCCGTCCAGACGCTCGGCCTGCATGACGACCTCGACCGAGTCGGCGATGATCTCGCGGCTGACCAGCGAGTAGTGCATGCCGACGTGGCCCATCGAGATGCCGTCGGACACCGAGATCGTGCCGAACTCCATCGGGAAGCCGCCAGCGGTGCGGACACCCTCCTTGGAGGCCTTCGCGAGCCGGTCGAGCGAGAGGTTGCACGGCGTGATCTCGTTCCACGAGGACGCGACGCCGATCTGCGGCTTGGCGAAGTCCTCGTCCTTCATCCCGACGGCACGGAGCATGCCGCGGGCAGCGGCCTTCTCGAGACCGTCGGTCACGTCGGTGCTGCGGGGCTTGAGTGGGTGGGTCATTCGGCTTCCTCGGCTGGGCCTTCGAGCAG
This sequence comes from Cryptosporangium sp. NPDC048952, assembly GCF_043197895.1. Lineage (NCBI taxonomy): Bacteria > Bacillati > Actinomycetota > Actinomycetes > Cryptosporangiales > Cryptosporangiaceae > Cryptosporangium > Cryptosporangium sp. NPDC048952. Next base: position 210,690 of record NZ_JBICTY010000003.1, on the reverse strand, counting down.
GAAGGCGCGGGTAAGCGGCAGCCGGCGCGGGCCGGCCGACCGCCGTGGGAGCGTCCCGTGGCCGGGGACCGCGGTGGCGGCCAGGATCCGTAGCCGCGGTAGCGGCGGGAGCACGGCGCCCGGGACTGGGGCGGCGACGCGGTGCCACGAGCCTACGCCGCCTCGCGGGGGCGCGACCTGCGACACTGGAGGGGTGAGCACCCAGACCCCGGCCAAGCCGATCCGCGTCCGGTTCCGGCAGAGTTTCGCCACGGTCGCCGCGATCCTGCTGATGGCGATCGGGGCGTTCACGATCGCCGGTCAGAGCTGGTGGTACACGCCGGTGATGGTGGTGCCGCTGGTGGCGCTGTGGTGGGTGATCCGCACGGGCGTCGACGTCGACGCGGAGCACCTCACGATCCGCCGCGCGTTCGGCAGCCGCACGCTGCGCTGGGACGAGATCGAGGGTTTCCTGTCCTCCCGCGGCCGCGTCTCGGTCCAGCTGGTCGACGGCGGCACCCTCCGGCTACCCGCCGTCACCCCCGCGACGCTCCCCCGGCTGATCGCCTCGGTCGACCTCACGAAGCCTTCGGCCGACGTCTGACCACGCGCCGTCGGCGACGCGATGCACAGGGGTTCGTGGCCGAGGCGTGACCGACGCCGCTGGGGGTGGCCGGTTAGGCTCGTGCCATGTCCGGAGCCTTGCGTCCGCTGGTCGCCGCTGCGACGACCCTGGTACTGGCGCTGGCCGGATGCTCACTCGGCGCTCCCGACGAGACGGAGAGCGGCGAATCGCCGAACCTGCCGACGCCCAGCGCGTCGCCCACGGCTCCCGGTGGCTCGGCGGAGGACGACGGGGTCGGCGTCCAGGTCCTGGTGAAGAATCTCCAGGTGCCGTGGGGGCTGGCGTTCCTCCCCGACGGGAACGCGCTCGTCACCGAACGCGACACCCGGCGGATCCTGTCGATCACGCCCGGCGGCCGGGCGACGCCTGTCCAGACCATCCAGGACGCCTACTCCGGCGGTGAGGGCGGCCTGCTCGGCATCGCGGTCTCGCCCAAGTACGCGACCGACAAGACCGTCTTCATCTACTACACGACGCGTACCGACAACCGCATCGCGTCGCTGGTGCTCGGACAGCAGCCGCAGCCGATCGTCACCGGCATCCCGGTGTCCGGCATCCACAACGGCGGCCGGCTCGCGTTCGGCCCCGACGGCTACCTGTACGCGGGCACGGGCGACGCGTCGGAGCGCGGACGCGCGCAGGACCTCAAGAGCCTCGGCGGGAAGATCCTCCGGATGACCGGCGCCGGGAGGCCCGCGCCGGGCAACCCCTACCCGAACTCGCTCGTGTGGTCGCGCGGGCACCGCAACGTGCAGGGCCTCACCTGGGACGCGAAGAAGCGACTCTGGGCGACCGAGTTCGGCCAGAACCAGTGGGACGAGGTCAACGTCATCACCAAGGGCGGCAACTACGGCTGGCCCACGGTGGAGGGCATGAGCACCGACAAGCGGTTCACGAAACCGCTCGTGACGTGGAAGCCCGATGTGGCCTCGCCCAGCGGCGCGGTCGTCGTCGGGTCCAATCTGCTGGTCGCCGCGCTGAAGGGCGAACGACTCTGGGTCGTGACGATCGACGCGGAGAAGGGCACTGTCGACGGCACGCCGAGGCCGATGCTGCAGAGCCGGTACGGTCGCCTGCGGACGGTGGTGTCCGCCCCCGACGGTTCGGTGTGGGTCGCGACGTCCAATCGGGACGGTCGCGGCAACCCCACCGTGGACGACGACCGGATCCTGCGGATCATCCCGCCCGGCTCCAGCGGCGTGGACGTGTTGTAGCGCGTTAGCCGACACCCGATTCCGGTAAAGAGAATACTTCGTGGGTTCTGATTCGATTCCGACCGGCAACTCCGACGACTCCGACGAGACCGCGCCCGACCACGGCGCGCGTATGACGTCGGACCAGGAAGCAGTAGCGGACCCGGAACCGCCTGCGCACGGTAGGCACCGGTTGGCGCGGCTGAAGCGGCTGCGCGGGCCGAAGTGGCTGCGTACCGGGGTGGTGGCGTTCCTCATCGCGCTGGTCGGCACGACGATCGGGCTGCAGATCGGCGGTCGCGCCGAGGTCGAGATCGGGCCGTTCCAGATGCAGCTGGCCGCGCAGCCGTCGCTGACCGGCGGCTCCCAGCTGCGCATCCCACCGCTGGGCGCGATCTCGATCCAGAGCCACAGCGGCCCGATCCGGCTGGTCGCGCGGGTCGACGGGCTGAACGAGTCGGAGACCCGGCAGCTGATCGCCGACCCGGCACGCATCGAGGAAGCCACGGACCTCACCACCGGTGACGTCCGCTCGGCGGTGGAAACGCTCGCGCTGCGCGCGGTCGGTGCGGGGTTGCTCGGGGCGGTCCTGCTCGGCGCCATTGCCTTCCGCGACGTCCGACGAACGGCGCTCACCGGCGGAATGGCGCTCGTGCTGCTGGCCGGCAGCGGGGGCATCGCAGCCGCGACGCTCAAGCCGAGCAGCCTGAGCCAGCCGCGCTACGAGGGGCTGCTCACCAACATCCCCGCGCTCATCGGTGACGCCCGCTCGATTTACGACAACTACGGGCAGTACCGCGGCCAACTCGTGCAGATCCTCACCAACATGAGCAAGGTCTACGAGGCCGTCTCGACGCTGCCGACCTACCAGCCCGACCCCAACACGATCCGCGTGATGCACGTCAGCGACCTGCACAACAACCCCACCGCGTGGCAGGTCATCGGCACGATCGGCAACCAGTTCCAGGTGAACGCGGTGTTCGACACCGGTGATCTCACCGACTGGGGCAGCGCCGCAGAGGCCAACCTGTACGCGAGCAACATCGCCGCGCTGAAGGTGCCGTACGTGTTCATCCGCGGAAACCACGACTCGGCTGACGTCGCACGAGCGGTCGGCTCCAACCCGAACGCGGTCGTTCTCGACGACACCGTGCGCGAGGTGGCCGGCCTCGTGGTCGCCGGTGCCGGCAGCAGCCGCTTCACCCCCGACAAGACGACCGGCGACGACAATGCCGGCAAGGACGTCGAGGCGCGGTCCGGTGAGGCCCTCGCGGAGACCGTGCAGCGCTGGAATCGTGAGAACGAGAAGTCGGTCGACGTGATGATGATCCACGAGCCGGCCGCCGCCGAGCCGCTCGAGGAGCGCGGGCCGCTGATCCTGGCCGGGCACACCCACGAGCGGAAAGTGGAGGCACTCGACAAGGACACGCTGCTGATGATCGAGGGGTCCACCGGCGCGGCCGGGCTGCGCGGGCTCCAGGGTGACACGCCGAAGTCGTTCGAGATGACCGTCCTCTACTTCACGCAGGACGGCACGCTCAAGGCGTACGACGAGATCACGGTGAGCGGGTCGGGGCAGTCGCAGGTGGAGCTGCGACGGGTGATCATCGGCGAGCGGAACGCCACGGCGACGGTCACGGCGACGCCGAGCGGCACCGTGAGCGTGTCCCCCTCTGCGCCGAACACGCAACCGGTGATCCCGTCACCGGCGCCGTCGCTCAGCGCGACGGGGTCGCCGACGGCCGGACGTTAGCCACCAGGACTGTCTCGCCGTCCCGGTAGCTCCATCTGGTCACGCGGTGGGGGTGGTGCCGGTTCGCGAGGCGGGTGGTGAGCACGGTCGGGCTCATCCCGCCGCAGGCGGCTTGTAGGGCGCGGAGCTACCGCTCGAGGAGTGGGCGGCACGGTTCCCAGGCCAGTCCGCGCAGTAATGGCACGGTCGGGCGGGCGCTTCGCGGGTTAGCGTCGATTTCGTGACTACCAGCGTTTTGAGCCTCGATGCCGTCCGTGACCAGTTCACGCCCGACCCGGGCTTCTTCAACACCGCGAGCCTCGGAGCTCCCCCGCGCGTCACTGTCGAAGCGGTACGCGCCGCGATCGACGCGTGGTCGGTGGGGCGGGCCACCGCCGGTGACTTCGACGTTTCGGTGGTGGGTGCGCGGGAGTCGTTCGCTCGTCTCGCCGGAGTGCCGGCGTCGTCGGTGGCGGCGGGATCGACGGTGTCGCCGCTGGTGGGGTTGGTCGCGGCGTCGCTGCCGGCGGGGTCCGAGGTGCTGGTCGCCGATGACGACTTCACCTCGCTGCTGTTCCCGTTCGCGGCGCAGCCCGGGGTGACGCTCCGCTCGGTGCCGTTGGCGTCGTTGGCGTCGTCCGTGCGGGAGACGACTTCGCTGGTCGCGGTGTCGATGGTGCAGTCGGCGGATGGTGCGCTGGTGGACCTGGACGCGTTGCGCGCTACCGGTGCACCGGTGCTGCTGGACACCACCCAGGCCACGGGGTGGCTGCCGCTGGATCTCTCATGGGTGGATTACGCAGTGTGTGGCGCGTACAAGTGGCTGTTGTCACCGCGGGGCAGCGCCTTCATGGTCGTGCGGCCCGACCGGTTGGAGTCGCTGACGCCCCACGCGGCGAACTGGTACGCCGGGGCCGACATCTGGGCGTCGATCTACGGGCTGCCGCTGCGGTTGGCGTCCGACGCTCGGCGGTTCGACACGTCGCCGGCGTGGTTCTCGTGGGTGGGGACGGCCACGTCGCTGGGGCTCCTGGCCGACCTGGACATGCACGAGGTGCACGCGCACGACGTCGGGCTGGCGAACTCGCTGCGCGCCGGGCTCGGGTTGCCGCCCGGCGACTCGGCGATCGTGTCGGTGCCCATGGACACCGACGGCCAGGAGCGCCTCCGCGCCGCCGGCATCCGCACCGCCATCCGAGCCGGCGCAGTCCGCTTCAGTTGCCACCTCTACACCCAGCAGTCCGACGTAGACCGAGCCCTGAACGCCCTAGCCGGCTGAGCGCTGCACACTTTGGGGCCCTATAGGGCCCCAAAGTGTGCACGGCTCACCGAGCTAGGAGGCGCCGAGGCGCTCCAGGATCAGCTCGCGGACGGTTTTTGCATCGGCCTGGCCCTTGGTGGCCTTCATGACCGCACCGACGAGCGCGCCCGCAGCCGCGACCTTCCCGCTGCGAATCTTCTCCGCGACGTCAGGGTTCGCGGCAATAGCCTCGTCCACCGCCGTCCCGAGCGCCCCGGTGTCACTCACGACCTCCAGGCCCCGTTCCGCGACGACCTGTTCCGGCGTTCCCTCTCCCGCGAGCACCCCGTCGAGCACCTGGCGCGCGAGCTTGTCGTTGATGCGCCCGGCGTCGACCAGAGCTTGAACGCCCGCGACCTGCTCCGGGGTGATCGGCAACGCTTCCAGCTCGGTGCCGGTCTCGTTCGCCCGACGGGCGAGCTCACCCATCCACCACTTGCGGGCCGCCTCCGGGGACGCACCGGCCGCGATCGTGCTCTCGATGAGCTCCACCGCTCCGGCGTTCACCACCGACGCCCAGTCGTGGTCGGAAACCCCCCACGCCTGCTGAATACGCTTGCGACGCTCGGCGGGCGGCTCGGGAAGCGTCTTGCGCAGCTCCTCGACCCACGCCGGATCGGGCGCGATCGGCACCAGGTCGGGCTCGGGGAAGTACCGGTAGTCGGTGGCCTCCTCCTTGCTCCGCCCGGACGTCGTCTCCCCGGTGTCCTCGTGGAAGTGGCGCGTCTCCTGCTTGATCGAGCCGCCGGCGTCGAGCACCGCGGCCTGGCGGATCATCTCCGAGCGCACCGCCCGCTCCACCGAGCGCAGCGAGTTGACGTTCTTCGTCTCGGTCCGCGTACCCCAGGGCTGACCGTGCCGGTTCAGCGACGTGTTGACGTCGCACCGCATCGACCCCTGCTCCATCCGGACGTCGGAAACGTCGAGACCGCGGATGACGTCACGCAGCGCGGTGACGTACGCCCGCGCGACCTCGGGAGCACGCTCTCCGGTGCCCGGGATCGGCTTCGTGACGATCTCGACCAGCGGAATGCCCGCCCGGTTGTAGTCGACGAGCGAGTGCGTGGCCCCGTGGATCCGACCGGTGGAGCCGCCGACGTGCAGCGTCTTCCCGGTGTCCTCCTCCATGTGGACGCGCTCGATCTCGATCCGGATGATCTCGCCGTCCACCTCGACGTCGAGGTAACCGTCCACGCAGATCGGCTCGTCGTACTGGCTGATCTGGTAGTTCTTCGGCATGTCGGGGTAGAAGTAGTTCTTCCGCGCGAACCGGCACCACGTCGCGATCGAGCAGTTGAGCGCGAGTCCGATGCGGATCGTCGCCTCCACCGCCGCCGCGTTGACGACCGGCAGCGAGCCCGGCAGCCCCAGGCACACCGGGCAGACCTGCGTGTTCGGCTCAGCGCCGAACTCGGTGGCGCAGCCGCACCACATCTTGGTCTTCGTGCCCAGCTCGACGTGCGTCTCGAGCCCGATGACCGGCTCGTAGCGCTCGAGGACGTCTACCGTCACTTGGATCCCTCCAGCGCGGGAGCGCGGTCGGCGAGCACACCCAGCGACGCCTCGACCGCGGCGGCCACCCGGTAGCAGCGGTCGTCGGCCAGGGCCGGGGCCATGATCTGCAGGCCCACCGGCAGGTCGTTGCCCGCTCCCGGGGCCTTCGCCACACCAGCGGGAACGGAGATGGCCGGAATGCCGGCCAGCGAGGCGGGCAGCGTGCACAGGTCGGCCGCGTACATGGCCATCGGGTCGTTGACGCGCTCGCCCAGCTTGAACGCCGTCGTCGGCGTCGGCGGGCTGACCAGCACGTCGCAGGTCTCGAACGCGGCGGCGAAGTCGCGGCTGATCAGCGTGCGGACCTTCTGCGCCTGGCCGTAGTAGGCGTCGTAGTAGCCCGAGCTCAGAGCGTACGTACCGATCATGATGCGACGCTTGACCTCGGGCCCGAACCCGGCTTCCCGGGTCAGCGACATGACCTCTTCGAGGCTGTGGATGCCGTCGTCACCGACCCGCAGGCCGTAGCGGACCGCGTCGAAGCGGGCCAGGTTGGACGACGCCTCGCTGGGCGCGATCAGGTAGTAGGCCGCCAGCGCGTAGCCGAAGTTCGGGCAGGAGACCTCGACGACCTTGGCGCCCATCTCCTCGAGCTTGGCGTAGGCGTTCTTGGCCGCGGCCTCCACGCCGGGCTCGTAGCCCTCGCCGCCGAGCTCCTTGACCACGCCGACGGTGAGCCCCGACAGATCACCGTGCGCGCCTTCGCGGGCAGCGGTGACGACCGGCGGGACCGGGACGTCGAGGCTGGTGGAGTCGCACGGGTCGTACCCGGCGATGACCTCGTGCAGCAACGCGGTGTCGAGCACCGTGCGGCCGAACGGACCGGCCTGGTCGAGCGACGAGGAGAACGCGATCAGGCCGTACCGCGAGACGCCGCCGTACGTCGGCTTGTGCCCGACGATGCCGGTGACGGCGGCCGGCTGACGGATCGAGCCACCGGTGTCGGTGCCGATCGCGAGCGGCGCCTCGAACGCGGCGACCGCGGCGCTGGAGCCACCGGACGAGCCGCCCGGCGTGCGGGTGAGGTCCCAGGGGTTGGAGGTGGGGCCGAACGCGGAGTTCTCGGTGGACGATCCCATCGCGAACTCGTCCATGTTGACCTTGCCCAGGATGACGATGCCGGCCTCGCGCATCTTGCGCGTGATCGTCGCGTCGTAGGGCGGGATCCAGCCCTCGAGGATCTTCGATCCGGAGGTGGTCTGCAGGCCGCGGGTGACGACCACGTCCTTGAGCGCCAGCGGGACGCCGGCGAGCGGGCTGAGCGGCTCGCCGTTCGCGCGCTTGTCGTCGACGGACTCGGCGCAGGCGATCGCGCCGTCCTCGTCGATCGTGAGGAACGCGTTGACGTCACCGTCGACGGCGCGGATCCGGTCGAGGTGGGCGTTGGCTACCTCGACCGCGGAGAGGTCACCGGCCGCGATCTTCGCGGCGAGGTCGGTGGCGGTGAGACGCGTGAGATCCGTGTCGGGCACCCTCACTCCTCCTCGGTCAGGATGCGCGGAACGCGGAACCGGCCGTCCTCGGCCGCGGGGGCGGCGAGCAGCACCATCTCCCGGTCGATGGACGGGCGGACCTCGTCGGGCCGGAGCACGTTCGTGAGCGGCACCGCGTGGCTGGTCGGCGGGATGTCGTCGGCGGCGACCTCACCGACGCGGGCGACCGCGCCGAGAATCACGTCGAGCTGACCCGCGAACACGTCCAACTCGTCGTCGCTGACCGCGAGCCGGGCGAGCCGGGCGAGGTGCGCTACCTCCTCGCGGGAGATGGCGGGCATGCGAATGCTTCCCCTCGTATGTCGAGCATTTCGTACTTCGAGCTTTTCGTATGTCGAGCATTGAGCTTCGGTGCATCCTACGGCGCGGGCCGGTACGGCTCACACCGCGTTACGGGCGCGTCAGGCGCGGTCACCGGCCGCGTCGGTGAGGGCCGGAACGATCGGGACCGTACCCTCGACCAGTTCGAGCGTGAGACCGGCGGTGAACGGCCGGCGCAGCGCGGCCAGCAGCACCTCGGCGACGTCGTCGCGGGGGACGCTACCCCGCTCCACCTCGACGTCGAGCGCCACGCGGCCGGTGCCGGGATCGTCGGTGAGGGCGCCGGGCCGGATGATCGTCCAGGCCAGCTTGCGGGCACGCAGGTCGTCGTCGGCGGCCTTCTTCGCGCGCGAGTAAGCGGCGTAGACCTCGTCGGTGCCGGGCGGCGGCTCCTTGTCGACGGCGATCGCCGACACCATCAGGTACCGGTCGACGCCAGCGGCCTCTGCGGCGTCGGCGAGCAGGGCCGCGGCGCCACGGTCCACGGTGTCCTTGCGCGCGGCGCCGCTTCCCGGGCCCGCGCCGGCGGCGAACACGACAGCGTCGGCGCCGCGCACCACGGCGGCCACTTCGTCCACCGAGGCCTTCTCCAGGTCGAGGACGACGGCTTCCGCGCCTGCCGCCTCGACGTCGGCCACGTGATCGGGGTTCCTGATGAGCGCGACCGGCTGGTCACCGTCCGCACTCAGCAGCCGCTCGAGCCGCAGAGCAATCTTCCCGTGCCCACCAGCGATGACTACGCGCATGCGCCCAACCTAGCTCGCCATGAGCTTGTCGAGTGCCGCCAGGCGCGAGTGCTCGAACCTGGAGCCCGTCGAGGGCGGCGGGCCGCCCACGAAAAGGCGTCGGTGGGGCGTGGGAGGCTGTGGATGTGCCGGGGCCGTTGAAGATCCGTGGCTCGGTCGTCGTTCCGGAGGCCGAGCTCTACTGGCGTTTCTCCCGGTCCAGCGGGCCCGGTGGGCAGTCGGTCAACACCGCGGACTCCCGCGTCGAGCTCTCGTGGGACCTGGAGAACAGCTCCGCGCTCAGCCCCGTGCTCAAGGACCGTGCGCGCGAGCGGCTGGCCGGGCGTCTCGTCGACGGGGTCGTCACGGTCGCCGCATCCGAGCACCGCTCGCAGTACCGCAACCGCCTCGCCGCGGAGGAGCGCCTCGCCGCGCTGCTGGCCGAGGCGATCGCGCCACCGCCGCGGCCGCGCCGCCCCACGCGTCCGAGCCGCGGATCGGTCGAGCGCCGCCTGAGCGAAAAGGCCCGGCGCTCGCAGACCAAGCGAATGCGCCGCAACACCGACGACTGATCCATTTCTTACATCAGGGACAGCTTCCGCTGAATTTCGGAACCCTATTGTTCGTCGTGTCGCCACAAGAAAGCGACGAACAAGAGAAACCGAAAGGAATTCTTCCCATGAGCTTCCGTGCGCTCCCCACCCCCACCGCCAAGCCGGTTACCACCCCCGCGCCGAAGGCCGACCGCAAGAAGAAGCGTCGCACCGAGCAGCAGGCTTCCTCGCAGCGCGACTGCGACTGACCTGAGCGTCCCCGCGCCGCCACCCCGGGCGGCGCGGGGCACCCAACCCTCGGACCGAAAATGCTTATGAAATTGTTCCGGCGCTACTGGCCACTCATGCGCGTCGACAAATGGAAATTGATCGGCGTCACCGTATCGGCTCTGGTGACCACCGGCTGCGAACTCGCCGGCGTCTGGGTTTTCGGTCGAATCACCGACGACGTACTCACGACCGGAATACTCGCGGCGCTGATTCCGCTCGCACTGTTCTGGCTCGGCGCCGCGATCCTCGGCGGCGCCGCCCAGTTCGTCGGGAGTTGGCTCTCGGCGTCGGCCGCGGAAGGGTTCGTCGCCCGGCTGCGCGACCACGTGTTCGGACACGTCGTCCGCCTCTCCCCCGGCACGATCGACCGGATGGAACACGGCGATCTGATCGCCCGCCTCACCGACGACGTCGAGGAAGTCGAGGAGATCGTCGGGTCGGGGCCGGTGCGAGCGGTCTCGTCAGTGCTCGGCGTCGTGTCGTTCGGCGTGGCCGCCCTGATCCTGCGCTGGGAACTCGCGCTGCTGACGTTCGCAGCGGCGCCGGTGCTCTGGTTCGCGGCACGCCGCTTCTCCCGACGGATCGGTGCCGTCGCCGACGACGAGCGCCGCACCAACGGCGCGGTCACTGCCGTCGTCGAGGAGAGCGTGTCCGCTGTCGCGCTGGTGCAGGCGTACAACCGTGAGGACCTGGTCACCGGCCGGGTCGCGTCCGCGGGCGGTCGCTGGGCCCGGATCCGGATCGCGCAGGCCCGGCTGTCCGGTGCGTACGGTCCGCTGGTCAGCGTCGTCGAGACGTTGTGCGTGCTGGCGATCGTCGGCGTCGGCGCCTGGGAGATCGGCGCCGGTCGGCTCACGCTGGGTGGCCTGCTGACGTTCGCCGGGCTCATCAGCTACCTGTATCCGCCGGTGCAGAGCCTCGGGCATCTCGCGCTCAGCCTGGCCTCCGCCCGCGCGGCCGGCGAGCGCGTCACCGAGCTGCTCGACACCGCGCCGGAGGTCACCGATGGTGCCCGGCGTCTCGGCGCTGTTCGCGGCGACCTCGAGCTCTGTAGCGTCGGCTACCGGTACCCGGGTGCCACGCGCGATGCTCTGCGGGGCCTGTCGCTGCACGTCCCGGCGGGCCGCACGGTCGCCGTGGTCGGCCCGAGCGGCGCCGGCAAGTCGACGCTCACGAAACTGCTGCTGCGCTACGCCGACCCCGCGTCGGGTCGGCTGCTGCTCGACGGCGTCGACCTGCGCGATCTCTCGCTCGACGCGCTGCGGGACAACGTCACGCTGCTCCCCCAGGAGACGACGATCCTGCACGGCACCGTGCGGGAGAACATCGCGTTCGGACGCCCGGGCGTGACCGACGCGGAGATCGTGGCCGCCGCGGTGGCCGCGGACGCCGACGCATTCGTCCGGCGCCTGCCCGACGGGTACGACACCGTGCTCGGCGACCGTGGCCGCTTTCTGTCCGGTGGCCAGCGGCAGCGGGTCGCGATCGCTCGTGCGCTGGTGCGGGATGCGCCGGTGCTCGTGCTGGACGAACCCACGACCGGCCTGGACGCCGCTGCTGTCCGTCGGCTGCTCGGGCCGTTGCGGCGGCTGATGGCCGGCCGTACGACCGTGCTGATCACGCACGATCTGCGGCTCGCGGCCGAGGCGGACCGGGTCGTGACGCTGGGCGGTGATCTCGGGAAAGGTTCTAGACCGCTCGTTACAGAATCGGCATGATGAGCGCGCACGCACTCTCACCGTCGAAAGAGGAAACGATGCGGTTCACCGACAAGGTCGTGTTGGTCACCGGCGGAAGCTCGGGCATCGGGCGCGCCACGGCGATCGCGTTCGGGCGCGAGGGGGCCACGGTCGTCGTGGCGGGACGCCGGGCTGCGGCGCTCGACGCGACAGTGGAGGAGGTCAGTGCAGCCGGCGGCAAGGCCTCCGCCGTCGTGGCTGATGTTTCCTCGGGCGACGACGTGCGCGCGGCGGTCGCGGCCACCGTGGAGCGGCACGGTGGCTTGCACGTCGCGGTGAACAACGCCGGGCTGCTGGGGCGGATCGCGCCGCTGGCCGAGTTGAGTGAGGACGACTGGTCGGAGGTGGTCTCCACCAACCTCACCGGGTTGTGGCTCGCGTTGAAGCACGAGGTCACGCACATGCGGGCGCACGGTGGAGGCGCGATCGTGAACGTCGCGTCGAACATCGGTGCGCACTCGCGCCGGGAGGGGTTCGGGGCGTACGCGGCGGCGAAAGCCGGGGTGAGCGTGCTGACGCGTACGGCGGCGCTGGAGTACGTCGGCGACAACATCCGGGTCAACGCGGTCAGTCCCGGGCCGATCGATACGCCGATGTCGCTCGGGCCGGGCGAGACGATCGCCGACCGGGACGCACGCCTGGCCGGGGTGGTGCCGCTGCGACGCGCCGGGTCACCGGCGGAGGTCGCCGCGGCCGTGCTGTACCTGGCCTCGGACGACGCCGGCTTCACGGTGGGTCACGACCTGGTCCTGGACGGAGGCGTAACCGCCTGATCCCGTCCGCCACGTGTTCCACCCCGCTGAAGCGGTCCCCTTCGGGCGTGCCCCGGCCGGCCGGAACGCGACCGCTTACGGCGCGGGCGTCGGATGTGGGCGCGCCGCTCGAGCGGTCCCGTTCGGGCGCGTCCTGGCCCGCCCGAAGGCGACCGCTCGGGCGGGTCAGGGGCGGAGGGTGAGCGGGGTGGGGCGGGGGGACGACTGGCGGTGTAGCGCGTGGATCGTGAGGGCGGTCGCGGTGGCGGCGGCTGCGACGCTCCAGAACGCGGGAGCTGCGGTGTCCGTGGCCGGCATGACGCCGAGGAGGCCGACCGCGACCAGCACGCGGAACACGGCGGCGGGCGCGCGGACCCCGCGGCTGGGCAGAACGTTCGCGATCACGACCGGAACGTACGTCAGCGCCGTGACCGCAGCGAGCAGCGCCGCACCGCCCGACCACACGACCGCACCCGCGACCAGCGCCGCGACCACCGTGACGACCAGCACGGCACGGTGACGCGGAGTCGTGCGGAGCAGCGCACCCTCGAACCCCGCGCCCGGCACGCAGCACAGCAGCACCCATGCGACCGGCACACCGCCGGCCCCACCGAGCACCGCGGACGCCGCCAGCACCAGTCCGATCAGGACCGCCGCCGCCGCGCAAGCAGCCGCCAGCGGCCGCCCCCATCGCCCCGGCTCCCCGTTTCGCGTCATGCCACCACTCTGCCGGGTAGCCACCGCGAACACAGTGGAGCCCCGTACCGAGCCGGGGGTAGACCTAGCGCTACCCCCTCGGCACCCGATCGCGCCCTAGGCGTCGGACCCGGCCGCGGACTCCGGGGCCTCCGCGGACTCCGGGGTGGCGGTTGGGTCGCCGATTGTGGCTACCGACCGGGCGGCTTCGGGGCCTTCGGATAGCAGGATCTTGAAGCCGGCCTCGTCGAGTACCGGCACCTTGAGCTGGACGGCCTTGTCGTGCTTGGAACCCGGGGACTCCCCCACGACCACGAACCCGGTCTTCTTCGACACCGAGCCCGACACCTTGCCGCCGCGGTTCTGGATCTCCTCCTTCGCCGAGTCACGGCTGAAGTCCTCCAGCGACCCGGTGACCACCACACTGACCCCCTCGAGCGGGCGGGGCCCCTCCTCGACCGCCTCCTCCTCGAGCCGCACACCGGCCGCGCGCCACTTCTCGACGATCTCGCGGTGCCACTCGACGGCGAACCACTCGTGCACCGCGGTGGCGATCGTCGGACCGACGCCCTCGGCGGTGACCAGTTCCTCCGCGCTCGCCTCGGCGATGCGGTCGATCGAGCGGAACGACCGGGCCAGCGCCTGCGCGGCGGTGGGCCCCACGTGCCGGATCGACAGCGCGACCAGTACGCGCCAGAGCGGACGCTCCTTCGCCGCCGCGATCTCGGCGAACAACCGCTCGGTGTTCTTGGTGGGCACCGACGGCACCTTCGGCGTGCCCTTCGTGTAGAAGAACGAGACGAGCTCCTCGTCACCGGTCTTCTTGTTCACGCGCTTGATCGCGACGTCCGCGAGGGCGTCGGGCGTGAGCGCGAACAGGTCGCCCTCGTCGGCGATCGGCGGGGCCTCCGGCGCATCCGGGTGGGTCAGCGCGATGGCCGCCTCGTACCCGAGCGCCTCGATGTCGAGCGCGGACCGGCTGGCCAGGAAGAAGATCCGCTCCCGCAGCTGCGCGGGACAGGACCGCGAGTTCGGGCACCGGATGTCGACGTCGGCTTCCTTCATCGGCCGCAGCTCGGTGCCGCACTCGGGGCAGTGCGTCGGCATGACGAACTCGCGCTCGGTGCCGTCGCGCAGGTCGACGACCGGGCCGACGATCTCCGGGATCACGTCACCGGCTTTGCGCAGCACGACCGTGTCGCCGATCAGGACGCCCTTGCGCTTGACCTCGTTCGCGTTGTGCAGCGTCGCCATCTCGACCGTGGACCCGGACACGAGCACCGGCTCCATCACGCCGTACGGGGTGACCCGGCCGGTGCGACCCACGTTGACGCGGATGTCGAGGAGCTTGGTGTTCACCTCTTCCGGCGGGTACTTGAACGCGATCGCCCAGCGCGGTGCCCGGGACGTCGACCCGAGGCGGCGCTGCGCGTTGACCTCGTCGACCTTGACGACGACGCCGTCGATCTCGTGCTCGACCGAGTGCCGGTTCTCGCCGAAGTTCGCGATGTACGCGCGCACCTCGTCGAGCGTGTCGAGCACCTTGTAGTGCGAAGACACCGGCAGGCCCCAGGCCTTGAGCCGGTCGTAGGCGTGTGACTGCCGGGTGAGCGTGAAGCCTTCGCGGGCGCCGATGCCGTGCACGAGCATCCGTAGGGGCCGGGACGCGGTGACCCGCGGGTCCTTCTGACGCAGCGAGCCCGCAGCCGCGTTGCGGGGGTTGGCGAACGGCGCCTTGCCGGCCTCGACCAGGCTCGCGTTCAGGTCGCCGAACGCCTCGACCGGGAAGAAGATCTCGCCGCGGACCTCGACCAGCGCCGGGACGTCGTGCCCGCCGTCGTCGGAGAGCACTGTGGGTACGTCGGCGATCGTGCGGACGTTGAGCGTCACGTCCTCGCCGGTGACGCCGTTGCCGCGGGTCAGCGCCCGGGTCAGGCGGCCGTTCTCGTAGAGAAGGTTGATCGCGAGCCCGTCGATCTTCAGCTCGCAGAGGTAGTGGATCTCGGTGCCGACCTCGCGGTGGACCCGCTCGGCCCACTCGGTGAGCTCCTCCGCGCTGAACGCGTTGTCGAGGCTGAGCATCCGCTCGAGGTGATCGACAGCGGTGAAGTCGGTGGAGAACGTGCCGCCGACCCGCTGCGTCGGCGACTCCGGCGTCCGCAGGCCGGGGTGCGCCTCCTCGATGGCCTCGAGCTCACGCATCATGCGGTCGTAGTCGGCGTCGGAGACCGTGGGCGCGTCGGAAACGTAGTACGCGAACTGGTGGCCCAGGATCTCCTCGGCCAGCGCGTCGTGCTGCTTCCGTGTCTCTGGCGGAGCCGGATCAGCCAACTCAGCGGACGGTGCGGCGGTCTCTTCCACGCTCATACCTCCGGATCCCTGACCAGGCTGCGACCGGCTTCGCGGACCTGTGTCAGCACAGCTCGCGCACGATCGTCGGTGGCACCGGCCAGCCCGCAGGTGGGCGTCACGACCACCTGCTTCGCCAGCGACGCCGGATCGAAGCCGAGCCGCTGCCACAACGTCCGTACTCCGACCACGCTAGCGGCCGGGTCCGACAATTCTCGTGCTCGCGCGCGAGCGGCAACGCGCTGATCAGCGGTGTTCCCCGCGCTCGACCCGGCGGGCGCCGCCACTGCGCGCACCACGCCTGCGAACAACCCGAGCCCGGCGTCGAGTTCCTCGCCGATCGTGTCGATGGTCCGCGCGTTCCACCCGTCTGCGGGCCCGAGCAGCGTCAGATCCGCCGAGACCGCCACGGCTCCGGCCCGCCGGAACAAACCCCACGGCACGTCCGACGCACAGCAGTGGAACACCACCGGCACGCCGACCTTCTCCACCAGCGTCGCCAGCATCGACTCGACTGTCGATTCCTCCGGGCGCCGCACCATCCCGTACCCGCTCGGGGTCTTGATGCGCCCGGACAGCACCGCGGGCAACGTCGGCTCGTCGAGCTGCAGCAGCAGCGACGCCCCCGGCACCCGCCGCCGGACATCGGCCAGGTGCGCGAGCAGCCCGTCGAGCAGCGACTCGGCCAGATCGCGCACGGCCCCCGGATCGGACACCGCCGCCACCCCGTTGTGCAGCTCGAGCGACGCTGCCAGCGTCCACACCCCCGCGGCCTGGACCTTCAGCAGCCCGGAGTAGCCCTCGGCGTGCTCGGTGAGCGTGTCGAGATCGCGTTCCAACAGGTCGAGCGCGCGACGCAGGTCGCGGCCGGGCCGATCGACGAGCCGCCACCCGGACGGCTGCAGATCGACCGGCAACTCCACCAGGAACGACGCCCCGCGGCCGATCAGGTCCGAGCCCGGACCCCGTCCCGGCAGCTCGTGTAGGTGCGGCAGGTCGGGCAGCTCGCCCAGCACCGTGCGGACACTTTCGATCACGTCGGTGCCCGGCATCGACCCGACACCGGTCGCCGCGCCTTCAGACCACGGATAATCCACGTGGAAACCTTATGCGAGCAGGTGCTCCACGGCGCGAGCGAGCGCCTGGTCGGCCGGCACCTCGATGTGGGGCACGACGCCGACGCCCTCCCAGTTGCCGCCGGTGCGCGGGCTGACCGACCGCGCCACCGGGATCGTCACCCGCAGGTGCGGATGGATCTGGATCCGGTCGACCGGATGCGCGCCGCCCCGCGTGGTCTCGCCGATCAGCGTCGCGCGGTCGAGCTCCTTGAGGTCCCAGGCGAGCTCCTCGCCGCCGGAAAACGTGAAGCTGCTGATCAGGACGGCTACCGGGAGTTCGGTGCCCAGCCACGGCCCCGGCACGTGCGACTGCGTCCAGAACTGTTTCGTCTCGTCGGACTCCCGGAAGTAGATGTCGTTGAGGTGCACCGGGTCGGGCCCGAAGAGGTAGCTGCAGACGAACGCGACCATGTACGGCGACCCGCCCCGGCACCGGCGCAGATCCAGCACGAGACCGTCCGCGCCGTCGGCGAGCGTCATCGCCGCGGCCATCGCCGGGCCGGCGATCACCGGCGGCCACAGCGTCTCGATCTCGATGCAGGCCAGGTTCCCGTCGAGCCGCTCGACCTTCGGAACGCCACCGGCTCCGCGCGCCGCCTCCAGCGCCTCAGCCGCGTACTCCGCCGCGTCGTCGGTGGCCTTCTCCCCCGTGGACAGCGGCAACTCGTCCGCGGTGAACTGCAGGCGCAGGTGCTTGTCGCCGTTGATCGACTGCAGATCCTCGGTGACGAGCTTCGCCAGTTCCTCCGGCTCGAGGCCGTCGACGTAGCGGTGCCGCGCCGTCCGCACGGCCTCGGCGGCCCGTTCGCCCACGTCCGGGAACACGTACTGGTCGAGTGACTCGAGGGTCCGGGCCACTATCGCGTCGATCTCGGCCAGCCGCATCACGAGGCGGCCCGCAGGTGCTCCAGCGCGCGGCCCAGCGCCGCCTCCGCCGCCACCTCGACGTCGGGCTGCACGCCGACGCCCTCCCAGTTCTCGCCGGTACGCGGACTCACCGACCGGCCGACCGGAATCGTCGCCTCCAGATGCGGGTGCGCGGTGTACCCCTTCCGGGGGTTGGCCCCGCCCCGGGTGACCTCGCCGAAGAGCGTCGCGCGCTTCAGCTCCTGGAGGTCGAAGGCCAGTTCCTCGCCGCCGGAGAACGTACCGGCGCTGGTCAGCACGGCCACCGGCCGCTCCGAGCCGTAGCGCGGACCGGCCGTGTACGACTGCGTCCAGTACTGCTGCACGGTGTCGTCGGCCCGGTAGTAGACGCCGTTGACGTGGATCGGTTCCGGATCGAACAGGTAGCTGAGGAAGACCGTGGTCGCTTCCGGATCACCGCCGCGGCAGCGCCTCAGGTCGACGACCAGCGCCGACGACCCCTCGACCAGCGTCATTGCCGCGGCGATGGCGTTGCCGCTCAACGTCGGAGGGAACAGCACCGGCGCCACGTCGATGTAGCCGATGTTGCCGTCGAGCCGCTCGACGCGCCCGATGCCGCCGCCGACGCTGCGCGCCCAGCCCGCCATCGCCGCGAGCTGGACGGCCGGCTCCTCGAGCCGCTCCGGTAGCGGCTCCTCGCTGTGGAGCAGGCGTAAATGCTTGTCGCCGTTGATCGTCTGCAGATCCTCGGTGACGAGCGTCGCGAGCTCCGCCGCCTCGATGCCGTCGGGGTACCGGCCGGCGGACAGCGCCGCCGTGAGCACGTCCCGGACCTGCGGCCCGACGTCCGGGAAGACGTAGTGAGCGATGGTCAGGTCGACGACCTGCTGGACCACGGTGGAGATCTCGTCCTGTCGCATGTCCACAGTGAAGCAGCGCACTTGACAAAGCGTCAAGAGTTCTTGACTCTTGGGGCATGGAAGAGCGGATGGAGATTTCCGACCCGGCCCAGTACAAGGCACTGGGGCATCCGCTGCGGCATCGGCTCCTGATGGCGATCGGGCAGAAGCCGGCGACGATCAGCCAGCTCGCGCGGGCGCTCGATCAGCGCAAGGGGAACATCGCCCATCACATGGACGTGCTGTACACGGCGCATCTGGTGGAGATCGCGGAGAGTCGGACGGTTCGGGGCGGAACCGAGCACTACTACCAGCGGGCGGCGCGGCGGTTGACGTTCAACAACCCGGAGGCAACGCCGGTCATGGTGCGCGCGGTGGCGGACGATCTCGCCGCTGGGGAGGAGATCGGGGGGCGGTTGCGGACCGTGCGGCTCACAGCGGAGCAGGCTCGGGAGGTCACGGCTGCGATCGAGGAACTGATCGATGGGCTCGAAGACGCCGGGGACGACACCGAGCGGTACGGCCTGCTGGCCGCGGTGTGGAAACCGCGGCCAGCAGGTACGTCGTGATCAGCGGGTGCGTCGTGATCAGGTGGTGAGGTCGTACACCGTGGTGCTGCCCACCGTCGTGGCGGTGTAGTTCGCTTCGACCCAGGTCGCGATCTGGCTCAGGACGGAGTCGGTGCCTCCGCCGCCCATGCCGCCGCCGCCCTGGCCGGTCGCGATGTAGTAGCCGATCTTGCCGGCCTTCACCAGGGCCTGGAACTGCGCGAGGGTCGTGGATTGGTCGCTACCGCTCCAGCCGCCGATCGACATGACCGCCTTGCCGGTGCTCAGCTCCAGCGAGGCCGCGGACTGCGAGGTTCCGACCGCCGCGGCCCAGGTCGCGTCCGACTTCGCCAACAACGCGGTCAACTCCGCGCTCGTAGCACCGCTGCCACCCCCAGCCCGGCTCCCCGCCGCCGAGCTACCGCTCGACGCCCCGCCCGAAGCCGACCCGCCCGTCGACGTCGAGCCGCCAGACGACGTCGAGCCGCCAGACGACGTCGAGCCGCCAGACGACGTCGAACTGCCAGACGACGTCGAGCCGGGGCCACCCGCGCCGCCGGACGGCAGGGTGCCCGACGGCGGAGTGCCGCCGCGGTTGCCTCCGCCGCCACCCGGGCCGCCCATCGTCGCCGTCGAGACCGGACCGGCGGTGGGGGTGCTGCCGGAGTGGGCGGTGGCCGCGGTCTGCACGGCGTAGGCACCGCTGCCGGCGAGCCCGGTCAGCACACCCACGAGCACTGCGACCGTAGCGAGCTTCTTCCAGCGCCCACCAACTACCAGCGCGATCGCCGCAACCACCGCACCAATCACCACGACGTACCGCAGCGGCGCGTACCAGTCCGACGTCCGGTCGAGCAGGACATAGCTCCACACCCCGGTCGCCGCGATCATCGCCGCGAGCGCGATCCGCGCCACGATCGCCCGGCGCTCGTGCCACAGCAGCTGTCCGGTGATCGCAATCGTCCCGACCACACCCGGCGCCAACGCGACCGTGTAGTACTCGTGCACCGTGCCCTCCATGAACGAGAGCACCAGCCCGGTGACGACCATCCAGCCGCCCCAGAGGATCAACCCGGCCCGGGTGCGGTCGGTACGCGGCCGCCGCGCCGTCCACACCAACCCCACGACCAGGGCGATCAGCGCAGCAGGCAGCAACCACGAAATCTGGCCACCCATGTTCTCGTTGAACAGCCGGAACACCCCAGCGGTCCCACTGAAACCAGCGCCGCCATTACCTGAGCCACCGGTCAATCGACTCAGCCCGTTGTATCCGAGCGCCAACTCGAGCGCGCTGTTGCCATCCGACCCACCGATGTACGGACGCGACGACGCCGGCCACAGCTCGACCAGCGCGATCCACCAGCCCGCCGACGCCACCAGCGCCACCCCCGCGAGCAGCAACTGCCCGATCCGCCGGCGCAGTCGCGGCGCCCCCGCCACCAGGTACACCAACGCGAACGCCGGCAACACCAGGAACGCCTGGAGCATCTTCGTGAGGAAGCCGAAACCCAGCGCGGATCCGGCGAGCACCAGCCAGCCCGTCCGGCCGGACTCCACCGCCCTCACCACGAAATACCCGCCAGCCACCAACAACAGCGTCAGCAGAGCGTCGGGATTGTTGAAGCGGAACATGAGAACGGCGACCGGCGTGAGCGCGAGCGCCGCACCGGCGAAGAGCCCGGCCGCGTGGCCGAACCACCGCTTCACGGCGGCGAACAGCAGCCCGACGGCGGCGACGCCCATCAGGGCTTGGGGCGCGAGCATGCTCCAGCTGTTGAAGCCGAACAGGCGCCCCGAGAGGCTCATCACCCACAGCGCGGCGGGCGGCTTGTCGACAGTGATGTAGTTCGCGCTGTCCAACGAGCCGAACAACAGCGCTTTCCAGCTCTGCGTGCCGGCCTGCACCGCCGCGGCGTAGAAATCGTTCGCGTACCCGGACGCCGAGAGGTTCCAGAGATAGAGCACCGCGGTGCCCAGCAACAGCGCGAACAACGACGGCCGGTGCCAAGCAGGCGCCGTTTCCGACCCACGGACTAACCGACGCAATCGGCCCGGTGGCCGAACGGGGTCAGGACGATATTCGACGTCCGGGCGGGACAGCGTGGCCGTCATGGCATCTCCGAAAGGCGCAGGAATCAGGGGATGCCTCGACGATCGACGGCGCGCCTGATGCGCACCCGTGGAATCGCTGAGTGATTCCTGTGAGCTTCGGAACCGGTCAAGCCGGGGTGGCGACAGCCTTCCGGGCGACGTCGATCGTGGCCGAACCGATCACGACGTCATCGTCGTAGAGCACGACTGCCTGGCCCGCCGCGACGCCCCGCGCGGGTACGTGGAGCCGAACGACCCAGCGGTCGCTTTCCCCGTCCGGGATCGCGGTGGCCGGGAACACCTGGCCGTGTGCACGCAGTTGCGCGACGCACTCGAACGCCTCCGTGCGGACGCCGTTCGTCCAGACCGGGCGCACCCCGACGACCTCGTCGACGTCGAGCGCCTCCGCGGGACCGACCCGCACCGTGTTCTCGACCGGCGAGATGTCGAGGACGTACCGGGGCTTGCCGTCGGCGGCGGGCCGCCCGAGCTTGAGACCGCGCCGCTGGCCGATCGTGTACGCGTACGCACCGTCATGGCTGCCCAGCACCTCGCCGGTGGCCGCGTCGACGATGTCTCCGGGCGCCTCTCCGAGCGACTTCCGCAGGAAACCGGCGGTGTCACCGTCCGGAATGAAGCAGATGTCGTGCGAATCGGGCTTCTCCGCGACACCGAGCCCCCGGCGCGCGGCCTCGAGCCGGACGTCCGCCTTCGTCGAGTCGCCCAGCGGGAACATCGCGTGGGCGAGCTGGTCGGGCCGCAGCACCGCGAGGACGTACGACTGGTCCTTGCCGATGTCGACCGAGCGGCGCAGCTCGAGACCGGTCAACCGTGCGTGGTGGCCGGTGACGACCGCGTCGAAGCCGAGCGCGAGCGCCCGGTCGAGCACGGCCTCGAACTTGATCTTCTCGTTGCAGCGCAGGCAGGGGTTCGGCGTGCGGCCGGCCGCGTACTCCGCTACGAAGTCGTCGACGACGTCACGGCTGAACTCGTCGGCCATCGCCCAGACGTAGAACGGGATGCCGATGACGTCGGCCGCCCGGGCGGCGTCGCGGGAATCCTCGACCGTGCAGCAGCCCCGGGACCCGAGGCGGTGCTGCTGCGGGGACTGCGACAGGGCCAGGTGGACGCCGGTGACGTCGTGCCCGGCCTCCACCGCGCGGGCAGCCGCCACCGCGGAGTCGACTCCGCCCGACATCGCCGCCAGGACACGCATCGGTACCGCTCCTCCGAGTTGGTTGCTCGGTACGAGCCTACCGGGGCGCGACGGCGCTATTCGGGCCGTACGGTCCGGGGGCGGATGTCGGTGATCAGGCCGTACTCCAGGGCGTCGTCGGCGGTGAGGAACCGGCCCCGGCGGAAGTCGTCGGTCACCTCGTCCAGTGGCTTGCCGGTGAGTTCGGCGAGCCTGGCGTGGAACGACTCGACCAGCTTGGTGTTGGCCGCGGCCTCGCCGGCGAGTTCCCCAGCCGTGCCGGTGATGCTCGGTAGCGACGGGTCCGCGAGGCGGAAGCGGGCGTGCGGGTGGGCGTACCGCTCGGCGACAGCGGTGAGCAGCGCCAGGCTTCCGCCGCCGAGTTCGCCGACCACGAGCGCGTGTACCGGGACGACGAGCGCGTCCAGCGTGTCCACGAGTGTCCAGACCGCTGTGAGGTCGGCGTTTCCGCTGTTCAGACGGAGGTTGATCGGGTGCTGGTTGCGGGAGTCGAGCAGCAGGAGGCGGCTCGCGACCCGGTTCGCGGCGTCGTTGTCGAGCCGGCCGTTGACCTGCACGATGCGCTGGTCGAGGAGCCGGTCCTCCCAGAGTTCGCGGACGTCCTCCGCGGGGGGCTGCGGCGGGGGCGTCGGGGACCAGACGGGCCTCGGCTGCTCGGGCTGGGGCGGCTGTACCGGCTGCGGCGGCTGCCAGTTCGGGGGACGCCACTCCGGGCGTTCGGGAGGGAACCAGGTTGCGGAGGACATACGGATCACCACCGTCGTTGAGTAGGACGTGCGGGTCGGTCGCCCCCTGGCGGGGGCAACGGTGCTGCATATGGACGCTCTGAGGCAGGCGAACCCGGCGCGGGGTCCTCCCCCTCCGGCGCCGCACCACCAGGCCCGTGGGCCGGCGAGACCTGCGCAGCCGGCAAGAACGGCGCGCCGGGGCCGCCGGGCATCGCTGCCGCCGGCGCGAGGGGCGCGACCGGGCTGCCGGGCATCGCTGCCGCCGGCGCGAGGGGCGCTGCCGGGCCGGGCGGGGCCAGGGGGCTGCCCGGGGCGTAGGCGGGGCGGAGGAGTGGGAGGCCCGGGGGGATGGCGGGGGCCGGGTCGAAGTGGAGGGAGACGTCGAGGCGGCCGCCCAGGGCTTCGGCGTAGCGCTCGAGCGTCGACATGCGCGGATCGACGTCACCGGCTTCGAGACGGGCGACAGTCGACTGCGAGGTACCCATGCGCGCCGCGATCTCGGTCTGCGAGAGCCCGGCGGCACGCCGATGGTCAGCGAGCGCCCCCACGGTCTCGCGCCGACGCCGCAGCGCCGCTTCCCGGAACCCCGGCAGCCGGGGCAACTCCTCGCTCATACCGAGAACGGTATCTCGAATAAGAGATAGACGCACTCAGCCGGAAGCGAACAACCCTTCCGGGAGGATCACGCCTTGCGCACCGCCCCGGCGCGACGGGCTCGCTCCACGACGCCACCGATCGCGCTCACCAGCGCGTCCACGTCCGCGGTCGTCGACGTGTGACCGAGCGAGAACCGCAGCGACCCACGCGCCCGCTCCACCCCGGACCCCATTGCCACGAGCACGTGACTGGGCTGCGCCACCCCGGCCGAGCACGCCGACCCGGTCGAGCACTCGATGCCACGAGCGTCCAGCAGCATCAGCAGCGCGTCACCCTCGCAGCCGGGGAACGAGAAGTGCGCGTTACCCGGCAACCGCGAAGCCCCGGCCGTCGGTCCGTTCAACACAGCATCCGGAACTTCCTCGAGCAACCGGGACACGAGCTCGTTCCGCAGCGACGCCACCCGCGTCGCGTACGACTCCTGCGCCTTCACCGCGGTCTCCACCGCCACCGAGAATGCGACGATCGCCGGCGTATCGAGCGTGCCGGAGCGCACGTCGCGCTCCTGGCCCCCGCCGTGCAGCAGCGGCACGCACGGCACGTCCCGCCCGAGCAGCAGTGCCCCGACGCCGAGCGGCCCACCGACTTTGTGCCCGGTGAGCGTCATCGCGTCCACGCCGGAGGCGGCGAAGTCCACCGGCACCTGCCCGACCGCCTGCACCGCGTCGCTGTGGAACGGCACTCCCGCCGCCCGGCACAGCGCGGCCAGCTCGGTGATCGGCTGTACAGTGCCGACCTCGTTGTTCGCCCACATGACGCTGACCAGCGCAACGGTGTCGCCGTGCCGCTCCAGTGCCTCGGCCAGCACGGACGGCGCCACGCAACCGGCGTCGTCCACCGCGAGCAGTTCGACGGTGGCGCCCTCGCGCTGGGCCAGCCACTCGACGGCGTCGAGCACCGCGTGGTGCTCCACCGCGGACGTGAGCACGACAGTGCGGCGCGGATCCGCGTCCCGGCGGGCCCAGAAGATGCCCTTGACGGCCAGGTTGTCACTCTCGGTGCCGCCGCCGGTGAACAACACCTCGGACGGGCGCGCACCCAGGGCGGCCGCCAACCGCTCCCGAGCCTCCTCGACCGCACGGCGGGCTCGACGGCCCGCCGCGTGCAGCGAGGACGGGTTGCCGACAGCGCCCAGCGCACCGGTGAGCGCGGCAACCGCCTCCGGCAGCATCGGCGTTGTCGCCGCGTGATCGAGGTACACCATGACGGCGTTCAGCCTATCGGGCGCGACGCTCACTGCGCGGCGCGGCGGCGGAGGCGGGGTGCGACCAAAACGCCGACGACGGCGATGCCCACCATCGCGACGTCGATCGCGCCGATCGCCGTCGACATGCCGAACGTGCCAGCGGTCGCGGCGGCCACCAGCACCCCGCCGAAGCCGATCGTCAGCGAACTGGTCAGGGCGTCGGAAATCTGTAGGCTCGCGCTGTTGCGGCCACGGTCGGCGTCGGTGGAGTTCTCCAGCAGGAGCACCGCAAGCGACGGCATGACCAGGCCCATCCCGACGCCGCCGAAGATCCACGCCGGGAACGCCACCCACGCGCTGCCCGGCACCCAGGCCACGAACGCCATCGACGCGCACGCGATGCCGACGGCCACCATCCCGGCGCCGACGGCCACCGACCGCGGCAGGTCGGGGTAGCGCCCCTGCGCCCAGGACGCACCGGACCAGCCCAGCGCGCCGAACGTGAGCGGGAGGCCTGCGGCGACCGCGCTCCAGCCGTGCACCGAGCTGAGCGTCAGCGGCACCAAGGTGTCGATCGCGAAGAACGAGCCCGCGGCCAGGCCGCGCATCAGCACCACCGACGGCAGCCCCGAAGCGGCGGAGGCCGTGCCGACCGGCAGGAGGCGGCGCACGGCCAGGACGACTGCTACCAGACCGACCACCGCGACGGGGATCGCGATGACGTCGAGGCGCTCGCCGGCCAACTGCAGCAGCACGACGCCGATACCGGCGAGGAGGGCGAACGGCCAGCGGGCCGCCGTGCCACCGCGGTACGTGTTGGAAACCGCCGCCGGCCCCTGCGGCGCCGGAGCCGACACACCGCGCAGGCCCGGGACGATCAGCAGCGTGCCGAGGATCACGAGCGGTAACAGACCCAGGAAGACCAGCCGCCAGTGCGCCTGCTCGGCCAGCGTGCCCGCGACCACCGGCCCGATCAGCCCCGGCATCACCCAGCCGATCGCGGTCAGCCCGAACACCCTCGGGTGCAGCGAGGGCGGGTACCGGACGCCGATCAGCACGTACATGACGACGATCAGGATCCCGCCGCCGAGGCCCTGCACCACCCGGCCGACGACCAGCTGCGCCATCGTCGTCGCGGTGCCGGCGACGAGCAGGCCCAGCGCGAACGCCACCAGACCGACCAGCATCGGCTTGGTCGGGCCGAGCTTGTCGGAGAGCTCACCGGCCAGCACCATGCCGAGCAGGTTCGCGACCATGAACGCGGAGAACGGCCACGCGTAGTACGCCATGCCGTCAAGCGACTCCACGACGATCGGCATCGCCGTGACGACCGACATCGCCTCGAAAGCCACGATCGAGACGATCAGGAGGAGACCGACGCTCGTCGCGCGGTAGGTCTTGCCGAAGACACCCTCGGCTGCGGCCGGCTCGGTGCGAGTGTCGGAGATCGAGTCGGTCACCCTGTGAACGTTACGGCGTGGAAACGACGAGTTTTCCGAACTGTTCGCACGATCACTCGACAAGCCCTCGAAGACGACGAATGCGAGCCCGACCGCCGCCGCGACGAATCCTGCCCGGAGATCTGCGAACGGCCGGGCACCCAGGGGTGCCCGGCCGTTCGAAAAAGCTCTCAGCCCTTGCGCTTGCGTACCTCTTCGGCGGCCTGCGGGGCCACCGAGAACAGGTCTCCGACGACGCCGAAGTCGGCGAGCTCGAAGATCGGCGCCTCGGCGTCCTTGTTGACCGCGACGATCGTCTTCGAGGTCTGCATGCCGGCCCGGTGCTGGATCGCACCGGAGATACCCAGCGCGACGTACAGCTGCGGCGACACCGTCTTGCCGGTCTGCCCCACCTGGAACTGGTGCGGGTAGAACCCGGAGTCGACCGCCGCACGCGAGGCGCCGACCGCGGCACCCAGCGAGTCGGCCAGGTCCTCGACGACCTTGAAGTTGTCGGCCGAACCGACGCCCCGGCCACCCGACACGACGATGTTCGCGTCGGTCAGCTCCGGGCGCGAGCCGCTCGACTCCACGACCCGGTCGAGAATCTTCGCCTTGGTCGCGGCCTCGTCCAGCGAGACGTCCACCGACACCAATTCCCCGGCGGCCGGAGCAGCGGCCGCGTCCACCGCGCCACCCTTGAGCACGAGGATCGGCGTCCCGGACGTGACCTGCGACTTCACGATCCACTGACCGGCGAAGATCGCCTGCGTCGCGACACCGTCCGAAGCCAGGTCCACGACGTCGTACAGCAGCCCGGACTCGAGCCTGACGGCCAGCCGGCCGGCGATCTCCTTGCCCTCCGCGGTGGCCGCGATCAGGATCGCCGCCGGGGACGACGAGGCCGCGAGCGATGCCAGGATCGACGCCTTGGGCGCCACCAGGTACGTCAGCACGTCGTCGGACTCGGCCGCGTAGATCTTCGCGGCGCCGTACTCCTTCAGCGTGTCCGCGTAGCCGGCAGCGGTGCCCGGCGTACCGACCACGACCGCCGACGGCTCGCCCAGCTGGCGGGCGGCGGTGAGCAGCTCGAGCGAGATCTTCTTGACCGCCCCGTCGACGTGCTCGACGAGAACCAGAACTTCTGCCATGAGTTGGGTCCTCCTCAGACGATCTTCTCGGCGGCCAGGTACGCGACGAGCTTCTGCCCGGCGTCGCCCTCGTCGGCGACCTTCTCACCGGCGGCACGCGGCGGACGGGGAGCGGCGTCGACGACCTTGGAGGTGGCGGCACCGAGGCCGACCTCGGACGCGTCCACGCCCAGGTCCGCGAGGGACTTGGTGTCGACCGGCTTCTTCTTCGCGGCCATGATGCCCTTGAAGGACGGGTACCGCGGCTCGTTGATCGTGTCCCAGACGCTGACGATCGCCGGGGTCTGCGCCTCGACGACCTGGTAACCGTCCTCCAGCTGACGCTCGATCGTGAGCGTGGTGCCGTCGACGGTGAGCTTGCGGGCGCCGGTGAGGCCGGCGACGCCGAGACGCTCGGACAGCATCGACGCCATCGCGGCGGCGCGGCCGTCCGTGGACTCCGCACCGGCGATGACCAGGTCCCACTCCAGGCCGGACAGAGCCTTCGCGAGCACCTTGGAGGTGGCGAGGGAGTCCGATCCGTGCAGCGCGGCGTCGTTGACGTGCACCGCGCCGTCGGGGCCCATCGAGAGTGCCTTGCGGATCGACTCGGTGGCCTTGTCCGGACCCATCGTCAGGATGGTGACCGTGCCGCCGACGGCTTCCTTGACCTTGAGCGCCTCTTCGATCGCGTACTCGTCCATCTCGTTGATGACGAGGTTGGCGGAGTCGCGTTCCACGGTCTTGTCGTCTGCGCGCAGCGACCGTTCGGTACCGGAGTCCGGAAC
Source organism: Cryptosporangium sp. NPDC048952 (assembly GCF_043197895.1). NCBI lineage: Bacteria > Bacillati > Actinomycetota > Actinomycetes > Cryptosporangiales > Cryptosporangiaceae > Cryptosporangium > Cryptosporangium sp. NPDC048952. The sequence goes on along the minus strand of NZ_JBICTY010000003.1, from coordinate 182,741 downwards.
CTGCTTGACCAGTACGACGATGTTCATGGGTCTGTTCAGACCTCCTGCTCGGATCGTCCTCAGACTCGTGCGTCCGCGCGCACGCCGGGTAAAACAGTCACTCTTGATGTTACCCACCGGTAGAATCCCCTGCATCCGCCGTTCACGACGGAGCCTGTTAGCCATATCACCACGACTGAGGACATCAGTCAGCATGGCGCCGCTCACTCCCGAGCGCCGCAGGCCGTGCACTAATGTCCGCGCGGTGGAGTTGACGCTTTCTAGGGCCGGCAGGGCTGTGGACAACTACTGGTTTCGGCGGCACGAAGTCGCGTATCTGGCGGCCCGCCCGTGGGTGCGGGGAGCCACGGTGCTCGACCTCGCGGGCGAGGGCTACGGCGCCGACATCCTGGCCCGGGTCGCGCGCGAGGTGATCGTCGACCGGGACCTGCCCGACCACGGCATCGACGCGGTCGTCAGCCTGCAGAACCTTCCCGACGTCGCCGAGTGCGCGCGGGTGCTCCGCCCCGCCGGCACGCTGATCGTGAGCACGCCCACCCGTCCGGGCGGCGCCCGCGAACTCACCGAGCTCGTCGAACCCCACTTCCGCATCGACCGCCTCTACGGCGTCCGCCACCGACGTCGGCTCCGCCGGCTCGACCTCGTCGCCGCGCAGGCCGCGTCCCCGCCCGCCACCTGGCACCCGACGCTACGGCGCGAGATCGCCCGGGTGACCCACCGGGACTTCACGTTCACCGAGGACGACGTCGACACCAGCCTCGACCTGTTCGCCATCGCGATCGCCCAGTAGATGGACGCCCGGCTGCGTGCCCTTGCGGACCTGGACGTCGCCGGCACCCGCGAGGGATCCGGACGGCACGAGTACGACGGCATCGCCCAGGACCTCTCCCCCGGTGCGATCGCCGCAGCGCTGAGCCGGGTCGGCAACGGCCCCACCTACGACGACCCGCACGACGAGGCCCATGTCGTCGCGTTCGAGAACCGTGCCCGGGTTGCGTACGCGGACCTCTCGCTGCACCGCCGCAACCCGCTGCTGCACATCAGCAACCTCGACCTGGCCTGCTACGACCGCGACTACGCCCCGGCCGACGAACGGGCCGCCGCGAAGGCCCGGCACCTCGCGGCCTGGCCCGACGCGATCGACGCCAGCATCGCCGCGCTCGACGCCGTGCCGCCGGACGTCGCCGACGCCTGCCTCGGCGGCGCGATCGGCCTCGCCGCAGGCCTGGACCCGGAGAAGCACGCCGTCCCCCTCGCAGCGCACGCCCGGTTCGTCGAGCATCTACGAAAGAAGACCGACGCCCCCGTCGAGCTCGGATCCCGCGGGCTCGCGGCGTTGCTCGGAACCGCCGAGGCGCTCGACGTCGACCTGAACGCGCTCGCCGACGACGGCGAGCGGGAACTGGCGCGCATGCGCGCGCTGCTCGACGACGCCTGCGCGCGCATCGCACCGGGCCAACCCACGGCCGGCACCGTCGCGGAACTGCTCGCGGACCATCCCGACGCCACCGGCGTCCTCGCCGAAGCCCAGGCGCTGACGCACGAGGTGATCGCCTGGAGCAACGCGTCGGGGTTGATGCCCGACACGGACGGCGAGTGCCTGGTCGGGCCGGCGCCGGAGTCCCGGCAGTGGGCGCTGGCCATGATGGACTGGGCCGCGCCCTACGAACGCGACGCCCCGTCCTGGTACCACGTGACGCCCCCGGACCCGACCTGGCCGGCCCCGGAGCAGGAAGACTGGCTGAAAGTCTTCAACCGGTCGAGCCTGCCCGCGATCACAGTCCACGAGGTTGCTCCCGGCCACTACACCCACGGCCGTGCGCTGCGCCGCCTCGACTCCGACGTCCGCCGCCTGCTGCTCTCGAGCGCGTTCGTCGAGGGCTGGGCGCACTACGTCGAGGAGCTCGCGCTCGAGGAGGGTTTCCGCGAGGGCGATCCGCGGTTCCAGGCCGGCGTCGCGCTGGAGGCGCTCGTGCGGGTCGTGCGCCTGCTCTGCGCGATCGGTCTGCACAGCGGCGCGATGACCGTCGACGAGGCAACCCACCGTTTCACCGAGCACGCGTTCCTGGCCGGTCCGGCCGCGGTGTCCGAGGCCCGCCGGGGAACGTACGACCCGACCTACGGCCGCTACACGTGGGGAAAGCTCGTCCTACGAGGTCTCGGCGGCCGGGGACGCGACTTCCACGAGAGGCTGCTCGCGCTCGGCGCCCCTCCCCTCGGCCTGGCTTGCGCGGCCATGCAAGGCTCCTGACCAGCAAAAAGAAAATCTCTGAAAAAGTTCGGGGGACGTGTCGAGATCCGTTGCCGTCGTTCGGCGTACCGGGTGAGAGACCGAAAACCCGAACGAGGAGCTTCCCATGGGTTACATCAAGACCGGCCAGTTCATCTCCCTCGACGGCGTCATCGAGGCACCCGAAAGCTGGCACTTCCCGTACTTCGACGACGAGATGGGCGCCGCGGTCGGCGCTTTGATGGACAACGACGCGATGCTGCTCGGCCGCCGCACCTACGACGGCTTCGCCGAGTACTGGCCCCAGGCCGACGCGAACGACCCGATGACCGCGCAGATGAACAGCGCGCGCAAGTACGTCGTCTCGAACACGCTGACCGAGGCCACGTGGGAGAACTCGACGATCGTCAGCGGTGACGAGAAGGCTGTCGCGGCCGAGCTGACGAAGCTCAAGGCCGACAACCGCCTCGGCATCACCGGCAGCGCGGGGCTCGTGCAGTGGCTGCTGCAGCACTCGCTGGTCGACGAGCTCCACCTGCTCGTGCACCCGATCGTCGTCGGAAAGGGACAGAAGCTGTTCGCCGACGGCGATAGCGTCCCGCTGAAGCTGCTGTCGTCGACGACGTTCGGCACCGGAGTGGTGCACCTCGTCTACACGAACGCCTAGGAGCAACCCGTGCGTTACATGCTCATGCACTACCAGACGCAGGCGATGGAGGACGGAGTTCCTCCGACGCCCGAAGAGCAGGCCGCGATCGGCGAATACATGCAGGAGATGGCCATGTCCGGCGTCCTGCTGTCCGGCGAGGGAGTCTCGTCGAGCCGCAACGGCGCCCGTCTGGAGATCAACGACGGTGACGTCCGGGTCATCGACGGCCCGTTCGCCGAGGCCAAGGAGCTGATCGGCGGGTTCGCGATCGTCGAGGTCGACTCGCTCGCCGAGGCCATCGAGCACTCCCGCAAGTTCGCGCTGCTGGCCGGCGTCGAGCGGATCGACATCCGCAAGGTCGTCGAGTACGAAGACCTGCAGTGAACGCGGAGCCGGGCGATCAGATCGCGGCGCTCTGGAAAATGGAGTCGCCGCGGGTGATCGCCCGGCTGATGCGCCTGGTCGGTGACCTCGACACCGCGGAGGAACTCGCCGCCGACGTGTTCGTCGCAGCGGTCGAGAAGTGGCGCGACGAGGGCGTCCCCGACAATCCTGCGGCCTGGCTGCACACCACGGCGAAGTACCTGGCAGTGGACCGTATACGTCGACGGGACACGCAGCGCGGGAAGTACCTGCTCGTCGCCGCGAGCGAACCCCGCACCGTGGAGATCAACGAGGACGGCGACCTCGCCGACGACCTCCTCGGCCTGATCTTCATGGCCTGCCATCCCATCCTCTCCCCCGACGCCCGCTCCGCCCTCACGCTCAAACTGGTCTGCGGCCTGAGCACCGAGGACGTCGCCCGCGCCTTCTTCACGCCCGCCCCGACGATCGCGCAGCGGATCGTCCGGGCGAAAAAGACGCTCGCCGCCGCGAAGGTGCGGCTGGAACTGCCCGAAGACCGAAAGCCACGTCTCGACGCGGTACGCGAGGTCGTTTATCTGCTCTTCAACTCCGGCTACACGGCCACGTCCGGAAACCGATGGATCCGCGGCGATCTGTGCGCGGAGGCCCTGCGGCTGGGGCGGATGCTCGCCGCGCTGACGCCGAGCGACACCGAGACGCTGGGGCTGCTCGCGCTGATCGAGCTACAGGCGTCGCGGCTGCGTGCGCGGGAGACGCCGACCGGCGAGCCGATCCTGCTCGAAGACCAGGACCGCACCCGGTGGGACCGGCTGCTGATCCGTCGCGGCCTGGGCAACCTCGACCGGATCGAGCGGCTGGGCGGCACCGTCGGCCCCTACGCGTTGCAGGCGGCGATCGCGGCTTGTCACGCCCGGGCCGCCCGGCCGGAGGACACCGACTGGGAGCTGATCACCGCGCTCTACGACGGCCTGGCCCGGATCACCCCGTCACCGGTCGTCGAGCTCAACCGCAGCGTGGCCGCCGCGAAGGCGTTCGGCCCGGAAGCCGGCCTGGAGATCGTGCGTCCGCTCTTCGACGTGCCGGGCATGCGTGACTACTACCTGCTCGACGCCGTGGCCGGTGACCTGCTCTGCCGGGCCGGTGCGCACGAGGAGGCGCGCGAGCACTTCCTGCGGGCGGCGGCCAAGACCCAGAACTCCGCCGAGCGCTCAACGATGCAGGGCCGCGCCGCCCGGTGCGCTGCCGGTTCCTAGGCCGGCGACCTCGTACCCGTTGCGTCCGCGGCGCTTCGACACGTACATCGCCGCGTCCGCCTGGCGCAGCAGCGCCTGGACGTCCGACGTTCCCGGCGCGGCGATCGCGATGCCGACGCTGCAGCCCACCCGCGGACGGTCGGCGGCCTGCTCGTCGTCGACACGTGCGATGACCGACGCCGCGAGTTCTTCGGCCTGCGCGCTTCCGGCGACACCGTTGAGCAGGACGGCGAACTCGTCGCCACCGATGCGGCCCACCACGTCGCGGTCCCGGCAGCACCCGGTCAGGGCCCTGCCCACCAGGCGCAGCGTCTCGTCCCCGGCGGCGTGGCCGAGGGCGTCGTTGACCTGCTTGAAACCGTCCAGGTCGAGGAAGAGCACACCGACGGGGTAGCCGCCGGTCGCCCCGTCGGCCAGGGCACGTTCCAGGGACAGCTGGAACGCGGCGCTGTTGAGCACGCCGGTCAGCGCGTCGTGGGTGGCCGCGTGCGCGACCTGGTCGTGGGTGGTCCGGCGGTCGTGGACGTCCCGGTGGTGCCCCAGCAGCGCCCCGACGCCCTGGTGCTCGAACAGGTTGCGGAGCACCACCTCGTGCCAACGCCAGACGCCGTCGGCGCGCAGGATGCGCACTTCGATCGTCTGCTCGGCGCCGGGCGTGTCCACCAGTTCCTGGACGAAGGCCCGAGACGCCTCCAGGTCGTCGGGGTGGAGGATTTTCCAGTACGCGTCGCCGAGCAGGCTCTCCGCGCTCCGGCCGAGAATGCGTTCGGCGTTCGGGCTCACGAAGCGAACCGAGCCGTCGGCCTCGGTCAACGTGATGACATCGGCGCCGTCCTGCACCATCGTCCGGAACAGTTCCTCGCTCTGCCGGAGCGCCGACTCGGCCTGCTCCCTGCGCTGCACGGCCTCACCGAGCACCGCGCTGGTGCTGAAGATGCCCAACGCGATCAGCGTCGCGACGCCGTGCACCTCGGGCTGCGGCAGGTAGCTGAACAAGCCGAGCGCGATCGCGACCTGCCCGAGCAGCAGCGACACCGCGCTGCACACCGCCAGCGGCCGCCAAGCCCGCGCTCCGTCCTGCCGGACGAACCGCGACAGCAGCCCCAGGTGCGCGACCGCCAGCATCGCGCCCCAGCCGATCGCGTAGATCAGCGTGGTGTTGAACGCGATGCGCGAGGCGACCCGGAACCAGAGGCGGCCTCCGGGGGCGTCACCGGCCAACCGGCGCTGGACGGGGGGCTGCTGCAGCACCCCGCCCGCGCCGAGCAGCAACACGAAGACCCAGAACGGCGCCGGCCCGGCCAGATCGAAGAACCGCAGCACCGCGAGCACGGCCAGCACGACGATCTGCTCGGCCGCGTTCCGGACGTACTGCACGGCTCAGCCGGCCACGGCCGGGCTGAAAGCTTCCACGGAAGCTCCATCGGCCGCATCCGGAGTCAGTCAAGCGTTCCCATCCGCCCGCGCAGGAACTCCCGCTCGGCGGGGTTGTCCGCCAGCGCGATCGCGGCCTCGTACGCACCGGCGGCCTCGACCGGCCGGTCCAGGCGTCGCAGCAGGTCGGCCCGGGTGGCGTGCCAGGCGTGGTACGGCACCAGGTCGAGCGCGTCCACCTCGGCCAGTGCCGCCGCCGGGTGCTCGACCTCGGCGAGCGCGACCGCCCGGTTGAGGGCCACGACCGGCGACGGCGCGACGATCATCAGCTGGTCGTAGAGCGCGAGCACCTGACGCCAGTCGGTCGCCTCCCCGTCGGTGTGCACGGCGTTGATCGCGGCCAGGATCTGGTAGTAACCCGGCCGCTGCCGACGCAGGCACTCGCGGACCAGCTCGTGGCCCTCGGCGATCAGCGGCCGTGACCACCGACTGCGGTCCTGCTCGGCGAGCGGAACGAGCGTCCCGTCGTCGAACCGGGCCGGGCGCCGCGCGTCGGTGAGCAGGAGCAGCGCGAGCAGGCCCGTGACCTCCGGCTCGTCCGGGAGCAGCCGCCGCAGCAGCCGGGCGAGCCGGATCGCCTCGTCGCAGAGCTCCTCGCGCAGCGGGACGTCGCCGGTGGTGGCGAAGTAGCCCTGGTTGAAGACCAGGTAGATGACGGCGGCCACGGAGCTCACGCGCGCCGGGAGGTCGTGCGCGAACGGCACGCCGAACGGGATGCGCGCGGCCTTGATCTTGCGCTTCGCCCGGGTGAGCCGCTGCGCCATCGTCGTCTCCGGAGTGACGAACGCGCTGGCGATCTCGGCCATCGAGAGCCCGGCGACCAGCCGGAGCGTGAGCGCGACCCGGGCCTCGACGGCCAGCGCCGGATGGCAGCACATGAAGATCAAGCGCAGCCGGTCGTCGTCGACGGCGCCGAGCGGATCGGTGGATTCCGGCGTCAGCACGAGCGCCTCCTTCTGCCGGGCGTCGCGGACCGACTCGCGCCGGATCCGGTCGATCGCCCGGTTGCCCGCCGTCGTGACGAGCCAGCCGCCGGGATTCGGCGGTAGCCCGTCACGGCGCCAGTTCTGCACGGCGACCAGGAGCGCCTCGCCGGTCGCTTCCTCGGCCAGATCGACGTCGCCGAACCGCCGGACGAGCGTGGCGACGACGCGCCCGTACTCTTCCCGGACGATCCGGTCGACGTCTGCGTCTGCGACCGTCATTCGCCCTGGAACGGACGGACCTCGACGGGGGCGGCACAGGCCTTCGAGGCCTTCGAGGCCCAGTTCAGGGCCTCGTCGAGGTTCTCGGCGGTGATCACCCAGAACCCGCCGAGCACCTCCTTGGTCTCCGCGTAGGGCCCGTCGACGAGCACGGTCTCCGCGCCGGTGCCGTCGACCATCGTCGCGGTGTCGCGCGGCATGAGGCCGCCGCCGAACACCCAGTTCCCCGCGCCGGTGAGCTCCTTGTTGAACGCGTCGACGGCGGCGAACTGCGCCTGCATCTCCGCGGGGTCCACCTCGGGGTATCCGCCGGTGTGATGGACCGAAAGCATGTACTCCGACATCGTGTTCACTGCTCCTTGATCTGTTCTTTGCCGTCCACCACGGTGAACCCGGCGGTGGCGTACGGTACCGGCTCCAGCGTCAGCGCAGTGACCCCTGTGGACGTGGTTTCGGAGCTCACCGTGCGGAATCCGGTCGCGGGCCCTTGGGCTGCGAACAGTCGCTTGCCGTCACCGACGACTACCGGAAAGACCATGATGCGGTAGACGTCGATCAAGCCGGCGTCGTGCAGCGTGCGAGCCAGTTGGGCGCAGCCGTGGAGCTGCAGTTCCTTGCCCGGCTGCTTCTTCAGGTCACGGATCGCGGCCAGGAAGTCGCCGCTGATGATCGACGAGTTGTTCCAGGTGGCTTCGGTGAGCGTGTTCGAGACGACGTACTTCGGGAGGGTGTTGAGCGGCACCGCGACGCCGTCGTCGGTGTCGGTGACCTGGGGCCAGAACGCGGCCATGATCTGGTAGGTCAGGCGGCCGTAGAGCAGGGCCTCGGCCTGCTGGAAGTACCCGTCGACGAACCGGCCGAGGGCGTCGTCGAAGTGCGACGCCACCCAGCCGCCCCGCGTGAAGCCCCCGGACGTGTCCTCGTCGGGCGCGCCGGGGCCCTGGACGACCCCGTCGAGGGTCATGAACATATTGACGCTGAGCTTCACCGTGCGCTCCGTTCGTAGGGTGCCATCACCCTCTCCACGAAGCGCACCGCCGCCCTACGACACCGAGCCGTAAAAACTTTTCGCTACGCGAGGTTGGACGACCTCGGGTAGGCATCCGTCGGGTCGGTGAGGACGTTGACCAGGTACGGGACGCCGGCGTCGAAGGCACGCCGGAGGGCGGGGCCCAAGTCACCGGGCTTCTGGACGGTCTCACCGGCGCCCCCGAGCGCGCGTACCACGTCGTCGTACCGGAGCCCCGGCTGAAGATCGGCGGCCACGTCGTACCCGTACACCGCCTGCATCGGGTGCTTCTCCAACCCCCACACCCCGTTGTTGCCGACGACCATCACGACCGGCAACTTCTGCCGCACCAGCGACTCGACGTCCATCAGCGAGAATCCGGCCGCACCGTCGCCGAACAGCACGCACACCTGGGCGTCCGGCCGCGCCACCCGGGCCCCGATCGCGTACCCGGCGCCGGTGCCGAGGCACCCGTAGGGCCCCGGGTCGAGCCAGCACCCCGGCGTGTACGAGTCGAGGTACCGACCGCCGTACGAGACGAAGTCGCCACCGTCGCAGATCACGACAGCGTCGCGCGCGAGTACGTTCCGCAGCTCGCCGTAAATGCGGGCGGGCTTGATCGGATCGGTCTCGGCCGTCAGCACGTCGAGGTCCCGGTGCCGCGCGGCGTCCTCGAGGTCGCGGAGCGACGTGATCCAGTCCTCGTGGTCGGTCCGCGGCCCGGTGTGGTCCGCGAACGCGGTGAGAATCGCGGCGAGATCGCCGACGGGGGCAGCGGCCGTAGCGACGTGGCCGGCGCGCTGCGTCGGCGAGTCGACGACGTGCACGACCTGCGCGTCGCCGAACGTGCCGAACCCGAGCCGGAAATCCAGCGGCGTCCCGACCACGACGACGACGTCGGCGGACGTGAACGCCGCGCCACGGGCCCGGGCGAACGCCAGCGGGTGGTCTGCCGGGATGCAGCCGCGCCCCTGACCGTTGCTGATCACCGGGACACGCAGTGCCTCGGCCGCCGCGACCAGCGCGAGCTCGGCCGAGCCCGCGTAGACGTCGGAGCCGGCGACCAGCACCGGCCGCTCGGCGGACGCGATGAGCGTCGCCGCGCGGGCGACCTCGGCGGGATCGGCTTCGAGCAGTGCGGGCACCGCCGGTGGCTCGATCCGGGACGTCGCCCGGTCGAAGACGACGTCCATCGGCAGGTCGAGGAACACCGGACCGCGGTGCGGAGTCAGCGCCAGGTCGGCCGCCGCGCCGACGTCCGCGGCGAGCGCGTTGATGTCGGTGACCGTCGCCGCGTGCTTCGTGACCGGAGCCAGCACCGGCACGTGGTCGAATTCCTGCAGCGAGCCGGCGCCCCAGCGCATCTGCGGCGCGCGGCCCCCGAGGACGACGACCGGCGAGCCGTTGAACTTCGCCGACGTGACCCCCGAGACGCCGTTCGTGACGCCGGGGCCCGCGGTCAGCACCGCGAGGCCGGGGCGGCGGGTGAGCTTCGCTGTCGCCTCGGCCGCGAATACCGCACTCTGCTCGTGCCGGACGTCGATCAGCGGGAAGCCGGTGGTGTGCGCCGCGTCGTAGAGCGGGAAGACGTGGCCGCCGGAGAGCGTGAACATCGCGCTGACGCCACGGGCCCGCAACGCCGCCAGGGCGAGGTCGCCGCCGTGGCCCTCCAACTCCGTACCGGTTTCAGTCATACGGGGACCGTACTCGCCGGTAACAGCGGGCGTCAGCGGATCGTGCGCCAGAACTTCTCGGTCGCCGCCGCGTCGGTGCCGGTGGTGTAGACCTCGCCGGACACCGGCTTGCCCGGCACGTCCCAGAAGACGTATCGGCCGCTGTCGCTGGTGTTGTGACCGGTGATGAAGTTGCCCTGGCGCACCTGCTGGTCGTCGGTCCAGAACGTGTCGCCGTCGACGACGAGCGAGTCGTCGGAGAAGCCGGTGCGGGCGGACTGGGCGTACGAGTCGCGGTCGGCGAGCGTCTTGTAGCGCAGGAAGTAGACCTGGTAGTTGGCTCCGTAGATGCACTTCAGCGCCTCGGCCGCGTTGTTGCCGGCCGGGATCGTCGAGGTGATCACCTCGCAGCGGTCGGCCTCACCCGCGGCGCGGCGGGCGAACTCACGCAGGTCGGGGTCCTTGAACTGGGCGAGTTGTGCCGGGTCGGTCGGCGAGGGGGATGCCGTCGGGGACGGCGGGGCCGACGGGGACGAGGACGCGATCGGGTCCGGGTCGTCGCCGGAGAAGAGCGCCCACGCGCCGATCGAGCCGACGATGACCATCAGCACGACGACACCGGCCACGATGCCGAGGATCAGGCCGGTACGGCTCTTCTTCGGCGGCGGCACCGGCGGATAACCGCCGTACCCCGGCGCCTGGTAGCCCGCGGCCGGATACCCCGAGGTCGGCGCACCCTGCGGATACCCCGAGGTAGGCGCACCCGGATACCCGGAAGTCGGGGCACCCGGGTACCCGGAAGTCGGCGCGCCCGGGTATCCCGACGTCGGAGCACCCGGATAACCCGAGGTGGGAGCGCCCGGATAACCCGGAGAACCGGGGTAGCCCGGTGCTGGGGAGCCCGGGTAGCCGGGGGTGGGGGTGCCCGGGTGGCCCGGGGGTAACGGAGTCGGCTGCGGCGGATTGCCGCTCGTCGGCTGCGGCGCGTAGGGGTCGCCGTAGCCGCCGTTGGGGTCGTAGCCGCCTGGCTGCTGCCACCCTTGCGGATCCTGAGGGTAGGTCATCCCGCTCTCCTCCACCGGTACCGCGCGTACACGCCCGGCGCCGCCAGGGTAGGCGACACCGGTGAACCCGCGGGCCGGGGGTCAGAAAAACGACGGTGATTCAGGACCCCGTGAACTCGGCCTTGCCGGGCCCATTGGCCAGGAACGACTCCATGCCGATCCGCTTGTCCTCCGTCGCGAACAGACCCGCGAACAGCTGACTCTCCAACCGCAGCCCGGTCTCCAGATCGACGTCGAGGCCACCGTCGATCGCGGCCTTCGCCGCCCGCAGCGCGTACGCCGGTCCGTTCGCGAACGTCTTCGCCCACTCCACCGACGCCGTGTACACGTCCTCGGGCGCGACGACCTTGTCGACGAGCCCGATCGCGAACGCCTCCGCGGCGTCCACGAACCGGCCGGAGTAGATCAGGTCCTTCGCCTTCGACGGCCCGATCAGACGCGTCAACCGCTGCGTGCCGCCCGCACCGGGAATGATCCCGAGCAGGATCTCCGGCTGGCCCAGCTTCGCGTTCTCCCCGGCCACCCGGAAGTCCGCGGTCAGCGCGAGCTCGCACCCACCGCCGAGCGCGAAGCCGGTGACGGCGGCGATGACCGGCTTCGGGATCCGCGCGACCGCGTTCAGCGACCCGGTCAGCGCCTCGGCCCGCGACACCATCTGGGTGTAACTGGTCTCGGCGAACTCCTTGATGTCCGCCCCGGCCGCGAACACCTTCGCCCCGCCGTAGAGCACCACCGCCCGGACGTCGTCCCGGGCTGTCGCCTCCTCCGCGGCCGCTCGCAGCTCCCCCTGCACCTGGGTGTTGAGCGCGTTCATCTTCGGACGCGAGAGCAGGATCGTGCCGACGCCCTCCGCCACCTCGAGGTTCACGAACTCACCGGTCATCCGCTCCGACCACCCTTCGACGACGCCGTTCGCCGCAGCCTACCGGCGGGTAGTTCGCCCGGGGCTCAGGCCGTGAGCGAGAGCACGGTCACGGTGTCGGACTCCCGGTTGGTCACGTAGCCGGTGCGTCCGTCCGGCGAGACCGCGACGACGTAGGGATCGGCGCCGAGCTTGATCGACGCCGTCTGCTTCATCGTCGTCGTGTCGAGCACGGTGAGCGTGTCGTCGCCGGTCGCCGCGAAGTAGGCGTGTTTGCCGTCGGCGGAGACCGCGACGCAGCGCGGGTTCGTGCCGACCTTGGCGTCCGCGCCGATCTTCTTCTTCGACTTCGTGTCGATCACCGACGTCGTGCCGTCGTCGTAGTTGGCGGTGTAGACGCGGGTGCGGTCGGGGCTCGCCGCCACGCTGTGCGGTGCCGCGCCGACCGGAATCGTGGCCGCCACCGAGGTTTTACCGGTGTCGACGACAGTCACTTTGTTCGACTCGTGGTTGGCCACGTACGCGGTGCTCCCGGCGAACGCCACCGAGTGCGGCCGGGGGGCCACGGCCAGTTTGGTTGCCAGCTTGTTCGTCGTGGCGTCGATGACGAGCACGACCTCGCGGTCGTGGTCCGGGACGTAGATCCACTTGCCGTCCGGCGACACGGCGAGCGCGTACGGGTGCGAGTCGACGGCCTCTTCGACCGGGATGCTCGTGACCACTGTGGATTTCTCGGCATCGAGGACCACGATCGCGTTGCCGCCGCCGTTGTCGTTGTGCGTCGAGACGTAGAGCAGGTCGCGGGTGGGGCTCGCCGCGACGTACTGCGGTTGGTTCGGCGTCGGGATCTTCTTGACCACGCGGTGGTCCTCGTTGTCGACGACCGACACCGAGCGTTCGTTGCTGTTCGCGATGTAGACGCGACGTCCGTCGCGCGAGAACGCGATGCCCTGGGGACCGTTGCCCACCTTCACGGTGACGAGGATCTTCGGCTGCCCGACGCTCGCCGGCGTGCTGGGGGCCGGGGGCGCGGACGGCTCCTGGCTCGGGACCGTCGCGGTGACGGGCTGCTCCTCGGCGTCCGGGCGGAACAGCCAGAAGCCGGCACCGACGGCGAGCACCACGAGCGCCACCAGGCCGGCGACGAGCGCAACCCGACGGGGGCGGTCCGGCGCGGCCGGCGGCTCGGGGTCGCGGCGGTGGCTCACCAGCGTCGGCGGCGAGTCCCGCTGCGCGATCGCCTCCGCCCGCGCCCCGGACGGCCCCTCGATCACCGTGGGCTCCGCCCGCCCCACCGCCACCGGCTCGGCCGACACCGGCCGTAACGCCAACGCCTCCTCCAAGCTGGGCACCCCCTCCTTCTCCGCGTCGGCGGCCGGGGCCGCCGGGGAGTCGGCCGGAGGCGTTGTGGAGCGGGGTGCACCGGTGTCCGCTGCCGCGGGCGGGGCCGCGGGAGGCGAGGTGGCGGGGTCGGAGGTGGGTTTGACGACGGTGGGGGTGTCGTCGGCGGGGTCGGCCACGAAGCGGTCGTGGACCCCGGCCACCTTGCCCGGGCGCTCCGCGAGCCGGAACGGGATCTGGGCGGCCAGGCCGAACGCGTCCCGCAGCTGGCCGACCAGTGCGCCGCAGCTCTCCGGCCGCGCACTCGGCTCCTTCGCCATCGCCGACTGGATCACCGCGTCCACCGCCGGCGGCACGTCCTCCAGCACCTCCGACAACACCGGCGGCGGCGAACTGATGTGCGCCCACAGCATCGCCACGTAGTCGTCCCGCGCGAACGGCGCCGTCCCCGACAGCACGTGGTAGAGCACGCACCCCAGCGAGTACACGTCGGCCCGGTGGTCGACCGCCTGACTCGCGATCTGCTCGGGAGCGACGTACGCGATCGTGCCGAGGAACTGCCCTGCGGTGGTGAGACCGGTGACGTCGGCGCTGCGCTTGGTGAGCCCGAAGTCGGTGAGGTAAATGTGCCGCGCGGCCAGGTTCATGTCGCCGTCGGCGCCGTCCTGACCGGTCAGCAGGATGTTGCCCGGCTTCACGTCACGGTGGACCAGCTGGCGGGCGTGGGCGGCGTCCAGCGCCGCACCCACGGCCGTGAAGATCGTGATCGTCTCGTCCGGCGACAGACGCCCCCGCCGCCCCAACGCGGTGTCCAGATCCTCGCCGTCGACGAAGCGCATCGCCGTCCACAGCATGCCGTCGAGCTCACCGGCCTGGTAGATCGGCAGCACGTTCGGGTGGTCGAGCGAGGCCGCGAGCTCGCTTTCCCGGGTGAACCGCGCCCGGAACGTCGTGTCGGCCGCTAACTCGGGCGCGATCAGCTTCAGCGCGACGGGACGCCCGAGGCGTCGATCGCGTGCCTTGTAGACGACCGCCATCCCACCACGGGCGATGAACGACTCGACGCGGTACCCGTCGACGTCCTCGCCGATGTCGAGGACCATCTGGTCGTGCCGGCCCATGGGTGTTCGCTCCCCGAAGATCTCCCGGTGTCCACTGTAAGGGGGTCACGCAGGAACCGGCCCGCAGGTTCTGTCACATACCGGTCAGAGACAACCCCGATTACAGAGCGCGAGCAGCGTACCGGTCGGCCGTCCGATCCAGACGAAGGGCCAGCCCGAACGTGCTCGACAGCGTCTCCGCGGTGAGGGCCTCGTCGAGCGGCCCGGCCGCCACCACCTCGCCCTGGCGCAACAGCAGCGCGTGCGTGATGCCCGGCGGGATCTCCTCGACGTGGTGCGTGACCAGCACCAGCGCCGGCGCGACCGGGTCACTGGCCAGGATGGACAGGCGCCGGACGAGGTCCTCGCGGCCACCGAGGTCGAGACCCGCGGCCGGCTCGTCGAGCATCAGCACCTCGGGGTCGGTCATCAGCGCCCGCGCGATCTGGACGCGCTTGCGCTCGCCCTCGCTCAGCGTGCCGTAGAGCCGGGGTGCCAGGTGCTCGACGCCGAACTGCGCGAGCAGCGCCCGGCCGCGTGCGGCGTCCAGACCGTCGTACTGCTCGGTGAAGCGGCCGACCACCGCGTACGCGGCCGTGACGACGACGTCGGCCACCGTCTCCTCGGACGGGATGCGCTCGGCCAGCGACGCGGACGAGAGGCCGATCCGCGGGCGCAGCTCGAAGACGTCCACCCTGCCGAGCTGCTCACCGAGGATGCCGACCCGGCCACGGGTCGGGTGCAGGCGCGCGGCGGCGACCGAGAGCAGCGTGGTCTTGCCGGCGCCGTTCGGGCCGAGCACCACCCAGCGCTCGTCTTCGCGGACCTTCCAGGTGATCTCGCGGAGCAGGTCGTTCCCGGACCGCGTGACGGTCACTCCAGCGAGGTCGAGCACCGCGTCGGGGTCGAGCTCCGGATAGGTACGCGGCGCCGGCGCGGCCGGCTTCGGCGCCTGCGCGGCCGGCTTCGCGGCCGCCTCGGCCGGCGGGCGTGACGGCAGCGCCGACTCCGGCACCACGGAGACGCCTCGGGTCACGGAGAACACCGGCGAAACGGAAGGCACGCTCGCGCGGCCGACAGCGGAGGGACGGGAAGCGTCAGACACACGCCCATCCAACAACACCCGGGCCAACCTCGGACGTCCTCCCCCGTCCCGACGCGCCGCGTGGTACCCAGCAGAACCAGGCGCTGGGACACATCTCGGGAGGTCTCGGTACGGTTTTCCCTACTCAACCCCTAACCTGTGCACATGAACGTCGATACCGACGGGCCCTGGCCAGGTCACCCGTTCCCGCTGGGGGCGACGTGGGACGGCGACGGCGTCAACTTCTCGCTGTGGAGTCCGCACGCGGTCGGCGTCGATCTGTGTCTGTTCGACGAGGCGGGAAACGAGCGGCGGCTGCTGCTCGAGGAGAGCACCTATCACGTCTGGCACGGGTACGTGCCCGGCGTCGGTCCCGGCCAGCGCTACGGGTTCCGCGTCTATGGCCCCTGGAACCCGTTCGCCGGTCACCGGTTCAACCCGGCCAAGCTGCTGATGGACCCGTACGCGCGGGCCTACTCCGGCCAGGTCGACTACGACCAGTCGCTCTACGGCCACGTCGGTGACGCCTCCCGCGGCGGGCCCGACCCGCGCGACTCCGCGCCGCACACGCTGCGCTCGGTGGTGCTGGCCCGCACGATCGGCCTCTCCCACACCCGGCCACGGGTGCCCTGGGAGGACACCGTCATCTACGAGCTGCACGTCCGCGGCTTCACGATGCGCCACCCCGAGGTGCCCCAGCACCTGCGCGGCACGTACTCCGGCCTGGCCCATCCGGCGGTCATCGACCACCTGCTGAAGCTCGGGGTCACGTCCGTCGAACTGCTGCCGGTGCACCACATGGTCACCGAGCCGACGATCGCCGCCCGCGGCCTGCCGAACTACTGGGGTTACAACACCCTCGGCTACTTCGCCCCGGACTCCCGGTTCTCCTCCCGCGGTGACGCCGGCGGCCAGGTCGAGGAGTTCCGCGACATGGTGGCCGCGCTGCACGCCGCCGGTATCGAGGTCATCCTCGACGTCGTCTACAACCACACCGCCGAGGGCGGTGGGGACGGCCCGACGCTCAGCTTCCGCGGCATCGACAACCGGGGGTACTACCGGCTCGCGCAGGAGGACGGCAGCCGGTACGTCGACTACACCGGCTGCGGCAACACGCTCGACGCCCGGCAGCCCGCGATGCTGCAGATGCTGATGGACTCGCTGCGCTACTGGGCGCTGGACATGGGCGTCGACGGTTTCCGCTTCGACCTCGCGTCGGCGCTGGCCCGGTCCATGCACGACGTCGATCAGCTGTCGTCGTTCATGTCGGTGATCCACCAGGACCCGGTGATCAACCAGCTCAAGCTCATCGCCGAGCCGTGGGACATCGGCGCCGGTGGTTACCAGGTGGGCAACTTCCCGCCGCTGTGGACGGAGTGGAACGGGCGCTACCGCGACGCCGTCCGCGACCTGTGGCGCGGCGCCGGTGGCCTCGGCGAGCTGGGCTACCGGCTCTCCGGCTCCTCGGACCTGTACCAGGACGACGGCCGCCGCCCGTTCGCGTCGATCAACTTCATCACCGCGCACGACGGCTTCACGATGCGCGACCTGTTCACCTACAACCACAAGCACAACGAGGCGAACAAAGAGCAGAACCGGGACGGCACCGACGACAACCGGTCCTGGAACTGCGGCGTCGAGGGCGAGACCGACGACGGCGCGGTGGTCGCGCTGCGCAACCGGCAGATCCGCAACGCGCTGGCCACGCTGGTGCTGTCCGCAGGGGTGCCGATGCTCACGGCGGGCGACGAGCTGCGCCGGACGCAGGGCGGCAACAACAACGCGTACTGCCAGGACAACGAGATTTCCTGGATGGACTGGAAGCTCGATCCGGAGGCGGAGAGCCTACTGGGGTTCACCTCGCGGCTCTTGGAGCTGCGGGCGAAAGCACCGGTGTTCCGGCAGCGCTCGTTCTTCGTCGGCACGCCGAACGACGTCGAGAACCCGGTCAGCGACCTGGCGTGGTTCCGGCCGGACGGCGGTCTGATGGGGCCGGACGACTGGAACCGTCACGACGCCCGGACGCTCGGCATGTTCCTCAACGGCGACCAGATCCGGAATCGGACCATGCGCGGCGAGCGCATCGTCGACGACTCGTACCTGCTGTGGATCCACGCCGCGTACGGCGATCTGGAAGTGCGGCTACCGGGCCGCCCGTGGGCCGAGCGGTACCAGGTCGTGTTCGACACGGCCCGGCCCGACCTGCCGGACGGTGGCGAGACACTCGACGGCGGCGCGTCGCGCCCGCTCTCGGCCTGGTCGACGGTGCTCCTGCGCGCCGTCTAGTCCCTGGCGCGCGAGTCGGCACCATCGCCGAGCGGACTCGGTGGACCCGTGCGCCGGGCGCTTGACTAGCTGGTCGACGCGGTGCCCAGCGCGACGCCGAGGATGAAGATCAGGAACAGGATTCCGCCCCCGACGAGTAACCACAGCGCTGTGGTACGCCCGAACAGGCCGCGGTTCTCGGTGGTGATTTCGCGGTAGCCGTCGGAGGTGTTGCCCGCCGGAGGTTCCCGCAGCCCGACGCGGCGGGGACCCCGGCCGAGGCCGCCGCCGAAGCCACCGAGGCCGCTGGGCGGGCCGGCGTCGACGAGCGTGTCGTCGGCCGCGCGGGCCGGTGCCGGGCTGCTGACGTGTTCCAGCTCGCCGAAGATCGTCGCCTCGCGCTTGCGCAGCACGGTCAGCTCGCTGTTGAGATCCCACAGCGCGCTGAACGCGTGCCAGGCCGCGATCCCGACGATGGGCAGCGCGACGACGGTGAGCGCGCTGAAGAGCATGCCGACCCCGGAGTCGCCGGACGAGAACGACACCGCCGCGAGACCGGCGACGACGATCAGGCCGACGAACGCGAGTCCGAAGCCGAGCAGCCCGAAGACGTCGATCGCGGAGCGCATCCGCCCTTTGACCTGGTCGATTCGCGTGTGGACGACCCGCAGCTCGTCCTCGAGGCCGGACAGACCCCGCCCGTCTGCCGCGGACTCGGTGGAGCCCGCGGCAGACCGCTCGGTACCGCCTGCTATCGCCATGCGTGAATTATGAGCCAGAACTGATGTAGTGCGTACATCGAAGGCCAGCATCCCGCCTCCGCCGGTCTGAACCTTCGACGCACGCACTAGGCGGTCGTCACTAGCCCCAGCTCCACCGGATCCGTCAGCAACTCGTGGGCCGGGAGTACCCGCACGGTGTAGCCGAACGGGCCCGCCTGCTCCAGCGGGATGTCGGCCTCGTACCGGTAGGTGTCACCGCCATTGCCCAGCGCACGCATGCCGACGGTGTGGACGTCGTGGAGCACGTCGTCCAGATCGACGGTGCCGTAGCACGCCTGCACCGACACCGCGTCGGGCGAGAGCCCACCGAGATTCACCTCGGCCCGGATGTTCACCGACGCGCCGAGCTCGGGCGTGTCGCCGATGCCCGACGACTCCACGTGCGCGACCTTGACGCCGTTCCAGTGGTCGGCGATCCGCCCACGCCACTCGGCCAGCTCCCGCGCACCCGCGAAGTCGTTCGCGAGCACCCGGGCCGAGCTGCGTGCCGCCGGCGCGTAGAGACGCTCGACGTACTCGGCGACCATCCGCTCGGCGGTGAGCTTCGGGCCGAGCGAGCTGAGCGTGTGCCGCACCATCTCCAGCCAGCGTGTCGGCAGGCCGTCGTCGCCGCGGTCGTAGAACAGCGTCCGGACGTGGGTGGACAGCAGGTCGTAGAACGCCGCCGCCTCCAGGTCGTCGCGCCGGTCGGGGTCGATGACGCCGTCGGCGGTGGGGATCGCCCAGCCGTTCTCGCCGTCGAACATCTCGTCCCACCAGCCGTCCCGGATGGACAGGTTGAGACCGCCGTTGAGCGACGCCTTCATGCCGGACGTGCCGCACGCCTCCAGCGGGCGCAGCGGGTTGTTCAGCCAGACGTCGCAGCCCCAGTACAGGTACCGGGCCATGCCGATGTCGTAGTCGGGCAGGAACACGATCCGGTTGCGGACGGCCGGGTCGTCGGTGAACCGCACCATCTGCTGGATGAGCATCTTGCCGCCCTCGTCGGCCGGGTGGCTCTTGCCGGCGATGACGAACTGCACGGGGCGGTCGGAGTCCAGCAGCAGCGAGCGGAGCCGGTCGGGGTCACGCAGCATCAGCGTGAGCCGCTTGTACGACGGCACCCGGCGGGCGAAGCCGATCGTCAGGACGTCCGGATCGAAGACCTGTTCGATCCAGCCGAGCTCGGCGTCCGTGTGCCCTCGGCGCAGCGACGACTCGCGCAGCCGCCGGCGGACCTCGCCGACCAGCTTCGCGCGGAGCGTCCGCCGGGTGCTCCAGATGTCCTTGCTCGGCGCCTGGCCGATCGACGCCCAGAGGTCGTCGTCGATCCGGCCGGTGCCGAGCTCCGCGGTCTCCCGCGCCACCCACGTCGGGGCGTGGACCCCGTTGGTGACCGAGGTGATCGGCACCTCGTTCGACTCGAAGCCGGACCACAGGTTGTTGAACATCTCCCGGCTGACGATGCCGTGGAGCTTGCTGACGCCGTTCGCGCGCTGGCCCAGGCGCAGGCCCATGTGGGCCATGTTGAACACGCCCGGGTCGTCCTCGGCGCCGAGCGCGAGCAGCCGGTCGATCGGGATGCCGGGCGCGTCGGCGAGCACGCCGGCGCCGAACACGTGCGCGATCAGGTCGCGGGAGAAACGGTCGATGCCCGCCGGAACCGGGGTGTGGGTGGTGAAGACGGTGCCCGCGCGCACGGCGTGCAGCGCCTGGTCGAACGTCAGCCCGGAGCTCTGGACGAGCTCGCGGATGCGCTCCACGCCGAGGAAGCCGGCGTGGCCCTCGTTGGTGTGGAAGACCTCGGGAGCGGGCTCACCGGTCAGCGCGGCGTAGGCGCGCAGCGCCCGGACACCGCCGACGCCGAGCAGGATCTCCTGCAGCAGCCGGTGGTCGGCGCCGCCGCCGTAGAGGCGGTCGGTGACGTGCCGCTCGGCCGGGCCGTTGTCCTCGATGTCGGAGTCCAGCAGCAGCAGCGGGACGCGGCCGACCTGGGCCTTCCAGACGTGGGCGTGCAGCACCCGGTGCTCGGGCAGGTTCACCGAGACGCGCAGCGGCAACCGGTCGGCGTCGGCGAGCCGCTGCAGCGGCAGGCCGTGCGGGTCCAGCGGCGGGTAGTGCTCGGCCTGCCAGCCGTCCGCGGTGAGCGACTGACTGAAGTATCCGGATCGATACAGTAGGCCGACGCCGACGATGGGCGCGCCGAGGTCGCTCGCGGCTTTGAGGTGGTCACCGGCCAGGATCCCGAGACCGCCGGAGTACTGCGGCAGCACTTCGGTGATGCCGAACTCGGGCGAGAAGTACGCGATCGAGGTCGGCAACGGGTTGCCGGAGTCGGCTCCCTCCCGCGCCCGCTCCTGGTACCAGCGGGGCTCGTTCAGATAGCGCTGGAGGTCGGCGTGGGCGTCGTTGAGACGCGCCAGGAAGTCGCCGTCGGCAGCCAGGGACTCCAGGCGCTGGCCGGAGACCTCACCCAGCAGCCGCACCGGATCCTGCCTGACCTGCTCCCAGAGCTTCGGATCCACGGAGGCGAAGAGGTCGACCGTGGGCGGATTCCACGACCACCGCAGGTTCATCACGAGTTCGCCCAGCGGGGCCAGTGGTTCGGGCAGCTTTGCCCGCACGGTAAAACGACGTAGGGCTCTCACGGCCCGCACCCTACAGACGCCGGGGTCGGTTCCCGTGTCACGGGCGAGAACATTGCCTCCGTGTCCCGCAAGTATTTTCTTCTCGGGGCGGCTATACCTCCTTCGGGACTCCAGGGCATCGTGCACAGGGGACCCTCGGTCGGGTCACGCCGGAAGTAGCCCCACCGAAACCGCGACCGTCCCTCTGACTCGATACGGTAGGCCTTGATGACCGGACGCTTCGCGATCGAAGACATCACCCCCGTCGTCGCCGCTGGTTTGTATCCAGCCCGCGCCGTCGTGGGTGAACTCATGCCCGTCTCCGCCACGGTCTTCCGCGAGGGCCACGACGCGGTCGGGGCGAACGTGGTGTGGACCGCCCCCGACGGGCGGCGAACACCGTTCACCCCGATGGTCAGGGGCGAGAACGATCGGTGGCACGCGTCGGTGGTTCCGGACAGTCCCGGCCGCTGGACGTTCGTCGTCGAGGCCTGGGGCGACCCCTACGAGACGTGGCACCACGCCGTCGAGGTGAAGATCGCCGCCGGGCAGTCCGCGGTGGAGCTCGCCAACGACCTGGAGACCGGTGCCCGGTTGCTGCTGAAGGCCGGCCGGTTCGCTCCGCGCCAGCGGCGTGACGAGCTGTTCGAGGCCGCCGCGGCGCTGCGCGACACCACCAAGCCGCTGGCCGAGCGGGTCGAGCCCGGACTGTCGCTCGCGGAGGTGATGCGGGAGCGTCCGGTCCGGGACCTGGTGACCCGCTCCCCCGCCTTTTCCGTCTGGGTCGACCGCGAGCGCGCGCTGTACGGCGCCTGGTACGAGTTCTTCCCCCGCTCGGAGGGCGCTGTCGTCCCCGAGGCCGGGTCCGACGCCGTCGGCCCGCCGACGCACGGCACGTTCCGCACCGCGGCCCGCCGCCTGCCGGCGATCGCCGACATGAACTTCGACGTCGTCTACCTGCCGCCGATCCACCCGATCGGCCGGGTCAACCGCAAGGGCCCGAACAACACGCTGACGCCCGGCCCGGACGACGTCGGCTCACCGTGGGCCATCGGTGCGGCCGAGGGCGGGCACGACGCGATCCACCCGCAGCTGGGCACGTTCGAGGACTTCGACGCGTTCGTCGCCCGCACCCGCGAGCTCGGCATGGAGATCGCGCTCGACCTCGCGCTGCAGTGCGCGCCGGACCACCCGTGGGTCACCGCCCACCCGGAGTGGTTCACGACGCTGCCCGACGGGACGATCGCCTACGCGGAGAACCCGCCGAAGAAGTACCAGGACATCTACCCGCTAAACTTCGACAACGACCGGAACGGCAGCTACGCGGAGATGCTCCGCGTCGTGCTGCTCTGGGTCTCGCACGGCGTGAAGATCTTCCGGGTCGACAACCCCCACACCAAGCCGACCGACTTCTGGCACTGGCTGATCTGGGAGGTCAAGAAGGTCCACCCGGACGTGCTGTTCCTCGCCGAGGCGTTCACCCGTCCGGCGATGATGCACCACCTGGCGAAGATCGGCTTCACCCAGTCGTACACGTACTTCACCTGGCGTACGGAGAAGTGGGAGATCGAGCAGTACGGCCGTGAGCTGGTCGAGGCCGGCCACTACATGCGGCCGAACTTCTTCGTGAACACCCCCGACATCCTGCACGCGTCACTGCAGTACGGCGGTCCGGCGATGTTCGCGATCCGCGCCGTACTCGCGAGCATGATGTCGCCGACCTGGGGCGTCTACTCCGGTTACGAGCTCTACGAGCACGTGGCGGTGCGCCCTGGTTCCGAGGAGTACCTGGACTCGGAGAAGTACCAGCTCCGTCCTCGGGACTGGAAGCAGGCGGAAGCGGAGGGGCGTACGCTTGCGCCGTTCCTGGGCAAGCTCAACGAGTTGCGCCGCGCCCACCCCGCGCTGCACCGCCTCACGAACCTCCGGTTCCACCACATCGACAACGAGTCGCTGATCTGCTTCTCCAAGCAGGATGGGGACGACACCGTCCTCGTGGTGTGCACGCTCGATCCGCACAACACCCACTGGGGCAACACAGCGCTCGACATGCCGGAACTCGGGCTCGACTGGCATGACCGATTCCGGGTAGTCGATGAGCTCACCGGGGCAAGTTTCGATTGGGGACAGCACAACGCCGTCCGCCTCGACCCGTACCAGCAGGTCGCGCACGTGTTCTCGATCCACCGCCAGACGTCCTGAGGGCGCACATGACCATCTCACTGCCTCACCCGCCCAGACTGCGGGCCCACACGCCGGACCGGTCCGTCGAGACCGCTGCGGCGCACCCGCACACTTCTGACGGGCACCTCGTCGAACCCCAGTCCGAGAGCTTCAAGCACGCGCGGCAACTGCCGCTCGACCCGGACTGGTACAAGCGCGCCGTCTTCTACGAAGCGCTCGTGCGTGCGTTCTCCGACTCGGACGGCGACGGAACCGGCGACCTCGACGGTCTGACGGCCAAGCTGGACTACCTGGCCTGGCTCGGCATCGACTGCATCTGGCTGCCGCCGTTCTACGACTCGCCGCTGCGTGACGGTGGTTACGACATCAGCGACTTCCGGGCCGTGCTGCCGGAGTTCGGCACCGTCGAGAACTTCGTGACGCTCCTCGACGAGGCGCACAAGCGCGGCATCCGGGTGATCACCGACCTGGTCATGAACCACACGTCCGACCAGCACCTGTGGTTCCAGGAGTCGCGCCGGGACCCCGAGGGTCCCTACGGCGACTTCTACGTGTGGAGCGACGACGACTCCAAGTACGCCGACGCGCGGATCATCTTCATCGACACCGAGTCGTCGAACTGGACGTACGACCCGGTGCGCGGGCAGTTCTACTGGCACCGGTTCTTCAGCCACCAGCCCGACCTGAACTTCGAGAACGAGGCCGTCCAGGAGGCCATGCTCGACGTCCTGCGGTTCTGGCTGGATCTCGGCATCGACGGCTTCCGCCTGGACGCCGTGCCCTACCTCTTCGAGGAGGAGGGCACGAACTGCGAGAACCTGCCGCGCACCCACGAGTTCCTCAAGCGGTGCCGCAAGACCGTCGAGGACGAGTACCCGGGGCGCGTGCTGCTGGCCGAGGCCAACCAGTGGCCGGCCGACGTCGTCGAGTATTTCGGTGACCCGTCCGTCGGCGGCGACGAGTGCCACATGGCGTTCCACTTCCCGCTGATGCCGCGCATCTTCATGGCGGTGCGCCGCCAGTCCCGCTTCCCGATCTCGGAGATCCTGGCCCAGACGCCGGACATCCCCGAGGGCGCGCAGTGGGGCATCTTCCTGCGGAACCACGACGAGCTGACGCTCGAGATGGTCACCGACGAAGAGCGCGACTACATGTACACCGAGTACGCCAAGGACCCGCGGATGCGGGCGAACGTCGGCATCCGGCGGCGGCTCGCCCCGCTGCTCGACAACGACCGCAACCAGATCGAGCTGTTCACCGCGATGCTGCTGTCGCTGCCCGGTTCGCCGGTGCTGTACTACGGCGACGAGATCGGGATGGGCGACAACATCTGGCTCGGTGACCGCGACGGCGTCCGCACGCCGATGCAGTGGACGCCGGACCGCAACGCGGGCTTCTCGGTCTGCGACCCGGGCCGGATCTACCTGCCGGTGATCATGGACCCGATCTACGGCTACCAGGTCACCAACGTCGAGGCCCAGTTGGGCGCCAGCGCGTCGCTGCTGCACTGGACCCGGCGGATGATCGAGATCCGCCAGCAGCACCAGTCGTTCCCGCTCGGATCGTTCACCGACCTCGGCGGATCGAACCCGACGGTGCTGGCTTATGTTCGTGAATACGTGGGCCCCGATGGGGAACACGACATCGTGATATGCGTAAACAACCTGTCGCGGTTCCCCCAGCCGGTCGAGCTCGACCTCGGGCGGTTCCGCGGCTGCACGCCGGTGGAGCTCACCGGACGGGTGCACTTCCCGCCGATCGGCGAGTTGCCGTATCTGCTCACGCTGCCCGGCCATGGGTTCTATTGGTTCCAGCTCACCCCGCACGAAGAGCGCGGCTGAGTTAACTAGCGCACGACGGCGTCGGGTCGGTGGGGTCCGGCCCGACGCCGAACACTGCCGCACGCGTGCTGCTTTACCGGGAGGAGTCGCATGACAACGATGGTCACGCACGCGGAGGCGCTCACCGGCCTGCTCTCTTCGTGGCTGCCGAAACAGCGGTGGTTCGGTGACAAGCAGAGCCAGATCGACGACGTCCGCGTGGTTTCCGCGGCGCTCTGGTACGAGGGCACCGCCGCGCGTCTGGAGCACGTCGTCGTGGGCGTGGCGTCCGGTGGGCGGGTCGAGCGGTACCAGCTGCTCGTCGGCCTCCGCGCCGAGCTGCCGGAGCGGCTCGAACACGCCCGCATCGGCGACGTCGAGCCCGGCCTCACCGCCTACGACGCGGCGCACGACTCCGAGCTGACCGGGCAGATCCGCGACCTGATCGCCGCGGACGCCGACCGGGAAGGCGTGCACTTCCGCCACGAGCCCGACGTCGCGATCGACACCGACCTGGCCAGCCGTCCGATCTCGGCCGAGCAGAGCAACACGTCGGTCGTCTTCGGCGACGAATACATCATGAAGCTGTTCCGGAAGCTCGACCGGGGCGTCAGCCCCGACCTCGAGCTGCACCGGGCACTGCGCAGCGTCGGCAGCGCGCACATCGCCGACCTCTACGGCGCGATCGAGGGCGACCTGCAGGACGCTCCGGTCACCTACGGGCTGCTGCAGAAGTTCTTCGCGAACTGCGCGGACGGCTGGGCGATGGCCACCGCGTCCGTACGCGACCTGATCAACGAGCCCGAGACCCCGCTGGAGGAGCTCGGCAGCGACTTCTCCACCGAGGCGTGCCGGCTCGGCCAGGCCGTCGCCGCCGTGCACGCCGACCTCGTCAACGCGCTCGGCACGGAGGTCGTGCCGGTCGACCGGCTCGACAGCGTCGTCGCCGGGATGAACGCCCGCCTCGACGCCGTGCTGCGCCGGGTGAGCGGGCTGGCGCCGTTCGAGCCCGGCATCCGCCGGGTGTTCGCGGAGGTGGCCAGCCACGGCGAACCGGTCATCGTCCAGCGCATCCACGGCGACCTGCACCTGGGCCAGGTGCTGCGCACGCTGACCGGCTGGGTGCTGATCGACTTCGAAGGTGAGCCGGCCCGGCCGCTGCCGGAGCGGGTGGCCAGGATGTCACCGCTGCGTGACGTCGCCGGCATGCTCCGCTCGTTCGATTACGCAGCCCACCACCTGCTGGTCGGCCACGTCGAGGCCGAGGAGATCGCCCCGGTCGTCGACGCCCGCGTCGTCGAGTGGGCCGACCGCAACCGGGCCGCGTTCATCGAGGGCTACTCCAAGGACGGCGTCACGCTCGCCGACCCGGAGGCCAACCCGGTGCTGCTGCGCGCGCTGGAGCTGGACAAGGCCGTCTACGAGGTGGCCTACGAGTACGACAACCGCCCGAGCTGGGTCGACATCCCCCTCCGTTCGATCGCCCGGCTCGCGACTACCTGACCACCAACCCGGGAAACCAAGGGGCCATGAGCATCCACCCCGAGCTGTCCGTGAGCCGTACCGAGCTGGATCAACTGATCCGCGGCGAACACCACAACCCGCACGGGATCCTCGGCGTCCACCGCCTGGAGGACGGCCGCTGGGTGGTGCGGACGCTGCGGCCGGAGGCCGCTGTCGTCACGCTGGTCTCCGGCGACGAACGCCGGGAGATGACCCGCATCCACGACGGCGGAGTGTTCGCCATCGACTTCGCGGAGCAGCCCACCGACTACCGGCTCGAGGTGAAATACGAGCACGGCCCCGGCCACGGCGCGCACCTCGTCGACGACCCCTACCGCTGGCTGCCGACGCTCGGCGAGGTCGACCTGCACCTGATCGGTGAGGGCCGCCACGAGCGCCTGTGGGACGTCCTGGGCGCCCACGTGCAGCACTACGCGACGCCCGGCGGCCCGGTCATCGGCGTGAGCTTCGCGGTCTGGGCACCCAATGCGCGTGGCGTCCGGGTCACCGGCGACTTCACGTTCTGGGACGGCCGGGCGCTGCCGATGCGTTCGATGGGCTCCAGCGGCGTCTGGGAGCTGTTCGTGCCCGACGTGGGCGTCGGAGCGCGGTACAAGTACCAGATCCTCGGCCCCGACGGGCACTGGCGCGAGAAGGCCGACCCGCTGGCATTCGCCACCGAGGTGCCGCCGGCCACCGCGAGCGTCGTCACCGAGTCGTCGTTCGAGTGGAGCGACTCCGACTGGGTCGCCGAGCGCGACAAGGGCGGCTGGCACGCCAAGCCGGTCAGCATCTACGAGGTGCACCTCGGCTCGTGGAAGCAGGGCCTGTCCTACCGTCAGCTCGCCGACGAGCTGGTCGAGTACGTGACGTCGACCGGCTTCACCCACGTCGAGTTCCTGCCGGTCGCCGAGCACCCGTTCGGCGGCTCCTGGGGCTACCAGGTCACCGGGTTCTACGCGCCTACCTCGCGCTTCGGCGTCCCGGACGACTTCCGCTACCTCGTCGACCGGTTGCACGCCGCCGGGATCGGCGTCCTCGTCGACTGGGTGCCCGCCCACTTCCCGAAGGACGCGTTCGCGCTGGCCCGCTTCGACGGGACGCCGCTCTACGAGCCGGCCGACCCGCGCCGCGGCGAGCACCCCGACTGGGGCACGTACGTGTTCGACGTCGGCCGCAACGAGGTGCGCAACTTCCTCGTGGCCAACGCGCTGTTCTGGCTCGAGGAGTTCCACGTCGACGGCCTGCGCGTGGACGCGGTCGCCTCGATGCTCTACCTGGACTACTCGCGCAAGGAAGGCGAGTGGCTGCCGAACCAGTACGGCGGCCGCGAGAACCTCGACTCGGTGAAGTTCCTGCAGGAGCTCAACGCCACCGTCTACCGGTACCACCCCGGCACGATGATGGTGGCCGAGGAGTCCACGTCCTGGCCCGGCGTCAGCCGCCCGACGCACGTCGGCGGACTGGGCTTCGGCTTCAAGTGGAACATGGGCTGGATGCACGACACGCTCGAGTACCTGAGCCGTGACCCGGTGCACCGCAGCTTCCACCACCACCAGATGACGTTCTCGCTGGTGTACGCGTGGAGCGAGAACTTCGTGCTGCCGCTCTCGCACGACGAGGTGGTGCACGGCAAGGGGTCGCTCTACGGCAAGATGCCCGGCGACCGGTGGCGCAAGCTCGCCCAGCTGCGGGCGCTCTACGCCTACATGTGGGCGCACCCCGGCAAGCAGCTGCTGTTCATGGGCGGCGAGCTGGCCCAGGAGTCGGAGTGGTCGCAGGACCGGTCGCTGGATTGGTGGCTGCTCGACAACAGCGACCACGCGGGCGTCCAGAAGCTCGTGGGCGACCTCAACCGGGTCTACAAGGACACCCCCGCCCTGTACACGCAGGACGTGGATCCGGCCGGGTTCTCCTGGATCGACGCGAACGACGCGTCCGGCAACGTCTTCTCGTTCCTGCGCTACGGCGCGGACGGTTCGGCGCTGGCCTGCGTCGCCAACTTCGCGGGCCACCCGCACCACGACTACCGGATCGGGCTACCCCGGGCCGGCACGTGGGAAGAGGTCATCAACACCGACGGCGACGTCTACGGCGGTTCCGGCGTCGGCAACCTGGGTTCCGTCGAGGCGGCGGACACGCCGTGGCACGGCGAGCCGGCGTCGGCGACCGTCACGCTGCCGCCGCTGGGCGTCATCTGGCTGCGTCCCACCGGCGCCGCCGCCGAGCCACTGCCGGTTCCGGAGACGAACGCACTGGTCAGCCCGCCGGTCGACACGCGCGTGCACACCGAGCCGGTGTCCGGCGCGGCTGCGGAGAGCGGACCAGGCGCGGCGGCAGGCCGAAACCCTGGCCGCGAAGCGGTCGGCGAGGAAGACTAGTTCGGGTGAGCCGGTTGCACGCATCCCCTACCTACACGGCATGATCACAGACGATGCCACACGATCGGATCCACCACGGCTTCCAGTGCCGTCATGTCAATATCGCCTTGCCCGAGGGTCCGGGCCAGGACCGGATACCGGACCTGCTACGGGCGGCCGCGGCGACCATCGAGGAGATGGAGACCGATGGCCCAATCGGCGTGATGGACGTGTTGCTGCACTACGACCTCGAGGCCGGAGCCAACCGTCCGCACGTCACGCTCTACTACTACTTCCCTGAGGAAGACGAGGAGCTGCTGTAAGGGCCGCGTCTACACACCGTCTGATCCTCGTGTGTAGACGCGGTCGGCAGAATGACGCCCATGCTGATCGACCGCACGGAGATCCAGCGGGTCTTACCGGGATACGAGATCGGCGGCCAGATCGGGCGCGGGGGTTTCGGGCTGGTGTTCACGGCCCGCCACCGACGCCTCGACACGACCAGAGCCGTGAAGGTCATCGTCACCCCGGAGGCGGACGAACTCGAGCTGAGCCGCCGGTTCCTCGCCGAGGCGCAGGTGATGACCGAGCTCGACCATCCCCACCTGGTCCGGGTGTTCGAGTACGCCGAGGACGGCTCGCTCCACCTGCTCGTCATGGAGTACCTGTCCGGCGGCACGCTCACCCAGCGTCTGCGCACCACCGTGAACCCCCGCGAGGCCTGCGCCTGGGCGCTGGCGCTCGCCGACGGGCTGCAGGCCGTGCACGACCGTGGCGTCGCCCACCGGGACATCAAGCCCGACAACGTGCTCTTCACCGCCGCCGGCGCCCCGAAGCTCGCCGACTTCGGCATCGCGAAGGTCATGGAGGGCACCGCGATGCCCACCAGCGGCCTGCTCGGCACGCCGCTCTACATGGCGCCGGAGCAGTTCCGCGGCGCGCCGGTGGGCCCGCGCACCGACGTGTACTCGCTGGGCGCCACGTTCTACCGGACGCTGTCGGGCCGGGCACCGTTCGGCCCCGACCTGTCGCTCGCCGAGATCGTGCGGCACCAGCTCGAGATCCCACCGGCCCCGCTGGCCGACACTCCCCCGCGGATCGCGGCCGTGGCCTTCCGTGCGCTGGCCAAGGACCCTGCCGACCGCCACGCGTCCGCGCACCAGTTCGCCGTCGACCTGGCACGGGCGGCCCGGGAAGACTTCGGTCCGGGCTGGATCGCCGCGTCGGGGGTGCCGCTGCGGATCGATCCGGCACTGCTGCTCGACGAACCGACGCCGCCGGAGCCGGTCACCGAGGTCGTCGCGGCATCTCCCCCGGAGCCGCCCACCGTCGTCGTCGGCAAGAAGCGGCGGACCCGGATCTGGCAGGTGGCTGCCGTCGCGACGCTCGTCGTCGCGCTGGTGCTGACCGCTGGTTACGTCGGCGCGCTGATCTCCGACCGCGACGACGTCCAGGTCGCGCAGTCGCCGACGACGGCCCCGAGCCCGTCGCCGGACGTCGCCACGAACGCCACGCTGGTCCGCACGTTCGCCGGGCACACCGACTCGGTGTACGGGCTGGTCTACGACGCCACCCACGACCGGCTGGTCTCGGCCGGGAACGACCGCTCGGTGCGGTACTGGGACCTGCGCACCGGCAAGGCCGCCGGCCCGGCCCGACCGGGCCAGCACGACGCCGTGCTGGGCCTTGCGGCCAGTTCCGACGGCCGGGTGCTGGCGTCCGGCAACGGTGACCACACCGTGCAGCTGTGGGACCCCGCCACCGGCCGACGCACGGGCCAGCCACTGACCGGCCACACCGACCAGGTGAACGCGGTGGCGGTCTCCCCCGACGGCCGGCGGGTGGCGTCGGCGAGCGGGGACCGCACCGTGCGCCTGTGGGACCCGGCGACGCGCAAGCAGGTCGGCAAGCCGCTCGTCGGGCACACCGGACCGGTGGTGTGGCTGGCGTTCAGCCCCGACGGCAAGACGCTGGCCACCGCCGGCGAGGACCGCACGGTCCGGCTCTGGAGCGTCGCCACCGGCGCTCAGCTCGGCAAGCCGCTGTCGGGCCACACCGACGAGGTGCTGACCGTCGCGTTCAGCCCGGACGGCAGGCGGGTCGC
Source organism: Cryptosporangium sp. NPDC048952 (assembly GCF_043197895.1). Lineage (NCBI taxonomy): Bacteria > Bacillati > Actinomycetota > Actinomycetes > Cryptosporangiales > Cryptosporangiaceae > Cryptosporangium > Cryptosporangium sp. NPDC048952. The sequence goes on along the minus strand of NZ_JBICTY010000003.1, from coordinate 151,847 downwards.
CAGCGGCGGGCGCGACACCACGGTGCGGCTGTGGGACGTCGAGACGCACCGTCCGATCGGCGGTCCGATCAACGGTCACACCGCGAAGGTGACCTCGGTGGCGTTCAGCCCGGACGGGTCGCTGCTCGTCTCGGCCGGCGGTGACGTCGCACTCGGGCTGTGGGACCCGCGCACCGGCGCCCCGATCGGCCTGGTCGCCACCGACCACAAGGACACGATCTTCACGATGGCGTTCAGCCCCGACGGCACGCAGCTCGCCACCGCCAGCGCGGACAAGACCGTCAAGCTCTGGAAGCTTTCCTAGGCCTTCCACCAGTCGTACGACTTCAGGAACGGATCGGGGGCGATCGGCCGACCCGAGTTGCGGATCTCGTCGATCAGGCCGTCGGCCGAGATCACGCCGATGCGCGCGGTCTTGGAGAGGTGGTTGGTCGCGCCGTCGACACGCACCCGCCCCTCCGGTGCGTCGAACGTCAGGCCGTCGAGCGCCGCGTCCACGTCCTCCGGGGCGGTCGAGCCCGCCTTCGAGACGGCCTTCGCCCACAGGTGGACGCCGACGTACGCGGCCTCCATCGCGTCGGACGTCACCTTGTCGTCGCCGTACTTGGCTTTGTAGGCCTGGACGAACTTCTCGTTCGTGGCGCCGCCCGTGGTCTGGAGGTAGGTCCTGGCCACCAGGGAGCCCGCGAGGTGGTCCGGACCGATCGTCCGCACCTCCTCCTCGGTGACCGAGAGCGAGAGCACCGGTAGCCGGGCGGAGACCCCGGCCCGGTCGAGCGCGGCGAAGAACGCCCCGTTGCTGTCACCGACCAGCGTGTTCACGACGGCGTCCGCTCTGGTGGCCGTGATCATCTGCCCGATCGTGGCGAAGTCGGTACTGCCGAGCTCCCGGTACCGCTCGCCCACGATCGTCAGGCCGTTCGCGGCGGCGTAGCTCTTGATCTGCTTGCCCGCCGTCCGCGGGAAGACGTCGTCGCTGCCGATCAGATAGATCCGCTTCGCGCCCCGCGACTTCAGGTAGTCCAGCGCCGGGACGACCTGCTGGTTCGCCGTCGCGCCGGTGTAGAGAACGTTCGGGGAGTCCTCTAGCCCCTCGTGCGGCGCGGGGTAGACCAGCAGCGCGTCGTGCTCCGCGAACATCGGCAGGACGGCCTTGCGGTTCGCCGAGGTCCAGCCGCCGAAGACGACCGGCACGTGGTTCCATTTCAGCAGGTCCCGGGCCTTCTTGACGAAGCGCTCCGGATTCGACCCACTGTCGTTGACGATCGAGTCGATCTTCTTCTCCTGGCCGTCCACCCGGACGCCACCGGCGGCGTTGATCTCCTCGATCGCCATCTTTTCGGCGTTGATGAGCCCGGCCTCGCTGACCGCGTTCGATCCGGTGAACGAGTGCAGGAAGCCGACCCGGACGGTCGAGGCCGAGACCACGACCGGGGCCGGCGTCCCGCACGCCGTCAGTGCCAGAACCGCCGCGACCACGGCGAGGCGCTTCTTCATTCCTGGTGCGCAGCGGACGCGCGGACGACCGTCCGGATCTGGCGCAGCACCACGGTGAGCGTCGCCAGGTCCGACGGTGCGTCCTCCGCGAGGAGACCCAGTGTTGTCAGCGCCCGGCTGATGTTGTCGGCGTTCGCATTCGCCCAGCGGCTCACCCGCTCCTCGGCCGGCACGTCGCCCGGCACCCGGCGCAGCACCTCACGCGTCAGGCTGTCGAGCGTGCTGTAGAGGTCGTAGCGCAGCGCCAGCCGCGCCAGCGCCTGCCAGCGGTCCGCCCGGGGCAGCGCCGAGATGCGGTCGAGCATCTCGTCGATCCGGAACCGCTCGGAGAGCGTGTAGTACAGCGTCGCGACCTCGCGGCGGGACAGCTCCGTGTGGCGCGCCAGTTCGACGACGTCGAGCAGGCCGAACCCGTAGAGCGTCGCGGTGACCCGATCGGCCAGGCCGGTCGGCACACCTTCGCCCTCCAGCTCGGACGCAAAGCTGTGATACCGCTCCGCCTCCCGGCCGAGCATGAGCCCGCCCATCTCCTGGGTCAGCTCGGCCATCCCCGGCCGCAGCCGCTCGATGTCGGCCTCGACGTCGATCGCGCCGCTGCGGCTCTGCAGCAGCCAGCGGACGCCGCGGTCGAGCACGCGCCGGGCCTGCACCATCACCGCGGTCTGCGCGGTGGCCGGCACGCTCGCGTCCAGGTCGTTCGCCGCGTCCCAGAGCTTGTCGAGGCCGAACACGTCCCGGATCACCGCGTACGCGCGGACCACGTCGGCCTGGCTCGCGCCGGTCTCCTCCATCGCGCGGTAGACGAACGAGATACCGCCGTGGTTGACGACCTCGTTGACCACTGCGGTCGTGATGATCTCGCGGCGCAGTGGGTGCTTCTCGGTGTACTGCGCGAACTTCTCCCGCAGCGGGGTCGGAAAGTAGTCGCGCAGGATCGGGCGGCACCACGGGTCGTCCGGCACTCCGCTGGCGAGGATGTCGTCGGCCAGCGTGATCTTCACGTAGGCCAGCAGCACCGACAGCTCCGGCGACGAGAGCGACTCCCGGGTGGCAGCGGTCTCGTCGTCGGGCAGGAACTCCAGGGCCCGGTCGAGCCGACCGCTGCGCTCGAGCTCCGACATGAGTCGGCGGTGAACGCCGAACAGGCGCGGTGCGAGGTGCCGGGCCAGGGAGAGGGCTTCGTTCTGGCTGTAGTTGTCGTCGAGCACGAGGTGGGCGACCTCGTCGGTCATCTCGGCCAGCAGCGCGTTGCGGTCTACGGTGTTCAGATCGCCCGCGTGCACCGCCTGGTCGAGCAGGATCTTGATGTTGACCTCATGGTCGGACGTGTCGACGCCGGCCGAGTTGTCGATCGCGTCGGTGTTGACGCGGCCGCCCTTCAACGCGTACTCGATCCGGCCGCGCTGGGTGAGACCGAGGTTGCCGCCCTCCCCCACGACCCGCACGCGCAGCTGCCTGCCGTCGACGCGCAGGGAGTCGTTCGACTTGTCCCCGGCGTCGGCGTGCGTCTCGTCCGACGCCTTGACGTACGTCCCGATGCCGCCGTTCCAGAGCAGATCGACGGGCGCGAGCAGGATCGCCTTCATCAGCTCGGACGGGCTGAGCCGTTCCGCGGTCGCGGGAAGGCCGAGCGCCGCACGGATCTCCGGCGTGACGTCGATCGACTTGGCCGTGCGCGGGAACACGCCGCCGCCGGCGGAGATCAGCTCGGCGGAGTAGTCGGCCCAGCTCGAGCGCGGCAGTTCGAACAGACGCCGCCGCTCGGCGAAACCGACCGCGGCATCCGGGTTCGGGTCGATGAAGATGTGGCGGTGGTCGAACGCGGCCACCAGCCGGATGTGCTCGGAGAGCAGCATGCCGTTGCCGAACACGTCGCCGGACATGTCGCCGACGCCCACCACCGTGAACTCTTCGGCCTGGGTGTCGAGGCCGAGCTCGCGGAAGTGCCGCTTCACCGACTCCCAGGCGCCGCGGGCGGTGATGCCCATCGCCTTGTGGTCGTAGCCGACCGATCCGCCGGACGCGAACGCGTCACCGAGCCAGAAGCCGTACTCGGCGGCCACCTCGTTGGCGATGTCGGAGAACGTCGCGGTGCCCTTGTCGGCGGCGACGACCAGATAGGAGTCGTCACCGTCGTGCCGGACGACGTCCGGCGGCGGCACCACGGTCCTGCCGTCGCGCAGGTTGTCGGTGAGGTCGAGCAGGCCGCGGATGAACGTGCGGTAGCACTCGATGCCCTCGGCCATCAGGGCGTCGCGGTCCCCGCCCAGCGGCGGGTTCTTCACCACGAACCCGCCCTTGGAGCCCACCGGCACGATGACGGTGTTCTTGACCATCTGCGCCTTGACCAGGCCGAGGATCTCGGTGCGGAAGTCCTCGCGACGGTCGGACCAGCGCAGTCCGCCGCGGGCGACCGCGCCGAACCGCAGGTGCACACCCTCGACGCGCGGCGAGTACACGAAGATCTCGAACGCCGGCCGCGGGGCCGGCAGGTCGGGCACGGCCCGCGGGTCGATCTTGAAGCTCAGGTACGGCTTGTGCCGACCGGTGCGGCCGCGCTGGAAGTGGTTCGTGCGCAGCGTCGCGGTGATCAGCGTCAGGACGCTGCGCAGGATGCGGTCGGCGTCCAGGCTCTGCACCGCGTCGAGTGCCTCGGTGAGCGTGGTGGTGAGCGTGTCCGCGGCCGCGCTGCGCGCCTCCGCGTCGCCCCGGAAGTTCGGGTCGAAACGGGCCGTGAAGAGGTCGACGAGCTGGCGGGCGACCGTCGGGTGCTCGGCGAGCACCCGCTCGACGTACTCCTGCGACCAGCGGCTGCCCGCCTGCCGCAGGTACTTCGCGTACGCACGCAGGACGACGACCTCGTCCCAGGCCAGGCCGGCCGAGACGACGAGCGCGTTGAACCCGTCCACCTCGCACTCACCGCGCCAGCAGGCCGCGAACGCGTTCTCCATCGCGGAGTGCACGCGGCGGATGTCGACGGGGCCGGGCGCCGAGAACGGGCCGGACTCGGTGATCGCGCGCCCGATCATGTGCGGCGCGTCCGAGCCGCTGCGCAACCGCAGCCCGAAGTCGTACACCCAGGTGGGCTTGTCGTCGGTGCGCTGCACCCGGTACGGGCGCTCGTCCACCACCTCGACGCCGAGCGAGTGCAGCACCGGCAGCACGTCGGAGAGCGCCATCGCGTCGCCCAGGCGGTACACGGTGAACCGCAGGCCGCGGTCGGCGGAGCGGTAGAGGCTGACGCCGAGGTCGCCGTCCTCCTCGAGCACCTCGATGCGGGACAGGTCCTCGACGGCCTCGGCGGGCGTGTGCTCGGCCTGGTAGGCCGCGTTGAACGCGGTGCCGTAGCGGCGCAGCAGGCGGGTGGCCTGCTCCTCGCCGATCTCCCGGCGGATCTCGGTGGCGAACTCGTCGTCCCAGCTGCGGGTGGCGTCGGCCAGCCGCTGCTGCAGCAGGTCGACGTCGATCGAGCCGACCGACGTGTTCGGGTCGGTGCGGACGACGAACTTCACCCGGGCGAGCACCGACTCCGTGACGCGGGTCGTGTAGTCGACGCCGACACCGTGCAGGGCGTCCATCAGGATGTCCTGCATGCGCAGGCGGTTCTGCGTCGTGTACCGGTCACGCGGCAGGTAGACCACGCACGAGATGAACCGGCCGTACGCGTCGCGCCGGACGAACAGCCGCAGCCGACGCCGCCCGCCCAGCCGCAGCACGGCCATGACCGTGTTGAACAGCTCGCTGGTGGCGATCTGGAACAGCTCGTCGCGGGGGTAGGTCTCGAGGATCTGCAGCAGGTCCTTACCGGAGTGGCTGCTGCGCGAGAGCCCGGAGCGGGCCAGCACCTCGTCGACCTTGCGGGAGATCACCGGCAGCGAACGGACGCTGTCCAGGTAGGCCGCCGAGGAGAACAGGCCGAGGAACCGGCGTTCGCCGGTGACGTTGCCGTCGGCGTCGAACGTCTTGAAGCCGACGTAGTCGAGGTAGGCCGGACGGTGCACGGTCGAGCGCGAGTTCGCCTTCGTGATGATCAGGAGGCGCTTCTCGAGGATCTTGTCGCGCACCTCGACCGGCATGTCGGCCAGCCGCCGCTCGCGGTTCGCGGCGTCCCGGAGGATGCCCAGGCCCGTGCCCTCGACCGCCGCCAGCGCGCGATCGTCGTCGGCGCCGTCCGGCACCAGGCGGTACTCGCGGTAACCGAGGAACGTGAAGTTCTCGTCGGCCAGCCAGCGCAGCAGCTCACGGGCGTCGGTGACGTCCTTGTCGGGCACCGGGAGCGCCTTGTGGGTGAGCCCGTCGGCGATCGTGAGCGCGCGGGCGCGCATCTCGTCCCAGTCGCTGACCGCGGCCCGGACGTCGGCGAGCACCCGCGCGAGGTCGGTGCGCAGGGCCTCCTCGGCGCCGCGGTGCGAGCGACGGTCGATCTCGATGTGCATCCACGACTCGACGACCTCGCCGGCCACTGGCGCGTCGGGGTCACCGGACGGGCGGAGGTCGGTCAGCGTGCCCTCGTCGTCGCGGACGACGACCATCTGCGGGTGCACGAGCAGGTGGATGCCCAGCTCGTGCCGGGCGAGCTCCGCGGTGACCGAGTCGACGAGGAACGGCATGTCGTCGGTGACCAGCTCGATCACGGTGTGGCCACCGCACCAGCCGCTCTGGCCGCTCGGCGTGAGCACGCGGAGGTTCAGCTCGCCGGGCTTCCTCGTGGCCGCCAATTCACGGTGCGAAGCCGTGGCCCCCACCAGGTCGGCCGGTGACCGGTTGAGCAGCTCCTCGGCCGGCACGTACCGGTAGTAGACCGGCAGCGCGGCCGCGACGAACGGGTCCTCGATGCCTGCGCCCGCCTTCGCGATCAGCGCGTCCTTGTTGTTCTCGACCTCGTCCACCGAGGCCAACAGGTCGCCGGCCGGAATGCTTCCGGTCAGGCCCAGCTGCGGGTCGACGATTGGCTCCAAGCCCGAGTCCTCCGTTTGCCGGGCGGACAGCGCACGCCGCTCCATTTACGCTCCTCCGGTTGGCCGCGACACTGCGGTTCCACCGCTCGTGCGCACGCGGAACGGTGACGCCCGGTTACGCAGCGGTGCCCGCGGCCACCCTAACCCGTGGCGGCATCCCGTTCGGGTCCGCAGGTGGGTGGTCACAAACGACGAGGGGGCCATTTCTGGCCCCCTCGGTTCTCAGAACAGCGCGTTCGTCAGGTCACGGCGCGCTTTGTTGACCACCGGGTCGTCCGGCGGCGCGATCGCGAACAACTCGAGCAGGTGGGTACGGACCCGGTTCCGGTCGTCACCGAATGTCCGTTTCACCAGCGCCACGAGCCGGGCGAACGCCTGCTCGGCCAGGCCGGACACGAACTCGACGTCGGCGGCCAGGGTCTGGGCGTCGATGTCGGTGGGCGCGGCCTCGGCTTTGGTCAGCACCTCGCGGCCGTCGGTGACGCCCTCCAGGCGCCGCATCAGCGCGATCTGGGCGAGGCCGCTGGTGGCATTCGGGTCGTTGGGCGTCTCGGCCAGCATCGCCTTGTACGCCGCCTCGGCGCCGTCGAGGTCGCCCGCCTGGAGCTTGTCGTCGGCGTCGTTCAGGCGTGGGTCGGCGGGGAGCTCGACTTCGCCCCCGGCGGCCTTCACGACCGCGGCGAGCCACTGCCGGAGCGTCGCCTCCGGCTGGACGCCGGCGAACGCGTCGACCGGCTGCCCGTTCACGATCGCCATCACGAACGGAATGCTCTGGACGCGGAACGCCTGCGCCAGACGCGGGTTGGCGTCGATGTCGATCTTGGCGAGGATCCAGGCGCCTTCGGCTTCGACCGCGAGCTTCTCGAGCACCGGTGAGAGCTGCTTGCAGGGCTGACACCATTCGGCCCAGAAGTCGATGACCACCGGCGTCTGCAGGGACCGCTGGAGGATCTCGTTCTGGAACGTCGCCTCGTCGACGTCGATGACGTACGGCGAGTCGGTGGTCGGCGCGGGCGTCGCTTCGCCACCGGCCGGCGCAGCCGCGGGCGAACTGGAGCGCAATGCGGAGAGGTCGACGGCGCCTGCCAGCGAGGCTGCCGTCATGCGGGGATTCGGCTGTCGCATGAGTTCTAGTCTTCCACCCCGGCGACGGTTCTCAGACGCCTGCGGGCTCCAACGTGCGATCGGTCGCCTTCTTCACTGCCCAGCGCTCGAAGAACAGGGTGCCGAACGGCGGGATCGAAGCGAGCAGCCCGACGAGCGTCGCGCGGGCACTCCAGCCGGCCACCGGGCGTGTGAGCAGCACGGACACCAGGTAGAGGATGAACAGCGCGCCGTGGATCGGGCCGAAGATCTTGACGCCGATCTCGTTCTCCACGATCAGGTACTTGAAGACCATGCCGATCAACAGGCCGGTCCAGGAAACGGCTTCGGCGAACGCCGCCAGGCGGAAGAAGCGAAACGTGGTGGTGTTGGTCAGCACGACTACAAAGTGTAGACGAGTGGGTTAGGCGGTCCTCAGCTGGGTACGCACCGGACCCACGCGATACGTGCCGGGCGCGATCTCCTCGGAGCGCTGCCTGATGCTCTCCGCGAGCGCGCCGGGCCACTGGGTCTCGTCGGACCAGAGGACCGCGGACAGGTCGGCGTTTGTGAGATCGGCCCCGGTGAGCACCGCACCCACCAGGTTCGCGCCGGTGAGATCGGCGCCACGCAGCACCGCTCCCGCGAACACCGCGTCGTCGAGGACGGCACGGCGCAGATTCGCGTCGACGAACTGGGCGCCGCGGAACGTCGCCGTGGAGGCGTCGATCCCCGGCAGTTGCGCGCCGTCGAACCGCGCGGAGTCGGCGTCGGCACCGACGAGGTGCGCCATGCCCGCATCGACCTCACGCAGATCCGCACCGGCGAGGTCGGCCGCCACCAGATCGGTGCGCCGCAGCTGGGCGCGGACGAGATCGGCGTCGGCGAGGCGGGCGGACCGCAGATTGGCGGACCGGAGGTTCGCGCTCCGGAGCGTGGCCCCGCGCAGATCAGCTCGCGCCAGACAGGCTTTCCGCAGATCGACGCCGGTCAGCTCGGCCTTCTCGAGCTCGGCGTCACGCAGATCGGCCCCTCGCAGGTCGACCCCCTCGAGCCGACCGGCACGCAGATCGGCGTCGGACGGAAGGAGCCGGACGTCGAGGGCAGTACCCACCTCGACCACCATCGTGGCAACCTGTTGGTCGACCCAACCCTGCCGGGCCTCGGGAAACGCCGAGTCGAACAGCTCGCGGCTCAGCTCGCGGAAGCTCCCTCGCGGAGGATTGCCCCCCAGGGGAATCTCAGTCATGGGGCCTCCTCAGTGGGAGCTCACCATCGCGGGCTGCGGGCAGATGGGACACCGTCCCTGGCGCGCCATCTTGTTCAAGAGTAGCGCGGATGCGCGAACCGCTCGACGTATCGCGAGTTCTCCGGACACATTGGGCTTCACGATGTCGGTGTCGAGCACCCGGGCGACCACGATCTCCCAGTGCGCCTGGGCCGTGCGCCAGCCGATCTCGTGGATTCCGACGAACGTCGGGACGAATTCGGTGGGCACCCCGGGCCAGCCGTTCGGGGTCGGCACGAAGCTGCGGCGCGTTCCCTCGACGCCGGACAGTTCCGCCAGGAGCGGGATCAGCTCACTCATCGCCCAGTTCCCGCAGGATGTCGCGGAGTTCGTCCTTGGAGATCTGCGGGAACTGCTCGTCGAGCGGGCGTGAGCGGCGCGACGCGATCGAGTCGCTCACGACGTAACCGGCGACCGCACCCGCGACGCCCGGCATCACCAGCCAGCCGGCCACCGACAGGAACCAGGCGAGCACCGGCGCTTTCGTCTCGGCCGGGGATTCGATGCCGAGGCTCACGTCGTACGCGTCCCGCCAGCCGACGACCAAACCGGTGACGACGTAGAGCACCACCAGCCCCGCCAGCACCGGTAACCCGCGGAAGAGGATCCAGTACCGCAGGTTGCGCTGGTGCCCCCGCGAGCGCCACCAGCGGCGCACGAGGTCACGCCGTCGCTCGCGCGCGACGGCGGAAACCGGGAGGGGGAAGTCCGCCGGGAGATCGGCGCCCGGTGACCGAGCCATGCCCGTACGCTACGGCCTCCCGCCCCTCGTGCGCCGCTCACTTCCGATCAGTTGATCGGCGGCCGAGAACGGGTCGAGCTTTCCGGTGGCCACCTGGTCGGCGAGGTCCGTGCTGCCGCTGACGGCGCCGATGCGTTCGCGGAGGGTGGCCACCGCGATGGCTTCGATCTCGCGGGCGGCCCGGGCCCGGCGGCGGGCGTGCAGGCCGTCGGTGCGTTCCAGCCACGCGCGGTGGGCGTCGATCGCCGCGAGGACGTCGTCGACGCCCTCGTTGCGTGCGGCCACGGTCTTCACGATCGGGGGGTGCCAGTCGTCCGGTCCGTACGTACCGGCCAGGCCGAGCGCGCCGCGCAGGTCGCGGACCGTCGTTTCCGCCCCCTCGCGGTCGGCTTTGTTGACGACGTACACGTCCGCTACCTCGAGGATGCCGGCCTTCGCAGCCTGGATGCCGTCCCCCATGCCGGGAGCGAGCAGCACGATCGTGGTGTCGGCGAGGGACGCGATCTCCACCTCGGCCTGGCCGACGCCCACCGTCTCGACGAGCACGACGTCGAACCCGGCGCCGTCGAGCACACGGATCGCCTGCGGCGTGCCCCAGGCGAGGCCACCCAGGTGCCCGCGGGACGCCATCGACCGGATGAACACCCCGGGGTCGGTCGCGTGCTGCTCCATCCGGACCCGATCCCCGAGCAGCGCTCCCCCGGAGAACGGCGACGACGGGTCGACCGCGAGCACGCCGACCGTCCTGCCGTGCTCGCGGAGCGCCGCGATGAGCACGTTCGTGCTCGTGGACTTCCCGACCCCCGGCGAGCCCGTCAGCCCCACGACGTACGCGTGCCCGGTGTGCGGCGCGAGCGCCGCCGCCACCTCACGCAGCGCGGGGCTGGCGTTCTCCACCATGCTCACCAGCCGCGCGACCGCGCGAGGCACGCCGTTCCTCGCCTGCACGACGAGTTCCCCGACGTCTGCGTACCGCACGGGGTGGTTACGCCTTGGGCACGCGCACGATCAGGGCGTCGCCCTGGCCGCCACCGCCGCAGAGCGCGGCCGCACCGACGCCGCCACCGCGGCGCTTGAGCTCCAGCGCCAGGTGCAGCGCGATCCGCGCACCGGACATCCCGATCGGGTGCCCCAGCGCGATCGCCCCGCCGTTGACGTTGACCTTGGCGTCGATCTCCTCGGCGGAGAGGCCCAACGCCCGGGCGGAGTGCACACCGACGGCGGCGAACGCCTCGTTGATCTCGATGAGGTCGAGGTCCGCGACGCCGATACCTTCCTTACCCAGCGCGTGCTGGATCGCGTTCGACGGCTGCGGCAGGAGCGAGTTGTCGGGCCCCGCGACGTTGCCGTGCGCGCCGATCTCGGCCAGCCAGGTCAGGCCCAGTTCCTCGGCCTTGGCCTTGCTCATGACGACGACCGCCGCCGCGCCGTCCGAGATCTGCGACGACGAGCCCGCGGTGATCGTGCCGTCCTTGGCGAACGCGGCACGCAGCTTGGCCAGCGTCTGGGTGGTGGTGTCCGCGCGCACGCCCTCGTCGGTGGCGAAGCTGATCGGGTCGCCCTTGCGCTGCGGGATCTCCACCGGCGTGATCTCTTCGTCGAACACACCGTTCTTCTGCGCCGCCGCCGCGCGCTGGTGGCTGCGGGCGCTGAACGCGTCCTGGTCCTCGCGGGTCAGCCCGGCGACACCGGCGAACTTCTCGGTGGACTCCCCCATCGCGATCTTCTCGAACGAGTCGGTCAGACCGTCGTGGGCCATCGCGTCGAGGACCTCGATCGAGCCGTACTTGTAGCCGGCCCGCGACTTCGGCAGCAGGTGCGGCGCGTTGGTCATCGACTCCATGCCGCCGGCCACGACGATCTCGAACTCACCGGCGCGGATCAGCTGGTCGGCCAGCGCGATCGCGTCGATGCCCGAGAGGCACACCTTGTTGATCGTGATCGACGGGACCGACTGCGGGATCCCGGCCTTGATCGCGGCCGGACGCGCGGGGTTCTGCCCCGCGCCGGCCTGCAGAACCTGGCCCATGATCACGTACTGCACCTGCTCGGGGCTGACGCCGGCGCGCTCGAGCGCTGCCTTGATCGCGACGCCGCCGAGGTCGGCGGCGGAGAAGTCCTTCAGCGAGCCCTGGAGCCGTCCCATGGGGGTCCGTGCACCGGCGACGATTACCGAGGTCATGGGAGACGCCTCCACTGTGTTCATCAAGGGACGCTGGGTCACTATTACGGGGATGTCACGCCACCATACCGAGCAGTAGCTTGATCCGAGTCGTGAGAGAGACCACAGCTTTTCGCAGGTCGCATGCGTACCTTCGCGGTCACGCTGAGAGGAGGCCACCGATGGCCATTCGCCGGATCGATCACGTCGGCATCGCCGTTCCCGACCTGGACGAGGCGCTCGCGTTCTACGAGGACACGTTCGGTCTCGTCGCCGAGCACGAGGAAGTCAACGAGGAGCAGGGCGTCCGGGAAGCGATGCTGGTGCCGGCCGACGGCGACCCGACGACCGCGCGCCTGCAACTGCTCGCGCCCCTGCGGCCCGACTCCGCGATCGGCAAGTTCCTCGACCGCTCGGGTCCGGGCATCCAGCAGATGGCCTACACCGTCGACGACATCGACGCGACCAGCGCGGAACTCCGCGCCAAGGGCCTGCGCCTTCTCTACGACGCCCCGCGCAACGGGACGGCCGGTTCCCGCATCAACTTCGTCCACCCGAAGGACGCCGGCGGAGTCCTCGTCGAACTCGTCGAGCCTGGTGTAGTGGGTCACAGGTGAACTTTCTGAATCGCTACTGGTAAGTAACATCGGCGCCTCCCCGACCCCCCGTAATTCTGGAGGCGCCGACCGTGAAGCAGATCCTCGAAGCGATCCTGGCTGACGAACTCGACGCCGTAGGCGGCCTGGAAGTGCCGGAGTCCTACCGCGGGGTGGTGGTGCGCAAGGACGAGGTGGACATGTTCGCCGGGCGCACCACCCGCGACAAGGACCCCCGCGAGTCGCTCCACGTGCAGGACGTGGCGACCCCGGAGCTCGGCCCCGGCGAGGCGCTCGTCGCGGTGATGGCGAGCGCTGTCAACTACAACACGGTCTGGACGTCGATCTTCGAACCGCTCTCGACGTTCGGGTTCCTCGAGCGGTACGGCCGGTTATCGCCGCTGACCAAACGGCACGACCTGCCCTATCACGTCGTCGGTTCGGACCTGGCCGGCGTCGTTCTGCGCACCGGTCCCGGCGTGAACCTGTGGAAGCCCGGCGACGAGGTCGTCGCTCACTGCCTGTCGGTCGAACTCGAGTCGTACGAGGGCCACGACGACACGATGCTCGACCCCGAGCAGCGCATCTGGGGATTCGAGACGAACTTCGGCGGACTCGCCGACCTGGCGTTGGTGAAGGCCAATCAGCTCATGCCGAAGCCCGATCACCTCTCCTGGGAAGAGGCCGCTTCGCCGGGACTCGTGAACTCGACGGCCTATCGCCAGCTCGTCAGCACCAACGGCGCCGCCATGAAACTCGGTGACACCGTGTTGATCTGGGGTGCGTCCGGCGGCCTCGGGTCCTACGCCACGCAGATGGCGCTGGCATCGGGCGCCACCCCGGTGTGCGTCGTCTCGAGTCCGGACAAGGCGGACATCGTCCGCTCGATGGGCGCGGACCTGGTGATCGACCGGACTGCGGAGGGTTACCAGTTCTGGAAGGACGAGCACAACCAGGACCCGCGCGAGTGGCGTCGCTTCGGCGCGAAAATCCGCGAACTCACCGGGGGGAAAGACCCCGACATCGTTTTTGAGCACCCGGGTCGCGAGACATTCGGTGCGAGCGTCTTCGTTGCACGAAAAGGTGGCACGATCGTGACCTGCGCGTCGACGTCCGGATATCTCCATCAGTTCGACAATCGATACCTCTGGATGAACCTGAAGCGCATTATCGGGTCGCATTTCGCGAACTATCGAGAGGCGTATCTCGCCAACGATCTGATCGCGACCGGGAAGATTCATCCGACGCTGTCGAAGGTGTACCCGCTCGAGCAGACCGGGCAGGCCGCGTACGACGTCCACCAGAACCTCCATCAGGGCAAGGTCGGTGTGCTGGCCCTGGCACCGCAGGAGGGTCTCGGGGTCCGGAACACCGAGAAGCGCAGCCGCTACATCGACGCGATCAACCGGTTCAGGTCTCGCTGACGGCCGCCATGCCGGGGGCCGCGACGAGCGGCCCCCGGCATTCGGTCGAGTCGTTCATCAGCCGAACCGCCGTACGGTGTGTCGCGTGGGAATTTCGCGTCGAATGTGAGACAGGGTTCGCTAGATGCGGCCTGCGAGGTCTGCGATAGTGGGCGGCATGCAGCCGACCCCCACCGACAACAACATGTCGTTCTTCGACTCCTCGAACACTGATCCCGGCTTCACCATCGCGCTGCGGGGGTACGACCGGCACCAGGTGAACGAGCACTTACAGCGGCTCAACACCGAACTGAGCCAGCACCAGTCGACGAAGTCCGAGGCCGAGCAGAAGCTCGCGGAAGCCCAGCACCGGGTGCGCGCGGTCGAGCAGCAGCTCACCGCGCTGCAGCAGCAGATGCGCAGCCAGCAGAAGCAGCTCCAGGAGAACTCGAAGCCGACGTTGTCCGGCCTCGGCACCCGGGTCGAGCAGCTGCTGCGGCTGGCCGAGGAGCAGGCCAACGAGCACCGCACCGAGGCCGAGAAGAAGGCCGAGGAGACGCTCTCGGCCGCCCGCCTCCAGGCGCGTGAGCTCACCGAGAAGGCCCGCGCCGAGGCGCAGTCGGTCAAGGTCGCTGCCGAGCGGGACGCCACCGGGGTGAAGGAAGGCGCCGAGCGCGAGGCCGCCGAGATCCGCGGCGAGGTCAACCGCGAGATCGAGATCAACCGCGCCACCGCCGACCGTGAGGTCCGGCAGGCCCGGTCGACGGCCGACCACGAGGTCGCCGAGCTCAAGGCGCGGGTGCACCGCGAGGTGGCTCAGCTGCAGGCGACCGCCGAGCGGGAGGCCACCCAGCTGCGTGCCGCCGCCAAGCAAGAGACCGAGCAGCTCCGCAACAAGGTCAAGGCCGAGACCGAGCAGCTGCGCACCACGGTGCGCCAGGAGAGCGAGCAGCTGCGCACCGAAGCCACCCGCGAAGCCGAGCAGAAGCGCGGCGAGGCGAGCCGCATCCTGGCCGAGGCGCGCGAGAAGCGTGACAACGACCTCCAGGAGCTGGAGCTCAACCTGGCCGAGCGTCGCGAGCGGTCCGAGCAGGAGGAGTCGCAGCGGCACGCCGCGGCGGTCGCCGAGACGCAGAAGCTGGTCGGCGAGGCCGAGCAGCGTGCCCGGGTCGCCGAGACCCGCGCCCGCGAGGTCGAGGCCCACACCGAGTCGCGCCGCAAGGCCGCCGAGGCCCAGGCCAAGGACATCGTGGAGAAGGCCCGCGCGCTGGCCGACAAGACGGTCAACGAGGCCCGCGCCGAGGCCGAGCGCCTGATGGCCGACGCCACGGCGAACGCCGAGCACAACACGACCCAGGCCAAGCGTCAGGTCGCGGAGCTCACGGGCCAGCGCGACGCGATCACCACCCAGCTGGGTCAGCTGCGCGAAATGCTCGCCGGCCTGGTCGGCGGAGGCGCGGCGGCGGCCACGGTGGCGAAGGCAGCCGAGGCGGCCAAGGTCGAGCCGGCCGAGACCCCGAGCGCGAACGGTCGGGGCTGACCCCGCCTGGTGGCTGCACACCGGATCGGAGCGGTGGCCCGGCTCAATGGCCGGGTCACCGACACAACCCGCCCGGGCGTGAAACGATGTGCCGGTGTTGCAGGGCGCCTGACCGCCGTAGTGGGGGTTTGGCTCGGAACGATGCGAGTATGACTGCATGTCGCAGGAGGACGGGCACGGCCTTCTCCCAGTGAGCGGCGGCGAACCATTGCCGTCGTTCGAAGTGGTGCTGCGCGGATACGAACGTCGGCAGGTCGAGGACGCGTTCAGCCGCCTGGAAGGTGAGCTGAGCGCGGTCGCAGCCGACCGCGACGCCGCCTACGGCAGATCCGACGCGTACGCCGCCCAGGTGGAGCGTCTGCACAACGAGATCGAGCACCTGCGCGGTGAGATCTACCACCTGCGCCAGCAGCTCGAGTACGCCGTTCGCAACCCGCACGCCGAGGTCAGCGCACGCGTCCAGCAGATCCTCGACCTGGCAGAGGCCGAGGCGAACGAGATCCGCGGCACCGCGCAGAACGAGCTGGTGGGTGCCCGCAACACCGTTCAGCGCGCCGCCGCCGAGGCCGAGGCGGCCGCGCACCGCGTCCTCGACGACGCCGCGCGTGACGCCCGGGGTCTGCTCCGCGACGCCGAGCTGGAGATGACCCGCCAGCGCGAGGAAGCCGAGCGGGAACTCGTCGATCACCTGATCGGCTTACGGGAGGAGATCTCCCGCGCGCAGGAGATCATCGACGACAACGAGGCGGAGGCCCGTCGGCGGGCCGAGTCGATTCTGTCCGACGCCCAGGAGCGCGCCACCGCGATCCCGGTCGACGCCGAGGCCTACGCCGACGAGGTGCGGACCGGCGCCGACGAGTACGCCGAAGCCACCCGCGACGAGGCGGACGCCTACTCGACCCGCACCCGCGCGGACGCCGAGGCTTATGCCAACCAGCTGACGACTGCGGCCAACGAGCGTCTCTCCGCGGCCGTGAACGAGGCCGAAGAGCAGGCCGAACTGCTCGCCGCCGAGGCCCGCGAGCTCGGCACCGCGATCGAGGCGGAGGCCCGGGAGCGGGCCGACGCGCTGATCGCCGAGGCCGAGGCCCGCGTCGCTGCGGCCGACCAGCGGATCGCCGACGCGGAGGTCACTGCCGCCGCGGCGATCAAGAAGGCCGACAACCACGCCGAGAGCATCGCCCGCGAGGCCGACGACTACGCCCGCGACGCCCGGCAGGGTGCCGACGAGTACTCCAAGACCACCCGCAAGGAAGCCGACGACCACGCGGAGCGCGTCGCCCGGCTGGCCGACGACCACGAGAGCACGGTCCGGCTCGCGGCCGAGGAGTACTCGGTCAGCACCCGCCGCGAAGCCGACACGTACTCGACGACGACCCGCGCCGAGGCCGACGGCTACCAGGCGTCCACGCACCAGGCCGCCGACCAGTACTCCGAGGCCACCCGGAGCGACGCCGACGGTTATCTCGCGTCCACCCACCAGGCGGCCGACGAGTACTCGGAGAACACCCGGCGCGAGGCCGACGAGCACGTCGTCGCGGCGCGCCGGCAGGCCGACGACCAGGCCGAGCGCGTCGCCCGCGAGGCCGACGACTACTCCAGGGACATCCGCAAGGGCGCCGACGACTACGCCACCCGCACGAAGGCCGACGCCACCGCCGAGGCCACCCGCGTCACCGAGGCGGCCGCCGCCGAGGCGACCCGGGTCACGAGCGAGGCGAACGCGGCGGCCGAGCGGGTCACCGGCGACGCCGCCGCGGAGGCCCGACGACTCACGTCCGACGCCCAGCGGCGTGCCGCCGAGCTCACGGCGGAGGCCGAGGCCCACCGCACCGCGGTCACCACCGAGGCCGGCGAAGAGGCCACCCGCATCGTCGCCGACGCGCAGCGGGCGGCGTCCGCGCTCACCGCGCAGGCCGACGAGCAGGTCCAGACCATGATCGACGCGGCCGAGCAGCAAGCCGCCTCGGTCACCCGGGAAGCGAACGAGAACGCCGAGACCACCGTCGCGCAGGCGCAGGAGCGTGCCCGCACGATCATCTCGGTCGCCGAGGCGCGGGGCCGCGACCTGGTGTCCACGGCCGAGCGCCGTTCCCAGGAGATGGTCGCCGATGCCGAGCGGCACGCGGCGAAGGTCCGCAGTACCGGCGAGGAGAAAGCGTCGTCGCTCGTCGCCAAGGCCGAGGAGCGTTCCCGCGCACTTCTTGCCGACGCCGAGCAGCGCGCCGAAGCGGTGCTCACCGAAGCCGACGAGCAGGCGAGCCAGGCCGCCGCGGACGCCGCCGAGGCGACCGCGGACGTGTTCCGGCGGGCACGCGAGGCCGAGGACAACGCCGCGAAGGCCGTCGCGGACGCCGAGGAGCTGTCCGCGCACACGATCGCGGAATCGGAGGAGAAGGCCGCCGGTCTCGTCCGCACCGCCGAGGAGAAGGCCGCCGCGCTCCGCAAGGAGGCCGAGGAGCTCGCGCGCAAGGCCGAGGAAGACCGCGACGAGTCGGCCTCGCTGCTCCGCGACGCGCAGGAGAAGCTGAACGCCGCCGAGCAGGAGTCGGCCACCACGATCGCCGGGGCGAAGATGGTGGCCCGGCGCAAGGCCGGCGAGCTGATCGCGGAGGCCGAGAAACAGGCCACCGAGACGACGTCCACGGCCGAGGCGTTGGCCACCGAGACGATGAAGGCCGCGGACGACCACGCCGAGCGGGTCGCGCGCGAGTCCGACGACTATGCGAAGACCACCCGCCGCAGCGCGGACGAGCACAGCACGAAGGTGCGCGGCGAGGCCGACACGTACGCGTCGACCACCCGCCGGGAGGCTGACGAGCACGCCACACGCGTGAAGACCGAGGCCGACACGCACCGCGCGACCGCCGAGAAGGCCGCCGCCGACGTGACGGCCCAGTCCCAGGCCACCGCGGCCGAGCTGGTGTCGACGGCGGAGGCGAAGGCCGGGAAACTGCTGTCCGAGGCGACGCAGGTCGCGACCGCGGCCACCACCGAGGCCGACGAGTACGCGGCGCGGGTGCACGCCGAGAGCGAGGAGTTGTCGCGGTCGGCCACCGAGGAGGCGGCAGCGCGGTCGGAGCGCATCATCCAGGAGGCGATCTCCGAGGCCGAGCGCATCACCGCCGACGCGAACACGAACGCGAAGCAGACGGTGGAGAACGCGCGGTCGCAGGGCGCGACGATGAAGCGGGATGCGGAGTTGCGGGCGCGCAACACGAAGGAGAAGGCCGGGCTCGAGGCGCACAGCACGATGCGGAAGGCGCGCGAGGAGGCGGAGAAGACTGTTGCTGGGGCGCGGAAGGAGGCTGCGCGGCTCAAGGCGGAGGTCGAGGCGCTGATCGAGCGCCGGGAGCAGATCAATGGCGAGATGAACCGCCTTCAGGACGCGTTGTCGGGCCTGGGCGGAGGCATGTTCGCGAACCTGTCCGCCGTGATGCAGTCCGAGCCGGCCCCCCAGCCGAAGGCTCCTTCCTCGGAGAATGCGAGCGCGGCGGCGCCGCCGGCGACGCCTACTGTGCGGCTCGCCCGGAGCGAGACGGGCTTGACGCCGCCTTCGAGCGGCGACGCGGAGAAGGCCGACAGCGCCACGCCGAACGGCAACACACCCCGCACCGCGGAGTCCGCGAAGCCCGAGCCGGCACGCTCAGATCCGGCCGAGCCCGCCGACACCGACTCGGCGAACTCCAAGCCCACCCGCCCGGAACCGACCAAGCCCGAGCCGACCAAGCCCGAGCCGACGCGCTCGGATTCGTCCAAGCCCGAGCCGGCACCCTCAGAACCGGCCAAGCCCGAACCGGCACGCTCAGAACCAGCCAAGCCCGAACCGGCACGCTCAGAACCAGCCAAGCCCGAACCGGCACGCTCAGAACCGGCGAAATCCGAGGCCACCCGGTCGGAGCCGGCGAAATCCGAGTCGGCGCGCTCGGAGGCGGCGAAGTCTGGGCCCGCGCGGTCGGAGCCGATGACGGCTGAGGCTGCCAAGCCTGGTCTGCCGCGGCAGACGCTGGGCGCGCGGCTGGCTGCGAGCCCGACACCCGTGCCCACCTCACCGGCACGCCCACCGGTGCTCCCGGCTCCCGCCCCGCCCCCGGCCGCGGAACGCACTTCCGACCGCACCCCCACCCCGACCTCCGCCGCAGCCACCACGCCCCCGGCCCCTCCCGGCCGGACCCCGATGCCCGCGCCGCGCACACCCACGAGCCCGGGGCAGACCTCGGCGCCTCCTACCCCAGGCCAGGCGCCCCCGGCCGGTGCTCAAACGCCGGGCTCCCCCGCGTCGACAGGAAAAGACGGCGGACGCGACGAGGGTGACCGCGGCAACCGCTCACGGTCGATGCTGGGGCTCGTGGACGAAGATCGCGCAGCGGTCGGGGTCGGCCCCACCCTCGACCTCACCTGGCGCGCCGACCGCAGCAACGACCGCCGAGACGGCAAACCCGCCTGAGCGCTGCACACTTCGCGCCCCGACAAGGGCCCGAACCGTGCACTGCTCAGACGCGCGCCAGCAGCGTTCGGACCGCTCCGTCGAACGCGGTCGGATCCTCGATCGCGGTCATGTGCCCCGCATGCGGTATCTCCACCACCCGCACATCCGGCAGCGCCGATGCCATCGCCGACACATCCTTGTCGGTGATCAACGCATCCTCCTCCCCCGAGATGATCAACGCCGGCACCTCCGCCCCGCGCAAAACCTCCAGCGAGTCGAGCCGCGACGCCATCGCGTACTCCGCCCACGCCGCGGCATCCGGCGGCGTGGCCCGGATCGCGGCCTTCACCGCCTCGGCCACCGCGGGCTTCGCGGTCCGCGTCGTCTCCCCGAGCAGATTCGTGAACACGCTCTCGATCAACGGTTCGGCCGAGTGCGTGTGCTCCAGCGCGTGCGCGATCCCGATCCGGTTCGCTGCGGCGTTGTCGTTGTCGGCCGTCGCCTTCGTGTTGGCGAGCACCAGCCCCCTCACCCGCTGCGGATAACGTCGCAAGAAATGCATTGCGACGTACCCACCCATCGACGCCCCACCGAGCACGAACCGGTCGAGCTTCAGGTCGTCGAGCAGAAGCGCGAGGTCGTCGACCAGCACGTCCATTGACGGCTCCTCGTCGCCCAGCGGGGAGTCGCCCCACCCGCGCTGGTCCGGCGTGATCAACCGGCAGGTGTCGGCCAGCAGCCAGTGCTGGGTGGCCCACATCGCCGAGGAGAGCGGGAACGCGTGCAGCAGCACCAACGGCGTGCCGTGCCCGCTCTCCTGGTACGTCAGCTCGACCGTCACGGTTCCCCCTGCGTTATTCGGCCCGCGGCGAAGGGCGAGGCACGTCCGCGAACGCCGCCACGGTCTGGTCGGCGTACCGGCTGGCGTCCCCAGTCTCTATCGGGCCGTCGTATTCACGTGGGAGCGGGACCGCGTCGGGCGACACGATCCGTGCCACCACCTCGTCCAACACCCGTTCCGCATAACCCACCCAGAGGTGTTTCGCACCGTCCACGGGGACTATTTCCGCCTGCGTCAGCGGCGCGAACCGCGAAACCGCCTCCGAGGGGCGGAGGTAGTCGTCGAACTCCGGAATCAGCGCGGTCACCGGCTTCCCGGACGCCGCCCAGACCTCCAGGTCCGAAGGCTGACTGAACCGCAGGGGCGGCGACAGCAGAATCGCGCCCACGATCCCCGGATCACACCCGTACATCAACGCCAGGTCCGTCCCGAACGACCACCCGAGCAACCACGGCGACGGGAGCTCCTCGAACTCCGCGAATTCGATCGCGGCGCCCACGTCGAACTTCTCGTCGACGGCCCCCGAGAAACTTCCTTCCGAGGTACCCCGCGCCGACGTCGTCCCCCGCGTGTTGAACCGCAGCACTGCGACGTCGGCCAGCGCGGGCAGGCGCCATGCCGCCTTGCGGAAGATGTGGCTGTCCATCATGCCGCCGTGTGTCGGCAGGGGATGCAGGCACACCAGCGTCGCGACCGGCGGCCGCGAGACCGGCAGCGCCAGCTCCCCGACGAGCGTCAGCCCGTCGGCGGTGTGCAGCGTGATGTCCCGGCGCTCGGCCGGCAGAACCGAATTAGAAGCAATACGAGCCACGCGCTCATCGTCGTCGGTGTCGCCGCTGCCAACAAGGTGAGTGCCAGTGGCGGCGGTCGTCGGGGGTCGCCTGGCCCGCCCAGGAGCCGGCTTCCGGCCAGACCACGACGTGCGCCGTCCCGGGCCGGATCTCCTGGTCGCAGCCCGGGCAGCGATACGTCTTCGTACTGGACGTGCCGGCCAGCTGCCGCACGACCCACCCGTCCTCGACCGTGTCGACGACCGGGACGTACGGGTCGCGCGGACCGGAATCCCCACGCCGGGAACGATTGTGCCGAGGGCTCACCCTCCAAAACTACTTGCGCGCGTAGTCCCGGAAGCCCCGGGAGGTCTTCCGGCCCAGATAGCCGGCGGCCACCAGGTGCGACAGCAGCGGTACCGGCTCGAACCCGGGCTCGTGGAACTCTGCGTGCAGCTCCTTCTGGATCGCCAGCGACACGTCCAGCCCCACCACGTCCAGCAGCGCGAAGGGCCCCATCGGGTACCCGAACCCGAGCGTCACCGCGGTGTCGATCTCGTCGGCGTCCGCGTAGTGCGCGTCGAGCATCGCGACCGCGTCGTTCAGGTACGGGAACAGCAGCGCGTTGACGATGAAACCGGCCCGGTCGCGGCAGTCCACCGGGTGCTTGCCCAGCGATGTGGTCACGGCATGCGCGGTCGCCACCACGTCGGGCGCCGTGGACACCGTCGACACGATCTCGACCAGCTTCATCACCGTCGCCGGATTGAAGAAGTGCAGCCCGACGACGTCCTGTGGCCGCTTCGTCGCGGTAGCGCACTCGATCACCGGCAGGCTGGACGTCGTCGTCGCGAGCACGGACCCCGGCTTGCACACCGCGTCGAGCGTCGCGAACAGCTCCCGCTTCACTGTCAGGTCCTCGACAACTGCTTCGACCACCAGATCGACGTCACTCAAGTCGTCAAACGCAGCGCTGCCGGTCACGCGGCCGAGCACCGCATCCCGGTCGGACGGTGAAAGCTTCCCCTTGGAGACAGCCCGATCCAACGACTTCGTCAGCGCGGCGAGCACCGACGCGGACTTGGCCTCACTCCGCGTGACGTACACGACGTCGTAGCCGGCTTTGGCGAACACCTCCACGATCCCGGTCGCCATCGTCCCCGACCCGACCACGCCGACCTTTCCCACGGTCCGCGTAACCACTTCGGCTCCGCCGGTGGAGACGTCGGCCACCGGAACGCCGTCGGCGTACGTGTAGAAACCCCGACCGGTCTTCACTCCGCGTAACCCGCCCGCGATCATCTGCTTGAGCAGCGGCGCGGGCGCGTGCCGCCGGTCGCCGCTCTGCGCATGCAGGGCAGTGAGCACGTCGAACGTGGTGTCGAGCCCGATCCGGTCGACGACGGCGAGCGGCCCGAGCGGCAGCCCGCAGCCGAACCGCATGGCGGCATCGACGTCGTCGCGGGTCGCGTACCCGGACTCGACGAACGACACCGCCTGGTTGAGGTACGCGAACAGCAGCGACGAGGTGATCCGCCCCGGCCGGTCCCCCACGATCAGCGGGTTCCGGCCCAGCCGCCCGCTCAGCAGCGCCACCGCGTCGTCCACGACGTCCGGGTCCGTGAACACCGTCCGGACGACTTCGACCAGCGCGTCGCCGATGAAGTGCAGCCCCAGCACCCGGTGCGGATGGGCGGCCGCCACCGCCAGCTCGGTCACCGACAGCGCCGAGGCGGCGGTGGCCAGCACGGTGTCCGGTCGCACGACGTCGGAGAGCGCAGCGAAGACCCGCTGTTTGAGCGCCAGCTGCTCCGGCACCGCTTCGATCACCAGATCGACGTCGGTCAGCGCGTCGATCCCCGCGGAGACCGGGACGCTCACCCGACCTCGTGCCGCCTCGTCCGGGTCGACACCCACTACTTCCAGACCGGCGCGGGACAGTGCCTCCGCGAGTTCCGCTCCCAGCGTTCCCAGTCCGACAATTCCGATGCGCGCGAAGTCCCTGGACACGGTCGCCCCTCTCCTAGCTGGCCGTGGTGGAGGCGCCGAGCTTGACATACCGACCAGTAACTTGGGCCGGACCATGGTCCGCATCACACCCCTTGCCCCCATCTGAACCGAGTCACCTGGGTTACTCGCGAGTCAAGTTCGCCTTACCGGCGGGTCAGATCGGTCCTAGACTCCGGACGAGCCACCACCCAGACGGAGGTCCCGATGACCGTGACCGAGCCCACGGCACGCCCCGGCACACCGACGTTCGTCGACGGCTTCCTGGTCTCGTCGAGCCCCGCCACCGGAGTCGAGGTGGGGCGCGTCGCGGTGACCGATCCCGCCGGCGTCCGCACCGTCGTCGATGCCGCACGCACGGCGTCGCGCTGGT
Organism: Cryptosporangium sp. NPDC048952; assembly: GCF_043197895.1. Taxonomy (NCBI): domain Bacteria; kingdom Bacillati; phylum Actinomycetota; class Actinomycetes; order Cryptosporangiales; family Cryptosporangiaceae; genus Cryptosporangium; species Cryptosporangium sp. NPDC048952. Next base: position 128,159 of record NZ_JBICTY010000003.1, on the reverse strand, counting down.
GGGCCGGGCTCGGGTTCGCCGGACGCCGTGCCCGCCTGCTGGCGTGGCGGGCGCTGATCGCGCAGCGCCTCGACGGGATCACCGACCTCATGCACCGCGAGAACGGCAAACCCACCGACGACGCGATGCTCGAACTGCTGATCACGGTGCACCACATCGACTGGGCCGCGAAGAAGGCCGCCAAGGTGCTCGGGCCCCGGCGCGTGCCGTCCGGGATGCTCTCGTCGAACATCGCCGCGTCGCTGGAGTACCAGCCGCTCGGCGTCGTCGGTGTGATCGGGCCGTGGAACTACCCGGTCTTCACGCCGATGGGGTCGATCGCCTACGCGCTGGCCGCGGGTAACGCGGTCGTGTTCAAGCCGAGCGAGTACACGCCGCTGGTCGGTCAGTGGCTGGTCGACACGTTCGCCGAGGTCGTGCCGGAACAACCGGTGTTCACCGGCATCTACGGCGGCGGCGACACCGGTGCGGCGCTCACCGCGGCCGGCGTCGACAAGATCGCGTTCACCGGCTCCACCGCGACCGGCAAGAAGATCATGGCGGCCGCCGCCGAGACGCTGACGCCGGTGCTGATCGAGTGCGGCGGCAAGGACCCGCTGCTGGTCGACGCCGACGCCGATCTGGACGCCGCGGCCGAGGCAGCGGTCTGGGCCGGGATGTCGAACGGCGGCCAGACCTGCATCGGCACCGAGCGGGTGTACGTGCACGAGGCGGTCTACGAGCCGTTCCTCGCGAAGCTGACGGCCGCCGCGAAGGACGTCACGCCCGGTGAGGCGGCCGACGCCGCGTACGGGCCGGCGACGATGCCCGCACAGCTCGACGTCATCCGCCGGCACGTGGACGACGCGCTCGCCCGCGGCGGGAGGGCAGTGGTGGGCGGTGCGGAGTCGGTCGACGGGCCGTTCGTCGGGCCGGTCGTGCTGACCGACGTACCGGAGGACTCCGCGGCCGTCCAGGAGGAGACGTTCGGCCCGACGCTCACCGTCAGTAAGGTCCGCGACATGGACGAGGCGGTCGAGAAGGCGAACGCCACCTCGTACGGGCTCGGCGCCGCGGTGTTCTCGAAGCGGCGGGGAATCGAGCTCGCCCGCCGGATCCGGTCGGGCATGACGTCGGTGAACTCGGTGCTGTCGTTCGCCGGGGTGGCGTCGCTGCCGTTCGGCGGCGTCGGCGACTCCGGGTTCGGCCGCATCCACGGCGAGGACGGTCTGCGCGAGTTCACCCGCCCGAAGTCGATCGCCCGCCAGCGCTACGCACTTCCACTGGCGATCTACACGTTCGGCCGCACCGACAAGACGAACGCGCTCCTCGCCCGCACCCTGCGCACGCTTTACGGACGGGGCGCGCCCAAGCGCTGAACGCTTTGGTGGGCCATGGCCCACCAAAGCGTTCATGCCTCCGCGGCTAGAGGAGCTCCTTGGCGAGGAGTTCGTAGGAGCGGGTACGGGCTTCGAAGCTCGGGGCCGGCGAGGCGAGGATCAGCTCGTCGGCCTGGGTCTCCTCGAGCAGCGCGCGTAGCCGGTCGGCGACGAGATCGGGCGTGCCGACGTTCAGGCGGCCCGCCATGCCCTCCCGCGCCGCCGGGTAGGACGACGAGGCCGCGAACTCACGCAGCTCCTCGGGCGAGATCGGCCCGGGGCTCCCCGACCGCAGCTTCGCCATGTTCAACGTCCAGTAGGCCGCGAACTCCTCGTTCTCCGTCGCGTCCTCCGACGCGAACGCGATCGTCGACACGCTGCTGCGCGGAGCGTCCAGGAACTCCGACGGCCGGAAGTCACGTCGGTAGGCCCGCAGCACCGGACCGGCCAGCTCCGGGTTGATCTGGTGCGCGAAGCTCGCCGCCAGCCCGTTCACCGCGGCGAACCGCGACCCGTAGTCGCTCGACCCGAGCACCCACAGCGACGGCAGCCCCGGCACGACCGGCGTCGCTTGCACGCGCCGGAACGGGTGGTCGTCGGGGAAGCCGTCGGTGAGGAACGCCAGCAGCTCCCCCATGAGCTGAGGGAACTCGTTCCCCATCACTTTCTCCTCGGACCCCCGCAGCGCCAGCGCGGTGAGTCCGTCCGTGCCCGGCGCGCGCCCCAACCCGAGGTCGACCCGCCCGGGGAACATCGCCTCGAGCGTCCGGAACGTCTCGGCGACCTTCAGCGGTGCGTGGTTCGGGAGCATGATGCCGCCGGCACCGACCCGCAGCGTGCTGGTCGCGGCCCCGACCCGGGCGATCAGCAACTCCGGGGCGGTACACGCCAGCGTCGGCGAGTTGTGGTGCTCGGAGAACCAGATCCGCTGATACCCGAGCCGCTCGACGTCACGCGCCAGTTGCACGCTCGCATCGATCGCCTCGGTAGCGGTACCGCCGTACTGGATGCCGACGAAGTCGAGTACTGAAACAGGCGCCATGCCGGTATTAACCCCACCCATCCGGAGACATTCCCCGTTTCAGCGAATCGTCGGTCCGACCAAGTACGGTGCTGCGCATGAGTACTCCTCCCGTCGCCAAGCGGATTCCGTTCACCCGGAGCTTTCACGGCGACGACGTCGTCGACGACTACGCGTGGCTGGCCGACCGGGAGGATCCCGACACGATCCCGTATCTGACCGCGGAGAACGAGTACACCGAGCAGGCCACGGCGCACCTCGCCCACCTGCGCGAAACGCTGTTCGACGAGATCAAGCGCCGCACGCAGGAGACCGACCTCTCGGTGCCCAGCCGCAAGGGCGCCTGGTGGCACTACAGCCGCACCGAGGAGGGCAAGCAGTACGCGATCCACTGCCGCCTGCGTGCCGAGCCCGGCCAGCTCACTCCCCCGGCGGTGACGTCCGATCCGGCTCCGCCGGGGGAATCGGAGGGCACCCCGCTCCCTGGTGAAGAGGTCGTGCTCGACGAGAACGCGCTCGTCGGCGACGAGGCGTTCCTCTCGCTGGGCGCGTTCGACATCAGCCCCGACGACCGGCTGCTCGCCTACTCCACGGACTTCGCCGGCGACGAGCGCTTCACGCTGCGCATCCGCGACCTGGAGACGGGTAAGGACCTCGCCGACGAGGTGCCGAACACCTCCTACGGCACGGCGTGGTCGGCTGACGCCACCGAGCTCTTCTACCTGACCGTCGACGACGCGTGGCGCCCGCACCGCGTGTGGCGGCACACCGTCGGCACCCCGGCCGACCAGGACACGCTCGTGTTCGAGGAGCCCGACGAGCGGTTCTGGGTGGGCGTCGGCCTGTCCCGCAGCGAGGCCTACATCGTCATCCAGGCCGGCAGCAAGACGACCAGCGAGGTGCACGTCCTCGACGCGACCACCCCGCGGGCCGAGCTGACTCTGATCGCGCCCCGTCGTGACGGTGTCGAGTACTCCGTCGACCACCAGGGCGACCACTTCCTGGTCTTGCACAACGACGGCGCCGAGAACTTCGAACTGGCCACCGCACCGCTCGACGCACCGGCCGAATGGACGCCGCTGATCCCCCACGACCCGGCCGTGCGGCTCTCCGACTTCGATGCGTTCGCCGGCCACATCGTCGTCGAACTGCGTCGGGACGGTCTGACCGGGCTGCGGGTGCTCGCTGACGGCGAGGAACCCCGCGACCTGACGTTCCCGGAGGCGGTCTACACGGTCGCGCCGGCCGGCAATCCCGACTACGAGACGACGCAGTTCCGCCTGCACTACACGTCGCTGGTCACGCCGGATTCCGTCTACGACTGCGACCTGGCCACCGGCGAGCTGACGCTACGCAAGCAGCAGCCGGTGCTCGACGGATACGACCCCGACGCCTACGAGCAACATCGGGAGTGGGCCACCGCCGCCGACGGCACCAAGGTGCCGATCTCGATCGTCGCCCGGAAGGACACCCCGCGGGACGGGTCGGCGCCCTGCCTGCTCTACGGCTACGGCGCGTACGAGATCAGCATGGACCCGTGGTTCTCGGTGGGGCGGCTCTCGCTGCTCGACCGGGGCTTCGTGTTCGCGGTCGCGCACATCCGCGGCGGCGGTGAGCTCGGCCGTCACTGGTACGACGACGGCAAGCTCCTGCGCAAGAAGAACACGTTCACGGACTTCATCGCGGCCGCCCACCGGGTCGTCGAGGCCAACTGGACGTCCACCGAGCGCCTGGTCGCCCGGGGCGGCAGTGCCGGCGGTCTGCTGATGGGCGCGATCGCGAACATGGCGCCCGAGGCGTTCCGCGCGATCGTCGCCGACGTGCCGTTCGTCGACGCGCTGACGTCGATCCTCGACCCGTCGTTGCCGCTGACCGTCACCGAGTGGGAGGAGTGGGGCGATCCGCTGCACGACCCGGAGGCCTACGCGTACATCCGGTCGTACGCCCCGTACGACAACGTCGAGGCACGGCAGTACCCGGCGCTGCTCGTGCTCGCGGGGCTGAACGACACCCGGGTGCTCTACCACGAGCCGGCCAAGTGGGTCGCCCGGCTCCGCGCGGTCGGCGCGAGCGACGTGCTGCTGCGCACCGAGATGGGCGCCGGCCACTCCGGGCCGAGCGGCCGCTACGACGCCTGGCGCGAGGCCGCGTTCGCGACCGCGTTCATCATCGACGTCGTGGGGGCTTCCCACTGACTGCGGCTGCCCGGACGCCCGGCACGCGTCCGGGCCGCCGGGGACACCCCCTTACCCGCTCAGTCGCCACCTACACCTGTTAACGCCGCAAACTCTCAGCTGGCGGGTGAACGCGCCGACAGGGAACTGTGACCCGATTGATGCAGGGGTTCCAGAACCTCCGGATGGCAGTCAAGCTGAGCGTGCTCATCGTCGTCGGTGTCGCGTGCGCGCTGGCCGTCGGCGCGATCGGGCTCCGCTCCCAGGCCCAGCTCACCGACCAGTCGGAGCAGATCCGCTCGCTGGAGGTCGCCAAGGCCGCGCTCAACCACGTCGACACGCGGAACGCCGAGCTGAAGGTCGACGGCTACCGGTCGCTGATCGAGACCGACGACCCGGCGTCGGTGAAGAAGGACACCACCGACGACGCCGCCTCGATCGACGAGGCGGTGGCCGCGGTGAACGACGCCGGGCTGCCCGCGAACCTGCAGGCGCAGTTCGACGCGATCGGTCCCGACCTGAAGACGTTCACGACGACGGTGACGACGCTGGTCACCACCGCGGGCACGAACTACGCCGCGGCCCGCGCGAACGAGGGACAGATCGCCGAGACGAATCACGCCGTCGACGACAAGCTCGAAGCCCTGCACGATGCCGTCGACGCCGCGATCGTGCAGGAGCGGGCCGACATGAGTGCCACCTCCACGTCGGCGACCCGGGCGGTCATGCTCACCGTGGTCGCCGCCCTGGCGCTCCTCCTGCTGTTCGCGATCCCGATCGTCCGCGGCATCACCCGCCCGGTCGCCCGGATGCGCGCGGTGCTCGACGGCCTGGCCAGCGGCGACCTCACCCGCTCGGCCGGCATCTCCAGCCGCGACGAGGTCGGGCAGATGGCGGTCTCGCTGGACGCGGCGACCGCGAGCATCCGTGAGGTGCTCGACGCCGTGGGCGAGAACGCGACCGCGCTCACGCGGAGCTCCCAGCAGCTGTCCGACGCCAGCGCCAGCATCGCCCACGCCGCCGACGACACCAGCACCCAGACGACGGTGGCCTCGTCCGCCGCCGACGAGGTCGCGCGCAACGTCAACTCGGTGGCCGCCGGCGCGGAGGAGATGGGTGCCGCGATCTCCGAGATCGCCCGCAACACCACCGAGGCCGTCGGCGTGGTGGCCACCGCCGTCGACGAGGCCCGGCAGGCCACCAGCACGGTGGAGCGGCTCGGCACGTCGTCGGCGGAGATCGGCGAGGTGCTGGGGCTGATCAGCTCGATCGCCGAGCAGACCAACCTGCTCGCTCTCAACGCGACGATCGAGGCGGCCCGGGCCGGCGAGTCCGGAAAGGGCTTCGCGGTCGTCGCGAACGAGGTCAAGGAACTCGCGCAGGAGACCGCGAAGGCCACCGAGGACATCGGAACGCGGGTCGCGGCGATCCAGACCGACACCCGCAGCGCGGTCGAGGCGATCAGCCGCGTGGCGGAGGTCATCGAGCGGATCAACGAGTACCAGGCGACGATCGCCAGTGCGGTCGAGGAGCAGAGCGCGACCACTCAGGAGATGACCCGCAGCGTCGGCGAGGCCGCCAGCGGAGCCGACGTGATCGCGACGAACATCAGCGCGATGGCGTCCGCGACGACGTCCACGACCCAGGGCGTGGAACGTGCCCGGGAGGCCGCTTCCGACCTGGCCGCGATGTCCGAACAACTCCGGACGATGATCGGCCGCTTCGTCACCCGCTGAGTTTGTTCACCTTCGCGTGGCACACTGCCGCTCGCTGAACAGATGGTGAACGCAAGAGGGAGCACGGATGACGCAACCGGTTGGACGCCTGCACACCGCGATCTCACGGCGGATCCCCCACCTGCCGGATGCGGGCGGCCCGCTCTCCGGGTCGACATCGGAGGGCGCCGGACTCTCCGTCCTGTTCGTCGGTGACTCGTCGGTCGCCGGTGTCGGCGCGGCGCACCACGAGGAGGCGCTCGCGGGGCAGTTCTCGGCCGCGCTGGCCGAGCAGACCGAGCAGCCGGTGTCGTGGCGGGTGCTCGCCCGCAGCGGCGACACCGTCCGTGGCCTCACCGAGCTCGTTGCCTCGCAGGCCGAGCGGCTGGACGCCGACCTCGTCGTGCTCTCCGCGGGCACCAACGACGCACTGCGTCTCCGGCGCCCGTCTGCCTGGCGGGCCGACGTGACGGTTCTTGTCGACGTCCTGCGCGAGCGGCTGGGCCGGCCGGTGCCCGTGCTGCTCGTGAGCATTCCGCCGGTGCACCGGTTCGGGTCTCTGCCGCGGGTGGTGCGCTGGTCGCTCGGCGGGTACGCGATGCTGCTCGACCGCCAGTTGGCGCGCCTGTGCGCCACGGCCCCCGGCCTCTGTCACCTGCTGCCGGGGCCGCTGCCCACGAACACGGCACAGTTCTTCGCGGTCGACCGCTTCCACCCGTCGCCGCTCGGCTACCGCACCTGGGCCCGCCGCCTAGCCGCTTCCGCCACCACCTTCGTCACCGAATCGCTTCTCGAGCGCCGCCAGGCGCAAGCAGCGGTTTGAACCTGGAGCCCGCTCAGAGCGGCGCTGCCAGTCGAGCGCGAATCCGCCACGTATAGGTGCATACTCAAGGGTTCGCGCTCGCCTGGCAGCGTCGTTCTGAGCGGGCCGCCCACTAAGAAGGTGGTGGGTAGGGGTCGGGGTGGGGCTGAGGCTCGGGGTCCGGCGGGATCGGGTCCGGATTCGGCTGCGGCGCGGGACCCGGGCCGGGAACAGGGCCGCCAGGCACGGGGCCGCCGGGGCCCGGCGGGACCGGAACCGGCGCGGGGGCCGGCGGCGGGACCGGCGGACCGGGCATGGGCAGGGGTGGCACCCGCGGCTGCGTCGGATCGGTCATTCCGATAACCATGCTCATGAGCCTGTCACTACCCGACTCCGGTGTCGATCACGCGTCCTCGAAGATCGCCGGGAGTCGTCCTGCCCGCACCGCCGCGGCCAGCGCGTCGTGGTCGGCCTCGGTCTGATCGGCGTACGCGACAGCGAACGCCGCGATCGCCTCGTCGAACCCCATGCCACCCGGCGTCCGGGTCGTCGCACCGTCCACGTAGCCGGTGAGCAGCCGAGGATCGGCCGACTGCGCGTGCGACCGCGCGAGCACCGCCCCGACGATCCGCGCATAGTCGTCGAGTTGGTTCGGCTTGAGCAGCGCGGGGTCGATGCTCCCCTTCATGTCCCGGAACTGCCGCACCAGGAACGGCCGGCCGTCGACGGTCGTCCAGCCGAGCAGGATGTCGCTGACCGTCTGCATCCACCGCTGACCCCGGACGATCCGCTCGCCGTTGTGGGCGTACGGCGTCGCGTCGACGTACGGCGCCAGCGCGGACGGACCGGCCTCCTTCACCTGCAGCACCAGCGCGTCGTCGCCGTTGCCGTGCAGCAGCACGATGTAGCTGCGCCGCCCCACGCTCCCGAGCCCGACGACCCGGTGCGCGATGTCGGTCACCGAGTACCGGGCCAGCAGCGCCTTCAGCTCGTCGTCCAGGCACCCCTCGGCGTAGGACTCCAGACCGTCGAGCACCGCCTGCTCCGTCGCCGGGCCGACGTGCGTGAGGATCGGCGGGGCGTCGACGAAGCGCCAGTGGTCGGTCTCGGCGCGCTCGGCGAACTTCTCCACGACCCGGCGGCTGGTGTTCTTCCGCGCCTTCTTGCCGATCCGCTTGAACACTTCGCCGAGCTGATCGACGTCGAAATGATCAATGGTCTTTTCATCCGTGGTCAGGTAGTACGCCTCGAGCAGCGACATCTGCGCCAGCTCGCGCAGCGCCGCCCGATAGGTGCGCGCGGCGTCGGACGCGGCCGTGCGGACCCGCTCCTCGTCCACGCCCGCCTCGCGACCGGCGACGACGAGGCTGGCCGCCAGGCGCTTGAGGTCCCACTCCCACGGCCCGACGACGGTCTCGTCGAAGTCGTTCACGTCCATCACCAGGCGACGCTCGGGGGACGCGTACAGCCCGAAGTTCGACGCGTGGGCGTCACCGCAGATCCAGGCGTTGATGCCGGACGTGGGCGTACCGGCGAGATCCGCCGCCATCAGCCCGGCGCTCCCCCGCAGGAACGCGAACGGCGAGGCGACCATCCGGCCGACGCGCAGCGCGATCAGCTCGTCGACCCGGCCCTCGTTCGTCGCCTCGACGAACGCGACGGGGTCCGGGCGGTCAGCACGGCGCTCGTACACGGCGCATGCGCTGACCGGCGTCTTCTCCCGCAGCGCGACGCCGGCGGTGGCGACTTCGAGCGGGTCGGACCAGGTGCCGAAGACGTGGCTGACAAATCTGTTGGCCGGTGCACTCACCTCTCCGACGTTAGCGCTGGGCCGGCAGGTTTTACGGCCGGATGTCCGAGTCCCGACTGGCCGTGTTGCACGCCGCCGCGCGGGATGGCCTAGCCTGGTTCGCCGTGCGCCTGGTCATTGCCCGCTGCTCCGTCGACTACATCGGTCGACTCACCGCCCACCTCCCGCCTGCGACGCGGCTGCTGCTCGTCAAGTCCGACGGTTCGGTGTCGATCCACGCCGACGACCGGGCCTACAAGCCGCTGAACTGGATGAGCCCGCCGTGCCGGCTGGAGGAACAGCCCGGCGCCTGGACGGTGATCAACAAGGCCGGTGAGGAGCTCCGGATCACGATCGAGGAGGTGTTCCACGACTCGACCCACGATTTGGGCATCGACCCCGGCCTGGTGAAGGACGGCGTGGAAGCCGACCTGCAGCGCCTGCTGGCCGAGCACATCACGACCCTCGGCGACGGCTACACGCTGATCCGCCGCGAGTACCCCACCGCGATCGGCCCGGTGGACATCCTCTGCCGGGACGCGACCGGCGGCACCGTCGCGGTGGAGATCAAGCGACGCGGCGAGATCGACGGCGTCGAGCAGCTCACCCGCTACCTGGAGTTGCTCAACCGTGATCCGCTGCTCGCGCCCGTCGCCGGTGTGTTCGCCGCACAGCAGATCAAACCGCAGGCGTCGGTACTCGCCGCCGACCGCAGCATCCGGTGCGTGACGCTCAACTACGACGCCCTGCGCGGCATCGACGACAGCGACGGGAAACTGTTCTAGCTTTCGAGCCCTACCGTGGACTCGTGTTCGAACTCCTGACCGGTACCGGCCTCGCCGCCTCGTCCGGTCTCAACGCCTACATTCCGCTGCTGACGCTCGGTCTGCTCTCGCGCTTCACCGACACGGTGACGCTGCCGGCCGGCTGGCAGTGGCTCGACGGCGGCTGGGCGCTGGTGATCCTCGCCGTCCTGCTCTGTGTCGAGATGGTCGCCGACAAGGTGCCGATCGTCGACTCGATCAACGATGTCGTGCAGACCGTCGTGCGCCCGACCGCGGGTGGCCTCGCGTTCGGAGCCACCGCGACGTCGGACTCGGTGACGGTGAGCGACCCGGGCAGCTTCTTCTCGGGTGGGGCGTGGGTGCCGGTCGCCGTCGGTGTCGTACTCGCGCTGATCGTGCACGCCGGTAAGGCCACCGCGCGACCGGCCGTGAACGCCGCGAGCGGGGGGTTCGCCGCACCGGTCGTCAGCACGCTGGAGGACGTCGCCGCGCTCGGTATGTCGCTTCTCGCCCTCCTCGCGCCGATCCTCGTCGTCGTCGCGCTGGCCGTGATGATCGCGTTCTTCTGGTGGGCTTTCCGCGCAGTGCGTGCACGGCGCCGCCGGAAAACCGAGCGTTTTCACTCTCAGACTTCACTTAGGTAACATTTGGGACCACCTCACTCCTCCAGGTGTAGCCCGGAGCAGAGGAGTCATGTCACGGTCGGAGACAGGGGTACGACCGTCCTGGGGGGCTTGATGGAGATCGACATCGTCAGCGTGCCGTTCAGCGCTACCGGTAGAGCCGGCGGCGCGGCGGCAGGGCCGGCCGCCGTGCACGCGCAGGGGCTCATTGGACGGATCAGGGAGGCGCTGCCGACCGGCTGGACCCCGTTCGAGACCTCTCCGGTCATCGGCGGCGAACGGTCGCTGATCCGCAGCTCCGAGACCGGCCTGCTCAACGAGGCCGCGCTCGCCGCGATGATCGACGGCGTGGCCGACGCGGTCTCCGCGAGCCACACCGACGGGCACCTCCCCCTGCTGCTCGGTGGCGACAACCCGATCCTGCTGGGCGGCCTGGTCGCCACCGGGCACCGCGCGAGCGAGTCCGAGTCGCCCGGCACGGCCGGCCTGCTGGTCCTGGCGGGACGGGAGTCCGCCTGGCCGCCGGACAAGTCGCCGACCGGGCTGGCGTCGGACTGCACGCTCGGCCTGGCGCTGCTCGCACAGACCAACGCGGTGCTCTCCAACGGCCTGTCCCGACGGTTGCCGCTGGTCCCTCCCGGTGCGGTCGCCGTGCTCGGCGCCCGGGACGGCGCCGAGCTCAGTGCGGCGGGCATCCCGTCGCTGTCGGGCAGCATCCTGGTCAAGTCCGACGAGGACCTCGGCGCCAACGCCGCACAGCCGGCCACCGGCCCCGCGCTCGCGCGGCACGTGTCGGAGGCGATCGAGCACATCTCGCGCACGGCCGACGACTGGTGGCTGCACGTCGACCTCACCGTGCTCTCGACGCACGCCCTGCCCCACGTCGGCTCCGCACTCCCCGGCGGCCTGTCGTGGGAGCAGCTCACCGCGATGACCCGGGCCGCGCTGGGAACACCCGGCCTGGTCGGCTGGAGCGTCACCGGGTACGACGCCGACAACGACATCGAGCGGATCGGCGCGGCGCACCTCGCCGACTACCTGGTCGCGTCCGTGGGCGCGCTGCCGGTGAAGACCGCTACGCCGTCGGGGTCGGCCCTGGACGCACTCACCCAGACTCAGACCGCCGTCTGAATCTCGTTGATCACCGTGACGATCTCGTCCATGATCTCGTTCAAGCCGTAGTCCTTCGGCGTGAACACCCGCGCGACACCGGCCGCCTTGAGCATCGCGGCGTCGTCCTCCGGGATGATGCCGCCGACGATCACCGGCACGTCGTCGAGGCCCGCCGCGCGGAGGCCCTCGATCACCGTGGGCACCGCGAGCGCGTGCGCCCCGGAAAGGATCGACAGGCCGACGACGTGCACGTCCTCGGCGACAGCCGCCGCGACGATCTGCGCGGGCGTCAGCCGGATCCCCTGGTAGACCACTTCGAAGCCGGCGTCGCGCGCCCGCACGGCGATCTGCTCGGCGCCGTTGGAGTGCCCGTCCAGGCCAGGCTTGCCGACGAGCATCCGCAGCCGACCGCCGAGTCGCTCGCCAGTGGAGCGGACCCGTTCCCGGACCGCGGCGAGCGCATCCTGGCCGGCCGCGGGGCTCGAGGCGGCGGAGACCCCGGTCGGCGCCCGGTACTCGCCGAAGACGTCCCGCAGGACGTCCGCCCACTCCCCCGTCGTGACGCCGGCCCGCACGCACGCGAGCGTCGGTTCCATCAGGTTCGTGCCGTTCTTGGCGGCGTCGGCGAGGGCGACCAGCGTGGCGTCGACGGCGTTCTGGTCACGGTCGGCCTTCCAGGCCGCCAGCCGCTCGCACGCCGCCTGCTCGACGCCGGCGTCGACGGTGAAGATGGCTTTTTCGGTGCCACCGCCGGCGGTCAGCGGGCTCGGCTCGGTCTCGGTGTACTTGTTGACGCCGATGATCGTGTCGTCGCCGGCCTCGACGCGGGCGCGCCGCTCGGCCAGTGAGCGCACGAGTTCGCCCTTCATGTAGCCGGACTCGATCGCCGCGACCGCGCCGCCGATCTCCTGCACCCGGGCGATCTCGGCCCGAGCGCCGTCCAGAATCGACGCCACCTTGGCCTCGATCACTGTCGAGCCGTCGAAGATGTCGTCGTACTCGAGCAGGTCGCTCTCGAACGCGAGCACCTGCTGCATCCGGAGGGCCCACTGCTGGTCCCAGGGGCGGGGCAGGCCCAGCGCCTCGTTCCAAGCCGGCAGCTGAACGGCCCGGGCGCGTGCGTTGCGCGAGAGTGTCACGCCGAGCATCTCCAGCACGATCCGCTGGACGTTGTTCTCCGGCTGCGCCTCGGTCAGGCCGAGCGAGTTGACCTGGACGCCATAGCGGAACCGCCGGTGCTTGGGGTTCTCCACGCCGTACCGCTCGCGCGTGACCTCGTCCCAGAGCTGGGCGAACGCGCGCAGTTTGCACGTCTCCTCGATGAACCGCATCCCCGCGTTGACGAAGAACGAGATGCGCGCGACGACGTCACCCATCCGCTCCTGCGGCACCTGCCCGGCGTCGCGGACCGCGTCGAGTACCGCGATGGCTGTGGACATCGCGTAGGCGACCTCCTGCACCGGCGTCGCACCGGCCTCCTGCAGGTGGTACGAGCAGATGTTGATCGGGTTCCACTTCGGCAGGTGGACGACCGTGTGGGCGATCATGTCGGTGATCAGCCGCAGGCTGGGCCCCGGCGGGAACACGTACGTGCCCCGGCTCAGGTACTCCTTGATGATGTCGTTCTGCGTGGTGCCGGTGAGGTCTTCCAGCTTGGCGCCCTGCTCCAGCGCAACGGCCTCGTAGAGCGCGAGGAGCCACATCGCTGTCGCATTGATCGTCATCGACGTGTTCATCTTGTCGAGCGGGATGCCGTCGAACAGGATCTGGGCGTCGCCGAGGTGCGAGATCGGCACGCCGACCTTGCCGACCTCACCGCGGGCCAGCTCGTGGTCCGGGTCGTAGCCGGTCTGCGTCGGCAGGTCGAACGCCACCGACAGGCCGGTCTGGCCCTTGGCCAGGTTGCGCCGGTAGAGCGCGTTGGACGCGGCCGCCGAGGAGTGCCCGGCGTAGGTCCGCATCACCCACGGACGGTCACGATCCGGCGAGGACGGGTACGGCATCGGGCACCTCCGGCGTCGGTGCCGCAAATTCTACTGACGAGTAACCGCTGAACCGCCATGGCGCACGCCACACGTTGCCTGGTGTATCGAGTCAGACGAGCATCTCGGTCGTCAGGACCCGGTGCAGGCCGAGGGCGCGGAGCAGGCGGGCGACCCGGGGCGGCACGTTCCGCAGCAACAGCTGGCGTCCCGCACCCGCCGCCCGGCGCTCGACACCGAGCAGCATGCCCAGTCCGATCGCGTCGACGGTCTGGACGCCGGTGAGGTCGAGGATCAGCGGGCCGGAACCCGATCGCAACGCCTCGTCCAGACACCCTCGCAACGAATTGACGGTGGCCGCATCGAGCCGCGGACCGGCGACGACCAGCTGGCTCATCCGGAGCCCCCTCTAGTACCCGGCTGCACTAACAGCGCATCATGCTGCATTATCCATTAACAAGCAGCAATTAGGGCAATCCTGGCTTAGGACATCAGCCCACCCAAACAGGTGAAGCTCAGCAGCACTTTCGGCATCGTCAGCCTGGCTCCCGGCTGGCACACTGGAGACGTGACGGGGTTCGCGGCCGTGGTCTTCGCCTTCGTGGTGGTGGCGTTCCTGGCCTTGATGTTGCGGTGGACGTACGGAACGGGCCGAATCTCCGGCCCGTCGCCGGACGGGAAGAGCTCCGACTTCGGCCTGCTCCACGAGGTCGCCGTCGGCAATTCGGCCGGTGAGGCCAACGCGCTACGCGCCGTGCTCTCCGACGCCAACATCCGCTCGACCACCGCCGACGCCGGCCGCGGCCGCGTCCGGGTGCTGGTGTTCGCGGCCGACCTCCAGCAGGCCCGGACCCTGGTCGGGCCCGGGAGCACCCACTAGAACTCTTCGTCCTCCACCGTGATGCGCTCGATCGTCGCGCCCAAGCCCCGCATCTGGCTCAGGAAATCGGGGTAGCCGCGGTCGATGTGGAACGCGTCGGCCACCTCGGTCACACCGTCGGCGCGCAGGCCCGCGATCACGAGACCGACGCCCGCGCGGATGTCGGTGGCGCGGACCGGAGCACCGGACAGCCAGTCCTTGCCGCGGACGACCGCGTGGTGGCCGTCGGTGCGGACGTCCGCACCGAGGCGCAGCATCTCGTTGATGAACATGAAGCGCGCGTCGAACACGTTCTCGGTGACCATCGACGGCCCGTCGGCCACCGCGCCGAGCGTGATCGCCATCGGCAGCATGTCGGTGGCGAAGCCCGGGTAGGGCAGCGTCACGATGTCGACGGCGCGCGGACGCCGCTCCATCCGGACGCGGAAGCCCTCGGCGGGCTCCATCGGATCGAGGAAGTCGATCTGCGCACCGGCCTGGTTGAGCTTGTCGAGCGCGATCTCCAGGTGACGCGGTTCGCCGCGGCGCACCGTGATGTCGCCCTGGGTGATCGCGGCCGCGAACGCCCACGTGCCGGACACGATCCGGTCGGGAACCGTGCGGTGCGTGACCGGACGCAGCTCCTCGACGCCCTCGACCTCGAGCGTCGACGTGCCGGCGCCGGTGATCTCGGCCCCCATCTCGCTGAGCATCGAGCAGATGTCGACGATGTCGGGCTCGCGGGCCGCGTTGTCGATCACCGTGGTGCCCTTGGCCAGCACGGCGGCCATCAGGATGTTCTCGGTGGCACCGACGCTCGGGAAGTCCAGCCAGATGCGGGCACCGTGCAACCGGGACGCGCGCGCCACCACGAAGCCGTGCTCGCTGGTGATCTCCGCGCCCATCCGCTCCAGGCCGGCGATGTGGTAATCGAGCCCCCGCGATCCGATGGCATCACCGCCCGGGTGGGGCACACGCACCTCACCGCGCCGGGCCAGCAGGGGGCCCAGGACGTTGATCGAGGCGCGCATCCGGCGAACCAGGTTGTAGTCGGCCTCGGTACCCGGCTGCTCCGGCACGTCGATCGTCAACGTGTCGTCCTCGAGCGTCGCTTCACAGCCCAGACGCCGGAGCACCTCGCTCATGATCGTCACGTCGAGAATGCGGGGGACGTTCGTGAGCACCGTGCGGCCCTCGACGAGCAATGAGGCCGCCATCAGCTTCAGGACGCTGTTCTTGGCACCACTGACCGTGACCTCGCCAACCAGCGGGGTCCCACCTGTCACACGAAATAGCTCCACCGGGCCATCCTACGGGCCTGCGGGAAGTGCTCTGCGTCATGTCCACAACGGTCTGGCCGTCCGGTGGATAACCTCGGAGAATGGCCGTGCACCTGACTCGTATCTACACCAAAACCGGCGATTCCGGTACGACTAACCTCGGCGACATGAGCCGCGTCCCCAAGACGCACCCCCGGATCGGGGCCTATGCCGACGTCAACGAGGCGAACGCGGTCATCGGTGTGGCGCTCGCGCTCGGTCAACTCAGCTCGGAGCTGGCCGGCGTCCTGCGTCCCATTCAGAACGACATGTTCGACGTCGGCGCCGATCTCGCGACGCCGGTCGATCCCGAACCGAAGTACCCACCGCTGCGGGTCACGGAGGCACAGGTCGAGCGCCTCGAGGGCTGGTGCGACGAGTTCAACGCCCGACTGCCCAAACTCGACAGTTTCATCCTGCCGGGCGGCACGCCGGGAGCCGCACTGCTGCACCAGGCCACCACCGTCGTCCGGCGCGCCGAGCGGTCCACCTGGACGCTGCTCGAGGCCGAGCCGGATACCACGCATTCGCTCCCGGCCAAGTACCTGAACCGGCTGAGCGACCTGCTGTTCATCCTGTCGCGCGTCGCGAACGAGGGAAACGACGTCCTCTGGCGCCCCGGCGCTAGCGCGTAGGGAAGGAACCTGGAGCGGCCGACTCGAGCCAGCTCAGGAAGCCGGTGAGCGCGCTGCCGCTCATCGCCAGTTCGACGGGACCGTGGCGGTCGGTGCACTCCAGCACCACCGACCCGGTCATCAACGCGAGCGTCTCCTGCTCGCTGGGGTCACGCCGCCCGACCACCACCAGTTCCCGGCGGGTCAGGACGCGGCGCGGCCACGGGGAAAAACTGAAGAGGCGGTACCAGCGCAGCTGGTCACCGGAGAACCGGGCGAGCCCGAGGGCCCACCCGCGTCCGAGGCGTGCCCGGTAGAGGCGCACCGACAACTCCACCGCCCCGTTGCGGGTGATCAGCACCCGCCGGACGAACAACACCGCCAACAGGCCGAAGCCCAGCACGAACAGGAGCGCGACGCCTTCGAGCACAGTCGCCATACGCCGTGCTCCCCCGCGCCCCTGGGCCTCAGTACTGCCCGGCGGGAGCACCCTCGGGGGTGCTCACGGTCTCGGCAAGCACCGAAACGCCTTCCGAGGTGACCGACAGGAAGCCCCCGTGCACCGTCCAGCTGTGCTCGCCGTCCGTGGCGCGCACGCGCACCTCGCCCGGGTCGACCAGCTCACCGAGCAGCGGCGTGTGCCCCGGCATGATGGCCAGTTCGCCCTCGGTCGTGCGAGCGATCAGGATCGATGCCTCGCCGGACCAGATCTTCTCTTCGACGGACACGACCTCGACCTGCAGATCCGCCACGACAGACTCCTCGATTCGTTCGGACGCGGGTCCCGAGCCGACGGCCCGGGACCCGCGGGTCAGACGTTCAGCGAATTCACTCCTTGGCGAGCTCGGCCGCCTTCTTCTCCACGTCGTCGATGCCGCCGCACATGAAGAACGCCTGCTCCGGGTACTTGTCCAGGTCACCGGCGGCGATCGCCTTGAACGCCTCGATGGTGTCCTTGATCGGCACCGTCGAGCCGGGGATGCCGGTGAACTGCTCCGCCGCGTAGGTGTTCTGCGACAGGAACCGCTCGATCCGACGGGCCCGACCGACGAGGAGCTTGTCCTCCTCGGAGAGCTCGTCGATACCGAGGATCGCGATGATGTCCTGGAGCTCCTTGTACCGCTGGAGGATCTCCTTGGTACGCGCGGCCACCCGGTAGTGCTCCTCGCCGACGTAACGCGCGTCGAGGATCCGGGAGGTGGAGTCCAGCGGGTCGATCGCCGGGTAGATGCCCTTGTCGGAGATCGCCCGGGACAGCGTGGTGGTCGCGTCGAGGTGCGCGAACACCGTGTGCGGCGCGGGGTCGGTGATGTCGTCGGCGGGAACGTAGATCGCCTGCATCGAGGTGATCGAGTGACCGCGCGTCGACGTGATGCGCTCCTGCAGCTGGCCCATCTCGTCCGCCAGCGTGGGCTGGTAACCCACGGCGGACGGCATGCGGCCGAGCAGCGTCGACACCTCGGAACCGGCCTGCGTGAACCGGAAGATGTTGTCGACGAACAGCAGCACGTCCTGGTTCTGGACGTCGCGGAAGTACTCCGCCATCGTCAGCGCGGCGAGCGCGACCCGGAGGCGCGTGCCCGGCGGCTCGTCCATCTGGCCGAAGACCAGCGCGGTCTTCTCCAGAACGCCGCTCTCGTCCATTTCCAGGATGAGGTCGTTGCCCTCGCGGGTGCGCTCACCCACGCCGGCGAACACCGAGACGCCACCGAAGTTGTTGGCGACACGGATGATCATCTCCTGGATGAGCACCGTCTTGCCCACGCCGGCACCGCCGAACAGGCCGATCTTTCCACCGCGCACGTACGGCGTCAGCAGGTCGATCGCCTTCAGACCGGTCTCGAAGATCTCGGTCTTGCTCTCGAGCTGATCGAAGGCCGGCGGGTCACGGTGGATCGGCCAGCGCTCGGTGACCTCGAACTGCTCGCCCTCCTTGAGGTTGAGCACCTCACCGAGCGCGTTGAACACGCGGCCCTTGGTGATGTCGCCGACCGGAACGCTGATCGGCGCGCCGGTGTCGATGACCTCGGCGCCCCGGACCAGGCCGTCGGTGGGCTGCATCGAGATCGTCCGGACCACGTTGTCACCCAGGTGCTGGGCGACCTCGAGGGTCAGGGTCTTCGCGATGCTCTCCACGTCGACCTTCACGTGCAGGGCGTTGTTGAGGTCGGGAATCGCGTTCTTGGGGAACTCGACGTCGACGACGGGGCCGCGCACGCTTACGACGCGGCCGCTGGCGGCCTCGGACTCCGTCCCGGCCGTGTTCTCAACAGTGGTGGCAGTCATCAGTCGTCACTTCCTGCAGTGGCGAGAGCGTTGGAGCCACCAACGATCTCACTGATCTCCTGGGTGATCTGGGCCTGGCGCGCCGCGTTGGCTTCGCGGCTGAGGCTCTTGACGAGTTCACCGGCGTTGTCGCTCGCCGACTTCATCGCCTGCCGGCGCGACGCCGACTCCGAGGCCGCGGACTCCAGCAGAGCCGCGTAGATGCGGGTGTTCAGGTACTTGGGCAGCAGCGCCGACAGCAGCTGCTCGGGCTCCGGCTCGAACTCGTAGATCGGCCGCGGCCCCTCGGGGTGCGCCTCCTCCGAGACGTCCATCGGCGCGAAGCGGTGCGCGACCGGACGCTGGGTGATCATCGAGACCAGGTCCGTGGAGACCAGGTGCAGCTCGTCCACCCCGTGCACGCCGTCCAGGCCGGGCCCGTCCAGCGTGTCGTCCGCGCCGGCCAGGAAGGTCTGCACGAGGAACTCGCCGACCTCCTTGGCGTCGTCGTAGTCCGGCGACTCCGAGAAGCCCGTCCAGGACCGCTCGATGTCCCGGTTGCGGAACCGGAAGTACGCCGCGCCCTTACGGCCGATCACGTACAGAACCGGCTGCTGACCCTCCGACTGGACCTGAGCGATGAGCTGCTCGGCCCGGCGGATCACGTTGGCGTTGTAGCCACCGGCCAGGCCGCGGTCACTGGTGATGAGGAGGATCCCCACCCGCTTGATGCGCTCCCGTGCGTTGAGCAGCGGGTGGTCGATCGACGACGAGTTCGTCGCGAGCGCGGTGAGCACCCGGGTGATCGCCTCGGCGTAGGGACGCGACGCCTCGACCCGGGCGCGCGCCTTCGCGATCCGCGAAGTGGCGATCAGCTCCTGCGCCTTGGTGATCTTCTTTGTCTGCTGAACCGACTTGATCCGGCGTCGCAGCACCCGAAGCGAGGCGGGCACGGATCAGCCCTCCTGATCGGTGTGTCGGGTGACGCTCTCGGCCGAGTCCTCGTCCTTCGCCTCGATCACCTGGTCGCTGCTCGCACCGACCTCGAACTGCTGCTTGAACTCGGTGATCGCGTCGGTGAGCGACTGCGCCGTGTCGTCCTCGAGCTTGCCGGTGCTCTCGATCGTCGAGAAGATGTCGGCCTTGTTCCGGCGGATGAAGTCGAGGAACTCGGTCTCGAACCGGCGGATGTCGGCGACCGGGATGTCGTCGAGCTGACCGGTGGTACCGGCCCACACCGAGACGACCTGCTCCGGGACCGAGAACGGCGAGTACTGGGGCTGCTTGAGCAGCTCGACCAGACGCGAACCGCGCTCCAGCTGGTTGCGCGACGCCCGGTCCAGGTCGGAACCGAACGCCGAGAAGGCCTCCAGCTCGCGGTACTGAGCCAGGTCGAGGCGGAGACGACCGGCGACCGAACGCATCGCGCGGACCTGCGCCGAACCACCCACGCGCGACACCGAGGTACCGACGTTGATGGCGGGGCGGACACCGGCGTTGAACAGGTCGGTCTCGAGGAAGACCTGGCCGTCGGTGATCGAGATGACGTTGGTCGGGATGAAGGCCGAGATGTCGTTGGCCTTCGTCTCGATAATCGGCAGACCGGTCATCGAGCCGCCACCCAGCTCGTCGGACAGCTTCGCGCAACGCTCGAGCAGCCGCGAGTGCAGGTAGAAGACGTCACCCGGGTAGGCCTCACGGCCCGGCGGGCGGCGCAGCAGCAGCGACACGGCCCGGTAGGCCTCGGCCTGCTTCGTGAGGTCGTCGAAGATGATCAGGACGTGCTGGCCCTGGTACATCCAGTGCTGGCCGATGGCCGAACCGGTGTAGGGGGCGATGTACTTGAAGCCCGCCGGGTCGGACGCCGGAGCAGCGACGATCGTCGTGTACTCCATCGCGCCGGCCTCTTCGAGGGCGCCGCGCACCGAAGCGATCGTCGAGCCCTTCTGGCCGACCGCGACGTAGATGCACTTGACCTGCTTCTTCGGGTCGCCGCTCTCCCAGTTGGCCCGCTGGTTGATGATCGTGTCGATCGCCACCGCGGTCTTGCCGGTCTGACGGTCACCGATGATCAGCTGCCGCTGGCCCCGGCCGATCGCGGTCATCGCGTCGATGGCCTTGATGCCGGTCTGCAGCGGCTCTTTCACGGGCTGGCGCTGGACCACCGTGGGGGCCTGCAGCTCCAGGATCCGGCGGCCTTCCGCCTGGATCTCGCCCTTGCCGTCGATCGGGTTGCCCAGCGGGTCGACCACGCGGCCGAGGAAGCCGTCACCGACCGGCGCGGACAGGATCTGCCCGGTCCGGCGGACCGTCTGGCCCTCCTCGATACCCGCGAAGTCGCCGAGGATGATGACACCGAGCTCGCGGGGCTCGAGGTTGAGCGCCATCCCGAGGGTGCCGTCCTCGAACTGCAGCAGCTCGTTGGTCATCGTCGAGGGGAGGCCCTCGACGTGGGCGATGCCGTCGCCGGTATCGGCGACCACACCGACCTCCTCGCGGGAGACCTCGGGTGAATAGGAAGAGACGTAACGCTCGATCGCGCCGCGGATCTCCTCGGAGGAGATGGTCAGCTCGGCCATCTGATAGTTCCTCGATCTCGTCTTGTGGTCAGCGACTGAGCTGACCGAGCCTGCACGTCTGGTAGGTGGGATGCCGCGGTGCGTCAGTTCGCCAGCGCGCCGCGCGCCTGCTCGAGGCGTCGGGCAACGCTCCCGTCGTACAGGTCGTCACCGACCCGTACCGTCACCCCACCGAGTAGCGAGGGGTCGACCTCGACCTTCAACGACACCGATCGCCCGTAGATCGCGGCCAGACGCGCAACCAACCGCTCCTCCTGCGCAGGAGTCAACGGTGCGGCTGCTGTCACATACGCTATCTCGCGGTCGCGCCGCGCGGCCGTCAGCTCGACGAGACGCTGCAGCGATGCGTCGAACCCGCGGCCGCCGAGGCCGTGGACGGCGACGGCGGCCAGGCGCACGGTCACCGGGTTCGCCTGGCCTTCGAGCAAGCCCGTGGCCAGCTCCGTCCGCTGCTCGACCGGCGCCGTGGCGTCGGCGAGCAACTGCCCGAGCCGCGGGGTGCCGTCGACGATGCGCGCGAAGCGGAACAGCTGGTCCTCGACGTCGGCCAGCGAATCGGTGGCCTCCGCCTCGGTGAGCTCGGCGTCGACCGCCAGCAGTTCGACGGCGTCGACCAGGTCGTGTGCCCGCGACCACCGGGCCGCGACAGCGGCCCGGAGGACGGTGAGCGCACCCGCGCCGACCCGCTGACCCACCAGCGCCTCGAGCAGGCCCGTACGGGCCTCCTCCGGCTTGGTGTTGTCGGCCAGCGCGCGCCGCAGCCCGGGCTCGCGCCCGAGCAGGGCGGCAGCCGACCGCAGGTCCGCGGCGAGCGCGACCCGGTCGACTCCGGCCGGCGCCGAGGCACCGGCGGCGCCCGCCGGACGGGAACCCGCCGGGTAAGCACCGCCCGGCGCCGTCTCGGCGGCCGGAGCGGCTCCGGCCCGGGTGATCTCGGCCAGCTGCGACCGAATCCCGGCCAGGGAGTCCCGGCTAGCGCCCTGCATCAGCGCCGCCCCCCGGTGGTGGTGGTCGTGTCGAGGTCGTCGAGGAACCGCTCGACCGTGCCGGTGCGCCGGGCCTCGTCGGCCAGCGACTCACCGACGATGCGGCCGGCCAGGTCCACCGCGATACGGCCGATGTCGGCACGGATCTCGGTGACCAGCCGCTGCCGCTCGGCAGCCAGCTGCTCCTCGCCACGCTCGACGATGCGAGCGGCCTGCTCCTGGGCCTCGGCCCGCATTTCCTCGATGATGCGTGCGCCCTCGGCGCGCGCATCCTCGCGGATGCGGCCGGCCTCGCCCCGCGCGTCGGCCAGCTGCGCCCGGTACTGCTCGAGCGCTGCCTTGGCCTCGGCCTGAGCCTCTTCGGCCCGCTTGATCCCGCCTTCGATCGCTTCCGAGCGCTCCGCGTACGTCTTCTCGAACATCGGGTAGACGAACTTCGCGAGGAACCAGAAGAGCAGAGCGAATGCGATCAGTCCGACGATGAGCTCGGACGTGTGCGGGAGGAGCGGGTTTACCTCGCCGTCCTCGGACGCGAGGAGAGTCACGATCTCCGTCGTCGCTGACATGGTCGTCAGAGCGCGAACGCGAGACCGATACCGATGATGGCAAGCGCCTCAGCCAGGGCGAAGCCCAGGATCGCGATGCCCTGGAGCGTGCCCCGGGCCTCGGGCTGGCGAGCCACACCGGCGATGTACGCGGCGAAGATCAGGCCGATACCGATACCCGGACCAATGGCGGCCAGCCCGTAGCCGACCATGTTCAGGTTGCCTTCCATTGCTGCGTTCCCTTCTCGATGGGTGAATGGCCGCCGCTGCGGGGTGGGTTGCGCGGCGGGCGGTAATTCAGGGTCAGTGCTCGGCTTCCATGGCGCCGGCGATGTACAGCGCCGACAGCAGCGCGAACACGTAGGCCTGCAGGATCTGGATGAAGCCTTCGAAGAAGGTCAGGACGATCCCGCCGAGGAAGCCGACCGGGCTCAGGAACGGCAGCGCCCCGGTGCCCTCGGTGAGCATGTACTCGCCACCGAGGATGCAGAGAAGCAGCACCAGGTGGCCGGCGAACATGTTCATCGAAAGACGAAGGGCGAGCGTGAACGGCCGGATGATGAACGTGGAGAAGAACTCCAGCGGGGCCAGCAGGAAGTAGATCGGCCACGGCACCCCAGGCGGGAAGCACATGTTCTTGAAATAGCCGACGAAACCCTGCCGACGGATACCGACGGCGTTGTAGATGATCCAGGAGATCACCGCGAGGAACGCGGGAATCGCGATCTTCGACGAGGCCGGGAACTGCAGCACCGGAATGATGCCGGAGATGTTCAGTATCAGGATGAAGAAGAACGTCGTGACGATGTACGGCACGAACTTCTTGCCGTTCTTCACGCCGATCGAGTCGAGCACGACGCTGTTGCGGACCAACCCGTAAGCCTGCTCGCCGGCGAACTGCAGTTTGCCCGGGACGAGCTTCGGGTTACGGGCGGCGGCGTAGAACAACGCAGCGACCACGATGGTGCCGAGCACGATGATCAACATCGGCTTCGTGAACTCGAAGCCCGCGACCGTGAAAAGCGGCGGGAACTCGAAGTCGGCCGGGCCCGGCGCTTCGAATCCCGGCCCGGCGGCAAGGAGCTGGGTGCTCACGGCTTCTCCTCCTCGGCGGTGGTGTCTGACGACGGCGGCGGCCCTGACGGTCGCTCGGCGCGCCGTGCTCCCGAAGCGTTCCGGGAGCGGTTCGGAGCCGAGGCGCGTGGCAGATCAGGCTGGGCAGCGGGCATCGAAGTCGATGACCCGGATTGCGGCCTACCGTACCGGATGTATGTCAGCCAGATTCCGAGCACCCCCCCGATGATGAATCCGACTCCGATGAGTGCAGGAATGTCCAGCCAACGCGCCGCCAGCCATCCGATGCCGCCCCAAATCGTGACGCCGGAAATGAGGTAACTCACCACGTGCCACGGATCGACCGCGGGCACTGCTGAGGCCTCCTGCCAGCGCTTACGCTCCCTCTCGGCGGCGTCACTCTCAGGCACGTCAGGGTTGACTTCCAGTGATCGTTCTTCGTGGTCGGCATCGGCCATCATCGGCCACCTCCCACTGTTCGAGTCGGCGTCGAATTGTTGTCGTCCGGCGCTGTCGTCGTTGTTTCTTTAGTGTTCACGTCCGACGACTCGTCGTCGATTACCTCAGAGGTCGTATTGCTCGATGCGGCGGCGGCGAGATGACGACGTAGCGCCATCGCATTCCACACCAACGCACCGGCGATCACGACGACACCGAGCGCTCGGGCGTCCAACCAGTGTTGGTCTTTGAGAGCGACCAGAGCCACCAGGAGCAGGACGACCCGGAACACGTAGTTGATGCCGAGCACGAGATAGGCGAGACCCGGCGCGAGTTGCGCGTCGACCAGGAATGGCATCCGGCCCGCGGCCAGGAACAGCACGACCAGCACCAGGCCGACGGCCGCACCGGCCAGCGCCTCGGTACCGCCGAGAGCGAAGGCTCCGCCCAGCAGTACGACGAGGATCGCGAGTGCGAGAGGTGCACGAGACATGAGGCGGCTCCGGTCGGCGCGGCGCTTCGGTGCGCCGAGTTCGTCGGTCGGGGTCGTCAGGGCGGCGTTCAGCGGGTGCAAATCGCGTATCTGACTAGCTCGTGAAACGTATCACGAACGCTCGTACCGTGTTTTCGCGGGGGTCCGGGCATGCCTTCGGACCACCCTCGCGAGTGGCTCGGGCCACCGTACTCGCCCCGCGCCACTCCGTGGGGGCTACTCCCCCGACAGTCGGTCGGCGAGCACTGTCACCGCGTCGTCGATTTGGTCGGCCACCGCGGTGAAGTACTCGGGTGCGCGGCCCCACGGGTCGGGGACCTCGTCGGACCTGTGTGCCTTTTTGGGCTCCGCCCCGTCCCGCAAGCGGTCGGCAGCGGCCACCAGGGCCCGGCCACGCGCCACGAGGTCGCCCGTCGGCAGCTCGTCCTCCGGAACCCGCGCGGCCAGGCGAGCGAACTCACCGAGGACGAAAGTGTGCGGTGCGGCCGCCGGGTCCATTTCGGAGATGAACTCGACCTGCTCGATCGTTGCGGTGAGAGCCAGATCCGTCTGCTCGGCGAGCATCGCGGTGGTCAGCATCCGGGCGCTGAACCCGGCCGGGTCTCCCCCGCGGGCCAGCACCTCCTCCGCGGACTGGACGTGCATCGGCTCGCCCTCGTGCCACGCACCGGTGCCGGCGCCGTGCACCACGACCAGATCGCTGTTCTCCAGACGCTCCTCGAGGCGCAGCCGCAGCAGCCGCTCGGCCATCGGCGACCGGCAGATGTTGCCCATGCAGACCATCAGGACACTGAAACGGTCGCTCATGCTTCGGTGGCCGCCGGTACCGCCGGCTCGTCGTCGGGGCCGTGGCCGTCCTTGTCGAGCAGGGTCGGCACGACCTCGCGCAGCGTCGCCAGGTCGAGCGCACCCTGCCGCAGCACGCGCGGCACCTCGCCGGTGACGTCGACGATCGTCGACGCGACCGGGTCCCCGCAGGAGCCGGCTTCCAGATACACCTCGACGAGCCACCCGAGCTGGTCGCGCGCCTCCTCGGCAGTGGTGGCCGGCGGCTGCCCCGACACGTTCGCGCTGGACACCGCCATCGGGCCGGTGGCTTCGAGCACCTCGAGCGCGACCGGGTGCAGCGGCATCCGGACGGCAACCGTGCCGTCGGCGTCGCCCAGGTCCCAGGCCAGCGACGGCGCCTGCTCGACGATGATGGTCAGACCGCCCGGCCAGAACGCGTCGACCAGGTCGTGCACCGTCGGCGGCACCGCCATCACCAGGCCGTCGAGCGTCCGTCGGTTCCCGACCAGGACCGGCACCGGCATGTCCCGCCCGCGCTGTTTCGCGGTGAGCAGCGAATCCACTGCGGTCGGCGTGAACGCGTCCGCACCGATGCCGTAGACGGTGTCGGTCGGCAGCACGATCAGGTCACCGCGGCGTACGGCGTCGACCGCCGCGGCGATTCCGGCCGTGCGATCGGCCGGGTCGGAGCACTGGTAGGTCCTGGTCACCCGGCCAGCTTACGGCGGCGCGCGGTGGTGAAGCGGGGACGGTCGGCGAGGTCCCGGTTGTCCACGACGTCCTCGAACTCCGGGCGGCGTCGGACCAGCGCGGGCAGGGACCCTCCCTGCACGTCCGCGTGCTCGATACCGATGACGCCGCCCGGTCGCAGCAGCGCGGCCGCCCGGTCGAGCAGCAACCGGACGACGTCCAGCCCGTCCGGACCGCCCCACAGCGCGGCCGCGGGGTCGTGGTCGGCCACCTCGGGGCTCACCGTCGAGCCGTCCGGTACGTAGGGCGGATTCGTGACGACGACGTCGACGGTGCCGTCGAGCTCGGCGAGCACATCGGACGCCGTGGCGTCGCCGTGGACCAGCGTCACCGGCCGGTCCCCCGCGGCGCGGCGGGTCTCGGCGTTGCGCCGCGCCCAGGCCAGCGCCAGCTCCTCCCGCTCGACGCCGAAGACCGTGGCGTCCGGGCATTCGTTGGCGACTGCGAGCGCGATGGCTCCCGATCCACTGCACAGGTCGACGACGATCGAGCCCTTGGCGTGCTCGATGGCCCACCCCGCCAGCAGCTCGGTCTCCGGCCGGGGAACGAACACCCCGGGCCCCACCGCGAGCTCCAGGTGGCGGAAACCGGCCAGGCCGGTGAGGTGCTGCAGCGGCACCCGCCGGGCGCGTTCCGCGACGAGCTCGTCGAAGCGGGCCACTGCTGCTTGGTCGAACCCGTCGGCCAGCAACAGCCGACTCCGCGGGACGCCGAGCACGAACGCGGCGAGCTCCTCGGCGTCGAACCGCGGTGACGCCACACCGGCGTCGGTCAGCCGGCGGACGGCACCGGAGAGCGCAGGGGCCAGCGGTGTCTGCACGGGAGAAACCCTATGCGGTGTCGACCACGGCGGCCGGTGCCGGTGCCGGTGCCCACCGTGGGGTCAGCGCCGGGAACACCGTCCGCACGGCGTCCACGACCACCAGCGACAGGCACAGCGGGACGGCGAGCACGCTCCAGAGCGTGCCGCCGAGCTGATCGGGGACCGCGCTGAAGCAGAGTGCGGCGCCCAGCACGACCGCCCAGCGGCGGGCGCGGGCACCGGAACAGGCCGCCAGCAGGACGCCACCCCAGACCACGTACCAGGCGTGCATCACCGGCGCCGAGGACGCGAGCACGAGCAGCGCGGCACCGACCAGCGCGCCCGCCTTGCGCCAGTTCGGCTCGGCACCGGCCCGCCAGAGCAGCCCCGCGATCGCGATCGCCCCCGCGGCCGCGACGACGGACCGGGCCAGCGCCAGCGTGTCGGTGAACGACACCGATCCTCCGGTGACCAGGTACAGCAGAGAGCCGACCAGCGACGCCGGCGCCCAGTAGATGCGGATGCGCCCCGGCACGTCCATCGCGCTGAGCCAGCCCCACCCGTGCGGAACGAGCAGCGAGCAGCCGAGCACCACGATCCCGATCGTCGCCACCGCCGCCATGCGGCGCCGCATCGGAACCGGTTGCCGCACCAGGTGGGCGAGCAGGTAGCCGACGAGCAGGATGCCCGGCAGCTTCACCGAGAACGCGCACGCGGCGGCCAGCGCGGCGACGAGGTACCAGCGCCGCCGAACCGCATAGATCGTCACCGCGGCCATCAGCCCGAGTAGGGCGTCCAGATGGGCACCGCCGACGAGGTGGACGACGACCAGCGGGTTCGCCGCGACCAGCGTGAGCGCGAGCGCCCGCTCGTCCGGGGGCGCGAGCCTCGTCACGAGCACCGCCACCGCGACGACGGCCACCAGCACCAGTCCGCGTAACAGCAGCGCCGCGACCGAGATGTGCCCGGCGGAGAGCGTCACGACGCCGTGCAGCGTCGCGAGCATCAGCGGGCCGTACGGCGCCGGGGTGTCGCGCCAGACCGGCGAGACCGGGTCCAGGATGTGGCCGGGGCCCAGCAGCGACGGCCCGTACGAGTAGGGGTCCAGCCCCTGGCCGACCATGATGCCCTGGGCGAAGTACGACCAGACGTCGAGGCTGAGCACCGGCGGCGCCAGCAGCATCGGCGCGGCCCACCACGCCGCGATCGTCGCGACCGTGCTGACGTCGACCGAGCGGGCCTCCGCGAGCCGGTACAGCCGCAGGAACGCCAGCGCCAGCACGGCGAGGCCGAACAGCGCCAGCACGGCCCAGCCGACCGGGTGATGGGCGTCGGGACGCCACAGCGCCAGCGGGCCGTCGGGCGGGTTCGCGCCGGTAGCCGTGCCGGCACGCGTGACGCCGATCGCGATCGCGACGGAGGCAAACGTTCCAGCCCAGGTGATCCTGGATAAGACGGACACGGCGCTCCTCGCGGGATTGCTCAATCAGTCGGCAGACACACCCAGCCAGACTTGTGAGCAACCCGGACGGCGGCGGAGTGGCCGTACGGTAACGCAGAAATGAAAATGCTCGGGCCCCGTCCTAGTCCGCTGACGCCAGGCGAGCCGCGTTGTCGGCCTCGACGAGTGCGTTGAGCACCGCATCGAGGTCTCCGTCGAGCACCTGGTCGAGGTTGTAGGCCTTGAAATTGACCCGGTGGTCGGAGATCCGGTTCTCCGGGAAGTTGTACGTGCGCACCCGCTCGGAGCGGTCGACAGTGCGCACCTGCGAGCGCCGGGCGTCGCTCGCGGCGGCGTCCGCGTCGGCCCGGGCCTGCGCCAGCAGCCGGGCCCGCAGGATGCGCAGCGCGGACTCCTTGTTCTGCAGCTGCGACTTCTCGTTCTGGCAGGACACGACGATGCCCGTCGGCAGGTGCGTGATGCGCACCGCCGAGTCGGTCGTGTTGACGCTCTGCCCACCCGGACCGGAGGACCGGTAGACGTCGATCCGCAGGTCGTTGGGGTCGACGGTGACGTCGACCTCCTCGGCCTCCGGCATGACCAGCACACCCGCGGCCGACGTGTGGATCCGCCCGGCGGACTCGGTGACCGGCACCCGCTGCACGCGGTGGACGCCACCCTCGAACTTCAGCCGCTCCCAGACGCCACCCTCGGCACCCGCCCGGCTCTTCACCGCGACCGAGACGTCCTTGTAGCCGCCGAGGTCGGAACCCGTCGAGTCGATGACCTCGGTCTTCCACCCCTCGCGCTCGGCGTAGCGCAGGTACATCCGGAGCAGGTCGCCGGCGAACAGCGCGGACTCCTCGCCGCCCTCTCCGGCCTTGATCTCCAGGATGACGTCCTTGCTGTCGTCCGGGTCGCGCGGCAGGAGCTGCTGACGCAGCTTCGCCTCCAGCGCCGGGAGCCGCTCGGCCAGCTCGTCGGCCTCGGCGGCGAACGCCTGGTCGTCGGCGGCCAGCTCGCGGGCAGTCTCCAGGTCACCCTGCACCGCTTCGATCTCGCGGACCGTGGCCACCACAGGGCCCAGCTCGGCGTACCGGCGTCCGAGCTCGCGGGCACGGCTCTGGTCGGCGTGGACCGCCGGGTCGGCCAGTTCCTGCTCGAGCGACGCGTATTCGTCGAGGATCGTGCTCAGCCGGTCGGTACGGGTGTCGGTCATCGTGTCTCTCTCGTAGCGACTTCCGGGACGAAAACAAAGCGCCCGCCTGCCCTTTTCAGGGCAGGCGGGCGCTTTCGGGACGCTACTTGTCGGACGCGCCGGCAGCCTGGCGCTTGCCGAAGCGACGCTCGAACCGAGCCACGCGGCCACCGGTGTCGAGGATCTTCTGCTTACCCGTGTAGAACGGGTGGCACTGCGAGCACACGTCGGCGTTGATCGTGCCGCCGGTGGCGGTGCTGCGCGTGGTGAACGTGCTCCCGCACGAGCAGACGACCTGCGTCTCGACGTACTGCGGGTGGATGTCGGGCTTCATGGTTCCTCTTCTCTCGTGGTGCCGGGTCGCCGGGGTCCAGGTGGAGCGCAGCGTGAACCGGCACCGATGAGGTCCAGTGTGTCAGACGGACAACCACATCGGGAAACCACGCATTCCCCGCTGGTCAGGATCGCTTCAGGCGCGCCCTGATCCAGGCGCTCAGGCCCGTGGCGCTGCGGTAGCGGCGGCAGTCGCAGAGCGAGCAGTCGGTGCCGCCGCGGTAGTGACGGTGGGCCCGCTGGGCGTGCCCGCACTCACAGTCGGTGTCGTCGCTCACGCGGCGCGCCTGGCGTACGCCACCACCCAGTCCACCTGCAGATTCACCTCGTCGGGGGTCGTGGAGTCGGGGCATCGCTGCCACGTGTGACCGCAATACCAGGCCTGACTCTGCAGCGCGAGCGCCATCGGCTGGTCGGGTACCCGGTCGTCGTGGACGGTGGCCCAGACTTTCCCGTCCATCGTGTAGGCGATCCGCCCCGGCGTCCACTCGACGCCGGCCACGTGCCACTGGCTGAAGTCCGCACTCGTCGAGTTCTCGATCTGGGAGCCACCGATCGCGTGCACGGTCGTGTAAAGGCGGTCGCGCTTGTCGCCGTTGTCCTCGGCGAAGTCGATTTCCGGCGGCCAGCTGTCGTCGACCGGCCAGAGCAGGAACGCGTAGGCGATTCCGCGCCCCTTGTCGGCCCGGAAGCGCACCTGGTACTTGCCGTAGGTCTGCTCGAGGCTGCGCTGGGTGGAGATGCCGCCGGTGACCCACCGCTTGCGGGTCTTCTGGTGGGCGCCGCGAATCGTCAGTACGCCGCCGGAGACGGTCACGTGGGCGGGGTCGAACCAACCGGCCGGGTCGCCCGACGGTTGCCCGTCGTAGGCCACCCAGCGGCTGCTCAGGCGGGTGCCGGCGAAGTCGTCGCTCAGGACCCGGCGCCATCCGGCCAGATCGCCGGTCGGCATCGACGCATCCCGCGACCGCACCGTCGCGGTGCCGCAGGCGGTCAGCGTCAACGCCATCACCAGCGCGATCACCAGCCCCCTCCGCATACGGGAAGACTACCCAAAACGGTCTAAAACACCGCACGGGCCGGACCCTCGAAAGGGATCGGCCCGTGCGTGTCGAACGAGTGGGTCAGTCGTTCGAGACCGTCGTCTTCTGCACCTGCATCAGGAACTCGATATTCGTCGAGCTCTTCCGCAACCGGTCGAGCAGCATCTCGATCGCCTGCTGCGGCTCGAGTGCGTGCAGCACCCGGCGCAGCTTGTGCACGATGACCATCTCGTCCGGCGCCAGCAGGATCTCCTCCTTGCGGGTGCCGGACGCGTCCACGTCGACAGCGGGAAAGACCCGCTTGTCGGCGATCTTGCGGTCGAGCTTGAGCTCGGCGTTACCCGTGCCCTTGAACTCCTCGAAGATCACCGTGTCCATCGTGGAACCGGTCTCCACCAGCGCAGTGGCGAGAATCGTCAGCGAGCCGCCGTTCTCGATGTTGCGCGCCGCACCGAGGAACCGCTTCGGCGGGTAGAGCGCCGTCGAGTCGACACCACCGGACAGGATCCGGCCGGACGCCGGGGCCGCCAGGTTGTAGGCGCGGCCGAGGCGGGTGATCGAGTCGAGCAGCACGACCACGTCGTGCCCGAGCTCCACCAGGCGCTTCGCACGCTCGAT
Source organism: Cryptosporangium sp. NPDC048952 (assembly GCF_043197895.1). Lineage (NCBI taxonomy): Bacteria > Bacillati > Actinomycetota > Actinomycetes > Cryptosporangiales > Cryptosporangiaceae > Cryptosporangium > Cryptosporangium sp. NPDC048952. The sequence goes on along the minus strand of NZ_JBICTY010000003.1, from coordinate 96,651 downwards.
CGAGAGCTCCGCGACAGTCGTGTGGTCGGACGGCGGGCGGTCGAACGTCGAGGCGATGACCTCGCCCTTCACCGACCGCTGCATGTCGGTGACCTCTTCGGGCCGCTCGTCGACGAGCACGACCATCAGGTAGCACTCGGGGTTGTTCTTCGCGATCGCGTTCGCGATCGCCTGCAGCACCGAGGTCTTACCGGCCTTCGGCGGAGAGACGATCAGCGCGCGCTGACCCTTGCCGATCGGCATGACCAGGTCGATGACCCGGGTGGTCATGATGTTCGGCTCGGTCTCCAGGCGGAGCCGCTCCTGCGGGTACAGCGGCGTGAGCTTGTGGAACTCCGGACGCCGCCGGGCCTCCTCCGGCGGGACACCGTTGACGGTGTCGAGCCGGACCAGCGCGTTGTACTTGTCGCGTCGCTCGCCCTCGCGGGGCTGGCGGACCGCACCGGTGACCGCGTCACCGCGGCGCAGGCCGTTCTTGCGGACCTGCGACATCGAGACGTAGACGTCGTTCGGGCCGGTCAGGTAGCCCGAGGTGCGGACGAACGCGTAGTTGTCGAGGATGTCGACGATGCCCGCGACCGGGATCAGGACGTCGTCGTCGGCGACCTGCGGCTGCTGCTCGTCGCCGGCGAAGCGCTCGTTGCGGTTGTCGGTGCGGCCGCCGCGACGGTTGCGCTCGCGGAAGCGTCCGCGCCGACGGCGGCTGCCGCCCTCGCCGTCGTCGTCGCCGTCCTGGTCGACGTTCTGGCTCCGGTCGTTCTGGTTCCGGTCGTTCTGATTGCGATCGTTCTGGCTGCGGTCGCTCTGGCCCCGGTCGCCCTGATTGCGGTCGCCCTGGTTGCGGTCGCTCTGACCGCGGTCCTGGTTGCGATCGCCCTGGTTGCGGTCGCGGTTGCGCGATCCGCGGTCGCCGCGGTCGCCCTGCGAACGCTCGCCGCTGTCGTCGCCGCCGCGTCCGCCCTGGCGGTCGCCGTCGGCCGACGGACGACGGTCACGGGAACGCTCTCGGCGCTCTCCGCCCTGGTTGTCGTCACGGCTGTTGTCGTCACGCTGCTCGTCGCGGTCTCCGCGCTGGTCAGCGCGGTCGCTGCGGTCGGGACGCTCGCCGCGGTCGGGACGCTCGCCGCGGTCGCCACGGTCACTTCGGTCCGTGCGCTCGGACCGGTCACCGCGGTCGGTGCGCTCCGAACGGTCGCCGCGCTCGCGGCGGCTGCGCGGGGCGCCGTCCTCGACGGCAGGTGCGTCGGTGCCGGCGACGGCCGGCTGCTCGACCGGAGCAACCTCGACGGGCGCTGCGGCCTGTACGGGAGCGGCAGCCTGCGCCGGAGCGGAGGCCTGCGGCTCGGCGGTGACGACCGGCGCCGACGCGACGGGGGCGTCGTTCGCGGGCGCACCGGCGGCGCGCGTCGCGGCACGACGACGACGGGTCGGGGCGGCGGCAGCCACCGCGGGCTCCGCGTCCACGGGGAGGGCCGACTGCTCGGCGGGCGCGTCGGACGCAGCAGCACGGGGCGCGGGCACGGTCTTGCGGACGGAAGCGGGCTTCTCGGCCTTGGCCTTGGGCGCGGCCGACTCGGCGGCGGGGCCTCCGGCCTGACGAGCCTCGATAGCGGCGACGAGCTCGCTCTTACGCATCCGGGCGGTGCTCGGAATGCCCAGCTCAGCGGCCATCCGCTGCAGCTCGGGAAGCAGCTTGCCGGACAAACCCCCCGCCCGACGGCGAGGCTTGGCCGCCGGGGCGCCGGCCGCGGCGGCACCTGCCCCGTCGGCAGCGACGGTCGGCGCCTGGGCCAGGGTGCCCGCCGCCGCAGAAGCGTCCTGCGACTGAGGGGCGATATCTGTGGTGTCGCTCAATGGGGGTCCTTCCCTGCGACGGGCGACGGCTGGATTAGCCGTTCGGCCGGGTATGGAGCAACCGGTCTCTCGATCGGTCTTGAGACCATTCGCCAAGAGACGGATGGTTCGGGGACAACCACGCCTGACCACCTCAGAGGGTGCCGTGGTGGAGCGCTCTCTGGCTCGACCTCAGCGCCGGTTGCGGTCAGGTGCCGCCCCCGCTGCTTCGGTTGGAGTTGCCGGCGGGAGCTCTAAGAAGACACTCGGCCCGGCGTGATCGCGCGCCCGAGGGCGGCTGTGCTGCCTAGCAGCGTAGACGTCCAAGTCCACTCGCAGCAACACATCCCGCCACCGGCGTGTTCCCATCGGCACCTGGACGGCGTCGTGGAACTTCTGCGGGCTACGTCACACCCGCATCACTGCTGGTCAAGGCTCGGGATCAGGTTAGCCACCGCACCGAGCGTCGAAACGCTCACCGCGGTTACCGCAAAGGTAGCCGAACCGGCAACCTTCGCCGCAACCGCCTCCACATCATCCGTCTCGGGCGTCCGCGCGAACGCGAGCACTGTCGGGCCGGCGCCGCTCACGACGGCCGGGATGCCTTCGGCGCGCAGAGCGTCGACGAGCTCGAGGCTCTGCGGCATCGACGGGCGGCGGTAGTCCTGGTGCAGCCAGTCCCTGGTCGCGGGCAGCAGCAGTTCTGGGACCGCTGTCAGGGCCCTGACCAGCAGCGCAGCTCGGCCGGCGTTGGCCGCGGCCTCGGCGTGCGGCACCTCTGCGGGCAGGAGGCTGCGGCTCTCCGCGGTGTAACCGCGCGTTGTGGGGACGCAGATCACCGGGTGCAGTCCGGCCACCGGATCCATCCGGGCGGCCTGGGCCAGGCCGGTCACCTCGTCGGTCCAGGCGATCGTGACGCCGCCCAGCAGACACGGCGCCACGTTGTCGGGGTGGCCCTCGATCTCGGCGGCCAGCGCCAGCGCGGCTGCGTCGTCAAGAATTTCGACGCCGTTCGCCACCAGGCCGCGGGCCGCCACGATGCCGCCGACCACCGCGGCGGAGGAGGAACCGAGGCCGCGGGCCTGCGGAATGCGGTTCACGCAGCGCAGCCGGAGCCCGGACGGCTGGCCACCGAGGCGGTCGAACGCCGCGCGGGCCGCGCGGACCAGCAGGTGACGCTCGTCGCGGGGCAGGTCGTCCGCGCCCTCGCCGGCCAGCTCGACGCTCAGCCCGCTGTCGACGACCGCCATCTCGATCTCGTCGTGCAAACTCAGCGCCGCACCCAGCGCGTCATACCCCGGCCCGATGTTCGCGGTCGTCGCCGGTGGTCGTACGACCACCGCCGCACGTTCGAACGTCGGCCGTTCGGCAGCCGCACCGGCCCCGGCCTGCGGGGCCCCGGCCGCCGTAGCCGGCGCGCCCGTGGCCGCGGCCGACGGGCTGCCGGCCGACGGCGCCGCGCTCACGCGAGGCCCAGCTCGGCTGCTGCTACGGCGGCGTCGACGGGGACCGTGCGGGGCGCGGGGGCTCCGGAGATGGCCCAGTCGGGGTCCTTCAGGCCGTTGCCGGTGACAGTGCAGACGACCCGCTGGCCGCGCTCCAGCGTCCCGGCCTCGGACGCGGCGAGCAGGCCCGCCACGGACGCCGCCGACGCCGGCTCGACGAACACGGCCTCGGAGCGGGCGAGCAGCCGGTACGCCGCCAGGATCTGGCGGTCGGTGACGGCCTCGATGTTGCCGCCCGACTCGTCGCGCGCCGCGATCGCCTTCGTCCAGGACGCCGGGTTGCCGATCCGGATCGCGGTCGCGATCGTCGACGGCTCGCGCACGACCTCACCGGACACCAGCGGCGCCGCCCCTGCGGCCTGGAACCCACGCATGACCGGCTTCTTCGACGCCCAGCCGTGCTGAGCGGTCTGCACGTACCCACGCCAGTACGCGGTGATGTTCCCGGCGTTGCCGACCGGCAGGAAGTGCGCGTCGGGTGCGTCGCCCAGCGCGTCGACGATCTCGAACGACGCGGTCTTCTGCCCCTCGAGCCGGAACTCGTTCGTCGAGTTCACGAGGCTCACCGGGTACTCCAGCGCGAGCTTCGACGCCAACTGCAGGCAGTCGTCGAAGTTGCCGTTGACCTGCAACAGCTTTGCGCCGTAGACCAGCGCCTGCGCCATCTTGCCGAGCGCGATCTTGCCCTGCGGCACGAGCACCGCGCAGACCAGCCCGGCGCGCGCCGCGTACGCGGCGGCCGACGCCGACGTGTTTCCGGTCGACGCGCAGATCACCGCCTTGGCGCCTTCTTCGACGGCTTTGGTGATCGCCATCGTCATCCCGCGGTCCTTGAAGGAACCGGTCGGGTTGGCGCCCTCGATCTTGAGGTAGACCTCGCACCCGGTGCGGTCGGAGAGGATCGGCGCCGGGAAGAGCGGCGTCCCACCTTCCCGCAGGGTGATGACGGGCGTGTCGTCGGAGACCGGCAGGAACTCCCGGTACTCCTCGATGATCCCACGCCAGGCCGGTCTCGACCCGCTCCTGGTGGTTCCGGCCGGAATCATCTGACCTCTCCCCCTTCGACTCGCATGACGGACACGACGTTCCGGACGATCGGCAGTTCGCGCAACGCGTCCACGGTGGCCGCGAGTGCGGCGTCGGTGGCGGTGTGCGTCACGACCACGAGCGTCGCGTCGTCGCCACGCCCCTCCTGCCGGACCGTGGAGATGCTGACGTCGTGACCGGCGAAGGCGGCTGCCACCTCGGAGAGCACACCCGCCTTGTCCGCGACGTCGAGCGAGATGTGGTAGCGCGTGAGCGCGTCGGCGACCGTGCGGATGCGCAGGTCCGCGTAGGGCGACTCGGCGGTGGCGCGGGCGCCTGCCAGCCGGTTGCGTGCCACCGCGACCAGATCGCCCACCACGGCACTGGCGGTGGGCGCGCCACCGGCGCCCCGCCCGTAGAACATCAGCTGACCAGCGGCGTCGGCCTCGACGAAGACCGCGTTGAAGGCGTCGCCCACCGAGGAGAGCGGGTGCGTGCGCGGAAGCATCGCCGGGTGCACCCGGACGCTCACCGACTCCCCGCCGTTCTCGTCGAGGTGCCGCTCGGCGATGCAGAGCAGCTTCACCGTCGAGCCCATGGCCTTCGCGCTCGCCACATCCGCGGCGGTGACCTCGGTGATGCCCTCGCGGTAGACGTCGGCCGCCGTGACACGGGTGTGGAACGCCAGCGACGCGAGGATCGCGGCCTTGGCGGCGGCGTCGAAGCCTTCGATGTCCGCGGTGGGGTCGGCCTCGGCGTAACCCAACTCGGTGGCCTCGTCCAGCGCCTCGTTGAAGCCGGCGCCGGTGGAGTCCATCTGGGAAAGGATGTAGTTCGTCGTCCCGTTGACGATGCCGGTCACGCGGGTGACCCGGTCGCCGTGCAGCGACTCGCGCAGCGGCCGGATGATCGGGATCGCACCGGCGACGGAGGCCTCGTAGTAGAGGTCTGCTCCCCCGGCCGCGGCGGCGTCCTGCAGCGTCGCGCCGTCCTCGGCCAGCAGCGCCTTGTTCGCGCTCACCACGGACTTGCCGGCCTTCAGCGCGTCGACCAGCCAACTGCGGGCCGGCTCGATGCCGCCGACGACCTCGACGACCAGGTCGACGTCGTCGCGCACCGCCAGCGCGTGGGCGTCGGTGGTGAACAGCGCGGGGTCGATGCCCAGGTCACCACGGTCGCGGCCGCCGCGGCGCACCGCGATCCCGGCGATCTCCAGCGGCGCACCGATGCGCGCCCTCAGATCGTCGGACTGAGTTTGCAGTAGACGGACGACCTCACGGCCGACCGTGCCGCAACCGAGAATCGCAACCTTCAAAGGTTGCTTGGCAGGCTCCTTGCTCATCCGACGTCCAGCCGCATGAGGTCGTCCTCCGTCTCACGGCGGACCAGGACCGTGGCGGCCCGGTCAGCCACCGCGACCACTGGCGGACGCGGCGTGTGGTTGTAGTTACTGGCCATGCTCCGGCAGTACGCGCCGGTGGCGGCGACGGCCAGCAGGTCGCCCGGCACCGTGTCGGAGGGTAGCCAGACGTCCTTCACGACGACGTCCCCGCTCTCGCAGTGCCTGCCGACGACGCGGGCCAGCATCGGCGGTGCGTCGCTGGCGCGCGAGGCGAGCACGCACGTGTATTCGGCGTCGTAGAGCGCGGTGCGCAGGTTGTCGCTCATGCCACCGTCGACGCTGACGTAGGTACGCGTGCCGGTGCCGACCTCGACCGGCTTGACCGTGCCCACCTCGTACAGCGTGACGCCGGCCGGGCCGACGATCGCGCGGCCCGGCTCCACCGCGAGGCGCGGCAGCGGGAGCCCGGCGTTCGCGCACTCGGTCTCGACGATCCGCCGCAACTCCTTCGCGACGACGTCGACCTCGATCGGAGTGTCGCCGTCGACGTACGCGATGCCCAGGCCGCCGCCGAGGTCGAGCTCGGGCAGCTCGACGCCGTGCTCGTCGCGGATCTGGCGGAGCAGCCCGACGAGCCGGTGTGCGGAGACCTCGAAGCCGGACGTGTCGAAAATCTGTGACCCGATGTGGCTGTGCAGGCCGACCAGTTCGAGACCGGGCTGACGCAGCACGCGCGCCACGGCCTCGGCCGCCTCGCCGCCGCTCAGCGAGAAGCCGAACTTCTGGTCCTCGTGGGCGGTGGCGATGTACTCGTGGGTGTGGGCCTCGACGCCCACGGTGACGCGGACCAGGACCTTGATGGTCTTTCCGGCTTTTTGAGCGATGTCCGCGAGGCGCACGATTTCGACGTAGGAGTCGAGCACGACTCGTCCGACGCCGTTCTCGACGGCTTTCTGCAGCTCGGCGTGCGACTTGTTGTTGCCGTGCAGCGCGATCTTCTCCGGCGGGAAGCCGGCCGCGAGGGCGACGGTGAGTTCTCCGCCGGTGCAGACGTCCAGGTGGAGGCCCTCTTCTTTCACCCAGCGGGCGACTCCGCGGCTCAGGAACGCTTTGCCGGCGTAGAAGACGTCGCCACCGGCGAACGCCTCGGCGTAGGCCTTCGCCCGCGACCGGAAGTCACCCTCGTCGAGGACGATCGCGGGCGTGCCGTGCTCGGCGGCCAGGTCGCGGACGTCGATGCCGCCGAGGTGCAGAACGCCGTTTTCCCGGGTGGCGTTGGCCGGCCAGATCGCTGGGTCCAGCCGGTTGAGGTCCTGGGCCGGGCCACCCAGGTGCGCGGCGGGCAGAACCTCTGCGTGCCGGGGTCCGGCCGGGTGCGCCCTCACATCCGCCCCCTCGGGTACGCAGCAGCAGACACGCTCGGCGTCCGACGACGGCGGTTCACATCCGCTCCGGTGCAGACACGCCGAGCAGGCCGAGGCCGTTCGCGACGACCGTGCGGGTGGCCACGTTGAGCCAGAGCCGGGTCCGGTTGAGGTCGGTGATCTCCTCGTCTCCCTTCGGGATCACCCGGCACTCGTCGTACCAGCGGTGATAGGTGGCCGCGAGCGACTCCAGGTAGTGGGCGACCCGGTGCGGCTCGCGCAGTTCCGCGGCGCCGGCGACGACGCGGGGGAACTCACCGAGGGCACCGAGCAGCGCCGATTCGCGCTCGTGGGTGAGCAGTTCGGGCTTGAACGTGCTCTCGTCGAGCACGATGCCGACGTCTTTCGCGTTCCGGATGACGGCCGCCGTCCGGGCCGCGACGTACTGGACGTAGAACACCGGGTTGTCGTTGGTGCGCCGGGCCCAGAGGTCGAGGTCGATGTCGATCGTCTGGTTGACGCTGGAGCGCGCGAGCGCGTACCGGGACGCGTCGACGCCGATCGCGTCGACCAGCTCGGCCATCGTCACGACCGTGCCGGCCCGCTTGGACATCCGGACCGGCTGACCGTCCTTGACCAGGTTGACCAGCTGCCCGATCAACACCTGGATGTTGTAGTCGGGGTCGTCGCCGGCGCAGGCCGCGAGGGCCCGCAGCCGCTGGACATAACCCGTGTGGTCGGCACCGAGCATGTAGATGCAGATCTCGAAGCCGCGAGCCCGCTTGTCGAGGTAGTACGCGGCGTCACCGGCGATGTACGCGGCCTCGCCGTTGCTCTTGATGATCGGACGGTCCTTGTCGTCACCGAAGTCGGTGGTGCGCAGCCAGACCGCGCCGTCCTTCTCGTAGATGTGACCATGTTCACGCAGCGTGGCGACGGCCCGCTCGACGGCACCGGACTCGAACAGCGAGTTCTCGTGGAAGTACACGTCGAAATCGACGCCGAAGTCGTGCAGGCTGCGCTTCACCTCGTCGAACATGAGGTCCACGCCCTTTTGGCGGAAAGCTTCCTGCGGGTCGTCGCTCTGCATCACGTCGGGATGGGCCTGTTGTATTTGGGCCGCGATCTCGGCGATGTAGTCGCCGCCGTAACCGTCCTCGGGCGTGGGCTCGTTTTTCGCCGCCGCGAGGAGCGACTTGGCGAACCGGTCGATCTGCGCACCGTGGTCGTTGAAGTAGTACTCGCGGGTGACCTCGGCGCCGGACGCCTCGAGCAGGCGGGCCAGCGAGTCACCGACCGCCGCCCAGCGAACACCGCCGATATGTACCGGTCCGGTCGGGTTCGCCGAGACGAACTCGAGGTTGATGCGCTTTTTCTGCAGCGTGTCCGTGCGGCCGTAGGTCTCGGCCCTCGTCACGATCGTGCGCGCCAGTTCGCCCTGCGCCGCGGCGTCGAGCGTGATGTTGAGGAAGCCGGGGCCGGCGACGTCGGTGGTCTTGATGCCGTCCGTGCTCTGGAGCGCCTCGGCGAGCCACCCGGCCAGATCGCGCGGTTTGGCGCCGGCTCGCTTCGCTACCTGGAGCGCGATGTTCGTGGCGTAGTCGCCGTGCTCCGGGTTGCGCGGTCGCTCCACCGCCACCGAGTCGGGCAGTACCGCGGAGTCGAGTCCGCGGTCGGCGAAGACGGCACGCGCCGCGGTCAGGATCGCGGCCGAAAGGGCATCGGGAGTCACTACGTCATGCTATCGAGCGTCGTAGGACAGCCCCGCCCGCTACCGTGGGGCGAGCGCACGCGTGCCCGTGCCCTTCGGGCGAGCGCGCGGAACGAGGCGTGGCCGATGATCGTTGATCGGTCGGGTTTCGGTGAGCACCCTCCCTGAGGCTTCGTTGGTAGAGCGAGCCCGCGCACGGAAGTCATGAAAGGTCCCATGCCGTCCAACAGCACGCAGCGCAGGTCCGGTTCCGGCAAGCGGCCGCAGCGCGGCTCCTCCGGTAAGTCGCCCGCTCCGAAGAGCGTCGAACCCACGGCTCCTGCCAGCGACGAAGCGATCACCGACGAGCCGTCGGCTTCCTCGGCTCCCGACGTGATCTCGGATACCGACGTGATCTCGGATTCCGACGCGATCGGTTTGACGCGCGAGAAGACCGCTGACGCGACCATTGCTCCTGCGGATGCGGCTGGCTCGGCGGAGCCGGGCGCGGATGCGGCTGGCTCGGCGGAGCCGGGCGCGAGCAAGGCGACCGGGACGAAGGCGACCGCGGCCAAGGCGGGCACGGCCAAGGGTGGCGCGGCGAAGGCTGGCGCTGCGAACTCGGCTGTGAAGGCGGGCGCGCCGAAGGCGGCTGCGAAGGCCGGGGCTTCCAAGCCCGGCGCTGCGAAGACGACCGGGGCAAAGGCCACGGGGACGAAGGCGGGCGCGAAGACCGCACCCGGGCGCGGCGGATCCGGCGGCGGCAAGGGCCCGGGCGGCCGTGGGCCGGGCAAGGGTCCGGCCGGCAAGGGCGGCGGTGGCCGCGGCCGACAGCCGGTGAAAGTCAAGAGCACGGGCCTGCCCTGGGGAAACATCGTCCTGGGCGGCATCGTCGGCATCGTGGCGCTGAGCATCGTCGGCTACGGCATCTGGTACTCGTGGGACGCCAGCCAGCCGTTCGGTGAGCGTCGCGCGCAGCAGATCGACGGCATGCAGAACTACCGCGCGCAAGACGCGAAGTGGGTCACCGAGCGGAACCACGTCACCGGCAAGGTCAAGTACGCGACCAGCCCGCCCGCGGGTGGCAACCACAACGGGTCGTGGGAAAACTGCCAGGGCGACGTCTACACCAAGCAGATCCCGAACGAGCACGCGGTGCACAGCCTCGAGCACGGTGCGGTGTGGGTGACTTACAACCCGAGCCTCCCGGCCGCTCAGATCGAGGAGCTGGCCAAGAAGGTCAAGGGCAAGGACTACATGCTGATGAGCCCGTACCCGGGGCTCGACAAGCCGATCTCCCTGCAGGCCTGGGGCCTGCAGCTCAAGGTCGACAACGCGAGCGACAAGCGGATCGACGAGTTCATCACCCAGTTCCGGCTGAACGCGAGCGTCGAATCCGGCGCGGCCTGCTCCAACGGCGTCACCGTGACCGGTGACACGCCGCAGGAGAACGGCGACGCGGACGCGAACACCGGCAGCTGATTCGGAGCACGTAGTGGCGCACGGACGGGGGTTCGCGAGCGCGCGGCGTCGGCTCGACGAGCTGGAAGCAGCCGACATGTCGGCCGACGCCGCCGCCCTCCCCGGCGCGTTGGAAACGCGCGCCGCGTCGTCGTCCGCGTACATGGACGACGACGGGGACGCGGACCTCGACGAGGGCGACGACGACGCGGAAGGCGGGCGGTCGCGGGCCGGGCGGAAGACGCGGATCTTCCGCGCCGCGATGGCCGGCGTCCTCGTGCTGGCCATCGGCTTCGGCATCGGCGTCTGGGTCGGCCTCCCCCACCGCCCCGCCGACGACTCGGCCGACGCGGGCTTCACCCGCGACATGCTCACCCACCACGCCCAGGCCGTGACGATGGCGTCCCTGGAATACCGGGTCACCGACGACGCCCCGCTCCGTCAAATCTCCGTCGACATCACGCTCACCCAGCAGGCCCAGATCGGCCTGATGATCGGCTGGCTGCGGAACTGGGACCTGAACCCGACGACCACGGAACCCCAGATGGCCTGGATGCCGGACGGCGGCCGTGCTCTGATCGTCGACGGGCGAATGCCGGGCATGGCCACGGACGAGCAGCTCCAGCAGCTGCGTACGCTCACCGGCACCGCGAGGGATCAGCTGTTCATCAAGCTGATGATCGCGCACCACCTGGGCGGCATCCACATGGCCGACGCCGCGCTCGAACAGGCGAAAGACGACCAGGTGCTGTACCTGGCGAACCAGATCAAACAGTCGCAGGAGTCGGAGATCGACGCCTTGCAGCAGGAGCAGAAGCGCTTGAGCGGGTCGAAATGAGCTGGACACCACCAGACGGCACCCCCGCCAAGCCCCCGTCTCCCACCGACGGCTCACCTCCCGCCAAATCCCCGCCCCCCACAGACAGCCCGCCCCCTGCGAGCGGCCCGTTCGGCGCGGCCGACCCGGTCCCCACCAGCGGCGCCGAGAGCGCGGCACCCATGCCGCCGCCCGAGGGGGCGGCGACTCCGCCGCTTCCTCCCCCTCCGAGCTTTCCGGCACCGCCGGGAGCCTCCCAGTACCCCGGCTACTCAGCGCCGCCCGGCCCCGGACAGCCCGGATTCCCAGCACAGCCGCCCTTTCCGACGCAGCCCGGCGCCACAACACACCCCGGCTACCCAGACCCAGCCGCGCACCCCGGCTACCCGGCCGGCGGTTACCCGCCCAGCGGCTACCCACAGCCCGCACCGGGCTATCCAGGCGCACCGGGCTATCCAGGCGCACCCGCACCCAAGAAGAGCAACGGCAAACTCATCGCCGGCATCGTGATCGGTGTCGTCGTCGTGCTCGCGCTCTGCGGCGGCGCAGCCGTCGCCGGCCTGTTCCTCCTGCGCGACAGCGCCAACACCGCCACCGGCACCGCAACCGCCGCCATCGACGGCGTAGTCGACTACCGCGCTACCCGACCCGACATGCTCACCCAACAGCACGTCGTAGGCGACGTCACCTACCCGGTGTCCCCGCCGGTAGGCGGCAACCACGCCGCCGAATGGCAGAACTGCCAGGGCGACGTCTACGCCGCCCCGATCGGCAACCCGAACGCCGTCCACAGCCTCGAACACGGCGCCGTCTGGATCACCTACCGCCCCGACCTCCCGGCCGACCAGGTCGCCGATCTGGCCACCAAGGTGAAGGGCAACGACTACACGCTGATGAGCCCCTTCCCCGGCCTCGACCAGCCGGTTTCCCTCCAAGCCTGGGGCTACCAACTGAAGGTCGGCGACGCCGCCGACGACCGCATCGACGCCTTCCTCGAGAAGTACCGCATCGAGGCGTCGATCGAGCCGGGCGCCACATGCAGCAACGGCACCACAGCCACCCGCTGATCCCGCCCGATGCACAAGCTTCACGCGGCGGCTGCTAGGCTTTAGCCGTTCCTGAGCCCCCGTAGCTCAGGGGATAGAGCACCGCCCTCCGGAGGCGGGGGCGCAGGTTCGAATCCTGCCGGGGGCACCCAAAGAACGCCGCGGCGGTCAGTGGCCGATGCGCGGAAAGTACTGCCGATGGCCGGGATCGCGGACTGTGTGAGCCGAGCCTTCGGCCCGTCCGTCCGGGCGGCCCGGTCAGAGCGTTCACGACGAGTGAAGACGATCTGACGCGGCCGCAACACGTCGGCCCCGACGGGTTTTCCGGCTAACGACGAGTTCCCGGCCCAACGATCGGCCGAGGTAGGCCCGCAAATCGGTCGTAGGCCCGACAACTCGCGGTGAGCCCCCGACCAATCGGGCACGTCGACATCGGAGCCACCGCGGGCACTCCTTCGGTGAACTCCTACGCGAAGCACCCCGCGCGGCGACGCCCGCGCCGCACCGGACCTCCCGCGGCGACGCCCGCGCCGCACCGGACCTCCCGCGGCGACGCCCGCGCCGCACCGGACCTCCCGCGGCGACGCCCGCGCCGCACCGGACCTCCCGC